>NZ_JAVHXT010000004.1:46773-321461 GCF_031119335.1 Pedobacter sp.
AAAGATGGTGATAAAAACTACTTCCAAGTTGACGTGAAGAAAGAAGAAGAAACAGCTTCATTGAAATTCGACGCTGAAGGTAAACCAGTAGAATAATGAGATCATTCTAAAAACTACATAATTTGAAAGAGCCAGCTTTAATGCTGGCTTTTTTTTTGTACTGATTTACTCGTTATGGAGAAGGAGGACGACCACAAGCAACAGTAGAAAGATATGCAACAGAGTTCCTAAGAAAACTTATCAAATTCATAGTAAACACCTTCTAGATCATCAATCTGTTGATTGTCGACATAAGAAACAAGTTGTAGAGAAAGTCCTCAAAACTAATTTTAACACAAAAACTACAATAAACTGATTTTCAAGAAATTAAAGTTTTGACACAACATCAAATCCTTGTTGGCATCATTATGTAGTATTAATTAGTATAATTCACAAAATGTATTAAACTTAAAAATAGATATTATGAAAAAGTTATTTGTAGCAGCTATCGTAGCATTCGCAGGTTTTACAGCAACTCAAGCTCAGGCTTCAATCAATAAAGTAGAAATTGTTTCGGTTCAAGACAGCGTAGTGAAAACTCCTATCGAAATATCAGCTTTACCAGATGCAATTAAAACAGTATTGGCAACAGATCCATATAAAGATTGGACACCAACAGCAGCATTCAGCGTGAAAGATGGCGATAAAAACTACTTCCAAGTTGATGTGAAAAAAGAAGAAGAAACTGCCTCATTGAAATTTGACGCAGAAGGTAAACCAGTAGAATAGTTAGATCTATATTACATTCTTAAAAACTAAAAGCCGGAAAAGTCAGTTATATAATACTGGCTTTTCCTATTTTTGTATATATGGCATCTGTTTTAATTATTGAAGACGACAGCACTTTCGCTCAGATTATTGAAGGATTTTTAATTAAGAACAATTTCGAAGTAACTACCGTAAGTAATGTTGCCAAAGCTCTCAAATTAATTGCGAACGAAGATTTCCAACTTCTACTAATCGATTACCGCTTACCAGACGGTACAGGTATAGATGTACTTAATCACAGAAGAGAAACTGGCCTATCAGTACCCGCAATTATCATGACATCATTTAACGATGTTCGTACAGCTGTAAAGGCCATACATTTGGGTGCATCGGATTATATCACCAAGCCTATTAATCCCGATGAACTTTTAATGGTAATTAGCAACGCACTTAAGAAAAAGGAAACTCAAAAAAACACCGAAAACAATTTCATTCGAGGGAAAAGTGACGTTGCCAATAGGTTATATCAACATATAGACTTAGTTGCCGAAACTGATATGTCTGTAGTGATACAAGGCGAAAGTGGTACCGGAAAAGAATTTGCCGCAAGAACCTTACACCAACAAAGCAAACGCAAAAACAAACCATTCATTGCTATAGATTGCGGTGCACTTTCTAAAGATTTAGCCGCAAGCGAACTGTTTGGTCATGTTAAAGGAGCTTTCACTGGGGCTGTTACCGATAAAAAAGGTTCGTTCGAAGCCGCAAATGGAGGTACTATTTTCTTAGATGAAATTGGAAACCTGAGCTACGAAGTGCAAGTTAAACTGCTTAGAGCTTTGCAGGAGCGAGTTATTCAACCTTTGGGCAGCAACAAACAAATTCCAGTTGATGTGCGTATCATTACCGCCACCAACGATGATTTGGCCAACAGCATGAAAAATGGCGAGTTCCGCGAAGACCTTTACCATCGTATCAACGAATTCAAAATTCAGTTACCACCGCTAAGAGAAAGAGGTTCAGATTTGGAGCTTTTCATCGAACTCTTCATCAAGATATCTAACGAAGAACTAAACAGAAACGTAAAGGAACTGGATAAAGAAACTCGAAGTCTGCTACTTAAATACGATTGGCCAGGCAACCTCCGTGAGCTACGAAACGTAATTAAGCGCATGGTTTTGCTTACCGCTGGCAGTGTTGCCACCGCCGATAGCTTGCCAGATGAAATGAAGATTGCTGTTGCAAATGAAGTTCCGCTAGACAATCCATCTGATTTGAAAGCGGTGAACGAAAGCAACGAAAAAGCACTCATTGCCGAAACTTTAACCAAAGTGAAGTACAACAAATCTAAAGCAGCAAAACTGTTAAATATCGACAGGAAAACACTGTACGCCAAAATGGAGCGCTACGGAATTGATTAGCTTGCGTACGGGCTAAACATTTTCCGCCCATTTTTTCTGAAAAGCATAACCTCTACCACTATCAACAACAAGTCCTTCTTTCCGCTGTAGTCCCTTCTTTCGCTGCGCTCAATTGGGAGCTGCCGCTACAATAAGGTTTATTTAACAATGGCTTATACTACTATTTGCATCTTTTAGAATACGTATTTTCGGGTATCCAAAATTGTAAGCTAAGCAATATATTTACAGCCAGTTAATTAGCCAAAGATGGAAAAACCTGCTATTAAACAAACTATTGTATTTCTAATCCTTTTAGCAACATCATTAATTGCAAATTCACAACCGAAAACAACCCTAGCTAAACCAGCTGCAAATGAGCGAGTAGAAGTACTTAAAAAAGTAATAGCCGTTGCTGTCAACCCCAAAAACAATGGATTACAATTGGTAGATACTATGTCTGTTGTTTCCAAAACGCATGGTATGTTGCTCAGTTCCATACCTTTTCCAGAAGCGACAAACGGTACTGGCATTTTATCTCGCTATGTATCGTACAACAACAATATGGCTAAAATAAATTACAGCTGGATAGCATATATGAGAAAAATAAATACTGCTGACAGCCTGTCTTTTAATAAACAAATTGGACAATTGCAAGAAACTGTTGCTCTAGCATTACCTACTAATGTTAGGGACACTTTCTACACCAGAACCGATTATGGTGAGAAAAAAATGATTTGGCAATGGAAACCACATCAAAACTATATTATAATTATAAAAGCTGCATCAAACATAAAATACAATTCGCCTTACGAAATTAGTTTAGAAGTGATTGTCGATAAAACCGTAGCTCAAAACCAAAAAATAATGTTGGATACTTTAATGAATAAGTATACCACACTCGCTAGAAATGCAACTACTCGACAAGCTGCGGCTGCTTATGGGCTTACCCTATTCAAACTATTAAAATCAGAACAACTTTCTGATAAAGAAATTTTAGATAAAATGAGGCCTATAGTAATGCAAGCAGCCACAAAAGATATGGGTGCTGCCTTTGATATTATCATTAACAGTCAGGGGTATTTGCTGAAAGACCTACAAAAAGAGCTAACACCCGAACAATTAAATGCTTTTCGTTCGGAGGCAAAAAAAGTAGTCGACGATTTCGAAGTTAAGCAAAACGGAAAAAATATAAAAGTAACACAAGCTACCGCACCGCCAAAACCGCAAAAGCAAATTTATAATTTATACTACACCAACGACCCAAATCCGGGACCAAACTCAAAGTATGTGTACATTAATTATCAAGATGTAGATGGACAGTATAGTATCAGAGACATTGCATTTATTCCAAAAAAAGGAAAAGATAAATGGCGAGTGATGGCCATAGGGCCTGACAAAGTGGTAAGCAGTTTACATTTTACTTCGCTAGGCGGTTACTGGAAAGCCGTAAATATTAGAGATTGTTTTATTTGCTATGGCACCGGAACAGAAACAAGACAAACACCATACACCTACTATTACGAAGAGAAAGGCATTTACAACAAATATACCTACAGCGGTAGTGGCTATAATACCACTTCTAAATTTTGTACTTCTTGTAATGGAGGAGGTTACAAAATTAGCCTAATGTAATAACCTTAAATAATCTCGAAATGCTTCAGAGCATTCCAAATGCCATCACTGTCTACATCATCAGTAACGTAATTTGCTATTGCTTTTACTTCCGGATTGGCGTTGCCCATGGCTACTCCTATTTGCACGTGCTTCAGCATTTCAATATCATTACCGCCATCGCCAAAAGCCATGGTTTCGGTTAAATCAATGCCAAAATATTTACAGAAAACATCAATCCCTACTTTTTTACTTTGGTTTTTTGCGTTAACGTCCGCAAATAAAGGTGTCCATCTAGAGGCGGTAGAATTTGGCATTACCGCAGCCATAAAAGCACTTTCCTGTTCTGGTCCTAAGAAAATATTTGTCTGCAAAACAGAAGTAACATCAACCTTATCAAAATCGATAATTGGCGGCACCGGAAGGTTAACATGCGCATACATTCCAGCAATTTCTGGAGTTACATCATAGATACCAATTTCCTTCTCAGACATGAAAGAAAAACTCAGTGAATTTTCCTTCGCATAAGCTAAAATTCTACGAATATCATCAGCATCAATGCACTGTTTAAAAAGCAGTTCTTCATCTTTCGTTACACAATAACCCCCATTAAAAGTAATGTATCCATCGAAATTTAAATATTTCACATGATCAATACTGTTAATTGAACGACCAGTAGATAAAATAATCTTTATGCCTTTAGCCTGTAATTCGGAAATTGCTTTTTCTGTAGTATCAGCTACTTTATGCGTTTTGAAACTTAATAATGTACCGTCTATATCGAAAAAAATAGCTTTTACGGATGGATTTTGCATGAAACAAAGTTAAGAAACATTCCCCGCTGATCTTCGCAGATTTAGGCCCGCAGATGTAACTTTTCAGTCATTTGTGTCTGCGAAAAAATCTGTGTTAATCTGCGGGAGAAATAATTAGTGAGAAATTGTGCCGATGCGAAATTCTATAGTCCTTAATAACGATTGCAACTGCTCCAGCAAATCAGTTATGCTAGTTTGAATAGCTTCATCCAACATTTCTACATCGGCAATCTCTTGCTCCAATTGCCTAAATGCAGCACCTAAATCTTTGGCTCCAATTTGCGCAACCCTTCCAGCTAGGCGATGAACAACCAACCTTGCCTGCGGCTGATTTCCATCTACCAAACTTTGTTGCAACAGCATTTTATCTTCTTCGCAATCTCGTTTAAAGCTGGCCAAAATCTTTCCCATCATTTCTTGGTCGCCCATTGTCATTTTTTGCAAAGAAGTATCATCAAAACTTATTTCTTCTATAGCAGGCGGAATTGCAAACAAGCTCAACAAATCCTCCGCTTTAAAAGGTTTAATGATCACGCCTTCAAACCCCTGATCTAAAACCGCCTGCTGTTCATCTGGCAAAACCTGCGCAGTAATAGCGTAATACTTCACATTGGCAGGCAACTTCGCTTTTAGCTTTTGGTGCAGTTCAATGCCAGTAATCCCTTCTAAACGCATATCTACCAAAACGTAGGCTAAATTATCGTCTAAAGGTTCGTTCAAAATTGCCTCGGCGGTGCTGAAAGTTTTATACGGAATTTTGTGGGCAGAAAAAATCAAATCGCACAGTTCTAAGATCAGTTTATCATCATCAATTACCCAAACGGTCTTCGTTCTATCCACAGCTTTCGTTTTCGCCAAACCAATTGTTTCTAATGGAGCAGCCACTTGCTGATATGGCAAATAAACCACAAACGAAGTGCCCTTACCCGGCTTACTTTTAGCAGTAATTCGGCCCTGCTGTGCATCAACCAATGTTTTTACAATAGCCAAACCCAAACCAGTACCATTTTGGTTAATTACCTGATGGTCTTGGTTGGCCACCTGCTCAAACTCCTTAAAAATATTTTCCTGATCTTTCTCCGAAAAACCAATGCCAGTATCTTCTACAGTAAAATAGCAGTGTACTAAACCCTCCGCTTCCTTACAATCTGCCGAAAGCTTCACATAACCTTTCATGGTAAACTTAATGGCATTGCCCAACAAATTGTAGAGTATTTGCTTTAATCTAAAGGCATCACCATTTACCCAATGTGGTTCGGTTAAATCAAAATTAGCCAACAGACTGATGCCTTTCTTTTCCGCTAAAGGGCGTACCGCATCCAACACCTCGTCCAATAATTTTTGAAGATCAAAATTCTCCTGTTTAAAGCTAAACTCACCCGAAGTAATCCGATTATAATCTAATACTTCATTTACAATCTGCAACAAATGCACCGAAGAACGATGTATCGCATCTACATGCTTTTTATCGGGTTGGTCTTGGCGTGCAATAAATTCTGCATAACCCAAAATAGCTTGCAAAGGTGTTCTAATTTCGTGGCTCATATTAGAAAGGAAGCGCTGTTTAGCCCTGCCGTGATACTCTGCCTCCTCTTTAGCTTTTTCTAGCGCCACCCTATATCTATTGTTCTTTGTAATATCGATAAGAATTAATGAACCCAAAATCAGGGTAATCACAAAAAACACAATAATGATGATCTTGATTTGCTGAACCCCCTCGCTAACCACTGCTCTTGCCTGTTCTCCTGTAGAGTCTATTTGTGTTAAAGCTTCCGATTCTACTTCACGAAGTACATTAAGCATTTGTTTGGTGAGCGCACTACTAGAACTGGCCAATTCAGCTTCCTTCTTTAAAAAACGATTGCTCTTTTGGCGCTGTTCGGTTTCTATCGTTTTTAACGAAGCTTCTACGTTCCGCATAACGCTATCTTCAACCAGGGGGTTTAGTGTATCTTTCTTCACCTTGTATTCTTCGCTGATAATCTTATAAACCTCTGCCTTCTTTTTCCCGAACAATCTGCTTAAAAAACCACGAGATTTTTGTTCATCTTCTGGCGCAACTGTGGTGGTTGAAGTTGAAGTTTCTGTAGTAAAAACGGCACTATCCGCTTCTCTGGTGCGCTGTGAAAACAAAGTGTTTAACTTTTCTACCTCCTCCGAAAAAGATTGCGTATTCACTAAATTTTCCTTCACTTCCAAATAAAGCAGAAACTGCTTATCTCTATCTTTTAGCAACTGTTTCAGCTTCGAAATTCGCTTTTGCTGTTCTTGGTCGGCATCGTAAAGTGTATTTAAGGTATCTAGTGTTCTGCGTAATTTCTGTGTAGCAGCAAAAAAGCTCACATTATTTTTCGGCTCCCGCTGCAATTGGTCTAAAGAGGCTATTTGATGCGAAAGTTTGTTTACCAGCCTTAACTTATCATTGGGGGTCGATATTTTTTCAACCGTACCCAATATTTCTTCAAAAACAAACTTACTTACACCCCAGGCCATCACCAAAGCCAAACCTGCAAACAAAAATCCGAGCACCACTTTGCCTTTGGTAGCTCTAAAAAAATGTTTCTGAGGTTGCGTTGTCGAAGTCATATCTAAATAATAACCACAAAACACGCACCGAAAGTGTTTTCAAAATCTAAAATTTTTATTACTTAGAAGTTCTTCACCAAACTATATCTTTGTTAAATGAACAGAATCGATCGGCTATTCGGCATCCTCATTTTATTGCAATCTAAAAAGCATGTAAGTGCCGAAACCATTGCCAATCGTTTCGAAATCAGCGTTCGTACCGTTTATCGAGATGTAAAAGCTCTGGCCGAACAGGGTGTGCCTTTAAGCTTCGAACCCAGCAAAGGCTACTTCATTGTTCAGGGTTATTTTCTTCCGCCAGTTTCTTTTAATACCGACGAAGCCAGTGCTTTATTAATGATGGAACGTTTTATAGAAGGCTTTGCTGATAAATCTATCAAACAGCATTACCACAGTGCGCTAGATAAAGTGAAGAACGTACTAAAAAGCAATCAGAAAGAAGTGCTCGAGAACCTGAATGAGAACATCAGGCTTCAGTTGCCAAAACGTATGCACAGCGATGTTGAGTATCTTTCTTTGCTCCAAAATGCCATTGCAGATAAAAATATTGTTCACATCAAATACAAAAATTACAAAGAAGAAATTAGCGAGCGCCGTTTAGAACCCATCGGATTAATTTTTTACGCCTTCTCCTGGCATTTAATCGGCTATTGCCACCTCCGCAACTCCTACCGAGATTTTAAAGTCAACAACATCCTGCAACTCAATTGTTCCTCACTGCCTTTTACACTCGCATCGCACATCAGCATTAACGATTACATGAAACAGCTGCCTGTTGATTATTAGTTGTTTTTGAAAGCGATTGTCATCCATTATCGGCAATTGCAGCCCCGCTTTCCGCTGTAATCTTTTTGTATTCTGTTGCCGTCATTTCGAACGCAGAGAGAAATCTGTTAAATAGAAGTACTTAACTTACAGATTCCTCCTCATACCTCGTCGAAATGACGCACCAAAAAGTATTTCCACTACAATCGGGCTTAATTAACAAAGCAAGCTCCTATCCAACGCCTCTAGCTAAAATCTTTTCATCCTTTGACGTTGTAAAACTCAAATACTCTTAAATGTCTTACATGGTAAAAAATAAAAATTTCACCATCAATTTTCCCACTGCCATAGGGTTGTCACTCCCCCATCCCAACTTTGTTTCAACAAAAAATAAACGTTATGGATATCATCAAATTATTAACACACGAACTAACTGCAGAAGCAGCAACAACCCGTAAATTTTTAGCATTAGTACCATTCGACAAACCAGATTGGGCACCGCACGAAAAAAGCATGAAGATGATGGACCTGGTAACCCACATTGCCGACTTATTTAGCTGGCCAAAGTTAGGCGTAGAAACCGACGAACTCGATTTTGCAACTGCACCTTACAACCCTACAAAAGTTGAAAACAACGACCAGCTAATTGCCATTTTAGACAAAGGTTTAGCCGAAAGCTTAGCTAGCTTAGCAGAAGTTGAAGAAGCTTTTTTAGAAAAGCCTTGGGTTTTGCGCACCGGCGAGCAAATTCATGTAGAAACAACTAAATACGGATTAATTAGAGTTTCTCTAAATCAAATTACTCATCACAGAGCCCAACTTGGTGTTTACTTCCGATTGTTAAACATTCCGGTTCCAGGTTCTTACGGGCCAACTGCCGACGAACAGAATTTCTAAATACTACAAACCACATAGACACATAGTTGAAGTAGAATTTTGAAATAAAAATAGGCGCTACTTCGCTGGAATTACCAAATACTATGTGCCTATGTGTTTCATTTTTTGAAGCCTACAACAAGATATTCAAATTAGAATTGGTTACTTTGCATCTTCGAAGAACCAATTATGGATAGCACCACGCGTTTAAATAAATACATCAGCGAAAGCGGACTTTGCTCAAGACGAGCTGCCGATAAATTCATTGAGTTAGGTCAGGTTTTTATCAACGGCAAACGAGCAAAAGTTGGCGATAAAGTTGCTGTAGGTGATGTAGTAAGCGTAAACGGACAAAAAATTGAAGCTCGTGAAGCTGACAACACCGTAATTTTAGCGTATAACAAACCTGTAGGCGTAACTAGTACTACCGAAGCCTCGGTTAAAGACAACATTGTTGACCATGTAAATTACAGCGATCGTGTTTTTCCTATCGGCAGGCTTGATAAAGATTCGCAAGGCTTAATTTTTCTTACCAATAATGGCGATTTAGTAAACAAAATTCTTCGTGCTGGTAACAATCACGAAAAAGAATATATCGTTACCGTAGATAAGCCCATAACCGACCAATTTATTGAAGGCATGGGGCATGGCGTACCCATATTAGGTGTAATGACCAAAAAATGCAAGGTTAAAAAAGAAAGTTCAAATGTACTTCGAGTTACACTAATACAAGGATTAAACCGACAAATAAGACGAATGTGCGAGCATTTTGGCTACGAGGTTGTTAGATTGGAAAGAGTGCGTATTATGAACATTTCGCTAAAAGGACTTGCCGTTGGCGATTGGCGTGAGTTAGAAGAACAAGAACTAAATTCTATTTACAAACTGCTATCTAACTCCAGTTCAGAAGCAGAAACTCAAAAAAAATCCGCTGTTAAAGCCGCAAAAGAATTTAGCAGGCAGAAAGCAATTAAATTTGGTACTAACGCCGACAAGAGAACTAAAACAGTATCTAAATCTGCCGGAAAATCTCCAAACAAAAACGCTAGAAACAGTTCTGCTAAAGCAAAACCTAAAAATTTTTCAGCAAAAGGGAAAAGAAGATAAGCCATACCCCTTTTTCGATTACTTTTTATTGAAGTAGTGTTGCATTAATCCCCCAATTTCATTATATTAGCGAGGAACACACTATTTATAATCTATGGACGCACTAAACAATCTCGAACCCTTACTTAGGGTATTTTGGTATCTAGCTATACCCATCAGCTTTATCTTCATCATTCAAACTGTAATGACCTTTATTGGTGCCGATTCTGGCGACGGTATTGATGCAGATTTTGATGGCGACTTGGACGGCGGCAACGCTCCTTTTCAACTTTTCTCTTTCAGGAACTTGATTAATTTCTTACTCGGTTTTAGCTGGACAGGCATTTCCTTCTATGGTTTAATTACCAACAGGCCTATCTTAATCATCTTATCTGTAGTAGTTGGCGTGGCTTTCATCCTCATTTTCTTCGCCATCATTAAACAGATACAAAAACTAGCGGAAGACAATTCTTTTAAAATCACCTCACTTTTGCACAGAAGTGGTTCTGTTTACCTCCGCATTCCCGAAAAAAGAACTGGAATGGGAAAGATACAAGTGAGTGTAAACGGATCTTACAAAGAAGTAGATGCCATTACCAACGATGAACAAATTGCCAGTGGTGCAGCCGTAAAAATCGTGAAAATAGAAAGTAACAACTTAGTACTCGTAGAAAAAATATAACATGGAAAACCTCTTACAATCGCCTATTACCTTAATTTTAATTGCTGTTATCGTTGTATTTGTAACGCTCTCAGCCTTATTAGCACGTTACAAACGCTGTCCTTCTGATAAAATCTTAGTGATCTATGGAAAAACAGGTGGCACATCCGCAAAATGTATTCACGGTGGTGGCGCTTTTATTTGGCCGGTAATTCAAGATTTTGCTTACTTAGATTTAAAACCAATTTCTATCGAAGCAAATTTAGTTAATGCATTAAGTAGACAAAATATTCGTGTAGATGTTCCTTGTCGTTTCACCATCGCTATTTCTACCGAAGCAGATAGTATGAACAACGCTGCTGAACGCTTGTTAGGTTTAGCTCCTGCTGATATTCAAGAATTATCGAAAGATATCTTATTTGGTCAGTTGCGTTTGGTAATCGCTACCATGACTATCGAAGAAATCAACTCTGACCGTGATAAATTTCTAGATAATATCTCTAAAAACGTTGATACCGAATTAAAGAAAATCGGTTTGAAATTGATCAACGTAAACGTAACCGATATTAAAGATGAGTCTGGTTACATTGAGGCTTTAGGTAAAGAAGCGGCGGCAAAAGCCATCAACGAAGCGATCATCAGCGTTGCGGAACAAACCAAAATTGGTGAAACAGGTAAAGCTATTGCCGATAGAGAAAAAGACGTTCAAATTGCCGAAACCCAACGTGAGCGTGATGTTAAAATCGCCATTACTCAAAAAGATAGAGAAATTAGTATCGCTTCTGCGTTTAAAGATGAAGCTATTGGTAAAGCTGAAGCAGAAAGAGATACACGTATCAAAACTTCAGAAGCCAATGCGATTGCCGTAAAAGGAGAAAACGAAGCGAAGATTGAGATTGCCAGTTCAGATGCCTTGCGTCGTGAAAAAGAAGCTGAAGCTTTGAAAATTGCAGTAGCCGCAGAGAAAGTACAACAAGCTAAGGCTTTAGAAGCATCGTACTTAGCAGAGCAAAAAGCAGAGGAGGCACGTTCTGAGAGAGAAAGAGCAACTCAAATCGCAAATATTGTTGTTCCTGCAGAAATTGCCAAGCAGAAAGCGATCATTCAAGCACAAGCCGACGCCGAAACCATTAGAGAAAACGCAAAAGGTGAAGCTGATGCGATTTATGCGAAAATGGAAGCAGAGGCGAAAGGTTTATTCGAAATCTTGACCAAGCAGGCAGAAGGTTACCGCGATGTGGTTGCCGCAGCCGGTGGCGACCCAACCAAAGCTTTCCAATTATTGTTAATTGAGAAATTACCTGAATTAGTTAAAACGCAAGTTGAAGCCGTTAAAAATATCAAGATTGATAAAATTACTGTATGGGATTCTGGTGCTGGAACAGGAGAAAATGGAGCTGGTTCTACAGCAAATTTCGTATCGGGAATGATGAAGACCGTTCCGCCTTTGAACGATCTATTTAACATGGCCGGATTAAACTTGCCTACTTACCTAAAAGGAGAGGATACCGAAATAACGCCTACTATTCAGGCCAATGACACCAATCCAAAGGCTTAAAACAAGGATGTTTTCATAGTTTAAGTTTAATAAATAGAGGCTTCGGAATTAGGTTTTCGAAGCCTCATTCTTTTTATTAACTTTGTACATTCAAATTTGTTAGTATAAATAAATTGAAGATGGAAACTTTAGTAATGCACCCTGCCAATAAAGAGCAATTAGCAGCCCTAAAAGCAATTGCTAAGGCCTTGAAAATTCCTTTTGAGAAGAAAGAAGACAAGGAGCAATATGACCCTGCTTTTGTGAAAATGGTTAAAGATGCCGACAACAGAGGAAATTTTAAAACCGTAGACCCCACTGATATATGGGAAAGTTTAGGGTTGAAATAGAGGAATTAGCGGATGAGCATTTCCGAAAGCACTTCAAGTCTGGCGATAAAGCTTCAATTAAGAAAATCAAACAAATTGTTGCCGAACTAGCAGAACATCCTTTCACGGGAACTGGCAAACCGGAACTTTTACGCAACGAACTTTCTGGATTTTGGTCTCGAAGAATAAACAAGAAGGATAGGCTAATCTATAGAGTTGAGGAAGACATTGTATTCGTCTACATCATATCCGCCATGGGTCACTACAACGATAAATAAATAATGCAAAGCACAAAAAAGATAGATATCAGGTCGTTAAGTCCAGAACAGTTAGCCCAACATTTTAAGGATATGGGCGAACCTGCCTTTAGGGCCAAGCAAGTCTATCAATGGCTTTGGGAAAAATCTGCCCGTAATTTCGATGAGATGAGCAATCTCTCGAAAGATTTGCGCAAGAAACTGAACGAAGGCTATACCATCAACACCGTTGAAATTAGCAACGCACAATTCAGTAACGACCATACCATTAAAAATGCTTTTAGGTTGCACGATGGCAATATTGTAGAGGGCGTTCTAATCCCAACCGACGAAAGAATGACTGCCTGCGTAAGTTCGCAAGTGGGCTGTAGTTTAACCTGCAAATTTTGTGCAACAGGTTATATGGATCGTGTTCGTAATTTAAATGCAGATGAGATTTACGACCAAGTGGTTTTGATCGATCAACAGGCAAAGAAAAATTACAACATTCCTTTAACCAATATTGTGTACATGGGCATGGGCGAACCTTTGCTGAATTACGCCAATGTGCTGAAATCTATCGATCGCATTACCGCCCCAGACGGTTTAAACATGTCTTACAAACGTATTACAGTTTCTACTGCTGGTATTGCAAAAATGATTAAAAAGCTGGGCGATGATGGCGTAAAATTCAATTTGGCACTTTCACTACACGCCGCTAACGACCAAAAACGCCATGAGATTATGCCCATTACAGAACATAATTCTTTAAAGGCATTGGCCGAAGCCTTAAAATACTATTTCCAGAAGACGAAAAACCCGGTCACTTACGAGTACATCGTTTTCAATAACTTTAATGATGAAATACAGGATGCAATGGAATTGGCCAAATTCTGTAAGCACGTGCCTTGTAAGGTAAACCTCATCGAATACAACCCTATCCAATTTGCAGATTTTATTAATGCCGAAGGCGATAAAATTGACGCTTTTGCCAATTATCTAAAAAAACAGGGCATCACTACCAACATTAGGCGTAGCAGAGGTAAAGATATCGATGCTGCTTGTGGGCAGTTGGCAGTGAAGGAAAAAGCTTAATTATTTTACGAGTTGTGTTTCAGTTTTTATACATTGGAGCTATCATTGTCCATAGCTTTTTTCCCTGTTCAGTTCCTTTTAATTCGTTGCTCAATTTATCAAAATAAATTTTCAATGTGAGCTCGCCCTTAAAATAAGGTGCGGTCTTCGCCAAGCCTATCAAAATCCGTAATAAAGTTAATGATACTGGAGAATTTGGATATTTATCGAAAAAATCCAAATAGGATTTATTTCGTAAACATAGAAACATTTCATCCAATTCTAGATTGTATTGCCCGCCTTTAACTATAGCCTCCTTCGCTACTTTTCCAGCGACAATATATAAATTTTCAATCGCTATGGTACGAGAGTCTTCAAGACCATTCTTTATCATTTGATAAGCTTGCTCATTAGACAAAGAGTCTGACCAGAAAAAGATAGCGCCAAGTTCATAGCCTTCCTTCTTTGGCAACGTTATCTTAAAATCCTTATTGATAATTTTGGCGGAAAAGATTTCTTTACCAAACCCCACATAAGCATAAGTAGATTTTCTATCAACGATTTCGCCTGTAATAGATATTACCTCAGTCTGCGCATACAGACCGAGGTTTATAAAAACCAAAATAAAAACGGATGCTATAATTTTCATCGTTTACTAATTTAATTTTAACTGTAATGCCCAGGCAAAGTATAAGGCTGAATCATTTCTTCATATGCCTTGATGCAACCCTCCGACCCAGTGTCATACATTATTTGCTTAACTATATCATTTTCCTCAGCTTCTATATCTCTAGCAAGCTGTTCAGCACACATCTTAAGGGCAGTTTCTGGACTTATAACTCCCCCCATAACTTTTTTCATTTCTTCTCTGCTAAGTGGTTTCGCTCCCCCAAAATCAATCTTATTTAAATCTAAATTTTTCATAATTGTACTTTTGACAGTAAGTTTTATAGGCCCTCCACGCTGGCCTATTTACGGCGATGCCAATAAACGTCGGCATTCGTTTATTAAGGCAGTTTCGCTTGCAATCGTGCTGCCTTATTTATTTTAAAAGCTTTTCATAAAGCTAAACAACTCATCTCCTCAGCCAAAATTTTCCGTGAATAAAATTATTCACGGAATTACCTGCGTTACTTTTATCTTTAACAATTACCTACCAATGAATATGTTTAAAGCAAAATTAGTCCTTGATAAAATTAAGGCAAAACTTTATCACGAGAAGAATTGAAAACCGTTTTTGGCGGTTGCGAAGAATACATTCGCCGCTACCGAGATGAAAAATGCCTAAGCCAAGGATACATGGCTACCAAATTGGGTATTAGTCAAAGTACCTATCAGAAAATAGAAACGGGAAAAGTTAATGTAACTAAAGAAAGATTGCTGGAAATAGCCAATATTTTAGGAAAAGAAATAGAAGATTTTCTGCCCGATAGCAGAAAAAACACCTTAGACAAAAGCGACATAGAAGCTTTAAAAGAAATTATTACTTTGCAAGCCCAAGAAATAAAAGAGCTTAAACTTTTGTTAAGTCAAAAAGGTTGGTCTTCAACTACCTGTTCCGATTTATCGGAAAGCTTAGACTGATACATCAGTAAAACATAATCTTTCCCAATCAACTAAAATTCATTAACTTGTGTAATGTTTGCCTTGAAACGTTATACCGAAGATCTCATTAATCTGCTTTTCCCAGAACTATGCAATGGCTGCGGAAAACTACTTTATCATGGAGAAAAGGATATTTGCACGAAGTGCCTTTTCGATTTGCCTTATACCGACTTCCATTTGTACCAAGACAATCCAGTAGCTAAACAACTGTGGGGTAGACTAAATGTAAATGCCGCCATGGCCATGCTGTATTTTAAAAAAGCTACCAAAGTACAAAACCTGATACACGGGTTAAAGTACGATGGCAAAACTGAAATTGGTATCACCTTGGGTAAATTGCTAGCGAAAAAGGTAATCGAAAGCGAATTTTACGCAGATATTGACCTTATTATCCCTGTTCCATTACATCAAAAGAAAATGAGAACTAGAGGTTACAATCAAAGTGAGTATATTGCAGCTGGTTTGGCAGAAGAACTAAACATATCAGTAAGTACAAAATATTTACTGCGTGATAAATCTACCGAAAGCCAGACCAAAAAGGCAAGATATACCCGTTACGAAAACATGCAAGATGTTTTTAGCGTTATTAAAGCCGAAGAGCTCGCAGAAAAACACATCCTTTTAGTAGATGATGTAGTTACTACTGGGGCTACATTAGAAGCTTGCGGAAATATCTTGCTAAACAATGGAATTAAAAAATTGAGCATCGCTGCTGTAGCATTTGCAGAATAATGAACCGTCAAAGATTTTAATCTTTGAAAGCTCCATCTGACAAATAAAAAAGTTATAAAAAAACAGATGAAAAATAGAATTCTACTTTTCTTTCTTACCATCATTACCTTATCTTTTGCAGCCTGCAATAAAGACGAGGATATCACTTTTGACCCCAACGCTAAGCTCAATTTTTCTACTGACAGTGTATTGTTCGATACCGTTTTCACCTCTGTAGGATCGACAGTACGCAGATTTAAAATATTCAATTACAACGAAAAAGCCATTAACTTAGATGAAATAAAAATTGGTGGTGGCGCCAATTCTTCTTTCGTGATGAATGTAAACGGAAGGCAAATTGTTGATGGTAAAAACGTAAAAATTAACGGTAAAGACTCTATCAATATACTAGTTCGAGTTAACATCAATCCAACTCTAGAAAACCAACCTTTTATAGTACAAGACTCTATTTTGATGTTCTTCAACGGCAAAAAGGAAAGAATACCATTACTTGCTTATGGGCAAAATGCGATATTTCTCAAAAATGCATCTATAAAAACAAATACCTCTTGGGATAGCAAACTGCCTTACATTATTTCTAGTTCGGTTACTGTTGAGGAAAATGCAACGTTAAGCATCGCTCCTGGCACAAGGGTGTTGTTCCACAACGGAGCTACCATGCACGTAAAAGGCACTTTAAATGCAGTGGGAACAAGAAAAGATACCATCCTATTTGCTAGCGACAGAACTGAACGCATTTACGAAGAAGAGCCCGGACAATGGAATGGTATTCATATTTATGGTAGCAGCAAAAACTCTATAATTAACTACGCGACCATTAAAAACGGCATTGCAGGTATCACTGTAGATTCGCTGTCTTCTAATAGCAATCCGAAATTGGTATTGGCAAATACAGTGGTTAAAAACATGCAAGTGGTAGGTTTATTGGGCTACCATACTGAATTAGCCGCTTACAATAACTTATTCTATAACTGCGGACAGTATTTGATTTACGGAATTGGTGGGGGTAGCTACGACTTAGCCCAAAACACCTTTGCAGCTTATAACTTTAATTTTGCCCGTAGAACCTCGGCAGTACATCTATCGGATTTTATTAGTGCCACCGAATTTGCACCATTGAAAGCAACTTTAACCAACAACATCATTTGGGGTAGTTTAGAAGATGAATTGACTGTCGAGAAAAAATCAACCGCCGTTTCGGTTATCGATATCAAAAACAATTTATTAAAAACTACGCAAAGCGGATTTAATGGAAACGGGAACCTAACAAATTCCGATCCCTTATTCATAAACCCTAGACAGGGTAATTTTAAGCTTAACGACAGTAGCCCAGCAAAAAACAAGGGTTTAAATTTAATCTCACATCCGTACTTTTCTAGCTATTTATCGAAAGATATATTAGCAAAAGAAAGATTATTTCCTTCTGAATTAGGATGTTACGAGGATAATTAAAAAAATATGAACTTTCTGAAAACTTTTTAACCATGCTTCTCGTTTATTATATCGAGAGCGTTAATTTAGATGGTAAGGGTCGATAGTTCCACTCGGAATATCGGCCCTTTACTTTATCCCAAAAAATCTATCAGCACCTTTTTAATCTCGGTTGGACTAAACGGTTTCAATACGTGGCCGTTCATTCCACTTTCCTTAAATTTGCTTTCTTCATCGTGCAAAGTTGATGCTGTTAGCGCAACAATCGGAAGTTTCTTATAATAATCCTCCTCCATCCCTCTGATAATGGTTGTAGTTTCGAAACCGGTAATGCCCGGCATTTTAATGTCCATAAAAACCAAATCGTATCGATTTCTTGTAATGCACTCAATTGCCTTGTAGCCATCAGAAGCAAAATCAATACTCAGCCCCCACTTCATCAAAATCCGTTTTGCAATAAGAATATTGATTTCATTATCATCTACAATTAAAACTCTTTTACCTTTAAAATCTACGGCTTTAGCTTTTTCTTGCATCGCAGTTTGCGATGATTTTCCAAAACTGATTGTAAAAGAGAATGTTGTTCCGCTACCTTCTACACTGTCTACAGTTACATCAGAATGGTATAACCTTAATAATTTTCTGGTTATAGCTAAACCCAAGCCTGTACCGCCGTACTTTCTAGAAATATCCGTTTTGGCTTGCGTAAAAGTTTCGAAGATATATTCCTTTTTATCAGATGGGATGCCTATTCCATTATCCTTAACCTCAAAATAAATATCGAGGGTATCGGCATTTTCAGCTTTTAGTTTTAAACGTAACTCAACGGTTCCCTGCGTAGTAAACTTAATGGCATTACCCAACAAGTTCATCAGTATTTGATAAAGCCTGGTTTTATCCGCCAGTACCAAATCAGGTATTTCGTTATCAAATATGAGCTTTAGTGAGTTTTTTTGCTTAGCCGCATTTACTTGTAACGAGTTAATGATGTCATTACACAAATGCTGAAGATTGGTTGGCAAAAACTCTAAATGCAGGTTCCCCGTTTCAATCTTGGTAAAGTCAAGTACATCGTTAATAATGTTCAGCAAGTTTTCGCTAGAAAACTTTAAGATATTAAGATCTTCGGTTTGGGATGGCTTCGGGTCGTTTTCGATGAGCAAGTGAGTCATTCCAATTATTGCATTTAAAGGCGTACGAATTTCATGGCTCATTACCGATAAAAACATTTCCTTCGCTTCGCTTAATTGCAATGCTTGCTCTTTCGAATATAGGATGTCTCTTTCTACTTGCTTACGTTCTGTAATGTCTGTAATTAATTCTATGTAACGTTCTACCGTGCCTTTTTCGTTAACGATTGGCGTGTTAGCTACCAATAACCAAATCGGCGTACCATCTTTTTTCTGCGCCAACACTTCTATAGAGAACGACTTCTTGTCTTCAGATGCCTTCCTTGCTTCCAAAATCACACGTCTGTCAGTTTCGTCGGTAGAAAGCACGTCGCCTAACAGCTTACCTGCTATTTCGGCAGCAGAATAACCCGTTAAACGCTCTAAAGCTTCGTTTACCCAAGTAATCTCTCCATCTTGATTACAAATTGTAACACCTGTATTTGTTTTGCTCGCAACGGTAGACAAAACTTCCAGCTCCTGCTCTGCTTTCTTTTTGGCAGTCGTATCAATGATAATTTCAATCTCGGTCTCCACCTCACCATCTTCACTCAAAATAATAGTGCTGTAGATAGAAAGCCAAATTTTCTTTTTATCTTTTCTGTATGCCAAAATATCAACTGTAAAAGATTTCTTTTGGCTAATGAGTTTCCTAGCTTCTTCAATTACAGACCAGTCCGTTTCTGGGCCCCTAATTAAATCGCCCAAAGGCTTACCTTGAATATCTTCCAAAGTAAAGCCCGTAATTTCAGTAAAGGCATCGTTTGCCCAGCTTACCCGATTGTAATCATCGCTAATTACCACACCATTATTTACCTTACTTGCTACCAAGGAAAGTTGATTTAATTCGAAGTCTAAACGCTTTTTCTCTGTAATATCTCTTCCGTAGCTATACCACCTGTCCTCTTTGGCCACCATGATCCAGCTTAGCCATTTGATATGCTTTGCCTTGTCTACAACACGAAAATCCAAAAAGAACTGTTTTTTACCTTCTTTTAACCCTTCTTCAATGTGAGTTATTATTCGATGGATATCTTCACTATGACAAAAGCTCCACATACTTTTACCCAATACTTCTTCAATTTCGTAACCCAGCATTTTCTTTGCAGCTTGGTTGGTAAAAATAATATCGCCGTCTCTAGTTAAAATACAGTGAATTTCTGGAGAAGCCTCAAACACATTGATGAATTCTTCTGAGCGTTTGGTTTGAACTTCCAACTGTAGATTTTTGCGCCTTAAAGAAAGTTGTGTAATAATTTGCAGAGACAACGTTTGTAAAGCTTCAGTTTGCAACGATGTAAGCTCTTTCACGCAATCATCTACTACACATAAACAACCTAAAGCATAACCATCAGCATCTATCAATGGCACACTGGCGTAAAATAAGATATTATCTTGCGAAGAAATTAAGGCATTATCATGAAACTCTTTGGTTAATCTAAGGTCTGGAGCAACGTAAATGTCTTTATACATTGCATATTGACAAATACTGCCTGCTCTATTGAAAATGCGTTGTTGGGTAATTAAACCGTAGGTAGCCTTAAAAACAATGTTTTCTTTATCAATGAAACTGATATAGGCTTTTTTGGTAGAGGCGATTTGAGCCGCTAACTTAACTAGGTTATCTAGCTCGTTGTTAAGTCCTTCTCCAAGAACATCGTAAGAGTAAAGTGCGGCCAAGCGGCGCTCTTCCATCTGATAACTTGGAGAAGGAACATTTAGCATAATATTCGGTAATTAAACCCGAATATAACTATTTATAAAGTGGAAAACGACTTACTAAGGCCTGAACTTTAGTTTTTACCGCTTCAAGTACTTGGTCATCGCCCGAATTCATCAATGCTTCATCAATCAAGTCAACAATTTCTTCCATTTGTTCTGCTTTAAAACCTCTAGAAGTAATTGCAGCAGTACCTACTCTAAATCCCGATGTTACAAACGGAGATTTATCGTCAAATGGTACCATATTTTTGTTAACGGTGATATCGGCTTTGCCTAAAGCTTCTTCAGCAGCCTTACCAGTAATGTTTTTATTTCTTAGGTCGATTAACATCAAATGGTTATCTGTACCACCAGAAATGATACCATAGCCTTTTGCAACAAAAGCTTTAGCCATTTCTTGTGCATTTGCACCAACTTGTTTGATATAATCGCCATATTCGTCAGTTAAAGCTTCGCCAAAAGCAATTGCTTTAGCAGCAATGATATGCTCTAACGGCCCACCTTGCGTACCAGGAAAAACAGCCATGTCCAATAAGTTAGACATCATTCTAGTTTCGCCTTTTGGCGTTTTTAAACCCCATGGATTTTCGAAATCTTTGCCCATCATAATCATCCCACCACGTGGACCTCTTAAAGTTTTGTGGGTAGTTGTAGTTACAATATGGCAATGAGGAAGTGGATTGTCTAACAACCCTTTAGCGATAAAACCAGCTGGGTGAGAAATATCGGCCAATACCAAAGCACCTATTTGATCGGCAACTTTACGGATAAAAGCGTAATCCCACTCTCTAGAATAAGCAGATGCACCGCAAATAATCAATTTTGGTTTTTCGGCTAGTGCAACTTCTTCCAATTTTGCATAATCGATTTTACCATCTTCCTTTTTTACACCATAGAACAAAGGTTGATAAAGTTTTCCAGAGAAATTAACAGGAGAACCGTGAGTTAAGTGACCACCGTGAGACAAATCGAAACCTAAGATTTTATCTCCAGGTTGAATTACCGCCAACATTACCGCAGCATTAGCCTGAGCACCAGAGTGTGGTTGTACGTTTACCCACGCCGCACCGAAAAGTTGCTTAGCTCTATCAATAGCGATGTTCTCTATTTCGTCTACCACTTGGCAACCTCCATAGTAACGTTTTCCCGGTAAACCTTCAGCGTATTTGTTGGTTAAAACCGACCCCGCAGCTTCCATTACTTGCTTGCTAACGAAGTTTTCTGAAGCGATAAGCTCTAATCCGTGTTCTTGTCTGTCTAATTCTTTGTCAATTAAATCGAAAACTAATGTGTCTCTGTTCATTATTTGGAATTGGAAATATGTGTTTGTTTCGGTAAAAATACTCAAAATATTAGGTTATACAATGAACTAATGCGCATAACTAAGTCATTCTCATAAACATTGGCCTACACATTCTAGCTATTTGGAATTTTTATTGATAAAATTATTAAACAAAATACCGTAATTTGTGCTTTTATAACATTGCATGGAAGTAAAAACAGGAGCCTTATTATCTACCATAAATTATCCAGAGGATTTAAAGAAATATAGTGAGCAGGAACTGGAGCAGATTTGCCAAGAGTTACGCCAGTATATCATTGATGTAGTGAGTGTTAACGGCGGGCATTTTGGAGCGAGTTTAGGTGTAGTAGAGCTAACTGTTGCTTTGCATTACGCACTCAATACGCCTTACGATAAACTGATTTGGGACGTAGGTCATCAGGCTTATGGTCATAAAATCTTAACAGGAAGAAAAGATCAATTCCATACCAACAGAATTATTAATGGCATTAGCGGTTTCCCCAAAATTAGTGAAAGCGAATATGATACTTTTGGCGTAGGCCACTCTTCTACTTCTATTTCTGCAGCTTTGGGTATGGCCGTGGCTTCTCATTACAAAGGCGAAAAAGACAGGCAGCACGTAGCCGTAATTGGCGATGGTGCTATGACTGCAGGTTTGGCTTTTGAAGGTTTAAACCATGCAGGTATTGAGAAATCTAACGTTTTGGTAATTTTGAACGACAATTGTATGTCCATTGACCCTAACGTTGGCGCACTAAAAGAATATTTAACAAGCATCACTACTTCAAAATCTTACAATCGTTTTAGGGATGATGTGTTTAATGTGCTGACCAAACTTTCTGAGCTTGGTCCAAACGCACAGAAATACGTAAAGAAAATTCAGAAGAGCATTAAAGGTACTTTACTTAAACAGAGTAACCTTTTCGAAGCTTTAAATTTTAGATATTTTGGTCCGGTTGATGGTCATGATGTGAAACGTTTAGCGGCCATCATCAAAGACTTGAAAGATATTCCTGGTCCAAAACTTTTGCATTGCGTTACGGTTAAAGGTAAAGGTTTCGCATTGGCGGAAAAAGACCAAACCAAATGGCACGCACCAGGTTTGTTCGATAAAATTACTGGTGAGATTAAAAAATCGGTTCCAGACAAACCGCAGCCACCAAAATACCAAGATGTTTTTGGGCATACCATGGTAGAATTGGCAGAAGCGAACAAAAAAATTGTCGGTATCACTCCTGCAATGCCGTCGGGCTGTTCGCTGAATATTATGATGAAAGCAATGCCAGACAGAGCTTTCGACGTAGGTATAGCCGAGCAACATGCGGTTACTTTTTCAGCTGGTTTAGCTACGCAAGGATTGGTGCCGTTCTGTAATATCTACTCTAGCTTTATGCAAAGGGCTTACGACCAGGTTATCCACGATGTCGCTATACAAAACTTGAACGTAGTATTTTGCTTAGATAGAGCTGGTTTAGCTGGCGCCGATGGCGCAACGCACCACGGAGCTTACGACTTGGCTTTTATGCGTTGCATTCCAAATATGACGGTGGCTTCTCCAATGAACGAAGAAGAGTTGCGTAACATGATGTACACCGCACAATTGGAAAACAAAGGGCCGTTCACTATTCGTTACCCGAGAGGAAATGGTATGTTGCCAGACTGGAAACGCCCATTAAATGAGTTACAAGTGGGAAAAGGCCGTAAAATATGTGATGGCGAAGATGTAGCAATCTTAACTATCGGCCATGTTGGTAATTTCGCTGTAGAAGCTTGTAAAGAGTTAAATAGCGATGGGATTAACCCTGCACATTACGATTTACGTTTCGTAAAACCTTTAGATGAGGAACTACTTCACGATGTATTTACTCGTTTCAAAAATGTAATTACTGTAGAAGATGGTTGTTTACAAGGTGGAATGGGGAGTGCAGTGCTAGAATTTATGGCTGATAATGGTTATAAATCTAACGTAACTAGATTGGGTATTCCTGACGAGATTGTAGAACACGGCGAACAACCAGAACTATGGGCACTTTGCGGGTATGACACTGCTGCAATTATCCAAGCGGTAAAAAAAGTTGCGGTAAGCAGAACAACTAAAATAATGGCTTCTTAGTCTTCGACAAGCTCAGACTGACAAAATACACTCAATTGAAAAAGAATTCTAAAATTTTCGTAGCAGGTCACCGTGGGATGGTTGGTTCTGCTATCTATCGTAAGCTTCAAAAAGAAGGTTACCAAAATATCATTACAAGAACTTCAAAAGAGTTAGATTTACGTAACCAACAAGCGGTAGCTGATTTTTTTGCTCAAGAGAAACCTGATTATGTTTTCCTAGCGGCAGCAAAGGTTGGTGGAATTGTAGCTAATAACACTTACAGAGCAGATTTTCTTTACGAGAACTTGGCTATTCAAAATAACGTTATACATCAATCTTATTTAAATAGCGTTACCAAATTGATGTTTTTGGGTTCGAGCTGTATTTATCCAAAATTAGCTCCTCAGCCGCTTAAAGAGGACTATTTGTTAACCGGCACTTTAGAACCTACAAACGAGCCTTACGCCATCGCTAAAATAGCAGGAATTAAGATGTGTGATGCTTACAGAGACCAATATGGTTGTAACTTCATTTCGGTAATGCCAACTAATTTATACGGATTGAACGATAATTATCACCCAGAAAATTCTCACGTTTTGCCAGCTTTAATTAGAAAGTTTGACGAAGCAAAAAACAATGGCAGCAAAGAAGTTGTAATTTGGGGAACAGGCTCGCCAATGCGTGAATTTCTATACGCTGACGACCTAGCAGATGCTTGTTATTACTTAATGGAAAATTATAGCGAACCTACTTTAATTAATATCGGTACTGGAGAAGATTTAACCATTAAAGATTTAGCTCTAGCTGTTAAAGAAACTGTAGGGTTTGAAGGAGAGTTAGTATTCGATACGAGCAAACCAGATGGTACACCACGTAAACTAATGGATGTTTCTAAGCTTCATAATTTGGGTTGGAAACATCAAATTGAATTGGAAGAAGGTTTAAAGTTAGCATATCAGGATTATTTGAGTAGGCGATAGGTAAGTCTAAAATCGTCATTTCGACCGCAGGGAGAAATCTGCAAGTTCTTTAGTAGAAAACCCGACATACGGCAGTGCCCCAATTTCGGTTTGCGCTACTATGCAATAGATTTCTCCTCGTTCCTCGTCGAAATGACGGAGCAGCGGGCTAAAAATCATAATAAAGGTTTCTAAAGCTAGTCCTCAATCCGAAAGTCACCATAGCTGTATTATGTTTAGACAAGCTATTTTTCTCTTGTCTCAAGATACCACCTAACTCTAACCTTAAATTATATTTTGGATTTAGTAGATAAGCTACTTTTCCTTGCAGGGTATAAAGTTCAGTTAAGATACCATTGCCAACTTTACTTCCGTAGTTGACAGTTCTAGTGTTATAACTTTTAAAAATATCTTTTCCGTAGTTAGTCCCAGCCTCATCCAATCCATAAGCGGCATACAAAGCCTGTCCCTGGAAATCAAATCTTTTTACGCTATAGTTTAACAAGCCTAAAAACTCTCTAAAATTAGCACCAAAAGGATGCGCCAATGGCTGATTGTAGTTGGCATAATTAGACAACCTGTCGAAATGTGCATAAGTATAAGGACGGGCTGTATTAAACTCTGCTAAATAGTTAAGTCGCTCAACTTTGAATAAATCAGCCCCTCTTAACCCTAACTGTACGGCCCATTTATTTGCCCAATATCCATTTCCGGCAAAGAACTCTTTTGCTGTAAATTCATCGAACATAAACTGTCCGTAAAGTGCTGTCTTTTCCAATAGCTCATACTTTACGTTCAATCCTAATCTCATCTTATCCGGCGAAGTAGTATTGGTGTTCTCTACTGGTCTTAAGAACATAAAAGGATGGATGTAATTAAAATCAAATCCTCTTTTACCTTCAACTTCAGCATCAGCCCATGTTACGGCTTGGAAAAAACCAACCGAAAAACGATTTGTAGCATTCCAATCTAAATAATGTGCAGCCATCCATTTGCCTCTATCGCCTAATCTTCTGTCACTAGCCAACTTTGGAGCGCCAGGGTCTAGCATATAAGCGTAAATGGTTTGGTATTGTAGGCTTCCCAAGCTTGCTCTCAATCTAAAAAAAGAATAATTAGAAGAAACATCAGATAATAATACGGAACGATAACCGTCGCCGATGAAGTTCTTATCGTAACCGAGAGCAAAATTTAAATACTTATTTGGGGTGTAAGAAAGCAGCGCAGTCACATAAGCCCAATCTTGTTTATCAGTTGCGAGCTTACCATAACCTTGTCCAGGCACTACTTGATTGGCAACAATGTAATCGTTCACATAATCAGCAAATTTACCTTGGTTCTCAAAACCGTTAAGATAAAATGAGAACTTCTCGCCCACATTTCCGCCCACTTGAAAACCACGGGTATTTAACCAAGTGCTTCTATTGCCTTCAATATCCTTACCAATTTGAAAATCAGCAAGAAAGTCAGCATAGATATTATATTCATCAGTTTTAAATTGAATTAAATGTTCTTGAAACAACTTGCGGTGAACCCAACTTCTTTTATTCAGCGTGTCGGTACCGTAATTCATTAAAGAATCGAAATACGGCTTTAACCTCTCATCGTCTGCATAAAAACCACGAATAGAAGAATGGAATTTAGTTTTTGTATCGTAAACTGGTCTATTCAGTTTTTGATAAAGCTGATAATCGTGAAGGATGTATTGATTTGCGGTTTGATCAACCTGTTGAGCGTTTACTTCAAAAACAAAAAAGGCCAATAAAATGGCCAATATATTATATCTTTTCATCAATTTGTTATTCATTTATTGCTCCGTCTAACTCTTCGAAAACGGAATTTTTACTCTTGAACTCAATGACCAACTTTTTCATGGCAATCACTACCTGTCTGTCATCATTTACATTAGCATATTTTATTAGTGAATAAATTTGACGTTCCACATCCTCAAAAATATATTCACGAACCCTACCGATCATAATTTTCTCATGATGTGTTGGCAAGGTATTTTCATTGTCGTTCAATAGTTCTTCGAAAAGCTTTTCTCCTGGTCTAAGCCCAGAATATTGAATTTTGATATCTTGATTTGGGATTAATCCCGCCAAGCGGATCATTTTCTTCGCCAACTCTACAATCTTCACAGATTTACCCATATCAAAAACGAAGATTTCTCCACCTTTCCCCATGCATCCAGCTTCTAAAACCAAACGGCAAGCCTCTGGTATGGTCATGAAGTACCTTGTAATTTCCGGATGCGTTACCGTAACAGGTCCGCCTTTTTCTATCTGCTGTTTAAAACGAGGTATTACCGAACCATTTGAGCCTAATACATTACCAAAACGAGTAGTAATAAATTTTGTAATAGGCTTAACTTCTAAATCATTGATATAACTTAATCCATTACTAAATACCAAATCTTTTTTATTAAGAGAATTGTTGAGCGATTGCACATAAATTTCAGCAATACGCTTAGAAGCCCCCATAATATTGGTTGGGTTTACTGCTTTGTCTGTAGAAACCATTACAAACTTTTGAACCCCATATTTCACTGAAAGATCAGCAATCATTTTGGTGCCTAGTACGTTATTTTTTATGGCTTCCGAAGGATTGTCTTCCATTAAAGGAACATGCTTATAGGCTGCTGCATGGTAAACGTAATGAGGTTTATACATCTCAAATAAATGTACCATTCGCTTCTCATCCTTCACATCCCCAATAAAAGCGTGGAAGTTATTTTGTTTATGGTTCTCCTCTAACTCAAGATAGATATCGTGCAGTGCAGTTTCAGATTGGTCGCAAAGGATAATCAATCCAACCTCAAAGTTCATCAACTGGCGCACAATTTCGCTACCGATAGAGCCCGCTGCACCAGTAATCAGTATTCTTTTATCTTTGAGTTGGTTCTGCAAGCCCTGAACATCAATTTCTATAGGCTTACGGTTTAATAAATCTTCAATGTTAATGGTTTGTATTTGCGACTTGTTTAACTTGCCACCTTCCCAGGCATCTGCAGGTGGAATATTCAATACGGTCACTTCATTTTCTAAACAAACATCAACGATATTGTTTTTTCTTTCTAAAGGGATAGTGTAGGACGCAAAAATTACTTCATCAACTTCATGATCTTTAATAAGTTCTTCTAAGCGTGCCGCACTTAAAATTTTCACACCGTCAATAGCTTTTCCAACTTTTCTCTCATCATCATCAACAAAAGCCATAATGGTTTTATTTACCTTACCGTCATGATCGAAAGTTCTTTTTGTTGCCAGTCCAGCTTCACCTGCTCCGTAAATAATCACTTTCTTTTTATCCAAATTCAAGTTTTTGATGTACATAAAAAAGTACTTTATCAATACCCGATAAGTAATCAATAAAAGAAAAGAGGTAAGTAGATTGATAATTAAAACAGTATTAGATATGTACGGTGGATGACCAAGTGCCGTAATGACAAAATTGATAAATGAAAAGATGCCGTTGCTGATAATTACAGCAAAAAGTATCCTAAACGTATCTTGCGCACTAGTATAGCGAATAATACCAGCATAGGTTTTTACATTAAAGAATACAACGATGTTGATGGCTGTAATAATCAGTACATTTCTGCTAAATTCTATAATATCGATGGCTGATAGTGCAAGATTCAGCTTAACAGCATAAGCAATCACTACAGAAGCCAAGCAGATGCTTAAATCTAGAAGGAAAATAATCCAACGAGGAACGATATTTATTTTACCAAACAAAGTAGATAATTTTAGCTAAGGTACAATTATAATTATAGTCTATCAATTTTATTACATTTTGCTATTGATACGAAACCAATAACTTCTGTCTTCCTTCGAGCTTAATTCTAAGAAAGAGGTAAATAAAAATGAATATGAAAAACATAAATAAAGGATATATTATACCAGTTTCTATTACAGTTATTAGAACAAAATTTATCAATAACTGAGCCATTATGTATATACTAGCAACCAAAATGTGTGAATATTTTCGATGATTAGACAAGTGCTGATAGAAATGGCTACGATGCGCCTCAAAGATATTTTCGCCCCTCACTTTCCTAAACAGAACGGTAAAAGCCGTATCGGTTCCATAGACTAATAGCAATAATATATAGGACAAGTTTTGAGTAGTTAATATCAATTGGCCAATAAAGAATACGACGATAAACGCAATGCTCACACTACCTACATCGCCAGCAAAACATTTGGCTTTTTTTCTGAAATTAAAGAAATTGAATACAATTAAAGACAAACCAACAATAATCAAAAGTTCGCTTGACGTAAAACTTACTACTTGTTCGTTGATATAATATAACGTTGCAATTGTGAGTAGGCTATATCCACCGGTTATTCCATTTATACCATCCATAAAGTTGTAAGCATTTATTGTAGCAATTACAAAAATTAGAGCTATCAGTATCCAATACCAATTTAAACTGAATAAATTCCATTGAAAAAACAATAACAATACTGAGCTCAAATGAATGCTCAATCTAACTTTGTTATTCAGCGTTAGTACATCATCTAAAAAGCTAATGGCAGATATAGCTAACAAACCGATAAGAAAATAAACATTTTCAAAACCATTAGCGATTGAATAAGCCAAAACAGCTAAAGGAAAGATGACGCCCCCGCCTCGAATAGTGACGCTGGTGTGCGAGCTTCGATGATTTGGCTTATCAATAATGTTGAAGCGATCTGCGATTTTAAAATAAACCAGTTCTAAAATTATAAAAAGAACAAAATATAGAAGTAGAATTGAATTTTGCATTAAGTGAAATGGAAATTATTATGCAAGCATAGATTAGTACTCTCACAGTACTCTATCCCTACTTGAAGTGTACTTTAAACCTAGGGTTGAGGTGGAGTTATACTATTGAACGATTTTGCCGTAATTGCTAACCCTTCTATGGTACTAATTGGAAAATGAACGCCTAAAGCAGTTTTGATTTTATGATTACTCACTACATAACTTTCTGTCAGTTTCTGAAGGCGTTCTGAGCTAAGGGGCAATCTCAACACGTCGCCGATTTTGGCCATGCCTTTGATTAATCCAGTTGGAATTTTCCAAAGTTTAGCTTGTTTATTTGAGGATGACGCTAAAATCTCTACCACTTTATTGGTCGACAACGCTTCATTGTCGGCTACGTTATACACACCAGAAGCAACTTCCTTTTCTAATAGCTGCTTAATCACGAAACAAAGGTTTTCAACACTTAGAAATGAGCGTTTGTTCTCAAAAGCAGCCAAAGGATATGGAATACCTTTTTGAACAAATTTATAAAGCAAATTCAAATTTCCCTTATTGCCGGGTCCATGAATCATACAAGGCCTTAAAATATAGTATGATTTACCTTCTGGTAGCGCCTGAGACTGTATATATTGTTCGGCCATCAGTTTAGACTTTCCGTAATCTGTTTGCGGATTAGGTTGATGTTCTTCAGTTAAAATATTTTCTACGCTATCCGCCGCAGCCTTTACTGAACTAATAAAAATAAACTTCTTTACATCCGACTTTAAGAACGCATCGTAAAGTTTCTTGGTCAATTCGTAGTTAACTTGGTAATACTCGTCGGGATTTGAAGTTTTCTTTAAATCGTGGGCTTTACCTGCGAGGTGGATGATGGAGTTACAGTTGTTAACTATTGGAGTACTTAATTTCTGGCGGGAAAGCTTGGTAATAATCACGTCTTGTAGGTAGGCGATAAGATTTTGGCCAACGAAGCCTGATGAGCCTGTGATGGTAACTTTCATTTTTTAAATTGCTCCAAAGTCGCTTTGTTAAACCATTTTCTCTCCTTGTCGAAAAACCAACCCCATTTGTTAAAATAAGTTATCATAGAGTCAATAAATATTTTAAAAAGCTTCCAACTTTTATTAGCACCACCCTCATATAAATGTACAACGGATACTTTTGAAAAATAAACTGTCTTATATTTTTGATGTATTCTTCTAGACAAATCAAAATCTTCAAAATACATGAAAAATTTCTCGTCATACATTCCAACTTCCTTTATTGCATCAACTTTCAATAATGTAAAACATCCAGAGAGGATGGGAACGTTATAAATTTGATTTTTTGGTACTGATCTAAGCTCATATTTATTTATAAATTCAGTACCAAATGGATCTATCTTTTTCAATTTTCTTCTAAAAATCCAAAACGGATGCGGCAACAGTTTTGGAAGGTTTTGTACTGAACCATCTTCGTTCAGTATTTTAGGCATTATCATACCAATCTCAGGATTAGCCTCCATAAAATCAATCATTGGAGTAAACACATCTTCTTGAATCTTAATATCTGGATTGATAATAAAATGATATTTCGCACCATCTTCTATAGCTTTTCTTATAGCAATGTTGTGGGCTGCGCCAAAGCCTGGATTTGATGGGTTATGGATATAAACTACCTTATCATCTTTAAAAACATCTTCAAGTTCGTTTGTAGGCGAATTGTCTATTAAAAAAAGTAATCCTTGTTGATAAAAAAGAAAACTTTTGATCGCTTGGTGCAAAACAAATCTTTCATTTTTATATAAAACAATACTAGCTGTTACCATTGCATTGATTCAGTATATACTCAATTGTTAAATTTTTTGTCACTAATTAAACCATTTAGATTTTTATGATTAAAAAAATAGATCATCTAATCTATCTTGAAATTATACGGAAGAAATTGATAAGGTCTATCAATACCTGGAATATTCGTAACTTTATAGAGAAAGAAGAAATCTATTCCAACAATAACCAAAAAGAAAAAAAGTTTATAATATAGATTTACCTTGATCTGGCTTATAGACGCAAATATAAATATGAGTGACATCAGAAATACATTTGCAATACGTTCGACAAAAATAGATACCGAAGCAAATAAAAGGATGACACAAATACCCAAAAACAAAAATCGAGTTAATGTATTAATGGTTAAATAATTCTCAAAATATTTAGCACAAAGCCGGAAAGTAACATAAACAACTAAATACAATAAAAAACCAAGTCCAAATTTATATCTAGCTACACCTTCTGCGTAAAAATCATTTTCGTAATATTCCAATCTACTACTCGAAAAAAATAAATTAATTATTCCAAATAAGTTCTGTGCTAGATTTCCAATCACATAGAGGAATATTAATATCAGTATTTCAAAAAAAAATCTAATTTTTATTTTGTACAGAAATTGGAAAGGTAATAATATAATTCCTATTTGGTGAAAACTAGTAGCTAAAAAATATGCCAAAAAAGATTTAACTACTTTTCTATTTGAGTATAGTGTTATTCCAACCCAAACTAAAGTTGCCATAAGTCCATGGCGAATTGTATTGAAATTGTGATTAAGAAAGAATAAACTATAATAAGTTAAAAAACCAAGTGATAAATTTAGTCTCCATTTACTAAGTACGAAAAGAATTGCGACTATATTTATCAAAGCGCAAAAACCTAAAACAGCCCTAAAGCCACCAAACAACATAGAAATATAATTTAGAATGATGAAGCCCCATTCTGTACTATATAATTGTTGGTTAGTTGTTTCTTCGTAAATCTTCTTATAATTATAAAAATCGGTACCAATGCCTTCTCTAAAAATAGTCAGTATTAACAATACAAATAATGAAACCCCAAGAATTATAGCTGCAGACACCCGCTGACCTAAGGTTTCTACAATAGCTGCAATCGACAATAATAAAAAAACAAATAAATAAATTGCCACCTATTAGTAAATTGAGTAAAATGGAATTGTACCGTTATTACTTTAAAAACAGCAAATCTTGAAGTTGATCAGGTGTGTACTTGATGTCACTTCCCCAGAACTCCTCAACAATGTCTTGTTGCTCTTTAGTAATTATAAATTCATCGCTAGTAAAATTGAATTCTATTCGATCGCTATCTATTTGTTCCAGCTCTTGGTGCTCGTTTACTTGGGCGAGGTCTTCTTGCCCTTTTTTACCAATAAAATCTTCGTGATATCTTTGTTTGAATATGTAATGTGGCTTACCCAGTGAAACCGCATATCCCACATGAGTACCAACCCTATTAGACATTGTCAAATCCGATAGCTCTAAAATAGTTCTCAGATTTGGCAGGAAATTTTCACTTAACCAGTACCCAGCAGAACAAACTTTAAATCCATTTTCTTCATAAAAAGCTACTGATTCTTTTGAACAATCACTATAAAATAAATTAATTAGAACTGTTTTAACAGCATGCCTTTCCTTAATCTCATTTATTTTATCTATTAAACTAATTTGGTCAAAGTTAATTTTAGTTCTATCAACCGAAGAATGTGCTGGAAAAACCAATAAAGTTTTACCATATGTTTCTTTCAGTTTTTTAAATTCTACTGGAGAAAGCCTGCTTTTACTATACTGGATGTATGGCCCCACAGCAATAACTTTTTTCCCAGTTTGCAGTTTTATAATATCTTGTCTCTTTTTTGAGTATGTGATAATTGTAGTAGCAAAAGAGTCTTTCATGATTTTTTGCACCAGATTACCTAATATTACACCATGCTGTACATGGATGTTGAGCAAGTTTGATTTATTACCTAGGTATTTTTTAAACACGCTGATGTGACCAAATAAATTGCTTTCAGGAATTGGGTGAAGTGGAACATAAAATTTTACTGGTTTGTCTCCTAAGAGCTGAAATTTCCCATTTCCTTTAATAGACCTTCTGATTTGATGATATCCATTAAAAATGGAGTAAAAAAAATTGGCAACAGTTTTATTTTCGTTAAAAATTTTTGAAATCTTCATTTATTATAAGGAACTAAAAAGCTTTTTATAAGAATTATACATTTTCTGCTCTTGAAAAAGCTCATTGAATATTTTTTTTGAATTAATCCGTTTCTGTTCATACATATCCCAATTTATAACCAAGGCTGTAACTCCATCTACTATTTCTTGGACATTAGGATTAACTAGAATTCCATTTGAGTCATTAACCATGGATGAAGAACAGCCAACATCTGTTGTTAGGACGATTAAGGATGCCCTAAGTGCTTCAAGTATAGAAAGAGGTTGTCCCTCATTTCTACTTAACAGGAAAAAAACGTCTGATTCAGCAAGTAATTCTGCCACTTGCGATGATTCTCCCATTACATTTAAATTAAGATGCAGTCTAGACAAAGCATAAAGTTCAGTTATTAATGGTCCATCACCAACAACAACAAACTCTATCTTTTCTTCAAAAGTATTATTGATAATCGGAATAGCCTCGATCAACAGGTCAATACCTTTCCGTTCATTCAAAGTACATACGGTAATAAACTTAATTCTATTGCCTTTTCTTTCTGAAAAATTAACACCATCTAAAGGTTTAATACCATTAGGTATTGAAATGGCCTTTTCGTTACTTAATTGGTAAGCATTTAAAAAACGATGTTTTGCTTTGTCACATAAAAAAACAGCTTTATCAACATGTCTCACAACTTTGGTCATTTGATATGCTAGATAGTTTGACAACAATTTTCTTTTCCAAACCGTTTGGATACCTAGGGTAATCATATCTATTGGGTTTCCATCGTTATGCATAATCAATACCACTTTTCTTTTGCTCAAGTTGAAAAATAACCCGGCATAAAAAAGAGTTAAATGATCATGAAACAATAATATAGAGTTATCATCTATTTGTTTTTTTAAACGCAGCCCAATTAATAACTTAAGTGCATTTAAATCATTACGTAAAAAATAGATGGTTAATTCAAACAAGTTATTTTTTAGAACCCATTGCTTGAGTTTTGCAGAAATGCCTATACTTGTTCTATTCTCTAGCGCCTCTACTTTTTCACTGTAGCCTTTTTTAATATTGCAATAAATACTTGACAGGAAAGAATTAGAGGTATTTAAAAAAGTATCAAGATTTTTAGCAAAAATAGCTCCCCCATTCTTTTGATTGACATCAAAATAACTTATTGTAGATACCTTTATTTTTGTATCCTTATCATCAACATCCAACATCATCAGTCCCTATACTAAAACAATTGTGAGAAATCCAATCTATCTCCTTTCTCCAACTTTACTTTTACACGCTTCCCAAGAACTTCAGGATAGAATTTAGGATGCAAGCCAAATCCTGGTCTTATAGATTTCACATTTTGCGGGGTGATTTCGTCTCCGGCTTCGATATCTTCCACTATGTATAAAGAGCGAGAGAAATCGCGACCTTTTAGCTGTTTAGGCGTCAGCTCATAATCTATATTTCCAATAGCCTTTTCTGCTTCACGAACAGCTTTGACCATTTCTGAAAACTCTTGTTCATTCATTGAGAATGAAGCATCCGGTCCACCAATTTCTCGATCTATTATAAAATGCTTTTCTATAATCTTAGCCCCAAAACACGTAGCAACTACCGGTACAGTACTTCCTAGCGTGTGATCGGAAAGTCCACTTATAACTCCGTATCTTTCGGCTAAATCTTTAACCATAACCATGTTCGCTTCTTCAATTGGTGCTGGATAGCTAGATGTGCATTTCAACAAAGCAATTTCATCATTCCCCATTCTTTTACAAGCGTCTACTGCCAGTTCTATGTCTTCTTTTTGAGCAATACCCGTTGATATAATGATTGGTTTACCTTTCGAAGCAACATATTCAATTAAGGGAATATCAGTAATTTCAAAAGAGGCTATTTTATATGCAGGAGCGTTAAGTTCCTCCAAAAAATCTACTGCCGAAAAATCAAATGGAGAAGAAAAGCATATTAAACCTTCTGCTTTTGCAGCTTCAAATAACTGCTTATGCCATTCCCAAGGTGTAAAAGCTTCTTTATATAATGAATGTAATTTTCTACCGTCCCAAATGGTATCTTTAATCATAAAATCTGGCTTATCACTATCTATCGTAATCGTATCAGCCGTATATGTTTGAAGCTTTATGCAATTCGCTCCCGCTCGTTTAGCTGACTTTATAGTTTCAAGAGCATTCTCTAAACTTCCATTATGGTTAGCAGACAACTCAGCAATAATAAACACGGGACTTCTTTCATCTATCTTAAAACTATCTATCCTCATTTCTTTTTGTGTAGTGAAAACTATTTACTTCTTTATAATTTATCATTCCCTCAAGTTTAAATCCTGATTTTTCAAATGAAAATTTCGACTTGAGATTTGTTTCCTTTATATACGCATTGATAACCATGCTCTCATTAGCATCTATAAAAATGTTTGTTGCTAATAGCAACATTTCTGCTGCATAGCCTTTACCCCTATGCTCTGGCAAAATAGAAATACCTATCAACGCATTGAGTTTATCCTGTTGCTGAATGCGTACCTGGCCAACATCTTCTGCCTTTTCATTCTGGAATATATACATCCAAGAGAACTCGTCTTCCAATACCGACTTAAACCAATTGGTGTGATTTTCAAAACTAATAATGTCGGAGTTAAAAGATTGTTCTCTTACTTCAGGGTCATTCACCCATTTGTAATAACGTTCTAAATCTCCAATATTAGCTCTCCGATACTTCAACATCCCCATTAATTTTTGAATTTATAACTACATCGATGTACCTCCCCTGAAATAAACAATGTTCTTTCAATCTGGCATCTTCGAAGAATCCCATATTCTCCAAAACTGGATATAAGTGTGGTCTTAGATCAAATGCGTATGTAAATAGCTTATGAAATTTCAAATCTTCGAAACCTACTTTTTCCAATAACTTTATAAATCTACTCCAGTAACAAGAAAACTTATCTTTCTCAAGCTCAGTTCTCATAATAAAAGAAATTTCAGCATGACGATCAATCCAATTAATATGAACTAACCCCCCGTATCCAATAAAACAATTATTTTCTAAAAATGAGAACAGTATTTGTTCGGGTTTTTCTTGATCAAACAATTTACCAATTACAGATTTGAAATAAAAGTCTTGCATCTCAACTGTTAAGGGCTTCTCTTGCCTGAGGTGATATAATTGCTCATTGCGCATCTTTAATATTACCAGTTTATCTTCATCTCTTATCGGTAATAGCTGAAATTCTGCATCAACATAAATTTTATGCTTGAGACATTTATAATTCTTCATTTGTAAATTTTCAAAAAAGCAGATTATTTAATTAAAGCACTTAATATATTATTTATGCATTCTAATATCTACACCAGAATTTTTAATCTGTGAACGAGTTTGCATAAAGTTTTGATCTCGATGTGCAAAAAAACTACCTGCGGCTACTGCATCTGCTTTCCCAAGTAAAAAGCCATCTGAAAATTGTTGAGCTAAGCCGCATCCTCCACTTGTAATAATGGGGATCTTAACACTCTCAGATATACTACGAGTAATCTCTAAATCAAGTCCTATTCTCATACCATCATGATCTATATTACAGAGCAACAATTCACCAGCTCCTCGTTCTTCGGCCAATAACGCCCATTCTAAAGGGTGATAATCAGTTTCGATTTGTCCGCCTTCAATAAAAACTTTATAATCTCCACCTGCATTTTTCTTATAATCGATACTAACTACAACACACTGAGCTCCATATTTATCTGAAGCTTGTTTGATAATATCAGAATTTTGCACTGCCGCAGTATTAATTGAAATTTTGTCTGCTCCATTACTAAGCAATAACCTAAAATCATCTACAGTTTTAACACCTCCCCCCACTGTAATAGGCATAAAGATTTCTTCGGAGACTTTGTTAATAACCTGAGCAAGCTTTAAGATATCTCCATGGTTCCTGTTTATGTCGATAAAAATAAGTTCATCGGCAGCTTGTGCCTGAAAAATTTTAGCTTGAGAAACAGGGTCGCCGATTTCAATAACACCATTAAATTGTTTAGTAATTACCAAAACCATTTTATTAGGATTATTTTGGCTAGTTCTAAGTTGTAATTTGGGGATTAATCTACGTTTCGACATATTAGGGATTCCAATCTATAAAATTATCTAACAACTGTAATCCATAGTCTTGACTTTTTTCAGGATGAAATTGTGTTGCGAAGATATTATCTTTCAATATAGCAGCTGTGACAGGGTAGGTATACTCATAAGTAGCTACCACATCATTGGTGTTATTAGACTTTACATAGAACGAATGAACTAAATAAAAGTCGGGGTTGGTTGGCAAATTTTTAAAAAGACTAACTTCACTATCATATTCTATTGTATTCCAACCAATATTGGGAACCCGTAAGTCTGGGTCAGTCGGCGAAAGCCTTATTACATCAGCATCAAACCATCCTAATCCTTTATATTCCCCACCTTCAAAACTTCTATTTGACATTACCTGCATGCCTAAGCAAATACCTAACGTTGGTTTAGCTTTAACTATAACCTGCTCATTAAGTGCCTCCAAAAAACCTGTGCTAGTTATCTTTTCTATACAGTCTTTAAACGCTCCCACACCAGGGATTACAATCTTGTCTACGCTCTCTATCTCCTCTGGGTTATTACAAATCTTCACCTCTGCACCTAAATAGTCGAAAGCATTATAGACTGACAATAAATTACCCATTCCATAGTCAACAATACCTATCATCTTATTGTGATTTTTTCCAGTTATCTAACTGTTTTTCTGCATCTTTACGATCCATTTTCCCTTCTCTTGTCCAATGTTCGAAATCAGGCAGCTTTGTTCCTGCTTCCTGCTCAAAAACATTCAATCTCCAAGGGGACACCGTATGGCTCTTTGAAATTTCGAAAAACTCCTCTTCTGTAAGCCCTACCATTTCCAAGAAAATTTCTAAACTTGCTGGTTTTTTACCTTCATATCTTTGAAGCATTTCCAAACCATCCTCTCTTTCTAGCCTATCGTGTCTGATATCGATAGATGCCAGAGCAGTAGGCCTTGTATAACCTCTCTTAATGTATTTAATATAATCTCGAACTCCTTGCATATGGCACTCAATTTTTTCGTAGGTGTATTGCTCCGGTACATTTTCCACTAAATCTCCTTGCCAACCTAATTCGTCCATAATAATTTTAGATTGTCTTTTAACATCCCACGGAATATACGAGCCTAAACACACACTCTTATAATTCAGCTGGCGTAGTTCTTTTAGCGGAGGGTATGAATAAGGTTTAAAATCACGCTCATCTAAATCTCCACCAAGTCTAACTGCCATATCCAAAGCGGTTATACCTAAGTTCACAAAGCGATTAAATCTTTTTTCATCAACTTCTTCTGCTTGATCATAGCTATAATAAGAAGTATATTCTGCAGAAGGTTCACCCCAAAATATTAAAGGTACTTTATACTTAATTGCAATATGCATTGGATAAGAAAAAATTCCAGTGTGACAATGCCAACAGAAGTCTCCTTTTTCTAGAAAACTCTGCAACATGAGTTTTTGAACAACTTTCCAATTCGGGGTGAAAGAAAGGAAGTCAGCACCTAAATTTCTCAGAACTTTGATTGTATTTTCGTTCAAATTCGGTCGTAAAAAGCCATGGTCAAATCTAACAACTAAAGGTTTTACTTTAAACTCCTTCATCAAATAGTAAAGTGTCCACACACTGTCTTTACCCCCACTAAAAGGAACGATACAATCGTAATCATATTTGCCCCTATGGCTCTCGATAAGTTCACTCAGCTCTCTTTTTCTAGCTTCCCAATCAATCCTACCTTCTTTGTATTCTACCTGACGGCATACGCTACAGACTCCATCTTCATCAAAAGTGATACTTTCATGTGTTTCTGGCAACAAACACTTTTTACATCTTTTTAAATCAACCATATCAATTTAATTTCTCTATTTTACTGCAAAAATACCAATATATATATACTGATAATTAAACTTTTAAATTATTAATTTAATCTTTTAAAACCTGAATGACATACAGGTCCCTGCAACAAATCATCTACAGCTAAGCTTCCTTCTTCGCATTTAGCAATTTGTGAAAAAACCTCTCCCAATGCATTAAAATAAGCTTCAAAATCTGCGTCAGAATGTTCTGTACTAGCATAGAAATTGGTACTTGCTAAAAAACCTTTTTTTAACATATCTTGTGCTATTAAAGTTTTATACTTTAGAGCGTTGTCTCCAATAAACGAGTAAGTGCTCAAAGCAGGTATACCCGAAATAGAAATATCAAGCCCGTAACTTTTTGCTAATTTTTCCCACCCATCCTGCATTGATTTACCTTTTGCAGTAATGATTTCCCAAGATTTAATTTCTTCCATTACTTTTAAAGTAGCGAGCGCTGCAGTTGGCCCAATTCTCTCTGTCCAAAATGTACTACTAATGAAAGTGGTCTGTGCAGCTTCCATAATAGCTCTTCTTCCAACTACGGCAGTTAATGCATATCCATTCCCTATGGTTTTACCATACATTGCAATATCCGGCTCAACTCCATACTTTTTATATATACCACCAAATGTTTCTCTAAAACCAGAAGTGCATTCATCAAATATTAATACAATCCCTTTCGCGGTAGCTAGATCTCTCACTTTTTGAAGGAAATTATCTTCGGGACCAAAATTTCTAACAACCTCCATCTTGATAACACCAATCTCATTCTCTTGAACAATTTTGATCAACTCCTCAAAGTTATTATACCTAAAAGGGTACACAGTATCTTTAAGGTTTTTGGGCACTCCTGTGGGATTTAATCCTGGCAATAAGTGTCCAGACAGTTCATCGTTATCATTATGGTTTGCCGACAAATACCAATCATGCCAACCATGGTATCCACAGATGGCAACTTTATCTCGTCCAGAAGCTGCTCTGGCAATTCTTATGGCAATGGAATTAGCCTCTCCTCCACTTCGAGCAAATCTTACCATATCTGCCCATGGATTCAACTCCACTAGCTTTTCTGCAAGATAGACTTCCTCAGGGCAGCTCAAAGTAGACATATTTCCTTTTTTTACAGTATCTAATACAGCTGCATCTACTTCGTCATTACCATAACCCAGCGTATTGGTACCAATCCCCATTATACACATGTCGATCAGTTCTCGCCCATCTAAATCCCATACCCTGGTACCCTTTGCTTTAGAGAAATAAGAGGGCCAATGTTCCGGTAGGAACATTTCTGGTCTCTTGGAAAGCAGCATCGTACCTCCTGGAATTAATGTTTTTGCTTTGCGATATAGTTTTTGTCCAGTATCCATATTTAATCATTTTTAAGAGATTTCAACAGACCTTCATTTCTAATAATGTTTTTGTTGATTTCATCTAATTTTGTTTCTATTATGTGTTTAGTATAAGTGATCCAGCTTTCGGACGTCCCTAGTTGATTTATCAATTCACTTATAAGTTCAAAATCATGAGGTTCATCAACGGTCATCCTGATATTTGAATAGTCATAGAAGGAGGGGAAATTTAATGCCTTAAACAAAGTACCCCCTTTGAAAGTAGAATTGGATCTTATATACAATGTTACATGTTCTCGATCCGACTTAAGTTTAGCCTCTTTCCAAGCTCTCTCTAAGGCAGAAAACTTAAATACTTCTACGTCTTGACCATCTGGAAATCGTTCTTCCAAAATGTTAGCCGCATAATCTAAGTCATTAATTTTCGCTAATTTAATGACTGCGTCAACCATATCGGGATCAATGAGAGGGCAATCGGAAGTGACGCGAACAATCCACTTAGCCCCGAATTTTCTTGCTGCCTGATAAAATCTATCCAAGACGTCATCTACAGCTCCTCTAAAACTTGAGATCCCCCATTGTTTACATAAATCTACAATTACTTTATCTTCATCAGCAACTGTTGTAGCTACAATTATATGATCAATTTCTGAGGATTTTTTTAATCTATCTAGGTGAATCTTCAATAATTCTTGATCATTTATAGTTAAAAGTACTTTTTTGGGCAATCTCGTACTTCCTGATCTTGCTTGAGTTATCAATACAGTTTGTTCTAATTCCATAATGCAGGATTTAGTAGATTGGTGTCCATTACTTTGATTTTATTTAGTTCCTCAATTAAATCAGTAGGCATTACTAAATCAACATCGTTAAGGTTTTGCTTAAGTTGCTCCAAATTGTCAACACCAATAAGCACCTCATCTATATTTTTTTGATCGAGGCAGTAATTTAGTGCCATTTGCCTGATAGGAATATTGTAAAATCTACTAATTTCTTGTATTCTCCTAAGTGATGGTTCCAGAGAACGAACTATCTTGTTAGGGTCTTCTATCGCCTTGAAAAATAAACCTTGTAGAAAAGCCGAGCGAGTATGAATAATTTTACCTGCTTCTTTAGCTTTTTGCAAAAGTCCTCCTTTTATTGAAACGTTATCAAGCATATTGAATGGTAATTGTATTATATCTATCTCAGTGTCTTGAATTAGTTCTTCTAGGTGGCTATTACTGTAAATAGACACGCCAATATATTTTACCTTACCACTCTTTTTAAATTCTCCTAATAATCCAATCGATCCTTTACATTCTTTATATGTTTCGAACGAGTGGAACAAAAGACCTTTTAAGCACGGTACATCTAAATCTTTTAGATAAGTTTCTACTTTTGTTTCGAAATCTTTATCGAGTTTATGTGGTAACTTAGAAATAACCTCAAATTTAGCTGATAGATTTTTTTTGTGGAAGTCTCCAATAATCTGATGAGCATTCCCGTAAGCTTCTGCCGTATCAAGGCACTGAATACCCGCTTGCATTGCAGTCAACAGTATTTCATTTACCTGATTTTGTTCTGGTTTTCCATTATAATTGTTAATTCCATAATTGAGTCCAAATTGAACAGTGCCCAAAATTATTTTTAGTTTACTCATTGCCCTTGTAGTTCTCATTGAAAATAGCCATTCTTATAATATCTGACCATTTTCCATCATAATATCCATGGCGCTTATAAACGCCTTCTATTTCAAAACCCAATGTCTTATACAAGTTGACTGCTGCCTCGTTATCTGCTACCACCCCCAATGTTATTTTTCTCATCTTGAGGTTATCAAAACAGTGCGAAATAATAGCCTTTGAAGCTTCCTTTGCATAACCTTTTCCCCATTCTTCGGTATCTCCCATCATAATTCCATATTCACCTAATCCATACTTACTGTTAACAGGATCTATTTTGATGTTTCCTATATGTTTACCATTCGATTTAAGATGAATAGCCCAAAACAGAATATCTTTCTTTGAGACAACTTCACTAAGATATTCGCTCAGTTTCTCCTTGTTGTAATTTCCGCCCGTTTCTAGATATCTATAAACCTGCGGATTATTCAGCCAGGAAACATAGTCATCTGTGCAATGCTCAAGATTCAACTTTTTATAGGCTAATCTTTTTGAAAAAAGAGTGTTCATAAGGAATAAAATTCATCAATTTTCTCGATTACATAGGATTGTTCCGCTTCCGTCAGAGTTGGATACATTGGTAAACTGATGCATTCACGATAATATTTTTCTGCCGCCGGCGCATCACCTTCCGCCCATCCCAATCCTCTGTAATAGGGCATCAAATGACATGGGATATAATGTATTTGTGCAAAAACCTTCTTTTCTCTTAGGTAATTGTATAGACCAATTCTGTCAGGTGTTTCTATGATATACAAATGGTAGGCATGTCCATCAATAGCACCTGATTGCCCATTTATGTAGTCTTTACTTTCAAATGCTTGATTATATACCCCTGCTATCCTCCTTCTTTCAAGCAATCCTTTTTCGGCTCTTTCTAGCTGACTTAGACCTAGTGCAGCTTGAAAGTCGGTAAGTCGGTAATTATATCCTAAATCCTGCATTTCCATATACCACCCTGGATATTCATTATTTATACCTCCAGCAAACTCAACTGAATTTTCATAATTGTCACTATTTTTAACTATTCCATGAGTCCTCAGTTTCAAAAGTTTGTGATATAGTTCCTCATCATTCGTAGTAATCATCCCTCCCTCACCACAAGCTATGTGCTTAACGGGATGAAATGAAAATATTGCCAAATCCGCAAAACTACCATTACCACAATTTTGTTTAATCCCGTTGCTATCTTTAAAAAAACCTCCAGGTGCATGACAGGCATCCTCTATGATCCAAAGACCATATTCTGCTGCAAGCTCCTTAAATTCTTCCATATTTATAGCCCTTCCAGCAAAGTCAACAGGAATTATCCCTTTAAAAGTTCCTTTCGGAGCTGTTTCCAAAATACGTTTTACACTATTTATATCTAATAAGTACGTATGGGGATCTATATCTCCAAAAACTACTTCACCATCGCAATATCGAACACAATTTGCAGAAGCTGCAAAAGTAATCGGTGTTGTTATAACTTTATCTCCAGTCTTGACGTCTAATGCTAACGTACATAAATGCAGTGCCGCAGTACCATTCGCTACAGCTACAGCATATTTACTTCCAATATAACTGGCGAATTGCTTTTCAAATTCTAGAATTTTAGGTCCCTGTGTTAAATACTCAGCAGTTAAAGTTTTTACTACCGCTTGAATATCTTTTTCAGTTATATCCTGTTTTCCATAAGGTATAATTGCTTTTCCCATTACGCTTTAAAGCTTGAGTCTACATGTTCAGTAATCAATTTTCTTAGGCTTTCGACAGTTTCCCATTCTGTATTATCTCCAGAATTATACGCAAATCCCGGATTAACAAGCTTTGCTCCAAAATGACTTTTAAAATCGTCGAGTTTCCACTTGTGTGTAGCCGGAAGGATTGTATAATATTTATCTAAATCATAAGTATAAAACGAGTCAGATGGTGTAATCATTTCCTCATGTACTTTCTCACCTGGACGAATTCCAACAATTTCATGTTTACAATCTGGAGCAATTGCCGTAGCGACATCTGTAATTCTGTAGGAAGGTATTTTAGGTATAAATATTTCTCCTCCCCAAGCATTTTCTAATGCGTGGATAACCATATCTACCCCACCCTGTAATGAAATATTAAATCTTGTCATATTTGGATCAGTAATTGGCAACTTTCCTTCTTTTCTCTTATTAATGAAAAATGGAATAACGGATCCATTGGATCCCATCACATTACCATACCTCACCACAGAAAATACTATGGGATTATCTCCTTTAATGTTGTTTGCTGCAACAAATAGCTTATCAGAAGTCAATTTAGTTGCACCATATAAATTAATAGGTGCACATGCTTTATCTGTTGACAATGCTACGACTCTTTTAACATCAGTCTGAAAGCAAGCATTTATTACATTCTGCGCACCATTAACATTTGTTTTAATACATTCATCCGGATTGTACTCAGCGATTGGCACATGTTTCATTGCGGCTGCATGAATAACATAGTCTACTCCTTTAAACGCCCTTATTAAACGCTGTTCATCTCTAACGTCACCTATAAAAAAACGTAATTGCGGATATTTGTCTTCTGGATATTCCTGAGCCATTTGAAACTGCTTCTGCTCATCTCTAGAAAATATAACTAGGCGTTTGATATCAGAATGTGCAGACAAAATATATTTTGTTAGTGCTTTCCCTAAAGACCCCGTACCACCAGTAATTAGAATTGATTTGTTATTAAAGATCATATATAAATTATTTTTATAGGTTTATTAATAATAAACCTAGTTATTCTTTACGAAGATATTTTGTATTAAAAATTTAGATGATTTTCCAATTAGCGACATATTTCGCGTCCCTAAAAAATAAATAATATTAAGCTTGTCACGAAAAGGAGAAGACAAAATCATACGTAGGTAACTAGAGATAAATCTCATATAATACAAATGTAACATATATCGTACCTCTTTAGTAGAAAACCCAAAATTTAAAGCCCTTATTATGGCATTTGGCACTCCCCAACCAAATATCTTTGATGAACTACTTTTCCAAGTTGCATTTGCATAGCGATCTAACACAAATACCTCATTTTCAATATAAATTGGACCACTGCTAGCGCAAACTAAAGAATACAGTAAAGGATCTTCTATATGCTTTTCCTCATCATTACCATCGAAATAATGCTTTAATACAGATACGTTATAGACGCAAGCTGTAATAAACATTAAAGATGTGAAATTGGCCTTAAAAAGGTTCATAATGCACTCTTTTCCATTAATAACCTTATCCGCATATCCTATAAGATCTAACTTACTCACAATATTTGATGATACGTCCACAAATCCACAGTGATTAAAGAAGATGAAATTTAATACCCCATTTTTGGTCAATATATTAATTAGTCTTTCAACTACATTAGGCAGTAGTACGTCATCATCCCCTACAAACCAAACATATTTGGTTTGTACTTGTGACAAAAGATAATGCATATTACCAATCAAACCGCAATTTTTTTCTTGATACGTTAAAGTAAAGAAAAAATTTTGATTAGCATATTTTTCCAAAGCTATGCGGTGTTCTAAGTCAGAATTATTATCTGATACATAAATCTCTATTAAATCTTTAAAATTTCTAAAATCCTCTTTTAAAAATTCCAACTGTTCAATTACGAAATTACTCCTATTGTAAGTAGGTAAACAAATAGTTAGCGTTTTCATTAAGCTTTAAAAAAATTGAGTAACCCGAGTTTCATTTTTTTGTCTAGCTTTCTTAAAGAAAGAAAGAGCAAAAACAAAGACATCCCTATAGGAAAAATTAGATTAATCTCTTGCATTACAAGAAATATCAATAATAAACAAATTGCAGTAGTGTAAATAAATGTTACAAGTGCCCCTTTACCCAAGAATATTGCATATTTTCTTTTTACAATTACATATACCATTATAAAATAAACAATATTACTTAACAAAAAAGCATAGCCTAGACCATTTAACCCCCATTTTTCATACCCTAATATATGGGTAACAAGAATAGTGAGATTACCAACCACTTCATATAATACAAAATATTTCTTGTCACCTTTTGAAAGTATCACGTAGCTAAATGACCAACTTAACACTTTAAAAAAGATTCCAATTAAAGACCAATACATAATTGAAGTTATTGACAAAAATTCATTAGAATATAAAATTCTAATTATAATGGGTGCCCCTATAATCAAAAATGCAACTATTGGACCTAAAATGAGTAACCCCATTTCAATCTGATAATTTGCTATTTTACCCGCAGCATTGGTATCTTCATTTAATTCGCACAAGCGAGGATAATAGTCTTTTGACATCGCAGTAAATAATAGGCCTACATATCCATTTAAAATAGCAAAAGCAGCCTGATAATATCCAACATCTGCCATACTACCCTTATTACTAATATAAACACGTATAACGAACATGACGGCATATACCATAATTGAACTCATAGCCATAGCTAGGCCAAATTTAAGTATATCAACTGCTACTTCTACTTTCCTCTCCTTAAGAAAATTACTTGTTGGAAGTTTTATTTTATTTGTGTATAAAAAAGGAATTAATGCACTAAATAGATAAGTTATAAGTAATGAAGGGACTATAGCTTTCAAACCGTAAAAGTAATACAAAGGAAGTACCAATACAGTGCCGCAAAATGAGCTGATAACACTTGATTTTGCTAGCCATTTCAATTCCCTCAATCCTTGCAAAATTGCATTCTCTCCACTTTCCCATGCCATAAAAAAGACACTTAAAGATAAAAGTGCAAATGCTATTGTATAATTTTCGTAATTAGATTCAAAAGACACTTTACTCAAGATACCTGAAAAAAAAACAGTTATAAGTAATCCCAAAATACCAGACCCAAAGGATAGCGTTCTCACGACTGAAATAGTTCCTTTAATAGCATTCAAATTGTTATTTGCCTTCTCTTGAGATATATTTCTCACAGAACTGCTACCTATACCAAAACTACAAATAGAAAATACAAACGTAATTGCGGATATAAAAACGCCCATTACACCAATCCCATCAGGGCCGAGCCAAAGTGCTATAGCCTTAGATCTAATAATTGAAAAAATTATTACAATAACCTGAACACCTCCAAACAAACTTGTTGCCTTGAAGATATCACGATAAGATTTTTCCTCAGACATCTATTCTCTTAGAATTACGCTATGTAATTTTTTATAACATCAGAAATGTAATCATAATGGCTTTCATTTAACCCAGGCCAAACTCCTAGCCAAAACGATTGGTTCATAATAATATCTGTATTATTTAGATTGCCTACTACCCGATGATTAACGTTTGTATACGCTGGTTGTCTCAATAAATTTCCAGCAAATAACAACCTTGTTCCTATCTTATTTTCTTCTAAATGCTGTACCAACATATGTCTATCATTAGAATCGCCTTCTCTCAAAGTCATTAAGAAGCCAAACCAAGATGGGTCTGAATTTGGAGTTGGTTCTGGAAGTACAAAAATCTCTTCAAACTCTTTCATCCTTTCATAAAGTGCTGTGTAATTTTCTCTTCTTCTTTGTACAAAGCGGTCAATTTTTCTCATTTGGGATACACCCAAAGCTGCCTGCATATCAGTCACTTTCAAGTTAAAACCAATGTGCGAATAAGTGTATTTATGATCATAGCCATAAGGTAATGACCCCAATTGTTGTCCAAAACGACAACCACAGGTGTTATCTTTTCCTGGCTCGCAATAACAGTCTCTACCCCAATCTCTAAAGCTCTCTGCAATTTTAGCCAATTCTGGATTATTTACAACAACCGCTCCTCCTTCGCCCATAGTAATATGATGTGCTGGATAAAACGAAAAAGTGGAGATATCACCAAAGGTTCCTGTTTTTTTCCCTTGATATGTCGCTCCTAAAGAATCACAATCATCTTCTACTACCCAAAGATTATATTTCTTTGCTACACGCATCACTTCTTCTAAATCAAATGGATTACCCAGAGAGTGCGCTATCATGATAGCTTTTGTCTTTGGTGAAACTGCTGCCTCGATCATTTCTGGCTTTACATTGTGCGTAGCTATATCAACGTCAATAAAAACGGGAACTGCACCAAATTGCACAATTGGATTTACCGTGGTAGGAAATCCAGCAGCTACAGTTATAACTTCATCTCCAGGTTTTATTGCTCTATCACCCAGTTTTGGAGAAGTAAGTGTATAAAAAGCCACTAGATTTGCCGACGAGCCTGAATTAACTAACAGTGCTTTTTTTGCTCCAAAATACTTTGCAAATTCATATTCAAATTCATTTGCAAATCTTCCAGCAGTTAACCACCCATCTGCTACTGAATCCATACACAAAAGAAGGTCATCCTCTTCAATTATTTTTCCGGTAACTGGAATATAATTTTCACCGGCTATTGGTTCCCTAAAAGTCTTTAAGTCAAACTCCTTTATCATAAATCAAATCTTGTTTTTTCTATTCTTATTATTGATTGAATCTCCTTATCCAAAGTATTCTTAATTTCCCAACCTAAATTAATTAGATTTTGATTATTTGCATTAGATTCTTCGATATCTCCTTCCCTGGGCTTAAGTGCTCCGAAGTTAAGTTTGCTAGTTGAATTAGCAAATTCAGCTAGCTTAATTACGAAATCTCTAATTGTGATCGAACTACCTCTTCCCACTTCAAACTCTTGATAGCTCTCTAAAAAATCTAATCTCTTTAATATTAGAATATAGGCTCTTGCCACATCTTCTACATATATAAAATCTCTTTTTTGAATACCTTCGGTAAGCTGAATAGTTTTTTTATTTTCTAAAAGATTTTTTAATGTTGATGTAAAAAATTTTCCATCTGCATCTAGTTCTCCAAATACATGCTCTAACCGTAAATTTACAATTTTGACTTTTCCATTATAAGCTTTCAAAATGTTCTCTAACGCACGCTTAGAATTAGTGTATTGCTTTAGATACGTTTGGTTAAATTGTGGTTTAGCAAAAAAAGTGTCTGTATTGATAAAGATTTTTAAGAATTCATTTCCCGTTTCTAGCAGTTTAATTGGAAAAATAACGTTGGTCTCGACAATATCAGCCAACGAACTATCTCTACCGTAGTCGGTAGCAAGATGTATTATACCGTATATTTGATGATCTTCAAATATTCTACCAAAATAAAAACTTGAAGCATCGGAATAATAGATCACACATTTCGAATCTTGTACTAAATCTCTAATTCGCCATAAACTTGATTCCTTACGGAGAATTAATATGGGGCAAAAGCTATTCTTTAATAGTAATTTAAGTACATGACTACCTACAAAACCGTTTGCCCCAGTTACTAGAATTTTCTTCAGACTGCCCAATTAATGCCTTTCTCTTGCCCTATCTTGGTATACTCTTCTATTTGTTTTCTACGTTTTATATATACACTAATATTATCCTCAATGTCCGCCAAATAACCTTCCAGAGTAAACGCTACAGTCTCCTTAAACCCAAGAACTGGTTTCCATTTCAAAGAACTTGCAGCTTTAGATATATCTAACTTTAATAGTACAGCTTCGTGTAATTTAACTGTGTTTTCTGGAATAACATAACCTGCGGTACTATCTAATAACAATATTTCGTCTATCAAATCTTTTACTGAATAATTAGACATGTCTTCTGGTCCAAAATTCCAACCGCCACTAAATTCCTTACCTTTTAAAAATAATTCTGCCCCGAGATTTAAATAGCCACTAAGAGGTTCAAGTACATGTTGCCATGGTCTTGTAGCATAAGGATTTCTAATTTCCAATTTTTGTCCTTTTTGATAGGCCCTGAAATAATCTGGGATAATTCTATCTGGCGCCCAATCACCTCCGCCTATCACATTACCTGCTCTTGCCGATGCAATGTTGCACGTCCCACTTTGTTTGAAAAAAGACTCTAAGTAAGAACTCGTAATTAATTCAGAACAACCTTTTGAAGCGCTGTAAGGATCTTTTCCGCCCATAGGATCGTTTTCTCTATATCCCCAAACCCATTCTTTATTGTCGTAGCATTTATCAGTAGTAACATTTACAGCTACCTTAATGCTTGAGGTAGCCCTAACTGCTTCAAAAAAATTAACCGTACCCATCAAATTAGTATCAAATGTTCCAACCGGATCTTGATAGGAAGCTAAAACTAAGGGTTGTGCTGCTAAATGGAAAGCAAAATCTGGCTGTACTTCTGCAAAATATTTTTTCAGATGTTCTCCATCTCTCACATCACCAATTCTATGATTAACTTCTGTCTCTAAATCACAAGTCACAAAGTTATCCATATTAGAACTAGGCGCCAATGCATATCCATAAACTTCTGCACCAAGTTCTTTAAGCCATATAGCTAACCAAGATCCCTTAAAACCCGTGTGGCCTGTGATCAAAACTCTTTTCCCTTTATATATTTCAAAAAAACTCATTTTACCAGATCTTCCATTTTGCTACATTATTAGACCAATCTTCCTCTAACTCATGCTTATCGCGTAGTGTATCCATAGGCTTCCAAAAACCTGAATGATTAAAAGCCATCATTTGACCATCTTTTGCTATATTTTCCATCGGCTCCTTTTCAAAAATTGTTTTATCACCTTGAATATAGCTGAAGACTTCTGGCTGGCAGACAAAAAAACCACCGTTAATCCAAGCACCGTCACCCTTAGGTTTTTCCATAAAAGATTCGACAGTTTTATTAACTCCTATATTTAATGCACCAAATCTGCCGGACGGCTGAACAGAGGTAACGGTACAATGCTTCCCGTGAGATTGGTGAAATTTAACTAGTTCTCCAATATTTACGTCGCTTACACCATCACCATAAGTTAGCATGAATGGCTCATTACCTACGTGCTTTTGTATTCTTTTTACTCGTCCACCAGTCATAGATTCGTTGCCTGTATCCACCAAGGTTATTTTCCAAGGTTCAGCTTGTGAATCATGCACGTTAATCGAATTATCTGAAAGATCGATAGTGACATCAGATTTATGCAAAAAATAGTTAGCAAAGTACTCTTTTACTACATATCCTTTATAGCCTAAACAAACTACAAAATCATTATAACCGTGAGATGAGTAAATTTTCATAATGTGCCACAATATTGGCATCCCCCCTATTTCCACCATTGGTTTAGGTTTCAGTACGGTTTCTTCAGATAATCTAGTTCCTAGTCCACCAGCTAATATAACTACTTTCATATTCAAATTTCTATAATTACGTTTTCAGTCATCGGATATGAACAACACAATAAATATTCATCGTTCAGCAAGTCTTGTCTTTGTTTCGTCAAACCAATCATGCGCACTTGCCCACTTATAACCCTGCCTTTACAACTACTGCAGTTTCCAGTTTGACAAGAATAGGGCAATTCTATATTTGCATCCAATCCAGCTTCTAAAATACTTTTTCCTTTTATAATTTCTAAAGAATGTCTTTCTCCCTTAAAATTAAGCTGAATGGTTTCTGTATGTATACCTTTGAAGTCAGCAGGATCTTTAATTAATTCAAAATCCTCAGAAAAAATAGAATCTAAAGATACATTTCTTTTCTCAAGGGATTTCTTAACTGAGGTTTTTAATCCTATAGGCCCACAGATAAAATGCAGTCCTTGTCGGATATCCAATTCCATTATAGAATTCAAAACCTCTTCGGCATCAATCCTTCCTTGAACAACGTGAGGCAATGCTTCATCGATTACTGCTTCCGTATGGAAATGCCATACGCTTAATTGTTCTGAATGATTATTTCTGAGCTCATTAATTGCGCTGCTAAAGATCACTGTATCCCTTCTTCGATTACCGTAAACCAAGTTTACTTTAATCATAGGATTTTCATGCAGTATTTTTTTTGCGATAGAAAATAGGGGCGTAATACCACTGCCTGCTCCCCATAGGAAAATGGCTTGACAACTATTATCTTCAGGAATAACGAAGTCCCCCATTGGCGACATTACTTCAATTGAGTCCCCAACTTTTACAACATCATTAATGTGGTTCGAAACAATTCCATTTGGTACTCTTTTAATAGTAACGTCTAAAGTAGAGTCCACCATTGGTGCTGATGAAAAAGAATATGGTCGTATGTATCTCCGGCCATTTATTCTAAAAATTAGTGTCAAATATTGACCAGCCTTATATTTAACCTTTTTTAATGCGGGCTGCTTAAAGCAAAGCGTAACCGTATCTGCAGTTTCTCTACGAATTTCAACAACTTTTAAAGTATATGTTTGCATTAATTTCGCATAATATTTTTAACAGCAGCTCTAAACAATAAAGCTAAAGTTATAAGAAAACCAAAAATAATTCCACCTAATGCAGTTCCCTTTGCCTTACCTAATCTTTCTTTCTGTAAAGGATAAACTGGCTGATCAACCACTTGTATCAGGGGAGTTTCCTTCATCAAGGACATTTTACTCATTTCCAAATTCTTCACCATTTCCCCTAGAACCGCCTTATTAGTTTCGGCAGAAAATTGAGCCCGTTGTACGGGTGCCGCACGCTGTACCTGTCTAGTAGGATTTAGATTAGGTGTCGCATCTGCCACAACGGCCGCAGAATAGATTGCCCCATTCATTACTGCTCGCACAGAGTCCGTTTTGCGCTGCAAAATAATCACATTGTCTAGCGACTTTTTAGTCTTGGTCTGGATATAAAATTCGTTTACGTTATTTACTAATTCTTCATTAAAGCGTTTTGCAAAAATCTCATCTTTTGATTTTACATCCACTTTAATAATACTCAACTTCTTATCTGGCTTTGCAACAGTTAAGTCTGCTTTTGCGATAGACTCTACAATTTTCCCAATCAAACTGTCGCGAAGCCGTTGTGACTTTTCGTTTAATTTTGGCTTTTTAAGTTCATCAACGTTAAATCTGATATCTTCAAGCTCAGTTTTTTTCTCCCAGCCTTTGCGTAACTGATTTACTTCTACATATCTTTCTATTAATGGTTGTTTCGATGCACTGTCTAAGGAGCTAAACAAAGTTTTCTCCAACATTGTTCTAGACTTATATAATTCCAAGATATTATCTCCCTGGAAAATACCACCACCACCACCACCTAAATCTATCCCCATCATTGAAGCAACGCCTACGTAAGCGCCTAATCCACCACCTTTTTCACCGCTCTCTAAAACAAATGTAGTCGTTGCAGTATAAATTGGCTTCTTCATATAAGCATAACCAAAACCTAGTAGGCCACCGATAAGTCCTGCGACAATGATGATCCATTTTTTACTCCAAAGGTATTGCCACCATTCTCCAATTTTCAAGATGAGCTCTTTTAAAGAAATCTCGTCATCTTTTATATTATTTTTTTTCACCGATTCGCTTGCCATTTTTAATTATGATACTAATCTAGTTTTTCCAATAAGATTTCTTCAACATTTCTGTTGTCGTAAGTATTTGAAATCATCACTACTACCTTAATCGCCTCCTCCAAAGATACGTCTGGTTGTGAAGAGTTTTTCAATGTCTCTATCACATTCTCTATCACTTGCTGATGATTAGACGCCGAACCTTTGTAACTGCCATAGTCATTAAATGCATCTGAAGCCTCGATGATAGGCTGTTCAGTTCCTTTAATCTGACAGTACTCCAGACAATTCATATACTGTCCACCGATTTTTACCGTGCCTTTTTCAGCCAGAACGGTAATGCTGCTTTCAAAATTGCTCTCAAAAGCTGATGTTGAATAATTAATTGATCCTACAGCGCCATCCTTTAAATCAAATGTAACTACACCGCTGTCTTCAAACTCTGTGCTTTGTTCGTGGTTGAAATTGGCGAACTTTCCTTTGATATTTGTGATGTCTCCGAAAATCCAAAGCAACACATCTACAAAATGAGAGAATTGCGTAAACAATGGGCCGCCATCTAAAGCTAACGTGCCTCGCCAGCCACTACTTTTATAGTACTGATCATCTCTATTCCAAAAACAGTTTAATTGCACCATATAGATCTTCCCTAGCGCCCCTTTATCTGCAATATCTTTAAGCCACTTTACCGTTGAAGAATATCTGTTCTGAACTACAGGAAAAACATATTTGCCACTCTCTGATGCGGCTACAGAAATTGCGTTCGCATCATCAATATTTAGGGCAATTGGCTTTTCAATGACTACATTGATGCCATGATTTAAGCAAGTAATTGCTTGACTAGCATGTAATCCGTTTGGCGTGCAGATGTTCACCACATCCACAGCTAAGTCTGCAGCTAAAAAATCATCAAGATTTTTAAAATGAGGTACGCTAAAAATTGAAACTTGCAATTTTTGTTCATCTGCTGGATCAATAACGGCAACCAACTCCGCTTCTGGATGCATAAGCACCAATTCTGCATGTCGTTTACCGATATGGCCACAGCCTAAAATCGCAAATTTGATAGTACTAGCCATTATGTCAATTCGACTAATTGATGATCTACTAGTTTGTATTTCTCGTTACTTTCTGAGCAAACTGCCACTTCACCTACGTTGAAATTAAGTACATTTCCGCATTTGCTCACCCAGCCTTTGTGTTTCCCTGGGTTGCCTACGATTAACGAATGTGCTTTTACATCTTTTGTGACTATCGCACCGGCTCCGATCATTGCATAACTACCTATCGTTACTCCACAAATAATAGTTGCATTAGCGCCGATAGTAGCCCCAAGACCAACAGTTGTCTTTAAAAATTGATGTTTACGGTTAACGAAACTTCTCGGCACTCTTACATTTGTAAACACTACAGATGGACCAATAAAGGCATCATCTTCTATTACAACGCCATCGTAAATAGATACGTTGTTCTGCACCTTAACTCCATTTCCTAGTATCACATTGTTTGCAATCATTACATTTTGTCCTAAAATACATTTTTCTCCTATTACTGCATCTGGCATTATATGCGAAAAGTGCCAAATTTTGGTGCCTTCACCAATTTGAGCGCCTTCGTCAATAACTGATGTTTCATGGGCAAAGTAATTAGGCATTAGCAAAGAAACGGTTGATATGATCGATCACGTAGTTTTGATGTTCGAAGCTGAGTGCAGAAGAAATAGGTAACGCCAAGACCTTCTTGCAAATATCTTCAGATATAAGGAAATCGCATTCTTTAAAGCCTAAAAATGAAAAAGCTTCTTGTAAATGATTAGGTTTAGCATAATATATCATCGTTGATATACCTTGATCTGCTAAATATTTTTTTAATCTATCCCTTTGAGATTCATTTTGCAGCAGGATACAATATTGATTAAAACTATGCTTGATATGGGCTGTTTCTTTTGGAAGCTCAATATCTAGGTTGTTTAGACCGTCCGAATAGCGTTTCGCTAATTTGCTCCGCTTTTCAATATTATCATCCAACTGTTTAAGCTGATGCGTCAGTATTGCCGCTTGAAGCGTGTCTAACCTTGAATTAACACCTATGTATTGATGCTCGTATTTTTTTTTCTGACCGTGATTAGCCAGCATCTTAATCTTTTCTGCCAGCTCCACATCATTAGTAAAGACAGCACCGCCATCGCCAAAACAGGCTAAGTTTTTAGTTGGAAAAAAAGAAGTACAAGCAATTGTACCTATTGTACCAAGCTTACGGCCTTTATATTCGCCTCCCAAAGATTGAGCAACATCTTCTATTACAGGGATTTGATATTCATCTGCTAGCGACATAATTGTATCCATATCTGCGGCTGCGCCAAAAAGATGGACTACGATAATAGCCTTGGTTTTTGGTGTTATTCTTTTGACTATGCTTTCTGCATCGATATTAAAATTGTCCTCATTTACATCTGCAAAAACAGGTGTTAATCCTAAAAAAGCCACAGCCTCTGCCGCTGCAATGAAATTGAACGTGGGAACTATTATTTCATCACCTTTGTTTAAATCTAACGCCATTAGTGCTAAACAAAGTGCATCGGTTCCGTTGGCACAAGGAATAACTTGGTTAATATTTAGATAGTCTGCAAGATCATTCGCAAAAATATTTACTTCCGGACCATTGATATAGGCACCTTTTTTTAGTACTTCCTGCATTACCTCGTCAAGTTCGGCTTTGTTGGCAATATATTGTGCAGAAGCATCAAAAAAAGGTACTTTAATTTTATAATCGAGCATCAATTATAATTCTATCTAAAAATGCTTTGGTATCAAAGATAACAGATATTTCAGCCCTTTTAAGTTTTTCAAAATCTAAAGCCAAAAATTCTGAATGAGATACTGCTAATATTATCGCATCAAAAAGATCATCAATTTTATCTAACAGATTAATGCCGTATTCTTCCTGCACTTCTTCTTTGTTAGCATGAGGATCATAAACGTTTACTGAAATCCCAAACTGTTCTAATTCAGTATAAATATCTATTACCCTGGAATTTCTGATATCTGGACAGTTTTCCTTGAAAGTAACGCCTAGAATTAACGCCCTTGAGCCTTTTACAGCATTTCCTTTGTTAATGAGCAACTTTACCACTTTATTAGCGATAAACATGCCCATATTATCATTTACCTTTCTGCCAGACAGTATCACCTCTGGATGATAGCCTAAAGTTTGCGCTTTATGAGCCAAATAATAAGGATCAACGCCTATGCAATGTCCACCAACCAAGCCTGGTTTAAATTTTAAAAAATTCCATTTGGTTCCAGCGGCTTCTATTACGTCAGTGGTGTCAATACCAATTCTATCGAAGATAAGTGCCAGTTCATTCACAAATGAGATGTTGATATCCCTTTGTGCATTCTCGATGGCTTTGCTCGCTTCTGCTACCTTAATTGAAGGAGCCTTATGTGTACCGGCTTCTATAATACTCAAATAAAGCTCATCAACAAATTCTGCAGCTTCTATTGTAGAGCCAGAAGTCACTTTCTTGATAGAAGAGAGCGTGTTGACTTTATCGCCGGGGTTAATACGTTCTGGAGAATATCCTACGAAAAAATCTTTATTAAAAACCAATTCAGAGTACTTCTCTAAGATAGGTACACAATCGTCTTCGGTACAACCTGGATAAACAGTTGATTCATATATAACGACATCATTTTTCTTCAATATTGAAGCTAACATTTCCGAAGCAGTCAATAAAGGCGAAAGATTTGGTTTCTTATATTGGTCTATAGGCGTTGGAACAGTAACGATAAAAACATTGCAATTTCTGATATCTTCTAGTTGGTCTGTTACGGTAAGCATCCCATTTTCTATAGATTGCTTTAATTCTTCATTTTTAGTTTCGTTGGTAAGATCTAAACTGCTTTTTAGCTGTTCGATTCTCAAAGTGTTGATATCGAAACCAAATACTTCGTATTTCTTAGAGAATGCCAATGCCAAAGGCAACCCAACATAACCTAGGCCAATTATCGAAATCTTTAGTTCGGACCTCCTCAAACTATCTAAGTAGCGTAATGATAATTGCCGCCAAAGATGCAACGCCAGTTCCTAATCCTATCCACGCTTGGGCAGTCATTTTTTCTCGTTCAGCTCTCTCAGGCACCAAAATCTCTGCACCAGGTTTTACTTTAGGATAGTTATTGAAAAACAAGAATTTCTTAGCAGCCTCTGCTGAACCGTTAGCATATTTGATGTAAGCTCTATTTTTCCAGGCACTACTAGTAAAACCACCAGCACCATTAATGTATTGCTTAAAACTCTTTCCTGGGATATAGACAATACTGTTTGGATTTAATACCTCACCAGTTACCTTAACCGTCTGAAGCTGTTTAGGAACTCGAATAATATCACCTTCTTCTAAAATCAAATCTTGCCTAGACAAAGGTTTCTCCAAAATACGTTCCAAGTTAATTCCAACCAAATCAGATTGAACCAACTTCTCGTCAATTTTTTTAGTGCCTTCGTTTTCTTTGGAATTCTTTTCCTGCACACGCTCCAAATTCAAGAACTTCTTTTCTTCTTCTTCTTTATTGTTGATTGCATTCTTATCTGCTGGATTAACTTTCTCAGCCCCTGGACGCTTCAAAGATGCACCTTCAGCGTAAGCAAACGGTGTTAAACCGCCAGCTCTTTTAATTAGATCTGAAATACGGTAATCTTTACTAGTGATTGTATATGGCCCTGGATAAAGTACCTCACCTTCAATTTTCACTTGCTTCTGAATAGCGTAGCCTTCCGAGTTTCTCACAGAAATAATATCAAATGGTTTGATTTCAAACTTGTCACCTAAAACTCTTAAGTTTTCATCAACGTTAACCACAAACACATCTGCTGTCTTAGATGAGGTAGAATTTGGATCCGTATTTTTTATTCTTCTAGAAACCTCGATTCTATTTGGCGCTGCACCTTCCCTTAAGCCGCCGGCCATTTGTATAACGTCTTCTAGTTTCAGATTTTCCGCATATTGGAAAGTACCAGGTGCCCTTACTTCGCCCTGCACTGTCACTGAATATTCTTCTCTTAAATCAAAGATAGAACTTATTGTTACCTTGTCTTCTCTTGTCAAAGGGATATCTTTTTCCTCGCCAGAAAGCATTTTAGCAACATCAAAAGAAACGAAATACTGTGTTTTATCTGGGTTTAAACGATTGATATAACCTCGGTTTAAAAAAGCATCTTCGGTTATCCCGTCGGCTTTCCTTATTAATCCCCTTAGCGTAAGCCCCTTATCTAAAGCATAAACACCTGGCCTAAATACAGCCCCGATGATTTCAACACGATTTTCGAAGCGTTCTAAGATTGCTTCTACTACAAATTTATCTCCGTTTTTTGGTTGAAATGTAGCATACTGTGATGACGAAATATCTCTAATTCTTCTCTCTTTACTTGTATTTTGAAAAGTCTTAATTTTTGCTGTATAGGCTTCAGCAGTAAAACCTTTAGCAAAGTTGATTACATCTTGTAAAGTTTCAGTACCTTTTATCTCAAAGATCGCAGCTTCTTTTACTTCTCCAGAAATTTCTACCCGTTTATCATAAGCTGGAATATTAATTACATCTTGATCTTGTAAACGTATATTCCCCTGTTGAATTCCTTTCAATAAAAAGTCGTATACATCAATTGTAGCCATAACTTTATTATTTCTAATGACTTGGATATTTCTCAAAGAACCATTTTGCGATGGTCCGCCCGAAACGTAGAGTACCCTAAATACATTTGCAAGTGAGGGCAATGTATAAGTACCAGCCTTCACCGCTTGGCCTGTTACCGTTACTTGGATGCTTCTGATATTCCCTAAATTGATAGCAACTGAGGTTCTACCTGTTCTTAGAGCCGGATAGGTTTTAGACATTGCAGTTCTAATTTTAGAAGTAGCTTGTTCTATCGTTAAACCACCCACTGCTATTCTGCCTACAAATTCTAGATTAATAACTCCCTCTGGACTAACCTGCAAATCATAAGTACGTTCGTTATCTCCTGTAAGGTCTATGATTAGTTTATCATCCGGACCAACGATGTAATTTTTGGGTGTTGCAATTCTTAAATTCGGCTCAAAAGTTATAGTACCTCCCCTAAACAAATCCGATCCAAATATTTTTGCTTGGATTTCACCATCATCCTCTTTCTTATCGTTTGTGATAGAACCACCATCTGTGGTTTCGCTATACTCTCTGCCAGTACCTGTTGTAGGTTTATCAGTGGTTTGCACGCCAGCCCCCTGCTTCTTTAGCTTCTCTACCCTTGCCTTAAATTTTACCAGTTCCTCTGGTTTAACCCCTCTATTTTGAGCCACTTGCGCCAGTTGTGCTTCGGAGGTATAGCCCATTGATTCTGCTTGTTTTACTATCTGTAAAATCTGAGCATCAGAAAGCTCATCTACTTTGATGTTAGATCCTACCTGTGCAAAGCTAGAAGCAGCTAAAATGATTAAAGAGAGCAGTAGAAATATTTTTTTCATAGGCCGTAGCTGTATTCTTTTAATTATGTTTTATTCGAAGTAATTTAAGGTTTTGTAATCTCCTTGCTTTAAATATTCATCTTTCTTCATTAGGTTCAAATCAGACTGCATCATATCTTCTACCAAGGCTTGCAAATCGTATTTTGGTTGCCAATTAAGCTGAGTTTTAGCTTTAGTCGGATCGCCTAATAACAAATCTACCTCTGTCGGCCTAAAATATTTAGGATCTACTTTAACTACTGTTTCACCAAGTTTAAGTGCTTCAACATTTAAACCTAATTGCAAACCTTTTTCTCTATCGATATCTATAATTACACCAATCTCCTTTTCATCTTTACCAGAAAACTCAACGGTAATGCCAAGTTCTGCAAAAGCCATGCGTACAAAATCGCGTACCGTAGTAGTAATGCCAGTAGCAATAACGTAATCTTCAGCTCTTTCTTGTTGTAGTATTAACCACATTGCTTCAATATAATCTTTGGCATGCCCCCAATCTCTTTGTGCAGAAAGATTACCAAGATATAAGCATTTTTGAAGACCCAAAGCGATTTTAGAAGCAGCCCTTGTAATTTTACGTGTTACGAAAGTTTCGCCACGTAAAGGACTTTCATGATTAAACAGAATACCGTTACAAGCATACATATTATAAGCTTCACGATAGTTAACTGTAATCCAATAGCCATATATTTTTGCTACAGCATAAGGTGAACGAGGATAGAAAGGTGTATTTTCACTTTGAGGTACAGCTTGCACTAAACCATAAAGTTCTGAAGTAGATGCCTGATAAATCTTCGTTTTCTCGGTTAAACCTAATATTCTAATCGCTTCCAACAACCTCAACGTTCCAATACCATCTGCATTAGCAGTATATTCTGGCATTTCGAAACTTACTTGTACATGGCTCATTGCTGCCAAGTTGTAAATTTCGTCGGGCTGTGTTTCTTGAATTATACGGATAAGATTTGTAGAGTCGGTAAGATCGCCATAGTGCAATTTAAACCTCACGTTACTCTCATGCTGATCTTGATATAGATGGTCTATTCTATCTGTGTTAAATAGCGAAGATCTCCTTTTAATACCATGCACAAAATAGCCCTTTTTAAGTAAAAACTCTGCCAAATAGGCGCCATCCTGGCCGGTCACCCCCGTAATCAGTGCAACTTTCATTTATATTTTGAGTAAGATTTTTTTGTGCGTTATCATATACATTACTTTGTTTGTAATAAAAAAGTTGTAGATGAGCAACGCCGCAAAAATAGTATTTTTATCGAACTTCTTTAGTAATTTTACGAAGGTAGATTATTGATTCACACTAAATAGGAATAATATATATACATCCATTTCCTAAACTATTGCTAAACAGCTTTTCTGAAATTTCATTAGAGGTTAAATAAAAATCAGGGGCCTACGCCTTATCTACATCAGCTTATCTAGTACCTGTTGCCAATTATCTACACGTTCGTATTCTGTAATGAGTACATTATGAGGCGAGGTAAAAAGCAGCGGCCGCCCATTGAAGTTAACAAAGTTCTTTATCCTATCGTCAATCATCACATCTACGTTTACAATTTTTTCCCCACAGAATATGATATTTTTCCATCCGATAAAAGGAAAATATTCTGCCAGCCAGTCTAATTTATCTTCTAATGAATTTCGAAATTCCATTGCTGCCGACACTACGTAGACCTCATATTTTTCTTGCAATGCTTTTACTGCATCAACAGCGCCGTCTATTACCGGCAAATCTCTAAAGAAACCTTTTGTATTAATATATTCAAACCACTTTCGATTGATTTCTTCGGGAACATTTTGGAAGATTTCTGTTCCAGGTTTGATGACTAAATCTAAAGGAACTTGGTGGTCTCTATTATAAAGTTGTATAAATTTATGGATCGGGTCTGCCAAAACTTCGTCCATATCTATGGCTATTCTCATTGATAATATTGAATTTAGATGTGCAATGCAGTGATATAACCAAATATCGTTAAAAAGATGTTTCAGTTTTCATAATTGTTATTGAGGCACTGTATATTGCACTGGTTTTTTGGAAATAAACCTAATGGCAGCGGATATACTTTTTGTTTTTCCAAGCTAAACTTACGAAGTTTTCACGTGCACTTACTTTTGCAAAAAGATAGCAACGTACAGCAGGACTGTGCTCGCCATGGAAAGATAGCTTTGATTTTCAAACATTTATAAATGATTATTTTTTCGTAGGCTTGCTAATTACCAACATATTGTTTACTTTTGCAGCCCCGCAATACGAAGTTCCGGGAACTATGTTGAATACATAAACTATAAAAAAGAATGGCAACTAAAATCAGATTGCAAAGATTCGGTAAAAAAGGAAAGCCTTTTTACCACGTGGTAGTAGCAGATGCTCGTGCTCCAAGAGATGGAAAATTCATCGAGCGTTTAGGTTCTTACAACCCAAACACTAACCCAGCAACTATCGAACTTAACTTCGATAAAGCTGTAACTTGGGTACTTAACGGTGCTGAACCTACTGACACAGCTCGTGCTATCCTTTCTTACAAAGGTGTGCTTTACAAAAAACACTTAGAAGGTGGTATCAGAAAAGGTGCTTTAACTCAAGAACAAGCAGATGCTAAATTTGCTACTTGGTTAGAAACTAAAGCTGGTAAAATTTCTGGAAAAACAGAAGGATTGGCTACTAGCAAAGCTGAGGCACGTAAAGCGGCTTTAGCAGCAGAAGCTAAGAAAAATGAAGACAGAGCAGCAGCTATTGCAGCTAAAAACGCACCAGTTGCGGAAGAAGTTGTAGAAGAAGAAGTGGCTACTGAAGAGGCTCCAGCGGTAGAAGCTGAGGCAGCAACAGAAGCTCCTGCTGAAGAAACTCAAGCGGAAGATAAAGCTGAATAATTAACTTTACTTCAAAAAGAAATAGCGTTTCGAGTAAATCGGGACGCTATTTTTATACCCCTAAATCCCCTAAAGGGGACTTTCCAAAAGCGCATGACTAAAGACGAAGCATTCTACATAGGTTATATTACTAAAACTAAAGGCTTAAAAGGCGAGGTACAACTTTTCTTCGAGTTTGAAGATTACCACGATCTGGAGCTAGATGTAATATTTTTGGAATTGAATGGAAAAATGGTTCCCTTCTTTATTGCCAGCCATAAACTTTACGAAAACAAAACAGGCTTGTTCTATTTTGATGACATTGATCATGTAGACAAGGCACTGCCTTTGGTAAAGAAAAAAGCTTACTTGCCTTTGAGCAAAAAACCAGAACGTGATGAAGATGAATTCTACTATACCGATTTAAAAGGTTTTATTGCTGTTGATGAAACTTTGGGCGAACTGGGCGAAATTATAGAAGTAAATGAATATCCACAGCAGTTTGTAGCGACGGTGCATTATAAAAATACCGATGTGCTGTTTCCTTTAAACGAAGACTTTATTGTAGAGATAGACGATGAAGAAAATATTCTTACCTTAGATTTACCAGAGGGATTATTGGATGTTTACCTTAATCAGTAGCGTGCAGCAAACAAAAGCTAGTTTATTTAAGTTTGTATAATTATGAAAGGGTTTGGCGCTTATTGTCTCATTATTTTAACGTCGTTAATTATTGCTTGTACGGGCACTGATCGTTCGGCGGATTCTACATTATCAAAAGATACGATTAAGAACCAAAAGCCAACAGACACCATTGGCGACGAGGAAACGATTAGCACCATTGCCTCAGAAATACTTACAACCTTAAAAGCAAAAGACTACAAAGCATTTGCGGCTTACTTTCACCCAACAGAGGGCGTTGTTTTTTCTCCCTACGGATTTATAGATACCAAAACTTCGAAAAAACTAACAAAAGCCACCTTCTTAAAGTTAATAGAAGAACATGGCTCGGTAATTTGGGGAAGTTACGATGGCTCTGGTGAGACAATTAGATTGACTGCCCAGCAATACTTGGATAAGTTTGTATACAACGCTGATTACATCAACGCAGAGAAAACTGCTTACAATCAAATTATCGGTAAAGGAAATTCCTTAAACAATCTGAACGAAATTTTCCCTCAATATCCTTTCGTAGAATATCACTTTAGTGGTTTCGACAAAAAATACGAAGGTATGGATTGGACTAGCCTGCGCTTGGTGTTTAAGCTGCACCAAAGCAATTATTATCTGGTGGCGGTTGTGCATGATCAGTGGACGACATAATTTAAGTTTATTGCAAAATTGTTTGGTTAATAAACCCGGTTGTAGCGAAAAGCCCGGAATGAGCGAGCGTTAGCGAAGCAAGTGAGGACTTGTAGCGGAAAACGGGACTAAACCTCAATAGCTACAGTGTATGTGCTTTTCAAAAATCATAAGCCATTTGCACCCTGTTCGGAATCACAAACAATTATTACCTTTGCGCCATGCGTTTCGATATCATTTCTGTACTGCCCGATTTATTGACTAGTCCTTTTGCTCATTCTATTTTACAACGAGCACAGAAAAAGGGAATTGCAGAAATTGTAGTGCACAACTTAAGGGATTATGCCACCAACAAACAAAAAAGCGTAGACGACTACCCATACGGTGGCGGTAGTGGCATGGTAATGAGCATCCCTCCTTTTGCGGCCTGCATAGAAAAACTTCAGGAAGAACGTACTTATGATGAAATCATTTTCATGAGCCCCGATGGTGAAACGCTAAACCAAACCATTGCGAATGAACTGTCTATCAAAGGTAATATCATCATTTTATGCGGCCACTATAAAGGGATTGACCAACGTATCCGTGATATTTATGTAACTAGAGAAATTTCTATTGGCGATTATGTGCTTTCTGGTGGTGAGTTGCCGGCAGCAGTTTTGGTAGATGCTATTACCAGATTAATTCCTGGTGTGCTTAATGATGAAACCTCTGCTTTATCAGATAGCTTTCAGGGAGAGCTACTAGATGCGCCGGTTTATACCAGACCAGCAGATTGGCGTGGGCATAAAATTCCGGATATTTTGTTGAGTGGCCATGAAGCTAAGATTAACGAATGGCGACATGAAGAAGCGTTGAAAAGAACACAGCAACGCCGCCCCGATTTGCTAAAATAACGTAGCAATGAAGAGATTTGATAATTAGCTAAGTGGCAAAATTTTAAATCGACAAATATTTTTAAATTTCACTTTTATTTTAAAAAAATAATCCCTAATATTGCAGTCCGATTTTAAACAATACAAAAATCGGCTTAATAGCTTAAAATCATGGATTTAGTAAAATTTGTAGAAGAACAGGTAAGCACTAAAAAAGAATTTCCTTCTTTTAAATCAGGAGATACAATCAGTGTTCATTATAAAATTCGCGAGGGTAACAAAGAACGTGTTCAAATTTACCAAGGTGTTGTTATTCAACGTAACAGTGCTGGCGCTAACGAAACTTTTACTGTTCGTAAAATTAGTAATGGTGTTGGTGTAGAGCGTATCTTCCCTATCAGTTCTCCAAATATCGAGAAAGTAGAAGTTAACAGCTATGGTAAAGTACGTAGAGCTAAATTGTTCTATTTACGTAGCTTAACTGGTAAAGCAGCTCGTATCAAATCTTTAAGAAAGTAATCCACTTTCTATAGAAAAAATATAACCTCGACGTAACGTCGGGGTTTTTTTGTTTTATATCTTTGCGCAACCAAATAAAAATCTGATAGTGACATGTTGTGAGCACTTTACTAACTTTTGCTCATGATAGCTTCATTATTTATAAAAATGAACACCAAATGAAAGAACTTTTAAAGAAGTACGAAGAAAAACAACCAGAAATTGTTTTTGAATGGAAAGACAAAGAATCGGAAGCTGAAGGTTGGGTAGTAATTAACTCTTTGCGTGGCGGTGCTGCTGGCGGTGGCACTAGAATGCGTAAAGGGCTAGACAAAAACGAGGTAGAATCTTTGGCAAAAACAATGGAAGTAAAATTCACGGTTTCTGGCCCTCCTATTGGCGGTGCAAAATCGGGAATTAACTTTGATCCTGCCGACCCACGTAAGAAAGAGGTGCTGGAACGTTGGTACAAAGCTGTAATGCCTCTGCTTAAAAACTATTACGGTACCGGCGGCGATTTAAATATCGACGAAATTCACGAAGTTATTCCAATTACCGAAGGTTATGGCTTGTGGCACCCACAAGAAGGTGTAATTAGCGGACACTACCAGGCTAGAGAAAACGAACGTATCCACCAAATTGGTCAGTTGCGTTACGGTGTTTCTAAAGTATTGGAAGATTTGACCTACACACCAGACATCAAAAGAAAGTATAAAGTTGCCGACATGATTACGGGTTACGGTGTTTCTGAATCTATTAGACACTTTTACCAAATTTGGGGAGGCGAAATTAAAGGCAAAAAAGCTATTATTCAAGGTTGGGGCAACGTGGCTGCAGCTGCCGGCTATTATTTGGCACAACAAGGCGTAAAAGTGGTTGGTATTATTGATCGTGTTGGTGGGTTGATTAATCCGGAAGGATTTAGCCAAGAAGAAGTAGCCCAACTTTTCAATAACCGTGTAAACAATACTTTGGTTGCTGATAATTTGATCTCTTTTGAAGAGGCAAACGAGAAGATTTGGAGCATGGGAGCTGAAATTTTCGTTCCAGCGGCAGCTTCAAGATTAGTAAAACAGCACGAAGTAGACCAAATGATCGCAGCCGGAATGGAAGTAATTGCCTGCGGTGCTAATGTACCTTTTGCAGACAAAGAAATCTTCTTCGGTAGCATTATGGAACACGCCGACAATCATCTAGCGGTAATTCCAGATTTTATAGCCAACTGCGGCATGGCGAGGGTATTTGCTTACTTGATGCAACGCAACGTAGAAATGAGCGACGACGCCATTTTCACAGACGCATCTAACATCATCGGCAACGCACTTAAAGCCGTATACCAAACATCTAGCAAGAAAACAAATCTATCAAGCACTGCGTTCGAGATCGCACTAAAACAACTCCTATAATCTATGGACATTACTTTTTTCGAACAGATTTTTTGGGGCAATAGCCTAAAAACTTATGCCATAATTACCGGTATCATCATTATTGGCTTGTTATTTAAAAGGATAGTATCCCGCTTATTAAGCCAATTGATATTTAAGCTATTCAAAAAATTTGCGGATCAAGTTAATTCCGAAACTTTTATTGCGCTACTGATAAAGCCAATTGAATTTTTTATTAGCGTATTCACTTTCTACATCGCCATTAAGCGATTAAAGCATCCGCTTGATGTTACCTTCTTTAAATACAAAAAGACCATCGACAAAGTAAAGATTGATGAAGTTTTCACCATTGGCGAGCTGGTAGATAAAGTATTCCTTTTCCTTATTTTGCTATCGATCTTTTGGATTGTTTTACGCATTATCGACTTTGTTGCCCACGTATTATTGGTACGAGCCGCTAAAACAAAAAACAAAGCAGATGATCAACTGGTGCCATTCATCAAAGAACTATTGAAGTTTATCATTGCATTTATTGGGTTTTTCGTGCTGCTTGGTTATGTTTTTGAAGTAAATGCGGTAAGTTTAATTACTGGTTTGGGTATTGGCGGTATTGCAATAGCCATGGCCGCTAAAGAAAGTTTGGAAAACCTTTTGGGCTCTTTCCTTATTTTCTTAGACAAACCTTTTACAGTTGGTGATGTGGTTAAAGTTGACGGCATTGAGGGAACTATTGAGCGTGTAGGCTTTAGAAGTACCGTGCTACGCAGTGCGGATAAAACTACGTATGTAATTCCAAACCGCTCTATGATTGACGGCGTGTTGGAAAACTTAACTATGAGAAATGCCCGTAGAGTGAAATTTGATATTGGTTTGGTTTACGAAACTAGCAACGATGTATTAAAGAAAGTTATTGCGGATATCAGCACATTTTTAAACGAAAACCCGGCTACAACAGATGCTACCGTTGCACTTGATTCGTTCGGAGATTCGGCCCTGAACATTCAAATTATCTACTTGGTGCCCATGAAGAAGGAATTTGACTTGGCAAGAGTGAAGGAAGCCGTAAACTTTGCGATTATTGAAATTGTACAGCAAAACGGTTCTGACTTTGCTTACCCAACACAACGCAGCATTGGAGAAAGCACGTCATCAAAAAACGAATAAATAAGTCTTTTAGAAAAGCAATTGCAGCAGCCCGATTAAATTTTAGTCGGGCTTTTTTGCTATCAACCTAAGTTCGATGATTAAATATGCCAAAACAAAATATGATTAAGCCTTCGCTAATTTGCTCGGACAAACAAAATCGGTACGTTTTAGGTTGGTGTTTTTAATGGCACCGTAACCACCAGCAACATCAATTACGTTATCGATTCCTCTTGATTTTAAAATGGAAGCGGCAATCATAGAACGGTAACCACCCGCACAGTGGATATAGTATGTTTTATCGCTTTCCACTTCATGCGTCCAATCATTAATGTAGTCCAACGGACGAGGATGTGTAAATTCTAAATGTTCTGCTTCATATTCTCCCGGCTTGCGTACATCTAGCGCTAAGATATCTTCGTTCTTTTGGTAAGCTTTCTCAAATTCTTCCGCAGAAACTGAAGCAATAAAATCTGTTTGTTTACCTGCTTTTTGCCAAGCAACAATACCACCTTCCAAATAGCCAATGGTATTATCATAACCTACACGAGCCAAGCGGGTAATCGTTTCTTCGGCTTTTCCTTCATCAGTTACCAACAAAATATTTTGTTTCAAATCTGGAATTAACGCACCTACCCAAGGGGCAAATTGTCCATTTAAACCAATGTTGATTGAGTTTGGAATAAAGTCTTTGGCAAAAACTTGAGGATCACGAGTATCTAAAATCAAAGCATCTGTCTGATTTGCTAAATCTTCAAAAGCTTGCGCATCTAGCGGATTTAACCCCTTTTCAAAAACCTCGTCGATGCTCTCGTAACCACCTTTGTTCATGGCTGCATTTTTAGCGAAATATTGTGGTGGAGGCAAAATACCATCCGTTACTTCTTTAATGAACTGTTCTTTGGTTTCGGCCTTTAAAGCATAATTTACCTGCTTTTGGTGTCCTAAAGTATCGAAAGTTTCTTTACTCATGCTCTTGCCACAAGCCGAACCCGCACCATGACCAGGATAAACGATTACATCATCTGCCAAAGGTTTTATTTTTTCATTTAGCGAATCGTAAAGTAGCCCAGCTAGATCATTCATGGTTAAAGTGCCTTTTTGAGCTAAATCTGGGCGACCAACATCACCAATAAACAAAGTATCTCCAGTGAAAATACAATGATTTTTACCTTGTGCATCAGTTAGCAAATAAGTTGTTGATTCTAAAGTATGTCCCGGTGTATGCAAAACAGTGATGGTTAAATCGCCTATTTTGAATTGCTCCCCATCGGTTGCGATATGCGCTTCGAAAGCAGTTGTAGCCGTTGGCCCATAAACGATAGTGGCGCCAGATTTCTCAGCCAAATCTACGTGACCAGAAACAAAATCTGCATGAAAATGAGTTTCGAAGATATATTTAATTTTCGCTCCGTTTTTTTCTGCCTTTGCCAAATATGGTCCAACTTCACGAAGTGGATCGATAATAGCGGCTTCGCCATTGCTTTCTATGTAATAGGCAGCTTCGGCCAAACATCCGGTGTATATTTGTTCTATCTTCATGTTTTAGATATGAGTAATCAGATTTGAGATATGAGATTTCCCCTCGTTGCTAACAAAGGTAAGATTAAAGCCTTGTTTATGGAATGACAGCCATCATAATTGCAGAAGTTTTACTTAACCCCAAGCTCCTAAAGGGGAAATTTTACCAACTTTGACCCAAAGCCGTTGATTTTTACGAACTCTCGCCCTTTAGGGAGAGATGCCCAACGGGTAGAGAGGGTTATTAATTCGTCAACTCACCAGCAATTGGTGCTTCCATTTGTGCTTTAATTTCTTCTTTAGTTAAATCTGCGCCCAAAAGATACATCAACTTGGTCACAGCAGTTTCAAAAGTCATATCATAACCACTAATTACGCCCATGTTCTTCATTTCGCTACTGGTTTCATACATTCCTAACTGCACCGAGCCACGTTGACACTGAGAAATGTCCACAATGTGTTTCCCATTTGCAATTGCTTCTGCCAAAGCATCGGTAAACCATTTGGCTGTGGTAGCATTGCCAGATCCAAAAGTTTCCAGTACAATAGCTTTTACTTTTGATCTAGTCACGGCGTAAACCACTTCTTCGGTCATGCCAGGATAGATTTTCAATACACCGATATTTGCATCGAACTTAGTCTGGATATAAAAAGATTCCGTTGGAACAGGTAAAATATCGTTATGAAAAAAAGATAACTGTACACCGGCCTCGGCTAAAATTGGATAGTTTGGCGAACGGAAAGCTTCAAATTTCTCGGTGTTGTACTTGATAGAACGGTTACCCCTAAAAAGCTGATTATCAAAATAGATGCAAACTTCGGGCACTACGGCCTTACCTTTGTTTTTTGTAGCCGCAATTTCTAATGCTGTAATTAGATTTTCTTTCGCATCTGTACGTATTTCTCCAATTGGTAATTGCGAACCTGTTAAAACCACTGGTTTGGCCAAGTTCTTCAGCATAAAGCTTAAAGCAGATGCTGTGAATGACATGGTATCAGAACCGTGAAGAATTACAAAACCGTCAAATTCTTCATAATTGCTTTGAATTAATTCTGCCAAAATTTTCCATTGATCCGGATGCATGTTCGACGAATCGATAATTGGCACGAAAGAATGTACTACCATTTCGTAATCCAAACGAGCGAGCTCAGGAACATTTTCTTTGATTTGTTCGAAATCGAAAGGAATTAAAACACCGGTTTTGGCATCGTTTACCATACCGATGGTGCCTCCGGTATAGATGATGAGTATTTTAGTCATTAAAAAGTACAGCTTTGGATTACGACTGCAAATTAAACAACATTAACACAGCTTTTTACAACTCCGAAAAGTTTTATCAAATATTTAAGGATTTGGTCGATAGGTTAAGAAAAGTATAAACAAATTGCTTTATTGTTGTATTGCTCTCTATTGTTAACGACTTGCCGCTATCAACTCTAAATTGAATATTCGGATTTGATAAGGGGATAATAATACACCTTGTCATTTCGAGGCACGAGAAATCTATTAGATTTACTTCGTAGCTGCTCTGCGGTCTTCGCTGTGCTCAGAATGACAAAACGGCGATTAAAACTTTTTGTCCTTTATTGTCAAAATCCATCAGCAACTACTCGGTTATGGTTTGACCATATAAGGCATGTAAGTTCATTTAAGATGAGATCTACCAATGACTAAATTGAAATACACACTATGCGTCTATATGGTTATTAAAACCTAAACTCCGAAAATCTTCCTCGAATTCTCTGTAGTCACTTCAGCGATTTCTTCTAAATCTTTTACGTAAATATCTGCCACTTTTTGAGCTACATGTAATAAGTAACTGCTTTCGTTTGGCTTGCCTCTAAATGGCACTGGTGCTAGAAAAGGAGAATCTGTTTCTAACACGATATGATCTAATGGAATATCATACAACACTTGATCTAAACCTGCTTTTTTATAAGTTACCACACCTCCAATTCCTAAATAGAAACCCAAACTAATGGCTCTCTTCGCTTGATCTAAATCTCCAGTAAAGCAGTGAAAAATCCCTCTCATCTTATCATGCTTGGTTTCTTCTAGCACTTCAAAAACTTCGTCGAAAGCTTCACGACAATGGATTACAAACGGTAAATCGAGCTGTTTTGCCCATTCAATTTGTTGTTTAAATGCATCTTGCTGAATAGCCAAAGTAGTTTTATCCCAATACAAATCGACCCCAATTTCGCCGATGGCATAAATCTTTCTATCGGCGATGCTATTATAGATTTCTTTTAAAACCGATTGATAATCCTCTTTTACATCACAAGGATGCAAGCCAGCCATTGCAAAACAATTTTCAGGATAACTTTTCACCATTGCATCAATCATCGCGATAGAAGCTACATCTACATTAGGCAAAAACAACCGTTTTACACCGTTATCAAAGCAACGCTGCATTTGCTCTGCTCTTTTAGCTAAATCTTTCTCGTAGTATTGATGCGTGTGGGTATCTGTAAGTAACATGGTTGCAAAGGTAGTGGTTTAGTTGGTTAATCGTGGAACTGCTTAATCGGCTAACTGAAACACCACCGTTTTGTCTAAAACAAAAAAAGCCATCCGCTATGCGAATGGCTTTATAAAATTTAAATATTTTGCTTAGTGGTTGTGACCATCATTTGCAGAATGACCTGCAGGAGCAGCTGGAGTCGCTGCTACTGGAGCAGAACCTGCTTTTGGTTTAATCACATCAACAATCTCGATTTCGAAAACCAAAGGGCTGTAAGGAGCGATTGGACCGCCACCTTGCTCGCCATAGCCTAATTTAGAAGGAATAATTGCAGTAATTTTACCACCTTTACCTACTAATTTTAATGCCTCGGTGAAACCTGGTACAGTACCGCCAACAACCATCTTAGTTGGGCCATAAGGTCTTCCAGGTTGGTGAACTTTAGCTTCTTTAGCTACCTTTTCATCGCTAGTATCGAAAATCTTGTATTTTTTATCATCACCTTTTTTGGTAAATTTACCAGTATAGTTTACGTTTACTGTATCGCCATCAACAGCTTTAACACCGCTACCCGCGTTAGTAATTACGTATTGTAAACCACTTGCAGAAGTTTGAACTTTTAAGTTATTATCAGCAATGTAAGCTTTGATTTTACCTTCTTCAGCGTTTTTCTTTTTGTCCATATCAGCTTTAAAATCTGCTTGGAAGAAATCGCCAGCACGTTTTTGGAACGTAGAATCTGCCTCTTTAGGACCTTTTTTGAATACTTTTTCGATTTTAACAGTAAATACGATGTATTTATCGTTTTTAAACTGCTCTGGTTTAGGCTGTTTAGTTTGCGCAGCCATTGTATCTAAATTGATTTTGAAAGTTGCACTATCACCCTCTCCAAAAAGAGTTAACACATCTTGCATATCGCCAGCATATTGTTTTTTACCTACCGGAAAAACTTGCGCTTGCTCGTTATCATAAGTACTACCTAAAACAGAATCCTTTTCATTTTTTTGGATGAAATTCAATTTTACGATATCACCTTCTGCGATTTTTTCTTTACCGCTACCAGACTTGTGGATTTTATACAACAAACCACCTGGACCTTTTTTCTCTGTGTTACAAGCTGCCAAACCTAAAGTAGCAGCAAACAGAATTACTAAACTTTTCTTCATTTATTTTTTATAATTACCTTTTTGTCTTTGTTTTAAAAGCCCGCTAAGTTAACGAGCTTTCTCCTTATTTTTTATATTTTATTTTTATTTTCTAGGCTATTGTAGCAGTTGCGTTTTATATTCTGGCAATATAGCTTTAAAATCGGCAATTGTTTCTTCCAAACTTTTGTCAGATGCACCACCTGCCGCATTTCTATGTCCGCCACCTTGGAAATACTTTTTACAGATTTCGTTAGCCGGAAAATCTCCCGTAGAACGTAATGATAGTTTTACTCTGTCGGTTCTTTCTATAATAAAAGCTGCCAACTTAATACCATTGATAGAAAGTGCATAGTTTACAATGCCTTCGGTATCGCCAGTGACGATATTATAATGTGCCAGTTCTTCTTTGGTAGCACTGATGATAGCAGTATTGTATTCTCTCAAAATTTCTAATTTACTCGACAAGCAGTAGCCCAAAAACTTCAATCTGTTTTCAGAAACATTATCATACACCAACTGGTGGATACGCCAATGTTCGGCACCTAGATCTATCAAATCTGCTGCAATACGATAGACCTGCGACGTTGCTGATGGGAAACGAAACGAACCCGAATCGGTCATGATACCAGTGTACAAACAGGTCGCTACGTCTTTATTCACTTTCTCTGGCTCTTCCATCACATTCACGATGAAATCATACACCAATTGAGCAGCAGCACAAGCGTTGATATCCCAATGACGATAATCGTCGAAATCTTCTGGCTCTAAGTGATGGTCAATCATCAATTTAATTGCAGATGTATTTCTGATGTGCTCGCCCAACTCGTTAATTCTGCTCAACGTGTTAAAATCTAAACAGAAAATAAGCGCTGCTTCGTTAACCAATTGGATAGATTTTTCTTCCTGTTCTGTATAAATGATTACGTCAGAATTGTTGGGTAGCCAGTGTAAAAACTCTGGGTAATCTGTTGGTGTTATTAAACTAACGTGATGTCCTTTTTGAATTAAATAGGCATATAAACCTAGCGAAGAACCCATCGCATCGCCATCTGGCTTATGGTGCGTGGTGATTACAATTTGCTGAGGCGTAGAAAGTAGTTTCTTAAGTTCTGGAACTGATATCATAATTTCTATAAGTGGCGAAGTTACTGATTTATTGGTTAACTGTGGTTTTGCAGAATTGTTTAATTGATTGCTAGATTGTTTTATTGCTTTATTGTTGTATTGTGAGCAAAGAAACTGTTCAGTTGTTAATTAAACCTGATTGCAGCGGAAATACTTTTTGTTGCGTCATTTCGAATGCAGTGAGAAATCTGTTAGATAGCAGCATTTAACTTTGAGATTTCTCACTGCATTCGAAATGACGGTAGAGCGCTAACAAAAAGATTGCAACGTAAAGCAGGACTGATGGAACAAAAGGACATTTACCATTGTTTTTCTAATGAGACTGATAATTTTCCTATTTCAGTATCAATTATTTAAGTCAATAATCGTACTTTTGCAAAAAATTTATAAAAATGAGCACAAATAGAACTTTTACCATGATTAAGCCAGATGCAGTTGCAAATGGTCACATTGGTTCAATCGTAAATGATATCACTAAAGCTGGTTTCAAAATCATTGCTTTAAAATACACTAAACTTTCTGCTGAAAAAGCTGGCGAATTTTACGCTGTGCACAAAGAGCGTCCTTTTTATAACGACTTAGTAAGCTTCATGTCTTCTGGCCCTATCGTTGCTGCAATCTTAGAAAAAGATAACGCAATTGAAGAATTCAGAAACTTAATTGGTGCTACTAATCCAGCTGAAGCTGCTGAAGGAACTATCCGTCAGAAATATGCTAAATCAATTGATGCGAACGCTGTTCACGGTTCTGACTCTGATGAGAACGCACAAATTGAAGGTGATTTCTTCTTTACTGCTGACGAGCGTTTCTAAGAGCGTCTCTAGTAAAAAGATATTATAAAAATTATAGGTAAGCACTCTTTCGGGTGCTTATTTTTTTGTCGTATATTTCGCCTTTTATCACAAATAATGAAGAAGATATTTTTTATAGCATTAGCATCTGCGGTTGCGTTTAATGCCGCAGCACAAACCAAACCTAAAACTACCACTGCAAAAAAAGCTGTGCCTATTAAAAAAGCAGTTACCAGCACCGCGGCAAAACCTGTTATTTTTAAGAACAAATTAGACTCAGCAAGCTATGCTTTTGGACTAGCCATGGGTGGCAACTTAAAATCTGGCGGTCTGACTGGATTAAACTACGATTTACTGAATAAAGGTTTAAAGGATGCCTTTAATAAAGATGCCAAACCTTTAATGGACGAACAAGCTTCGCAAATGGCAATTAACGGCTTGTTTGAGAGCTTAGCGGGTGTACGAGAGGCAAAAGAAAAAGAAAAATTTGGACCGGCTATTAAGGAAGGACAAGATTTTTTGGCACAAAACAAAACCAAGCCCGGCATTAAAACTACCGCTAGCGGTTTACAATATGAAGTTTTAACAGAAGGAACAGGTGCACAACCTAAAACTTCTGATAAAGTTACCGTTCACTACAAAGGCACGTTACTTAACGGTTTTGAATTTGATAGTTCTTACAAGAGAAATGAACCTACTTCTTTTGGTTTAAACCAGGTAATACCAGGTTGGACCGAAGGTGTAGCACTAATGAAAGAAGGTGGAAAGTACAGGTTTTTCATACCTTACCAATTGGCTTACGGCGCTAGAGGTGCAGGGCAAGACATCCCTCCTTACAGTACTCTAATTTTTGAAGTTGAGCTGATTAAGGTTGGCGATAAGGAACAATAGAACCTTATTTTCTCTAGACTTACGAAGTTTTAAAAACTTCGTAAGTCTATCGTAGCGCGGACAATGCTATCCAAACATCGCAAAAGCAATGAAACAAATGCAAGACAACCATTTTCTAACAACAATTTTCTCACCGACTGATTTTAAAGAAAGTGAACTTGCAACTATACTCCCAAAATTCAAACAAACAAAGTTTAAGAAAAATGACTTTTTACTAAAAGCGGGAAAAACTGAAAATCAATATTGGTTTTTGGAAAGCGGTTTTGCTCGTTCGTATGTAAACGATACCAACGGAAATGATATTACGACAAACTTCTACAGTTTGGGAGATGTTGTGATTGATTGGTCTTCTTTTTTTCTTCGCGATCCGACAAGAGAAAACATTCAAGCATTAACGGACTGCGTTTGTTGGCAATTGGATTTTGAAACATTCCAACAACTATTTCACGGAATTGAAACTTTCAGAGAACACGGACGAAGAAGATTGGTTAGTTCTTATTTCACATTGAAAAATCACAGCGTTGCTATTATTGCAGACCAAGCAAAAGAAAGATATTTACAACTTTTGAAAGACAAACCACACATCGTTCAAAATGTTTCATTACAGCACATTGCCACTTATTTGGGAATTACAAGATATTCGTTGAGCCGAATACGAAAAGAAATTTCTCTTTAAAACACTTTTTGCCATAGCGCAACTTTTTATATAATCGAAGCTGATACTTTTGTTTCCATAGATAACTAATAAAAAAATGGAAATGCTAAAAGAATTTATGTTGCTATTCAGAATGCAACCAAGCAACACACAACCAACTGCCGAACAAATTGCCACGATGCACCAACAATGGCAGAAATTTATCGGATTAATAGCTTCGCAAGCCAAATTAGTCAATGTTTCAAGATTGGCTTTTGACGGAATTATTCTATCAAATAACCAAACGACTGAAGACAAAATCTTCGTTGAAAATAATTTGGCTATTAGTGGAAATCTGACTTTAAAAGCTACTGACATCAAGGAAGCCGAGCAAATCGCAAAACTTTGTCCTGTTCTATTAGCAGGTGGAACAGTAGAAATCAGACCAACAATTCCAATGAAATGACAGAAGTCGCATTTTTAATCATCAGTTTTTTGTCTTTGCTTTTGTTCTACTTTGGAATAGGTAAAGACAAAATGCTTTTGTCGGTATTTTTAACTTGGCAAATTATTGTCGGAATTATAGCAAGTTTTAAAAACTTTGAAAACAAGCCGAATTTATTTCCATTAGTGATTTTAGGTACACTTTTACTGACTTTCTTTACACTAAAACGAATTGACAAACAAAAACTAAATACAAAAATTCTGTTGTCTGTTCACATTTTAAGAATACCGGTTGAGCTTGTTCTATTTCAACTTTTCTTGCAAAATAAAATCCCAAATTTGATGACTTTTAAAGGTTGGAATTTTGACATTTTAATTGGCATTTCAGCTTTGGTAATTTTGCTTTACCAACTAACAAGTAAACGGAAAATTAACAGACAATTTTTAATCGTTTGGAATGTTATCGGAATTGTATTTTTAATGTTCATTGTGTCGTTAGCAATTTTATCGTCGCCTTTACCAATTCAACAATTTGCATTTGACCAACCAAATATTGGACTACTTGAATTTCCTTTTTGTTTCTTGCCGAGTTGTATTGTACCAATTGTTCTAATGTCGCATATTTTGCTAATCAAAAAGCAATATCGCTGATAACAGTTTGACGATAGTGAACTGAATTAAAAACTCATCTTTGCTATAAATGCGACATCAGTTCAAAGCTGAAACCTCTTGCACAAAACCCTAGCCAAATGCAAATCGCAAACAGATATAAAAACGTCCTCAAAATATTTTTTTCTAAAACTATTCTACTATCATGCTGTTAGGTTACAAAAAATCTAAAAGATGAAAAGATATATGCCATTAGCGCTAGTTGCCTTACTAGCCACCACACTTAGCAGCTGCGAATTAGTAGAAGGAATTTTTAAAGCCGGCGTATGGACCGGGATTATCGTTGTAGTTGTAATTATTGCACTAGTAATTTGGTTAGCAGCTAAACTTTTTGGCGGCAGACGAGGTTAATTACAAGAAAACAATATCGGTAATTACCTGCGATCCAGACTTTTCATTTAGCTTGTCTACGATAGCACTTTTTACAATCAACAACTCATTTTTTACCACCGAAGATTCTATTCTAACAAATAGTTTCTTTTGGTGGATATAAATTTGCTTGGTTCTGTTAGCTACTGCCGTGCCCATAATTTCGGGCCACATCGCTACAATGCCAGTTTCATCAAATTTACCTCGTAGTTTGTAATGATTTAAAAGCTTATCAATTGCTTGCTTTAGGGTAATATCGTTTGGCTTACGCATTTTCTACCCCTCCTTCGTTTACTTCAAACAGTTCAATTTCTACAGCGATTTCTTTGAAAACCGCTTCTACCCTAGCCTTATTGGCATCGGTAATGAAGATTTGGCCAAAATCGTGGTGAGATACCATTTCCATTAATTTATGTATGCGATGCGTATCTAATTTATCGAAAATATCATCCAATAATAATAAAGGCTTAAAATTCTTGAACTTTTGCAGATAGCTATACTGTGCCAATTTTAACGCGATTAGAAAAGACTTTTGCTGACCTTGCGAGCCAAACTTCTTCATCGGCATACCCGCAATTTCAAATTGCAATTCGTCCTTATGTATACCCGTGGTGGTGCGCTCTAAAATTCTATCTTTTTCTATCGATTGCGCTAAAAGCTTTTCGAAACTATCGTCATTCAATTGCGATTGATAGGTTAATGAAACCTGTTCAGCATCATTAGTTAAAAAGCGATAATGTTGATCAAACAGTGGGATAAAATCTAGCAAAAACTGTTTACGCTTCTCGAAAATTGCGTTGCCAGCATTGATGAGCTGCTCATCTAAGATTTGTAATAATGCTACGTCTAGCGTTCTAGTTGCCGCAACTTGTTTCAACAAGGCATTTCTGTTGAGCAAATGTTTGTTGTAGGTAATCAGTTGATCTAAATACCTGCTGTCTGTTTGCGAGATTACATTATCTATAAACCTGCGGCGTTCCTCGCTACCATCCATAATAAGATTGATATCGTAAGGTGAAATCATCACTACTGGGAACAAACCAATGTGATCGGCCAGTTTATCGTACTCTTTTTTATTTCTTTTGAATGATTTTTTCTGGTTGCGCTTTAATCCACAAGAGATCTTTTCTTTTTTATCGTCCCTATCAAAATCGCCCTGCACCAAAAATAGCTCCTCGCCAGTTTTAATCTGTTGGCTATCTATCGGATTAAAATAGCTTTTACACAAACACAGGTAATGTATGGCATCTAACAGATTGGTTTTACCAGCTCCATTATTACCTACAAAAGCATTTACCGTTTTCGAAAAGCTCAAATCGGCAGTGTTGTAGTTTTTAAAATTTAAAAGGGTCAGATTTTTTAGCCACATACTAGAGTTTCAAAGTTACCCATTTTTATAGTATCACCTGCACATCTTATAGATTTATTAACCACATAGAAACATAGAATGGGTATTTTCTTATCGCAACGAGATATTTTAATACGAATAGATGGGCAAAGCAAACCGTTTTAAAAAAATGTCTATGCTTCTATGTGGTTACATTTTTCTAAGTATCGTTAATTAAATGATTTAAAAAGAGTTGATACTTTAAATGAAAAATGTATTTTTGCAATCCTTTAATTTTAAACTACAAATGTCTTCAACAGAGCAACAAACACCACAACCGATTAAAAAAGGTTCATTTATACAAGAAAACACTAAAAGTTTAGCATTTATTGCTGGAGCAATTGTTGTTTTAATTGGTATTTTTATTTGGTATCAAGGCGTGTATCTAACCAACAGACAAGAAGAAGCAGCTAGCCAAATGTTCAAAGTAGAGCAATTTGTTGGAGTAGATTCATTGGCTAACAAAGCAATTAACGGCGAAGGTGGTTACCCAGGTCTTGAAAAAATTGCGGCAGAATACGAAAACACAAAATCAGCTAACTTAGCTAATTTATATCTAGGTGGTATCTATTTACGCAAAGGCGAGTACAAAAAAGCAGTTGATGCGTTAAGCAAATACAGTGCAACAGGTAGCCCGGTAGCAGATCCTTTGGCTTTAGGTCTATTAGGAGATGCTTACAGCGAATTAAAAGATTACAAACAAGCTTCAACTTATTACAAGAAAGCTATCGACAAATCTACTAACAAGTTCACCTCTCCAATGTTTCTTAAGAAATTAGGATTAGTAAACGAAACTTTGAAAGATTTTAAAGGTGCAGAAGAAGCTTACACTAAAATAAAAACTCAGTTCCCTGAAAGTCAAGAAGCTCAAATGATCGACTCTTATATTGCTAGAGTTGGTGCACAAGCAAAATAATTTTCCGCAAAGCGGATGGAAGCCTCGAAGAAATTCGGGGCTTTTTCGTATAAAAAGGTAAGGGCGAAAAATTTTTCGCCCCAACAAGTAAAAATATATCTTTGCACTATGGCAACACACCTTAAAAATCTTTCAGACTTTTCACATACTACTATTCCATCTGGCAAAGGCTACAAAATAGCTATCGTTGTGGCAGAGTGGAATGCAAAAATAACAGGCGCACTTTATCAAGGTGCTTTTGATACGTTGATTAAACACAATGTTGATGAAAGCGATATCCTTTCATTAAGCGTACCAGGCACATTTGAACTTACTGGCGCAGCAGACATCCTCCTTAATAAAAGAAAAGACATTGATGCCGTAATTTGCATTGGCTGTGTAATACAAGGCGACACCAAACACTTCGATTTTATTTGTGAAGCAGCTGCTCAAGGTATTACCAACGTAGGTATTAAGTATAGCAAACCTGTAATTTTTGGTGTATTAACCACCAACGATGAGCAGCAAGCTATTGACAGAGCTGGCGGCAAACACGGCAATAAAGGAGATGAAGCTGCGATTACCGCACTAAAAATGGTAGAATATTCGTTAAACCTGTGACTATATTAAAAATTCATAAAGGCTTCTCAGTAATTAAGCCGCTTTAAAACTTAAATTTAATATTTGATTTTTAGGTTTTTTCGGTACTTTAGTGGTTCAAAATCAGAAAAATGAAGAAAATAGCTATTCTATTGTTATTTGCGTTCTGCGCTATTGCAGTATTAGAATCATGCTCTAACCGTCTATGTCCTGCTTACGGCTCTTACCCAGAAGCAAAAGGAAGAAGAAGGTAATATGAGTAATTGGACCGATTTAAAAGAAATTCCCCAAATTGATAGCATTAAGGCAAGCAATGGCTACAGTGTAATTTTTAAACACAGTACGCGTTGCTCTGTTAGTGCAATGGCAAAAAGAAGTTTTGAGAGAGATTGGAATGTGATTCCTTCCGAAGTCAAGTTCTATTTTTTAGACCTTATTAGCCATCGCGACGTTTCTGCCTATATTGCTGAAGTTTTTAAAGTACATCACGAATCACCTCAATTATTATTAGTTAAAGATGGTGAGTGCCTTTTAGATGCTTCACATGGTGATATCTCTGCTGATGAAGTGGCAGAAGTAATGGGTGCTTAAGGATACTTAAGAAAAGTAAACGTCTTATTCACTTATTTCTAAAACATAAAAAGCTCCGAATCTAATAATCCGGAGCTTTTCTGTTATAAGGTGCAACTGGGACTAAGCTATTACCTCTTCATTTAATTTTAACGCTGCAGATGTACGTTGACGAACTTCTTGACACAACTCATCATCTTCGGCCAACTTCTGCCCAAAACTAGGTATCATTTCCCTGATCTTACTTTGCCAATCTGCAGTTTGCATTTCTTTTTTAAAGCATCTGTTCATCAGTTCTATCATGATAGAAACAGCGGTAGATGCACCTGGTGAAGCACCCAATAAAGCCGCAATAGAACCATCGCCAGCACTTACTACTTCAGTACCAAACTCTAAAATACCACCACCGCTTGGCTTCTTTTTAATTACTTGTACACGCTGACCGGCAATTTCCAATTCCCAATCTTTAATATCCGCATTTGGCATATATTCTTTCAAAGCAGCAAACCTATCTTCTGGAGATTGACGCACTTGCTCTATCAAGTATTTTGTTAAATCGATGCTTTTTAAGCCTGCCGAAATCATTGGGCGGATATTGCTCAATTTAATAGAAGCAGCTAAATCAAAATAAGAGCCGTTCTTTAAAAACTTGGTAGAAAAACCAGCATAAGGCCCAAACAACAAAGCTTGTTTGCCGTTGATGATCCTTGTATCTAAATGAGGCACCGACATTGGCGGAGCACCAACAGCCGCCTTACCGTACACCTTTGCATGGTGACGAGCAATCACTTCTTCGTTGGTACATTTTAGCCATTGTCCGCTAACTGGGAAACCACCAAAACCTTTACCTTCTTTAATGTTAGCTTTCTCTAACAACAATAAAGAACCACCACCAGCTCCAATAAATACAAATTTCGCTAAGCGTTTTTTCTTCTTGCCACTATCAAGGTTTTTTACCTTAATTTCCCAGCTGCCATCATCCTGCTTATTCAAATCACGAATTTCATGATGGAAATGAAGCGCCACTTTATCTTGCTTAGCCAAATAGTTAAACATCTCTCTGGTTAACGAACCGAAGTTTACGTCTGTTCCCAAGTCAACTTTTGTAGCAGCAATAGGTTGTTTGTCATCTCTCCCCTCCATCACCAAAGGAATCCACTCATTAATTTCTGATGGATTTTCGCTATACTGCATTTCAGCAAATAAATTACACGATTTTAAGTTAGTGTAGCGGGTTTTAAGATATTCTACGTTCTTTTCTCCCCATACAAAGCTTAAATGTGGAATATTTCTGATAAAAGAAGCTGGATCTTTTAAAATCCCTTTATCCAACAAATAAGTCCAAAACTGTTTAGAAACCTCAAATGATTCTGCAATGGAAACAGCTTTCTTGACATCTACCGTTCCGTTAGCTTTTTGCGGCGTGTAATTTAACTCACAAAATGCCGAGTGTCCAGTTCCGGCGTTGTTCCAAGCGTCAGAACTTTCTGCGGCGGCTACATCTAGTCGCTCGTAAATTTCGATGCTTAAATTAGGGTTAAGCTCTTTGAGCAACACGCCAAGCGTTGCACTCATGATACCCGCACCAATTAAAATAACATCTGCGTCGGTTTCAACAACCGTCTTTTTTTTTCTACTCATTTTATAAAACCAAATATAAAATCCTACAATTTAACTCGCAGGCGATGAAACTCAATAATTAAAGGTTATTTCCTGCTTAATATCGGGATGCAAGCTAAATGCCACTGGGCAAGTTTTAGCAGACCTTTCGATAATAGCCTTTTCCTTTTCGGTATAATTATTTGTTGGAAATTGAAGACTAACAATGATCTCACTTACCCTACGTGGATTTTCGGCCATTACCTTAGTAATTTCGGCTGTTGTGCCATCAATATTAAAACTATGATTTTTAGCCGCAATGCCTACAATAGTCAACATGCAATTACCTAATGATGTTGCTAGTAAATCTGTTGGTGAAAATGCCTCTCCTTTACCCTGATTATCTGTTGGGGCGTCGGTAATAATTTCACTACCCGATTTGAGGTGAATGGATGTAGTCCTCAAATCTCCAGTATAGGTAATTTTAGATGTAGACATAGCTTAAATTTTCGCAAATTTAACGCTTAAAATCAAATTATTATGCAATAAAATTGAAGTTTCATTATCGGTTTTACAATTTGACCACAAAAGAATTATTCATTCTTCGTTTTTCCAGAAAAAACCTTTATCATTTTACAAAAACGACAAGTGTCGAAGTATTATTTTTCCACTAAAAAGGGGGGTTAATAGCAACAGTACTATTTGACCTGTAAATAGATGGCGAAATTCCGGTATATTTCTTAAAAAACTTCCCAAAAAAAGATTGGTCACTAAATCTCAATTCATCAGCAACTTGCGCAACATTCATTACATGAGAAGAGAGTAACACCTTGGCTTCATTGATAATCATTTCGTCGATAACTTCGCCAGCCGTTTTTCCGGTTACTTGCTTTACCACTTGCGATAAATGTCTAGAAGTTACAAAAAGTTCTTTTGCGTAATGCTGAACTCGTTTTTCTTGCTTAAAATTATCACTCAGTAAATTCAAGAAATTAGTAGTCAATTCTTCTTGCCTATTCAGCTTAATTGGGATAAAAACACGGTATTTACTATAAACAATCAGTACTTCGTAAAGCACTGAAATAAAGCTATGGCGAATAACATCTTTAAAATGTGGTGTAGCCGCAGGCAGGTTAATTTTCTTTTTTAAAGACCGAAGTGAGAAAACCATATCCTCAAATTCATCATCATTTAAAGAAAATTTGTGTACCAAGTCTGATGAAAATAAATGTACAATCTCTGCTCCGTTAAGAAAAACACCTTGTTCTTTCAGATATTCCTTCTTAAAACCCATGCTGATAAACTCCAAATCGTCAGACATTTCATGCAATTCGCACAAGCTTCCAGGCGTAACCAAATACACATCTTTAGCCTTCATGGTGTTTTTCACGAAGTTATTCTGAAACACCAGCGAACCTTTTTGCACCACAATTACTGCAAATGAATTAGACCTAAAAGGCTCATTGAATATCATTAAAGGAATAATTTCGGCACTGGTAAGCACGTTCATTTTGCCACCATTTACCAAATCCTTTTCCATGCATCGCTGCTCTATCATGTTATTCATTTTAGAAAATGTTTAATTGTGATATACACGGTGCAAAGGTCGTCATCCAGATGGAAAAAAGTAACAATATTTGATTTTATCTACTTTAATGACACCGCGTTAACAAGTTGGAGATAGTACTTTCAACTTATCTACTTAAAATCTTCTTGGTTACAAATTCATTAAAAAAGAATTCCCTATAAATATTTCCAATGGGGATTTCATTTTTACCGATGTAAACAGTGTTATTATCTACAGAGTCAATATGTTTTGCATTGATGATGTAAGATTTGCTTACCCTAACAAACATGTTTTTTGGCAATTGGTCGTGAATGGTTTTAATATTCATTGCCGTAATTACTTTTTGGGTATCGGTATGCACTACTACATAATCCTTTAAACCTTCTATAAAAAGAATATTATCGAAATAAACCTTAAATATCTTCCTATCTGCTTTTACAAAGAAGTAATCGTTGGTAATGGTTTCAATGTTATTGCTCGTATAATCTGCGGCAAATAATTTGTAGTAAGTCTGTGCCTTTTCTACTGCCTTTTGAAACCGTTCTAACCTTACAGGCTTTATCAGATAATCAATCGCATCAACTTCGTAACTATCCGTAGCAAATTCAGAAAAAGCCGTAGTAAAAACTACAAAAGTTTCTTTTGGGATAGTTCTGGCAAATTCAATTCCGTTAGTTCCCGGCATTTGTATGTCGAGAAAAACTAAATCAACTGCGCTGTCTAATAAAAATTCTGAGGCAGCATCGGGATTGTTGAAAGACCCGATTAAATTTAAATTCCCTGTTTGGTCCACCAGCATCGCGATGGCCTCTCTTGCCAAAGGTTCGTCGTCTACAATAATACAGTTCATAGCTTCAAAGTTAATGTAATGCTATAAGTTTCGGGTTTATCCTCAATTTCTAATTGGTGTGCGTGCGGAAAAAGCAATTCTAATCTACGTTTTATATTCGCTAATCCTAACCCACCGTTGGCATTTACAGCTTTTGTAGTTGGCTTTGAGTTTACGCATTTGAAGAAAAGTTCATCATGGCTAACGTCAAAAAACAAATTTACATAAGATGACTTTGTCGCGTCATTATTATGTTTTACTGCATTTTCTACAAAAGAGATAAACAGCAAAGGTGGAATTTGTACACCACTCAAATTGCCTTCTTTCGAGATTACAAAGTCGAAACTATCCCTACGCACCTTTTCTAAGTTTAAAAAGTCTTCCAAAAAATGGATGTCGGAAGTCAGCAAAACCTTGTCTCTTGCACTGTCATACAACTGATAACGAAGCAAATCGCTCAATTTCATTAACACTTGCGATGCCTTTTCGGGGTCTTTTTTGGTCAGCACATTAGCGTTGTTCAGCATATTGAACAGAAAATGCGGATTGATTTGGTTCTTCAACTGCTCTAATTCGGCAACTGTTTTCGATTTTTCTAGCTCATAAATCAATTGCTTATCAACTATCCATTTTTGGAATAACTTGATGGATGAAGAAGCGCAGACCAGTACAATGATAAGTGATGCAAAAAGCGGAATATTTAATCCATTTTCATCGGTTTCTAAATCGAAAATATAAACTGCTAACGAATAAATTTTTGCCGATAGCGCAATAATTCCCAGGATAGAAAGACAATACAAAATGTATTTGTTTTTAAACAACAATTTTGGCACCAGCAGGTACATATTAACATAAAACAGCAGCAGAAAAAGCAGCAAAGTTAGCGCTGGCGCCGTAACTTCTGGCCCACTATTCAATAACACTGCACTAAAAGAGACTATTAATAACAAGTGCCTATATATTCTGTATTTAGATGAAATCAAGAATTGAAGCGCCCAGTTTTCGTTATGAAGTTGATTGTGTAGATTTTCACTCATTTTGTAATCATATTACGTAAACAAATGTAAAATATTAAACAACGGACAGATTATATATTATACGAAAGCACTTCGTTTTTATACGAAAACAAAACTCGTATTTCATCTAAAACATATATAAGAACCAACTTTATTCTCAACTAAAGCTTAAACCCTAAAAACTTTAGTAGTCGTCAAATACATTTTGATATAAAAATCAATCCCTTTGGTATAAATCGAAAAATGGAAATACCTTAAAAATATAGTTTAGCTCTCAATTGGAACAAATTAAAATTTTCAAATGAGCTACAAAATCAATGTTTGCCTTCTCTTATTTTTGGGGTTTCTGTTTAGCGCAAATGCGCAAGAAACTACCAGCGAAACATCAAAACAAAAGGTTACCCTTAGTGGAACCATCGCCAACAAATTAAACAACGAAACACTTATTGGTGTAAGCATACAAATACTCGAAGCCAAGATTGCTGTTGCCACCAACACTTATGGTTTCTACTCTATTACACTACCAAAGGGAAATTATACTGTGGTAATTAGCTACATGGGTTTTGATAACGTGGAAGAAAAAATTTCGCTAAATCAAAACACTAAGAAAAACTTCGTGATGACAGAAAACAGCAAATCATTAGAAGGCGTCACTATCAAATCTAACCCTAACAAAATCAACATTAGCAAGCCAGAAATGAGTATTAACAAACTTTCTATCACTACCATTAGAAAGATGCCACCAATGATGGGCGAAGTAGATGTGCTAAAATCGATATTACAATTACCGGGCGTTACCAATGCACAAGAAGGTGCTACTGGTTTTAACGTAAGAGGTGGTTCTGTAGATGGAAACTTGGTTTTGTTGGATGAAGCTGTAGTTTACAACACCTCGCACCTATTTGGGTTTTTCTCTGTTTTTAATTCTGATATTATTAAGGATTTAAAACTCTATAAAGGTGGCATACCTGCAAATTTTGGCGGCAGGATTTCGTCAGTTCTAGACATTTACCAAAAGGAAGGCAACAATAAAGAATTTCACGTTAACGGTGGCTTAGGGCTACTTTCTAGCCGATTATTGGTAGAAGGACCAATTGTGAAAGAAAAAAGCTCTTTTGTGGTGGCGGGCAGAAGCTCTTATATCCATTTGCTTTTAAAGTTGGCTAACGAACCAAATTCTGCTTATTTCTATGATATGAATGCCAAATTAAACTACCGAATTAACGATAAAAACAATCTCTACGCATCGGGCTATTTTGGTAAAGATTATTTTGACATGAACGGCGTTTTTGTAAATACTTATGGAAACAGACTTTTTAACTTACGCTGGAACCATATTTTCTCTGATAAGGTTTTCTCTAACGCCTCGGCTATTTACAGCAACTACGATTACGGCTTAAAGTTAAAAATGGTAGGTATAGACTGGGCATCTGATATTAAGAACTACAACTTAAAGTACGATGTGAAACACTACGCATCAGACAAGCTTACTTTAAGCTATGGCGCAAACTCGATATATTACCAATTTAATCCTGGCACAATTAAACCATTCGATGAAAATTCGACACTAAATCCGGACCAAATTGCTAAAAAATGTGCACTAGAAAATGCGCTTTATGCTGGTGCCGAACAAAAAATATCCGACAAAATATCGTTAAGCTACGGATTAAGGTATAGCAATTTTACTCGCATGGGAGAACAAACCATAAACACTTATGCCAACAACCAAGCGGTAGTTTTTAATCCAGAGCAACAGATTTATGAAGAGGCCACTCCAACTGGGAACATCAGCTACGGTAAGAACAAAAAAATTGCAAGTTTTGGAAATTTAGAGCCTCGTTTTGGCATCGCTTACTCGCTAAACGCCAATCAATCTGTGAAAGCGAGCTACAACCGCATGAGCCAATATGTGCATTTAATTTCTAACACGGCATCAGTTTCTCCATTAGATATTTGGGCACCTAGCGACCAATACTTAAAGCCCGAAGTATTAGACCAAGTAGCCTTAGGTTATTTTCAAAACTTTAAAGATGGCGATTATTCATTAGAGGCAGAAACCTTCTACAAAAAGGTAAAAAACAAAGCCGATTTTATTGACGGTGCCGACCTAATTGCACACAAAAACATTGAGCAGGTACTATTAAATGGACAAGCACGCTCTTACGGATTGGAATTGATGCTGAAGAAAAATACTGGAAAACTGAACGGATGGATTTCGTACACGCTTTCAAAAGCCGAGCAACGCACACCAGGCAGAACACCAGAAGAACCTGGAATTAATGATGGCCAGTGGTATCGTGCCAATTACGACAAGCGACATAATTTTTCTATTAACGCTGCCTACGATATCAGTAGTAAATGGAGCTTCGGCGGAACATTTACCTTTCAATCTGGTAGAGCAGCTACATTTCCTAACGGAAAATATGAATACCAAGGCATAACTGTTGCAGACTACGGCCTACGTAATGAAAACTCCCTCTCTGCCTACCATCACTTAGATTTATCGGCAACTTACAAACGCAAGCCGAATAAAGTTAAAGGCTGGCAAGGCGAGTGGGTTTTCAGTATCTACAACATTTACAACAGAAATAACGCCGCAGCTTTCATGTTTAGCCAAAATCCAAATACGGGTGTAAGTGAAGCAAAGCGGATATCAATATTTGGTATTGTTCCAGGTGTTACGTACAACTTCAAATTTTAGAATTAAATCATCAAAAAAACTAATATAGAAATGAGATTATTGATAAGATTTTTAATGCTGAGTGCTAGCGTATTTTTGCTAAGCTGCGAAAAAGTAATTGATGTAGATTTAAATACTGCCGAGCCAAGATTAGTAATAGATGCTAGTATAGACTGGATAAAGGGAACATCTGGAAACGAACAAAAAATTAAGCTTTCTACTACTACAGGATATTACGACACCAAGTTTCCTACGGTTTCTGGAGCAACAATCACTGTTCGTAATTCGGCAAACAACACGGTTTTCAACTTTGTTGAGGGAGCCAAACCCGGAGAGTATGTATGCCAAAATTTTGTTCCAGTTATTGGGCAGGCTTATCTTTTAACAGTAACACTAAACGGCATTACCTACACCGCTACCGAAACATTACTAAGCGTACCCGATATTGAACCCGAAATTACACAAACCAATACTGGAGGTATGACAGGCGACGAAGTGGAAATCCAATTTTCGTTTCAAGACAACGGTGCAGAAGATAATTACTATGCGTTAGGTATAAAACCTAGCTACATGGCTTTCCCAGAATATGAGCTTGAGGCCGATGAAAATTTTCAGGGCAAGAAAATTACACACTACTTTTCTGACGAAGACCTTAAAGCGGGTCATGAAATAAACATAAAACTGTACGGAGTTTCGAAACGATTTTATGACTATTTAAGGAAAATTATACTAGCCTCTGGTGCCGACACTGGACCATTTCCATCTACACCTGCAAAAGTGAGGGGCAACATCGTTAACCAAAACAATGCAGATAATTACGTTATGGGCTATTTCAGATTATCGGAAGTAGCTACCAGAAACTACACCATAAAATAAACCCATTTAGCATATGCGTTACTCAAAAAGTTGATATGTAAAAACAATTAAGCCCGATAGAACGATGGAGGTATTAATTTTTAGAACAAATGTAAATTGCCAAAACATTGTTAGCCAACTAGGGCTTTTGCTTAACAAGCATTGGGCAATATCGGGCTGGAACTTTGATTTGGAAGACTGCGACAAAATTTTGCGCATAGAAGCTTCATCCAAAATTTCTGAAGAAATAATCAAAATACTGAAAGACAGAGGGCTTAATTGTGAAGAACTACCATATTGAATGCAAAACGGGTTAATCTTATTTTATCAAAGCTTTGATGTTTGAAGCCCGTAATCTTCTCCCATCAGAGCCAACGCAAGGAATTATTTGATACAGTATTTCGGCTACAACTTTGCGACTTTTGGATACATCTATCTTGCCAATTCCGTTGAAATTTGCTTTATCAAAAACATAAAAAAAATGGATTTAAAAAACAGCACCATACTTATTACCGGCGGCACCAGCGGAATTGGGCTAGAAATGGTAAAGCAATTAACCGAGCAAGGAGCAAAAATTATAGTTACCGGACGTAACGAAGATGCGCTAAACAAAACCAAAGCACAATATCCAAACGTGCACACTTTTAGAAGCGATGTTAGCAATCCGAAGGCTATTGAACAACTGTACCAAGATGTTACACAACAGTTTCCCGATTTGAATATCATTATTAACAACGCGGGACAAATGCGATTAATTGACCTACAGGATACATCTTTAGATTTGGAAAACATTAATCGAGAGGTGCAAACAAACCTTAGTGGTACCATACAAATGGCACATCAGTTTTTGCCACATTTGCTTAGCAAAAAATCGGCTGCTATAGTAAATGTTTCTTCGGGCATTGCATTTATGAGCTACTCTCCCGCACCAATTTACAGCGCCACAAAAGCTGGTGTGAGGGCTTACACACAAGCTTTACGATTACAGTTAGAAAATACCAACGTAAAAGTGTTCGAAATAATCCCTCCTGGAGTAAAAACCAACTTGCAGAACGAATGGCAGGTACAACCTAACGAAAGCATGATGATGGACGCAGACAAAATGGTTAACGTGGTAATTAAAGGACTTAAGGAAGATAAAAAAGAGCTCAAACCTTTTTTAATAAGCGTGATTAAAACTGCAACCAGAATTTTTCCGAACGTGCTATTGAATTACGGTCACAGAGAGTTTAAAAAAATTAAACAACTAAACGAAGCTGAAAAATAATGAAAAAGTTACTTTTTATAATGTTATTAGCAGCAAGCTCTTTTGCGAGCTTCGCACAGAAATTAGATGCCGATAAAATCATTGGAGTTTGGGAAAGTGTAGATTCAGAGGTACAACTTAAATTTGATATTTATCAATCTGGTGATAAATATTTCGGAAAACTACTATGGGCATCTAACATGTACGAAACCGATGGCAAAACTCCAAAGAAAGATTTTAAAAATCCCGATAAGAGCTTACAGAGCAGATCTAGAAAAGGTATAGTGAACATTACCAATCTAAAATACGACAATGGTGAGTACACTGGCGGAAAACTTTATAATCCTAGCGATGGTAATACTTACAGCTTAAAGGCGAAATTGAAAAGCATTAATCAGTTAGAATTTAGAGGCTATATGGGCGTATCGCTTTTAGGCAAAACCATGAAATTTAAAAGAATTAATTAAATTTGATTTACATCAACAAAATTATCTATGGCAAAGAGTATCATTTCATTAGCATTATTGCTAGTATCAGTTTTCCTAGCTTTTAAACACGGATGGGACACTTTTAATTACAAGAAACACCCAGAATCATTAAAGATGATGAACGAACTAGGCATTAGCGAACCAATTATTCCTTTTTTTGGGGTAATTACCATTTTAATTGGCGTACTGCTACTCATCCCCAAAACCTTCTTCTTAGGAAACGTACTAAATGCTACATCAATTTTAGTAATTATGGCTTTAGCGATAAGGGCAGGCAATTTTAAAATGGTAATGATGGAAATTCCTTTCCTGATTATGCCTTTGATAATGATCTGGCTGAAGTATCCATTTTTAAAAAATGCAAGCTAAAGATGAACCTAATTCGATTACAGACAATCACAGAAGCACACAGAGCTTTTGGATTGCCAAGCCCTGAACATCCGCTAATTAGTATCTTAAATTATGCAGATTTAAAGATCCCCGAATTTGTAGGTGAGCTGAGTGCCACGTTCGACTTTTATTACATTTCGTTAAAGAAAGGTTTTACTAATAAACTATTTTACGGTCAACAAACCTATGATTTTGACGAAGGCATGATGTATTTTGTTGCCCCAAACCAAGTTTTAAGAGGCGCCGGACCCGAACCCGATGATGACCTTTCAGGTTGGGTTTTACTCATCCATCCAGATTTGCTTTGGGGAACATCGTTAGCAAAAGACATTAAGAAATACGATTTTTTCGATTACACGGTAAACGAGGCATTATTTCTTTCAGACAAGGAAAAGAATATAGTAAACGGCATTATCGATAATATTAAAAGCGAGTACCAATCTAATATCGACCGATTTAGCCAAGACATTATTATTTCACACATTGAAACTTTACTTAACTATTCAGAGCGTTTTTATCAGCGGCAGTTTATTACCAGAAAAAAGAATAATCATCAAGTGCTAGATCGGTTTGAAAAATTGCTGAGCGACTACTTCGACAACGAAGGTTTACTTATGAAAGGCCTGCCCTCTGTCCAATATCTTGCCGATGAACTGAACATTTCTACAAAATACTTGAGTAGCCTCCTGAAACAACTAACAGAACAAAGTGCACAGCAACATATTCACAACAAGCTGATAGAAAAAGCAAAGGAGAAACTCTCTACTACGCAATTGTCTGTTGGCGAAATAGCTTACGGATTAGGTTTTGAGCATCAACAGAGCTTCAGTAAATTATTCAAGAACAAAACCAACGTTTCACCTTTAGCATTTAGAGCATCCTTTAATTAATCTTAACACTTGTGGTTCTAAAAAAAATAAAATAATTAACACCTTAAAGAATTACATAATTACCAATTGATTTTTTAACCAACAATTACAAATAATAGGAGAAAAATGAACTTTTGAAGACATAAACAGAGATAAATCGCAACTAAACACCTAAGTCGCCATTTTGTTTACCAAATGTCAGATTTATTAAAATAATACTTTTTGACCAATAACCCGTACTTTTAAACCACTGCACCAGAACTAAACTTTTGTTAAATTTGCCAGAATTATTAATTCTCATTTATTAAATCGTTAAATTTATGTTATCAAAAGAGTAACAATTTTAATGATGACTTAGTCTAACTATCCATCGAAGTTATTCTTTATCAAACCAAAAGAGAATTAATATCTAACACACAAAGACTAATTGCATAAAAATATGCGTAAAAAATTACAAGATAGAGTAGCTTCATTTCAGGACGCAAAAAGAATTAAGGAACAAGGACTTTACCCTTATTTCCGTTCTATTTCGTCTGCACAAGATACTGAAGTTATCATTGACGGCAAACCTGTACTCATGTTTGGTTCAAACTCTTACCTAGGTTTAACCAATCACCCAAAAATAAAAGAAGCTTCTCAAAAAGCAATTGAGAAATATGGAACTGGTTGTGCTGGCTCTAGATTTTTGAACGGAACATTAGACATCCATTTAGAGTTAGAGCAAAGGCTAGCTGCTTATGTAGACAAACCGGCTGCAGTTTTATTCAGTACAGGATTTCAAGTAAACTTAGGCGTAATTTCTTGTTTGTTAGACAGAAATGATTATTTGATTTTAGACGAGTATGACCATGCATCTATCATTGATGGTAGCAGATTGTCTTTCTCTCGCTCTATTAAATATGCACACAATGATATGAACGATTTGCGTGCTAAACTAAGTCGTTTGCCAGAAGATGCTGCAAAACTTATTGTTTCTGATGGTATTTTCAGCATGGAAGGCGACATGGTAAACTTACCAGAAATGGTAAAAATTGCCGATGAGTTTGGTGCAAACATCATGATGGACGACGCACATAGTCTTGGCGTTATTGGCTTCAACGGCGCAGGTACGGCTTCACACTTTAACTTAACCGACAAGGTTGATTTAATCATGAGCACGTTCAGTAAATCGTTGGCTTCTCTAGGTGGTTTTATCGCTGCTGATGAAGATACCATCGAATTTATTAAGCACAGAGCACGTTCATTAATGTTTAGCGCAAGTATGACACCAGCGTCTGTAGCCAGTGTGCTTGCTGCTTTAGATATTATTGAAGCTGAGCCAGAGCGTATTGATAAATTGTGGGCAAACACCAACTATGCGAAGAAATTATTGCTAGAAGCTGGTTTTGAAATTGGACATCCGGAAAGTCCAATTTTGCCGATTTACATTAGAGATAATGCAAAAACGTTCATCATCACCAACATTTTGCAGAAAAACGGAATTTTTGTAAATCCGGTGGTTTCTCCAGCAGTTCCTTCAGATGCATCTTTAATTAGGTTCTCGTTAATGGCTACACATACATTTGAGCAGATAGAAAAAGCTGTCTACGAATTGAAGCAAGCATTTAAGGAAGCAAGTGTAGACTTAGTTAAGGCTTCGATATAAAAATGGCACAAATTGTAGCCGTTACTGGCAAGAAGTTACTAGCAAAGTTCGTTGATTTCCCTCACGAGCTTTACAAAAACGACCCGTATTATGTTCCTGAGCTGCACATTGCACAACGCGATATGTTAACTCCCGGAAAGCATCCGTTTCATGACCATGCTAAATTACAGTTGTTTTTAGCTTTTGAAGGCGAAAAAATAGTAGGTAGAATTGCAGCAATTATCAACGGAAATCATAATACTACTAAAGGTGTAACAGAAGGATTTTTTGGTTTTTTCGATACCATTAATGACAAAGCTGTTAGTAGCTTATTGCTAAATGCTGCACAAAATTGGCTAAAAGAAAATGGACAAACCTCGGTAATGGGGCCAGTTAATTTTTCTACAAATGATATTTGCGGCTTGCTAATTACAGGTTTTGATGGTCCGCCAGTAGCAATGATGCCCTACAATGCACCTTATTATCTAGATTTATTGGAGGATTTCGGTTTTACCAAAAAAGTAGATTTAAGAGCCTACAGATATACTGCCGGCAACTACGATGATAGGTCTGTAGGTTTGATAGATGGTTTAGAAAATAGGCTGAAAAGAAGCAACATCATCATCAGAAAAATAAACTTGAAAAAGTTTAAGGAAGAAGCTGCTGCGTTAAGGGAAGTGTATAACAAAGCTTGGGATAAAAACCTAGGTTTTGTGCCAATGACAGATAAGGAATTTGACTACACTGCCAACGATTTAAAATTGGTTTTAGATACTGATTTTTGTTACATCGCAGAGCAGGAAGGTAAAATTGTAGCCTTTGCTTTAGCCATTCCAGATATTAACCAGATACTAATCAAAATTAAACGAGGAAGGCTTTTTCCTACTGGTTTAATCAAATTACTAACTGGTAAAAAGAAAATAAATGGTATCCGTATTATGCTTTTAGGTGTAATTGATGGATACAGAAAAATGGGTATCGAAGCTTGTTTGTACGGTAGAATTATTAAAGCCTTTAAAGCAAGGAATTTCCAGTATGCCGAAGCAAGTTGGACTTTAGAAGATAACGATATGGTAAACCGCCCTATTGAAAATATAGGTGGCAAACTGTACAGAGAATACAGAATACTAGAAAAAAAGATATAAAGCTGAAAGTCTAAAGCACAAAGCTTAAAACAATGTGCTTAAAAATAAAATGAGCAAAAAGGTATTAATTACGGGCGCTAGTGGATTTGTGGGTTATCATTTAATTGTAACGGCAATTGAAAATGGCCTAGAAGTTTACGCCGCGGTTCGTCCTAATAGCGATATCTCACATTTGAAAGACTTAAATATCAACTATGTTAATTTAAACTTTAACGCAGTTGATGAACTAAAAGCAGAGCTGGAAGAAAAACAGTACGCTTATATTATACATGCTGCTGGTACCACAAAAGCAAAAACCTTGCAAGAATACAATAGGGTTAATGCTGAGTTCAGTAGAAACTTAGCACTGGCGGCATCGTTGGTGAGCTATAAGCTAGAAAAATTTGTATTCGTAAGTAGTTTAGCGGCTATTGGACCTATTGCAGATTTTACTGCCGCTATTAACGACAATGCAATTGCACAGCCCATAACTTTTTACGGATTGAGCAAGAAACTGGCAGAAGAGTATTTGAATAAAATCGAAAATCTTCCACTGGTTACGGTTAGACCAACTGCGGTTTATGGCCCAAGGGAGAAAGATATTTTTATCCTCTTTAAAACCATTAACCAAGGTTTAGAGCCTTACATTGGCAGGTTTAACCAAACTTTGAGCTTCATTTATGTGAAGGATTTGGCAGAAATTATCATCCGCTTTTTAACATCGGAAATTGAGCATAAAACCTATAACATATCTGATGGACTAAGTTACAATAGGTATGCATTAGCTGATGGTTTGAAAAAAGCATTACAGAAAAAAACACTGAAAATGCATATCCCTTTGGGAATTATAAAAGGTTTAGCGGGGCTGATGGATACAATTTATGCCAAAAGCAGTAAAACGCCAACACTAAACAAGGAGAAAATAAAAGAGTTAACGGCACCAAATTGGGCCTGTAACATAGAAAATTTAAAGAAAGATTTACAGTTTGAACCAAAATACAATTTAGAACGTGGCTTAGAAGAGACCGTAAAATGGTACAAGGTAAATAACTGGCTGAAATAAGGCAAAAGCTGAAAGGTAAAAGGTGGAAGGTTACTATCCCAATACGCCCAACGCTATGCTCAATACAATACTAATAATAGGATTAACACATAATAATAAACAATAATGAAAAAGCAAGTAGAAGGAGCCAATGGAAAATTAGGTATCATGATGCCTGGCCTAGGTGCTGTAGCTACCACCATGATTGCTGGTGTAGTTGCCGCTAGAAGAGGTCTATCTAAACCTATTGGTTCTTTAACACAAATGGGTACCATTCGTGTAGGTAAAAGAACAGACAACAACGAGCCTTTAATTAAAGATTTCGTTCCATTAGCAAAATTAGAAGACTTAGCATTTGGTGGTTGGGATGTGTATGAAGATAATGTGTACGATGCTGCAATGAAAGCTAAGGTAATTGATGGTCATCTTTTATACGACATCAAAGACGAATTAGAAGCAATTAAGCCTTACAAAGCTGCATTCGACAAAAACTACGTTAAAAACTTAGACGGAACCTACGTTAAAGAAGCTGCTACAAAATGGGATTTAGCACAACAAGTAATTGAAGATATCAAAGACTTTAAAGCTAAAAACAACTGTGAGCGTATCGTATTGGTATGGTGCGGTTCTACTGAAATTTACTTAGAGCCAAGTGCTGTTCACCAAACTTTAGCTGCTTTTGAGCAAGGTTTGAAAGACAATGACGCGAACATTGCACCAAGTATGATTTATGCTTATGCAGCATTGAAATTAGGTTATGCTTATGCAAACGGAGCTCCAAACTTAACGGTAGATATTCCTGCAATGTTAGAGTTGGCTAAAGAAACTCAAACTCCAGTAGCTGGTAAAGATTTCAAAACTGGTCAAACTTTAATGAAAACGGTATTGGCACCAGGCTTAATGGCTCGTTCATTAGGTGTACGTGGTTGGTTCTCTGACAACATTTTAGGTAACCGTGATGGTTTAGTATTGGATGACCCAGATAACTTCAAAACTAAAGAAGTATCTAAATTAGGTGTATTGGAAGACATCTTCAAACCAGAGCAAAACCCTGATTTGTATGGCGATATGTACCACAAAATCCGTATCAACTACTACCCTCCTCACGGTGATAACAAAGAGAGCTGGGACAACATTGATATCTTCGGATGGATGGGCTACAAAATGCAAATCAAGATTAACTTCTTATGCCGTGACTCAATCTTAGCTGCTCCTATCGTATTAGATTTAGCTTTATTCTCAGATTTAGCTAAACGTGCTGGCATGAGTGGTATTCAAGAGTGGTTATCTTTCTATTTGAAATCTCCTCAAACTAAAGAAGGATTGCGTCCAGAGAACGACATCTTCAAACAATTAGAAAAACTACATAATACACTACGCTACTTTATGGGTGAAGAATTAATCACTCACTTAGGGCTTGATTATTACGAAGAACAATAATCCATCCTATAGTGCGTAAAGCCTAAAAGGTAAAACTATTGGCGGTATTAAAACCGTTTAATATCGCCAATATTAAATTTCGTCTACCAACGAATAAAACAAAGGCTATCAATACCTTAGCTGCTAAAAAAATATAAATCCGCAACACTTCCTGTATTTGTCTGATAAATGTAATATGGCATTAAAAACACGGAAACAATCTATAGGAAACTTTAGATTTAAAAAAAGTTTCCATAGTTTTGCGGCGTGATTTTAGAGTAAAAAGATATAATAATTAACTGGTGATATTTCACAAAATCATATCAACAAGCCTCGGAATTGGCTATATAGGCAAGGGAGCAGGAACTTATGCTTCTATCTTTACCTGCCTAGCATGGTACTTTTTACAGCCTGGAGTATATGAGCCGAAGCTAGCGCCAGTGTTAGTCACTTTACTTTTAACCATGCAGGGAGTAAGAAGCGCCAATCAGGTAGAAGTGCTTTGGGGTAAAGATCACCAGCGAGTGGTGATAGATGAAGTTGCAGGAATGTGCATTACCTTACTTTTTGTGCCAGTAGAAGTAAAATATGTAATAGCAGGCTTAGTGCTTTTTAGGTTTTTTGACATATTAAAACCACTAGGCATACGTAGATTGGAAAAGTGGCCCGGCGGTTGGGGCGTAATGGCAGATGATGTTTTGGCTGGAATTTATGCCAACATTGTAATGCAAATAATAATTTTCTTCAACATATTTTAAGAAGATGTTAACCTTTATAAAAGCACAAGCTTCGTCACTAACGGCAACGTTGGTAGATTACTTGGTCACTTGGTTTTGTGTGAGCTTTTTGGGTATCTGGTATGTTGCAGGAAGTGTAACAGGAACCGTTGCTGGTGGCTGTGTAAACTTTTATATGGGACGTAATTGGGTCTTCAATTCGAAAGAGAAAGACATCAAGCTCCAAATTTTAAAGTACATTTTGGTATGGTGCGGCAATCTTTTGATCGTAACAACTGGAGTTTACATACTCACTCATTTTTTAGGCATCAATTATATGCTTTCGAAAATATTGGTTTCTGGACTAATTGGGACAATTTATAATTACTTCATGCAGAAGCAATTCATTTTCACGCAGTAAAATGAGACACACATATAGAACAATAATTTTTGCACTCACTTTGATTGGTGCTAGTATCATAGGTACATCATCGGCATTTGCGCAAAAAACGGTGATTACAGGAACGGTTAGGGATGCGGTTACTAAAGAAACCCTGCCTTACGTTTCTATTTTCTTTAACGAAACCCGTTTGGGAACACAAACCGATATTGACGGAAATTTCAGGATAAGCACCAACGAAGACCATAACAAACTGAAATTTAACTACGTTGGCTATGAGGTTTTATACAAGACCATTGTAGTAGGGCAAACCCAGAAACTGGATATCCTACTTAAATCTAATGCGCAATCTTTAAATGAGGTTACCATCATTGCAGGCAAGAAAGTTAGGTATTCTAACAGGAACAATCCTGCAGTAGAACTGATTAGACAGGTCATCGAAAATAAAGATAAAAATCAGCCGAAGGCTTACGAAACTGTACAATATAAAGAGTACGAAAAAATGTTGTTTTCGATGAGCAACGTTTCAGAAAAATTCAAGAACAGACGTATTTTCAGAAACTATCAGTTTTTGTTTCAAGAGCAGGATTCTACAAAAATTGGAGGCAAGAACTTATTGCCAATTTACATACAAGAGAAGCTTACAGACCAATACCTAAGTTTTGACCCTACAAGAAGTAAAACAGTGGTTTTGGCGGAAAAACAAGTAGAATTCGATAACAGGTTTATCGATAATCAGGGGATGAAATCGTACTTCGATAGGATGTACCAAAACATCAACATCTATGATAATAACATATCGGTAATTAGCAACGAATTTTTAAGCCCAATTGCCAACTCTGCACCTACGTTTTACAAGTTTTTTATAACTGATACCCTGAAAAACCAAACGCCTAACGTGATTGAGCTTTCATTTACGCCACGCAACAAAGGCGATATGTTGTTTGAAGGCAAAATCTATATTACTATGGATGGCAACTATGCAGTGCAAAAAGCGGCATTCGGTGTCAACAAAAACATCAACCTCAACTTTGTTAGAGGGATGGAGATTGAATTAGATTTTGAGAAAAACGTAGATAACAGGTACTATTTGAGCAAAAGCAATCTTATCGCCGACTTCGGGATCAGCAAAAATAAGGGGTTAGGTTTTACCGGCGAACGCAGCGTGAGCTATGACAACTACAAAACCAATGTAGAAATTCCTGATACTGTATTTTCTGGCAAAAAGATAGAAGTATTGGCAGATGCGGCTAAAAAAACTGATGCCTTTTGGTCGCAAAACCGATTAGATACACTGCCAGAACAACAGCAGAAAATTTACAGCAATATAGATACGCTGCAAAAACTTCCGTCGTTTAGAAAAACAATTAAATTAGTCACATTTGTGGTTGCCGGATATTGGGATTTTGGCCCATACGAAGTTGGACCTACTAATACATTCTACAGTTTCAACAATGTGGAGGGCTTCCGTTTACGTGTTGGTGGTAGAACTACCCCTGCGTTAAGCCAGCGGTTTTATTTTGAAAACTATGCGGCTTACGGTTTTAGAGACGAAAAGTGGAAATTCTTCTTATCGGGAACTTACTCCATCAACAACAAATCTATCTACAAGTTTCCGCAACATTACGTAAGGGCAAGTTTCCAACGTGACACTAAATTACCTGGGGCAGAACTGCAATTTGTGCAAGAAGACAATTTCCTATTATCATTTAAACGCGGCGTAAATGATATGTTGCTGTACAACGATTACTATCGTTTAGATTATGTGAGGGAATTTGAAAATAGATTTTCTTACACCCTTGGTTTCAAGAAGTGGGCCCAAAGTCCGGCGGGGGGATTGCTTTTCACAAATGCGGCAAACAATATGGATATCAACAGAATTCATACAACAGAATTTAGTTTGGGTTTACGATATGCAAAAAATGAGAAGTTTTACCAAGGAAAAATTTATCGTACCCCAATCATAGACCGCTACCCAATCTACAACTTGAGATACACAGCAGGTGTTAAAGGATTTTTTGGTGGCGAATATAACTACCACAACATTATGGGTAGCGTAGATAAACGTTTCTACCTATCGCAATTAGGTTTTAGTGATGTAAGAGTAGAAGGTGGTTACATTGCCGGAAAAGTGCCTTTTCCATTATTAACCATCCATCGTGCCAACCAGACTTATGCTTATCAGTTAAATTCTTACAACTTAATGAACTTTTTAGAGTTTGTTAGTGATAGATACGCTGCAATAAATATCGATCATAATTTTAACGGTTTCTTTTTAAATAAGATACCTTTGCTAAGTAAATTGAAGCTAAGAGAAATTGTGTCATTCAAAGCTATTTACGGCGGATTGAGAGATGAGAACAACCCCGAAAAAACAACTGATGGCACTTTTAAAATGCCAACTTTCGACAGTGGCGCTCAAAGAACTTACTCGTTAAGTAAAGAGCCGTATATGGAGGGCAGCGTTGGCTTGGGTAATATTTTTAAACTGTTAAGGGTAGATTTAGTAAAAAGATTTAACTATCTGAATAATCCAGAAGTTAGCGAATGGGGAATTAGAGCAAGAGTTAAACTAGATTTTTAAAGATGAACCCGACACGATTAAAACAATGTTTTAATCGTTGAAGGCTCCATCTGACAAACTAAAAAGAAGTAAACAAAACAGATGAAATTAAGAGATAGCCTACAATTGGGCATATACAAAATAATCAACCCATTTGTAAAAGGGTTGATTAAAATTGGTTTAACACCCAATATGGTCACCACCATTGGTTTATTGTTAAACGTAGGTGTGGCCATAATTTTTATTGTGGGTGCAGAAAAATCTAACCGCGGCGAGCTAGAATATGTTGGTTGGGCGGGTGCTCTAGTTTTATTTGCTGGTCTTTTTGATATGCTCGATGGTCAAGTGGCACGCTTGGGAAACATGAGCTCAAAATTTGGTGCCATGTACGATTCTGTTTTGGATAGATACAGTGAAATGGTGATGTTCTTGGGCATCTGCTACTATTTGGTGGCACATCATTACTTTTTAAGTTCGTTATTTGCGTTTATTGCGCTAATAGGTTCTATGATGGTAAGTTACACCCGTGCCCGTGCAGAAGGTTTGGGCGTAGAATGTAAGGGAGGTCTAATGCAAAGACCAGAGCGTGTAGTAACCATTGGTGTATTCGCTATTGCTTGTGGTGTGGCTTACAATTTCTTAGGGGCAGATTACAAAATCTTTATCCCGGGCATTAAATTCCATGTATTCGAAACCATGAGTATTTTCACATTGCCTATTACCTTGATGGCTATTATGACCAACATTACGGCGGTAAATAGATTGAGAGATGCAAAAAAGGCCCTTGATGCAAAGGAATTTCCTAAGGCGAATAACAAAGCGGCAGTAATTGTTGGCTTGGTTTTGTTTTCAGGCTTAGCACTTGGCGCCAATTACAACGCAAAAGCCCAAAATGACGATGATCCTTCTCCACTTACTTTCCCAACGCCAAAAAACATTAGCAATCAGCTGTTTTACGTTCAAAGAGATCCAAATATCAATACTATTATTTGCCAGTTAAATGTTGACGAAAAAGGTGACCTGAATAAAGAGCAACCAATTAACGTATTTTGGATGCGCTACGCAGATAAAGAAGGTAAGAAGGATTTGAACTATATACAACGTAAATTTGCGTACGGTATTCAAACTAAGGATATTGGCAATGGCAATTACGAATTGCGTTTTGTATCGTACAAGAAATTCCCTTTGTTGCTTACCAAATCATCAAGCGATAAAAAATATCACGTTTATGCAACTGCAAATAACAAGAAGATTTTATTGGACAGAATTTTCTTAAGAATTGAGGGTGGTACTTTTTGGGTACCAAACGTAAAATATGTAGAAATAAGAGGTTACGAAGCTGGCAATCCGAGCAAAGCAATAACCGAAAGAATAAAAGTATAATACCATGGCAAAGAATTTTGTTTCAAATTCTAGCGAATCGATTAGAATGTTTAAAAGCGACTTGTTAGAGCCGCTATCTAAGGTGAAATATTATGTACCACTACTAATTTATGTACCGCTGATATTTTTCCTGATCTGGAAATCACTTTTTGACATAAAAATACCTGTACTGGAATTTTTTGGGTGGTTAGCATTTGGGCTTTTTATCTGGACAATTACAGAATATGTTTTACACCGATGGATTTTCCATTTTTACCCATCGGCCAATTGGGCTAAGCGCATCCATTTTATTTTTCATGGCGTACACCACGATTATCCTAATGATGCGAACCGTTTGGTAATGCCACCATCTGCTAGTATTCCTTTAGCCTTAGGTTTTTGGTTCCTATTCGACTGGCTTTTACCAGATACCAAAGTTTATGCTTTCTTCATTGGCTTTATTGGTGGCTATTTGTTCTACGATATGGTACATTACGCCCTACATCATGCTAATTTTAAAAGCGGATTGTGGAAGAAGTTGAAGCACCATCACATGTTGCACCACTACCAAGATGCCTCTAAAGGTTTCGGCGTAAGCTGGATGTTTTGGGATGGTGTATTTAGGTCTGGTTTTGAGAAGAAAGATAATTAATAAAAAGCCCTCTTTGGCTTTGCGATCTCTCCCAAAGGGAGAGAAAAACAGGGCGCATATTAGACTATTTAACTTCTCTCTCTTTGGGAGAGATGCCCAACGGGCAGAGAGGGTCCAATAAAAATTATTAGTACGGGCGAAACATTTTCGTCCCAACAAACAAAAGCAAATGATATCAGACATACCCGCTGAGGAGAAAAAAACGAACTTAAAAAAAGACCTGCCATTAACGCTTGGTATTTCTGCCATCTATCTCATTCTTTCCTACTTTTTAGTTGGCTTTAAAACAGACCAATTGGTGCTGATTGCTATTTTTAATACACTTTACTACCTCACTTCTACTACTAGAAAATTCATCATAGGTTTTTCCATCTTCATTGTCTATTGGATTATCTATGATTACATGAAGGCTTTCCCCAATTACAATTATAATCCTGTACACATTGCAGATTTATACCAATTCGAAAAAAGTGTGTTTGGAATAGAAAAAGGTGGACAAAAGATTACGCCGAACGAATACTGGCTATTGCATCACAACTCGTTCTTAGACGTACTTACCGGCTTTTTCTATTTGATGTGGGTACCTGTGCCTTTGGCTTTCGCAGCATTTTTGTTTTTCGTTAAAGAAAGGCGCAATTTCCTTAATTTTCTGCTCACTTTTGTTTGGGTAAATTTGCTCGGCTTTGTCGTGTATTACCTTTACCCAGCGGCCCCACCTTGGTACGTACAAGAGCATGGTTTTAACTTTGTTGCCAATACCCCCGGAAATACCGCAGGTTTGGTTCGCTTCGATAATTTCTTTGGTATAGAACTCTTTAAATCTATCTACAGCAAAGGTTCTAATGTATTTGCGGCAATGCCTTCTTTGCACTCCGCTTATCCTCTAATTGTGGTTTATTATGGCGCTAAAGGGAAATTCCGCAAAGCAAATGTATTTTTTATCACTGTGATGATAGGCATTTGGTTCGCTGCAGTTTACACAAGTCATCACTACGTTGCCGATGTACTCGCAGGCGTTACTACTTCAATTATTGGTATATTTTCGTTCAATTGGCTAAAAGAAAGAAAACCTTTGGCTAACTTTATAGAAAAGATGTTAAAATTGATTTCCTAATGGAGATTAGCCAACTTACCAAAATCACCGAAACAGAAGCTCAAGAAATTTATGTCCTATCCAATCAGCTAGGCTATACCAATAATTTTGATTTGCTACTTGGGAGATTAAGAGCAATTATTCCCTTAGAAGAACATGCAATTTTTATAGCAAAAGCTGACAATAAAATTGTAGGCTGGCTGCATTGTTTAGTTTGTTTGAGGGTAGAGAGTCCAGTGTTTGTAGAAATCACTGGCTTGGTGGTTGATGAAAAGGTACGTGGCAAACAAATAGGAAAAAAATTAATCGAAGCCGGCAAAGATTGGAGCCGCAGCCAACAAATTTCATTGCTACGTATACGCTGTAATGTTGTCCGTACCGAAAGTCATAAATTTTACAAGGCTTTAGAATTTTCTGAAAGTAAAGAGCAGAAGGTTTTTGAGTTGAATTTATAGAGATTTTCCATTTATATAATCTATTTATAACTTTACTTAACACTAAGCAAAAGTTAGATGAACCCCAAAGTAGACCAATTTCTAAGTAAAACAGATAAATGGCGAGAAGAATTTGAAGCTTTACGCAACATTGTTTTAGAATGCGGACTAAATGAGGAGCTTAAATGGGGACAACCTTGCTATACACTTCATAAAAGTAATATAGTTTTAATACACGGATTTAAGGAATACTGTGCTTTGTTGTTTTTTAAAGGTGCATTATTAAGCAATGCTGATGGTCTGCTAATCCAACAAACCGACAACGTACAATCGGCAAGGCAGATACGCTTTACCAATGCTAAAGAAATTTCGGAAGTAAAACAGCTAATAAAAAATTCCATCTTCGAGGCTATTGAAGTAGAAAAAGCAGGTTTAAAAGTTGAAATGAAGAAAACTTCAGATTTTGAAGTGGTGGAAGAATTTCAGCAAAAATTAGACATACTACCTGCTTTAAAAATAGCTTTTGAAGCGCTTACTCCAGGACGGCAGCGGGCTTACTTATTTCATTTCTCCGAAGCGAAACAAGCTAAAACACGAGTAGCAAGGGTTGAAAAATATATCCCACAGATTTTAAAAGGCAAAGGCATAAACGACTAATATCATGAGCAAAAAATTATCAGCACAGCAAAGTGAAGAATTATTGAGCATTCTAAAAATCCGTTTCGAGAAAAACATGAAGCGCCACGAAGGATTAGAATGGACAAAAGTTCAGGAAAGATTAATTGCAAGGCCAGAAAAATTATGGTCGCTAAATGAAATGGATATTACTGGTGGCGAGCCAGACGTAGTGGCTTTTGATGAAAAAACAAAAGAATTTCTTTTCTACGATTGTGCAGCCGAAAGCCCAAAAGGCAGAAGAAGTACTTGCTATGACCACGAAGCTCTGGAAGCAAGGAAAGAACATAAACCTAACGATAGCGCTGTAAATATGGCCTCAGAAATGGGAATTGAGCTTCTAAGAGAAGAAGAATATCGGGCTTTGCAAGAACTTGGCGAATTTGACCTTAAAACCTCTAGCTGGATACAAACTCCACAGCGTATCCGCAAATTGGACGGGGCTTTATTTTGCGACCGTCGCTACGATACCGTTTTCGTATATCACAACGGCGCCCAATCTTATTACGGAGCCAGAGGATTTCGAGGGTCTCTAAGAGTATAAATTTGTAAAGGCCTGTTTATCACTTTGTGTTTCACTCTTTATAAGAATATTTTATATATTTAACTGGAGTTTTATCAAACGAACTAAAACATACGCCTATTTATGCTTAATGCCATCAAACACTCAAAGAAGTATGTGCTGTGCTGCGTACTATTGTGGTGTATAAGTTTTTTGGCTGTTGCCCAAACTTCACGCATAGATGATTTATTAGGGCAACTCAAATCAACAGATCCTGATACTGTTCAAATTAAGGTTTTAAAGAAGCTATCTGCCGCATACACTTCAGTAGATCCAATAAAGAAATTTCACTACGCTAAACAGTATCTTCAGCTAGCAGAAAAAAACAACATAGATTCTAATGTTGCCGATGCCTATATAGACATGGGAATGGCCTATGCCGTTAGAAGTATCTTAGACACCGGACTATACTATTTCAAAATAGGGAATGAAAAAGCACGAGCTGCAAATTATCTTTTTGGAGTTGGCAGAAGCTTAGTTAATATGGGTTTTGTTAATGATAGGCTAGACAAAAAACAAGAATCGGTAAAGAACTACGAAGAATCGCTCAAGATATTTAGAAAACTTAACAACAAGCGTGGTATCAATCAGTGCATTATGAACTTGGGCTCCCTTTATTTCGATTTAGGCGAATATAAAACTGCTGATATTTACTTTAGGCAGGTTTATGAAAATGTGAAGGAAACACCTAATGATCAGGCCGGACTTGCTACTGCACTTTTTTCTCTAGGTGGCTCAAATAGAAAGATCGGCGACCAGAAATTAGCTTTAAGTTACTACCAAAAGAGTTTGGCAATTAGAGAAAAGCTAGAAGATTTAAACGGAATTGCGCTAAGTAACTGGGGCATAGGACTAGTTCACAATAACCTAAAGGAATACAAAAAAGCACTGCCCTATCTCAAAATAGCCCTCGAAAACAACCGAAAGATCAAGAATGTATATCAGGAAGCTATCGTTTTAATGTCGATGTCTTATTCTTATCTACATCTTAATGATTACAAAAAGGCTGAGGAAAGTGCTAATATGGCATTAGCAAAAGCTAATCAAGCTAATTCTAAAACCTTAGTGGTACAGGCTTTAGAATATTTGGTAAAGGTAGAAAAGGCACAAAGCAAATTTGAGGAAGCCTTGCAACATCAAACCGACTATATGGCTATAAATGATAGCCTAAACACCACCAAAATAAAAAAAGAGGTCATATTAGATGATTTAAAACGGGTAAATACCGACAATAAAAACCTAGAGAAACATAACCAAAAAATTGCTGCGAAAAATAATGATTACATAATTACCATAAGTATCTTCTCTATTTTATTGGTTGTAGTTGCCATACTTTTAGCACTTTACTACAAAAGAAATGCTGAGAAAAAAGCTGCAAACGAGTTATTGCTAACACAATCAAAAGAAATTGCAGAAGTAAACGAAGAACTAAGCGCTTTGAACGAAGAGCTAAAAACACAAATGGAAATTGTGTTTGCACAAAATTTAGAGCTCGAAAAACTTAATCAGGTCAAAAACAAGTTCTTTTCTATTGTGTCTCACGATTTAAGGGGGCCGATTAACAACTTGAGAATGCTTTTCGAGATGTATAGACAGGGTAACTTAAATGAGCAGGAACTAACAGCGCTATTCTCCAGACTAGAAGACACCACCTACACCACAGCTTCTTTTTTAGATAATTTATTGGAATGGTCTAAGAGCCAATTAGGAGGCATAGTTGTAAACCCTGTGGCTGTGAACCTGCAACAAGTAGTAGCGCATAATGTTAAATTAATCGATTCGCAGATTAAATTAAAATCTATCGAAATAGAGAACAAAATCAATGAAGATATAGCAGTTTTTGCAGATCTGAATATGGTACACGTAGTAATTAGAAATCTACTTTCTAATGCCGTTAAATTTTGCCAAGCTGGCGACAGCATCACTTTCGGTGCCCGAAAAGAAGGTGAAAGCATTATCTGCATTGTTAAAGATACAGGTGCAGGAATTAGTGATGTAGACAAGGAAAACCTCTTCAATTTAACCCACAAGCCAAACACAGGCACATCTGGCGAAAAAGGGTTTCACATTGGCTTAATTTTGTGCAAGGATATGATTACACAAAACAAGGGAGAATTGCAAGTAGAAAGTGAATTGGGATTAGGAACTACGTTTTATATCACTTTACCCATCTACAAAAGTTAGCAGTTTATTAAAGCAACCTCAACCAAACGTTCCAAGTAAATAATATTCCCTAGTGGAATAATCGTTTCTAAATATCAAATCCTTCGTTTTAAATAGATATTTTAGGCTAAACTTAATTGAATTTCTCTCCTATTAAGCATAGCAATGAAATACAACCCAACCTTCTTATTGTTCTTTCTATTCGTTTTTGGATGCTCTAACGCACCTACCGATGAAGAACTTTTAGCATTGGACAAAGAAAAACTTACCGAACATTTAGATTACGATAAAATCACATTCTACAAGTTTGCTAAAATTGCGGTAAGGTCATCGGCAGTGCAAGACACAACCAAACCAGAATATCAGAAGTTCAGCAAACATTTGAACAGGGTGCTAAACTCGTTAGACAAAGTAGATGCAGATAGCGGCAGAAGCATTTCGCCAGTAGATGCACTACTACTGTACAAAGATTACCGTGCTGTTAAAGGCTTTGTAAAGGAAACCGAAGAAGATATTTTCCCTACTTTGATGGAAGGAATAAATCGCATTTACGGAGACCAAGCTAAACCAATTCCGTTACTGAAAGGCAACGAAAAAACGGAAGTACAAAACATAGAACATGCCGTTTTAAGTATGATTGTTTTAGCAACTAGAGATTTGGGGCAGCCTTTTGCACTTTACGAATGTTCTAAAACTCAGCCCGAGCTTTTGCCCGACCACGAAACCAAAACCTTGCTAGAGTTTGTGCGTGGTTTTCTGTTTTTCAGCAATAATTTGTTTTACCTATCGGAAGATGGTTTGACCAGAAACATTAAATGGCTCGATAAAAACGAAAATGTACCGCTTCCTTACACCAAAGCATTTTTTGGTTGGAGAAATTTGAGCGACAGTCAGACGCGTACTGCTTTTCACAGTTTAAATTATTTGTTCAGAGGTTTCGATAGGTTAAGAATGGAAAGAGAAATTGATGAGGAAAGAGGCTTGGATGATTTTGAAAAGTTTCTGGAAGACACTAAAAAACTTGGTTTAGAAACTGAACTTACTTTAGCCGTTGAAAGTTATTTGTACCTAAAACGAGAAGACAAGGAAAAAGCAACCGCAGCACTTCGTAAATTAAAACAAAGTCCGCTGCTTTCTAATAGTGAAAAGGAAGCGATAGAAAAAACTATTGTTTATGTAAATGACCGTGAAGCTGGAAAAGCGCTAAATGGAGTTTATGATAAGGTTTTCTTAAGTAAAATCGCAACCAAATACATGATTTCTATATTGGCTAAAATTGATTGGGAAAAGGTGCTAAAAGCTAATAATGTGCCTCATACCGAAGAAATTTTCGCAACTGTACGTAAGGTCCAAACGATTTCTAATTCGGTTAGTGCTTATAGCAATGAGAAAACGATTGACAAGGGAAAAACTGAGTTGAAGAAGAAAGGGAGTGAGTTATTAGATGGAGCGAAGAATTTGTTGAAGTAACATTAGTTCGACGTTTGATTGGATCCCTGCCCCGTCATTTCGACCGCAGCGAAGCGAGTGGTGAATTGAAAATCAACGAAGTTAAATCTTTGAATTGCTAATTCGAGATAGTTTACGGAATTTACCTAGTCTAAAGTCGGGTGTCACCCGACTTTGTATTTCGTTTTTATTCTTTTATACTTTTGAGGCATCAAAAGTATGCAAAAATGCTTGTCAATCCAGCTAGGAACCTACACGCAAGCTCTCGCACATCAAAAAAACAGCGGCACTTCGTTTTGCTCGTTGCTACTTATTGAAAGTTTCTGCAAACCTCATCACAAAACCACTGCGTTTTAGGTTTGTTACTACTAAACCATCTGTTCTGCAGCTGTTTTTTTGATTTCCCGGTTCTTGGGATTGACGGCGTGCTTCGGTAAAGTCTGGACGTTATTTAAGCTACATGCCCTGCAACTGTCTAGGCGTTACTTGCACAGACCTTGCGTTCTAAACCTTATTGAAGCGAAAATACTTTTTGCTGGTGTCATCCTTGTCGAAAGGTTATTAATTAGTCTTCGACAAGCTCAGACTGACAAGTGTAAATGGCAGCTCCAGCAAAAAGATTGTAGCGTAAAGAAGGACTAACATTAACCGCAGCCAATGACCCTTCTTTTCAAATCCAAACAACCAGCCAAACAACCCACCCAAAACATTACAACTTTCAAACATTTCAACGTTACAACATTTCAGCAAGATTGCTTAACTTTGTACTATGATTGAACTTCCAGTTGTTGCCCCCGTTACCGAAAAAGCTCGTAAACCCGATTGGCTTAGGGTTAAATTACCTGTGGGTAAGGAATATGCGCAAGTGCGAAGTTTGGTTGACGAACACAAGCTGCATACCATTTGCGAAAGCGGAAATTGTCCGAATATGGGCGAGTGCTGGGGTGCTGGCACGGCAACTTTCATGATTTTGGGCAACATTTGTACCCGTTCTTGCTCTTTCTGTGCGGTTGCAACGGGTCGCCCTTTGGCGGTTGATACCGACGAACCTAACCGTGTAGCCAATTCGGTAAAGTTGATGGGCGTTAAACACTGCGTAATTACATCGGTAGACCGCGATGATTTGAAAGATGGTGGTTCTATCATTTGGGCAGAAACCCTACAAGCAATTAGAAGAGAAAGTCCAATTACTACTTTAGAAACTTTAATCCCTGATTTTAAAGGTCAGTGGGATAATTTATACCGTGTTTTAGAGGAAAGACCAGAAGTGGTTTCGCACAACATGGAAACTGTGCGTCGTTTAACTCGCCAAGTGCGTATCCAAGCTAAGTACGACAGAAGTTTGGAGTGCTTAAAACGTATTTCGGAATTTGGTTTGCGTACCAAAACTGGTATTATGCTAGGTCTAGGCGAAACCGAGGAAGATGTTTTTGAAGCAATGGATGACTTGGTGGCTAACGGCGTTCACATTTTAACTTTGGGTCAGTATTTGCAACCAACAAAAGCGCACCACCCGGTGGTAGATTGGATCCATCCAGACCAATTTGCGAAATACAAAGAGGTTGGCGAAGCTAAAGGCTTAAAATACGTAGAAAGCGGCCCGTTGGTGCGTTCTTCTTATCATGCAGAAAAGCATTTGTTTGATATCGAAGGAATTGCTTAAACGTTATAAGTTTTAAGTAATAGGTTTTACGTCTTCTTGCATAGCATTTAAATTGCAAGCTATTTTTAGAAAAGCAATCTCAATATTTCATCGGTCCCGAAAGTCCTTCCATTCGCTATAGTCCCGAGAAAATCGGGAGCTGCCGCTACTGTAAGGTTTAGTTTATAAAAGCCTTTGCAAGAAACTCAAGTTTTCCTGCTAACGTTTAAAACCACGTCTTTGTGTTCTTCGTGACTTTGTGGTTAGCGCAAAAAAGCAAACAAACTCTCTAAACTTTGGCAAATACAAAATGCGGCTAAAGCCGATAACAATACACTTTAATTCCGTTGGCCAACAACCAAACGGCAATGAAACAAAGTAATAAAAAACACCCCTAACGTTTCCGTTAGGGGTGTCAATTGTTAATTTAGGAGGGCTTGGAATGCTAATTTTCTAATCCCGTCATTGCGAAGCACAGCTTGTCCCGACCATTCGGGAAAGCAATCCTACAACTTTCGCTGGTTAAAACTATTGCTTTAAGATTGCTTCGTGCCTCGCAATGACGATATGAACTTAACTTTGCGTTATAGACGGGTGTCCTCACCCGCCTAACTTTAAAACCATTATTTCTTAATCACCTTAAGCGTTTGTTTTTTACCTTCGCTAGTTAGCGTAACGATATACATTCCTGTAGAAAGCGAACTTAAATTAACTTTTGTACTGCTTTCACCTTTCTTAGCTTTTACAAGCAATTGTCTTTTGCCTTGCACATCAGAAACTGAAATTTCAGCATCAGCTGCTAACACTGCGTGTTTAACAGTTACCAAACCATCCGTAGGATTTGGATAGGCTTCAAAAGAAGCAGCTAATTCAGCAATAGTTACAATTTTCACATCGCTTGTAGTATACTGACCATCTTTATCGTACTGTTTAAGTTGATAGTAAGATTTACCCGCTACAGGCGATTGGTCTACAAAGCTATAATCGTGTACACCAGCTGTATTTTTAGAAAGCTGAGTATTTACAACCTCAAAAACAGTATTGTCAGTTCTTCTCAAAACTTCGAACTTTCCTGTATTTACTTCGTTGGTGGTTTTCCAAGTTACCGCAACTGTTGGGTTGGTTGCAGTACCAGATTTCTTTGCATCAAAAGCCAATAAATCTAAAGGTAAAGCCTCTGGAAACCAATCTATTTTATCGGCACCGGCATAAATTGGCACCAACACTCTAACTACAGAAGCTGGTAAAGCAGTGTAACTGTAATATGTAGACGGGTTAAAAACATTCTCCGCATTTAGTTCATCAAACTTAACCGATCTGCCACCTGGGTTTAACATTGCTGGGTTAATTTGCGATGTAATTACAGGAAGACCGCTATCATCGTATTCATTACCCACCTGTTTTAGTCCAAATGCTGGTTTATTTCCAGTTTTTGAAGTGATACCGTTATCGGTATTATTTCCAAAAACCGCTCTAAAATCTGCCACGGTTCTATCGGCATACATTGGCCATCTGGTGTTTAAATAGAAGTTGTTTTCGGCAAATACATTGGCTCCAATTGCAGCAGCAATACCATATAGCTTAATTTCTTCACTTAAACAATTTAACACGTGTACTTCTCCAAATCTTACCCTTGGGTTTCTAGAATTTGTATTTTTAAAATGGTTAGCATAATGTGTCACCTTTAAACGACCTACATCTTTACTTGCATTACCATCAGAGTGCCCAATCAAACCTGTTTTCCAGCTATTGCGATAAATTGTCCAAGAGATGGTGATATAACTTGCACCATCTTTCACATCAATACCACCATCTGGATGCTCAGAGTCTGTTGGCATAGTTGTAGGATGCCCCACTGTACAGTGGTCTACCCAAATATGATGCGTTTCTAAGTTGCCGATATTTATACCGTCATCGTAGTAATCTTGGAAGGTGATATTTCTGATTATGATATTGTGGCTTCTTTTAATGTTGATACCAAATTTAAGCACTACATTTTTACGACCAATAATAGTTAAATTAGCTTGTTCCTGAATATCTAACATATGGTTGCCCCATACGCTAAAACCGTTGCTACCTACAGCAGGGTATACTCCTGGCTCCAAAACAATAGTCAGCGGGCTTGCATCCATATATTTATACCTAATTCTGTTGTAAAGAATTTCGCATAACTTATTAAACTCAGAAGGACCGTTGATATAGACCACTTTTTTAGGCAAACCTGTTACGGCATCGCCACCTGTAGTTGGGCCAGTAAAACCATCTGCAGTTACGGATGCAAAACCTACAGGCTGTTTAAAATCGATATTTAAATTATCGGTAAAAGTTGCAGTTACATTTTTGTTTCCGTTAACGGTAATAGTTTGTGTTGCATTTGCACCTGTTAAATCTCCAGACCAACCTTGAAAAGTTGAGCCTAATACAGAACCTGCGGTTACCGTTACCACAGTTCCATCGGCATACTCGCCACCTGCTGGATTTAAAGTTATGCTACCAATACCTACCGTGTTTACGTTTAGTTTGTAGGTACTAATTACTCTGAAATTAGCGGTAACACTTTTGTTCCCGTCCATAGTTAAGGTTTGTGGGTTAGTGGTTCCCATTAAATCTCCTGTCCAGTTATCTAATTTCAAAGCAGGTTTTTCTTCTGCCAAAAGTGTTACAACCTCTCCAGAGAAATAGTTATTGTTAGCTCTTACCGGACTTAACGAAACAGTACCACTATTAGTTGAATTAACTGTTAATGCATAAGTAGCACATTGAGCACCTGATAAATCCAATTTATCTAAATTTGGGCCATCGGTAGTTTCCCACGTAAGTTTGATATTGTTTACGCCTGCAACTAAATTGACCGATACAATAGCCTCAGCCCAGTCAGTAAACAAAGCTGTACGCGGGAAATCAACATTTTGAATAAAAACATCATTTACATATAAAGCTGCCGAGCGATTTTCATCTTTTGCAAAAGAGTATCTAAATTTGGCGGTTTGCACCCCAGCTGTTTGATTACATACCGTAAAATTGATATGGTTTTCGCCTGTGGCTAAAAAATCTACAAAGCCTGTTCCTGTAAAGCCTGCGTGTTGCGCATCTACCTTGCCAGTAAAATCAGCACTTTCTGCTTGGTAGGCGGTAAACGTTAAGTTAGGATCTACTATAGCTACGGTAACTGTCCACTGTTTAGTAGTACCATCTTGTGCAGTAACCACATAATTAACAGGACTAGCAAAATTTTGTGCAGTTGAAACTCCAGGGTTTACACTTGCAGAGTTAGAAAGTGTAAATGTAACTGGCACTAAAGAAGCTAAACTTTCGCCAAGAGGCATGGTTACCAAAATTTGCCCAGTATTGCTGTTGATAGAGGCATTGCCCATTTGAAGGTTAGAAAGTTTAAACGCAGTAATTTCTTTTTCGGATGATTGTACAAAAGTGGTGGTTACTGTCCACGATTTGGTTGTAGTACCATCTTGTGCGGTAACAGTGTAATTAACCGGACTGTTAAAGTTTTGTGATGCAGTAGCTAATGGACTAACAGTAGCACCGCTAGAAAGATTAAATGTACTTGGTGCGACATTGCTAACATCTGTTCCCGTAGCCACGTTTAAGGCAATGGTTCCCGCAGCATAGCTAATTACTTCATTGCCCACTTGACCTAGCAATTTAAAAGCAGTTACATCTACATCAGTACTAATTACAGGTGTAGTGCTACCCTCTACAAACAAGTCGTGTATCTGTGTATTTCCAGAAATAGCAGTTAGGCGAATTTTAATGGGACCGTTGTTTTTTAGCGCACTATATGCCACCTGACTAGTCAAATCGAACGCTTCTGGACCGGTTACGCTTAGTAAAGTACTAATGTTTTGAAATGAACCGCCACCATCTGTACTATAGCTCACCGATACAGTTCTGGTAGATGATGCGGTGCTTTTCATATTTACCTTAAAAACGCTGCAACTTGGCAAATTAACCTCTAAATATTGTGCAGATGAACCGCCGTTGATCTGTACCATTCCCTTAGAACAAACCCCATCAGCCGCTTTTGTTGGCGAAAGAGCTCCATTAGACACAAGACCACTCGGCAATGCGGCTAACTGAAAGTCGTAAGTGTATTTTCCTTGACTATCGAATGTTACCTGCGCCTGGGCTATGTTTTGCAAGCCAAAAAGCAAGCATACTATCAATAATAATTGTTTAATTTTCTTCATATCCTTAAATTCCTTAGGCAAAGTACTCCCATACCACCCAGAAAAAGGCAGTCGGGATTATTTAAAACTTGTTTTTACTTTTTAATAAATTTCTGAGACTGTGGTTTTCCGTTCACATCATGCACTAATAAATAAGTACCCGATGCTAGCGATGCCACATTGATAGTAGTAGATGAACTGCCTACAGCACTAGTAGTTTTGATATGGGTTTTACCATCTAGTCCAATCACTTTCAACAAGGCCGATTGCTTTAAATAATCGTGATTAACCACCAATTCCTTACTTACCGGATTTGGATATATGCTCAATGCAATGCCTTCAATTTTCACGTTAGCGATATCGCTATAAGTAAACTCCCCATCTCTGTCGCGTTGTTTCAAACGATAGTAAGAATTTCCAGATGCAGGTTTCACATCTGTAAACGAATAACTGTGCGTACCTGCCACATTTTTACTTAACACGGTACCAACAGTAGTAAATTCGGTATCATCAGTTCTTCTTTCTACCAAAAAATCTTGGGTATTTACTTCGTTAGCTGTTTTCCAGCTTAGGTTAACTGATTTTCCAAAAGCATCTGGTTTTGCCGAGAAAGAAAGGAGGTCTAGCGGAAGAGTTAAGTAGTCTGTCGGTAAGGTATATGCTGTAAAACCCGCAGCGATGTAATAGAATCTCGCGGTGCTAGAAGTACGCTTAATCTGTACATATTTTGCACCTCCATCTGGTATTGTAAACTCTGCAAGTACTCCAGGAGCAGACGCTCCAACAGACATAGCGTGGGTTAATGTACCTACAATATTACTTGCATCGGCACCATAAGAAAGAGTTAATCCAGATAAACTTGAATTACCTGTACCTCTATATTGCACAGAAACCTTAACAATGTTTTGTGTATTAGTTGATGTAAGGGTAAGGTGCCTAGTAGAATTGTTTAAAGTGTAGTAAAAGTATCCGGAACTACCATCTGCTACAATTCCTGTAGTTTCGTAATCCAGCTTTATATTATTTTCTGTACTAGTACCGGTAGTTACCTCAGTAGAGCTTGCTGTTGCAGGACCTGTAGCTTTATAAGTTAATTCTTGCGCTTTAGAACTTAAAGAAAAGAGCATACAAAGGCATGCGAAAAAAAGTACACGTTTTTTCATATCAATTAGGTTTATAAATTTGGTTAAACAGACTTAAAGACGTATTAATTTACCTCGCATGCAAAAGGCTAGAAAACACTACTTTATTTAAAATCTATTACAGATTTAAGCATTAGTTTTTGGTAATGAAAGAGAAAACTGTGCAATCGTTCCCGACAAAAAGATGAGAAAAAACTGTCAGAAAATGCACGCAGAACAGATAGAATGCAGTTTTTAGTTTATTGTTTGAAGAATAACAAAACTATGCAATCGTTCCCGAAAAAAGCGAGTATAATTTTAAACAAGATAAAATCTTGCTATTTTGCTAAAACAGTTGTAAAGTAACAGGCTCTTGCGCAGCAGAAGGACTATCCTGAACTCGCTTTTGTTTTTTCCGATGCTCAGCAATCCAGTTTTTGTAATTAGCTGCCTCGAGTGGTTTTTCCAACAAACCCGTACCTACATGCATTAATGTTAAGCTATTATCTATTTGCTGCCTTACTTTTTGTAATTGATATTGGATTTGTTGTTGAATTTTATTTTTCGGTTTTACCCTAATGATTTTCAACAAGGGATTTAGCACTTTCAGATTAAGCTCCTTTGCAAAGTAAGTGTTTGCGGCAACTATTCTAGCTTGGAAAGTTGCCTGAGCTTCAAAACCACCTTGCTGATGTAATTGCTTCACTTGTGCTTGAAACTTTTCTACCAATACATTCAATGAAGAAACACTGGCAATGATTTCAGCAAGTTGCGTTTTAAATTCGGGAATGTTGGCTTTGTTAATTTCAGGGTCGGTAGCTATTACGTTCAGTTCGGTCATTAGCGTATGAAGACGAAAATGGTCGAGCACCATTTGTAGCACAAACGTTTCTTGTGCCAATGTTATTTTTTGGGTCAGCCCTTCTAACATCAAAGGTTTCATGAAATTAAGCACTTCATTATTTGACCTTAAACTGTCCTTATTAATTTTCGATTTCAATACCAAACCGCCTAACGTTCGTACCCTACTCAGTGCTACATAAACCTGCCCACTAATGAAAGATTTACCTGCATCGATAATTGCGTGGTCAAACGTCAAACCCTGACTTTTATGAATGGTAACCGCCCAAGCCAACTTGATAGGATATTGTAGAAACTCACCTACCTGATTTTGAGAAACCTGCTCATCATCGTCCAATTTGTATTCGAAAGATTGCCACGAACTTTTAGTCAACAGCAAATCCTCCTCATCAGGGAAGGAAACATAAATATCTCCAGCATCGATAGATTTGATTTTACCGATTTTACCATTGTAGAATTTTCGTTCATCGCCAGTATCGTTCTTAATGAACATAATTTGAGCGCCAACTTTTAACGTGAGTTGTTGTTCGGCCTGTAAGCCCATTTCTTTAAACTCGCCGTTAATTTCGGCATCAAAGGTGTGAGCCTCGCCTGCTAGTTCATCTAACTTTTGTTTGTTAATTAAGTTAGCTTCCGCATTGTGCGAAGTAATGATGATGGGATTGATATCCGCCTCATCCTTAAATGCTGGGTCAAATCTTTGATTAAGCAAAGCTAAACTTTCATCGTCAATCTGATTACTTCGAATATCGTTTAATATTTTGATGAAGGTTTCTTCCGTTTGTCTAAATACTTTGGTCAGTTCAATTTGCAATACTGGATGTTTACGAATAACCAAAGCATCGAAGAAATATGGCGAAGGATAGGCTTTGCTTAAAAAGCTCCACTCTTCTCTTTTTACCACTGGCGGAAGCTGGTACAAGTCGCCAATGAGCAGCAACTGTAAACCACCGAAGGGACTGTTGTTTTTTCTCACAGAACGCAGTAGTGCATCAATCATGTCCATCACATCGCAACGCACCATAGAAACTTCGTCTATTACCAACAGCTCCAACTCATTAAAAAGTTTCAGCTTATCATTGGTATAACTTAAATCGCTAACTACAGACTGAATAGAAACGAAGCCCTCTTGCAAATTCTGAAAACCTACATCGCCTGGAAAAAAAGAACCCGGAGGCAACTGAAAAAACGAGTTGATGGTAGTTCCTTTTGCATTCATGGCGGCGACACCTGTAGGCGCAACAATTGCCATTTTTTTTGAGCTTTCTCTTTTTATCCGCTTAAGCAACGTAGTTTTACCCGTACCAGCTTTACCTGTTAAAAAGATAGATTGATTGGTGTATTCAATAAATTCGAAAACTTTATCTGCTATTGGATTTTCCTCCACTACTTGCTTCATAGCCACAAATTTAGCTAATTTAATTAGCTAAATCCGTACGGGCGAAATATTTTTCGCCCCAACATTCCGTATAAATCTGTAACAATTAGCAACATCCAAAGTCTTTACTGCAATTGTTAAATGTTAACCTAATACTAAAAACAATGACCCAAAAACCTTCAAATGCCTTTATAGCAGCCTCATGGATTGCTTTAGGGGTAGGCATGATTGGCTTTATTATTGGCCTCTGGCGCTCAGACATGCTACTTAACGAAAAAGGTTATTACTTCGCCGTATTAATGTTCGGTTTGTTTGCCGTAATCTCTCTGCAAAAAGCAGTTAGAGACAAATTGGAAAGCATTCCTGTAACAGAACTTTATTATGGCATCAGTTGGTTTGCAACACTTCTAACTATTGCCCTACTCATTATTGGGCTTTGGAATGCAGATTTGCTACCCAGTGAGAAAGGCTTTTATGCCTTCGCTTTTCTCCTCGCCATTTTTGGCGCTATCACAGTGCAAAAGAACACTCGTGATGGTCAAATTGCTAGAGGAAAACACCCATTGAATTAAGAAAATTGAAATTAAATGGAAGCGCTGCAGGTGATTACTTGCAGCGCTTTTTTGTAGTTACATTTTTATATACACCCTGTCATCCAGAGCGCAGCGAAGGATCCATTAGCTTACTCGTACCTCGGAATGACAAGTAGGCAAAAAACATAAAAGAGTTCAGTCATACCTAACGCCTAATCTTCTTTTATTTCATTATTCAAAAATCTCCATTCTCTATTTTCACTTTCAATCAGGGTGTTTTTCTTCGCTCTCGACCACCTTTTCAACTCTTTTTCTCTTTCAATTGCTTTATTAACATATTGAAATCTCTCATAATAAACCAGATAATAACATTTGTATTTGCGAGTAAAGGAATTTATGCTATTTCCCTCTATATGTTGTGCCAATCTAATTTCTAAATCATTAGTTATGCCAACATATAAAACTGTTTTATTGTAGTTGGTTAAAATGTAGACGAAATAATTATGTTGTTTTGACATGATAGAATAGATAGATATAATAAAAATAGTAATTTCCATCTACCCTACCCTTACCCCAATAAGATTTCAAATGTATACTAGATTCCTCCTATCGTCGGAATGACAAGGAGGAAGAACAATAACTTATAAAAAACAGCACAAATCCATATCTCTCTTGCTATTATGGGGTATTTGTCATCCAGAGCGCAGCGAAGGAACTAGTAAACTATTAATATCTACTAGATTCCCCCTACCGTAGGAAATAGCAAGTAGCAGAAGTATAAATAAACAAAGTGTAAAAAATACACTTACGTAATATTTTAATTACCCTCCTTTTTATCAACAGGCTTTAAGTATTTTTATTACAACCAAATATCCACACGTAATGAAATCTATTAAACTGCTGCTAATCTGCTTAGCTCCTTTTTTCACCTTTGCACAAAACAAATTTTTCACTACCAAAGGCAAAGATATTATTGACCCTAATGGAAATCCAATTGTATTGAAAGGCACAAACTTGGGAAATTGGCTTGTACCAGAAGGTTATATGTTTAAGTTCAAAGATGTTTCTTCTCCGAGGTTGATTAACCAAGTGATAACCGAACTGATTGGACCAGACAAAGCAGCAGATTTTTGGGAGAAATATCTCAACAACTACATTACCAAAGGTGATATCCAATATTTAAAACGTAGTGGAACGAACTCTGTGCGTATTCCTTTTCATTACAAAATGTTTACCACAGAAAGTTACTTGGGCTCAAACAATCCCAACCGAGGATTTGAACTTTTAGACAAAGTAATAGCTTGGTGTAAGGAAGAAAACTTACCGGTAATTTTAGACATGCACTGTGCACCAGGCGGACAAACCGGAGATAACATTGACGACAGTGATGGCTATCCTTTTTTATTTGAAAGTCCGAAAAGCCAAGCGCTTACGATTGCCATTTGGAAACGAATTGCACAACATTATAAAAATGAAAAAACTGTACTCGGTTATGATTTACTAAACGAACCCATCGCACATTTCTTCGACAACAAAGAAGCACTAAATAAAAACCTAGAACCATTGTACAAAGCTATCACAGCAGAAATTAGAAAGGTTGACAAAAACCATATAATCTTTTTAGGTGGCGCACAATGGAATTCCAATTTCAAAGTTTTCGGAAAACCATTTGATGACAAGCTAGTGTATAGCTTCCATAAATATTGGACGGCTACAACGCAAGATGTTATCCAAGAGTATCTGGATTATAGCGAAAAATATCAGGTACCAATTCACGTTGGAGAAACCGGAGAAAACAACGACCAATGGATTTTGGAGTTTAGAACCTTGATGGACAAACACGCCATTAGCTGGCACTTTTGGCCTTACAAAAAGATGAATGCTAAAAGTAGTTTGGCTACTTTTCCAACACCAGCAAATTACGACTTGCTTATTAAATACGCCGACCAACCTAAAGCCAATTTTGCTGACATCAGAAAATATGCGCCAAAAGATAGAACTGCTATTGAAACTGTTTTAAATCAGTTGTTAGAGAATTGCAGGTTTGATAATGCAACTACCAATGATGGGTATTTGAGTGGTTTAGGGTTGAGGACAGGAAAATAATCAGTAAGCTGTAAGGTCGAGCCTGTGTGTTCGCCCCCTTGAGATGATGTAAAATATTGGGCGAATATCTTGCACTTACATAGGCGAACACATTGGTTCGCCCTTACTACATTTCTTTCTTCAAAAATTTACCCGTTAAACTAATTGGGTTTTCAATTAATCCCTCTGGTGTGCCTTCGAAAATAATTCTTCCACCACCTGCGCCACCTTCTTCACCTAAATCAATTACCCAATCGGCTACTTTAACCACATCTAAGTTATGCTCGATTACCAGAACTGTATTGCCTTTATCCACCAACGAATTTAATACACCTAACAACACCGCAATATCTTCAAAATGCAATCCTGTAGTAGGTTCATCTAAAATATAGAAGGTTTTACCAGTGTCTTTTTTGGAAAGCTCCGTCGCCAGTTTCACACGTTGAGCTTCACCACCCGATAATGTGGTAGAAGCCTGCCCTAAACGGATATAACCTAAACCAACATCGTTCAGTGTTTTTATTTTACGATAGATAGAAGGCATGTGCTCGAAGAAATGACAAGCATCCTCGATACTCATATCCAACACATCGCTAATCGATTTGCCTTTGTAACGCACCTCTAAAGTTTCACGATTGTATCTTCTGCCACCACATTCTTCGCAAGGCACCTGTACATCCGGCAAGAAATTCATCTCAATTACCTTCATCCCTGCACCTTGGCAAGTTTCGCATCTTCCACCTTTAACGTTGAAAGAAAAACGACCAGGTTTGTAGCCCCTAATCTTCGCCTCTGGCAGAGCCACAAACAAATTCCTGATATCAGAAAAAACACCGGTATAAGTTGATGGGTTAGAACGTGGTGTACGACCAATTGGTGCTTGGTCAATCTCAATTACCTTATCAATTTCTTTTAAACCCGTTACTTTCTCGTAAGCCAAAGGTTTTTTCTTCGCTCTAAAGAAATGATGATTTAAAATTGGATATAAAGTCTCGGTAATTAAACTCGATTTACCACTTCCGGAAACCCCAGTAACCGCAATAAATTTACCCAAAGGAAAATCTACAGAAACCTCTTTCAAATTATGCCCCGTAGCTTTGATAATTCCTAAGTGATGACCATTACCTTCCCTACGCTTCTTAGGAACTTCAATTCCTTTTTTGCCATTCAAATAAAAAGCCGTTAAAGTGCCCGATTTTAAAATTTGTGATGGCGTGCCCTGCGCTACAATCTGTCCGCCGTGTACACCCGCCGCTGGACCAACATCAATCACATGGTCTGCCTCTAAAATCATATCCTTATCGTGTTCTACCACCAAAACGGTATTGCCTAAATCACGTAAGTTCTTTAATGCTGTAATTAAACGTTCGTTGTCACGTTGGTGCAAACCGATACTTGGCTCATCCAAAATGTACATTACATTCATCAATTGCGAACCAATCTGTGTTGCCAAACGAATACGTTGTGCCTCGCCACCAGAAAGTGTACGCGAAGTACGGTCTAAAGTAAGGTAGTTTAAACCCACATCTAGCAAGAAACCAATACGAGCTCTAATTTCTTTCAGTATCTCCCTCGCAATAGTATTTTGGCGTTCATTCAATCTTTCTTCTACTCCATCAAACCATTGGTGTAAATTGGCTACATCCATGGTAGCCAGCTCAGAAATATTCTTGCCATCAACCTTGAAATGCAAGCTTTCCTTTTTCAAGCGGGCACCATAGCAATCAGGGCAAGTTTCTAACCTACGGAAAGCTTCCATATCATCCGAACCGCCTTCGCCCCTTTTCTCCTGCTGCTCTTCTAATAATTTGATGATACCATCGAAAGTAACTTGGTAGTTCTGTACGTTCCATTTGTTGTAGGTTACTTCCACCGAAATCAAATCTGGCGCACCTTTCAAAAGAATATCAATATGTTCTTCGCTCAGTTTTTCCAAAGGTGTAGATAAAGAGAAATTGTACTTTTTACCCAATGCCTTTAACACTTGGAAAACCCAAATATCACGATACTCACCCAGCGGAGCCAAACCACCGTTCAAGATGCTAAGCTTCATATTTGGCATGATAGATTTTTTATCTACCACGAAAATATACCCCAAACCATCGCAAGTTTCGCAAGCACCATAAGGCGAGTTAAACGAAAAACTATTTGGCTGAGGTTCATCGTAAGAAATACCCGTAGTTGGGCACATCAAAAACTTACTGAAATGCGCTACATTATTTTCTTTATCGCTGATTTTAATGATGCCCTTGCCTAAACGCATGGCAGTTTGAATACTATCCAACAAACGTTTGTGGTCTTTCGGGTCTATGATTAAACGGTCTACCACAATTTCGATATCGTGGATTTTATAACGGTCAACCTGCATTTTCGGGGCAATGTCTTGGATTTCGCCATCAACACGCACCTTCACATAACCTTGCTTACGAATTTGTTCGAACAACTCTCGGTAATGCCCTTTACGTCCTTTTACCACTGGAGCCAAAATATTCACTGCCGATTTCTCGAACTTCTTGTAAATGTTCTGCAAAATTTGGTCTTCGCTCATGCGCTCCATTTTTTCGCCAGTATTGTACGAAAAAGCATCGCCTACACGAGCATACAGTAAACGCATAAAATCGTAGATTTCCGTAATGGTGCCCACTGTAGAACGTGGGTTTTTGCTCGTCGTTTTTTGCTCAATGGCAATTACCGGACTTAAACCAGAAACCTTATCTACATCGGGGCGTTCCATACCGCCCATAAACTGACGCGAATAAGCGCTAAAAGTTTCCATATAACGGCGCTGCCCTTCGGCATAAATCGTATCAAACGCCAAAGATGACTTACCACTACCACTTAGCCCAGTAATAACCACCATTTTATTGCGTGGAAAACTAACGTCTATGTTCTTTAGATTGTGCACCCTTGCACCGTAAACTTCCACTTCTTTTTGCTCGCCCAAATCTACGTGGTTCTTCGCCATATGTTATTCGCTCCGTTTTAAATATACTTTCTTTACTTAAACACATAGAAACATAGCTTATAACTATGTTTAACTAATACGCTAAAGAATTTTAGATTAAAGTGCTATGTGCCTATGTGGTAAAAAATAGCTTGCAAAATTAGCGAATTTTAAGCACAAAAACTATGGATACAAATACTTAAAACACTTATAAATCAAGAAATAGCAAGTCTTTACATTCATATAACTTCTCGTCATAAACCATTAAGAAAAAATGAAAGTAAAATAGATTTTTCTTCTATTAATCCCTTTTGCTTTCAGTTAAATGTTCCTGATCCTTCAAACAAAATATATTGATGTCTTTATAGAACCCCCATTTAACCAACTAGTCTACATCTGTCATTAAAATAAACTAAGTACTCTTGCTTATGAGGTATAAAAAGCATGTACAATTTGAACATCCATTTTGCGTTTACGAACTAATTTATACAATATTTAATCTACTGGAAATAAATTCATTATTACTAAAAAAAGTATATCTTACACCAAATTCTCTATATAGAGAAACCTGCAAACTAAAACCAACAAACTAACAATGCATTTCTTTGAAAAAGTATTGCAACCGCCTACATACGGCTGGAAAGACCTAAATGGCAATTTAATTAAACCAACAACCACTCAAATCCTAGGAGAATTTTTTAGTAGATTAAATGTTTTTAAGGATAAAAAAAATTGGCTTCCGCTTTTTAGCTGGCTTAAAATCTTATGTTTAATCCCCTTTTTCTTTATCTTTTTAATTAATTACCTAGAATGGTGGACAATTTTAGCTGCCTTTGTTTACAGCATGATCATTATGGGAACACATGGTACTATTTGGCACCATAGATACTGTACTCACGGAGCATATACTTTCAAAAATAAATTTTGGCGTTTTTTTACACAAAACCTAACTATAAACGTAATTCCAGAGGAGATCTACGTAGTTTCTCATCATGTTCACCACTCCTTATCAGATAAACCCGGGGATCCTTACAATGCGCAAGCTGGTTTTTTGTATTGTTTTCTTGCCGATGTAAATCATCAGCCTATAGCTAAAGACCTAAACGAAGCTGAATTTAGCCGTGTGCAAAAATTGATGGAGCATACTGGTGTGAAATCAAATACTTATGCAGACTACCTAAGATGGGGCTCGTATGTTACTCCAAAAGGAGCTATTCTATCTTGGTTGTTAAACTGGACATTTTGGTACGTTACATTTTATTTAATAGGCGGACATGCTTTAGCCTGTACCCTATTTGGTGCTGCTGGTTTTTGGGGCATTGGTGTGCGTACTTTTAATTATGAAGGTCATGGCAAAGGCGAAGACAAAAAGAAAGTAGGTACTGACTACAATTGGAAAGACAATTCTATCAATCAATTGTGGCCGGGTTTTGTTGCTGGCGAATGGCATAATAACCATCATTTATATCCAAAAAGCGCTAGAAGTGGATTTAAACCTCATCAAATTGATTTGGCTTGGTACTACATCAAAATGATGCACACTTTTGGGGCTGTTAAGCATTATAAAGATTTTAAAAAGCAATTTTACGTTAAGTATTATTCGCCGGCAGCTTGTGAAAAACAACCTAATCTCACAGAAAAGTTCACTTAAAATTAGCTACAGCAAATAAGCTTAAATTTCTGCAAGGGAAAATACTTAAGTGGGTGGAAACACCCGCCTACAGACTAAGTTTGGTATCCTTGAACTTGTTCCAATTTATCGGAAAACTCAACCATAAAATATTGATATCATTTTTAAACAATTTCTAAACCATTAAGAAATTAAGGCACATTAAGTCTTAACTGCTCATAACTCCTTAATGGTTGAAATATTTTGAAGCGCAGAAACAATGCTATTTACATCGTTCGTCCCGCTTTACGTTTCTGCCGATGAAAAATCGGCATCCACTACAATCGGGGCTACAAAACAAAAAAGGGAGTTAAATTAACCCCCTTCGTAAGCATAAACCATTTTCTGCTTTGCTTTAATTTTATTCCCCACACGGCGCAAGTGGTCTTGCAGCGTGCTGTGTTCTTTATCTACCACGGCAATTAATGCCGCTTTTTGATAATGTTGTTTCGCCAATACAAAATCTTGTCGCTGCTCTTCATATAAACCCAATGTTTCATAAATTGCCGAGAGGTTTACTCCTGCTGTTTTCAAGGCAGTTTCAGCAACCTGACTTATCGTTTTGTGCAATTGCAAACTGACCAATAGTTTCAGATAATCCTCGTACACATCTGGGAAATTAGTATCTAGCGCTAAGCTGGTTTTATAATAATATCCTGCCGCTTGGAAATCCTTCAAATAGTAGTGATAAATTACGCCGATGCTATAATATGCTCTGGCGTAGTTTTCATCTTCGGCAATAATTGCACGAAGCAAATGAAGTGCTTTTGGAGTTTCGCCATAATTTAGCTCTTCCATGGCCTGCAGATATTTTTCTTCTACAGTATATAAAATGTCCATCATATAATTGTGAGCTTGATGCAAACATCAAGTCGTTTTAAACTTTAATAATAATTGAAATTGTGTTGAAAGCGTTTTAGAAAGGCTGTTTTAGTAGCCCGAGATAAAGCTAAAGTCAATACCCAAGCTACTTGGCCAATAAGACTGGCAAGCGCATTGTTTTTGGATATGTATTAGACGTAACATTGGTATAATTTTCGGCAAAGATAGTAAATATTTAAAAACGAAGGATTTAAATATTAAAACATTAAGTCTTAACTTTTCTTAATTGCTTAATGGTTGAAATATTTTGAAGCGCAATTACAATGCTATTTACATCGTTCGTCCCGCTTTTCGTTACAATCTTTTTTGTGTTCTAATGCCGTCATTTCGAACGCAGAGAGAAATCTACAAGTTAAATGCTTCTATCTAACAGATTTCTCCTCGTTCCTCGTCGAAATGACGCAACAAAAAAGTATTTCCACTACAATCGGGGCTATTGAACGAATAACTTTGCTATTCAACCCAGCCAAGCACCGCAACCTTTGTAAAATAAACCTTGGCGAAGCGGTTATGCGAAATGGAGCGCAGCGCAATGAAGCATTAGAGCGAAGCAAAGGACTACATTAGCCGAAGAACTACAGATTTTGCTTTTCAAAAAAATCAATTTCGGTTCGTGAGCACACCAACCGATAGACGGAAAATTATTCATTATAGTGTAGAGACAGAAAATCTTCTGTCTTTATGAAATTTGCAGACCACAAAAAATTAGGTAGCTTTGACAATGGAATTGCCATGATGTGGCTTTATAACAAAACAAGTTTATGATTATTGAACCTAGAATGCGTGGTTTTATCTGTTTAACGGCTCACCCAGATGGTGCTGCACAAAACGTGAAAAACCAAATTGAATATGTAAAATCTAAGGGTGCTAACAACGGACCTAAAAGAGTTTTGGTAATTGGTGCTTCTACAGGCTTTGGCTTGGCATCGAGAATTACCGCAGCTTACGGCTCTGGCGCTTCTACAATTGGCGTTTATTTCGAGAAAGAACCTAAAGAAGGCAAAACGGCTTCGCCAGGTTGGTACAACACCGCAGCTTTCGAAAAACAAGCACAAGCAGATGGTTTATATGCAAAAAGCATTAATGGCGATGCATTTTCTAACGAGGTAAAGCAACAAACTATCGATTTAATCAAAGCTGATTTAGGTCAGGTAGATTTGATTATCTACAGCTTGGCTTCGCCAGTGAGAACTAACCCAAAAACTGGTGTTACGCATCGTTCTACTTTAAAGCCAATTGGCGGTACTTTTAGCGATAAAACTGTTGATTTCCACACGGGTATTGTTTCTACGGTGACGATTGAGCCTGCTAACGAAGAGGAAATTGAAAATACGGTTGCTGTAATGGGCGGCGAAGATTGGGAAATGTGGATTGATGATATGAAGGCTGCTGGTGTATTGGCCAAAGGCGCTACTACAGTTGCTTATTCGTACATCGGCCCTGCCGTTACCGAAGCGGTTTACCGTAAAGGAACCATCGGTAGAGCGAAAGATCATTTAGAGGCTACCGCTTTTACCATTACAGATAAATTAGCTGATTTGAACGGCAAAGCTTATGTTTCTGTAAATAAGGCTTTGGTTACGCAAGCGAGTTCGGCTATTCCGGTTATTCCTTTATATATTTCTTTCTTGTACAAAACGATGAAAGAAAAAGGTTTACACGAAGGTTGTATCGAGCAAATTGAGCGCTTGTTTAGCCAAAGATTATATACTGGCGGCGATGTTCCTGTAGATGAAAAAGGTCGTATCAGAATTGATGATTGGGAAATGCAAGATGATGTACAAGCTGCAGTTGCTAAACTTTGGGAAACTGCTGATACAGATACTTTACCTCAAACTGGTGACTTAGCTGGCTATAAAAAAGACTTCTTAAACCTTTTTGGTTTTGATGTGGCTGGTGTTGATTACGCTGCTGATACAAATGAAATGGTAGAGATACCGGGTTTGCAGAAAACAGAAGCTTAAATATTTTTGATTAGCTAATTATTCTTGCCGTCATTTCGAACGAGGCACGAGGAGAAATCTAACAGTTAGTTGCTGGATTTAACTGCGTTGATTTTTCAATTCTCTTCGTCGTTCCTCCTCATCGAAATGACGGCTTTTTTCAAAGCTATCAGTAGACCATTAGCTAGTTTCCCCTCGTAAAAGATTGCTTCGTGCCTCGCAATGACGACATTTTTAAGGCAATGCTAGTCATCATTAGCTAATTATCGTATCATCAAATTAGCTCATCAATAACAGATTTCTCCTCGTACCTCGTTCGAAATGACGGGCCTAACTACTTATCCGCTACTGCATAAATAGGGTCGTCGATATTTACTTCAATTGCCCCCGCTGCATTTCTTAGCAACTTTCTACTATCTGCACTGAGGTGTTTTAAAGTAACCGATTTATTGAGCTTCTTGTAACGATCCGTAATTTTATGTACCGCGTCAATAGCGCTCATATCGCTAATTCTACTTTCTTTAAAATCGATGATAATTTCGCTGGGGTCTTCCTGAACATCGAATTTTTCAAGAAATGCAGTAGTAGAACCGAAGAACAGTGGACCATAAATCTCATAGTGTTTCACTCCATTTCCATCAATATGTTTTCTAGCTCTAATTCGTCGGGCACTTTCCCAAGCAAACACCAATGCCGACATAATTACTCCTATCAGCACCGCTAAAGCCAAATTATGCAGAAACACCGTGACAGCAGCTACAATTACACCAATCAGAATATCTGCCTTGGGCATTTTTTTAATAATACGGAAACTGCTCCACTCGAAAGTGCCTATGGCTACCATCATCATCACACCAACCAAAGCTGCCATTGGCAATTTTCCAATTACTGGAGCACCGACTAAAATAATGAGCAGAATAGTTAACGAACCGATAATAGCTGACAACCTAGCTCTTGCACCAGCAGAAAGGTTGACCAAAGTCTGCGCAATCATTGGACAACCACCCATCCCAAAGAAGAAACCGTTGAGAATATTTGCAGTTCCCTGCGCCATGCTTTCTCGGTTACCATCTCCTTTGTTACCTACAATTTCATCTACTAAATTCAGTGTAAGCAAGCCCTCGGTTAAACCTACCATTGCCATAATTAAGCCAAAGGGAAATACGATTTTTAAGGTTTCGAAAGTGAATGGCACCTCTGGAATGTGAAATGGAGGAAAGCCACCAGCTACAGAAGCAATATCGCTTACCGTTTTAGTTTGGATGCCAAAAATCAGTACCACCGCAAAAACAACCATGATGGCTACCAATGATGCTGGGACTGCCTTTGTGATTTTAGGCCAAATCCACACGGTGAAGATGGTTAATGCTACCAAACCTAACATGGTATATAAAGGTGTTCCGCTTAACCATTCTTCTGTTCCTTGCACCTTAAACTGCGTTAACTGCGATATGAAAATCACAATCGCTAATCCATTTACAAAACCATACATTACAGATTGCGGCACTAGTCGGATGAATTTCCCTAGCTTAAATAAACCTACTGCAATTTGAATAATCCCTGCTACTACCACCGCAGCAAACACATATTCCAAACCATGAAGTTTCATTAGTGCAATTAAAGTAATTACCGTTGCTCCTGCTCCACCAGAAACCAGACCTGGTCTGCCTCCTAAAACAGCCGTTACTAAACCCATGATAAATGCAGCGTACAAGCCTGTTAATGGTGGAAATCCTGCTAAGATGGCGAATGAAAGCGACTCTGGTATCATCGTCATCGCAACGGTTAATCCGGCAAGTATTTCATTTTTATAATTGATTTTCTGCTTGAAATCGAAAAAGGGCATGTATGTTGGTTTTGTTGGTTACAAAAGTATTTTTTTAACCACATAGGCACATAGTTTTTTCCAATTATAATTTCTATGTGCCTATGTGGTTAAATGAGTAACTACAATTTCTTATCTTTAAACCATGTCAAATATCCAGCTCATTATAGAAGAAAGACCAAGCGATATTGGTAATTTTTTGGTAGGTCGTTTACTTCCTTTCCGGGAAAAAAGATTAGTAGGTCCGTTTTGTTTTATTGACCACATGGGACCAGCGGCAATGAATGAACATCAGAACATTGACATTGCGCCACATCCACATATTGGTTTATCTACGTTAACCTATCTTTTCGAAGGCAGCATGATGCACCGTGATGCCTTGGGTACTGAAATTGAGATTAACCCAGGTCAAGTAAATTGGATGACAGCAGGAAAAGGTATTGCCCACTCTGAACGTACACCCGAACGGTTAAGACACAGCGACAAATTTCTACATGGCTTACAGATATGGGTGGCTTTACCAAAACACCTAGAACAAATGGAACCTGAGTTTTTCCATGCCGATGGCACCGACATTCCTGCCTGGGAAGAAGATGGTGTAGATTTCAAATTGATTGCCGGAGAAGCATTCGGCAGGAAATCTCCCATTCCGGTGTACAGTCCGCTGTATTTTATTGAGATTAAAAGTGCTGAAGAAAAAACACTTAAAATAGGTGATGATTTATTTGGCGAAAGCGGCTTATATATTTTAGAAGGTAGTGTAAGCAGCGAAGGCAATACCTTTGGCCCGAAGAATTTCCTAGTAGCTAAAGATGCCAAACTTTGTGAATTTACAATCGCAGCCAACACCACTGTTTATATTTTTGGTGGACAACCCTTCCCAGAAGAACGCTTTATCTATTGGAATTTTGTTGCAAGCACTAGGGAATTAATTGAAGATGCCAAACAAAGATGGCTGAACCAAGAGTTTGGAAAAGTACCAGGAGAAACTGATTTTGTGCCCCTGCCACCACAGAGCAAGAATGTGAAGTAGTTATACAAATACTCTCCTCTAAAGAAAGCGCTAAGAAGCCAAAACCATGCCGTCATTTCGACAGCCTGTTCCTATCGTGTGGACACATCTCATTCCTCCCCCTTGAATCCCCCTCCAAAGGGGGACACGCAGCGCTTAAGCATTTTGCATATCCCCCTCTTCGAGGGGGCAGGGGGAGGAAAATGACATTTGCTAATATTTGTGTCCACACGATAGGACCGTTCGGTAACGGCACGAGGAGAACTGAAAATCAACGATTTAAATCTCTCACATAAGTATTTCTGTCTGAGATTTACTTCGTAGAACTTTCGGTTCTCACTCCACTTTGTTTCGTATCTAAATGACGACCGCCTTTTTTGACACTCTCTTTTTATTATCTCTTTTTACTCTGTCTAGGAAATTTCATTTTGTAATCTCCTCTAATTTCACCTTTGGAAATTTTATCGAGCTTACTTTTAATTAACTGCTTACGCAATAAGTTAATTTTTTCGGTAAATAACTTTCCTTCAATATGATCGTACTCATGTTGAATTACACGAGCTGCAAAGCCTGAAACTTGTTCTTCATGTTTCTGCCAATTTTCATCGTAATAACTAATTAAAACATTTGGCTTACGGAAAACTTCCTCCCTAATTTCTGGAATACTTAGGCAACCTTCGGTAAAGCCCCAAGGCTCGCCCGTCTCTTCTAAAATCTGAGCATTAATGAAAACCTTTTTGTAACGAGGCTCGTCGTCATTTTCTCCTGTATCTACTACAAACAAACGAATAGGTAAACCAATTTGCGGAGCCGCCAAGCCTACACCACTAGCATTGTACATGGTTTCCCACATATTCTCTATCAGTTCGTTAAGTTCTGGATAGTTTTCATCTATTGGTGTACAAACTTTTTTTAAAACCGGATCGCCATAGGCTACAATTGATAGTTTCATCGTTGTGTTTATCTTTTCTAGTGGTCGATGAGCTATGATGGTTTGAGAAATCCCTTTTTAAAAAGGTAAACCATCATGGTTCATGGTGCAAAGGTACAAATTTAAGGTTTAAGGTAAAAGGCGGGTCTAAGCTTAGTCTACTGGATTAAATAACAAACTAGTCCATTTGCTCTCGTCAAAAACATCGTTGATGATATTGTTCATATCCGAAACACTTACCTGACGGATTTTCTGGAATACCGTTTCCAAACTATCAATCTGGTTATAATCTAACAAGCTTTTCGCCATAGCGATGATTAAGCCAATCCTATTTTCTTCGCCCAACGCAATTTGACCAATAAACTTACTTTGTGCTTTATGCAACTGTACTTCGGTTAAAGGTTTTTGCTTTAGCTTGTTCATTTCCTTACGGATAAGGTGTATTGCCTTTTCTGACTTCTCTTTATCCGTACCAAAATAGATTGCAAAAATTCCAGTATCAGAAAGTGGGCTATAGGCAGATTCTACCGTATAAGCAATGCCATATTTCTCCCTAAGCTGCAAGTTAAGTATGGAACTCATTCCATTGCCACCAAAAAGATTGTTCAATAGCAACAAACCCGTTTTATATGGATGATGTAAGGAATAAATCTGCGTCCCCATCATACAATGGCTCTGAGCTATTTGTTTGTCTACAATTTGATGTATGGAAGGATTAACAATAGGAGCAGTTCTATTACTCGAACCTGTGTTTTCGGGCACGTCAGCAAAGTATTTCTCTGCTATTTTCACCAACTTATTTAATGTGTAATTGCCAATAACCGCCACTATAATTTGGTCGGTGCGATATTTATTTTTAACAAAAGACTGAATGTTTTTTCGAGTTAGATTAGAAACTGTTTCTGGTGTGCCCAAAATGTTCCTGCCAAATGAGTGACCTCTAAAAAGGATGTCTTCAAAATCATCGTTAATTGCTTCCTCGGGTTGGTCTAAATAAGAAGAGATCTCATCTAGCACCACACCTTTTTCCTTTTCCATTTCATCTTCGGGGAAGGTAGAATGAAAAACAATATCATTAAAAAGTTCTAAGGTTCTATCTAAATAAGGATGGAGAAAAGAAGCGTGAACACAAGTATATTCTTTGGTGGTGTAGGCATTTAAATCGGCACCTACGCTTTCTAATCTGTTAAGTATTTGCGATGTAGTGCGCTTCTCGGTGCGTTTAAAAATTAAATGCTCAATGAAATGTGCTAAGCCCATTTGCGCATCTTCTTCGTCGCGAGAACCAGCATTAACTAAAATACAAGCATGCGATATTGCCGAGGCAGCAGGAACATGCAAAATACGAATGCCATTTTTAAGTGTATGAACGTTGTACTCCATTTGAAGCGGCAAAGATACGCATTAGCCCCCAACCTACCGAATTTTCGGCAAGAGCTCTAAGTGGAAGATTAGTATATAATGAAATTTTACAATTTAGAGATTGTTGTTTGCTGAAACAAGGAGTATCCACTAAACCATTTTTCATTGTGTGCAGCAAGTTATGGTTACGTGTAGCGTAAGTAAAACTTGCGGAGCTTGGCACACTGAAGCTGCACTTCCAATACAGAAAACATAAAAAAAGGATACCCGAAACAACGAGTATCCTTTGCATATATATTGTGTGTTGTAATTAGTTTCCGTTGAACGAGAATGTAAACGAACCTTCGTCACTGATACCGGCAATAGTTGTTCTTCCGTCTCTAGAAGTTGGCAAAGCCTTTTCTATATCGGCTGCGCTATTCACATCTGCACCATTAATTTTGGTAATGATCCAACCTTTTTTAGCACCCCAATAATCGAACATTTGATTTGGAACTACGTTGGTAACTACTACTCCGCTTTTAATGCCATATTTCGCTTTTTGTGCTGCAGTTGCTGGGGCAAAACTTGCGCCCAATTTAGCAATACTAGCACCTGTAGCTTTACTTTCACTATTCGCAGCTAATTTTACCGAGCTTTCTCCTTTAAGCGTAATGTTCATATTTTTGGTAGACCCATCTGACTTCAAAACTGTCAATGCCACTTTATCACCAGGGCTCATACGACCAATACGCTCTTGCAAGTCGGGCGAATCGTAAATAGCTACACCTTCTACTTTTTTGATAATATCGCCAGATTTGATACCTGCTGCTGCAGCTGCGCCCTCTGGAGAAACATCGCTCACGTATAGACCCGTGTTTTCTTTAATTTTCAACTCTTCAGCTACGTCAGCATCTAAGGCAACAAAGTTTACACCAATGTAACCACGCTTAACCGAACCGAATTTCTTGAAATCTTCTAAAATTTTCTTCGCCAAGTTTACCGGAATAGCAAAACCGTAACCTTCGTTTCTTCCACTTTGTGAGGCAATTGCCGCGTTGATACCTACTAACTCGCCCGCTGCATTTACCAACGCACCACCACTATTTCCTGGGTTAATAGCCGCATCGGTTTGAATGAACGACTCGATAGAATTGTTAGTTCTTGTTGGTTTTTGACCAGTTCTTCTATATTCATCATACTCTTCTTCGGTCATCATGCTGTTACCACGGTTTAAAATACCGATGTTACGAGCCTTCGCACTTACAATACCTGCAGTAACTGTAGTTTGTAAATCTAGCGGGAAACCTACTGCCAGTACCCACTCGCCTACCTGTACATTATCTGAGTTACCCATTTTAACGAAAGGTAAGTTATCTACATCAACCTTAATTAAGGCCAAATCTGTGTTTGGGTCTTTACCAATCACTCTTGCAGTTGCTTTACGTCTGTTAGACAAAATCACTTCAATTTTATCTGCCTTATCTACTACATGGTTGTTGGTAACGATATAACCATCGGCTGTTAAAATTACACCCGAACCAGAAGCTGCCTGTGGTTGGCGTTGCACACGACCACCGCCGCCAAAACCGAAAAATTCTTCGAGCATGCTATCCATACCGCCACCGCCTCTGCTCGATTTACCTTGATAGGTAGTTTTAATGTGCACTACTGCTGGAGATACCGCAGCCGCAGCTTGCACAAAATCTGGAGCACCTGCAGAAGAAACACCAGTTACGTTGCTAGCAAACATGGTCTTTTGTCTATCAGCTAATGTAAAGCTATCATTTGGGCGCTCTAATAATTTATAGGCGCCAATTGCTGCTGCACCACCTAAAAACGATGCTGCCAATACAATTAATCCTATTTTTTTCATTGTCATATCTATTATAATCTAATGTGTGTTATTTTTTTGAATACTTTTTACGCTTCAATTATTCAAATTTAATACCATATCAACGATATTTGTATCAGATTAACGCTTAAAACCATGTTAAAAAATGTTAAAAGGCATTCTAACAGCTTATTGACTTTTTTTGGCTCACAATTGTTACAAGCACAGCTGATATAAAACATGAATATTAAATTCTATAAATACCAAGGCGCAGGAAACGATTTCATTTTGATTGATCATAGGGAAGCTCCTTTAAAAAACATTGATACTAAAGCCGTAGCGCATCTTTGCGACCGCAGATTTGGCATTGGTGCCGATGGTTTGATGTTCTTGTTAAATAGCGATGGCTACGATTTTGAGATGGTTTACCATAATGCTGATGGCAATGTGGGCAGTATGTGCGGTAACGGCGGTCGTTGTATTGTGGCCTTTGCAAAGCACTTAGGAATTTTTGACACTGAAACTAATTTTTTGGCAGTTGATGGTCCGCATTATGCCAAAATTTCAGCCGAAGGGAACTGGGTAGAACTGCAAATGATTGATGTAGATACTATCAATTTAGATGCTGATGCTTTTGTTTTAAATACCGGTTCGCCGCATTACGTAAAAGAAGTTACAGGTTTAGAAACCATGGATGTTTATACAGAAGGTTACAATATCCGCAATAACGATACTTATAAAACCAATGGTATTAATGTGAATTTTGTAGAGAAGAGGCCAGACCACTTGTTTGTACGCACTTTTGAGCGTGGCGTTGAGGATGAGACTTATGCTTGCGGGACTGGTGTAACTGCCGTTGCAATGGCGATGGCTAAAAAACAGAACCAAATTGGGCAAGTGGTAACGCCTGTGGTGGTATTGGGAGGAAACATAGAGATCAACTTTAGCTACGATGGCGAAAAGTTCACCGATGTATTTTTATGTGGGCCAGCGGAGAAGGTTTTTGAGGGGGAGATAAAGTTGTAGATATTTGTATAAGATGTGGTTGGTGATAACACCAACCATGGAAAAAAGATTTAATAGTGGCTGATAAACGCACACTAAATCAATGGGAGCTTTATTTAAGTTACAATGTAGGCTTAGCTGTGTTGAAGATTAACTAGCTATAGATACTATAGGTGTCAATTGATAAATGAAAATATCTGCATACCACTAAGTTTCCAACCTTTATTCTGTCTATGAAAGAACCACGCTATTCCAGAGCCCGATTTACTTGCGGAGGAATATAGTTTGGCTATAGATAACGCCTTCGTCTCGTCGTTTGAGAAAATGATGGGAGCAAAAATTAGTTCTTTTTTTTCTCCTCTATTAACTGTGCCAATATTAAGGGCATATTCACTAACAGACGAAGTATGTACACTTTTCACAAATGAAATCCATTCGCTATTATTCCACACACTATTAGAATTAGTATCCAGCCCCCTTCCACCTCCCGCAAAATCGAAATTGGAAAAACTGTTTCTTTTTGCGAAAGAATGTATGTAAAACTCTTCTTGTTCCTTCTTTAGAATTTTAACAACACTTTTATGTATTTTAAGTCTATCGATATCTGTTTGGCAATTGCCATGTACGATTATAGATATCATAAACATTAAAAGTAGATTTAATTTTAACATTCTTTTTTCATATTAGGCAATTTGTTTTCATCGAATTTAAAAAAATAACAGCAACTGTAATGGTACTGACTTACGAAGTTTTAGAAACTTCGTAAGTCTACAAATATTTAGTAATACCTTTACAACTTTAACAAAACACTGCTTCTGGTAGAAAGGGCTGTCCTCTATGATCTAAATATCGGTTGAATATCGAATACTTAAACTAGAAGAAAGAAACCTTTTAAATCAGTAATAATTACTAAAATAGGAATGGTGATATTTCTTCAGCTAGCACCCAGTTTCCATTTTTGTAATCAAAAAAATATACACACATATCTAGTATTTCATTTTTAGACGAAGTTCGTAAAACCATTACAGCCTTATCTCCCTTTATTGAAAAAATCATTGAACTCACTTCTAGAAACCAATCTTGTTCTTTATATATGATAGCTGTCTTACCCAGATGAGGTAATATTTTATTTACTTTGATCAATTGTGGCTTTTTGAAGTTATTATTCTTATTCTCACTGCTAGATAAATTCCACTTAAATATTTTTAGTGCAGAGTCTAGTCTTTTCGAGTAGTTAACCACTTGCAATTCTGCTACTTGTTGCCAAATATTATTGTTTATAGCTATAGATTTAGGCAACCTTTTATCTCCTTGATGTATACGAGAATCTATAGCCAATGCATAAAAGCGCAAGGGATAACACTTTTTCGACATCTGTCCATATAAGATGGAGGTGTGCATTAAAATTAAAAAAGTTAAGATAAATCGCATTAGCATTTCTTTTTCTTAGTCGAGTTAAAAGTGTTCTTATACTCTCTTTCTCCGTTGTTCATCGAACGAGATTTATTTGGAGCTGCGAAATAGGCTTGGCTGTGTTGAAGATTTTGCCAGAAGATATCTTTACAATATTCATTTAAAGATATAGAGCTATCCGGAGAAACCAAAATACCTCTGGAAATAGCATATGAAGTCAACAAAGAAGCCATTGAGTCTACATAAGTATTTGCCATTTGGATATGTTGGGGTATTCCTTGATTGGTAAACGCAGTTCCAGATTGGTCGAAAAGAAAAGTATTCATATCTCTAAAAATATCTTTTTCTACACCAGAGGTGTGATGAATACCATATACCATGTAAGAATGCATTAATTCATGTATAAGTGTAGCAGCAATAGCTAAATCCGTACCATCGTTTATCATCAATTTATTAAGATATATATAACCAGTGGTGTCATTAGTTATGCCATTTGTTCTAATTAAAGATGAACTTCCATCAGCATTATACTTTGTCAGGTCGTTAAATAAATGTTCTCCTATTTTAATTTTATACGTACTCGAATTTGCCATAGTAGTTATTGAGGCGGAAGCATTTACGTTCGCTAACGTTAACATATCAGAAAGAACATTTTGAATTTGAGCTGCCTTGGAAATAACTATTGACGCGATAATGTCGACACATGGTCTAACTGTAGTATCGACCTTAATTTCCTTTATCAGCGCAGCACTAACCGTTGATTCACTGTAATTGGAAATACCTCCCTCAAAGCCTTCTTCAACATCATTTTCGGGGTGTTGGCCACCACCATTTCCACAAATAGGAAAGCCGACATATCCTGTAGAGTACCAAGTACAGTAATCATAAATACATCCCATATAACCAGTCTCAATATAAAACATGGAGCAACCTTGTGTCATCCTGCTATCATCACCTCTTTTTATTGCCATAATTTCACTCTCTGACAAGTAAGAAATGCGACGTTTGGCCTTCCCATTAACATAAGCTACTCCATTACTCATTGCGCCATTTAAGTTATAGTAAACTACATTTCCATTCAAATTACCAGCCCGTTTGTAATGAACGTTTATAAGCTCTGCAGCGGTGCTTGCTTCTATGAGCATATAACATCCTTTTTCTACCTTACCCTGCTCGTTTACAAACAACAATAGTTTGAGAGCATGCGTTTGCTCAAACTTATCTAGATCTTTTGTTTTGGAAGTATTGGACATTAGGCCCACCCTGTCTGGATTGTTTAAAGTAATTTCGTAAACCGTCAAATCATCGGGCTTTACACTGCTAATCTTGCTCCAATTTGGACTGGTGTTCTTAAAGATACTTTTTGCAGTAGGCATGTTCCGTGCATAGAATGATTTAAGCTCTGCTAGCTCATCAGGCATCAATGTGACATTGTCTTTTCTACATGCAACGCTTATCACTAGCAAAAGGATAACCATACTAAATTTAGATAGATATTTTTTCATATTAGAAGTTGTTTTCATCGAATTTAAAAAAAATAACAGCAACTGCAATGGTACTGACTTACGAAGTTTTAGAAACTTCGCAAGTCTACAACCCGTTCTGCTCTTTTGTAACAAAAACCTATCAAACACTTAAATGAGATTTCTCTGACTTTGAAAATCGAACTCGAAACTACTTTTGCTGTTTAACAATTTTGTTAAACAAAAAAGTTAATCAATTTTGAATAAGGAAGAACTTATTAAACAAACAGCGAAAGAGCTATTCTTCAGCAAAGGTTATTTGCATGCTACTACGCAAGAAATTGCAGATGCAGCTGGCGTTAATCGTTCGCTTATCAATTACTATTTCCGCTCTAGAGATTTGCTTTTCCAAACGGTATATCACGAAGCTGTAGATAGTTTGAAATCTCAGTTAGATGATGTTATTTATGGAAATACCCCTTTTAAAGAAAAGCTGGGACTTTTCATAGATGTTCACATGAAAGAACTTCAAAAATACCCTTATCGCGAGTCATTTTTGATTACAGAAATTTGTAGTAAAAACTTCGCCTTAAAAGAAAAAAAGAAAAGCGCTGCCCTACATCACTTTTTGAAAGAAATTGAGGTCGAAATGGAAAAAGGTACGATTAAAAAGTACGACCCAATTCAGTTTGTTTTCAATTTAACCTCGTTGATTTCTTTTCCTGTGATTATGATGCCTCTATATCAAAAACTACTGGATATTCCGAAAGAAAAATACAGTGAACTTATTGCCCAGAGAAAGCAAATCATTTTAGATAACATATTCAATTAAATAACCTTCAATTCCAACACATATATGAAACAATCCTCAATTTATTTATTGCTTACGGGATTAGCAGCCCTATTTATGGCATCATGCAGTTCGGGCGGTAAAGATCCAAAAGCAGGCGGCCCTCCCGCTGGCCCACAAAATTATCCAGTGGTACAAATAGACGCCTTTAACACCACGTTAGAAAGCGATTATCCAGCTACTTTAGAAGGTCAACAGAATGTAGATATTAGACCAAAAATTGATGGTTTTATTGAGAAAATCTACGTAGATGAAGGCGCAACCGTAAAGCAAGGTCAGCCTTTATTTGCCATTAACGCACCACAATATGAGCAAGCGGTAAGAACAGCACAAGCTGCCATTAGCAGTGCAGAGGCAGAAGTAAGCGCCGCACAGTTACAATACAACAAAACCAAACCATTGGTAGAAAAAGATATCATCAGTAAGTTCGATTTAGAAACCGCTGCTTTAACTTTAACCAGCAAGAAAGCAAACCTAGCACAAGCTAAAGCTGCATTGGTAAATGCTAAAGTAAACTTAGGCTATACGGTAGTAACTAGCCCAGTTAACGGCGTAATTGGTACTATTCCTTACAAAGTAGGAGCTTTGGTGAGTAGCACTAGTCAACAACCTTTAACTACAGTTTCCAGTATCAGTAAGGTTTACGCTTATTTCTCATTAAACGAAAAGCAGTTATTGCAGATTGCGAGAAATACAAAAGGCCGTACGTTAGCAGATAAAATCAAACAAATTCCTAATGTAACTTTGGTTTTGGCAGACGGTTCTATTTATTCAGAAAAAGGCAAAATCGAAACCATCAGTGGACAAATCAATACGCAAACAGGTTCTTCGAGCTTAAGAGCTACGTTTCCAAATCCAAACGGTTTGTTGCGTTCTGGCTCTAGTGCTTCTATCCGCATTCCGCAAAATGTAGAAAACGCTTTGTTGGTTCCTCAAAAATCTACTACAGATATCCAAGGGAAGAAATTTGTTTACTTGGTTAACGATACTGCAGGTGTAAAAACTACCAATATCGAAATCATGGAGCTGACCAAAGGAAACTACTTCGTGGTAACCAAGGGTTTAAAAAGCGGTGATAAAATTGTATTAGAAGGATTTGCTTCTTTAAAAGATGGCGATAAAATTAAGCCACAAGTAAAACCTGCAGATTCGGTATTTGCTGAGGCGAAGAATAAAACCCCAAACCCCTAAAGGGGCTTAAAAAAGACTAAGCGTTAATCAGCCTCATTCCCCCTTTAGGGGGGCTAGGGGGTAAATTCTAAAATCGTAATTCGATTATTATGTTTAAAAAATTTATCGACAGGCCTGTACTTTCTACAGTAATCTCCATCATCATTTTGATTTTAGGAGTACTGGGAATTATTACCTTGCCTGTTTCACAATATCCAGAAATTGCGCCACCAACGGTACAAGTTTCTGCCTCGTACCAAGGTGCCAATGCCGATGTGGTAATGAGCAGCGTGGTGGTTCCGCTCGAAGAACAAATTAACGGTGTAGAAGACATGACCTACATGACTTCTTCGGCCGGAAACGATGGTTCTGCCACTATTACTATCAATTTTAAATTAGGTACAAACCCAGATTTGGCTGCCGTAAACGTACAAAACCGTGTTGCACGTGCCACTAGTTTGCTGCCAGCAGAAGTAACTCGTGCGGGTGTAATCACTGCCAAAAGACAATCGAGTGATGTACTTATTTTTGCATTACATAGCGAAGATCCAGCCTACGACCAAAAATTCTTACAGAATTATGCCGAAATCAATATCATCCCACAAATAAAAAGGGTTACAGGTGTAGGAGATGTAAGTGCCTTTAGCCAATCGATCTATACTATGCGTTTGTGGTTAAAGCCCGATGTGATGGCCGCTTATGGCTTGGTTCCCAACGATATTAGCGCAGTATTGGCCGACCAGAACATAGAAGCCGCACCAGGACAATTAGGCGAACAGGGCTTACAATCATTTCAATATACGTTAAAATATACTGGTAGGCTAAAAGACGAAACACAATTTGGTGATATCATTATCAGAACAGCGGCGAATGGCCAAGTATTAAAACTGAAGGATATTGCACGTATAGAAATGGGTGCACAAAGTTATGCCAGTTCTATCAGACTTAACGGCAAACCCGGATTAGGTTTCAGGGTTAACCAAACTGCGGGCTCAAATGCGAAAGAAGTAATTGAAGGTGCCTTAAACGCTATGAAGATAGCAGAAGCTGATTTTCCAAAAGGAATTAAATACGAGGTTTTAACTAATGTAAACGACTTTTTAGATGCTTCTATTGAAAAGGTATTACATACTTTGGTAGAGGCATTTATATTAGTATTTATTGTAGTATTTATTTTCCTTCAAGATTTTAAATCTACTTTAATTCCAGCTATTTCAGTGCCTGTAGCGATTGTGGGTACGTTCTTCTTCCTAAGCCTATTTGGCTTTACCATCAACTTACTAACGTTATTTGCTTTGGTACTCGCCATAGGTATTGTGGTAGATGATGCCATTGTGGTCGTCGAGGCCGTCCATTCAAAACTAGACCAAGGTTACAAATCTGCCAAAAAAGCTACGGAAGATGCTATGGATGAGATTACTGGGGCTATCATTTCTATCACTTTGGTAATGGCAGCGGTATTTCTTCCAGTAAGTTTTATTAGTGGATCATCGGGTGTATTCTTTAAACAATTCGGTTTAACCTTAGCCATTGCAATTATCTTATCGGCCATTAACGCCTTAACCTTAAGCCCTGCCTTATGTGCTTTGTTATTAAAACCACACAAAGACGACCATCATGAGAAGAAAGGATTTATGAAGCGTTTTTACGCTGCCTTCAATACATCTTTCGAAACCATGACACGTAAATACAAAGGTGCTGTTTACTTTCTTGCTAAGAGAAAATGGTTGTCGGGATTGGGCTTATTGGCTTTTGTTGCCGCATTTGTTTGGACTTTTAATACCACACCTAAAGGTTTTGTACCCAACGAAGATTTGGGGGCAATCATGTCTGATATTTCACTACCCCCTGGAACATCACAAGAAAGAACAGAAGAAATAGTAACTAAGATTGATAGCATAGCGCAAACTATACCAGAAGTTAGATTAACTTTAAGAGTGGTTGGTCGTGCCATGATTAGCGGTTCGGGTAGTTCTTATGGTATGGTAATTACTCGTTTAAAACCATGGGATGAACGTAAACGAGATGTAAAAACCATTATAGGCGAATTATTTGCCAAAACTGCCAATATTAAAGAAGCGAAGATTATTTTCTTTGCTCCGCCAACTATTTCTGGTTTTGGCATGGGCGGCGGCTTCGAGTTTCAACTGCAAGACAGAACCGGAGGTACCATTACTAATTTTTCGGAAGTTGCCAATAAGTTCCTAGCTGCACTAAACCAGCGTCCCGAAATACAGTATGCCGCTACTTCATTTAATCCCAACTTCCCGCAATACTTAATTACAGCTAACGTAGCCAAAATTAAACAAGCAGGCTTAAATGTAAACGATGTAATGAGTGTAATGCAAGGTTACTATGGCGGTGTTTACGCTTCTAACTTTAACAAATTTGGTAAGCAGTACAGAGTGGTTTATCAGGCCGACCCGCAATATAGAGCTAACCTAGAAAGCTTAAATAGCGTTTATGTACGTACGCCAGGTGGAGCAATGGCTCCAATTTCTGGGTTTATTTCTACAGAGCGAGTGTATGGGCCACAAACAATTTCTAGGTTTAACCTCTATACCTCTATTGCCGTAACCGGAAATCCTAAACCAGGTTTTAGTTCGGGCGATGCTTTAAAAGCTGTAGAAGAAGAAGCTGCTAAACATTTACCTCAAGGTTATGGCTACGAGTACTCTGGATTATCTAGAGAAGAGCAGGCAAGTGGCAACCAAACCGTATTCATTTTCTTATTGTGTTTGATATTCGTTTACTTCTTACTTTGTGCGCAGTACGAAAGCTATGTTTTGCCTTTGGCAGTAATTTTATCACTTCCGGTAGGTTTAGCCGGTGTATTTATTTTCGATAAGATTTTTGGTATCGACAACAACATCTACACCCAAATTACGCTCATCATGCTAATTGGTTTATTGGCCAAAAATGCCATTCTAATTGTAGAGTTTGCCGCAGAGCGGAGAAGAAGAGGAATGACAATTATGCAAGCTGCATTGGAAGGAGCTACCGCTAGGTTAAGGCCAATTTTGATGACGTCCTTTGCCTTTATTTTGGGTATTATGCCCCTAATGTTATCATTTGGAGTAGGTGCTGCCGGTAATACCTCAATTGGTACCGGTGCTGTTGGTGGTATGTTGTTTGGTACAGTATTCGGGGTTTTCATTATCCCGGTTCTGTTTATCGTTTTCCAAACTTTACAAGAGAAAGTGAGCAGTAAATCTCCTTACGATGAAAGTGTGATGGACAGACAAACGCACTTAAACTTTGATAAATCAGAAAACCCTGAAGATTAATTCAGCAATTGAAAATGACACGAAATCAAAAAATATCGATATTCATCACAGGTTCCCTACTCTTAAGTTTGGGAGCTTGTGTAACTCAAAAATATAAAACACCCGAAGCGTTAAAGGCAGAAGGATTGTATAGAGATGTGGCGAGCACGGACACCACTTCTATTGCCGATTTACCGACATCAACTTTGTTTAACGACCCGCAGTTACAAGTTTTAATTAAGGAAGGGATTGAAAACAATTTAGATTTAAAAAGCTCGATAGAAAGAATGAAAAGTGCAGAAGCGAACTTACGCTTAAGCAAAGTTGCTTTCTTACCTAGCTTAAACTTGGATTTATCTGCGGCAGACAACAAACAATCTAGAGCAGCTTTAAACTTACCGCCAACTATTAACATCCCTTTGGAAACCCAATTATACAGAGCTCAACTGAGCACTAGCTGGGAAATTGACGTTTGGGGTAAGTTAGGAAGTGCTAAACGTTCTGCGCTAGCTTCGTACTTACAAACAGATGCGGCTAAACGTGCCGTGCAAACACAGTTGATTAGTTCTATAGCTACCAATTATTACACTTTACTTGCGCTAGATTTACAGTTGAAAATCACGGAGCAGACTTTAGCTAGTCGTGTGAAAAACGTGGAAGCAATTAAGGCACTTAAAGAAGCGGGAATTGTAAATGGTGCGGCAGTTGTGCAAAGCGAGGCCAACCAATACGCCGCTGAGGTAACTATTCCAGATTTAAAAAGGAGTATTAGAGAAACTGAAAACGCTTTAAATCTTTTGCTAGGTAAAGGCGCAGGCGCAGTAACTAGGAGTACGTTAGATATGCAGCAAGGCTATAAAGATTTGCAGGTTGGGATTTCATCGCAATTATTAAAAAACAGGCCAGATGTGCAACAAGCGGAACTGGCTTTTAGGGTTGCTTTTGAAAACACCAACTTGGCGAAGACTTATTTCTATCCACAATTGACTTTGACGGCAAATGGTGGTTTGTCTACATTAAGATTAGAGAATTTCTTTAATAACTCGATTTTTTACAGTTTCATTGGTGGTTTAACTCAACCCATTTTTAATAAAGGTCAAAACAAGGCAAGGTTAACATCGGCGAAAGCGGCACAACAAGAGACTTATTTTGCATTTCAGAAATCGGTGTTAACTGCAGGTTCCGAAGTATCAAATGCCTTATTTGCATATCAAGCTGCAGTTGATAAGGAAACATCAAGAGCGAAACAAATTGCTTCTTTGGAAAAGGCAGTAGATTATACCAAAGAGCTATTAAAATTTAGCTCTGCTACTAACTACACAGACGTGTTGACTTCTGAACAAAGTTTATTGCAAGCACAGCTGAATGGCGTAAATGATAAGTTACAGAAGTTGCAAGCAATTGTGAATTTGTATCGTGCTTTGGGTGGCGGCTGGAAAGAATAAAACCCCTAAATCCCCTAAAGGGGACTTTTGTTATAGTTTAATTTTAAGCTCCGAGCGTATTGCTTGGAGCTTTTTTGATTGGCTTCATTGAGGTTAAGCGTATCGTCATTTCGAAGGAGGAACGACTGAGAAATCTAGCAAATTAATTAAAATCGTTGGATTTCTCCTATCGTCGAAATGACGGTATGTTGTTTATAGCCCCTTGCAGGATTAAGCTCACCGTCATTGCGAGGAGGAACGACGAAGCAATCTTACAACTATAGATTTAACAATCGATTTAAGATTGCTTCGTACCTCGCAATGACGACCTATTTCTAGTTCTAAGCACATCGTCATTTCGACAGTAGTGGAGAAATCTTTAAAGAATATATGAAACGCTCACAGATAAAATAACAAAGTTGAAAGATTTCTCCGCTCGCTACGCTGCGGTCGAAATGACGGCATTCATATAGCGCTTTGCAACTCCTCCCCTTTGGGGAGGTTGGGTGGGGCTTTATTCCCCCTCCGCTATATACGCCGCAATTGCAATTTTTATCTCGCCAAAATCGTAAGATTTACCCACATGGTCGCGGATTTCGTTAAGCTTTATACTTTTCAATTCTCGAATAGCCTTTAACAAAACCTCTAATTTATTTTTAGCAATTACTTTATCTGCACTTAACTCCTGCTTTGCAATATAATGCGCCAAATGCCCTTCAATGGTACCTTTGGTCATTTTTCTTTCAAAAGCAATCTCAGTTGGTGTTTTGCCTTCGTTAAATAAGGCAAGCGTAACTTCCTTTGTATCAACCTTAGGCACTTTTTCTTTCTTTTCTTTCGTTCCCGCCCTTGGTCTTGGCCTAAATTCATCCCGATGTTGTTCAAGCTCACCTTTATCTGGCAAACTACGGGCTTTTGCCATTTGCTCTTCACGTTTAGCAAAGCCATACAATTGATGCAGTTCCTCTTTTGCTACTTGCCTATCTTCCGCTTTTGCAACCAACATCGCTTTTGCTCTTACTATTTTCTTGAACTGCTCATAAAACATAGCCTCCAAATCAATCAGTTCGTGTAAGTATTCTTTGGTTTGCTTCTGCTGTTTTACATTTTCAATATGCTCAAAAACTGCTTCGCTCTGCGCTACCAAAATCGGGCTGAAATAATTGCTTGCTGCTTCAGTACGTTCAATTAACGGTTTCAAATCTGAAGTTTCGCCAAGCACCAACATACGGTCAATTTGGTTTAAAAACTTATCTGCATGAACTTTTGCTGCCATCAATTCCTGTTGTAGCTTTACTGCCCAAGGCAAGTGTGTTTGCTTTACCGAACGTTTTTCATCCTTACTGTAGCTAAACACATGTTCGTAAACATAATTATCAAGCAAAGTAAAATTGAAAGCCTGCAACAACGACTGCTTCACAAAAGCATCGGCCTCTCTCGTAATCTGCGTTAGCAAACTCTCTTGCTGTTCTTTCGTTTTCGAATAATAAGCTACATTCTGGTCGGCTTTCATTCCGCGACTGTTCAAATGCGATGTTAAAATCAAACCATCCAAAGAACGTAATCGCGATAGCGCCACATAAATTTGTCCTGGTGCAAAGGCATCACCAATATCAACAATAGCCCTATCAAAAGTTAAACCCTGACTTTTATGCACCGTTATAGCCCAAGCCAATTTAATTGGATATTGCGTGAAAGTCCCTATCTCTTCTTCCTCAATTTCGTTGGTATGCTTGTTAGTAGTATATCTGATATTTTTCCAAATGTACTGTTCTAAAGCAATCGGATACTTATTTCCCTCTGCTAGTACTTCTATATAATCACTCTTTAAATCGGTAACTACCGCAAGTTTCCCGTTAAAAAATCGTTGCTCACCTTTTGGGTCATTTTTAATAAACATTACCTGCGCACCAATCTTCAGTTCTAAAGTTTTTTCTATCGGATAAGCGCTTTCGGCAAACTCCTTTTCAATAACGGCATCATAGAAATAAGATTTACCTTTTAGCTCCTTCAAGCTATTGCGGTTCATCGTATCAGCTTTGCTATTGTGCGTAGTTAACGTGATGTAATTATCGTTTAAATTTGGCTTATAATTTTCTTTGTAGTGGCTTTTTAGCAGAGCGATGTCTTGATCCGTTGCCATGTTATTGCGCAGGTTATTCAATAAATCGACGAAAGTTTGGTCAGATTGGCGGTAAATTTTATCTAACTCAATATAAATTGGCGGATTTGCTTTTAAGCACAGCGCATCAAAAAAGAAGGGACTTTGATAGAACTTACCCAAAATTTCCTGCTCTTGGTTTCTCACCACTGGCGGAAGCTGATATAAATCGCCAATAAACAGCACCTGCACCCCACCAAAAAACTCGTTGCTTTTACGCACATAACGTAAAACGAAGTCAATTGCATCTAGCAAATCTGCCCGAAGCATACTTACTTCATCAATCACCAACAATTCTAAATCAAGCAAAATTCTACGCTTAACCGAGTTCATGCTCAAATGCCTCACAATACTTTTTGGCGTATTATAAGGCACACCAGATGGCAAATCCTGTCCAGCTACAATACGCGGTACAAACGCTCCAAAAGGCAATTGAAACAAAGAATGTATGGTAACGCCCGCAGCATTAATTGCAGCAATACCCGTTGGCGCAACAATTACTGCCCTTTTATGGGTTTTGGTAATGATGTTCCTTAAAAAGGTAGTTTTTCCAGTTCCAGCTTTTCCCGTCAAGAAAATATGCCTCGATGTATGGTTAATAAATCTGGCAGCAAGTTCGGCAGGTTGTAGATGTTCGTTTTCTTCCAAATCAGTTATTTTTATTAGCGCACTAAACAAAAATAAGACATATCATTCGCTATTTTACAAATTACCCAAAAAGAGAGTGCAACAAATTTGAACTGTTTTTGTCTAAAAAATAAGAATTGCTAAATGTTAAAACTGTGTTAAAAATGTTAAATAAAGCATTTTTAGTTGCCAACTAAGGTTTTAGTTTATATCTTTAGCGCATACCAAACATTAATTATTAATGAAAAGAACGTTACTCTCGTTTATAGCAGCCCTGCTGTTTTCTTATTCAGCATATTCTCAAAGCAATTCGGTAAAGGGAGCTATTATAGACATTTCTTCCAATGCTAAATTACACAACGCAACTGTTAGTGTTCTAAACGCTAAAGACTCTACGCTTTACAAATTTACTAGAGCAGCTCAAGATGGAAACTTCTCTTTCCAGAACATGAAAAAAGGAGATTTTATTCTTTTAGTTACCTATCCAGAATACGCAGATTTTGTAAATAAGTTCAGCTTGGATTCCGTTAATAATTCAATCGATTTTAATGCGATTGATATGAAAACGAAGGCCAAACTCCTTAATGAGGTAATTATTAAAGGTCAGGCTGCTGCCATCAAAATTAAAGGAGACACCACCGAATTTAATGCTGCTGCCTACAAAATACAACCTAATGATCGTGTAGAAGATTTATTGAAGAAGTTCCCAGGTGTAACGGTTGATGCACAAGGAAAAATCACTGCACAAGGAAAAACGGTAGAAAAGGTTCTGGTTGATGGCGAAGAGTTTTTCGGAGACGATCCAACCTTAGTGACCAAAAATTTGAGGGCCGATATGGTCGATAAAGTACAGTTGTTTGAAAAATCTAGCGATCAGGCGGCATTTACTGGCGTTGATGACGGACAGAAAGCACAAACATTAAACATTGTACTGAAGGAAGATAAAAAGCAAGGCTATTTCGGTAAGGTAGATGCTGGCTACGGCACTGATGATTTTTATCAGATACAAGCCATGATCAACAAGTTTAAGAACAAAGAAAAAATTGCGGCTTATTTTACGTCTAGTAATACCGGAAAAACTGGCTTAAACTGGGACGATGCCGATAAATATGGCACCAGTGGTGCTATGCAAGTAACAGATGACGGAATGATTTTCATGTCGAGCGGAGATGAATTGGACGGTGGTGGCAGATACTGGGGCGAGGGTATTCCTATTGCACATAACGGTGGTATACATTACGAAAACAAATGGAATAAGGACAAGGAAAGTATCAACACCAACTATAAAGCAGGATCATTAAATGTTAATATCAGAAAAAACACGCTGAGACAGCAAAACCTTCCAGATGCTATTTTTAACACCAATAGCGATGAAACTACCGAAAACGATATGTTTAGGCAAAAAATAGATGCTACTTACAACATCAAACTAGATACTAGTTCAAATTTAAAAGTGGTAATTGATGGAACCCTGAGAAACTCGGAAAGTAACGTCACTAATAACTCTGTAGGGCGTAGAGGTGATAATTCATTGTTAAATACATCGGATAGGAATACCGACAATGAGAGTAAGCAACAACTATTTAATTTAAGTGCTTTTTATACCAAAAAACTTAAAAAAGCTGGAAGAAACTATTCGGTTAACCTTAGTCAGGCTTACAACAAAACAACTAGTCAAGGCTTTTTAAGGGCTACAAATGAGTTTTTCAATGAAGATGAAACCTTGAGAAGTAGAGAAAACATCGATCAGCTTAAAGAAAATGATATATTAACAAACAGATTATCATCAAACATCACCTATAATGAGCCTTTATCGAAATTTCTTAACCTTGTTGCCAGCTACGGACTAACCTACACTACAAATAAAGCAGACCGTGTTACTTACGATGCCTCTCCATCAAATATTTATGACCAGATCAATCCAGAATTTAGTAATAACTTCGAAGCAGATCAACTATTGAACCAAGTTGGAGCCATCTTTAACTACAAAAAAGGAAAAACGATAGTTAATGTTGGTACAAAAACAAGCTTTATTAATTTCGACCAAACTGAAGTTTATTCGAACCAACGCTTTAAACGTAATTTTATCAATTGGTTGCCGCAAGCATCCTATCAGTACAGATTTTCGGCTCAAAAATCTTTCAGTATTAGTTATAATGGTTCAAACACTCAGCCCTCTGTAAATCAATTACAACCAGTTAGAATGAATGATGACCCTTTGAACATTGTAGAAGGTAACGACCAGCTTAAACCTGCTTATAATAACAGATTCAACATCAGATACAATACCTATAAAGTAATAACCAACCAGAATTTTTATGTTAGTGGAAGTTTCAACTTCACCAACAACCAAATTGTAAGCAATAATACTACCGATGCTGGGGGTAAAACAACGTTTAAATCTGTTAATTTAGATGATGAGCTGCCATTTAACTACTTTGCATACGCCGGATATTCTAGAAAAATTCCGGCTTTAGGAAACCTGAATATTGGTTTAAACCTAGATGTTAACGGCTCTCGATTTTATAACTACGTAAACGGAGATTTAAATGCCACCAACAGTCAAAGTATCACTCCAGCAATAAGCATAAATAGCTACGGCGAAAAAAATCAGTTCTATTTATCATTTGGACCTAGTTATAATGCACAAGAAGCATCATTACAAAAGGCCATTAACAATAAAGGTTGGGGTTATAGAGGTAACGTTTATTTGAATGCCAAGTTGCCAGGAAAATTCTCTATAGGATCAGAATCTGAATATAACTATCAACCTAGCTCTGCAGCATTTGACGAGAGTTTTGAGCGTTTGCTAATCAACGCTTCTGTAACTAAGGCATTTTTTAAACAAGAAAGCTTCAAAGTGATGCTCAGCGCTAACGATTTATTGAACCAAAACGTAGGTTTTAGAAGATCTGCTTCGGCAAACTCAATTACGCAAACCAGCTTTAACAATATTGCCCGTTACTTCATGTTCTCTTTAATTTGGGATTTCAACAAAATGGGCGGCGGAGCACCAAAAGCAAACTAATTTAATTCTCTAGAAAAATGAAGACTTTAAAATATATCATAAGTGCATATTTATTGATAGTTAGCCTTAACTCAAATGCACAACATGCTCGTTTCGTAACTCAGGGAACTATTGAATTTGAGAAAAGAGTGAACGCCTATGCACTAATTAAGGAGCAAATTAAAATTTGGGGCGAGGATAGTTTCTACTTACAAATGTTTGACAACTATCAAAAAAATAACCCACAATTTAAGACCGCGAAAAGCAAGCTGCACTTTTCTAACGATAAGACCGCTTTCATTCCCGAAGAAGAAGCTATCGCATCCTCTAACGCTTGGTTTTCTAATCTTATACAATTTCAGCAAGCCAACAACATCTTGACTGATTTAGGTACTGCGACCAGTAAAACGCAAAAAAAGGTGTACGATGAAACTTATATGGTAAGCGATAGTACCAGAAAAATTAACTGGAAAATAACCGACGAATTTAGAAACGTAGCGGGCTACAATTGTCGCAGAGCAAATGCTCTGGTAATGGATTCTGTTTATGTTGTTGCTTTTTACACAGAGGAAATTGCTGTTAGCGGAGGGCCGGAGTCGTTTACAGGTTTACCTGGAATGATATTAGGTTTAGCCCTACCACACGAGCACGTTACTTGGTTTGCAACCTCTGTAACTGATGTTCCTGTTAGCGAAGACAAGCTCAAAATTCCTACTAAAGGAAAGGCTGTAAATAATAAACAACTGTTTGATATTTTGAAGGGCGCTCTGAAAGGCTGGGGAAAAACTGCCCAACAGACCTTTAAATGGACAATGCTTTGATGGTTTAACCGTTTGAAACGTTGAAATCGGTTAATTGCTTTGACTAGCGATTAACCGATTTTTATTTACTGGAGTATAGCGATTAATTCGGACCTCTAGCAGTTAACCAAATACACGATTAACCGATTAACCGAAACTATCAATTCACTACCAATTTATATCCTTTACCATGAACATTGATAATTTCCACATTCGGATCTTCTTTTAAGTACTTACGCAGTTTACTTAGAAAAACATCCATACTACGACCGTTGAAATAGTTATCGTCGTGCCAAATGCTAATCAATGCTTCCTCTCTTGTAAGTACACTATTCTTTTTTAAACAAAGCAAACGCAAGAGCTCTGCCTCTTTGGTAGAAAGTTTTTGCTGAGAACCACTGTAATGAATAAGTTGTGTAGTATAATCAAAAGTATAGCTACCAATTTCGAACTGCTTTGGCTCTTCTTCCTGAGGCGATTGTGCAGCAGAAACCCTTTTTAGCAAAGCGTTGATACGTAATAACAGTTCTTCAATTCGAAATGGTTTGGTAATGTAATCATCGCCACCTAAGTCATAAGCTAATGATTTATCTTCCATCATCGACTTTGCAGTTGCGAAAATAATTGGCACCTGTTGGTCAATTTTTCTGATTTCTTTGCCTAAAGTGAAACCGTCTTTTTTAGGCATCATCACATCTAAAATGCAAATATCGAAAGCCTGCTTGCCAAAAGCCTTTAAACCTTCATCGCCATCGGTGCACAACACCACTTCAAAGTTTCCCTTAATCTGCAAATAATCTTGTAGCAATAAGCCTAAATTCGGATCGTCTTCAACCAACAGTATTTTCTTCATATCAATTGCTTAATTTAAATGGTAAATAGATTAAAAAAGTGGTGCCATTATCTTTCTCACTATTCACTTTGATGGTTCCGTTCATTTGCTCTATAATATCGTGTACGTAACTTAAACCTAAACCGAAGCCTTTCACATCATGTAAGTTTCCGGTAGGCACTCTATAAAACTGATCAAATATCCTTTTAGTTTGCTCTTTGGTCATCCCAATTCCTTTGTCGCTCACCTCTACACAGACGCCATTTGCATAATTTTTCGTTTTAATGGCAATTATTGGCTTAACAGGACTATATTTATTAGCATTGTCAATCAAATTGTAAACTAGATTGGATAAGTGTAATTCGTCTCCTATTACAACATCTGGACTAGCGATTAGATCTAGCGATATTTCGGCATCTTTCTTCTGCAATTGCAAACTCATGCTGTCAACAACTAGAGAAATTAGTTCGTTCATTGCTACTGGCTTACGCTCCAATTTTAATTCTTTTTTATCGAGCTTGGCCACACTTAAAACTCGCTCAATATGATTTCCAAGACGCACATTTTCATCGTAAATGATACCTGCCAAACGGTTTACCCTTGCCTTATCAGGTGTTAAATCTGGATCTTTTAAAGCTTCACTTGCAATCATGATGGTAGCTACTGGAGTTTTAAACTCGTGTGTCATGTTGTTAATGAAGTCTGTTTTCATTTCAGACAGTTTTTTCTGGCGGATGATAGCGTAAATGGTGTAGGCGAAAATTGAAACCAACACCAACAGCAAACCTACTGAAGAGGCCAACATCGCAAACATCGTATTAAAGATAAGCGAGTTCTTATTAGGGAAACTCACATATAACATCCCCGGATCTTTAATCATTAGGTTATTGCTAAAAATAACCTTGCTAAAAGTATTTTTAGGCAATACATTTCCTATTGTTTGTGAAACATTCTGATAAATTATTTTGCCTGTACTTTTAGATGGCGTTACCCAATATTGATAATCCAGATCGATGTTTTTACTCAGCAGTTCTTTTTTAATCAAAGTATCTACCGTTTCTTGGCTTGGCATCCTATCTTCCAATGGCACATCTTTATTAGCCATTTCCTTTGCTACATCTTGCAATAGCATCACGTCTCTACCATTGGCAAATAAATTTACCGTATCTGCATAAAGCCTTTCCAATTCTATCCTATAGCTATGTTCGGCCTTTGCATCTTCAATTTTATATTTAACTTTTGTATCGGGATCAATAGTTGGCAAAATGATAAATTGCGGCCTTAAGTCCGACGGATTAATGGCCAAGTAGATGATCGAATCCGGCAATTTATCTAGCTTAATAACTGGACGTCTCTTCGTAAAATTAGAAGAAAGCTGCATGCTCAGTACCTTGCCATCTTTACTACTCCTTGTCTCATTAATGTTATAAGTCAACGTATTGTTATTAGGATTTGGATTTGATAAGATTGCGTAATCTTCTTCACTAATAATTTGTGGCTGGAGGTAATTGCTATGAATGATACTGTCTTGTTCGTTAAGGTATTGCAAGATCTGTTGCTGCTGTTTAAGCCTCCTGCGCATCTTGTTTTCCTTGTAACGCTCTTTAAAAGCTACAATGCTATCTGTTTTACTACGAATATTACTAACCTCTAAAGCTTTAAACTCGTCGTCTTTTCTGTTGATACGGCTAATTACATTTTTCTTCTGTATTTTGTTTACAACAGCCGTTAGCGCCTGATTTACGTTTTGCTCGAAAAGCTGGGATTTTAGATTGTACGATTCCCTAATGTAATACATCTGCATTACAAAAACGCCCAATAACGCAAAGGTCATTAAAGCGGTTATGATCCAAAGGCTCCTCTTTTTCATTTCCTACTTACCCAAAGTTAACGAAGACAATAAGAAAAGCGGTTATGCTTTAACACTTTTTAACTTATAGCAACGTAAAAAAGCCGTCCCGATTGTAATCGGGACGGCTTCAAATTATAAAGTGTTTTCTTAAAAAGCGATACTAGAAAGGTAAATCATCATCTTCGCCAGCTGCAGTACTTACATCAGCAGGTGCAGCATATTGAGGGGCAGCAGCAGGTGCGCCAGCTGTATTAGCTAAAGCAGTAATACGCCAAACCACTAAACTGTTAAAGTAAGAAGTTACACCATCTTTGTTAGTCCACGGGCGACCGCGTAGGTTAAAAGAAACCTCTACTTCGTCTCCAGCTTTTAAACTATCAAGCAAAGCCGTTTTATCTTGCAACGCCTCAAATCTGATATATTCTGGATAAGTTGGGTTTTCTGCATATTCTACAATCAAATCACGTTTTTTAAACGTCTCACTCACTTGTTGTACTGCACCTACTTCGTGCACCTTACCTTTAATTTCCATGTCTGTACTATATTATTTCTCTTCCATCCAAATCTCTATATTTTTATTGATAACTTCGCAAATCATATGACACAAGTTTTCCACACCAAGAGCAAGGTTATCATTACCTGTAATAAAAGACTATCAACTTACCTGCAAGCCGAAGTAGAAGAACTGGGCTATACCATAGTTAGGGCCTTCTCTACCGGAGTTGAACTGAATATTACGCTTAACGAGTGTATTAAACTTAATTTGAACCTGCGTTGCGCAAGTCAGATTCTATATAGCCTTAAAAGTTTTAAGGCAAAAAATCCAGAAGAACTTTACGCAGCACTGGTAACTTTAGAGTGGGAAGAGTTAATAGATTTTTCGGGCTATTTTTCTGTAACGTCTAACGTAGATAATCCATTTATTACTACGCCGCTATTTGCCAACTTAAAAGTTAAAGATGCCATTGTAGATAGATTTAGAGACAAGAAAAACATTAGACCAAACTCTGGCTCCGATGCCAATAAAGCTGTAGTACATTTATATTGGAAAGATAACGATGCTGATATTTTTATAGATACCAGTGGTGAAACTTTGAGTAAACACGGCTACAGGAAAATTCCGGGCAAAGCACCTATGCTAGAAGCACTTGCCGCAAGTGTTGTGATGGCCACAAAGTGGGATAAAAAATCTCCTTTCGTTAATCCAATGTGCGGTTCGGGAACTTTGGCAATTGAAGCTGCGTTAATTGCTACCAACCGAAGACCAGGACTGTATCGTATGAATTACGGTTTCATGCACATTATAGGTTACGATGAGGAAGTGTTTTTTGCAGAGCGAAGAATATTGAAAGATCAGGTCATTAAAAATATCGACCTACAAATTATTGCTACCGACCTTTCTGAAGATGCGGTGGAAGTAAGCAGAAAAAATGCGAAGACAGCTGGCGTAGACCAACTTATTCAGTTTGAGGTATGTGATTTTGCAGAAACACCTGTGCCAGAAGGCGGGAAAGGTGTAGTGGTTTTTAACCCAGAGTATGGAGAAAGATTGGGAACGCACAGCAAATTAGAGTTCACCTATAAGCGCATGGGCGATTTTATGAAAACGCAATGTAAAGGATATCATGGTTATATTTTTACTGGAAATCCTGATTTAGCAAAAAAGATTGGCTTAAAAGCTGATGCCAAAATTGAATTCTATAATGGCAAGCTAGACTGTAGAATGTTAACGTATGAATTGTATGACGGCAGCAGACGACCAGAAAGCGAGCGCCCACAAAGAAAAAACTAATGGATATAGACAAATTCAATAGCTTGCCCGAGTGGGACGATTTTAGGCAATTTAGACACGAAGAGCCGGGAGAAGATTGGAAAAACAAACCTAAGTACCTCAGTGCTAAAAATCTTTACAATCAAGCTAGGGAAGTTTATAAATATGCAACCATCTTCTCTGAAACACTTACAGGAGAAATGGCAGAAAGCACCAAGGAACTGATTTTGCAGAACGCCATGATGTTAGGACCCAAAATTATTGGTGCCGAAGGTGGCGACATCTATATCATACGTATGGAAAATGCCTCAATTATCAGAACAAATGCCATAGAACTAGAAACGCAGATAAAAGCCGCCTATCTTTACGATCAATGTGGCAAAGCCGATAGAGATATTGTCATCGCAGAAATCGAGAAATTTAAAGTGTTTTTTAAAGATTGGGTTTCGTTTTTTCAGAAAGATGATATTGAGGATGATTGGGGATTATATTGATATATTAGTAGATATATTTATACGCTTGCGTTACAATTTTTCCACACATTGCATGTAGCTAAAATACCCAGTAATTTTTTAAGCTATCTTTTCGTGCTACAAAAAACATCCCTATTAATCTATTTTTCGAAAGCAAAAGATAGCTCGTGCTCTATCATACATTGAATAATTAAATAAAAAGTTGTAATCGTATAGGTTCTAATTCAAAAAGTTGTAATTGGCAAAATATTTGCTTAACTTCAAATACACTAACTACCTACATGATGAACGAAACTTATAAAAAAGAGATGCAACGCATCGCGTTAAAAATTAGAAAAGTACGTGAGTACAAAAACTTTTCTCAAGAGTATTTAGCCTCTAAAATCGGAATTTCTCAAAATGCTTACAGCAAAATTGAGTTAGGCTATAGCAAAATTACTCTAGATCGATTATTTCACATCGCAAAACTACTAGACGTAGACACACACGAATTAATTATATCAAAGAGAGCTTAATATTTAATATTTAGTTAGCGATAGTGTATTTAAAAAGCTCAGTCTCAAATTAGAGGCTGAGCTTTTTTGTTATAAGCTTCGATTTTTACAAAACCTCTATCCTTTAACGAGTGATATTTGGCTAAATTCGCAGTATGCAACTTATCATAGACCAAACCATCAACTTTGTTAAAAAAACACTTGCCAATGCCGAAGCAGGACACGATTGGTTCCACATAGAACGTGTTTATAAAACAGCCCAACATATTAACGCTAGCGAAAAAGCCGATGAATTGATAGTTGCTTTAGCAGCACTATTACATGACATTGCCGACAGTAAATTCAACGGTGGCGACGAAGAAATTGGACCGCAAAAAGCTGGAGATTTTTTAGAAAGCATTGATGTTGAAACCAACATCATCAACGAAGTAAAGCTCATCATCAAAAACCTTTCTTATAAAGCTAGCTTGGGAGAAATCAACTATTTTTCAAAAGAGCTAAATGTTGTACAAGATGCAGATAGGCTTGATGCTATTGGCGCCATTGGCATTGCAAGAGCTTTCACTTATGGTGGTTTTAAGAATAGGGTTCTGTACGATCCCGAAATAAAGGCTAACCTACAAATGACAAAGGAGGAATATAAAAATACGACTGCCCCTACCATCAATCATTTTTACGAGAAGCTTTTGTTACTAAAAGATTTGATGAAAACGGATATGGGCAAACAGATGGCACAGCAGCGTCACGATTTTATGCTGACATACCTTGATCAATTTTATCAAGAATGGGAAGGAAAGAAATAGCATATAAACTTACATTTTTACTATACTTGTAATTGTATTTAACAAACCATCCAACTAAACAACCTTGCTGCTCCATTCATCTGCTTTCTTAAACTAGCCGGTACCTTCCTGTTTTATAGTTATTTGTTAAACTATCAGCCAAGTAAACTGTTAAAGCTAACCATCTTGAAATCTTTTATCTACTTAATCTTATTATTTATACTCCTAGTGCCTAAGGTATCTAATGCACAAGTGCCAGTAAAACTAAATAATGAGGTTAAACAATATATTTTTTCTTACAATGAAATTGATGTGTTTGAAGACAATTCAGGAAAACTAACTGTACAGGAAATATCATCCAAGAAATTCCTCCCACTTTTTAAAGGTAGTAAAACCTTTGTTCCAAAAGCTTTACATAGCAATTCTACCTACTGGTATAAAATAAAAATAAAGAATACCGAAGAACCGGGTTCATTTTTATTAGAGTTTTACGACCAAACCATTGATGACATTAAGATATATACGCAAACCAAAACAGGCAGTTTCGAACTTCACAAATTTGGGGCAAAATTAAACTTTAAAAACAGAGAATTTCACCACAAAAACTTCACCCTCAACGTCAACAGAGAATTTAAAGACCTCCAAACTTATTACATTGCCATTAAAACAGAACAGCCTGCCGCTGTAATGATGGTCTTAAAAAAAATAGATTGGTTTATACAATATGGCCTGAGAGAATATCTATTGTTAGGGCTTCTATATGGAATGATACTGGTGTTTTGCCTATATAACTTGGTAATGTTTGTTGCCGTTAGACAAAAACAATACCTATATTATGTAGTGTACAACTTTAGCATCGGTCTATATGAAGTATCATCAAACGGCACAGGGTTTCAGTACTTGTGGCCAGGCTATCCTGGCTGGAACGAAATCGCCTACGGTGTAGCTCTTTACCTCGCTGTAACTTTTAGTATGCTTTTTACCAGAGAGTTTCTTCATCTTAAACAAAAGGTGCCTCTATTAGATAAAATAATTGTATGCTACCTCGTTTTACGAACAGCTTTCTTTATATGTTGTCTTTTAATCAACAAACATCTTTTTGTATATAAAATCATCGAAGTTATTCCGGTAGCATTGGCCCTATTTTCTGGTGTTTATATCTATCGCAAAGGCTACTATCCAGCTAGGTTTTTTGTGGCTGGATACACTTTTATCCTGATAGGAATTGTAATTAGGATTATTAAGGTACTTGGCATTGGAAAAATGCCATTTGGCCCTATTAACTTCTATAGTCTCAGTTTTTGTTTAATCATGGAGATGCTTTTTGTAACCTTTGCCATTGGCGACAACATTCGCCTGCTAAAAAAGAAAAAAGAGAAGGCTCAACGCCGCATAATTAAGGAACTGGAATCAAAACAGGCATTGAAGGACAAACTGAATACCGAACTTGAACAGATTGTTGCACGGCGGACAAAAGAAGTAAGAGAAAAATCAGAAATTATAACAGCACAAAACCAAGAACTATTACAGCAAGCCGAAGAAATCAGGAAAATGAACGAGTTCCTGTCTATAGACAACACACAGCTTAAAAAAGATATTAATGTTGCTACCGAAGCTCGGGTAATGTCGAAAATGATGAGCTATGAAGAATTTATTAAAATTTATCCTGATAACGAAACCTGCTTTCGTTTCTTAAATGAACTGAAAGAACAGACTAATTTTACTTGTAAAAAGTGTAAACACACAAGCTATTATACCGGCCATCAACCTTATAGTAAGCGATGTGCCTCTTGCGATTATGAAGAATCTGTTATCTATGGCACCTTGTTCCAAAATAGTCGTATGCCCCTTAACAAAGCCTTTTATATGGTATATATCATTTATACTACCAAAGGTAAAATCTCATCTTACAAGCTTTCGGAAATATTAGACATTAGGCAAGCCACTTGCTGGGCAAATTTGAATAAAATACGAAATCTTATGGTAGAGCGAAAGCAAGAATTTAAAAATGCTGGACAAGATGGTTGGAGCAAATTGGTTCTTGTCAAAGAAAACGGTTAAATTTCTGTTAACCTTTTCGCTCAGCATTCTCTGTCCCCCGCTGAGCTTGGCAGATTTCCAAAGACTACTAGCCAAATAATGTTTTTTACTTATTTCGATAAACTGGAAAGCTCAACATAGCACAATATGTTGAGCAAAAGTTAAGCTTCTTTAGTATTCTCATCTTAATCATCCATTTTACGCAAAATTCTATAAAAAAATATGCCAATTTATGAGGCGTGTTAAAATCTTTATAAGACGAGTTATCAAAAATAATTTAACTGCTGAAAATCAGCAATTAAGCATAAAAACACTTGTGGTATTTATGCGTATTAATTTTAAATTAAATACTTGATTTACAGTTATTTATGGTAATTTTTATTTGTTTTTATGCTTTTAAGTTGGATATATTTGTTGCACTATTCAATTAACCAAGTATAAACTTAAGCGAACAAACTGTGATTACGCGGAAACTACACTCCAAATGGTGTTTGTTGGTTGTTTTGGGGCTAATGCAACTAGCAGCCAACGGTGCCGATCTTTTAACTAACATCCCTGCCAGAAAAGTAACAAGCCTAAACGGAAAATGGCAATACATCATTGATATTTATGAAACTGGATTTTACGACTACAGATATAAAGAGCGAGCAGAAAACGATCCAGAAGCCTATTGGAATACCGATGTGCCAGCCCACTCACTAGACCGCAAGGAGCATGGCTACAACGATACCTATACGTTAAATGTTCCGGGCGACTGGAATTCGCAAGCAGATAAATTTCTATACTATGAAGGCACTGTCTGGTATAAGAAAAGCTTCGACTATCAAAAATCGAGCAAATCCAATAAACTATACCTACATTTTGGTGCAGTTAGTTATCGTGCTGATGTGTACATCAACGGTAAAAAATTGGGAATGCACAAAGGTTCTTTTAGCCCGTTCAATTTTGAAATCACAGACTCATTACTGAAAGAAAAAGATAATTTTTTGGTTGTAAAGGTTGACAACAGGAGATACGCCAACGAAATACCAACATTAAATACAGATTGGTGGAATTATGGAGGTATTATTAGAGATGTATCATTAGTAGAATTACCAAATACGTTTATTAGCAATTATTTTGTACAACTGGCAAAACCAAATGTAGCTACAAATTTAATACGCGGCTGGATCGATGTAAAAAATGCTGCTTTAGATGACGAGGTTACCATTGAAATACCTGAATTAAAAATCACAAAAAAGCTTAGATTAAATTCAGAAGGGAGAGCAATCATCAATTTTAATGCGCCAAAACTCATAAAATGGAGTTTAACCAACCCAAAACTTTATCAGGTAAACATTACTACTGCCTCTGATAAAATAAGTGAAAAAATAGGGTTCAGAAATATCGAGGTGCAGGGAGAAAAAATTTTACTCAACGGCGAGTCGGTGTTTTTAAGAGGCATAAGCGTTCATGCAGAGATACCAGAAGAAGGAAGAAGGGCGCATACACAAAAAGATGCGGAAAAATTACTGGGCTGGGCAAGAGAATTGGGATGTAATATGGTGCGGTTGGCCCACTACCCCCATGATGAGAAAATGACCCGTTTGGCAGATTCGTTAGGGCTGCTCGTTTGGTCGGAAATACCTGTTTATTGGACTATTGATTTTAAAAGCGAAGAGGTGCTCTCCAAAGCAAAAACACAGCTAGATGAAATGATAGACAGGGACAAAAACAGAGCCAGCATTATTATTTGGTCGGTTGGAAATGAAACTCCCGTAAGTGAGGTAAGAACCCGTTTTATGAAAAGCTTGCTGGACGAAGCCAGAAAAATGGACCCCACACGTTTAGTTTCTGCCGCACTAGAAGTGAACTATCATTCAGAAGAAAACATGAGATGGATTGATGACCCACTTGGCGAATATGTAGATATTGTCTCTTTTAACCAGTATCTGGGCTGGTACGGAGGCACGCCCGAAAGCTGCCGAACCGCCAATTGGGGCACACACTACAAAAAACCACTATTTATAAGCGAAACAGGAGCCGAAGCTGTGGGTGGCTACCATGCCAAAACAAACCAGCTATGGAGCGAGGAGTTCCAAGAATGGTTTTACAAAGAACAAGTGGCCATGCTCAAAAGAATGCCCTCAAATTTTGTAGGTATATCTCCCTGGCTACTGGCCGACTTTAGATCTCCCAGAAGAAATAATCCCGTTTATCAACAAGGTTGGAATAACAAAGGACTTTACGACCAACAAGGAAGAAAGAAAAAAGCTTTCTATGTACTAAAGGCCTATTACGATGAATTAAGCAAAACAAAATAATTTAATGAAGAAGCTATTATTTATATTATCCGTAGTAATCTGCAGCAGTTTGCAGGCAAAAGACAAATTTATTGGCGTAAAAGGAAAAGAAATCATAGATGCCGATGGTAATCCCTTCCTCATCAAAGGAACTAATCTGGGTAACTGGCTAGTACCGGAGGGATATATGTTCAAGTTCAAAAAGACAAATTCTCCCTCTCAAATACATGATATGATTAGCCAGTTGGTTGGCCCTGCCGAGGCAGCCGATTTTTGGACAACTTTCCTAGAGAATTATATTACCATAGATGATATCAGATTCCTGAAAAAAACTGGAGTTAACTCTGTTAGGGTGCCTTTTAATTATAAGTTATTTACCATTGAAAACTACATGGGCCAAAATGATTCTTCCAGAGGCTTTAAGCTTCTGGATAAAGTAATTGATTGGTGCAAAACAGAAGGTCTTTATGTGATTTTAGATATGCACTGCGCTCCCGGCGGTCAAACTGGCGACAACATTGACGACAGCTACGGATATCCATTTTTATTTGAGAATGAACAAAACCAACAGTTGGCGATAGAAATTTGGACCAAAATAGCAAAAAGGTATGCAAAAGAACCCACCGTTATGGGCTATGATCTGTTAAACGAGCCGGTAGCGCACTACTTTGATACCAAAACCTTAAATGCACTAATTGAACCACTCTATAGAAAACTGACAACCGCAATTAGAAGCGTAGATAAAAATCATATCATTTTTTATGGTGGGGCACAATGGAATACCAATTTCAATATCTTTTCGGAACCATTTGACCAAAAAGCCGTATACACTTTTCACAAATATGGAGATCAGCCTAATTACGCCTCTATTAAGCGTTTTATAGAGTTCAGAGAAAAATACAACGTCCCAATTTATATAGGCGAAACCGGAGAAAACACTGATGAATGGGTTAATGAATTTAGGACCCTTCTAGAAAAAAATAATATTGGATGGCATTTTTGGCCTTACAAGAAATTAGATAATCCAAAAAATATCATTTCTATCCCACTTCCAAACAATTACCAAACCATTATCGATTATGCTGAGAACAACCGTGGTTCTTATAAAGAGATGAGAGAGATTAAAATAAACAGAGCCGAAGTAAAAGAGATTTTAGCGCAGTATCTAGAAAACATCAAATATAAAAACAGTATTCCCAACAGTGGATACATCAAAGCCTTGGGGCTTAACACCGAACAACAAACACGAACCAAATAAACCAGATAATTTATGACAATAAAATTTACACCATTTTATTACCTCGTTTTGGTACTCTGTTTTTGGTGCAATTTTGTAAATGCACAAGCACAAGTATCAATTAAAGGGGTAGTACGAGATGTAGAAGATAATTCTACCATCCCCGGAGCAGTTGTAAAAGTAAAAGGCACTAACAATGCTACTATTACCGATAGTGATGGAAAATTCACTATTAAAGCAGCTCAATCGGCTACGCTAACATTTTCTGCCATTGGTATGAAAGCAAAAGAAGTAGCATTAAAAGACGAGGGCGAATTAAATATCCTCCTATCAAAAGATGTACAAACCTTAAGCGGTGTAGTTGTAGTAGGTTACGGCGTACAAAAGAAAAGCTTGGTTACTGGTGCCATATCATCCATTACCACAAAAGATTTAGAAGTTCCCGGTATAATGCGGGCAGATCAGGCCTTGCAGGGAAAAAGCCCAGGCGTAACCGTAATGATGAATAGCGGCCAGCCAGGTGCTGGAGTAAGCATCCGTATTAGAGGAGTTGGCACCAATGGCTCTAATGACCCTCTGTTTATTGTAGATGGATTTCCTAGAGGAGATTTAGAAGCGGTTAACCCTCGCGACATCGAAACTATGGAAGTACTAAAAGATGCGGCTTCGGCGGCGATATATGGTGCCCGTGGAGCTAACGGGGTAGTGATTATTACTACCAAATCTGGTAAGGCTGGCAAAAGCAAACTCGATTACGAGTACTATAGGGGATTTCAAAATATCAGAAAGTATATTGATGTTCTAGATGCTACGCAATATGCTCGCATCCAGAACGAGCTTCATTTCAATTCTAACTTAGCTCTTCCTTTTTCTGAAACTGAAATCAACAAAATGGGTGCTGGAACAAATTGGCAACGAGAAATTTCCTATCTTAATGCACCTATACAAAACCATCAGGTCTCTCTTTCTGGAGGATCTCCGAAAAACACTTATAGCTCATCATTTTCATACTTCTCACAATCGGGAACTTTGGCTAAAGACAAGTCAGATTTTGACAGGTATACAGGGCGTATAAATACCAAACAAAATGTAATAGAAGGCATTTTAAATACGGGCATTAACCTAAACGTCACCAACGTAAAAAGAGCGGCTATTGCTACCAATAGTGGTAACTCTGGGCCTATATTAAGCGCCATTAACATGGATCCTGTTACGCCAGTAATGAATGATGACGGAACTTTTGCTATCTCCCGTTATGTATCGCAGGAAATCGTGAATCCTATAGCCAGAATTTATTACACAAATGGCTCATCGGGGTACACCAGATTAAATGCAGATGCTTTTGCCGAAGTAGAAATCATTAGCGACCTGAAGTTCAAAAGCAGTTTAGGTTTAGCACTGCAATACAACGAATCGAGAGGATATACGCCTATTTATTATCTCAACTCTACCAATAGAACAGTGGCAACAGGCACAAGTAAGTCTATGTCCGAAAGCAGGGATTTGAACTTGGAGAACACCCTAATCTATAGCAAAAAGGTAAAAATCCACTCTTTCTCTGTAATGTTGGGAAACACATTAAATACTGGACGAGGCACCAACGTATCAGCCTCAAAAAATGGCTTATTATATGATGATCCCGAATATGCTTATTTAGATTTAGCTAAAGACAATACCAGCGCAGCTGCCTCTGGTGGTGCTTGGCACTCTGGATTGGTGTCGTATTTCAGCAGGGCAACTTATGATTTTGACAACAAGTACATGATGACAGCAACCTATAGGGCTGATGGCTCATTTAGGTTTGGGAAAAACAACAAATTTGGCTACTTCCCTTCTATTTCTGCCGGCTGGAATGCTCACCGTGAGAAGTTCTTGGAAAATGTGCGTTTCGTAAACTCGCTGAAAGTTAGAGCAAGCTGGGGCAGAACCGGTAGCGACCAAATTGGTGATTACGCTTTCGTATCTACCATTAGTACCTATGCCCGCAACTACTACTTCGGAGCCGACGCTCAGCAAATTGGAGCCTCTCCGGCAGGAGTTTCAAATCCAGATTTAAAATGGGAAACTTCAGAACAAGCCAACATTGGTGTAGATGCAGAATTATTCAAAAATTTTAGAGTAACTCTTGACCTATACCGCAAAGCAACCAAAGACCTATTATTAAGAGTTCCTATTCCATTTTATGTGGGTAATGGCGCTCCATTTGGAAATGCAGGAAATGTGTTGAACAAGGGGATAGAACTTTCACTAGGCTATCAAAAAGATTTTGGAAAACTATATATAGAAGCCAATATAAATGGTGCTTACAATAACAACAAGGTAACCCATGTGGGCAATACCAATGGTTACATTACTGGCGGAAATGCCAACAACCAAATGGGTGATATTGCTCGTATGGAAGCAGGATTTCCACTAGGCTATTTCTGGATGTACACTATGGATGGCATTTTTCAGAACCAGGCACAAATCAATAACTACAGGGGGTCAAGCGGCAACTTGATACAGCCCAATGCCGTACCTGGCGATATCATGTATAAGGATTTGAATGGAGACGGCATAATTGATAGCCGCGACCGCTCTATGGTAGGCTCGCCACATCCCAAATACAACTATGGGTTCAATTTTACGGCCCGTTACGGCAACTTTGATGTGAACGTATTTTTTAATGGTTTGGCGGGACATCAAATATTCAACAGCCTGCACAGATGGGACTTACCTACCGCAAACTTTCCGGTTGAAATTATTAACCGCTGGCACGGTGAGGGAACCACCAATTCTTACCCAAGAATAGCTGCTGGAGATTTAAACGGAAATTTTGCCAACCCTTCTACTTTCTTTTTAGAAAATGGATCGTACCTAAGACTGCGCAATGCTTCTATAGGCTATACTTTCCGAAATATTAAGGTAGCCAAACTGGATAAGATAAGGTTGTATGCTACAGGAACGAACCTTTTTGTACTAACTAAATATACTGGTTTCGATCCCGAGGTATCTGGTGGTGCTTTAGGTTTAGGTATAGATAAAGGCGTATATCCGCAGCCCCGAACCATCATGGTTGGCGCATCGGTTGGTTTTTAATTAATGTAAACAAGTCATGAGATATCAATATATTAAACTAGCATTGCTCTTACTCGCTATAAGCTTGGGGGCTTGCAATAAAAAAATAGATTTAGAACCGATTACTTCTGATACGGAATCTAACTTTTACCGTGACCAAAAAGACTGTCTACAGGGTCTTGCAGCTGCTTATAACGTACTGCTTTGGGATGCACCACAAAATCAGAATGCACCTTTCCAGCTCATTAGCGAGGTGCTTGGCGACAAATGTTTCACTGGCGGAGCATCGGCAACAGATTTACCATCTTTACAAAGGGTAGATAGAGGCGTAATGCGCACCGACGACCTAACACCAAGAGCATTTTGGTATAAATATTATACAGGCATTTATAGAACCAACATCTTGTTGGAAAAATTACCCGCAGCCGCTTTTGATGACGAAACGGTAAGAGAAAGGTATGCCGCCGAAGCCAAGTTTCTACGGGCTTATTATTATTTTGATTTAGTACGACTTTTTGGCAATGTACCTTTAATTTTAAAAGTACTAGCGCCTTCAGAATACAATCAAAAACAAGCTACACCTGAAGATGTTTACAAACAAATTGGCGATGATTTAACTGCTGCGATTAACGTACTGCCAAGATACAGGAGTTTGCCACCTGATGAATATGGTAGGGTAAGTGCTGATGCAGCGAGGGGCTTATTGATGCGTGTTTGGTTATACTACACCGGTTATTACAAGAAAACGCAAATGCCAAATATTACTTCGCAGCAAATATTAAATATCTCGGAAGAACTGATTAACAATAGCGGCCACGATTTGCTGACCAAATTTTCGGATGTTTTTATCAGCGAAGCACCGTTTAACCATAATAACAAAGAAGCTGTTTTCGAAATCCAGTATTCGTCAAAAGCAAGTAGTGGTAATTTCAGTTATAGAGAAGAAGCCAACGGAAACCTGGCTCTAATGCTTTGGTCAATGAGAGATCCAAATTCGGCCTCGCCTTATTCACCGGGCTGGTCCTTCGCTCCTATTGATGTTGAGTTTTATAATTCATTTCCAAATGACGATCTAAGGAAAGATGCAACCTTCTTTTTACCTAGGTCACAATCGGTTTCGTTTACCGCAGGTTATCAAAATAGCGACATCTTTCCGAAAAAATGGCTGGCACTAAAAACAAACCAAGCTTCCAGAGGCGATTTTAGGTTAAATTTTCCAAACCACTTTGTTTCCATCCGTTTTGCCGATGTACTACTTATGGCTGCCGAGCTACAATTGCAGCATGGCGGCACACAGGCAAAAGCTCAGTCTTATTTCGAAAAAGTAACCAAAAGGGCACACGTAGCAAGTTACGTTCCTCCTACAGTTACATTCGATTTAATTTACCGCGAAAGAGAGTTGGAATTGGCACTAGAAGGCATGAGGTACTGGGATTTGATGCGCAGAGGAATGGATTATGCACAGTCAAAAATCGACATCAACCGGGGCGAACCATTCATCAGCAAATTCAATATGGCAGCAGATGGCTTATTCCCTATCCCTCAAGAAGAAATCATCAATACAAAATATGTATTGACACAAAACAAGGGCTATTAAAAACTTTTATATGATGAAGAATTTAAGTTTAATCACACTTTTGCTTTTAGCCCTTATGGCTTGCAAAAAAAACCTCACACTAGAGGATCCCATTGCCGAGGGCGATATCAATATTATCATCCAGGAAACCGAAACCCAAAATGTTTACCGTTTCATTAACGGTCAAATTGGCAATACAGCAAAAGCCAAATGGAACCTTGGTAATGGAGAAGAAGCCGTGGGCGATACCGTTATCGGAAAATACCCTTTCAAAGGCAACTACAATGTGACACTAGCTGTTTTTAACGGCATCAAAATCGTTGAAAAGGCTGTACAGGTTTCTTTTAAAAATGACAACTTGGATCTAGATCCTGTTTATGCCCAATTAACTGGTGGACCAAATGCAGTGAACGGGAAAACCTGGGTATTGGATTCGTTGTTGGATGGGCACGTAAAGCTGATCAACAACGGCTCTACCACACCATGGAACCGATTGACAAAAACAAACAAGGGAGTTTACGACGATGAAATGACTTTTAAACTCGCCAACAAGGAATGCCTGTACAAAAACAATGGCTCTTCTTATTGCCACGGCGGTACCATTGATGGCGTAACCCAGTTTAGGTTTAAGGAACTAAATAATTTATGGGGTACGGCAAGCATATTCGCTGCCGATGGTGGTGATTTAATGATCAACTATACACCTAGAGATGCTACCCAGCATTGGGAAATGGAGATCAGGAATGGCAAGCATTACCTACAACTAAAAGGAGGTGCATTTTTCTTCTTCTACCGGGGAGTTTCAACAGTTATCGAGTACGAAATTAACTCCATAACTGAAAATGAGATGATAGTTACCCACTACGAGAGTGCTCCCCAATCCAGAGCCAACGCTTTATGGAGAGATCAATATACATTAATTAGAAAAGGTTACATAAGACCTTAATCAATAAAAATTTAGCTTTATGAAAAGTTTATATTTTATAAAAAAAATCATTATTCCCCTACTTCTGTTGGTGATACTGATTGGCAGTTGCAAAAAGGACGAAGATAGGTTTTATAACGTATCCAATGGCCGTTTTCAGGTTTTTAGTGAAAAATCTAGACTGAATGGCAACGTAGTTGAAAACCTCCCACTGACACAAACCAACAAATTCAATTTGGTTTTTGTAAATCCACCACAAAATGCGGAGGCCATTATAAGTGCCGAAGAAGTAAACGGTATTTATATTGATGAAACCAGAATAAAATTAATAGGAACATTAGTTGAGATACCGGTAAAAGGTACACCAAAATATGAAGGTACGTTTATTTTAATTTTAAAAATTAAGATAGATGGGCAGACGCATGTTTGTAGCACTAAGTTTTTTGTAGACAAACCAAATGTAACCAGTATCACTTTAGACTTATCAGAGGATGTTTTCTACAATGCCGTTAACGAAGTTTCTAGAGAATTTACCGTGTATCCAAGATCTATAGCTTTTGAGATTATAGCTCCAACAGGATTAACAGTAAGCATTGAAAATATCGACTCGGATAAGCGTCGTTTGAAATTGGTTGCTTCAGATGAATTTGTAGCCGGCGATGTGATCATCAAAGCTAGCTTTTTACAAGTTCCGCAGACCACAAAAACTATAAAAGTTACTGCTTTTTCTAATGGTGACGGAACCTCTGCCAAACCTTACGAAATAATAGATTTTGGCAGGTTCAATAGAGTTCGACATGCCTTATCAAGCCATTACAAATTAGCCAATGATATTACAGGTGGTACATTTATCACAATTGCGGGCAGCTTTACGGGGTCTTTAGATGGCGATAACAAAAAAATATCTGGCATTGTAATTAACTCGCCACAAACAGATAACAAAGCTATGTTTACTGAACTGGCCACCACTGCAACAATCAAAAACTTAGAGTTAACAACCGTGGCCATTACCGCACAAAACAATGTGGCTACAATCGCTGTAACCAACCGTGGAGTGATTGACCATATCAAAATTTCTGGTACTGTTACCGGAAAACAATATGTTGCTGGAATTACCGCCAATAACTTTGGAACGGTTTCTAACAATGATGTAAATGCATTAACTGTAAATGCCGATAATTTTGCAGCGAATTATGCTGCAAACACCAATAGTGGAGCTGTTCAAGCCAATAATGTAATTGTTAGTACTGCCAATAATTTCCCTGCAAATGTGTATGGGATAACTACTCCTACTGCCAGCAATTTTGCATTTAATCCAACAGATGGCACAATAGAAGTAAAAACCAGCGCTAGCAACCTAACGGCAGTACCAGTTTCGGGGCAGCAAAGAGTAACCTTTACACCTTCTTCTGGTTTTATTTCCGGAGATGTGGTATTGGCACTTAAAAAAGGAAATGTGGCACTTAATAAAACGGTAAAAGTTTATGCCAAACAAGAAGGTTCTGCTTTTGATGGCGGAGATGGTTCTGCGGCCAACCCTTATCTAATATCCTCAGAAGAAGGCCTAATAGCAATGGCTACCGGAACTGATAAACATTATAAAATCATAGCCGATTTTAACCTTAACCGAACTTGGACTCCAATTGCTAGTTTTTCTGGCTCATTAGATGGCAACGGACACAAAGTAGGCAACCTAAACATTAACTCTATCACTGCCAACGAAGGCTTTTTCTCTAGCCTAAGCGGCACCGTGAAAAATCTGCAATTACTCAATGTTAATTGTACTACCAGTGCCGCATTTGGCACTTTGGCTGGCAGGTTAATTGGTGGCACCATACAAAATGTAAAAATTACAGGCGACCTAACGTCTACCAATACTGGAGATGTATTGGGAGGTGTTGTTGGCGACCTCTCTGCCGCAGGTAAGGTTACCCAAGTTACCACCAACCTAACCATCAAAGCTTCGTGTGGAATGGTAGGAGGCTTGGTGGGCAGGTTAACAACTAATGCCAGTGGCATAGCCGAAATTTCATTTTCTACAGCAGCTGGCAGTATAGAAATTAGTGCTTCAAAAAACAGAATTGCCGGTATTCTGGGCAGAGCCGAAGGAGCTAACGTGGGCGGTGGTATCATAAAAAATTGCCGTTCGTCAGTAAACATTTCGGCTACCACAGCAGTAGCAACGACTGTAAATGGTGTTGGTGGCATTTTTGGTGCCGATCAAAATGCGGGCATTGTACCTATCGATCAATGTTTATTCGACGGAACTATTTCATGTGGTTTCTCTGTTGGAGGCATTGCCGGTGTAGGCTCAACCATTACCAACTGTCTGGTTGAAGGCACAGGAGCTAATCAAACTACACCAACCATTAGGGCTACAGGTACACCAGCAACAGGAAATATTGGTGGCATAGCAGGTACCAACAAAGTTAGATTAGAAAACTGCATCGTTAAAAACGCCACTTTTAGGGCCACTATTTCTACGGCCGCACTTCCTGTTGGGGGCATTGCCAGCACCTACCAAAACAATGGTTATACCGCCAACTCTTTCATCGTAAATACATCTATCGAAGGTTCTAACACCCTTCCTAACGGAAATAATGTATTTCGTATATCGGGAACTGCCGCTAATGGAACTGGAGCAAATAAAAAGAATTATGTGGGATCAGGCATTGTAATCCCTGTTAGGGATGTGGCTTTTGTAGAAAATGCAGACGGGCTTGATGGAGCAACAGCACCATCAACCAACCAAGCTTTTTTTGAAACTACGTTAGGCTTTAATTTCTCTATCTGGAGAATGGGAACCGATGGTTATCCCGCCCTTAGAAATGTAGGCTATAACGGAACTTATTAATATCAATATAAACAATTGTATACGGATGAAAAATTTAAAATTTTTACTGGCTTTGGGCGCATTGTTTCTTGGCTGTGCAAAAAGCAACGAATACGAACCAAAGAAAACAACTATCGTACAATACGAGGCCAAAGGTAAAAAAGGAGCTGATTTTAGCACCACTCAAAGACATGGCACTTGGTGGGGCAATACCATCAACCTACAAAGCCATTGGTTTTATACTTGGGGGCTCAGCATTCCTTTTGAACTGGCGCCTCAAAATGCTGAATTTGTACCTATGTTCTGGGGCAAATCATCAGTAACCGAAGCTAATATTGCCCAAGCTAAATCATTTAAAACGCAAGGAAGGGCAAGGTATATTTTAGGTTTTAACGAACCTGATTTAACCGACCAAGCCAATATGACCGTACAAGAAGCGTTGGATCTTTGGCCTCAATTAGAAAGCATTGGATTGCCTTTGGGCAGTCCAGCGGCATCCTGGCCAACCAATGCCTGGATTTACAACTTCATGGACCAAGCAATTGCCCAAGGTAAGCGTGTGGATTTTATTTGCGTACACATGTATGTTGGTACAGATGAAAATCATTTCGTTAAAGTTTTACAAGACCTTTACGACAAGTATCACAAGCCAATTTGGATTACAGAATTTGCTACTGTACACGATAGGGCAACAACAATGGCCGAAAATCCATATACTCCAGAAATGGTATTAGCTTTTATGCAAAGGCTGCTACCAAAACTAGAAGCTTTAGATTTTGTACACCGCTATTCCTGGTTTTCGGGGTCGCCTACCAGTGCCCGTCTTTGGCCCTCTGCTTTGGTTGATGCCAATGGCAATTTAACCAATCTTGGGAAATGGTATGCCGAGTATAAACCGAACACTGAAATTAAAAGATAAAATCCAACATAAATTGACGCTCTCTAATCAAATATTTTTAACCAAATAATCCAATATGAAAAAAAATTTTCCCCTTATTTTTTTAGTTATAGCTGCTTTGGCAGTTAAGGCTCAAAATTTCACAAAAGACCATATAGTGGTAGCCAGATTGGGAAATGGCATTAACCCACTTACCACAGGTGCATTACCTGTATCACTGGTAGAAATAAATCCATCTACTAAAGTTGTAACAAATACCGTGGCTATCCCCTCTACTACTACAGGGCAAAGGCTATTAATCAATGGCAATCCAGCGGCAGGCTCAAATGAAGGAGGCATTTCGCTATCTGCCGATGGCAAATACATTGTAATTGGAGGGGCCGATGTTGCTCTTTTTGACAGTGATACGGGGCCAGATAATAAAAGTTTCGCCAGAATTAACGGGATAGGAAATGTTGACTTGTTTACAATAAATGGGAATTTCTTTGGAGGTTTTATTAGAGCTACTACCAGTATAGATGGAAGTGCCTTATGGTTTACTACCAACCAAGGAACCGCTTATGTTGCCTGGGGGGCTACTGGAACTTCTAGGTTTACCACTACAGGTTCAAGGTACATTGGCGTAATTGGCAACCAACTATACAGCGCAAGTGCTACCAACCCTGCAACAATTTTAAATTTTGGCACACCGCAAACCAATAACACCACAAATAACGGAATGGCTTTACCCGGCACCTCAACGAGTACCATTCAAAGTGCCTACGGTTTTGCACTGCTAGATATAGATAATACCATTAACAACACTATTGATGGCAATGACGTTTTATATATTGTTGATCAGACAGTTGCCTCACCGGGAATTGTTAAAATGGCTTATAATACCGCTACCTCCAACTGGGATTACGTTGGGAAATACACCAGCACTGTGCCCTTTTATGGCCTAACCGCCAGAAAAAACAATAATGGTGAAGTAGAATTATTTTGTGTGAGCAACTTTGGAGAGAATAATGATTTAGTTGCTATTGTAGATGCCAATACTCGCACTACATTCAACAGTGCATCAATTACCCAAACCACCTTAGCAAGCGCCGGTGCCAATTATGTTTTCAGAAGTGTAGCTTTCTCTCCTTTCGACCCAGTACTACCATTAGATTTGCTATCATTCCAAGCAACAGTCCGTACCAACACGGCTACCTTTAAATGGAAAACCAAAAATGAAGTGAATATTAAGGATTTTACTTTGGAACGCAGCACTAATGGCAACAATTTTGAAGCTCTAAAAACTATTCAGCCTAGAAATGTTACCGCCGAAGGCAATTACCAATCACAAGATATAGATTTATTACCTGGCACTTATTACTACAGGCTAAAAATAACCGATCTGGATGGCACTAAAAAATATAGTGAAATAGCGAATATCACTATAAAAGGTCTGGCTAGCATTAATTTATTTCCAAACCCTGCGCAAGATTACATCAATATCGGTTTCATTAAGGCTACTCAAAAACGTACATTTGGTATCTATTCAACTGATGGCAAATTAATTAAAAAAATAGAGATAGCACCAAATACCGAAAATCAACGTGTTAATATCAGTGAACTAAAATCTGGAGCCTATGTCTTAAAAACAGAAACTGGCAATCAAACCTTCATTAAAAAATAAACTAAAAAACTTAGCTATTTTGCTATATTTGTTAGCAAAATAGCTAAGCTATGTCAGAAAGATTAAGAGAAAAGCTAAATATCCTAGCAGATGCCGCTAAGTACGATGTTTCATGTTCATCGAGTGGCAGCGATAGAAAAAATACGAATAAGGGAGTTGGAAATGGGCATCAATCTGGCATTTGCCACACCTATACAGAAGATGGACGATGTGTTTCGCTACTAAAGATCTTATTAACTAACCATTGTATTTTCGATTGTGCCTATTGTGTTTCTCGTAGAAGTAACGATATAGAACGTGCTGCTTTTACGGTAGACGAAGTGGTTGAACTGACCATGAATTTCTATCGTAGAAACTATATCGAAGGCTTGTTCTTGAGCTCAGGTATCTTCAAAAATGCAGATTTTACGATGGAGCGCCTGCTTAGAGTAGTAAAAAAACTGCGATTGGAAGAAAACTACAATGGTTACATCCATTTAAAAACAATTCCTGGCGCAAGTGACGAGCTGATAACAGAAGCAGGACTTTATGCCGATAGGATGAGCATTAACCTAGAGATGCCTACCGAAACGGGATTGAAGTTGCTAGCTCCCGAAAAAAGCCATAAAGATGTGATTAAACCATTGGGCTTTGTAAAAAATCAGATTATCCAGTTTAAGGAAGAAAAGAAACTGATTAAAAGTGTCCCCAAGTTCGTTCCTGCAGGACAAAGCACACAGATGGTAATTGGTGCCACACCCGAAACTGATAAGGAAATTATGTATACCGCAGCTAATTTCTACAAAAGTTTTTCGCTAAAAAGGGTTTATTACTCGGGCTATATCCCAATAAGTAATGATAGCAGGATGCCAGTTTTGGGCACGCAACCGCCTTTGTTACGAGAGAACAGACTTTACCAAACCGATTGGCTAATGCGCTTCTATGGCTTCGATGTTCGGGAATTGCTTAATGACGCCAATCCACATTTAGATACAGATATTGACCCGAAACTAAGTTGGGCACTACGCAACATGCACCACTTCCCTATCGACATAAATACTGCTGATTATCAAATGATTTTACGGGTACCGGGAATTGGTGTTGGTTCGGCTCAGAAAATTGTACAAGCACGCAAATTTGGGAGGTTATATATCCATCAGTTAAAAAAAATTGGAATCGCATACAACCGAGCTAAGCATTTTATTACCTGCGCCGACAGCCCTTATCAACTAAAAGATTTTCAGAGCCACGAAATTAAAGGGTTCATTTTAGCGGAAAGCCAGAGCAAATATTTAAAGACGGCAAATAATCAGTTATTATTGTTTTAAGCCTCCCCTAACCTTCCGTACAAACGGAACAGGCTATCCAAAGGAGGGGAAATAAACCGAAAAACTAATGTGCAGCGTCTTAACGTTCAAAATAAATATTCTTAATTTAATTATTCTCAAGCCTAAATTAGGCGTACAGAAGAAGTCTCCCCTTGGGGGAGATTTAGAGGGGCTTATATGATTTACATTTTTGACGGCAGCTTAGAAGGATTACTCACGTCAGTTTTTGAATGGTTCGAAAGGAAACCTGGTGCAGTTACAATTGTAAGCAAACAAAAATATCAACCAGATGTGTTTACAACAGCTTTTGAGGTTTTAACAGACAGAACCAAGGCAGATCGGGTTTGGCAAGGTTTAACCAAACGATTAGACAGGCGTTGGATGAGAAATGTTTATTGCGCATACCTTTCGGAAATACCCGAAATGCAGCAAGAGATTTTTGGCTTTTGCATTTACATTTTTCAAAATCCTGCAGGTGCCGAAAAAAATTACGGCAATGCCCAGGTTTTAAATATTGCACAAACTGCCAGAAAAGTAGAACGAGAAAAACATAGAATGGAAGCTTTTATCCGTTTCCAAAAAACTGCCGACGGGTTATTTTACTGTGGCATCGACCCAGATTTCAACGTAATCCCTTTGTTAGTCAACCATTTTAAAAACCGCTATGCAGACCAACAATGGATCATTTACGATATCAAAAGGCATTATGGCATTTTCTACAATTTAGAAACGGTAGAAGAAATTGAAATGGATATCGATATTAATTTATTGAAAAAATCTAACCAGCACATGCTAGATGAACAAGAGATGTTGTATGCTGATTTATGGAAAGATTATTTTAAAAGCACCAACATTGTTGCCCGCAAAAACACAAAATTGCATACGCAGCATGTACCTAAACGTTATTGGAAATATTTGACTGAGAAATTGTGATAACCACATAGAAACATATTAGATTGGCTTTTATATTGGAATTTATAAAATAATTTTCGTTTAGTCGGAACTTGCTTACAGTACAAAGTATGCTATGTACCTATGTGGTTTGAATTTATATGCAAGCACTTAACATTATCTTAACTTATTAGCTGTAATTTAGCAATATGAAACAGAGGTACGAACAATTCTTGAATAAGATAGCTTAGTACCTAGTTCTCATCTACTATTGGCAAACAAAACGCGTTTACGAGCTCATTAATAAAACAAAATAGATGAAATTTAGTGTACTGGTTTTTATCACAGCCTTAGCCGTTGGCTTATCCATCGGTTTGGTGAATTATCACTTTCAACAAAGCTGGTACTACTTGCTCATATCTTTTGGCGTATCATTTGGCACAAGCTTTTTGGTTTTCTATTACCTGTTAGAAAGATATATCTACAGTAAAATCAAACTTATTTACAAGCAAATTCATAGTTTAAAATTAGGTAAGGATTTAAAAGAAGCACTTGGCGAATATGTTAGCTCAGACCCCATAAACGATGTACAACAAGAAGTAGAGGAATGGGCTGGCGAAAAAAAGAAGGAAATTGAGCTTCTTAAAAAGCAGGAACAATTTAGAAGAGAATTTTTGTCAAATGTTTCACACGAGTTTAAAACGCCACTATTTGCCATACAAGGATATATTGAAACGCTGCAAGATTGCATTGTTGATGATCCTGAAATGGCGGTGAGGTTTCTAAAGAAAGCCGAAAACAATATAGAACGACTGAGCTATTTGATTAAGGATTTGGATTCGATTTCTAAACTGGAAACCGGCGAAATTCCGATTAACTACGTTCGTTTTGATATTGTGCCACTCATTAAAGAAGTATTAGAGATTTTGGAAGATAAGGCTACCTCTAACAAGACTAAATTCATTTTTAAGGATAAATACACTGCGCCAACTATGGTACAAGCAGATAGAGAAAAGATAAGGCAGGTAATGATTAATCTTATCCAGAACTCTATTAAATATGGCAAAGAAAATGGTTCTACCTCTGTAAAGATTTTCGAATTACACGACCAATATCTAATTGAAGTGACGGATGACGGAATGGGCATTGAGGAAAAGCATTTACCACGTTTATTCGAACGTTTTTATAGAATAGATTCACATCGTTCTAGAAAAGAAGGCGGCACAGGTTTAGGTTTGGCCATTGTAAAACATATTTTAGAAGCTCACCAACAAACCATCTCAGTACGTAGTACGCCAAACATTGGGACTACTTTTGCTTTCACCTTGCAGAAAAGTAACGAACCTTTGTTAGGCTACGGTAAAAAATAATATCCCAATTTCGCTATTTAAGGTTAGTACGAGGCATTTTACTAATCTACAATTTGTTATGGATTAACATTGAAGTAAAATTGTCACCAAAGTTAACATTAACTTAACATTGCGGTTTTACTTTTGCATCATATTTAAATACGAGTATGAGCAATATATTTAGCTTCTTTACACCTAAAGACAAAAAATTCCAGCCATTATTTGAGCAAGCAGGAAGTAATGTTAGGAAAATTGCAGAAACACTTTTAGTTGTGGTTACCGCAGAAGATATCGAAAAAAGAAAAGAAGCCATTAAAGAGGTAGAACGCCTTGAACATGTTGGTGATGATATTACCCACACCATTTTTATTGAACTAAGCAAAAACTTCATCACACCGTTTGATAGAGAAGATATTCACTCTCTAGCTAGCGCAATTGATGACATTGCCGATTATATCCATGCATCTGCTGGAAACATTGAATTATACAATGTAACCAACATTGGCGAGCCAATGGTTAAACTTGCAGAATTGCTTGTAGAAATGTGTACTGACCTTGAGAAAGCGATTAAAGAGCTAAGAAGCTTTAAAAATATTAGAGTAATTGCTGATGCTTGCGTTAGAATTAACAGCGCTGAAAACCAAGCAGATTACACTTGTAACTTAGCTATCGCTCGTTTATTCGAGTTTGAAACTAATGCAATTGAACTGATTAAGCAAAAAGAAGTACTACAAACACTTGAAATTGCTACAGATAAATGTGAAGATGCTGCCAATGTGCTAGAATCTATCTTGGTTAAAAACGCATAAAACCATGATGACCATACTGATTTTAATTATTGTTTTAGCGCTAATCTTTGATTATATCAATGGATTTCATGATGCTGCTAATGCAATTGCAACCATTGTAGCTACAAAGGTACTTTCGCCTTTCCAAGCTGTAGTATGGGCTGCATTTTTCAACTTTTTGGCCTATTGGGTGTTTGGTTTCGGCGTTGCCGATACTGTTGCCAAAACAGCCGACACCATGTCTATTAACCTTACCGTTATCTTAGCTGGTATTATTGCCGCCATTATATGGAACTTATTAACCTGGTGGTTTGGTATTCCTTCTAGTTCATCACACACTTTAATTGGTGGTTTTGCAGGTGCGGCTATTGCCCACGCCGGCTTAGACGTAGTAAACTGGTACAAAGAAGGCAAAGCTGGAGAAATGCCAACAGGCGTTCTGGTTATTGTTGGATTTATAGTTTTAGCGCCACTTATCGGGGCTATTGTATCTTATGCCATTTCGGCTTGGTTACTACATTCTGCAAAAAGAAGCATTTGGCCAAAACTTTTCACGTTATCATTAATGATCGCAACGGTGGTATTTGTTTACTTCCAGATGGTGCCTTATGATAAGATTCACAAACCTCGCTTTGAGTCTCATTTCTGGAGCGTAGTATTCGAATCGCATAACATCAAATGGTTTTTGGTAGCATTTATCATCCTAACTATTAGCTCATTCTGTTTGATCTTTAGCTTCTTGAGCCATCATCAGTCTACAAAATGGCTTAGAAAAATGCAGTTATTATCATCTGCAGCTTTCAGCTTAGGTCACGGTGGTAACGATTCGCAAAAAGTTATGGGTATTATTGCAGCAGCAATTTTGGTATATGTACATCAAGAAGGTGTTACTATGGCGAGTATGCCAGATTGGCTGCACGTTGTATTACCTTACAAAGATGCCAGCGGCGATGATGTAGCAGCACAAATGCCTGCTTGGATTCCACTAGCGTGTTATACCGCAATCTCGGTAGGAACGTTAAGCGGTGGTTGGAAAATCGTGAAAACCATGGGTTCTAAAATTACTAAAGTAACGCCATTTGAGGGTGTAACCGCAGAAACAGCAGGTGCTTTAACGCTATATTTTACTGAGCACTTAAAAATCCCAGTAAGTACAACACACACCATTACAGGATCTATTATTGGTTCGGGTTTAACAAAAGGAACCTCTGCAGTAAAGTGGGGAGTAACTGTTAAATTGGTATGGGCTTGGGTTTTAACAATTCCAGTTTCGGCAGCTTTAGCAGCGATATTATATTATATCTTAAAGATCTTTATTTAAGGATACTTTTAAAACATAGAAAAGGCAGTTAATTGGTTAACTGCCTTTTCTGTTATATATCACATCATTGCGAGGCACGAAGCAATCTTATTCCTCGAAGATTGCTTCGTGCCTCGCAATGACGAAAACACCTAAATAGTCCCTAACAAAAACTCATCGATTACTTCCACTGCGTTTTTAAAGCGCTCTTCCCCTAATCCTGACACTACTTTGTAGTTTGCGCCGAGTGCCTTCAATTCTTTGTGCCAAACCTGCATAAAATGCTCGCGTTGGTTAGGAAAATCTCTTAAAGGGTCATCTTGCCAAGGCAAATCAATATCTAACAACACATAAAAATCATAGGGATTTGTTGTCAACCCATCTAGTACAATTTGTGGCGTTTCTCCAAAAAAAGCATCGCTCCAAATCTTTACCGTTAAAAAAGTAGTATCACAAATGATGAAATCTGTTTCTGTCATTGCAAGTACAGACTGCTCTAAGGCATACTGCCCATGAAACATATTCACTTCATCTTGCAAAGTACAAGGTACTGTTAATTTCTCGCAATAATAACGAGCGTATTCTGGCACCCAAGGTACTTGATAATATTTTGCCAAAGCCGTAGCCATTGTCGACTTTCCAGTACTCTCTGGACCTACGATAGCTATTTTCTTAATGAAGCTCTTGTTCACGATAAGTTCTTCTCCAATCTAAATATCCTTTTACGGCAATGATAACCAAAATAGCATATAGCACCGCATAAAGGTTCAGGTTTTTATAGATCAATAATGGAACATAGCAGATATCTACAATAATCCATAAAATCCAATTTTCCAATATTTTCCTAGTAAGCATAATTTGGGCAACCAAACTTACAGCAGTACAAAAACCATCTTCGTAAGGTACGTTGGTTGGTGTGTATCTATCTAACAAATATCCCAACACAACGGAGAGCGTTAGAATCACAACTAATATCATTAACCAATGTTTCGCTTTAATACTTACAATAGGCTTTGTTGCTTCCTTTTTCTTGTTTAACCAAAACCACCAACCGTAAAAAGCCGTAAAAAGAAAGTAAAACTGTAATGCAAAATCACCGAATAGATGGCTATCAAAATACAGAATAGCACTAATAATTATACTTAAGATTGATATTGGCCAGTTTAAGATATTTTCTTTTGCCGCTAAGTAAATACAGGCAATGGTACTCAAAAAGCCCAACCATTCTAACCACGAAGTTTGATGTAATTGCTGTAAAAACTGCTGCCAAAAACCGGCTTCGAGTAAAATCATTAATCAAATATAAATTGTATTTTCTTTTAATCACATTACTTGTCTCGATTTTCGGGATACACAGATTTCTTTTGACATTAACACAAGAGTAAGCTTCAAATATGACGGGTCAAGAGCCTATTCATGTCGCTAAAAGGACCATATATTATGAATAAATTAGATCCATCGCTGCACTCTGGATGACAAGGAGAATTGAGAAACCCCTATAAAAAAGAATTCCGGTAGGGAACAACCCCTACCGGAAAATAAACCAAACAAACTATTTATGAAGAATACCCTCTTACGAGGATGCTTTAGATCAATTATTAAATTTTAATGTTGTATCAATCATCCAATCTGTAACAACAACATCTAATTAACTTCAATTGTTTTCTTTTATTACAACATTTTTGCCAATAATTTAAAAACACTTGTTTCATGACGCTAACATGACCTTCAATCGCTCAACATCGTGTTTAATACACACTATCATAATTTTATCAATTTGGCACAATGTATACAATCACTGTCTTTGTTACATACTTGCAATTTGGGCGACTGCCATTTAGCCCTATAAAATATACACTGTATAAAAAAACAGACAAACACAAAGCGACTAACTACCAATGAGTTAATGAAATTTACTTCACTGCAACACGCCAAATTACGCCACTTACGTCATCTGCCACTAGCAAAGCACCATCTGATGTCACTACTACGCCTACTGGTCGGCCATAAACTTCACTTTTCGAAGCATCGGCAATAAAGCCGGTTAGAAAATCTTGCATTGGTCCAGTTGGTTTACCATCTTTAAATGGTACAAACGCAACTTTATAACCAGTAAGTTCTGATCTGTTCCACGAGCCATGCTGTCCTATAAATGCACCACCTTGATATTTAGCGGGGAATTTATTGTTGGTATAGAATGCCAAGCCTAAAGATGCTGTATGCGAACCAACGGCAACATCAGGCACTAAGGTTTTCTTTACCAATTCTGGATTTACACCTTTTAACCTTGGGTCTTCGTGCTGACCAAAATAAGCGTAAGGCCATCCGTAAAATCCGCCTTCTTTAACGCTGGTAATATAATCTGGCACTAATTCATCTCCCAAACCATCTCTTTCATTTACTGCTGTCCACAACATATTGGTTGTTGGTGCCCAATCCATACCTACTGGATTACGTAAACCGCTTGCAAAAATTCTTTCGCTGGTACCGTCCGGATTTACCTCCAAAATGGCTGCTCTCTTTACCTCGTGTTCCATGCCATTCTCGCCAACATTACTTCCAGAACCTACAGAAATGTAGATTTTATCCTTCGCTTTGCTTACCAAAAGATTTCTGGTCCAATGGTTATTGTAACCGCCAGCTGGCAAATCTAGAATTTTCTTACCTTCACCTGTAATTTTAGTATCTCCAGATTTATAAGGAAACATCCACAAACCATCGGTGTTAGCTACATAAAACGAATTACCTATAAAAGCCATCCCGTAAGGTTGGTTTAACCCCGAAAGAAAAGTAGTAGTAAGCTCTGGTTTACCATCTTGATTGCTATCCCTAAACAACATAATGGTATTTACGCTCTTGCCACCAACTTCAGATTTGGCTTTGCCAGAAATGGCGTTGGCAATGGCCTCCTTCGTGCTACGTTCCGAATTGGAAAGCGCCACTAAAACATCCCCGTTGGGAGCAATTACAATATTTCTCGGACTTTTCATGCCATCAGCAAACTTGCTGACTACAAATCCGGCTGGTGCTATTGGCATTTTATTAGCTGGCCAATCAATTACCTTACTGAAATTATTTTTAGAAGCAGTGGTATCTGGTGCCGGGAGATTTAAGGTATCCACTCCTGTTTCGGCAGTATGCACTGTATCTGCTGTCTTATCTGATTTGTTTGCACTGTTACAAGCTTCAAAGAGCAAAGCAGATAACGCCAATAGTCCTAAGTATTTTGTTTTCATTTTATATCTTTTTAATTAACACACTGCTTATCTAAACAGCTACAACTACAAGTTGTTTTCGATGTATTTTCCTGCATAAAGTAATCAACCACTTCATAGAATAATCATTGGCAAAAAAGCCTCAATATTTTTTAAAATAATAGCCCGAAAATTGCGCAGCAAATTGTATCTTTGCATCCCGACAGAGCAGTTGGGATTTTCAGTTCATAGCAAGAGGAATTCTCCCAGCTATCGGTCAGTTAGACTATCACTTTAGACTTTTTTAAAAACCCCACATGCCTAAAGACACTTCCATCAATTCAGTATTGATTATCGGATCTGGCCCCATCATTATCGGACAAGCCTGCGAATTTGACTACTCTGGTTCTCAAGCCGCACTTTCTTTAAAAGAAGAAGGAGTTAAAGTTTCGATCATTAACTCTAATCCGGCTACCATTATGACCGACAAGGTAATTGGTGACCATGTTTATTTAAAACCTCTAACACTCGAATCGATTGAAGAGATTTTAGTTGAACACAAAAACAACCCTAACTTACCTACTATTGATGCAGTTTTACCTACCATGGGTGGACAAACAGCACTGAATCTTTGTGTTGATGCCGAAGAAAGAGGTTTATGGAAAAAACACGATGTTAGGATTATTGGGGTAGATGTTGCTGCTATCGATAAGACCGAAAACAGAGAGTCTTTCCGCCAGTTAATGGTAGATATTGGTGTTGGTGTTGCAACTTCAAAGATTGCCAATTCATTTTTAGAAGGTAAGGAAGCGGCACAAGAAATTGGCTTCCCATTGGTAATTCGCCCTTCTTACACCCTTGGTGGCTACGGCGGTGGCTTTGTACACAAAAAAGAAGATTTTGATGCAGCACTTAAACGCGGTTTAGAAGCTTCACCAACCCACGAGGTTTTGGTAGAGCAAGCGGTTTTAGGCTGGAAAGAATATGAGTTAGAGTTATTGAGAGATAGCAACGACAACGTAATCATCATCTGTTCTATCGAGAACTTTGATCCAATGGGTATCCACACTGGAGACTCGATTACTGTTGCTCCTGCAATGACTTTATCAGATCGCTGCTACCAAGAAATGCGTAACCAAGCCATCAAAATGATGCGTGCTATTGGTAATTTTGCAGGTGGTTGTAACGTACAGTTTTCTGTAAACCCAGATAACGATGAAATCATAGCTATCGAGATTAACCCACGTGTATCTCGTTCATCGGCCTTGGCTAGTAAAGCAACAGGCTATCCAATTGCTAAAATTGCAGCTAAATTGGCTATCGGTTACAACTTAGATGAAATCGAAAATCAAATTACAAAAACTACTTCAGCTTACTTTGAGCCAACTTTAGATTACGTAATTGTAAAAATCCCTCGCTTTAACTTCGATAAATTTAAAGGCGCCAACATGGAGCTTGGTTTACAGATGAAAGCTGTTGGAGAGGTAATGGCCATTGGTCGTAACTTTATTGAGGCATTGCAAAAAGCTTGTCAGAGTTTAGAGATTGGTCGTGCTGGTATCGGTGCAGATGGCCGTCAAAAACGCGACATCGAAGAAATTATGCATGGCTTACAGCACCCAAGCTGGAACCGTCTATTCTTAATTAAAGATGCGATGAGCATGGGTGTACCACTAGAATCTATCCGCAAGGTAACCAAAATTGACAAGTGGTTCTTAAATCAAATTCAAGAGTTAGTAGCTTTAGAAACAGAACTAAAACGCTACTCGCTAACTAATATCCCTAGAGATTTCTTCTTCAACTTGAAGCAAAAAGGTTTCTCTGATATACAAATTGCTTACGTTTTAGGTAACGTAACAGAAGACGAAGTTTACAATCGCCGTAGAGAGCTTAACATTAGAAGAGTTTACAAAATGGTGGATACTTGTGCTGCGGAATTTGCTGCACAAACACCTTACTTTTACTCTACTTTTGAAGAAGCTCCTCAACAAATTTCATTGGTATCTGGCGAAGTTTTATCTGATGGCGATGAGTTAGGCACTAACGAATCTGTAGTTTCTGACAGAAAGAAAGTGATTGTTTTAGGCTCAGGACCTAACCGTATCGGTCAAGGTATTGAGTTCGATTACTCTTGCGTTCACGGATTATTGGCAGCAAAAGAGAATGGCTTCGAAGCCATCATGATTAACTGTAATCCAGAAACGGTAAGTACAGATTTTAACATGGCCGATAAACTTTATTTCGAGCCTGTATTCTGGGAACACGTACGTGAAATTATCGATTTAGAAAACCCAATTGGCGTTATCGTTCAATTAGGTGGTCAAACTGCCTTGAAAATGGCTGAAAAGCTACACGAGAATAACATCCGCATTATCGGTACTTCTTACGAGGATATGGATAAAGCAGAAGATCGTGGTAGTTTCTCAGATTTACTGAAAGATTTAGACATTCCTTATCCAAAATATGGTGTTGCAGAAAATGCTGAGGAAGCAATTAAAGTTGCTAACGAAGTAGGTTACCCAGTATTGGTTCGTCCTAGTTATGTACTGGGTGGACAAGGTATGAGTATCGTGATTAACGACGAAGACTTAGAAAGTGCTGTAGTTAAATTATTGGGCGACCTTCCAGGCAACCGTGTATTAATTGACCATTTCTTAGACAGAGCAGAAGAAACTGAATCTGACTCGATTTGCGATGGAACCGACGTACACATTGTTGGTTTAATGGAGCACATTGAGCCTGCAGGTATTCACTCGGGAGATTCAAGTGCAGTTTTACCTCCGTTCAGTTTGTCTGACAAAGTAATTGCCGACATGGAAAATTACTCGAAGAAAATTGCGAAAGCTTTAAATGTAATTGGTCTATTAAACATCCAGTTTGCAGTTAAAGATGAGAAGGTTTATGTAATTGAAGCTAATCCACGTGCTTCTCGTACGGTACCTTTCATCGCTAAAGCTTACGATGTGCCTTACATCAACATTGCTGCAAGGGTAATGCTAGGCGTAAACAAATTGAAAGATTTCAACATTGAGCGTAAGCTTAAAGGATTTGCAATTAAAGAGCCTGTTTTCTCTCACAATAAATTCCCAGAGATAACCAAAGAATTAGGTCCAGAGATGAAATCTACAGGTGAAGCGATCCGTTTCATCAAAGATTTGGAAGATCCATACTTCTTGAAGTTAGTGAAAGATAAATCGATGTATTTGTCGAAATAATTAGCTTGTCAGTCTGAGCCCGTCGAAGACAAAAAGCAAAGAATATGAGGCCAAGTCCCTTAGCGTAATGTTGAGGGACTTTTTTATTATGTTGTCGTTGCAGGCGCAACCTGTGCCGATTTATCGGTAGCGAAGACCGCGAAGCAGCTACGAAGTAAATCTAATTTTTTGAAGAGCAAATGCAGAAGCACGAATTAATGTTAGTCCTGCTTTTGCGCTACAATCTTTTTTGTTTTGCCCCTTGTTGTCATTCCGAGGAACGAGGAATCTACAATTGAACTGCTTTAGTTTACAGATCCTTCACTAGCGTTCAGGATGACAACAATGAAACCAGAAAGTATTTCCGCTACAATCAGGTCTATTTAACGAAAACCTGTTCTAAGCGCCTAAAAGACTTACGAAGTTTAACTTGATTATATATTGTTTTTCAGCTATAAAGTTGAGGGTTTCGCCGTTTAAAAACTTCATAAGTCTAAAATAGTAAAGCTCCTCTGCTCTTCTGAGTTTGCAACTTCGAAGTCTTGTTCTACTTCTCGCTCAACTTAATCTCGAACAAATTAGGCCATTTCTTACCCGTTACAAATAACCTCTTCCCCGCTACATCGTAAGCAATTCCATTTAGCACATTATTTGCTTCATCATAATCATCTTTAAAGAAATTCTTCGGAACAAGTTTGCTCAAATCTACTTCAGCTTCTACAATACCTGTATTTGTATTTATAACTACAATCTTGTTGCTTCCGTAAACATTGGCATATAACATACCATTAATAAACTCCAACTCGTTCAAACGCTCTACCGGGCCTTTGTTGTCGTAAACTTCAATGAAGCCTTCTTCTCTATAAGTTTCAGCATTCATAAACCAAATTTTATTGCTACCATCGCTGCGTAGCAATTGTTTGCCATCATAAGTTAAGCCCCAACCTTGCCTACTAGCTTGGTACGGAAAAGTAGCAATTTCTTCGAAAGTATTGGAATCATACACTAAACCCACATTTTCTTCCCAAGTAAGAACAATAATTTTATTGCCCACTTTCACAGAACCTTCTCCAAAATACTCGGGCTTTAAAGCTGTAGATTTTATTGCCTTACCGCTCTTCAAATCAACATATTTCAAATGCGACTGTCCTTTTCTACCTGTACTTTCTAACAATTTTCCATCAACAAAACTTAAACCCTGTGTGTAAGAAGAAGTATCATGCGGAAAAGTATTCACCAAAGTATATTTCAACTTTGCAGGCTTTTTATCTGTAGTGAGAATAATGTTGTTGGTAATGGTATCTGTTTGATCACCACTTTTTACAATAGCGGTTAACATTCGGTAACCTAAAGGCAAGTTTTGCGTATCTAAGGTTACAAACTCTTTGTTGGTTTTTTCGGCGAACTGTTTACCATCTACCCAATAGCTAATAGTTTGTATTTCCGTTTTTTCTGGAATATCTAATTCTATTTTTACCGGTTTACCGCTATTAAAGCTTTCGCCCTGCAATGGATTTTTGAAAGTGATATAGTTAGCCACTTTATTATTACAAGCAAGTTGAAATAAAGTTGCAGACAACAATATGAAAGCGGTTACAGTAATTTTATGCGTATGGCCAAAAAGCATCTTCAATATGGTTAATTTTAAACTGATTGTCTTTAGTTAATAACACCGCTACAATATCGAACCTAATTTCTCCCTTGTGATCCATAATTTCGATATAAGCTTGTGCCGCCTTTTGTAACTGGCGTTGCTTTTCTCTCTTTACAAAGTCTTCGGGCATACCAAATGCCACAGAACTGCGTGTTTTAACTTCGATAAAGATAATGGTATTTGATTGAAGCGCAACAATATCTACTTCGCATTTGCGATACGTCCAGTTTTCATCTAATATTTCGTAGCCCTTTTTTACCAGAAATTGTATTGCTGCTTTCTCGCCTGCTTTTCCTGTATCGTTGTGAATGGCCATGTTTTTGAAATTATTGAATGATTGAGTTTTGAATGATTAAATAGACAAAGTAAAGTACACCTAATCTATGCAATTCAATAATTCATTCATACTATCATTCAATCATTATTTTACGATTACCGAACCTAAAAATTTGGAAATGGTACGTTCTACGTTTTTAACTTGCACATAACGCCCCATTAAAATATCTTGATTGGTTGCGTCCTTTTCATCCTTCATCTGGTTCATCAAATCGGTTAGCATTCTATCTACTTTACGTTTTTTCAAATGGTAAAGTCCACCTAGTACAGCACCTTTAATATTTTGATTTTCATCCTTAACATAAATTTGGTGCTTGTTTAACCAATTTTCGCTTAAACTATATGGCGATGTACTTAAAGTAATGGCCAAGGTTGCAATTTCGCCATCTTCACTTCTCAAAAACTGATTAATAGTTGGTAATTGTCCGTTTTCAACTTCTCCTCTGTAATAAGCAATTACACGCTCGCACAAAGTATTTTCAAAGGTTACGTCACTTAAATTTTGAATAATAAAAGAACCCACATGCATTTCACCAACGTGCTCAAAAGTTACCAGTTCGTGTCCGAAAGTAAGCAGCAAACGTACAATTTCTTGCTCCTGCAAAATGTCGGTGGTAATTTGCTCTACCGACACTTCCTCTTGCGGAGCTGCAGTTGGTCCACCTTCTGCAAACAAATCATCAGGTGGCATATCTGGATGACCAGGGCTGCTCGTTCTTGGTGCTGGCGCTGATGCCTTTTTCTGTTTAGCAACTTTTATCGCATTCAGCTCTGTAAGCAGTACCCGTTCTTCAATTTCGAGCAAATGGCTACACTCTTTAATGAAAACCGAAGCTTTGATGTTATCGGGAATTTTAGCGATACTTTCTACAATATCCCTGATAATTCCTGCTTTTTTGATGGGGTCTTTTCCAGCTTCCGCCAGTAAAATATTTGCTTTGTAGAGGATAAAATCTTGGCGCTGCTCTTCAATATACGTTTTGAAAGCACCAGCACCCACTTTGTGCATGTACGAATCGGGGTCGTCACCATCTGGGAAAGAGACAACTTTTACGTTCAGCCCTTCCTCCAAAATCATATCTAAACCACGCAACGAAGCTTTTATACCAGCAGCATCGCCATCATATAAAATAGTGACATTCTGCGTAAAACGGGCAATAAGCTTAATCTGTTCTATGGTTAACGATGTTCCCGAAGAGGCAACCACATTCTCGATATAGGCTTGGTGCACTGCCAAAACATCGGCATAGCCTTCTACCAAATAACAGTTATCCTGATCTCGAATTGCCTTTTTTGCATGGAACAAACCATACAGCACATTCGATTTGTGGTAGATATCGCTCTCGGGAGAATTGACGTATTTGGGTACGTTTTTGTCGGTTTTTAAAGTACGGCCGCCAAAACCAATTACCCTTCCCGTAAAGTTATGGATGGGGAACATTACCCTTCCGCGGAACCTATCGTACAACTTTCCTTTATCATTTCTGATGGAAAGTCCCGTTTTTTCAAGGTACTCTACCGCATGTCCGTTCTTTTCGGCATCTAGCGTTAAGGCATCCCAAACATCGGGTGAATAACCAAGGTCAAATTTCTTGATGATATCTTCCCTAAAACCACGCTCTTTGAAATAGCTTAAGCCAATTGCTCGGCCATCTGCACTATTCCATAGTTGGTCTTCGAAAAAGTTAGCTGCAAATTGTGAAACGATGTAAAGACTTTCGCGAGCACTATTTAGCTCGATATTCTCTTTACTTTCTACTGTTTCCTCAACTTCGATATTGTATTTGTTGGCAAGAAATTTCAGCGCTTCTGGATAGCTGTACTTCTCGTGTTCCATTACGAACCGAACCGAATCGCCAGCAACACCGCAGCCAAAGCACTTATAAATGCCTTTGTTTACAGATACGTGAAACGAGGGGGTTTTCTCACCGTGAAAAGGACAATTCCCGATCAAGCTTGAACCACGTTTTTTAAGATGCACAAAATCGCCAACAACCTCTTCAATTCGGGCTGTTTCCTTAATTTTCTCTATAGTTTCCGCTGTAATCATCTCGTGTTTTCGTCATTGCGAGAAGGCACGATAGCCTGCTCCGAAAGTTCGGAGAAGCAATCTCACAAGAACTTCAAAGCTACCAATCTTTTATGTTTTTACATAACAAACACGCACAGATAACTGAATAAATGAAAGACCTTTATTTACGACAATTGGAGTTGTTTTAGTCAGAAAGATTGCTTCACCCCATCACTTTATACTCTCGCTTCGTTCGCAATGACGACATTAACACTATTTGATAAACGGCAGCATCTGTTCTGCAACAAACTGATTTCCTTTATCGTTTAAGTGAACTCTATCGCTCGTTAAAATACCTTTTTCCAAATCTTGCGGGTTGTTTTTCTCTTCGTAAGCTAAAAAGGCTTTCCTTAAATCGCATAGCGGAAGATTATTTTTCGTAGCCAATTCTCTAATTCCTTCAGCGTATTTATCCAAGTCTGCATCCAACTCGTTTGCTCCTCCTTTTTTTTCGCCTACAACCGATGGCGTACATAAAACAATCTTGCTGCCGCCGGCTTGTATTTTATTGATTAAGGCTTGATAAAATTTGATGTATTTTGGATAATCTGTTCCCGTTCTAGAACTCTGCTTATGCCAAACATCGTTAATGCCAACGTAAATAAATACCAAATCAGGTCTTTTGTTCAGTACATCTTCTTCTAACCTCAGGTAAAGATCATAAATTTTATTGCCGCCAATACCAGCGCCCAATAGTTCAAACTTAGTGCTATCTACTTGCTTCTTCAACAAATTGATATATCCGTTTCCTCGTACACCAGCTTGTGTTATCGAATCGCCAAAGAATATTACTTTTTTTGCTTTAGGTTTCATAGAAGACAACAGAATAATGGCACAAGCCACAACTGATAGTTTTAAAATGGTTTTCATCTCAATTATTTAGTAAAGCGAATTTAATTGTTTAGCATCAAATAACAACATGGTTATTATTTTCTATCTTTGTATTGAATTATCAAATCACTCTGATGAAATTATTGGTTAAATCTTCATTTACCATCTTCCTAATGCTTCTTTTTGTTAATATCAGCTATGCTCAAAAGAAAAAAAGGGCACCATACCATGCTGTTATAATTGCAGAAGATGTAAAATATCACGGAAAAATTACGGCGATTAACCAAACAGAGCTTGTTTTGGTAGATAAAAAAGACATTGCTCATCAAATTCCGTATGCCAAGATCAATCGCATTAAAGTTTTTAAAACGCATGGCGATGTTGGTTATGCGGTAGTAACTGGAGCATTAGCCGCAGGCACCATTGTAGCTGCGCAATCTTTAGACGATGCTAATGTTGCGATGTTAGTAGGTGTTGGAGGAACAGCGGCTGTAGTAGGCTTAAGTATGGCATTGCACAACGTAATACACGGTGCAGAGATTAAATTAAAAGCGAGTAAAGAGAAAATTGATTACAACAGCGTTTCGCAAAAATTAGGCAAATACATAGTTACTCAGTAACAGCGAAGCCGTCAAATTATTTCCCTTTACCCAATCGATAATCTTTATGCAGCACTAAAAAGCTGGCCCGTTCTTCTTTCTTTAAAGGATAATCCCAATTGCCTTGGTAGGTGATTTTTGTAGGCAGTTTCACCTCTTCGAAGTAACTCATTTCGATGTTCATTTGCACATCGAAATCAAAGAGCATATTGCTGTATTTCATATCTACGTAGCGACCTAAAATTTCAAAGTTCCGCTTATCGAAGATCGTCACTAGCTCTTTAATCATAATTCCATCTTTAGTCCATTTAGAAAGATCTGGCTTCACCGAAACTTTGAAACGATATACAGGAATTGAATCTAGGTAAGTGCCACTATGGAAAGCGTAATCGTAGTACTGGCGCATATTTGCCGTGAAAATCTCAGTTTTGCTACCGATAAATGGAATACCTTTAATTGGTCTGCCAGGATTAAATATCAAAGTTTTAAGTTTATCCTTATAGCCTTCGTTTCCACTCTTTTTTTCCTTGCCGGCACTAGGCGCTGCATTAGGTACGAAATCGGTATTGTAGGCATTCATGAAGATATAATCGAACATTTCTACGGTATACAGTTGATACTTGCCGTTCTTTTTGTAGACCTTGCCATTATCTTCCTTCACCAGATACTCCATTTTGTACGGACCATCGTTGTTATGTTTGATCTTACGATAAATTTTTCCATCAACTTTATTCTTCTTATCATAAGTGAATACGCGGTTTTCTGCGATGAAAGTGTATTTTTTCATGTTACGAAATGCCTCATAAAAGCTAGTATCGTTAATAATGGCATCGATAAAGGTCTCTACATTTAATCGTTTTGCTTTAATATTTACTACCGAATCAAGCGTGATCGTTTTTAACGTATCTGGATTAAAACGCGGAATTTGTTGAGCGCTAGCGCCAACAAAAAATAACAGTGACAGCGCAATTATGCAAAGATTTTTCATTTATATTTCTTTAATGGCTTCGACAAGCTCAGCCCGACACCACGGTCTAATTTAAACAGCAGATATTCTCAACAATTAACTGATTAACCAGACAAACAATTAACCTCTAATTCCCCAATTGTTTCAATGCAATGTAGGCCATTAAACCTGTTGAGGTTTTCAAAGCATCCTCATCAATATCGAACTTTGGTGTATGCACTGAGTGCATGGTATCCTTTGCAGCATTTCCGGTACCCAAACGATAAAAACAAGCATTAGTTGCCTGCGAATAGTACGCAAAATCTTCGGCCGCCATCCAAATATCTAAATCTACAACGTTTTCTGCACCCAAATAGTCTTGTGCCAGTGCTTTCGCATTATTTGTTAGCTTCTCTTCATTAATTAAGAAAGGATAACCTCTGTGGATATCAAAATGACAGCTACCGCCCATGCTTTCTGCAATCCCTTCTGCCATTTTTTTCATCAAACGGTGTGCTTCGTTTCTCCAGTCTTCGTTTAAGGTTCTAAAAGTACCTTCCAACTTTACTTCGTTAGGGATGATGTTGGTAGCGCCTTGTGCATTTACTTTTCCAAAAGAAAGCACAGAAGGCAAGCGAGGGTCTGCATTGCGACTTACAATTTGCTGTAACGCCACAATGATATGTGCGGTAATCACTACCGGATCTATATTTTGATGAGGCTGTGCTCCGTGCCCACCTTTTCCAGTTACAGTTACGTAAAGTTCATCAGTTGAGGCCATGTAAATTCCCGAACGGAAACCAACTTTACCTACTTCCATCATTGGTAACACGTGCTGACCAACCATAGCATGCGGTTTTGGGTTTTCTAACACACCTTCTTTAATCATGATGCTGGCACCACCTGGTAATAGCTCTTCTGCTGGCTGAAAAACCAGCTTGATTGTACCACCAAATTCTTCTTTCAATTGGTTAAGGATATATGCAGTACCTAGTAATGAAGAGGTATGTACATCGTGACCACAAGCATGCATTACACCTTCGTTTTTCGATTTGTAGGGCTTGTTACTGTCTTCCATAATGGGCAAAGCATCCATATCGGCACGCAAAGCGATGACTTGCTCTGATGCTTTTGCACCCGTAATTAAACCAACTACGCCCGTGTTGGCCATTTCTGTAAACGGAATACCCCAGCTAGTGAGTTTATCTTTTACAAACTTTGACGTTTCGTATTCGTGAAAAGAAAGCTCTGGGTTGGCGTGTATATGTTGACGAAAACCTACCACTTCATTAAAAATTTGAGCTGCTAGGTCTTGTATTTTTTGTTTCATGTTTGGTTGTTGTTGAAAGGTTGGAATGTTAAAAGTTGGAAAGTTGCTTATTCAATCATTCAAAATTCAATCATTCAATCATAATTAAACTCTACTATTCTAAAATTGGTGCGTTTATCTTTTCTCTAAAAATAAACAATGTTGGATAGTTTGGCCGCAGTTCGTTCATAAACTTTTGTGCTTCCAATCTTGTCCTGTAATCGCCAACCCTTAAGTAATAGTTGGGTTCTTTATATGTGATGTATGTATTGAGCTTTGGGTAACTAGATTTGAATTGAGCCTGTTGTGAAAAAACTTCTCTCCTATCTGATCCATAGTAAATTTGCACTCGATAACCCATTGATGACACAATAGTAGAACCTGTTGGGTTGGTTGCAGTTGGCCTTGCTCTGTTAAGTTCAATTCGTTTTGCAATCAAACTGTCTATCAAAGGGTCTTGCACTACAATTACCTCTCCTTTGGTTTGGGCAAAGGATGCACAGGTTATGAAAAAAAAGGAAAATAAAAATATAATTCTCATACTTAAAGATTGCCGCGTCGTTCCTCCTCGCAATGACGAGATGGCTAGTTTGCAAAAATCGGGATTATTGCTGGGCTATACAAATGTTTAATGTCACATAAAAAAGCCCCGATAAAAATCGAGGCTACAAATATTTTAAAACTTACGAAGTTTTAGAAACTTGGTAAGTTTTTAGACTAAGCATTCGCTCCGTGGCAGTTTTTAAACTTCTTGCCACTTCCGCATGGGCAAGGTTCGTTTCTACCTACCGTTGCTTCTTTCCTAATTGGTTGCATTGGCTGCGGTTCTCGGGTATCGCCTACCAAATCCAAATCAGAATGTTGGTCGCCATACTCTTGCTTTGTAGTTTGGAGCTTAGGTAATGGTTTTGGAGCAACAGCTTCTCTCACCTGCTCTGGCTCTTGCTGCATCGGAATTCCACCCTTAAACAAGAAACTCACCACCTCTTTATTCACAATGCTCAACATGCCTTTAAACAAGTTGAAAGCCTCCATTTTGTAGATAATTAATGGATCTTTTTGCTCGTAAACTGCGTTTTGTACAGATTGCTTCAACTCATCCATTTCACGCAAATGCTCTTTCCAGCTATCGTCAATTAAAGCTAAAATGATAGTTTTCTCGAAAGCTTTAGTGATTTCTCTTCCATTGTTATCAATAGCTTTTTTCAGCTCTACCGGAACTTGTATTTGACGGATACCATCAGTAAATGGCACTACAATTTGCTCAATCATGTCACCTCTATCTTCGAAAACCTGCTTTAAAACTGGCATTGCCTGTGTAACAATGGCATCAGATTTACGAGTGTAGAAATTAGTTACTTCTTCGAACAACTTATCAGTTAAATCATGAATTTTCTTGCTGTTAAAATCTTGCTCAGCAATTTCGGTATCTACAGAGAAGTTTTTAATTACTTCCAGCTTAAAGCCTTCGTAATTGCTGCTTTCTTTGTATTCGGTAACGATATCTTCCGCAACATCGAAAATCATGTTGTTCATATCCACATCTAAACGATCGCCAAATAAAGCGTTTCTACGTTTAGCGTAAATTACAGAACGTTGCGAGTTCATCACATCATCGTACTCTAACAAACGTTTACGAACACCAAAGTTATTTTCTTCTACTTTTTTCTGTGCTCTTTCGATAGAGTTGGTAATCATTGAGTGTTGGATCACCTCTCCTTCTTCGATACCCATTCTTACCATGATGTTAGAGATACGCTCTGAACCAAACAAACGCATCAAGTTATCTTCTAACGACACGAAGAATTGCGAAGTACCTGGATCTCCCTGACGACCAGCACGACCACGTAACTGTCTGTCTACACGACGAGACTCGTGACGCTCTGTACCGATAATTGCCAAACCTCCAGCTTCTTTAACGCCTGGACCTAACTTGATATCCGTACCACGACCAGCCATGTTGGTAGCAATAGTTACCTGACCTGCCTGACCTGCTTCTGCAACAATATCAGCCTCTCTTTGGTGCATCTTCGCATTTAACACATTGTGCTTAATACCGCGTAATTTCAACATACGGCTTAGCAACTCAGAAATCTCTACCGAAGTTGTACCCACCAACACTGGACGACCAGCCTCAGTTAATTTCACGATTTCTTCTGCTACCGCGTTAAACTTCTCTCTTACAGTACGATACACGTAATCTTGGGCATCTATTCTTGAAATTACCCTGTTAGTAGGAATTTCTACCACATCTAATTTATAGATAGACCAAAACTCGCCTGCTTCTGTAGTAGCCGTACCCGTCATACCGCAAAGTTTGTGGTACATACGGAAATAATTCTGTAAAGTAACCGTAGCATAAGTTTGTGAAGCATCTTCTACTTTCACATTTTCTTTAGCCTCAATTGCTTGGTGCAAACCATCAGAATAACGACGCCCTTCCATGATACGACCAGTTTGCTCATCTACAATTTTAATCTTGCCTTCGTCAACAATATACTCTACATCATTTTCGAATAAAGTATACGCTTTTAACAATTGGTTGATAGAGTGAACACGTTCTGCTTTAACAGCGTAATCACGCATTAAAGCATCTTTCTTCGCAATTTTTTCTTCGCTGCTTGCGCTAGATTTTTCGATTTCAGCAATTTCTGTACCTACATCTGGCAATACGAAAAAGCTTGGATCTTCACCTTGTTGGGTAATTAATTCGATACCTTTTTCTGTTAATTCTACTTGGTTATTTTTCTCATCAATATGGAAATACAACTCGGCATCTACTTTAGGCATATTCTTAGACTGATCTGCCATGTAGTGGTTCTCAGTCTTCAACAAAGTTTGCTTGTTGCTACCTTCACTTAAAAACTTAATTAACGCTTTGTTTTTAGGCAAACCACGGTGGGCACGCAATAAAGCTAAACCACCTTCACCCTCTTCTGTACCAACATTACCGCTGTTGATTAAGCTTTTTGCAGAATTTAAAGCAGACTGAACAAAAGTTTTTTGTGCATTTACCAAACGCTCGATACGAGGTTTCAACTCGTGGAATTCGTGCTGATCTCCAAAAGGAACCGGACCAGAAATAATTAATGGTGTACGAGCATCATCAATTAAAACTGAATCGACCTCATCTACCATGGCAAAATGCAATTTACGTTGCACCAATTGCTCTGGTGTTTGCGACATATTGTCACGCAGGTAATCGAAACCAAACTCGTTGTTGGTTCCGTAGGTAATATCTGCTAAATAAGCTTTTCTACGTTCTTCAGAGTTTGGTTGGTGCTTATCGATACAATCTACACTTAAACCGTGGAACTCGAATAACGGACCATTCCACTCACTATCACGACGGGCGAGGTAATCGTTCACGGTTACAATGTGTACCCCTTGACCAGCTAAGGCATTCAAATAGGCAGGCAAGGTACTTACCAAGGTTTTACCCTCACCAGTAGCCATCTCTGCAATTTTACCACCGTTTAACACCATACCACCAATCAACTGCACATCGTAATGAACCATGTTCCAAGACACCTCTGTACCAGAAGCATCCCACTTATTGGCCCATAACGCTTTATCGCCAACAATTTTTACATTGCTTTTTCTGGCAGCAATTTCTCTGTCAAACTGTGTAGCGGTTACTTCTAATTGTTCATTTTCGCTTAAACGACGAGAAGTTTCTTTTACTACAGCAAAGGCTTGAGGCAAGATTTCTTTAAGCACTTTCTCTAACTCTACATTGCGCTCTTTTCCTAAGGCATCTACCTCATCGTAAAGGTTGGTTTTTTCTGCCAAAGAAAGTTCTGGGCTTTCTGCTTGTGTTTTTAAATCGGCAATTTTTCCATCAATTGCAGCTAAAGCCGAAGCGATAGTTGCCTTAAATTCGATGGTTTTATTTCTCAGTTCATCATTATTTAATGATGTTAATTTTGCATATTCTTCGTTGATCTGGGCAACGATTGGCTGTAATGCCTTGATATCTCTTTCTGATTTGCTTCCAAATATCTTAGCTAAAAATCCTAACATTTTATTGGTATTGTTTATTGTTAAATTGTTCTGTTGTTAAATTGTTGGATAAGCTTAAAATTGACTAATTGTTTCCAATAACGCCTATTTTGTGTAACCAACACTCGTAATTCGTAAATCCGAAATCGTAAATTAATTGGCAACAACCAAGCCATAGCATTATCACATGACAACTTGGCTTTGTACTCAAATTAATTTCTTTGAAATTGGAAATTTGCTAACACCCCTTTAGGGGTTGGGGTTTATGGACTATTGTTTCGAGGATTATCCAGTTCAGCGGCATAAAGCAACGGCTGATCGGCGATGTTATATTTTGAGCAATTTTTATTGGATATTACCCCAATAGCACTCAACTGATTATTAGAAAGGATAAAATGAGGGAGATCTTGTAAATCTTGTATAGAGCGTATAGAAGTTTGCTCAGAAGTAGTTTGCGCTTTGGCACAATATCTTTCCGTTAAATAGCGCAGCCCATCCACACGGTCGGCTTTTGCCAAGTGCGAAAGGCTAAAAAACACTAAAGATATGGTAACCAGATGCCTCATTGTTGCGGCAAATCTAGTTTTATTCTTTTATAAACCGAAATTTGATTTACCATCGAATTCTCTTTTAATAACGACTAAGTAAATGGACTCTAAAAGTTTATCGAACAAAAACAAGAGCCACTTGTTTGGTGTATTTGATATAAAATGTATTAAGAATAGCAAAAAACATCTTAAAGTAGTAATTTGGCAAGCAACCTTCGTAGTTCCGCATAACGGAAAACATCAATTTTAAGACTAGTAACTATTTTATTTGGCGTAATGGAAAAATTAAGATGTGTAGCAATAGATGATGATCCTTTAGCTTTGGGTTTAACTAAAAACCATATCGAAGCTATCGAAAACCTCACTTTGCTTTGCGTATTTGAAGATGCCATTGCCGCAGTGGAGTACTTGAGCCGAAACACTGTAGATTTACTTTTTTTAGATGTAGATATGCCCGAGGTGTCTGGAATAGAACTATATCATTCGCTTGCCGTAAAACCGATGGTTATTTTCACTACAGCCCACAAAGGTTTTGCTTTTGAAGGCTTCGAGCTTAACGCAATTGACTATTTACTGAAACCTATAGACTTGCCAAGGTTTAAGAAAGCAGTACAAAAAGCATTAGATTTTCAAGGTTACAAAAACCAAAAGGATACTGATGCGCCTAATGAACACCTTTTTGTTTATTCAGAATATAAACTGATCAAAATAGAGGTTAGAGAAATTGTTTATTTAGAGAGCATGGAAGATTATGTAAAAATTCACCTCAACAATGGCAAAATGATTTTAACCTTAACAACCTTAAAAAAGGTGATAGACAAACTTCCGGCAGGTAAATTTAAAAGGATACACCGCAGTTATGTAGTTGCCGTTAAAGAAGTACAATCTGTTGCCAACAGAAAAGCGCAGTTGAGCAATGGAACCATGCTGCCAATTAGCGATTCTTATGCTTCTTTCGTAGATGAATGGAAAAACGCTTAAATCGAATACAACTATTACGAATACTCCTATCGGTACAAAGTAACCATTAACCGATACATCCTTTCTACGGCTAATTATTCGGCCCATATTTGACAAGTGTTTTACCAACCTTGTTATTATGGAAAGAAAGAATTTATCAAGCAGTCAATTCATCTCCTCGCTAGCTGCTAAAAGAAGATTAACATCGCTATGCGGAATTCTACTTGTCGTTTCAATTATTTTTGCAAGCAATGCCATTGACGTTAGCGCTCATACCGAAAACAATTTGAACGCATCTAAAGATTTAACTTTTAAAGGCATCATCCTAACTCTAAACGTGGTTTTCCTATTTGCATTTTTGGCAAGCACACTATCCATCATCAAAAACGAAGACAATAACCAGAACAAAAACTTCATTAACTAACTCTCAAATAAAAAATAAAAACAAAAATGAATACCATTTCTCAGGGTAAAATATTCCTCTCAAACCAGAGAAGCATTATCGAAAGCGACAGAATTAAACGATACAGCACCTTTAATTTCGAAGGCTTCCAAAATCCGGCGAAGGAAGCTGTAGGCAATCTATATGCAATTCACGATGATACACTAAACCCAAATTCAGACTTTAACTTCTACACCCGTCAGCAAGGCTATATCTTCATTGTACCAATAAGCGGCAACATCAGCTATATAGACGAACAGAAAAACGAAACACTGGTTGAAGTTGGAAAAAGTTTGTTAGTGTACCTAGACAAAAACGCATACATTCAATTAAAAAATCGATACCAGAAAGAAACCATCAACTATTTGATGATAGCTTTAAGTAGTGACGAAATACCTCAGCGTTCATTAACGGTTTCAAACATTGATTTATCTCAAGTCAATCATTTACAAACTATCACATCAGCATCTTTAACTTTTAAAATTGGCATTGGCCGATATAAAAATAGTGGAAACACCAAATACGTAGTTAATTCTATTTCAACATTGTATTGCTTTGTTTTAGCGGGCAGCTTCGAAATTGATGGACGGATGCTGAACGACCGCGACGGCATTGCTTTGTCTGCCACAGAAAAAATTGAAATTGAAGCACTAAGTGATAACGGACTGCTGCTTACTATAGAACTTTTACCCAAAACAAGCTACATCTTATTTTAGATTTTATCACTTAGGTAAGCAGAAAGCAATATCTTTGCTGTATGAATATCTTACTTATCGGTTCTGGCGGAAGAGAGTGTGCTTTTGCCTGGAAACTAAGCCAATCTGAAAAATGCACTAACCTTTTTATTGCGCCTGGAAATGCTGGCACAGCAAACTACGGCAAGAATGTAAACATCAATCCAAACGATTTTGAAGCGGTAAAAGCGCTTGCTTTAAAAGAACAGGTAGATTTATTGGTTGTTGGCCCCGAAGAGCCTTTGGTTTTAGGTATTCATGATTTTTTTGCTAACGACGAAGCGGTGGCACATATTCCTGTAATTGGACCTAAAAAAGAAGGTGCAATTTTAGAAGGCAGCAAGGATTTCTCTAAGCAGTTTATGGAGCGCCATAACATCCCTACGGCAAAATCAAAATCTTTCACCAACGAGACCTTACAGGAAGGACTAGCGTATCTAGCTAATCATGCAACTCCAATTGTTTTAAAAGCAGACGGACTAGCGGCGGGAAAAGGGGTACTGATTATTGATAACAATAAAGAAGCACAAGACGAGCTGCAATTAATGTTAGGTGGAAAATTCGGAAACGCAGGTTCTACGGTAATTGTTGAAGAGTTTTTAACGGGCATTGAACTTTCTGTTTTCGTATTAAGTGATGGCAAAGATTACGTGATTTTACCAGAAGCAAAAGATTACAAACGTATTGGCCAAGGTGACACTGGATTAAATACTGGCGGCATGGGTTCTGTATCTCCAGTTCCTTTTGCTAATGCAGAATTTCTAAATAAAATTGAAGAACGCATCATTAAACCAACCGTAAATGGTTTGGCTAGCGAGGGCATAGATTATACAGGTTTTATTTTCTTCGGATTGATCAAAGTGGGCGAAGAGCCTTATGTGATCGAATACAATGCTCGTATGGGCGATCCAGAAACTGAAAGCGTTCTATTGAGAATTGAAAATGATTTGGTTGAACTTTTCTTAGCCACTGCAAATAAACAACTAGGCAATTACGAAATCAAGATCAGTCCTAAAAATGCGGCTACAGTAGTTATTGTTGCTGGCGGATATCCTGGCGAATACGAAAAAGGAAAAGCTATTTCAGGTTTAGAAAATATTAGAGATTCTTACGCTTTTCATGCGGGTACTGCCCTAGAAGGTGGAATTGTGAAAACTAACGGCGGCAGAGTATTAGCCATTAGCAGTGTAAAAGATACGCAGTTTGAAGCCCTACAATGTGCCACTGCAGATGCGGCAAGAATTTATTTCGATGGTAAATATTTCCGCGAAGACATTGGCTTCGACCTCATTTAATCTCAAATCGAGGTAAAAATTTCTCACTTATCAACATTTATTCGTAAACTTGTAATTACAAGGTGCGATTATCCACATCCCGACTAGCACTATTACAATAGTTCTGGTCGGGATTTTTAACATCATAAAACCTATAGTGGTTAATTGGCATATTTTTTTGTTAATAACAGAACCAATAAACTGTAGCTTGACTGATAACCGAAATAGTTTCTTTTATGGCGTGATTCTTTTCACGGGCTTGCTGCTGCTTTCTTTATCAGGCTATTCGCAGCAAGAGGAACCTAAAAGAGTTACAGTTGTAGTTACAGCTAAAGAAATTGCCCCGCAAAAGGAGATTATTCAGGTACCAGCCGATAACTTGCCGAAAGTAGTAAGCAAACCAGCGGCAAAGCAGAAAACAAAAGCTACTGAAATTTCCGAAAAAAGCACTATCGTAAAGCAGCGCATCAAACCCACAGAAAAAATAGTTGCAGAAACACCTAAGACCACTTTACGAACAAAACCGAAGGTTGAGGCAACGAAAAATATTCCAGTTCAAAAAAATAAGCCTGTAGAAGAAACAAAGATTGCTCAAAACAAGCCAGTCGGAGTTAAAGAAACGCAAAAACCAGCTCAGCAACCTATTGAAGACAAGAAGGAAATAGAGAAGGCAAAAGAAGAAACTAAATTACCTGATGTTAACGTCACAAAAACCGTAACCCAAGTTGGCGACGAAACCATCACCACAATTAAAGCAGAGAGCGACAATAAAGAAGTAGCTAAAATTACACACAGCTCTAAAGTAAACTCATTTAGCTACATCTGGATTGGCGCATTCCTTATTGTAGCGGGCTTAGTTTTAGGATTGCTATTCGGGAAACCAGCGTTTCTGATTTCTTTTGTTGGCGTTGTATTTATTGTTTTAGGGATTGTGATTTAACTTAAAGACAAAACATAAAAAAATCCCCGATCTAGCATGGCCAGATCGGGGATTTTTTTTATGACACCAAGCAGTATTTTATTTTGCTTTCTTATCCAAGATTTCAGCCAACTTGGTATGCAATGCATTACCTCTTAAATCTTTTGCTACAATCTTACCATTAGGATCAATTAGAAAGTTAGCAGGAATACCTTTAATGCCCCAAGCTTTAGAAACTTCGTTGTTCCAACCCTGCATATCCGAAACCTGCGTCCAAGTTAGTTTATCATCTTCAACTGCTTTTAACCATGCCTCTTTAGTGGTTTTTGTGTTACCTCCATCTAAAGAAACACCTAAAACAGTAAAGTTTTTATCCTTAAATTTTTGGAAAGCATCAACTACATTTGGATTTTCATCACGACAAGGACCACACCATGAAGCCCAAAAATCAATTAACACATATTTACCTTTGAAATCAGATAACTTTACTGGCTTGCCATCAGGATCATTCTGAGTAAAGTCCATTGCCATAACACCCACAGCAGTCTTTTTAGTTGCTTCAATAGCAGCAGGAATTGCTTGCCCAATTTTCGATGCCTTTAATTCTGGTGAAAGTGTCGCATATAGCTTTTCTACATCAGCAACTACTTTATCATTTCCAGCTAAAGAATTTAACTGTATTAAGCTGATATAAGATTTAGGATTTTCTTTTACGAATTTTAAATAAAGTGGCGTTTTTTGATCTCTGATCACATTGAATTTACCAATCAAAACATCCATAACAGCTTTATCCGCTTTCTGCTCTTTCGTATATTTTGCATATTCTTCATTAAGCGCTTTCTCTTGGTCTGTTAAAGGCTTTAAAGAAGCACTCAACTTTGAGTTGTCAATATTAGCTTGGGTACCACCAGCTACAGCAGATTTTAAGCTATCTGCACTATTCAAAGTGATATTTCCAGGCTCAACATATAAAGCCGTGTAATCCATATTTTTAGTGTTCGCACCCTTTACATACGGATTAACCTTATTAAATACGTTTCCCATTACTGGCGAAGTAACTTTTCCTTTGAATTCGAATATTCCGTTATTTACTGTAGTAGAATCTACAATCCTCTGCCCATTTTCAGCGAAAACCAAATAGATTTTATTGCCATTAGCCACAGATTTTGTAGACCCTTTAAGGGTAAAATCTGCTTGAGCCATTAATGCCAATGGAGATAGCAACATGGCTGAAAGAAGTACTTTTTTCATTTTAAATTGTTTAGGGAAAGATTATGTTGAATAACCTCAATTATTTTAGTGATATAAGTTGTTACTCAAATATACGAATATCTCGTACTACTTTTGTAAATATTAAGTTAGTTTTTGATAGGTGCGCCACCACAAATCTGGCATCTCGCCTTTTACGGCAGTATTGTAGTCTTCATACCTACAAGGCACCAGGTGAAAACGCTCATTTTTAGATCCATTTGCAGGATAAGGCACCTGCATCCACCAACGGTCAGATTTTTTGCTCTTCACGAAGTTTACTTCTGTTGCACCATCGTTTACGCTAGCTCTGTAGATAATATATTGAGATTTCGGTGTTAATGGAAAATCTTTCTTACGGCTGTAATAACCATCTACGAAATACCACACCATTTGCGAAAGCAGCATTGCGGTCTGTCCGCCTTTATCAAAAGCTGGATTAAACTCGTAGAAACCAATAGAAGTTAGCTTATCACTCATACCTGCGTAGCGTGAAATTCTGCAGGCATCTTCGCCGTAAAAACCGTTAGGTACCATATTTGTATTTCCACAAGCATCGCTAGAACGAATAGCGCCCATATCAAAACTTACCATATTCGCATTGCGGATTACTGGTTCAGAAACTGATAAATCAGAAACAAACTCTCCTAACCTGTGCACATCAAAATAGAGCTTATCCATTACCCGCAAACTATCCTGATTAACAAAATAGGTTTGATAACCCATATTGCTAAAATTAAATAGGTAATTAGGCTGATGTAAGAAAATCTTGGTTAAATAACTTTGAGAAGTCGTAGCTACGCCGTCAACGCTCTCGTTTTCGTCTTGTTCTAAATCAAAACGATTATCAACTACCAATAAATCAACTTTTTGCTCCAAATTTTCGTAGCCCATATACTGTGCATAGGTTAAATCTTGTCCTCCACCAATAATGATGGGTACAATATCCAACTTCACCAATTCGGCAACTACAGTTTTTAAAGCAAAATAAGTATCAGAAACTTCCTGACCAGCAATGATATTTCCTAAATCGATGATTTTTGTTGGCACTTGACCTTCGTTCAGCAAATAAAACTGTTCTCTAAAATAATCTGGAGCTAAAGAACAGCCATTATTGTTTATCGCACCCCTGTCGTCTTTTACGCCAATAATAGCCAAATCATACTTCTCTTCTTCCAAATCAGGAAATGTATCAGTATAAAACTCTACCTTCATCCCCAGTTGGCTGGTTAAAAAACCATTCCTAGGAGTGAATTTTTCTATATCTATCGGAGAAAAAAAATCTGATAAAGTCATAAAGCTATTTAAATTTCTGACCTCAAATATCTATTTTTGGGCGCATATATTAAGCGCATTTTTATTTTTTGTGCTTAAATCATCAAAAATGGAATGATACTCGTTACAGGGGCTACAGGTTTTTTAGGAGCAGAATTGGTAAAGCAGCTTACGGACCAAAATATAGAGGTTCGAGCCATTAGGCGAAGCAGCTCTAAAATTCCGGCTTTGCTAGAAAACAATACCTTAGTTTCTTGGCATATTGCAGATATCAACGAGCCTGAGGACTTGGCCGACGCCTTTGAAGGAATTACCAAAGTCTACCATTGTGCTGCTTTTGTTTCTTTTGACCCAAAAGACAAAGCCAAGCTTTTAAAAATTAACATAGAAGGTACAGCCAATATTGTAACCCTTTGCATAGAAAACAATGCTCGCTTGCTGCACGTAAGTTCCATTGCGGCATTGGGTTTCCCCAAAAAGGATGAATTAATTTCTGAGAAACATTTTTGGGATTACGACCCTAAGGCGCACAATTATGCCATTTCTAAATATCAGGGAGAAATGGAAGTGTGGCGTGGCATAGCCGAAGGATTAGATGCGGTAATAGTAAATCCAGCGGTAATTATTGGAAAAAATGCAGGCTTTAATGGCAGTGGAGCCATCTTCAAACTGGTAAAAGAAGGGCTGAAATTCTACACTGACGGTGCTACAGGCATTGTAGATGTAGAAGATGTAGCCAAATGCATGATTTTACTAATGGAAAGCGGCATTACCGAAGAACGATTTACATTAAGCGCCGAAAACCTACATTACAAAGATTTCTTCGCCCAAATTGCAAAAGGTTTCGGCATTAAAGCACCTGCCACAGAAGCCAAACGCTGGATGCTCGGCATTGCTTGGAGAGCCGCAAAATTCGCCTCCCTATTTACTGGAAAACCTTCGGCACTAACCAAAGATGCCGCCCGCAGTAGTTTCAACCTAAGTTATTATACCAACCAAAAGATTACAGACACCCTCAACTTTAAATTTAAACCCCTAAGCCAAAGCATAGCTGAAGTTTGCCATGCACTTAAATAAAAATGTTTATCCCGCTGATGGTACAGATAAAACCGTAGATTAATGAAGACAATGAAATCTGCGGAAACAATCAGCGAAATCTGCGGGAAAAAATTTGAACGAAAACAGAAAATGAAACAGCAAAACTTTTACATCATTGATTTTGATAGCACGTTTACTCAAGTAGAAGCCTTAGATGAATTAGCGAGAATTTCCCTAGCGAAACATCCAGAGCGTGAAGCTATCTATCAAAAAATTGAAGACTATACCAATTTAGCGATGGAGGGCAAGCTGTCATTTTCGGAAAGTTTAGCGCAAAGGGTAAAATTATTGGATGCAACAGAAGAGCACCTGCAAATACTCATCAAACATCTAAAGAAAAAAGTATCCAAATCTTTTTCACGCAATGCGGAATTCTTTAAAAAACATGCCGATGAAGTTTTAATAGTTTCTGGCGGATTTAAGGAGTTTATCACGCCAGTGGTTAGTCAATATCACATTAAAAAAGAAAACATTTACGCCAACACTTTTGTAACCACAGGTGATGGAAAAATTATAGATTACGACCATGCTAATCCCTTAAGCGAAGAAGGTGGAAAAGTAAAACTGATGCATCAATTGCAATTACAAGGCGATTTATATGGCATTGGCGATGGTTATTCGGATTACCAGCTACGTGAAAGTGGCTTGATTAAAAAGTTCTACGCTTTTACAGAAAACATTGCCAGAGAAAGCATCGTGACCAAAGCCGACCACGTTACGCCAAGTTTCGATGAGTTTTTGTATGTAAATAATTTGCCAAGGGCGATATCTTATCCTAAAAATAGAATTTTGTGCTTAGTCATTGGCGATGTACCAGCAGAAACAATTGCTTTTTTGAAAAAGGATGGATTTTCTATTCGACATAAAACTGAATTTGAAGAAAAATATGTGGCAGATGTGGGCATGTTATTTTTAGCCAATGGCGAAAAAATTGAGGAAGAAAAATTAAGAAGAGCCGTAAAACTGAAAACCATTGGTTATTTGGGTAGTGCTAGGAATAAGTTTTCTTTCCAAACCTGCAACGAAATGGGCATCGTAGTTTTCGACGACCCGAAATCAAACCCTCGTAACTCGTTGTTTATTCCGAAACGCGTAGCAGATTTCATGAACAAGGGAGCAACTTATTTAAGCAGTAATTTCCCTAATTTACAATTACCTGCTATCGAGAAATCGCATCGTTTAATCCATATCCATAAAAACGTTCCAGGCATCATGGCGCAAATCAATACCATTTTTGCCAAGCATAACATCAATATTGTTGGCCAGTTTTTAATGACGAATGCTACCATTGGTTATGCCATTACGGATATTAATGCGGAATATGATAAGCAATTGTTTAAATCGCTGAAAAAGATTGAGCATACGATTAAGTTTAGGGTTTTGTATTAATTTTATGGAACATTGCCGTCATGCTGAATTCATTTCAGCATCAGCCATACTAAACAGATCCTGACCTGTAGCGAAGCGGAAAGCTACGAAGTAAAATAAATTCAGGATGACGGCAGGCTAATGATAACGTTTAAATAAAAGCCAAATTGAAGTTTTCATCGTGGATACGTATTTCCAATTTTACGCTTATCATAGATAGGCCAAGCTAGTTATTGTCTTAATTTTAAGGATGCTGCAAAACTTTGCAGAATTAATTCCTCCCCCTACCCCCTCGAAGAGGGGGACATGCACTCGCTATAGTCGCTCCGTATCTCCCTCTGGAGGGAGAATTAAAGAGGGAGGATTAACCAAGAAAATACTATCGAATAAAGACAAAACAACATGGAACTAACTCCACAAATCAAAGAAAAAATCTCCCTGCTTCAAGAAAAGTATGAAGCGATGGGACAAGATATGGTCTCTTACCTAGATGGCCTTTTATACGCAGACTTCCTTACTTATTGGGATTACATTCACTTGGATACTTTGCTGAGTTTGCAAAGTCCGAAAACGCCGTTTCCAGATGAGGAAATCTTTATCATGTACCACCAAATTACGGAGCTATATTTTAAGCTTTCGTTACATGAATGCAGGCAAATTGCCGAACACGAAAATCTGACTGCAAAATTCTTCACAGACCGTGTAAAAAGAATTAATGCTTATTTCAATGCTTTAACTACCTCATTTGAAGTGATGGTAAATGGTATGGAGAAAGAGCAGTTTTTAAAGTTCCGTATGTCGTTGTTGCCAGCAAGTGGTTTTCAAAGTGGGCAATACCGTATGATTGAAATTTCTGCAACTGATTTTACACAACTGATAGATAAGAGCAAGCGTGAAGAACTAGCCAACGCATCCATCGAGGAAAAATTTGAGCACATTTATTGGAAAGCTGGAGCTACAGAATTAGCTAGTGGCAAACAAACACTAACCTTAAAGCAATTCATCAACAAATACGCTGCACAGTTTTTGGCTTTAGCGAAAGAAAGAGAACACAGCAATTTTGCATCGCTTTATAAACAACTAGATGCTAAAGGTGAAGACGTAACTTTACTAGCAGAAGAGTTACGTAAACTAGATTTGTACGTAAATGTAGAATGGCCTTTATCGCATTACAAATCTGCTGTGCGTTATTTAGAAAAAGACCCAGTAGACATTGCCGCAACTGGCGGAACGAATTGGCAGAAATACCTGCCTCCGCGTTTCCAAAAAAGAATTTTCTACCCGTTTTTATGGACTGAAGAACAGATGAATGAGTGGGGAAAAGGCTGGGTACTTAGTGTGCTGCAAACACTCAAAAACAAACATTAATTCTTCGCAAAAAGTTAAAAAACACTTGATTTTTAGTACTTTTGCAGCAAATAAAAAAGAACGTCTGCGTTTAATGGGCAAACGTTTTTACAAAATTCTATAAAATGACCGAAACATTAGACATCAAAGTAACCAAGGTTGAGCAAACTCGCCTTACTGTTACTGATTTTTCAGAGTTACCATTCGGTAAAGTGTTTACCGACCACATGTTTTTGTGTGACTATGAGGATGGTGTATGGAAAAACCCTAGAGTAGTTCCTTATGGCCCAATCCCGATGAGCCCAGCAATTTCTGCGCTGCATTACGGACAAGCTATTTTTGAAGGTATTAAAGCCTACAGACTACCCGACGGTAAAATCAGCATCTTCAGAGCTGACAAAAACTTCCTGCGTTTTAATAAATCGGCAAGAAGAATGTCTATGGCCGAAATTCCTGAAGAAATCTTTATGCAAGGTATGGCTACTCTTATCAATGTTGACGAAACGTGGGTACCTAACCAAGAAGACTACGCATTATATATCAGACCGGTAATGTATGCTACCGACCCTTATTTGGGTGTTAGACCATCAGACAGCTATACATTTGCGATTTTAACTACGCCTACTGGCAAATATTACAACAAAGCTTTAAGAGTTAAAGTAGAAACTGAATTTACTAGAGCTGATGATGGAGGTGTTGGTTACGCTAAAACAGCGGGTAACTACGCTCGTTCACTATATCCATTTGAGGTAGCTAGAAAAGAAGGTTTCGACCAACTGATTTGGACTGATGCGCAAACGCATGAGTTTATTGAAGAAGCTGGAACAGCAAACTTAATGTTCGTAATTGATGGTAAATTAGTAACTCCAGCGGTTAGAACTACAGTTTTAGATGGTGTAACTAGAGATACCATCATCCAATTAGCAAAAGCTGATGGTGTTGAGGTAGAAGAAAGAAGATTATCTGTTAAAGAAATCATTGAAGGTATTGAAAACGGCAAGTTAACAGAAGCATTTGCTGCTGGCACTGCTGCAGCAGTAACCCATATTGGTCAAATCAACTATCAAGGTAAAGATTACACTTTAACAGATGTTGCTACAAGAACAATTTCTAACAGCATTACTAAAAAGTTAAATGATATAAAATATGGTTTAGCTCCAGATACTTTTGGCTGGAACTGGGTGATTTCTTAATCGCAATAAGCAAAAAAAACAATAAAGCCTCGAATTTAATTCGGGGCTTTGTTTTTTAACGATTTTTGGCACGTTCCAATCTCCTCATTTCACGACGTAATTTTCGTTTGTCGCGTTCATCCTTCATGTTTTCAAAACGAGTTATATAACTTTTAATTTCAGCTTCCTTTTTCGGCGTAAAACCAACACTGTACTTTACGCCTTGAAATAAGGTTTTCCAAATGTAGCTGAAGAACGAAGCTGTAGGTTGCCGCTGATAGTTGATGGGTGCCACTGTAAACTTCCCATCATCAGAGGGATTGTCGGAGTAAATTACCATTGCATTAGCTAAAAGCGATAAAATCCCCAGTCGTTTTAAACGTTCGCCACCCTCATGTTTCTTCATTAAACCCAACGATAAATCGTTGTAAACAAATTCGATTTCCCCAGTAGCTACATCATTATTGGCTTTAATATCGAATGCGAAACTGCGCACCAAACAGCTCTTAATCTGCAACATCGCCAAAGGTTTTGTAATGTAGTTCAGCTGACGGCCATCCATATTTAGCAGCCTTCCCTGGTAAGAAAAATCTGCTTTAGGAGCTGTTACGTTAAACTTGAAACCAACATTTAACTTTCCCTGTCCCATCAAATAGCTTTCCAAATTCGCCTCAATTATTGGGTTTAATTTTTTATACTTCTGTTCGTTGGTTACATTGCTAATCACACCAGATGTGTTGTTAAAATTAATCCTTCCCCGCTGTTTACTCTTTGCATCAAATTCAGCGTAGCTGATATCCAATTTGTTTAGGACTATTTTTTTAATGGTGATGGGAATATTGATTTTTTGCAGCAACTGATGTGGAAATCTGCCCGTTTTATCTTTCAATAACTTAGGATAAGAATTGTCGTTAAAAACCGATAAAGTGCCATCGGCGATATTCATTTCTTCCGCCAATATTTCTCTTTTTTTGATATAGGAAAATAAGTTAATTCCATAAAAATCGATGTTGTTTAGCTTTAATGAATAGCGATCGCGAGCATAACCGCTTACCTTGGGGAAATCCTGTTCTGAATAACGTGGTTCTAAAGCAAACTCTTTGATGTTGAGTTTCTTCTCCGATGCACTAAATTCAAATTGGCTTGCCTTAATGTAATACATACTATCTGGCGTAGCGAAGGTATAGTTGTTCAAATACACATAGGCATCCTTCAACAAGTAAAACCTGCTTTTATCTTTTGCAGACGCAGAATCTATCAACCAATCTTTTAAAGTAATGGTAATGTTCGAAATGGTGTCAACATCAGCCTGTGCTTTATTGTTGTCTACATATTTAAAGCTAGCGTTCTTAAAATCGATTGTTTTCACATGCAGCGCACTAAACATGTTTTTGATGTAATCGTAAGGCGACTTTTCTGGTTGCGGCAATTTATCCTCGTTAAATTTCAACGATTTGTTCACCATCGTAATACACGGATTATCAAATAGTAGCAGATCTATTTCAAGCTGCCTATCAAAATACGCTTTAATAAGATGGAATTTTTTAATGCTCAGTTTTTTGAGTTTGATTTGATACAAATTGTTTGGTGCTTTTTTCTCTTGCACCAACTTCCGGTACACATTGGTATCCGCTATCAAATTTACCTCGGTTAGCGACGCATTACCAAATAACGGATTTACGTTCACTTTATTGAAACTGATGTGATACAAACCATTGGTAGCCTTGTTAACTACCGCTCCTAACTCTTGCTGTACAATGGGTTTTATTTTACCAGAAACGTACCAAGCTGTGCAACCTACAATTATTACCAAAACCAATAATACACCCAAAATCCATTTAAATTTTCTTTTGTGCTTGGATAAGGGTTTCAGCATTGTTGATTTGGCGCTAGGTTTATTAACCCAAGATACAGATTTTAAGGGAATTTTGAAGGAGTAAGTTTCGAATGCCCAAATAGCATTAAATCTTAAAGCCCCCTATTACTTGTTGAATTTAAGTGCTTTTATCAGCAAAACCATTTTATTATATTTACGATACATTTACTACAGCTATGACAAAAGAAAACGCAATAAAACTATTCGAACAAAAGCAGGTTCGTACCCACTGGGACGAAGAACAAGAAAAATGGTACTTTTCTATTGTTGATGTAATTGGCATTTTAACTGATAGTCCCAATCCGAGGAAATATTGGAGTGTGCTTAAAACACGGTTAAAAGCGGAAGGAAGCGAGTTGGCTACAAACTGTAGTCAACTGAAAATGCGTTCCACAGATGGCAAACTCTACAATACCGACGTAGCTGATACCGAACAACTTTTCCGCTTATTACAATCTGTCCCTTCCAAAAAGGCGGAGCCTTTCAAATTATGGCTTGCAAAAGTTGGTCGAGAACGTTTAGACGAAATAGAAGACCCAGAAATTGGTATTGATCGTATAATGGAAACCTACTTAAAAAAGGGTTACAGTAAAGAATGGGTTAATCAGCGTTTAAAAAGTATAGAGGTACGTAAAGAACTTACCGATGAATGGGAAAATAGAGGTATAAAAAGAGGGCAAGAATATGCAATTTTAACTGATGAGATAACCAAAGCTTGGAGTGGCCTTTCCGTTAAAGAATACAAAAAACATAAAGAGCTTAAAAAAGAAAATCTACGAGATAATATGACCAACCTAGAATTGGTGCTTAATATGCTTGCAGAAGCCACTACTACCGAAATAAGCAAAGAGAAAAAACCTAAAAGCTTTTTAGAGAGCAAAAAAATAGCAAATGATGGTGGCACCATTGCAGGAAACACAAGAAGAGAAATAGAAGTGAAAACTGGGAAAAAAATTGTGACAAAAACCAATGCAAAAGTAATTAGCACTAAAATCGATGTTAAGAAAATCAAGGGTAAATAAGAAGTAAACCTATTTCTTCTTATTTGGTTGCTCCCCTTTTTTCATCGGCACAATGCCAATGCCCACAATTTCTCTCATGCCCTTAAAAACAGACTTCCACATAATATTAAAGAAAGAAGCCTGCGGTTCTCGCTCATGTGTTACATTAGCAAACCTCCCTTTTTCACCAGGGATATTATCATCTTTGATTAAAATGGTATTCGCTAGAAACGACAGCAAACCTTTCTTCTTCTCTTTTCCTTCGCTGTCTTCGCCGAGCATTTTAATTTTTAAATCTTTGTAGTAGAAGTATACCACACCCTTTGAGCCAGCGCTGTTAGCAGAAATATCAAAACTCGCCGAAGTTACCTGCCCACTTTCCAATTCTATTTGCCCCAAAGGCTTCGAAATAGCGTTAAGTGCCTTTAAATTAAAACCGCCTACTTTCCCTTTGTAGCTAAATGCGCCATTATTTGAAGCCAAGTGGAAATCAATTTTCACGTTCATTTTTGCAGCCCCCATTACATAGGTGTTTAAATCTGCGTAGGCATGGCTTTGCTTCGCCAATCTAGCACTATCATTAGTTAAATTGGTAATTTTTCCATTCAACCCATCCAGTTTTACTGTACCTATTTCACTTGTTTTTGGATTGTATTCGCCATAAGCCACGTTCACTTTTGCAATATTTAACTGTTCAACAATAGTAGGAATAGGCAGGCGCTTAAGCGCCATGTGCGGGAAATTTCCAGCTTTGTTTAATCTCGATGGCGGCAACTCCCTATTCATAAACACATTTACCTGTGCCGGACCAAGGTTAATCGCTTTTACAAAAAGTTCACCATTATTGTTCAGTCCAACATAATCAATCCCAGAAAGGCTAATTTTCTTAAAGTCTAAATCGTAGCGGTCTTTCTGAACACTATACTTCCTACTAAATTCAATCTTCGGGTATTTCGGTTCCATTTTAAAACCTCGTATTTCCAAATCTCTTCCAGTTATAGAACCTCTCAAGGTATCTAATTTAAGAGTATACAATCTGTCTTTGGTTTCTGATTGATAACCCAACAATTCGAAACCGATGTTTTTGCTGTGAAATACACGAGTAGTATCAAATTGTGCTGCAGAATCAATTAAAACATCTTTAACATTTATTGAAAGATGCTTGATGGCATTGAGTTTTCGTTTGCCATTGTAATAATCAAAATCGGCATCTATCACTTTAATTTGGCCAATAGAAATAGACTTTAGCGACTTTGAAATTTGCTGATATAAAGTACGTTCATCTTTAACCGTATCTGGTCGCTTTGGCACTTTATGATAAATCATATCGATAGATGGGTGGTCTAGAATGATGGCTGATAAACCAACTTTCTTTTTAAAATAAGCCGTAAGAATGCCTACTCTTGATATTTTAAGATGCGCTAACTTAATCCTGAACAAATGGGTTGGTGCCTGCTTTTTTTCCTTCAGTTGCTGAAATACATTCGTATCAGGCATTAAACTGATACTATCTAAAACCGCCGTACCCGTAAGCACATTTAGATGAATATCCTTAAAATTGATTTGGTACAAACCATTAGAAGCGTTACTTACGCCTTCTTTAATTTTAGTGGTTAAGGTTTGTTTCCATTTAGCGCTTAAAATTAGCGCTGCAATACCTAAGATTAAGATAAGTGACCCTAAGATGCCACCAAACCAATACCAAAATTTACGCTTGCGGTAGAAAGTGTTCTCACTCATGAAGTTTCTTTTATCCTCGTAAAGACAAAAAACGTATAGCTATTGTTTTAAATCATAAACAGATTGTAAAATTCCTGCCATTCTGTCATTTATCATTTAATTTTAGTACTTTTGAAGCCCGTAAATTATATTTTTTGATGATTGATTTTAAGCTTCAGGATAAAACACACGACGAAACCCGCCAAGGGGAAGCATTGCTGTTAGAAGGAAAAAGTGGTGATGGTAAAAAGCTTTACATAGAAAGTTATGGTTGCCAAATGAATTTTGCGGACAGCGAAATTGTGGCTTCTATTCTTTCTGAAACTGGCTTCGAGACCACTGGCGACTACCAAAATGCCGATGTGATTTTCATTAACACTTGTTCTATCAGAGAGAATGCAGAGCAACGTGTGCGAAACCGACTGTCGCAATTTGGGGTAGAAAAACGTAGAAACCCGAAATTGGTAGTGGGTGTTTTGGGCTGCATGGCCGAGCGTTTGAAAGCCAAATTTTTGGAAGAAGAGAAGTTGGTAGACGTGGTAGTTGGCCCGGATGCTTATCGTGATTTACCGAAATTAATTAACCAAGTTGAGGATGGACATAAAGCAGTTAACGTTATTTTATCTCGTGAAGAAACTTATGCAGATGTAAGTCCGGTGCGTTTAAACAGCAACGGAATTACGGCATTTGTAACCATTATGCGTGGTTGCGATAATATGTGCTCATTCTGTGTGGTTCCGTTTACAAGAGGAAGAGAACGCAGTAGAGATCCATTTTCTATCATCAAAGAAGCAAAAGAATTATTTGAAAACGGCTACCGAGAAGTTACCTTGCTTGGGCAAAACGTAGATTCGTACTTATGGAGTTCGGAAAAAGCGCCAAAAAAGGTTACTGATGATGCTGCCGATGATATGAATACCTTGACAGGTGACGCTTTATTAGATGCCCTGAGCAACAAAACTGATTTACCTTCTGCATTAATTAAGGAGCATTCAGAGGGTTCTGTAAATTTTGCTCAGTTATTAGCTATGGTTGCTGAAATTCACCCAGATTTAAGGGTTCGTTTTTCTACCTCGCACCCTAAAGATATTACCGATGAAGTACTTTACACCATCGCTAAATACGATAATATTTGTAACTACATACACTTGCCTGTTCAATCTGGTAACAGCAGAATTTTAGCTTTAATGAACAGAACTTATACCAGAGAGTGGTATATGAACAGAATTGATGCGATACGCCGTATTATTCCGGGCTGCGCCATTTCTTCTGATATTATTGCTGGTTTTTGTACAGAAACTGAAGAAGAACACCAAGATACTTTGAGCATTATGGACTATGCGAAGTACAATTTTGCGTATACTTTCTCTTACTCTGAGCGACCAGGAACTTTGGCTGCCCGTAAATATGCAGATGATGTTCCGGAAGATGTAAAAGCTCGTCGCTTGGCAGAAATCTTCAAAAAACAACAGGAAGATTCGTTGGCTTGTTTAGAAGAATTTGTTGGTAAAACAGTAAAAGTTTTAATTGAAGGATTTTCTAAAAAATCTGATAAGGAATATAGAGGCCGTAACGATGAGAATGCAATGGTTGTTTTCCCAGTTACCGATTCGGTAAAACCTGGTGAGTACGCAAACGTTTATATTGAACGTTGCACATCGGCTACGTTAATTGGCAAAGCAGTTAATAATTAGATATGAGATATGCGTATTGAGATTTGAGACATGTTCTTGTCGCAATACGCTAAATCGCAATACGCAATACTAATAATGGATACACAAAGTATAAAACAACGTTTCGGGATTATTGGCAATTCGCCTTTATTAAACCGAGCTATAGATACAGCGAGCCAAGTTTCCCCTACAGATATGTCGGTTTTAATTACCGGAGAAAGTGGAAGTGGCAAGGAAGTTTTTTCGCATATTATCCATCAATTAAGTGCTCGTAAACACGGTGCTTTCATTGCGGTAAACTGTGGCGCTATTCCAGAAGGAACCATCGACTCTGAGTTATTTGGTCACGAAAAAGGTTCATTTACTGGTGCTCACGAAGCTAGAAAAGGATATTTTGAAGTAGCCAATGGCGGAACGATTTTTTTGGATGAAGTTGCCGAACTCCCTTTGGGCACACAGGCTCGTTTGCTGCGTATTTTAGAAAGTGGCGAATATTTGCGTGTAGGTTCTTCGAAAGTTCAAAAAACAGATGTAAGGATTATTGCCGCAACCAATGTTGATGTTTACGACAGCGTTAAAAAAGGCAAATTCCGTGAAGATTTGTACTATCGTTTAAACACTGTTCCATTGCGTATCCCACCTTTGAGAGAGCGCAAGGAGGATGTTTACTTGTTATTCAGGAAATTTGCTGCAGATTTTAGTGATAAATACCGCAGTCCGAGTGTTCAGCTAGAACCAGATGCTATACAAATGCTATCTAACTATAGTTGGCCGGGCAATGTGCGCCAATTGAAGAATATTGCAGAGCAGATTTGCGTATTAGAGAAAGACCGAAATGTAAATGCTCAGGCTTTGCTAGCCTATATCCCTAACGAGCAAAGCAGTAATTTGCCAATGGCGATAAACACCTCTAGCAAAGAAGATTTTTCGGAGCGGGATATCCTTTACAAAGTGTTGTTTGACATGAAAAAGGATATGATGGACTTGAAAAAGTTAGTGGCGGAAATTATCCAAAATGGTGGAAACACTGCACACGTTATGGCCGACAATCCGCAATTTATTAACCAGCTTTACCAAGATGTAGATTTGGACAATCATTCTGCAGAACCAACGTTAACCATCAAGCATCCTTCGCAAAATATCCCAAACGATTACAATTTTGCTCATGATGCGGAAGAAGTGGAAGAATCGTTATCATTAATAGATAAGGAATCTGATTTAATAAAAAAGGCGTTGAAAAAACATAAGGGCAAACGTAAATTTGCTGCACAAGAATTAGGTATTTCGGAGCGTACACTTTATAGAAAAATAAAAGAGCTAAATCTTTAAATAAATGAAGAAGATATTTTTGCTTTTCGCCATCTTTTTGGCATTTGCAGGTTGCAGCTACAAGTTTAATGGAGCCTCTATTCCAGTTAATATGAAAACTATTAATGTCCGTTTCTTTGAAAACGTTGCGCCATTAGTAGTACCAACTTTAGCACAATCGTTTACCGAAGCTTTGAAGGAAAGGATACGTACACAAAGTAGACTAAGTATCACTCAAAACGAGGCCGATGCAACCATGGAAGGCCGTATTACTGCTTATTCTATTACGCCTATTGCTTTTGGAGATAACAACCGCCCAACTGCTGGAGGTAACCGTTTAAGCATTACTGTAGAGGTTACCTACACTAATAATCTAGATACAGGAAAAGTGAAGTCTAGTTTTAAGGAGAGCTTTACGCAGTTTCAAGATTTTACGTTAACGGGAAGCTTGCAGAGCCAAGAGCCAGCATTGATTAAAGAGGTGAACAATAAGCTTACGGAAAACATTTTTAACCGTGCTTTTGCGCAATGGTAGGGAAATAATGTATTGCAATTACTAACTTAGCGCAATGGAGTTGAATATTGAGACGAAGCAACAATTGGATAAGTTACTCGCCAAACCTAACTTGGCCGGGCAAGAACATATCCCGTTTTTGCAAAACCTTATTGAAACTTATCCATATTATCAGCCGCTATATTTATTGTTGGCAAAAGCCAGCAATGGTAGCGAAAAACAACAGCAAGCATTCACTTTAGCAGCGCTTTATAACAATGGCAATATCTTACATAGGATGTTGCACGAGCCACAAACGCTAATTAATAACGATGAAATCAATATCATTACTAACCCTACATGGAATAGTGATTTAGAAATTTCAATTGATTTAAACGACGTGGTAAAAGTTGAAGAAATTGAAACTTTAGCTACTAGCGAAAATACTGTTGAAGATGCGCCAGAAATTGAGAATTTAGCGCCGCTACCTAACGAGATCATTGCTGTAGATGATTTACCAGAAGCAGCAACTACGCAGGAAATTGATGTCGAAAAACCTGTTTCGATTGAAACAGAAAAACCGTCAGCTCATCATTTCGTGGTTCCAGAAATAGAAAACCTTGCACCTTTAGAAAGTGAGGTTATTAAGGTTTGCGAAGCTGAAGAGCAGCCACGAGAAGAAACGCAAACTACCGCTGAGGCAGACGAGCAAGAAACTTTCGAGGAAATTACGGAATTGGTTCCGCCGCAGGTAGTGAGTACTCAAAGCGGGATTACAAAGGACGAAGAAATAATTGAGGTTAAGGCTGAGGCCGAGATGGAGCCCTCAGAAGAGCTCATCAGCCAAGATGAATTACTTATTGAAAATGAACAACCTGTTGAACCTAGCATTGACGTAAAAGAACGAGATTTAATAGAAGTAGAAACATTCGCTTCTGCCAATTTCTTTGCTTTTGATACTAATTTTAGCTCCGAGCAAATTGAGGAAGAAACTGGCGAAGAACAACTTACAAAATCAGAACCAAACATATCTACAGTTTCAAGTTTTGCAGCTTCTGCAAAAGAAAATATTGTAAGTAAGTATGACGATGATCAGCTGCCTTTCACATTTTTATGGTGGCTGGCCAAAACACGTAAAGATCACGAGCAAATCTTCAGACCATTTGTATCAACTAACAAACCGGCGGCGCAAACACAAGATTTACATCAGCAGTATGTAGAAAACATTTTCCACATACAAGCTCCTTTTGAACCTGAGCAAGAAACAGAAACAAGCTTACAAAAAGGATCACCAACTAAGGAAAGTGCAATAATTGATACGTTCATCAAAAACGATCCGCAGATTAAGGCGCTTCCACCAAACCAGATCAATAACGAAAACAAAGCAAAGAAAAGCGCAGAAGACTCTAATGATTTAGTGTCTGAAACCTTAGCTCAAATTTATATCGAACAAACGCTTTACCACAAGGCAATAGATACTTATCAAAAATTAAGTTTGAAATTTCCAGAAAAAAGTGGTTACTTTGCCGACCTTATCCAATCTTTAGAAAAGAAAATTTAAAATATTACATAAAAAATGGCGACTACCCTACTTATCGTTTTATTGGTGATTGCATGTGTTGCATTGGCCTTCTTCATTTTAATCCAAAACCCTAAAGGTGGCGGTTTGGCTACTGGCGGCGCAAGCAGCAACATGTTTGGTGTACAACGTACTGGCGATGTATTAGAAAAAGGAACTTGGGTATTGCTAGCGCTAATTGTTGTGTTCTCGTTAGCAATTACTGCAATGAGCAAATCTGGTAACACAGGCGGCTCAACAGGTTCAAAAATTGACGAGCACATCAACAAGGCAGCAGCTCCTTCTCCAATTGGAAGTGCTTTGCCTAAGTCTACTGCACCTGCAGCAACTCCTGCCGCTACAGACACTACAAAGAAATAAGCTTTAATTAAAGCGAATATAAATGTAGCTCCTTGGTTAACCGCCAAGGAGTTTTTTTGTTTTAATTACCCATTTCTAAGTATTGTGTACGTATTTAGAATGAAATATATTTGACAAAACTAATAAGGATGAAAAAAGCTCTACTAATTTTATTTATTACCATTACCTCTTTAACGGCATGTAAGAAAGACCCAGAGGATAGGTTAAAGGGAAGATGGAACTTAACCAAAGCGTATTCTGTTGAAAGCACAAACGGAACGAAAACTAGCGAACATACCGAAACTTATAAAAAAGGACAACTTTATATTGTTTTCGATGGTAATAATATAAGTATGTACGAAGATGGTAAATTGGATGATAGTGGAACATTTACCGCAACTGAAAATTCAATTACGATAAAGAGCAAAAATGGAGATGAAGAAACTAGTCAACTGCGTTGGAATTCAAAAAAGGAATTTGTGGTAATCTCAGAAGGTACTGACGTAATTAACGGTTTTACGTACGATTATAAATCAGAAATGACCTTTAATAAAGACTAAATTTAAATGTACTGATATAAAAAGGCTACTAAACACAAGTTTCGTAGCCTTTTTTGTTTCTTCTGAAATTGACAAAACTGCTTCTGGTTTTTGTTAATTAGCCCCGATTGAAGGCGGCAGTCCGGAAGGAGTGAGCGTTTGATAAAGCATGGGCAAAACGACTGAGGACTAGAGCCGAAAAGCGGGACTGTCGGAAGATAAATCCTTGTTAAACTGCGCTCCCAAAAATTAAAGCGAGTTAATCAAAAACGGCCACTTTCACTGTCAGTCTGACACCAAAATTTAAGGGATAATTGACCTAACTGACAAAGCCGTGCAAATTTGTCAAACTAAAAGCCCTTGGCATAATAACTGATAATGGATTTACTGTTAATTTAAACATTTTAAAATCAAAATAATATTATTAGAGTTATGGCTTTAAATTTAAAACCAATTGGAGACAGGATTGTGGTAGAAGCCGCACCTGCTGAAGAAAAGACAGCTTCTGGTATCTATATCCCTGATACTGCAAAAGAAAAACCTCAACAAGGAACCGTAGTTGCTGTTGGCGCTGGTAAAAAAGATGAACCAATGACTGTAAAAGTTGGTGATGCAGTACTTTATGGCAAATTTGCTGGTACTGAAGTATCTCACGAAGGAAAAGAGTATTTAATTATGCGTGAAAGTGATATTTACGCTGTAATAGGATAATCTTAAGTAAAAATATAAAGTAAAAAGTTTAAAGATTTGGGTTATTCGTAACTCGTAAATCTAAAATCGTAAATAACAATGGCAAAACAAGTAAGATATAACGTTGAAGCTCGTGACGCACTGAAAAGAGGTGTAGACACTTTAGCAAATGCAGTAAAAGTAACTTTAGGTCCAAAAGGACGTAACGTAATTATTGATAAAAAATTCGGTTCACCTGCAATTACTAAAGATGGTGTAACTGTAGCTAAAGAAATTGATTTAAAAGATCCAATTGAAAACATGGGTGCTCAAATGGTGAAAGAAGTAGCTTCTAAAACTGCTGATATTGCAGGTGATGGAACTACAACTGCTACTGTACTGGCGCAAGCAATTGTTACTGCTGGTATTAAAAACGTAGCTGCTGGTGCAAATCCAATGGATTTGAAACGTGGTATCGATAAAGCAGTTGCTGCCGTAGTAGAGAACTTGAAAACTCAATCTCAAACTGTAGGCGAAGACAACAACAAAATCAAACAAGTTGCTTCAATTTCTGCAAACAACGATGAGGTAATCGGTTCGTTAATTGCTGAGGCAATGCAAAAAGTGGGTAAAGATGGTGTAATTACTGTAGAAGAAGCAAAAGGTACTGAAACAGAAGTAAAAACTGTAGAAGGTATGCAATTCGACAGAGGTTACCTTTCTCCGTACTTTGTAACTAATGCAGATAAAATGGAAGCTGATTTAGATTCTCCTTTCATCTTAATCTACGACAAAAAAATCAGCAACATGAAAGAATTGTTGCCAGTATTGGAAAAAACTGTACAAACTGGTAAACCGCTTTTAATTATTGCTGAAGATTTAGATGGCGAAGCTTTAGCTACTTTGGTAGTTAACAAAATCCGTGGTTCGCTGAAAGTGGCTGCTGTTAAAGCTCCAGGTTTTGGCGATAGAAGAAAAGCAATGTTAGAAGACATCGCTATCTTAACTGGCGGTACCGTAATTTCTGAAGAAAGAGGTTACAAATTAGAAAACGCTGATCTTTCTTACTTAGGTACTGCTGAGAAAGTGGTTGTTGATAAAGACAATACTACTGTAATTAACGGTGCTGGTAAAACTGAAGATATCAAAGCTCGTGTGGGTCAAATCAAAGCTCAAATCGAGACGACTACATCTGACTACGACAAAGAAAAATTACAAGAGCGTTTAGCTAAACTTTCTGGTGGTGTTGCTGTACTTTACGTAGGTGCTGCATCAGAAGTAGAGATGAAAGAGAAAAAAGACCGCGTTGATGATGCTTTACACGCAACTCGTGCTGCTGTAGAAGAAGGTATTGTTGCTGGTGGTGGTGTGGCTTTCATCCGTGCGGTAGCTTCATTAGCTGACTTAAAAGGTGATAACGACGACGAAACTACTGGTATTGCCATCGTGAAACGTGCAATCGAAGAGCCATTACGTCAGATCTGTGAGAACGCAGGTATCGAAGGTTCTATCGTTGTACAAAAAGTAAAAGAAGGTACTGCAGATTTCGGTTACAATGCTCGTACAGATGTTTATGAGAACTTAATTGGTGCTGGTGTTATCGACCCAACTAAAGTATCTCGTGTAGCATTAGAAAACGCAGCTTCAATTGCAGCAATGTTGTTAACAACAGAAGTTGTTTTGGCAGATGAGCCAGAAGCAGCAGATGCAGGTCACGCACACCCACCAATGGGCGGCGGCATGGGCGGCATGATGTAAACCCCTAAATCCCCTAAAGGGGACTAATAAAAGCGACTTGCCAGGTGTCATCCTGAGCTTCCCGAAGGTTCGGGACAAGTAGTCGAAGAATACAAAAAATCCCTCAAGGCGCAAGTTTTGAGGGATTTTTGTTTGTGCAATATCTCGTCATTGCGAGGAACGAAGCAATCTCTATAAACTTGTCTAGAAGCGTAATTTCCTTGCTACTATCTTTCGAAAGTCCGGCTTTTCGCTACTCCCGATGAAAAATCGGGATCCACTTCAATCCGGGCTAGTTAACAAAGCCAGAATTATATCCAACCCTATTTCTTTGCCACTTGCCCTCTTTATAACTTAACAAAAATCCTCCCCCTACCCCCTCCAAAGGGGGACACCAGATGCACATCCTAAAATTTGATATTCTAAACCCACTAACTTGAGTTCGAGATAACGAAATTAAGTTCGTTGCAAGCGATAGCCCCTCAAATCTTCGTTCAGCTAATTTTCGGTCTCCTATTTTTCGGATTGCACCGATAAGCCAAAGCATTTACTTTAAAAGAAAAATAGGCAACCGAGAGTTTTTGTTACTTTTTGCGGTCAAAAAGTAAGAGCCCCAACGGCGGCAAACTTAAAATTATTCTCCAAATCTATTTGGGTTAAAGGACCGTAAAAAAAACTTTTTACTTTTACCTTTTTACTTTCTACATTTAACCCATGTGGGAAATACTAGGAGATAGAAATCAATTCCTTACCATTGCAGAGGTAAACAAGTTTTTGCTGGCAATTTTACTTTGTGGCTTAATAGGTGCAGAACGCGAATACCGAAGCAAGTCGGCAGGTTTAAAAACGATGATTATGATTGGCTTAGGCTCTGCATTATTTACAGTACTTTCCGTTAAAATTGGCGATAGCAGTCATGACCGTATTGCCTCTAACATTGTAACTGGTATCGGTTTTCTTGGTGCTGGTGTAATCTTTAAAGAAGAAAACAGAGTAAAAGGCTTAACCACCGCCTGCGTAATTTGGATTGTAGCTGCTATTGGCATGGCAGTGGGTTCGGGTTATTTTATCCAGGCTATTGGTGTAACTGCGGTTGTATTACTTTCTTTGTTAATCTTTCCTTATATCGAAAATGTAGCCGATCGCCGTTTTACTAAACGCACTTACCGCATTGTAAAGAAATATCAGAATAAAGACTTAGATAACTACGAACTCATCTTTAAACAGCACAAATTAAAACCAACCAGAGGCAAACATCAATTAGCCAACGGTATCATTACCGGAACTTGGGATGCGGTTGGAAGTCCTGCCAAGCATCATGAGTTTGTAGAAACCATGCTGCAAGACAGTAGTATTATTGAGTTTGATTTTTAGTAATCTAAAGAAACTAATCATTTGACGATCTCAGCTCTGTATAAAAAATTTCTTTTCTACGTTGCAGATCTAATTTTTTTTCGTCAACTACCATCGTATCAGACCATGCATCATGCCATGGATTACAAGGTGTACCAAAAGCACTAAGCGCATTAAAAGGAATAGACCTAATAATGTTACGTGTAAAAGCCTTTTGGAAGCCAATATCACTACCATCCATATTTACTGCTTTAGTTCCAGTAATTACTTTTCCTAAGGTTTTTCCGTGACAAGCTGCCTCTATAATGAACATTAACAATCCGTAACATATCAATGATATTATACGCTCTAAGATACCGCCATCCCCTTCAGGCAGAAGTTCAGGCTTAAAAAATCCTATTGCAATACCAAGTAAAATAACCAGAATATAAAAAACGATCATATCTATAATATAATTGGCAAATCTTTTCCCGGTACTTGCTCTACAATAGGTTAAATCTAATTCTTCTTCAAAGTTTGTTTGTTCCATGGCGTTATTTTTTAAATGTTTGTTGGTTATGAAGATAAAAAATTACAAGATTATTCACCAATTTAAATCACAAAACAATCGTAGCTTTGTATTATGCCTAATGAACAAATTTCGGTATTCGATATATTTAAGATAGGAATTGGCCCTTCTAGCTCGCACACACTTGGCCCATGGCGTGCTGCGCAACAATTTACCAATAGCCTAGTAGCACAGGGGGTTTTAGACGATGTAGAACAAGTTAAAATCTTATTATACGGTTCTTTAGCTAAAACCGGCAAAGGCCACGGAACTGACATAGCTATTCTGTTAGGCTTAGCTGGCGGAGATCCCGTTACTTTTGACGTAAATGCGATTGACAGTACTGTTGCCGAAATCAAAGAGACACAGAAATTGCTGCTTGCAGGGCATTTCAAAATCAACTTCTCTTATGAGGATGATTTGATATTCCTTTTTGCTGAAAGCTTGCCTTTTCACCCGAATGCAGTTACTTTTCAGGCATTGTTATCAACTAGCAAAGCCATTTCTGAGACTTATTACAGTATAGGAGGTGGCTTCGTGGTAAAAGAAGGGCAAGACAGTTCCGAAAAAGAACAGGTTGAGTTACCGTTTCCGGTAGAGAAAGCCAGCGAACTTTTACATTGGTGCTTAACCACTGGCTTAAAAGTTTCGGAAATTGTAATGGAAAATGAAGCCGCTTGGCGACCAGAAGCCGAAACCAAAAAAGGAATTCTACAACATTATAAAGTAATTAAAGAATGTATTTATAGAGGTTGCCATACTGCTGGTTTTTTACCTGGCGGATTAGACGTTGCCCGTAGAGCTGCGAAATTAAATCAGCGCTTAATTGGTGACCAAACCTATACCGATTATGATAGTTGGATGCTGGCTATTCGTAAAGGCGGGATGGGCTTTAACTATATTTTAGATTGGGTAAGTTGTTTCGCCTTGGCAGTAAACGAAGAAAATGCTGCTTTCGGTCGTGTGGTAACTGCCCCAACCAATGGCGCTTCGGGTGTAATTCCAGCTGTATTGCAATATTTTATTACTTTTTGCGATGGTTACACCGAAGATAAAATCATTCAGTTTATTGCTTGTGCTAGTGAAATTGGCAGTATTTTCAAAAAAGGAGCTACTATTTCTGCAGCGATGGGTGGTTGTCAGGCAGAAATTGGTGTTTCCTCTGCAATGGCAGCAGCGGCTTTAACAGAATGTTTGGGTGGTTCGCAACGACAGGTATTAATGGCGGCAGAAATAGCCATGGAACATCACTTGGGTTTAACCTGCGATCCTATCGGCGGCTTGGTGCAAATTCCTTGCATCGAACGTAATACCATGGGTGCCATCAAAGCCATTACTGCTAGTCAGTTGGCACTGCAAAGTAATCCTGATAAGGCAAAAGTAAGCTTAGATGCGGTAGTAAATACCATGTGGGAAACCGCTTTAGATATGAACTCTAAATACAAAGAAACTTCTGACGGTGGTTTAGCAACAAATATCCCGATTAGTTTGCCAGAGTGCTAAAACCCCTCCTAACCTCCCCCAAAGGGGAAGAAAAGAAAACGCATCATTAAGTCGGCAAAAATATCAGCGAATATCTGCAGAGGAAATCAATATAATCAGCGGGAACAAAAAACAATTTAACAATAAAGCAGTCTAGCCATTTAAATCTTTCATCTGCTTCGCTACTTCCTGCTCTTGCACGTCATCGCTCTGCGAAAGCTGTTTAACAATTGCTTCTTTATTACCTTGCGGATGGTTTTGGCTCAATTTAAAAACTCCATCTAAAGAAGTTACGGTAATTTCAAAACCTGCAATAGCTTTTAAATGATGGTTGATGTATTCATCAGACATGCGATGAAAAGCCGCTGGACTGTCAGTAGCTTCGTATTGATTGGTAAGTTCTTTAATTACGCTTCTAGTTTCTTCATCATTTAACATTCTAATTTTGCCGGCAGCGTAAACCGAACTGTAATTCCAAGTAGAAGCTGATGCCGGATTTTCGTAGACCGAAGCACTCACATAAGCATGCGCACCATGAAACAGTGCCAACACATTCTCGTTTGCTACAAAAGCCTCATGATGGTCGGTTTTTCGCATCACATGGCCAACAAGCTTAACAACATCACCATCTTGTTTAATTTGTAAAGGTATTTGCGTGGCCGATGGAATATTTTGGTTTGCGCCAATGACTACAGCAAAAGGATGAGCCTGCATAAAAGGGAGCAGCTTATCAAGATCCTTTTCTAGAAATTTACCAACTTTATACATTTAGAATTTGATGCTGATCGCAGTAGTTTTATTTACACCTGCTGGGTAATTCCACTTACTACCATTCTTTAGCAGTCTTATCGCTTCTTCGTCAAAATCCTTTCCAGCCGACTTTCCTACTTTGATATCGCTAGGTGTACCATCAGGGAGAATAGTAAAATTTAACATTACCAATTTTGAGCCATCAACATAAAGTTTGTTTTCTTTAGCTAGATATTCGCCATAAGCTTTCCAGCCAATTTTAGGGATACCAATAAGCACCTCATCAGCAACTTCTTTTGCAGCTATTACAGATTTTCTTTTTGCTTGCCCAGCATCTACTACCACCACTTCACTCAGAGCAGAACTACTTCCATCCAAACGGATATTTAATTTCTCGTTAGCTCTTGCTTCCACATTTTTTCTGGCAAAGCCTAACGAAGCTACCTCTAAAGTAACCTTGTTGCTGTCTTTATCTATCGGCAAAGTAAATTCGCCGCTCACATTCGTAATTGCCCTAATATCTTTACCCACCATTTTCACATCGGCACCAGATAGTGGCCTGCCAGCAATATCATATACGGTACCTTTAACAGACCTCGCATATGGATCTGTTTTCACTTGGATACCATCTACCCTACTATCCAAAACCTGCACTGGTGATGTTGGCGCAGCAATTGGCGGTCCCATTACTGTGTTTTGTTTTTGATAATTTTCCTGTTTAAGTCGTGCAGATTTAAACTGTTTTTCTTGTAAAACAGATGCCGCTACAGCTTCTTCCTGAACAGCCTTATTATTTTTTGCAATAGCTTGGCCGTTTTTCGATAATGTGTTATCCAATGCTTGCGTAACCTTCTTTTGATCTAGCAATGTTTCTGCTGCTGTTTTCGACAAGGTATCAACCGGCGCAACAGCGGCAACTTCAGGTTTTAAATCTACCTCTACTGTCTTATTTCGTGCCGCAAAATCACTTTGAATTTTACGTTGATTTTCACGCATCAAAAACAAAACGCTAACCACAATAAATACCACGGCGGCAGTTGCGGCGATGCTTAATCGCAACGAGGTAATTCGCCACATTTTACGTTCAACTGGCTTTTCGGCTATGCGTTCTTGCAATTGCTTCTGCAGGAGAGAAAGCGTTTGTGTACGCTTCTTAGCTTCGGTTAAACCTGCTAAAGCTTGGGCAACAAAAGGGTCTTCGAGCGAAATTCGCTCAACCTTATGCATGGTACGAGGGTCGAGTTTACCTTCTAGGTAATCGTCTAGTACATCAATATCTAACCATTCGTTATTGCCCACTGTTCTTTTCAATACAAATTTTCAAATTGCGCTTTCCATTTTGGATATAGCTTTTCACTTTCAGCATATCGTAACCCGTAATATCGGCAACTTCTTTATAGCATTTTTCTTGTAGATAGAATAAATCTACGCTTTTTCGTTGTTCTTCCGAAAGGGTTTCCATACACTTTTCCATGATGGTAAGCTGTGTTTCTTTTGTGTTGTCGATATCAAGATGCACCAACTCATCATTTTCCACAAAATTTTCTTCAATACTTACCGTTGGATTTTTGCTCGACTTGCGCAAAGCCATTAAGCAATGGTTTCGGGTGAGCACATGCAGCCAGCTTTTAAAATTCTGCACCTGATGTACACGAAGTTTCTTCACTAGTTCTTCAAAAATTTGCATTACTGCATCCTTGCTTTGCTCTTCATCTTTAAAATAGTTGAAGCACACCCCAAAAACTAAGTGCATATATCTGTTATAAAGCTTACCCAATACTTCTAAATCGCCGCTTTCTTGGTAAGCTGCAACTAGCGAGAGATCGTCTTGCGTCGCATTCTCCCCAACTCTAGATGTATTTTTGATAAACTTCAAACGTCTCGGAATTCCTAAATTTCTTCAAGTATAAAAATATTTTTCGAGATGGGTATGGAAAATTGTGGATAGCTACATCTACCCTTAAACGATAAGTCCAAAAGTCGATAAGTTATTAGACCGAAAAAGATTTTCGAATAAAACACCATCACCAAAAAACCTTAGGACATGAAAATACCTCATTTAATAGCTTACTGTGCAGTTTTTATGCTGAGTGCTTGCGGTAATAAACAAGAAAACAAATCTGATGCTGTAGATGAAATAGTTGTTACCGAAGCTGTGGCTGACCAAGCATCTGCAGTGAAGTTGATGGCTCCTGCTCCATCTTCAAAATACGAAGATAATCGACTGGAAAACAACGTGACTTCAGCAAACTCTCAAATAGCCATCAACAAACAAAAAATCATTAAAGATGGCAGTATGACGGTGAAGAGCCGGAACATCAGCGATAGCAAAAAGAGAATTGACCAATTGCTGAAAAAACTTAACGCTTACTATGAAAGTGAAGACTTGCAGAATAACGAACAAAGTGTTGCCTATAATTTGAAAATACGCATACCATCGGCAAGTTTTGAGCAATTAATAGCCGCCATGGAAAATGGGGAAGATAAAATAGAAGCCAAAAACTTGCAAGCTAGAGATGTAACAGAGGAGTACGTAGATATTGAAACTCGATTGGCAACCAAACGTCAGTATTTGCTGCGTTACAAACAAATACTTGCCAAAGCTGCAACTGTAAAAGACATTTTGGCCATTGAAGAAAATATTAGAACGCTAGAAGAAGAAATAGACAGCCAACAGGGGCGATTGAAATATTTGGCAGACCAGGTAGCATTTAGCACTCTAAATATCAGCCTTTACCAAGAAAAAGAATACTTAGCGCAACCAAAAAGTGGCTTTTTAACCAGAACAAAAGTAGCGCTTAATGACGGATGGCAATCTATTGTAGGCTTTGTGCTTTGGGCAGTGAGTATTTGGCCTTATCTCATCATTTTATTTGGCTTGTACTTCGTAGTTAAACGGATTATTAAAATTCGCAGAGCACGAGCCAATGCTACAAATTAATTATCGAAAGACTTTACATTTAAAACTCTAAACAATGAAAACATTATTCACCTCAATTATCGCTTTAATCCTACTTTTAGGATATAAAGCCAACCCAACCAGAGAAATTTCTGGCACTATAGTTAGCGCATCAGATGGCTTAGCCTTACCTGGTACAACGGTTAAAAGTTTGCCGAGTAAAACTTCCGTATCATCTGATAAAAACGGAAAATATAAAATTGTAATTCCGTCTACAGATACGCATTTGCAAGTAATGAACTTAGGTTTCGTTACCAAAAAGATTACGATAGGAAAAACTGATGTTATCAATATTAAATTGGATGAGGATAACCAAGCTTTAAAAGAACTTGTCGTGGTAGGATATGGTAAGCAACAAAAAAGAATGCACAAATCAGCTGACATGAAGATGGTTGCTCCGCCAGTCGCAGAAGCTTTAGCGGGTAGGGTTGTAGGTATTTCAGCTAACAAAAGTATAATGGCAACGGGTAATGGCGCACACTTTTATCAAGCTCCTCAAAACACCGAAAACTATGCACACATAACCGAAAATGCCTTCAAAAAAGTAACCAACGAGCCACTTTCTACTTTTTCTATCGATGTAGATGCCGCATCTTACAGCAATATGCGCAGGTTCATTAATAACGGCGGCTTGCCTCCAAAAGATGCAGTGCGTATAGAAGAAATGATCAACTATTTTGATTACAGCTATGCACAACCAAAAGGCGACGACCCAGTAAATATTGTTACTGAAATCGGTACCGCTCCTTGGAACAGTCAACATCGTTTGGTACATATTGGGCTAAAAGCGAAAAACATCCCTACCGAGAAATTGCCACCATCTAACTTGGTTTTCTTAATTGATGTTTCAGGTTCGATGGAATCTTACAACAAATTACCTTTATTAGTGAGTTCCCTACGTCTACTTACAGATAATTTACGCGACCAAGATAAAGTAGCTATTGTGGTTTATGCTGGTAGTTCTGGTTTGGTTTTACCATCAACCTCTGGAGATAACAAGCAAGCCATTAAAGAAGCATTGAGCAAATTGAGTGCGGGTGGTTCTACTGCAGGCGGCGCAGGTATTAAATTGGCCTACAAGGTAGCTACAGAAAATTTCATTAAGGGCGGTAATAACCGTATCATTTTAGCAACCGATGGCGACTTTAACGTAGGTGCTAGCAGCGATGGCGATATGCAAACCCTAATTGAAGAAAAACGCAAAAGCGGTGTATTTTTAACCGTTCTCGGCTTTGGCATGGGCAACTACAAAGACAGCAAAATGGAAGTTTTGGCCAACAAAGGCAACGGTAATTATGCCTACATCGACAACATCAGCGAAGCTAGAAAAGTATTGATTAATGAATTTGGTGGCACTTTATTTACCGTAGCTAAAGATGTAAAGCTACAGATAGAATTTAACCCTGCTAAGGTGCAAGCTTACCGTTTAATTGGCTATGAAAACCGTTTGTTAAACAACGAAGATTTTAACGACGATAAAAAAGATGCTGGCGAAATGGGTGCTGGACATACCGTAACCGCCTTGTATGAAATTATTCCAGTTGGCGTAGAAAGTAAGTTTATCAAAAGTGTTGATGCGCTCAAATATCAAGATGTACGTCAAAATGCTCTCAAGAACTCTCCATCATCTAACAACACTAATGAAATACTTACCGTTAAAATGCGCTACAAACAACCAGATGGCGACAGCAGCAAATTGCTACAAAAGCCAGTAATAGACAGCTATCAAGATAAGCTGAACAAAACCAGTGACAACTTTAGGTTTTCTGCATCGGTGGCTATGTTTGGCATGTTGCTGCGCCAATCGGAATTTGTACAAGAAAGCACCTTTGAACAAGCCATTGCTTTGGCCGATGGCGCAAAAGGCACCGACAAAGAAGGTTACCGAGCCGAATATGTTAAATTAGCTAAATCGGCACAGCTAATGGCAAAAGATTTGCGTAATTTTGCTACCACGGGCAAAGAGAAATAATCGGAGCGTTCGAAATATTGGTTCTACTTTGACGAGACGCCAACAAGAGAAATTCTTATGTTGGCGTACCATCAACAAATTTTTTCGAGCAAATCCGCTAAATATTTTTAGCCCTAGCTTAATTACAATACTTTATGAAAAGAACAGGATTATTTTTATTGGCAGCAGCTACCGTTTCACTTAGTAGTTGCGATGCGCAGAGCCAAGGCAAATTAGGTAATATTTTAGGTCAGGTGGCTACTGGAGCTATGGGAACACCGAGCAGTTTGGAAATTAGCAACGGCTTAAAACAGGCTTTAGAGATTGGCACATCGGCTGGTGCAGACAGACTTTCGGTTAAAGACGGTTTTTTTGGTAACATGGCCATTAAAATCTTGTTTCCGAAAGAAGCTCAAAAAGTAGAAAGCACCTTACGCAGCGTAGGTTTAAATTCTTTGGCAGATAATGTGATTTTAAGCTTGAACCGTGCGGCAGAAGACGCTGCGAAAGAAGCCAAACCTATCTTTGTAAACGCCATTAAACAAATGACTATTGCCGATGCAACCAATATCCTTTTAGGAAATAAAGATGCCGCTACTTCTTACTTTAAAAGAGTAACTACAGCACAGCTGATGGAGAGATTTTCTCCGGTAATTAGCAACAGTTTGAGCAAAGTTGGCGCAACAAAATATTGGACAGATGCCGCCGCAGCGTATAATAAAATCCCGTTAGTGAAACCTGTTAACACCAACTTAACACAGTACGTTGCAGAAAAAGCTATCGAAGGCATGTTCGTTCAAGTTGCTCAAGAGGAACTAAAAATTAGAGATAACATAAACGCACGTTCAACAGGTTTGCTTCAAAAAGTATTCGGTTATGCCGACACCAAGAAGTAATTCACAAACTTGTTGATTTGTTAATAAAAATTTAAAGGAACAAAACCAATTTTTCGCTAGCTTGTTATACTGAAACGAAGGTCGTTTAAGAAAAGACAAAAAAGTCCTGTGAGTGGGCTATCCGCGTAGGGCAGGCACAGCATAAATAGGTTAAAATTCTATCGAAAAGCATCCAAATATTGGGTGCTTTTTTTATTGCAGTTTATTTATGTGATGAAAAGGTTATTTTACGCTACTGTTAAATGGCAACCTAGCTATTTCTTTTTTGCTTAAGGGCACCATCATTTCGGATGTAACGAGAAATAGAGTTTTAAAAAGTGGAAATGTTTCGAAATATAAGCCTTATTTCGTGTCGAAAGATTTCTATACCTAACGATCGGGACTGCACTGCGTTCCGAATGACGTGGATGTGAATAGCATAGTTTTTGGTTAATTAAACCCGATTGCAGCGAACACATATCTCGATTTTATCCTATCGTGTGGACACATCTTGTTCCTCCCCCTTGAATCCCCCTCCAAAGGGGGACACTCTGTGCTTAAGCATTTTGCATATCCCCCTCTCCGAGGGGGCAGGGGGAGGAAAATAATATTTTCCAATTATTTGTGTCCACACGATAGGATTTTATCGGGAAAAGTAAAGCGTAAAGCGGGACTAGCGGAACCGAAGATTTACTGAAATTGCTTTACCCCTAAATTCTCCCGAATGGTCGGGACAGGCTCCAAAGGGGACTTTCAAAATTGCCGATACAATTGAAACACCCTGCCACTTTGACCTATATTTTACTTTGGAACAAGCATTGATAAACAAGCGTATAAGCAAAAAATTAGTTTAAGATATGACAACAGAAAAAGGAAGTATTTCCATACACACAGAAAACATTTTCCCAATCATCAAGAAATTCCTGTATTCGGACAATGAAATCTTTTTAAGGGAATTAGTTTCTAATGCGGTTGATGCGGTGCAAAAGATTAAACGCTTAGGCGCTCTTGGTCAGTTTAACGGCGAGGTTGGCCAGCCTTTGGTAGAAGTGAAATTGGATGAAAAAGCAAAAACCATTACAATTAGCGATAATGGTTTGGGTATGACTGCCGAAGAAATCAAAAAATACATTAACCAAGTGGCTTTCTCTGGCGCTAGCGAGTTTGTTGAAAAGTTCAAAGACGCAAAGGATGCCAACGAGATTATCGGTAAGTTCGGTTTAGGTTTCTACTCTGCATTTATGGTAGCTGATTTGGTAGAAATCAACACTTTATCGTACCAAGAAGGTGCTGAAGCTGCTAAATGGACTTGCGATGGTAGTACTTCTTTCGAAATTTCGGAAGGTTCTAGAACTACTCGTGGTACAGACATAGTTTTGCACATTAACGCAGAAAGCGAAGAGTTTTTAAGCGAGCACAAACTACAAGAGATTTTAGATAAATACGCTAAGTTTTTACCTGTGCCAATTAAATTTGGAACGAAAACAGACAGCGTAGAAGACGGTGTTGATGAAGAGGGAAAAGCTAAATATACATCAGTTGAGGTTGACAACATTGTAAATACCACCAACCCAATTTGGACCAAAGCACCTGCAGATTTGTCAGATGCTGATTACTTGGATTTTTACAAGCAATTATACCCGTTCTCTGATGACCCTTTGTTCTGGATTCATTTAAACGTTGATTATCCTTTTAATTTAACGGGTGTGTTGTATTTCCCTAAGGTGAAGGAAGATTTCGATATGCAGCGCAACAAAATCAAATTGTTCTCTCGTCAGGTTTTCATTACTGATGAGGTGAAGGATATTGTTCCTGAGTTCTTGATGTTGTTACATGGTGTGATTGACAGTCCGGATATTCCTTTGAACGTTTCTAGAAGTTTCTTGCAGGCTGATGGTAACGTGAAGAAAATCAACAACTATATCACTAAAAAAGTAGCTGATAAATTAAGCGAACTGTTTAAGGCAGACCGTAAAGGTTTTGAAGAAAAATGGGGTGATATTGGTCTGTTCGTAAAATACGGCATGATTAGCGAGGAGAAATTTTACGATAAAGCGAAAGATTTTGCCTTGTTAACCAATACTAAAAAAGAGGCTTTCACTTTTGAGGAGTACAAAGAGAAAGTAAGTGCAGTACAAACGGATAAAAATGGAAATGTAGTTTATCTATATGCTACAGATTTAGATAAGCAAGATGGCTTTATCCAAGCGGCAGAGAAAAAAGGTTACGATGTTTTGGTGATGAATTCTGCTATTGACAGTCACTTTGTGAGTAGTTTTGAGCAGAAGTTAGAAAAAACGTTGTTGAAACGTGTAGATGCTTCGGTGGCGAACCAATTGATTGAAAAAGACGAGAAGTTAGAGTCGGTATTAAGCGAAGAGCAATCTACCACGGTTAAAGGTATTTTCGAAAAAGCGATTACCAAACCAGGTTACACGGTAGAAGTTGTTGGTTTAAGTCCAGATGATGCACCTGTAACGATTACTATGGATGAGTTTATGCGTAGAATGAAAGACATGGCTAAAATGGGCGGTGGAATGAGTTTCTACGGCAACATGCCAGATAGTTACAAAGTGGCTATCAATGGAAACCATAAATTGGTAAGCAAAATTTTAGCATCGGCTGATGAAGCAGAGCAAAGCAAATTTGCTAAGCAAGCGGTTGATTTAGCACTACTTTCGCAAGGTATGTTAACGGGTGCAGAATTAACTGCATTTGTGAGCCGCAGCGTTGAGTTGATTTAAACCCCTAAATCCCCTAAAGGGGACTTTAGGCATTGTCGTCATTGCGAGGCACGAAGCAATCTTACAACTTTAGCTATTATTTAACCGCTTTAGGATTGCTTCGAACCTCGCAATTTTGATTTTAACCATATGCCTTTTTATTTTACCTCCTTAAACACCTAAGAACACCTTAGGAATTGATAAAAACTTAAATGCACTAAGGTGTCTAACGTGGTTCAAAATTTCAAAACATGAAAAGAAAACTTCCATTTGTACCGCTCTTAATATTTGCCGTAATATTTCTGCTTATTAATGGATATGCGTTGAGTGCACTGGCTCCAGTTATAGCCGCACCGCTATTGCCTTGGTTATGGGTTTTTCCAGTACTGTTGCTAATTGTATTTTCGTTTAGTTTAAGCAGATTAAGTGTAGACGGACAAAAAAACTTGTTTAAAATTAGTGCGCATGTACTACTCGTTTACTTTGTTTCGTTATTGGTTTTTGTATTAACCGAAGTACTTACAGATATTTACAGAGTAATTGCTGGCGGAATAAATTACTTATCTAAAGGAAATTTCATCTATCCGGAGAGACCGCTAAATGGCATATATTTAGGAATACTATTATCGTCAACAATAATCATAGTTTTTATCTATGGGATTTTAAAAGGCAAATATGCTTATCGTATTATTAAACACAGCTTGTATTTTGATGATTTACCAGCTGCCTTTGATGGCTTTAAATTGGTGCAAATTTCTGACGTTCATGCAGGGAGTTTGAACAATCCAAAAGCGGTACAAAAAGGTATTGATTTGATTAATCGCCAAGAGGCAGATTTGTTTGTGTTTACTGGAGATTTGGTGAATAACAAAGCGGAAGAAATTAAACCTTACATCAATCATTTTTCACAAATCAAAGCACCATTTGGGCAATTTTCGGTGTTGGGCAACCACGATTACGGCGATTATGTAAAGTGGGAAAGTGATGCGGTAAAAAGAGAGAACTTACAACAATTGAAGAATTATCATGCAGAAATTGGTTTCAAGTTATTGCTGGATGAACATGTTACGCTAGAAAAAAACGGACAGAAAATTGTTTTAGCAGGCATAGAAAACTGGGGCTTGGGCTTTGGGGAACGTGGTGATTTGGAAAAGGCCTTGAAAGGCACTGCGACAGATGATTTTAAAATTCTATTATCACACGACCCTTCACATTGGGAAGCACAAGTAAAAAATCATCCATCTAAAATACACCTTAGCTTAGCTGGACATACCCACGGCATGCAATTTGGCATCGAAGCATTGGGCTTAAAATGGAGCCCTGTCCAATTCAGGTACAAGCATTGGGCTGGCGTTAAAGAAGAGAATGGCAGATTTTTAAATGTAAACAGGGGCTTTGGGTTCATTGGATTTTCTGGTAGGATTGGCATTTGGCCAGAAATTACGGTTATTGAGCTTAAAAAGACATAATACCAAGGAAAATAAAACTTAAGCATCACATTTCAAACCACAAAATATTATAGTTTTTTAAGAACATAATCATAAAATATTATAGTTTTTTAAGAACGTAATCATAAAATATTATATATTTGTTTTATGATAAAGCGAGAAATCATTCCATATATACTTGAAGATTGGGATTTAAAAAAGGCAATTATCCTGCTAGGTCCCAGACAAGTAGGCAAAACAACACTTATCAATGAGTTAATAAAGGACAAATCTGTTTTAAAACTGAATGGTGATGAACCTCAAACTAGAATTCAATTATCTAATGCAGATTTCAACTTCCTTAAAAACTTAATAAGCGATTACGATGTTGTTTTTATAGATGAGGCACAAAGAATTGAAAACATAGGCCTCGCCATAAAAATGATAATAGATGCTAAATTAGGAAAGCAAATTATTGTAACCGGCTCCTCTTCTTTAGATTTAGGAAATAAAATAAATGAACCTTTAACTGGCAGAAAATGGGAGCACAAATTATTTCCGCTGTCATGGCGTGAAATTAGAAACGAATATACTTTTGCGAATGCAATTGGGCGATTAGAAGAATTTATAATTTATGGCATGTACCCCGAAGTAGTTACCAGCACACAAAAAAGAAAAGTACTTTTGCAACTTTCGGGAAGCTACCTCTACAAAGACATTTTGGAACTGGTAAACATAAAAATGCCCGACCTGCTCATCAAACTTCTAAATGCCTTGGCGCTACAGTTAGGTAACGAAGTTTCTTACAATGAATTAGCAAAAATTTTAGGAGTAGACAGGTTAACCGTAGTTAATTATATTGATTTGCTTGAAAAAGCTTTCGTAATTTTTCGTCTGCATCCTTATTCTACAAACCAGCGAAATGAAATTACTTCGAAACCAAAAATCTATTTCTATGATAATGGCATCAGAAATGCGATTATTGGGCAGTTCAGCCCTTTAAAAAGCCGTAATGATATTGGAGCATTGTTTGAGAACTTCATTATCAGCGAAAAATACAAAAGATTAAGCTATGATGGTTTTTATGGAAAAATGCACTATTGGCGCAATACACAACAAGCAGAAATAGACTTTCTAGAAATCCAAGAGAATAAGATCAATGTTTATGAGATAAAGTATAGCCCTAAAGTAAAAGTTAACTTCACCAAATCGTTTACCGAAAAATATCATCCGGAAAACCAATTTGTAGTGAACTCAGAAAACTTCTGGGAGCATCTATGATTCGCTAAGCTATTTAAAATCAACCTCAAACAAAAAATAATTAAAAATTTGTAGCGTTTTCAATTAGCATAACGTATTAAGAATGTGAGTTAAAGGCAAAGTGCCGTATTGTTTAAATAATTTTTTATATCATCATGAGATTTTCTAAGTATAAAGCTATTACTGCTGCGTTAACGTTCTCTGTGTTATCGTTAGGTTTGTTTTCTTGTTCTAAATTAGATAGAGACTATGAACCTATACAGGTATCTGGGCTAAACATTATCCAAGCTTCTCCAACAACTGAGCTACTTGATGTTTATGTAGACAACACCAGAGCTAATGGAAACACCGATTTTGAGTTTGGAAATAAAATTGGCTACTTAAGTGCTTTCTCGGGAAATAGAGTATTTAATGTGACCAAGAAAAACAACCTTACTTCTTTAAAAAGTCTACAACACAATTTAACACCTAACCTAGGTTATTCATTATTTGTAATCAATAAATTAGAGAATATCGAACTATTAATGCTTGATGATAATTTGGAAAAACCAGCAGCTGGCAAGGCAAAAATTAGATTTGTAAACTTGAGTCCAGATGGTGGCTCATTGAGCTTAAATGTAAATGGAGCTACAACGGATTTGGCTACGAACAAAGCTTTTAAAGAATTTAGCGCTTTTGAAGTTGTAGACGCTACAGAAAGCACTACGCTAAACATCAAAAATGCTACAAGTGGTGCTGTAGAAACCACAATTACCGCTGTTAAACTTGAAGAAGGAAAAATCTATACAGTTTACGCAAAAGGTTTGAAAGCAAACACAGACGACACTAGATTTTCTGCAAAAATGTTTGTGCATAGCAACGGTAATTAATATTCTAAACACAAAGAAGCCTTATCGCCATTGCGATTTCGGAGAGACCAAAATGTCTAAGCAACAGGTTTCTTCAATCGCAATGGCGATATTTTTTTGTTAGAAATTATGGAATTTATGTAGAAAAACATCTAACAATTAAAGCTTGTTAAAATTTTGTTAAAATGAGAAAGCTTGATAACTAAATATTAAGTTTGTTTTAGCAACACAAAATTTTGAAGAATTTATCTTTTTTTCTGCTCTCCTTGCTGCTAACTTTTAGCAGTATAAATGGCTTTTCACAGACCAACAGAAAAGTTACGGGCAAAGTTGCTGATACTAGCGGTGTCGCAGTGATTGACGCCAGCGTTATGCTCATCGATCAAAAAGACACTTTAAGAACAAAGACAGATGCCGGTGGCCAATTTAGCTTCTCTAAAGTAAAAAATGAAAACTTTAATCTGCGTATCTCTATCATCGGTTATTATGATTTTAGGAACGACTACAGCTTTGGCAAGAAAAAAAATCTGCAGATAGATAACATCAGACTAAAAATGGCAAGCAACACACTAAAGGAAGTTGTGATTAAAGCTAAACCCAACCCCATACGTGTAATGCAAGATACCGTAGAATATAATGCCGCTGCCTATCAGGTTTTGGACGGTGATAATGTGGCCGATCTGATTAAGCAATTTTCGGGCATTGAAGTTGACGACGACTACAACGTAAAGTCGATGGGGCAAAACGTGGTGAAATTGCGGGTGAATGGCAAGGATTTCTTTACCAATGACGTGAAAGAGTTTATAGCCACTTTACCTGCCGGCATTGTTTCTAAAATTCAAATTATTGATGATTATGGCGACCAAGCCAACTTTACGGGACTGAAGATTGGGGACCCGCAAAAACTGATCAACATTGTAACCAAACCTGGCATGGACAGAGGGCAGTTCGGCAGCCTCGCCATTAACGCCGGATCGAACGATCAAATTGGCTCTAAAAACAGGATGAACCTTTGGAAAAGTGACAAGCAAACTGGTTTAGGGCTAAATTATACCACACAAAACAACGGTGCAGGAAACAGTCAGAACGCTAATTTTTCTATAAACCACAGAGACAAAATTGGAAAAACTGGTAGTGTCGGTTTCAACTACAACGCCAACCAAAACAACAATGCTTTTACCAGAGAGCAAGCTGTAGAAACCTTGAGCGACTTGGGCACTTTTTACAACGCTTCACAAAATAACGGCAACTCGAAAAACGGCAGACACGGTTTTAGTGCCGATATTAACAATAGGAACAAGGTATGGTTCTTGAATGGATCTGTAAACGCCGGCTTTGGTCGAAACAACAACAATAATTTCTCTATCAACAACCAAAGTGGTGTAACCAAGCAAGATTTTAGAAACGTAAGCGACAATAATGGTAATTCTTCAAACATAGATGCCAGCTTCAATCTTTCGAAGAAATTAAAGAACATCAGAAACCACTTCTCCACTAATTTCGGGTTTTCAATTAATAATCAAAATTCTGCTCAACTCGTAAACACCAATACACTTTATTACAATCAGCAAGATCAAACCTTATTGAAAGACTCTGTGTTGAACCGTAATATCGACAACGATAACCGATCGCAGAGTTTTTCGTTTAGCACAGCCTATTCTGCTGCTATTAGTAAGGTTACCGATACGATTAACCGAAGACATATCAATTTTAATTACTCGTTTTCGTTGAATAATTCTTTCAATCGCTCTGCTACAAATGTGCTGAGTAACCTGACTAATGAGTACCGCTTTGTAGATTCGTTAAGTTCCGAGCTTAAATCTTTGTTCATCACCCAATCAATGGGTGTGAGTTATAGCCAAAGCAACAAAAAGACGCGATTAACCGTTGGTTTTAACGCAAGACCAAACATCCTTCACAACAATTATATCAACTTAGGGCAAAAGATAAACAACAACACTTTTAACTATTCGCCAACCATTAATTACAATAATGCACTTAAAAAAGGTAAAACTTTAACCTTGGGATATTCCGGTAGCAACAATAGCCCAACACCTGCGCAGTTGCAACCTATTCGCAATACGGAAAACCTGCAAAACATCATCATCGGAAATCCAGACCTAAAGCCATCTTTTCAACATAGGTTAAATGCCAATTACAATTACATCGAAGAAAAGTCGGGTGCTTCTATGTTTGCTTCGGCAAATTTTTCTACCACACAAAATGAAATTGTAAATAACATGATTTTATTGGCTGATACTTTGGGCGCTTTTAGACAAGAAACTCGATATGAAAACACTAATGGGACCTATAATCTCAGTGGAAATTACAACATTAGCATCCCTATTAAAAAGAAGGTTTTCACTTTAGGTTACAATGGTACTGTTGGCGTTTCAAACAGAGCCTTGTTTATCAATAATGTGCGCTATTTTAACAGTGGGTTGAATTTTTCGCAACAAATTTCGGGTAATTTAAACTTTAAGAAAGCTAGTTTAAGTGCCAAGGCTGGTTACAATCAAGTAAACAACAACAGCGTACAAAACCTACAGAGCAACTATATTAGCCTCGGAAACTACGATTCAGGTAGCCTAAGCCCTGGCTATGTTTTACCCTCGTTTAACCCCGGACAATTTACAACTACGCAGTTTTTTATTACTAGAACCTTTAATGCCAGCTTAAACGGCCGGGCTACTATCAAGAATTTCAATATGACAGGCAATGCCAATTACTCATACAGCTCAAATTCAAACAGCAATTTACAAGGAGGAAACCGAGATTTACAGAACCTCTCATTCTCATTAGCCGGAAATGCTTTTATTAATAAAACCTACAGAATTGGCTTTAATGGCTCAAAAAGAATTAGTACAGGATTTGCCGTTGCCAACCAAAATCCACTGCTATTAGGACTAAGTTTTAGCAGGAATTTCCTTAAAAACAAATCGCTGAGTTTAACCGCTAGTGCTAGCGACTTATTAAATCAAGGCAATATGGTTTCTAGGCAGGTATCGGGCAATTCAGTAATTGATTCTAGGAACAATGTAATTACCAGAGTTTTCTCTTTCGGTTTAAGCTACAATGTTTCTAAATTTGGTGCAAGAGGCACCACTTTCCGTGTAGATCCAGATTTTTGATGAAAAAGATATCGACCTTAATTATTTTAAGCCTGAGTTATTTTGTATGTTTCGGCAACACAGACACCACTTTGGTAAAGAAACACTTAACTAATATTACCAAAACTGCTGGCTATCGTAATCCTGAAAATATTGCACAGCTAAATGCCATTGCCAATTACATTAAAACCGATTTCTCAAAGTACAGCAACACGGTTTCTTTTCAAGAACATAAAGTAGATGGCAAAACCTACAAGAACGTGATTTGCTCTTTCGGCACTGAAAATAAACAACGTATTATTGTTGGGGCACATTATGATGTTTGCGGCGACCAAGAAGGTGCAGATGATAATGCCAGTGGCGTAGTTGCATTGTTAGAATTGGCTCGTCAGTTAAAAGGGCAGAAACTAAATAAGAGAATTGATTTGGTAGCTTACACGCTGGAGGAGCCTCCTTATTTCAGAACTGAGCATATGGGTAGTTATGTTCACGCCAAGTCCTTAAAAGACAATAAAATTGATGTTTTAGGGATGATATCTGTAGAGATGATTGGTTTTTTTAGCGACAAAGCGAATAGTCAAAATTACCCAGTGCCAGAGATGTCTAAAATGTTCGGCAATAAAGGAGATTATATCACGCTAGTTTCTACTGCAGAAAAAGGAAAGTTTGTAGAAGAATTTAGCCAGCACTTCAAAAATTCCAAAACGATAAAAACTGAAGAGTTTAATGCACCTAGAGCATTGCCGGGTATCGATTTCTCTGACCATTTAAATTATTGGAATTTTGGTTACAGCGCAATGATGATTACCGATACTTCGTTCTATAGAAATAAGAATTACCATAAAAAGACAGATAAAATGGAAACTTTGGACATCCGCCGAATGGCGAAGGTTATAGAAGGGATTTATGTAGCTTTGTTGAAAATTGACTGAATAGAAGTTGCTTTCTTCCCTCTTCCCCTCAAAAAGGAAGTAGAGATATTGCACTGGGCATGACCTTACACTAGAGGGAGAAGTAAATGTCATTAAGCGAAGGCCTAAACATGTTGGCGGGGACGCCAACATGGGAGCATCTAGCGTTTGCGTCCTCGCCAACGATTAACTTAATGACATTGAGGGAAAAGTAAAGTGGGATTTAATCTCTAAAAACTAAAGCTGGAGGATTGGAAGTCCCAGTTTTTATTAGTCGTCCGTCATTGCGAGGGAAGCGCAGCGACGAAGCAATCTTTCATATAGTTTAATACCTAAAAAGTAAGACATTAACTCAAAAGATGAACAAAAAGAACATCAAAAAATATATCTCCAATGGGGTTTTCATTCTGATATTAGCGCTAATTCTATTTGTGCCGTCGGCTAAAGCTTTAGTAATACAAGGCTTAATGCAAATTGGTTTATTTAATCCTGATGTTAAAACCGAGACAATTTCGACCAATACATCACTTGATTTAAAATTTAAGGAGCAAAACGGAAAGATAATTACACTGACTGATTTAAAAGGCAAAGTTGTCTTCCTCAATTTTTGGGCTACTTGGTGCCCGCCATGTTTAGCAGAAATGCCATCTATCAATAAGCTTTATGAGCAACATAGAGATAACAAGGATGTAATTTTCGTTATGGTTGATGCTGACAGCAATTTAGAAAAGTCACTGGGCTACATGAACGCTAGAAAGTATGATATGCCAGTTTATCAAATGGCGAGCAGTGTTCCTGAACAGATCTTTGCAGGATCTTTACCAACCACAGTAGTTTTCGATAAACAAGGCCGTGTATCTTTTAAACATGAAGGTGCAGCTAACTACAATAGCAAAAAGTTTGTAGAGTTTATGGAGAAGTTGCGGAATTAACCCCTCTCTGCCTTTGGCATCTCTCCCCTTTGGGGAGAGAAAATCATTTTTTAAAGTAACTTCTTATTTTACGGATGAGCCTTTCGGTTTGGATATTGTAATTTGATTATTGGTTATTAAGAAACTCCATATACGTCTTCCTATCCATCATTTCCGCACCTAGGCTTAGTAAATGGTCGTTAGGCAACTGACAGTCTATCAACTCAAAATCTGATTGTTGGCAGAGAAAAATCATAGCAACTTTAGAAGCGTTACTTACCAAACTGAACATGCTTTCTCCGCAGAAAACTTTACCAATGGCAACACCGTAAAGTCCACCTACCAAACTTTCATTTTGCCAAACTTCCACGCTGTGTGCCCAACCTAATTGGTGCAAATTAATGTAAGCATCTTGCATTTCTTTGGTAATCCAAGTACCGGGTTGGTCTTTTCGAGGTGTTTTTGCACAATTTGCAATCACTTTTTCAAATGCTTGGTTTGCGGTAACTTTAAAGCCTACATTTTTCAACACTTGCCTCATGCTTTTGCTCACCTTTAACCTATCGGGATAAATAACACAGCGTTCATGTGGCGAGTACCAGCAAATTGGGTCATCGTCACTAAACCAAGGAAAAATGCCGTGTTCGTACGCAAGAACTAATCGCTCGGCACTAAGGTCGCCACCAACGGCAAGCAAGCCGTCCTCATCGGCCAATTCTGGATTGGGAAAAACGATTTCATCATCAGGCAACCTAAAAACCATGCTCAAAAATACAGAACAGATATTTAGGTTGCCATAAAAATTAATCTTTACGCTTTAGCACATAATATTTCAAAATGGTATCATCGCGAAGCGTTACGCCATAGGCCGTAAATAATTCATAACCATAAGCCTTCATTTTATTTACGAAATCAAGCGCCGAGTTAAACTCCATATTTTTACCATTTTCGTCCTTTACAATAGACGCTTGTCTATCGCTTATTACTCGCTGTCCATATTCAAGTTGAACGATTACCTTGCTTCCAAAGTCTTGTTTAAAGGCACGAAGCTCCAGAAATGGTTCTTTTAATTCCGATAACTTAACTCCGTTAATGGTTTGAGCTGAAACTTTGCCATAAGCAAAGCAAGCGAGCATGGCCGCCAATAAGATGGTTCTTTTCATTTGTGTAAGGTTTAAATTGTGTGTACAAACACTTAAACACTAATAGTGCCAAATTAAACCTCACATACGTAACAACCTCAGTAAAAAATAAAACTTAAGGCAGTTTTGTAAAAACCATCAATAACGTTTCATTTTGGTATAGATACAATCTTTTACCAGAGATGTTTCCAGCTGTTACTTTCTCCAAATCTGCGTAATATTTATTTTCGGCATCACCTACCGCTTCGCAGTACATTTTGGTGCCAAAAATTTTGCTGAATTGTATAGCATTTCCGTTAATAACAGCATTGCCGCCGTAGCTATTGCAAAAGGACTTGCCGCCAATTTTGTTTCCCTCGCTTATGTTCAACGTTGCCTTTGCTGCCGTAGGCAAAGTTTTTCCTGGCCAGCGGGCTAGCTCCCATCTAGTATCGCCCTGCTTAAGGTTACTGAGGTCTTTTGTGCAAGATTGCAACGTTATAAATGCTAGCAGTATTATAATAATCCTCTTCATAATTAATTAATTAAGCCAATCTTTTTAGAGTGGGCAATTGCATCTTCGCTGTGCACAAATAGGCAAGTGCTAATGTTTTTCTGCTCTAATTTATTCAATATTTCTTGTGTTGCGAATATTTTAGATTTTCTTACATTTCGAATATATACAGCAATTACATTCTTTCCATATTTTTCTGCGATTTTGTAGTAAATCTCTGGGTCCATTTGTGAATTATCGCCTAAGAAAACAAACTTCTGGTTAGGGAAAGCATCTATAATCCGCATAATTCGCAGCAGTTTTCCTTCATGGCCTGTCTTTCCAGTTTTCATCAAATCCTTCCATCTTTTTAACTGGTTGAGCAGAAACGTACCTTCTGGGAAACCGTTAAAACGAAAAGTCTCTACCAAATAATCGTACAAATTCCATTCACTGCTTGATACGTAGAAGAAAGGATTCGGCTGTTCTGCCGCAGTATGTGCTTTTGCAAGCAGTTCATAATGATATCTGGTAGATTGAAATGTTTTTCTAGTACGAGGGTTTCTCAACAACAGCTCCTTCAATCGCTTTGCAATGGTTTTAGAATGCGACACCATGATGGTATCATCAATATCAGATATAAAGGCATACTGCGTAATGTGCGGCACATAAATAGATCCGGTAGTTTTCGCTAATTCTTTTCCTTCGTCGGTAAAAGCAATCACCTCAACCTCGTGCCAACCTGGTGCTACGGTTTCTACAGCATCCCATTCAAACTTAAAAAAACCATCGTAAGCAGCATTGGTTGTCACCAGCGTATCCCTAAACTTAAGTTGAACTTTTGCAAAGGCATAAGGCTTCAATACAAACAATCTAAAAACGTGCATTAAATTGACAAAAAGCCCATTCTTAAAGCGCTGTTTAGTCTTTGCTCTGTACTTAAAAACATGTCCATAGACCACTAAATTATGCGTGTGCCCATAACCATGATATACTTTTACTTCGGCAGTTTTTTTTGACATATAATTTTAAAACAGATTAATACAATTGTTGTTTTATATCATATTTTTGATATGACCTATAAAAACAAACAACGGTTACTCTTCGTAGTAAATCAAGGCTCGGGCAATAAAGACCAAAGCCTTAGTGAAGAAATTATCAATTATTTCAGCGAGAGCGATTTAGCAATAGAAATCTTCGAACTTCCTCGAAAATGCAATTCAAAACAAATTAAAGAAGCTATTGAAAAAGCAAAGGCAGATAGGGTAATTGCTGTTGGCGGAGATGGTACGCTCAAACTGGTGGCCGAGTGCTTGCTCAACACAGAAACTCCCATCGGTATTATACCCACAGGTTCTGCCAACGGGATGGCAAAAGAACTCGGTATTCCTCTAAATCTTGAAGAAGCTTTGGAAGTTGCTGCCACAGGTACGCCAAAAAAAATACACGCCACTTTAGTTAACGATGAACTTTGCATTCACCTATCAGACATTGGCTTTAATGCCTATTTGGTAAAAAAATTCGATGAATTACCAACCAGAGGAATGTTGACCTACGCCAAATCTGCTTGGCACGCCTTCTGGAACCATCGCAAAATGCAGGTACAATTTAAAGTGGGCGACCGCCAAATTAAAACCAAGGCAGCAATGGTAGTTATTGCCAACGCTACCAAATATGGTACTGGTTTCAACATCAACCCAAATGGAAAATTAGACGATGATGTATTCGAGATCATCCTAATTAAAGAATATGCCGTAATGGAAATCTTAAAAATTTGGATAAGCAAACTACCTTGGAACCCTAAAAAAATTGAAAGCTTCCAAGCCTCAGAAGTACAGATTAACACCAAATATAAAGCACACTTTCAGGTAGATGGCGAGTATTTGGGCAAAACCAATAAAGTTATTGCTAAACTTTTGCCAAAGGCGATAAATGTAATTACGCCCTGATAGTTTGATGCGCCCTCACGGTTAAAAACAATCGGATAAACTCGGCAGCAAAGCAAACCTTAAATAAGATTGAAAACCATTTATCGTCGTAATTACCCAATGCCTCAGGAAAAAGTGTAATAAATCCTAGCGTAAATACCCATAAATAAAGTCTAAAGGGGAACTGAATGTAATAGCTGATAAAACCAATCTTCTTGAAGAAAAACAGTCCGTAAGCACCTACCAAAACCAAAACGAACATCGGAAACATCAACACGCCCTGCACTTTCTCCGACATTAAAGAGAACTTATCGTAGTTTTTAAATATTGCCCACAATTGCATCGACATAAATACGAGTGATATTATATCTAAAAAAGCAAAAGCACGAAGAAGGATACGCATGTTTATTTACAATATTTGGCAAGCAGTTTATCCGCTTTTGTAGAGCCCATATATTTCACAAACTTAAGGTCTTCGCAAGCGTGTTCCAAATCGCCCTGAGTTATTTTTTTCTCTGCTATCCGTATCTTTTTTGAAATAAAATCATCATCAACGCCCATATCATTTTTTAAAGAGATAATTTCTGCTTCCTTCACAAAATTTTCAATCCCTTTTTCAATGTTCCTATAGTAATTGGCAATTTTGCTGAACGATTTCATGTCGTCTGTATATTGTTTAATTGCTAACCCTACACTTCCGGGATTAATGTTTTCACAACCATAATCTTGCAAAGAAAACTTCATGGGCGAGCGAATAAGAAAGGTCGTATCGTAGCCCGTCGGAACTGTCCATTTTCCGCTGGTAAGCTTAATCAAACGCAACGCCTCTGCGTCTAAATCGGCACCAATGCCTCTAGTTACGCCTGCGTAGGTTATCTTTCCTTCTTTGTTTACTTTAAAAGCTACTTCAATGGTACCTTGTATGCAATTTTCCAATGAATATGTCGGATAAATTGTATTCGACTTTACAAAACTTTCTAAGCCATTTTTAATGCTAGGGCGCTGCTGTGCGCTAAGCTGTAACGAAAAAACTAGTAGTAAGATTAAAATCAATCTGCTCATAACTAAATTTACGATTTATTAAGGAAAGTCGAAAACCTGCATTGGCATTGTTACTCAAATGGTTTATTTATTTTTGAAAAGCAATTGTAGTGGCTCTAAGGTTACGATAGTCCCGTTTTCCACTTTACTTCGGGGCAAACACATAGGTTTGCCCCTACGTGCTCGCTTCAACCGGGTTTATTTAAATAAGGGCATTTCAACTATTTAAGGAGGTTGTTACAAAGTCTAATCTTTACCCGCAGATTTTCACAGATTTAAAATCCGCTGATTTGCGCTGATTTTTCATAAATTCCAATAAGCTATAAGTCATTAAAGAAAATCCCCTTTAATCTGCGGAGAAATCAGCGAAAATTTGCGGGTACACCTAAGCCCTAAAAACGTAAACGTAATTATAAAAGAAATGAGATAGCGCCCCGAAGTTCACAAACAAATGCCACAATTCGTGACTATGCAAATACTTATACAAAAGCTTGTCTTTTGCGTAGTAGTAAGTGCCGCCAATGTAAAAAACGCCACCCAAAAACAACCAAAACAAGCCCATTGCAGGTACAGCTTGTACCATTTTTGCCATAAATGGAATAATTAAACAGCCCATACCAATGTATAAAGCCGTAGATAAATTTCCCTTTTTTAACTTATTGAAGATTTTAAGCAGGCAACCAAGAATAGCAACAAACCAAACAAGCGCAAAAAGTAACCAACGTACCCAGCCATCGAAAATAATGAGCGCTGTGGGTGTAAACGAACCCGCAATCATTAAGTAAATACAGCAGTGGTCAAACTTTTGCCAAAACCTAATGCCGTATTCTGTTTTTGGGTACGCTGTGGTAAATAGCACTAACGCTAAATAGCACAAAAATGCCCAAACCATAAACTATAGCAGCAGTTTCTTCAAACAAAGTAGATGATTTTTGCAACAACAAATACATCCCCGGCAGGGCCAAAACTGCAGGTAAAAAGTGAGTAATGAAATTTCCAGGTTCCCGGATGTATTTATTCATTCCCTGGCAAATCCGTATCCTTACGTTCTTTCGCTATTTTATCGAAAATCTGGTCCATTCTTTCTACATATTCGTTGGTATCATCAACAAAGAAAGATAAAGTTGGTATAACCCTAGCTTGGTGACGAATGCGAGAACCTAATTTGTACCTAATTTCGCCGGCGTGCGAATTTACCGTAGCAACCGAAAGGCTTGTATTGTTTGTATTTAAGAAACTAAGGTACACCTTTGCCACCGCCAAATCTGGCGATACACGAACCTTAGTAATTGTTACCAATGTATTTGGCAAGTAAGCAGCCCCTTCACGTTGAAAAATCGATGCCAATTCTTCCTGTAATAATCCTGCAAACTTCTTTTGTCTGTTACTTTCCATAATTTGTTTTCAATTCTTGCCGTTACCTTGAACTTATTTCAGGGTCAGCTAAACCGATGCTGAAATAAATTCAGCATGACGAGCCGATTAATATTCTTAATATAGCAATTTGTCGTAAGGATAACGCGTAGTATGAATATCCTTCACTTTATCGTACAACAAAGTTCTAAATTCTTCTAAATTTTCTTTTTGTGTAGCCGAGATAAAAATAGCCGGAGCATTGTTATGTGCCATCCAAGTTTTCTTAAAATCTGCTAAAGTTACTGGCTCACGTTGTTCATCTACATCTACCAAATTATCAAATTCTGGCGCAACGTAGGCATCAATTTTATTGAAAACCATGATAGTTTCTTTATCTCTTGCACCTAAATCTTTCAACGTTTCGTTAACCGTGTGTATCTGGTCTTCAAAATTAGGATGAGAAACATCTACAACGTGCACCAAAATATCAGCCTCGCGAACTTCATCTAAGGTAGATTTAAAACACTCTACCAAATGGTGAGGTAATTTGCGAATAAAACCAACGGTATCTGATAGCAAGAAAGGCAAATTGTCAATTACGACTTTTCTTACCGTTGTATCTAAAGTTGCAAATAGCTTGTTTTCTGCAAAAACATCAGATTTAGAAAGCATGTTCATGATGGTAGATTTACCAACGTTGGTATAACCCACTAAAGCTACACGAATAAGCTGTCCACGGTTTTTGCGTTGTGTCTCGTTCTGGCGGTCAATCAGTTTTAAGCGGTCTTTAAGCAAGGTAATTTTCTCTAAAATCATCCTTCTATCGCTTTCAATCTGGCTCTCACCCGGACCACGCATCCCGATACCACCTTTTTGACGCTCCAAGTGGGTCCACATACGTGTTAAGCGAGGCAACAAATATTGTAGCTGTGCCAACTCTACCTGTGTTTTTGCTTGTGCAGTTTGTGCCCTACCCGCAAAAATATCTAGGATTAAATTACTTCTGTCTAAGATTTTAACCTTTAATTCTCGCTCAATATTACGCAGTTGCGATGGCGAAAGTTCATCATCAAATACGACAATGTCAATCTCTTCTGCTTTTACATAAGCTTGTATCTCTTCCAATTTACCCGTACCCACAAAAGTAGCACGGTCGGGCTTTTGCATACGCTGGGTGAAAGTTTTTTCTACCACACCTCCTGCCGTATTTACCAAAAAAGCCAACTCGTCCAAATATTCCTTGGTTTGCTCGGCTTTTTCGCCTGGCAAAGCCACCCCTACTAAAACCGCCCGTTCTTGCTTGGGCGCTGTATCATAAAATTTCTGTTTTCCCATTAATTATTACAAAGATACAAACCGATTTACGAATTACGATTTTTAGATTTACGATTTGATTGTCAAATTGTATAACATCTTAATTTGAGGTATCTTTTAGCAGTTTTGTAGCCACAGATACACAGATTAATTTCATTCGATTGATAATTTAAAATCTGTGCATCTGTGGCTGAATGATTTTTGGAGAGGGAAGTAGTTGTAACCGTGGGCTAGGAAAAATGCAACGTTACCAAGAACTATCAAACTTTCGATTATAAACCTTATCGAAGTGAAAATACTTTTTGGTGCGTCATTTCGACGAGGAACGAGGAGAAATCTGTTAAATAGTCGCGTTTAACTTTTAGATTTCTCACATGCGTTCGAAATGACGGCAATAGGACAGAAAAAGATTGCAACGAAAAGAAAGACTGAAATTGCCAAGACTTGTTTACTTTGTTTTCCAAATCAATTTAATTAGGTTAATTTTAGCCTCTTTTAAAAATGATTATGAGTAACCATCTACAACATATTTCTGCAACATTAAACATCAACAGCAAACAAGTAAATGCAACTTTAGCCCTTTTGGAAGAAGGCGCTACCGTACCTTTTATTTCTCGATACAGAAAGGAAGTAACAGGCAGTTTAGACGAGGTGCAGATTGCTGCGATTAGAGATTTAGCGCAGGCTTTAAAGGAATTAGATAAACGTAGGGAAGCCATATTAAAATCGATTGCCGAACAAGGCAAATTAACACCAGAATTGGAGAAAAAAATCAATGCGGCGGAGAGTTTAACTGTGTTAGAAGACATCTATCTTCCTTACAAGCAAAAACGAAAAACGAGAGCATCGGTAGCGAGAGAAAAAGGTTTAGAACCTTTGGCCTTACGCATTTTGGCACAAAGTAGAATTGACGTGGAGGGCGAAGCGGCTACTTATATTGATGCCGAAAAAGGTGTGGCAAATACCGAAGAAGCTTTAGCTGGCGCAAGAGATATTATTGCCGAAATTATTAACGAAGATGCCGAAACCAGAACTAAAATGCGCAGGTATTTTGAGCAAAAAGCTACTTATAAAGCAATTGTAGCTAAAGGTAAAGAAGCTGAAGCCGTTAAGTATAAAGACTACTTTGAATGGGAAGAGAGCGCTAAAAACGCACCATCTCACAGGGTTTTGGCAATGCTTCGTGGCGAAGAGGAAGGAATGTTAAAATTAGACGTGCTTCCGCCAGATGAAGATGCGATAGCGTTATTGGAGAAGCAATTTATTACGGGAAACAACGCTGCCAGCGGACAGGTAAAATTAGCTATTTACGATGGTTACAAACGCTTGCTTCGCCCTGCAATGGAAACCGAATTAAGAGCTGCAATTAAACAAAAGGCAGATGAAGAAGCCATAAGAGTTTTTGCTTCAAATGCTCGTCAGTTGTTAATGGCGGCACCGCTTGGGCAGAAAAATGTAATGGCCATTGACCCAGGTTTTAGAACGGGCTGTAAGGTGGTTTGTTTAGACAGACAAGGAACTTTGTTAGAAAACACAGCGGTTTACCCACATACAGGACAGGGAAATATTAAAGATGCGGAGTGGAAAATTCAGCAACTTTGCGAAAAATACGAGATTGAAGCCATCGCCATTGGCAACGGAACCGCAGGCAGAGAAACCGAGACTTTTGTGCGTGGTTTAAAATTAGCGAACGTAACCATCGTGATGGTGAACGAAAGTGGTGCTTCGATTTATTCGGCATCGCCTTTGGCTAGGGAAGAATTTCCTGACCATGATGTTACCGTTCGTGGTGCGGTTTCTATTGGCCGAAGGCTGATGGACCCATTGGCTGAATTGGTAAAAATTGACCCGAAATCTATTGGTGTGGGACAATACCAACATGATGTTGACCAAGGTAAATTACAACAAAGCTTAGATGATACGGTAATGAGCTGCGTAAATGCTGTTGGTGTGGAACTAAACACGGCTTCGAAACAAATTTTGGCTTACGTTTCTGGTTTAGGCGAAAGTTTGGCTCAAAATATTATCAATTATCGTACTGCAAATGGTGCTTTTAAAAATAGGGCAAGCTTGAAAAAAGTGCCTCGTTTGGGCGATAAAGCTTTTGAACAAGCGGCTGGTTTCTTACGCATCCGCAATGCCGAACAACCTTTAGATAGCAGTGGTGTGCATCCAGAGCGTTACGATTTAGTCAAACAAATGGCGAAAGACTTGGGCGTTTCTGTAGCACAGCTGATGAAGGAAACTGAATTGCAAAAGCAAATCAATCTGCAAAAATATGTGAGTGTAGAAGTTGGCTTGCCTACGCTACAAGATATCGTGAAAGAACTGGCAAAACCTGGTCGCGACCCTCGTGAGCAATTTGAGGCTTTTAGCTTTGCAGATGGCGTAAATAGCATTGCCGATTTGAAAAAGGGAATGAAGCTAAAAGGCATTGTTACCAACATTACCAATTTTGGTGCTTTTGTAGATATTGGCGTTCATCAAGATGGTTTGGTGCATACCAGCCAGTTGGCGAACCGTTTTGTAGCCAACCCAAATGAGGTAGTGAAAGTGAGCCAAGTGGTACAGGTTACCGTAACCGATGTGGACGTAGAGCGTAAACGTATTTCTTTATCGATGAAGGAACCCCAAACTCCTAAAGGGGCTTCTCAAGCTGAAAAGTCTGGAAGTTCGAAAGGTAATTGGAACAAGAACGAAGCGCAGAAACGTAATGAGCAACCTCGTAAGCAGTTCAATCAAAATCAACCTAAAAAAGAAAAAGAAGTTGATGGCGATTTGCAAGCAAAATTGGCGAAGTTGAAGGGGATGTTTAAATAGCTGCTGTCTTTTCTTGGAATAATTGCTTGTCAGTTTTAAGTTTAAAAACTTCCTTATATATTTAAGTTATTGGAGCTTGAGGAAATTTTTTGAAGATTAAAGACGACAAACTGAAACAATAATTTTGATAAAGCAAATTGACAATTTTACAATCACAGAAACCTCAACTAGGGTGGTTGTTGACTATACCAAAAACGCCAAAGACTGGTTTGATACTTTTATCACGATGATATTAGGATTATTTACTTCTGTATCCACGTATTTATTTCTGCAGCATGGTTTTAAAACAGCTAATTTTATTTTAATTTTAGCAGGAATCATCCTTACAATTGCTGCTATTTATTTGGTAGTTTCAGGACTTTCAAGATTTTTTCAGCCAACAAGGAATCTATTAGTCATTAATAAAGAAACAAATACGTTAGTATCAAGACAGACGCCATTTGCTTCAAAAACATTTTCCTTAAACGAAATTCAAAATCTTGTTGTAAGCGGACAAAATGAAAAAATATCCGTTGGCGATGGGCAGAAAATGACCCGAACTTATTTCACAATATCAGCAAAACTAAAAGGAAAATCAGACGAAAGACTTTTTACTATAAACACGAATAGATTTTTTAGACCTTCAATACAAAAATTAGAGATAGAATTATATTCAAAAGCCAAAAATTTAGCAAGTGAAATTAACAGACATTTGAAATCAAAACATCAATAGCCAAGTCACAATGAAAAATTAATAATCTCAAACCCAACTTGGATGGAAAACGAAAGCCAAATCTCGAAACGCTAGTAGTCATACCATATCACCAACTTAAATCAGCTCAACACTTTCTAAATTACCTCTTCATTTTACGGTATTTTTCTGAAAGCAGGTTAGAAAGTCGTTTTCCCAGCACCCTATTGGCAACCTTACCCAACAAAGTATAATTATGGTCTATCCAAGAACCAGCAAAATGATGGATACAATAAGTATTCTCTGTTTGTTTTATCTTTAAGGTCTTCCAACTTTTAGGGCAGAAATAATCACTAGGATAAATGGTACAATAATCATCCAGTTTCTGAAAGGTATCATTGATCTGTACATTTTTTACAGTTCTCATAAACTCCGTGATGATCTCCGTATTCGGATTAACATCGAAACCACCATCCGCTAGATAAAAACTTCGATTATGATAGTGCTGTAGCAAATCGCTAATCCATCTACCATCCTTTTCGCTGCCCATAATTGCCGATGACAGTAGTAAATTATCTTCAAAACCTGTAAAAGCTGCATCGCTTAGCATTTTTTTATCCAACGGCTTCAAAAATTCTACATCAGTATCGAGATAAATGCCACCCATATTTTTAAGTGCGTACAGGCGACAAACGTCTGATACAAAAGCAAACTTTCTTTCTTGATATGCTTCCGAGGAAAACTGATAGCTATTTACGTCGAAATTTTCTTCGTTCCACTCCACAATTTGATATTCTGGAAGATGTTCTTTCCACGAATCTAAACACTTCAGGGCTAATTCTGGCATTGTGCCTTTGCCAAACCAACAGTAATGTATAATCTTCGGTATCATATATTTACTTTCTGTCTAATTTTCCTAAAAATATCTGCCCTTGTATGCCTATCAAAATTGATGAAAAGAGTAACTATCAATAGCGCTATTCCAATTAAAAAACAATTGACAAGAAACATCAACCAATTATCAACAGTGAAGAAATTAAGTTGTTTCCAACCATAACATAAGGCAATTAACAGCGAAAAACCAGCCAAGCCCCTCACAATTTTTTTGAAGAAATACCATCTACTTTCGTTTAGGCAATAAGCAGCATATAGCGGTGTAAATGTTAAATGACTAAGCACGCCGCTAACCAACGCCCCTACCGGTATGCTGTACACGCCCAAAGAACTGTATTTACATAGAATGATGACCAAAATGAAGTTGAAAAAAGAAATAAAAATGCCCCAAAAGGAAGCAATCCTTAGTTTATTGGTAATCACAAAAATATGGTAAACGGTTTCTATTGTTCCGTGAACTATAAACGGTACCAACGTAATTACCGATAAAATATGCAGCGCATGGGCATCTTGTGTAGGTAGCCAAAGCTGAAAAAACACCTCCCCATAAACGAAAAACACAGAAAGCGGTAGCAGCACCACTAAAAAAATGGCTTTGAAGGATAAGTCTAGCGTTTTTTTGAGCTTACCCATATCGTTATTTGCATAAGCTTTCAACATTTCTGGCAAAAATATGGGTACTATTATTCCTAAAAGGATGTAGATAGCATTGGGTATAAACTTAGTTAACGACAAAAACCCCATGCCAGAAGCGCCAAAAAAATGGTTGGCAATCAAGAGGTCTAGCTGCGTATTGATCACATTGGACATAGCCATTACCGAATTCCAAACTCCAGAACCAACAATTACGTAAAGTGCACTTTTAGAAAAGAACGACCAATCTATTTGCACCTCGGGAAGCAGTTTTTTAGTGAGCCGATAGTTGGCTACGAGCATATAAATTGCCGTTGCGGCCGTAGTTACTCCTAAGAAATAAATACGGGGCGTGAAAAAGTAGAACAGTAAAATAATCGCTCCTAATTTCAGCACATTAGAAATGATATTGATGAAAGCCAACTTATCAAACCTATTTAGTGCAAATGCAGTTACTTGGAAAACTGCGGAAGAAACGTTGATGACTAAACTGAAAAGTATGAAAATGAAAAGCAGCCTCACATCGTAAACTAGATTGCCTGGAATATCCAAGATTTTATCGATGAAAAGACAAAACAGCGCACTTACTACCACAAAAGCTAGTGAAATAAAGATGTTTCCAAATAGTACTGAATTAAAGTAGGTATTCGCTTCCTTTATATCCTTTTTCTCTAAGCTTATGGTAATGTACCTACTCGACATGGAATTTAACGCCGTTGTGATGATCCCTGCGTACATCACGAAGTTATTAGACAATGGAAAAAACCCGTATGCTTCTTTTCCAAGATGCTCTACTATGTATGGCGTTAGAAAAAAAGAGATACCTACGCCCGAAAGTGCACTGAAAAAATTAGAAACTAAATTTACTACGAACCGTCTTTTATCCATACTTCTATTAGCTTCACTAAAGTACGTTTTATGCCTAAACTTAGAGCTATTTGTGATAAAATATGTTTATTTTGGATATCATTTTCAAATCAATTATTAAAACAGAATAATTTGGGACCACTTGTAAGCATTATTACACCTTGCTATAATTCTGCCGACTTTATTGCGCAAACCATCAACTCTGTTATTGAGCAGACATATACCAACTGGGAATTAATTCTGATTGATGATAAATCTAAGGACGAAACCTGTAAAGTAGCAGAAGAGTTTGTGCAAAAACATGCTAATATCAAGCTGATTAAGTTGGAGCAGAATGGCGGTGTTGCCAACGCCAGAAACGTAGGTTTAGCTAGTGCTACAGGTAAATATATTGCCTTTTTAGATAGTGATGATATTTGGCTGAAAGAGAAATTAGCGAAGCAAGTGGCGTACATGGAGGAGAAAAATTTACCAATGACTTTTTGTGCCTACCACAGAATTGACGAAGCTGGTGAAATTATTTCAAAGAAGATTGAAGTTCCGTATAGCGTAAACTATCGCCAATTACTATCACACAATGTGATTATTTTCTCAACTTCTTTAACCTTAAAAACTGTAATTGACGATACCAAATTCAAAAAAGCAGGTCATGAAGATTGGATTTTTTGGCTCGACATCTTTAAAAAACCGTTTAACGGCTATGGCATTAACGAAGCTTTAGTGCAGTATAGAATAAGACAAGGCTCAGTTTCTTCCAACAAATTAAAAGTGATTGGCTTTACTTGGAAAATCTACAGAGAAAGCGAAAAATTAGGGCTACTCCCATCAATGTATCATTTTGTGCGATATGCTTTCTCTACAGTTTGGAAGAGATTGAGATAGAATTAAGAATTTTTAGTAGCTTTGATACTATCAAATGATACTATCATAATGAAACCTCCCTACGAAATTACTTCGACTATTTTAATGTTAATTGCCTCAATTTCACAAAAAATTGGGGAGATTAATGCGAAATATTTAGTACAGCAAAACCCCAAACTTCGAAAGCAAAATCAAATCAAGACCATACAATCATCTTTACAAATTGAGGGAAATACGCTTTCAGAAGAGCAGATTACAGCAATTATAGATAACAAGCGAGTAGCAGGGGCCGAAAAAGATATCATAGAAGTATTAAATGCACTAGCGATTTATAAGGATTTAAAAAAACTGAAGTTTGACAGCGAGAAGGATTTTCTAAAAGCTCATCGAGTTTTGATGAATACGTTAGTGTTAGATCCTGGAAAGTATAGAACAAAAAGTGTAGGAATTGTAAAGGGTTCGGAAATAGCACACATTGCCCCGCCTGCTGCAAATGTGAAATTCTTGATGCAAGATTTGTTCAGGTATTTAAAGGACAAAACGGAACTAATGCTCATTAAAAGTTGCGTATTTCATTACGAGATGGAGTTTATTCATCCTTTTACTGATGGTAATGGGAGAATGGGACGTTTATGGCAAACCGTTGTGTTAATGGCAGATTACCCACTATTTGAGTTTCTACCTTTTGAAACGCTTATTGCTAAAAACCAAACAGCATATTACAATGCGCTTTCAATTTCTGACAAAGAAGGGCAATCGACAAAGTTCATTGAATTTATGCTGGGCATCATCGACCAATCCTTAGATGAACTTTTAAAAAACGGCACTAAAAAGCTAAACGAAACTGAAAGGCTAGAAATATTTCTCGAATCGAATGGATCAGCATTTACGAGAAAACAGTACATGATATTTTTTTCAGATATTTCAACTGCAACTGCAAGCCGTGATTTAAAAAATGGTGTTGCTCAGGGTTTAATTGAGAAATCTGGTGACAAAAAGACTTCGATCTACAAAAAGGTGAACTAGGATTTTATTTCGTAGCCCAATTCCTTGCTATTTTTACTGTGCGTATAATTCCACCATAAGCCTTTTAATGTCCATTTAGCTAGGTTAGCTTGACCAGCCAGTAGATATTTTAAAACTGCTTTTGGACAAGCTATCAACGTGAAGTAAATTGAAAAGAAAAAAGTGTTTAACCAACCCGTATTTTTTCTAATGAACAACATCCGGTTGCGGGTGTTAAAGTAAATCTTCAGACCGCTAGCTTTGCCAACGCTAACCGATTCCTTGTGATAAACCTGCGTTTTACCTGTGAACCAAATCTGTTTACCAATGCGCATAAACTTCTCGCACCAATCTAGCTCTTCGTAGTAAAGAAAATAGGTTTCATCCATTAAACCTGCATTATTTAAAGCTGCTTTTCGGCACATTACCGCAGCGCCGTGGCAGTAGCCTGTTTGGTAAGTTTGGTTATCATACTGCCCTATATTTTTTTCAAACTGACCGATGTACGAATTCCGTGCTACCAAATAGTTCATTGGTGTAAAGCCTGCGTACTGCACTAAATCCTTTTGATCGTAGTATAGCAATAGCGGCGAAAGCAAACCAATTTTATCATTAGCTTCCAGTTCGGCAATCATAGTTTCAATACAACCAGCGGGAATTTCTGTATCGTTGTTTAACAAGAAAATATAATCGCCTTTAGCCTGTTTAATCCCTAAATTATTTCCGCCAGCAAAACCTAAATTTTCTTTAGATTGTATGTATTTGATGTTCTCGAAATATGGCTGAAAAATCAGTTCCATATTTTTATCAGCACCATTATCTACAATAATAATTTCCACTTGCGAAGGTGAGTAAGATTTTGCTACAGATTTTAACAATTCTATAGTTACTTCTGCCTCGTGAAAATTGACGGTAATAATGGTGGTTAATGACATCCTTATTTAAATTATTATCTGACGACTCTTGTCAGGCTGAGCTTGTCGAAGCCTTTGTAAACACTTCGACAAGCTCAGTGTGACACTGACGATGTTCAGGCTGTCACCCCATTAATCGCTCTATATATCTCCTCTACATTCTTTTCCCAAGTATGTGTATGGGCAAAAGCAATGCGTTTATTTGCTAGCTCTTCGCTATTTTCTGTTAATGCTTTTTCGGCCAAAGCCACGTAATCCTCTTTTGTTTCTGCAATATAAACGTAATCCTCAAAAACGCTCATCGCTTCGGTTCTAGTAGCCAAAGTTGGTTTTCCCATAGCTAGATATTCATCTATTTTACGCGGATAGTTACCAATGGTTAACGGATTTAATGCCTGCGGATTTAGACAAACATCAAAACCTTTAATGTAAGCAGGCAAAGTGTCGGGCTTTTGCGCACCAAGAAAATAAACATTATTCAACTGATGCAACTTGCTACGTTTGAAATCATCATCTTCTGGCCCTACCAAAACAATACTCCAATCTGGTCTTTGCTCTGCCAAATGGATCAAAATATTTTCATCTAAACGAATGGAAAGTAAAGCCCCTACATAGCCTAGTATTGGCTTTGGAATGGAAGCAAGATTTTCGGGAACTATTACCCTTTCATCGTTTTTAAAGATGGTGAAATCGCAGCCCTGCCCTACATAAAACGAATTTGGATTGTACTTCTTGCAGTAATTAGCTAAATAAACAGAGTTAGCTACGCATAAATCGCTCTTTTTAATTAGCTCTGGTTCCAAATGTTTTCCATGCTTGCCCCAATAAGGTGTTGCCAATAAGTTATCCCGAGAATAGTAGATACTGGTTGTTGGCTTTAGTAGCTCTTTCAAATGATAGCTCCTAAACATATCGCTATCATTAAATAAAATGAAGTTCTTAAAATCTAATCGCTGAACTGCTTTTTTGATAGACTTCGCAAACCTTTTGTTATTGATTTTATTGAACAAACGAAAGATCGCAGTAGGCATCCAGTTGATAGATTCATTGATCACATTAGGATAAAAAACCCAAAAATTAGGCGCAATTTGCTCCAAACCATCTTCCTCACCCTTAATTACTCTCACACGTTTTTTAACACCTTCTGTTTCTGCCTGCTGAAACTTCGTTCTACGATCTAAAGGCGCATTGATGTAGAGCACTCGATTGTGCTTGCTAAACTCGACAGCAATATCTTTGCAATTACTTCCAATAGGAGTATCCCAAGGTTGTTGCCCAACTACAATAATATCTCTGTTTTTAATAATTGCCATGGTTACGATTTATCTTGAACTCGTTTATAAGCACTTACACCCCTAACAAAACCTAGGATACCGAAAACTAAAGCAGGGATGATCAATAATTCTAAAGGCATAACTATCTATTTTCTTTTTCTACAGGTTTACTACTGTGCGGTGTTGCCATAAAAGACTTTTTTGCTTTGCCAATACTCAGTAAAGCAACTACCATTCCCCACATTGCTCTCGGTATTTGAAACAGCGCAACATACATTCTTTTATCTGCGTAAAATCTTCTTGGTATAGAAATAATTAATGTTAAGCAAAGGCTGATGAATAGGCCTATCCAAAATTCCTTTGATGGACCGAAAGGGTTAAAAAATGATTGCGCAACTAATAAAAATAGCAGCGCCAGCAACAACATTCTTGGGCCTAAAAAAGTCAGCAAGGTTTTATTAAAGAACTCCACATTACCTTTAAAAAGCTGCACAAATCCTTCGAAAGCATATTTTTTCAAGAACTCTACTTGCGAGGCAATCCATCTGGTGCGTTGCTTGGTGAATACCTTTGCATTCTCTATTTTTTCATCATAAACATAAACATCATTTAAGTAAGCGATGTTCACTTTATCCTTCGCAATCATAAAATCTAACTGCTTATCTTCTCCAACCGTTTCACCGATATTGTTTAGCAAATTACGGAAGTAAGCAAATTCAAATGCCATTCCAGAACCAATTAGTGCTGGAGATAAGCCCAAAACAGCATGGCTTTTACGGAAAAGGTGGTTATTAACTTCCTCGTTGCAAGCATCTAAAAAGGCAAAACTGCTGTCCATATTCTTCGCTACCCGATGTGCCTGTACCACTCGTCTGCCTTGCTCAAAAGCACCGTTGATGTAGTTTAAGTAATCATCTCCCATGATATTGTCTACATCCAACACCACAGCAAATTCAAAACCTTCGCCTTCCAATTGGTTCATTGCAAATTGCATGGCTTTTCCTTTGGTGCTCTTCTCAAAAAAAACTTCAATTACCCTCGCTCCTAGTTCCCTTAGGGTCAAAAGTGTTTCCTGTTGCAAACCATCGGCGATAACAACCACTTCAAAATTTCCATTATATTGATGTTTTAAAGCTGTCTTCACGCTGTCGATGATCACCACATTTTCTTGATAAGTAGGAAACAAAACAGCGATCTTTCTATAATGCACTGCTTGTTTTTTTGATTTGGGCAAAGGAAACAATCCAACTATGGCGAAAAATGCCAGATAGACACAGTTAAACACTAAATAAATGCCCAACACCCAAAACAAGATATCAATAATGCTATATACTATCTCCATCGGTTTCCAATTGTTTTCTTTGTGTATCTAGCCAAGGGGCGATAAATATAAATGACCATGACATAAACATAATTACAGAAGAGGGCACAGCATTCATTACTTCGTTGCCATAACTGCAAACAAAACAACCTACTGTTCCGGAAGTAAGTGCTATCATTTTGGTTTTAAGCTTCGGATCTTTTAACTGCCAAACAATACCGCTGCATTTGCCTATCATATAACAGTTAATCCCGAACCAAATAATTAGCCCAACCACACCATACATTACCCAAACTTTTACCCAGTAACTGTCTGGCTGGATATTAGCTATAGGCTTATCTGCATTGTAGGTGGTTCCATTCATACCGCTCATTCCCAAACCAGCACCAAAAGGAGCATCTTTCAGTAAATACGCCAATTTCTTCTGATTGATCATTCTTACGTTAAAGGATGCATCTTTTGGATCTAGGGCACTGCGCAAGCGCCTTACTTGGAAAATTTCATCACCTATTTTTGTATACTTTAATACTCCTAAGCCACTTAAAGCAAAAGCACTACCTATAATCAAAACCTTAAAATTCTTACTTAAAAAAAGTGCAAAGGCTAAACCAGCAACCAAGGCAAATAAAGCGCCCCTAGTTCCAGAAATGCCCATTCCGTAAAGCATAACCAATGCAAGCACACCAAATATGAGTTTTTTAAATAACGAAAATGGACCCATTGCCAAAACCATTGCCATTACCGCCATAATTGCCTGAGAAGCACCAAATTGCCCTGCATCGGTAAAAAAAGAGAACACCCTTAACTTGCCGCCTAAAATATGGGTAACACTATTTCCCAGATCTAGCCATTGCTGCTCGCCGTTGGTTAAGCCAACATACAGCTGCTTCACGCCATACAATGTAGCCACAGCAGAAAAAAAGAAAATAAAGGCAATAAAACGATTAAGATCTGCCATTCGGTTAAATAGCAAAAACACGATTGGGGCAATGAGCAACCAACTTAATGCGGTAAACCGCAATTCGTTAAACCAACCAGTAATACTGCCGCCATAAGGATTTAGTACCTGTAGCACACTTATCCCAAACCAAATTAAGGAAAGTAAGACATGTTCGTTTTTTAAGGCTTTCCAATTAAAGCGGTTCATGTTCACTAAAATACTAGCCCAAGTGAGTAGTAAAGTAGCATCCATTGCTAAGCCTACAGGTATATTAAGGAAAGTTTTGCCAACAAAGCCGAGGAAAAAACAGTAGGCAAAGTAGACCACAAAAGCTATACGAGGGTTATTGAAAGTAGCGATCAGAAATGCGCCAACACCAGCGGCTGCCAAAACAAAAGCGGGACCTAAAAATCCGTACCTAGCTGTAGAGCTTGCCACCAAAATAGAAAGACTTAAAGCTATTAGGATAAACAGCACTTTCTGTTTGGAATCGGCAATATGTAGTTGCAGATTTTTAAGCATAGCCTACTTGGTTCTTTTTACACCATTTACCAACCAACCGATGAATTTCTCATCCTTGTTAAGCAAATGAATAGCCTCTTTGTCCTTTTCATTTAGGGAATTACCCGCCATAAAGGTGGCAACGTATTTTTCTGTAAATTGGATCCACTCTTTAACATCAGAAACACTATTTACCGCATCTAGGTAAACAATAATCAAATCAAATTCGTTCTTTAAACTATTGAAAATCTGATTAACACTCGAATTATCTTTGTTCTCCAGTAGGGAAACACCTTCCAAATCTTTATTTAAAAAAGTAATGAGATTATTTTTTTGGAGACTAAGCGTTTTTAAAACAGTTTTTAACGATTGGTTAGTTGGTATATTCCACTTTTGGATTTCTTCGGCTATTTCCGAATTACCAATTAACAAAATCTGCTTATCTAACCTGGCGAAAGCGTAGGCTAAACTTACGGCAGAAAAAACAGTAAAATGTTCGGGATGTAATCTTGTTAAACCTAAAATCTTATGTTTTCCATTGGCCAAAGATTGATCAATTTCAAAGCGAGCTTCACGCAGTAAATTCTTGTAGGTTAACGTTTCCCTGCTATGCTCGGCATTTTTCCAAATCTCGTCGATATCTCTATTATTGGACTTAATGTAGTTGAGCTCACCTATCACTTTTCCTTTTGTAGCTGCAGCAAGCTGTTTTTTATTATTGATAGAACGATCTAAAACATGAATGACAAACAGTACGCAAAAGCAAATTACAAAACTTGCAATGGCACTAAGCGCCATAAAAATCAATTTTTTAGAAGGTTCTGCTAATGTAGGCACACCCTCTTGCTCTAATTGCAAACGTAAGCCAATATTTTTATCGAGGTTGTTTTGATTGTAGCGGTTCAGCAAATCCAAATACTCTTTAGTTGCCACATCGGCGTCACGCTCAAATTTTTGCACGCCGGCATCAAACGGCACCATGGTAGAAAACTTAGCATTCAGCTTATTTAGTTCCTTGTCAATATCCTGTATACTAGCTCTAGTTTTTTCCAAATCGATACCTAAACCAATTCTACGTTGTACTAAAGTTTGCTTGGCAATTACCGGATCTGCCACATATTGGTCGTTCGTTTTTATTAACTGTTCTGTGAGCAATTGCTGAAGCGAGTCTACCTTTCTTTTATCTGTCGGATTAAATCCACCATCCAAATACTTATCTGTTGCTGTTTGTAGTTTGTTGCGCAGAGCGATGACAGCCTGATTATCGCTCGATAGCTCTGCACCTAAATATCGGTCTAGCGAGGTGTTGTTAAGTGTGTTATTTACATTGTTTAACGCAGATTGTAGCGACTGCAAATCAATCAAAGCTTGCGATTTCTTGTTTTCGTAGTCTATGATCTGTTGATATACGATTTGCGATTGCTTATCCAGATTAAGTACCCGATTACTAATTTTGTACTCCTTCAGTTCTTGATTTTTTGCGTTCATCACCGCTTCTGCCTTTTTCACCAAAGAGTCGAGCACCAAAATCGATTTATTTTTATTGCTGATTAAGTCTAAGCTGTAATTATTGATGAAATCGTTTGATAAAGTATTTACGACGAAAACTGACATAAAAGTATTTTCTGAGGTAAATTCAACGGTAATGAAATCGCTATTATCTTCGTGACTAATTGATAGTTTTTTGCTAATTGTAGCTGCGTCATAACCCATCGACTTTACTAGGTTATAATACTTTACATCTGCATAGTTATCAAATGGTGTCAACACTTGTTTCTTTATCAATCGTTCTTCAAATCCTTCAATCGCTCGTTTTCGTTGCTCGGCGCTTAGGGCCTTCATATCATCACTTTGTACCTGAAAAGGATCATGAGGGTTTTTCAAATCGTGTAATATCAATCGATAAGAAAGAATACTCATGTTTTTCGGCATTGCCATGATATCCATGATGTTGGTGAACTGCTGGTTAATCTTGATCAACAAATCTGGTCCAGAATAATTAGGTACTTCTGGAGCAACTTGCCTAGATGGATCTAGTAAACCCGTAGATAGTTTAGCTTGAGATTTATACTGTTTTGGAAGATTTCTAACAAAAAGATAGGTAATAAAAAGCGTTATCGTTGGGATAGCGATAATTAGCCATTTATACTTAGCAACCAAACTTAAAAACTCCTTGATATTCATACGCTACTTCACTTCTTCCAGTTTTTTCCCAATTAAAGCCTCCAATGAGCTTTTGGCTCTTAACATATTCAACTCTGCAGTCAGTTTCTCAGAATTAGATTGTGATGTTAAGGATTTCGCTTTGCTATAAACATCTAGCGAAACCTCGCCCTTCTCAAACTTATAACGCAGTCCATCGCTCGAAGTTTTGTTATCATAATATGCTTGGTTTCGCACCTTAAGATCGCTAAACCATTGCAAGTACTCAAAATAAAGCTGTTTTACCTCTGTTTCAAGCAAAATATCATATTCTTTTGTTAAGTAAGATGCAGAATTGTACTCTTCCCGTGCCTGCTTAACCAATGATGGCGTACGAAAAAACATCCCGAGGTTGAGGTAAACCCCAAATTGAAATCCATTTATAGAGTAGGGGTTTGTAGCGTCTATAATTGCTGCATTACCCGGTCTATAAAAATAAGAAACATTAAGTGCTTCTAAATATCCTGCTTTAGCTACGCCAATTTTAGCTTTTGCACTCAACTCGCTCGCTTTATACATCTTCTTTTTAGGGTAATATTCCTTTGCGAGATCTATATACTTTTGCAGCAAGGGTGTATTAATTTGGCTTGTGATATCGTCTTGTGCATTAACACTCACGTTAATCACTAAAAGAAGTAATAAGATTGTCAGCCTTTTTATTGTCATTGATTTCTTATTTATACCTTTTCTTTTTGGAAAAGCACAGGCACAGTCATAAAAATAATTTTCAAGTCTAGCCAAACCGAAAACTTCTTATTGTAGAAGTTATCCAGTTTTTTTCTCTCACGATCAGACATATCGCTTTTCCCCCTTTTAATAATTTGCCAAAGCCCAGTAATTCCAGCAGGGCCTAAAAACCTCATTGACCATTCGTTGGTGGTTAACTGCTCTGCCTCGTATAACGGCAAAGGTCTATTACCTACAATAGACATATCGCCTTTAACCACATTAAATAGCTGAGGAAGCTCGTCTATGCTCGAATTTCTTAAAAAATTTCCGAGTTTGGTTACCCTAGGATCATCTTTCATTTTGAAAAATGCCGAGTCGCCGTATTGGTTTGCCGTTGTTGCTTTTAAAGCTTCTACTTCTTTATCGGCATTGGCACGCATGGATCTGAATTTATAGAAATCGAATATTTTATAGCCAGTACCTACACGCTTGCTGGTGTAAAAAATAGGACCTTTAGAATCTAGCTTAATTAGGATAGCTATAATTAAAAAGAATGGACTTAGAAAGATAAGCGCAGTAACCGAAATTGCTAAATCTAGAAAACGCTTTAAGAAAGGCGCCTTATATTGCTTTAAAGGAGCTTCTGGCAAATTCTTTAGTTGCTCGTTCAAAATCTTATAGGCAGACAAGAATTGGATACGCAGTTTTACATCGGCAAAAGAAATAGCTGGAGAATAGCAATCTGCAACTCTTGCTTCGAAAGCTGCTGCTGTTGCCGCAGGATCTTTTTCTGTTAACAAGAAGATAACCACCAAGTTTCTACTCAGCCAGTTTTTCCTCAGCGTTTCTACCAATCCAAGTGCTTCGCTAATTTGGCCTGGTTGCACTTCTAACAAAATACTTACATCGAGCTCGTAAACCGACAGCTTGCTTACAATTTCGTAAAGGTTAATAAAGCTACTTGCCTTTTTTGCCGTTCCACCACTTCCAAATTCAGAAACAATATCTGTATCGTATAAATTGGCGTAATAGATTACATTAACTCTAGACTGCGGCATACCAAATGAGCTGTTTTCTTGCATATCGGCTTGGCTAGTTTAGTAGGTTTTGAATACTCTCTTTCAACTTTGTTGGGTTAAAAGGTTTTGGCATTAATAAATTGAAGTTGTAAGGTAGTTTTTCAACTAAGTCTTCTAAAGAGTAGGCAGCAGAAAGCAATATGATTGGAATATCTCGATAATAGCCGCTGGTTTTTAAACTACGTACAAAATCAAGTCCATCTACGTAAGGCATTTCCAAATCTGATATAATCAAATCTGGCATGTTTCCTTCATCCATCCAGCTGATGGCTTCCAACCCATTATTATGGATAACCAACTCGTAATCTTTCTTAAGGATGAACTCCAAAAGCTTCAATACGGTTATCTCATCATCAACGAGTAAAATCAGTTTTTTATCTTGGCCTATCCTCATACCTAGAAATGCATTGCTTGGGCTAATTTCTACAATAACTTAGTACGGAACTAATCTATTAATAAAAACTCAATTTTTACTCCTTTTTGTGATATTACAGTAGTTTTTGCACTAAATAAGCTCAATTTGGCGCTTAATACTTTCTTCCAAAGAAATGAGGGTTTCTGTGCGCTGAATACCTTTAACAGCTTGTATTTCTTCGTTCAATACATGTCGCAAATGATCTGTATCTCTACAAGTAATTTTGGCAAACATACTGTAAGCTCCAGTAGTGTAATGTAGTTCTACCACTTCCTTAATTCTACTGAGTTGGTCAACGGCATCTTTATAAAGAGATCCTTTTTCTAAATAGATCCCTAAAAATGCAGTAATATCATACCCCGCTTTTCTTGGGTCTATAATTAAATGTGATCCTCGAATGATGCCCATATCTGCAAGCTTCTTCATTCTTACGTGTACCGTACCGCCAGAAACAATCAATTCTTTCGCAATTTCGGTATAAGGTTTAGTAGCGTCGTGCATCAGCTGGGTAAGTATCTGAATGTCGAGGTTATCAATTTCTAAATTTTGAGTTTCCTTTTTAAGCATAAATTACATTTTTGTTAATCATTTATAAAAATAAATGAAAATATAATAAAAATAAAATTAAATCATTAAAAAATTTGCAACAAATTATTTAATTGTTCTATATTTGTTTCAAGCAAACGCCGGAGGGCATAAGCGATTTACAGTTACCAACAAATCATTTGCAGTCTTGACAGCTGCCAATTGGAAACTGAAAACTTGAAATTACAAAACAATGTAGGGTGGTGAAATTGGCAGACACACCTCCTTGTCTCGGTGGTAGAGGAAATGGGAAATCCGGTAACGGTACAACCACTCTATGAAGGTTCGACTCCTTCCCCTACAGCAATTTGCAGTTCTCAGTAAACAGTTTGCAGTTCCTAACTGCCGATTGAAAACTTGAAAATTGAAAATTAAACAATGTTGGGTGGTGAAATTGGCAGACACACCTCCTTGTCTCGGTGGTGGGGATCATGGGACAAACGCAGTTTATGGGTTGACCACAAATTAATTTTTGAACTGTAGCTAACTACCCCTTGAAGGTTCGACTCCTTCCCCAACAGCCATTTTTATAAATAATAAGTTAGTTAAGGAAGCGGTTCTGGATTGAATCGCTTTTTTTATTTCTATTATTTTTTCAAAGACCAAACTTTGCGTTTAAACTAAATTCGTCATTGCGAGGCACGAAGCAATCTTAAAGCGTTGTATTTTATCTAGAGATTGCTTCGTGCCTCGCAATGACGTGAAGCATATACAAACGCAGTGTCAAATGTACGAAATAATCATTTATATATTTTTTTAGGTAAAACTCTGATAATATTTCAAAACATATTGAAGTATAAAATCATTTTAACAAAAAAAGGCGGGTGATAAACACCCGCCTTTAACTTAATTTTTTCAACGTTGGCGAGGACGCCAACATCGGCAATGGAAGCACACGTTGGCGTCCCCGCCAACGTAAACCAATTACTTAATCGTATACTTATCACTAAACTTCTTATCCAATTGTTTGTGCAAGTTATCTAAATTGATATCTCTACCTTGAATAAAAGCCTTTTCGATTTTATTGGTTTTCATATCTAAAGCATCACCGGTAGAAATAAAGAAAGTCGCATCTTTGCCCACTTCTAGGCTTCCTGTAGTTTTATCAATACCTAAAATTTTAGCGGTATTTAAGGTAATGGTTTGCAAAGCCTTTTCTTTATCTAAGCCCCACGTTGCTACGGTACCTGCCATAAACGGCAAGTTACGTTGCTGCCAAAAATCGTTGATGCTTACCGCTACTGTCACACCTGCATTGAATAAAATTGCTGTGTTTTTGTAAGGCATATTCACATCATCATCTATGTTTCCTGGCAAAGAGTGTGGTTGGTTCACAATTACAGGCACATTGTTTTGCTTCAAGAAATCCGTTACTAAATAAGCATCGCTACCACCAATAATTATTGGCGTGATATTAAATTTCTTTGCAAAATTAACCGCAGCTACAATATCCTTTTGCGTATTTGCACTGATGTATAATTTCTGCTCGTCTTTAAACAACTTCGCCATTGCTGCCATACGAGTATTCGTTTCAGCAGGTTTAGCACCTTCGTTATACGCTTTTGCTTCTGCAAAGAAACTGTTCAGCTCTGCAATTGCAGCTTGGGTACGCTCAGCCATTGATTCCGCAGAAAAACCTGGTCTAAAACCACCGAAACCTCTAAAGCGAGGAGTTGCAGGCCAATTTACGTGCATACCATCATCGGTTTTTATAGCCGCATCTTCCCAGTTCCAAGCATCTAACTGAACGATAGAGGAACTTCCAGAAATAGCACCACCGCTTGGTCTAATTTGTGCCATCAAAACACCATTACTACGTAACGTTGCAGGCACTTTAGAGTCGGTATTGTAAGCTACTAACGACCTGATGTGCGGATTTAAATTTCCAATCTCTTGAAAGTCTAAAGTTGCTTTAATCGATTCATACTCTACCAAACCTAAGGTATTTACCGGAGCAATAAAACCTGGGTAAACGTGTTTGCCGTTCCCATCAATCACATCAGCATCTGTAAGTGCCAATTTTACCACAGTAGCATCGCCAACGCCAGTAATTTTGCCTTTCTCGAAGGTCATATATCCATTCTGGATAACTTGTCCGTTGCCGATATGGATAACAGCACCCATCAAAATTGCCTTTTTAGCTTGTGCTTTTGCAGGAGAAATATTGGCTTGCCCAAATGCAGATGCACTTGCTGCAAGTGCTAAAAACAAGGTTAAAATTTTCTTATTCATGGTGGTGTCCTCCTTCTTCTGAGTGAATTGCTTCGAAACCGTTTGAGTAATCGCTCGCAGTTTCGCAATTGTATAGTGTAGAAGTGTTACCCATTGGACGCTGAGTTCTTCCTCCCTTATTTTTACTATCTAACATTTTTTGGATAAGCCTAGCTCTTTCCACTTGTTGTTGCTTCAATTTTTGAGCATCTTTTTCGATATCCCAGTATAAAACACCATCAACAAAAGTTTTTTCTGCTTTTGCATAAATTGAAAGTGGATTATCAGACCAAACGACTACGTCGGCATCTTTACCTGCTTTTAAACTTCCTACTTTATCATCAATATGAAGCATTTTAGCAGGATTTAAGGTTACAAACTTTAAAGCATCTTCTTCCGAAACACCGCCGTACAATACCGCTTTACCAGCTTCCTGATTTAAACGACGAGCCATTTCAGCATCATCAGAGTTAAATGCAGTAGTGATACCAACGTTGTGCATGATTTTGCCGTTGTAAGGAATAGCTTCTGCCACCTCAAATTTGTAAGCCCACCAATCTGAGAAAGTTGATGCTGCAATCCCATGCGCTTTCATTTTATCGGCCACTTTATAACCTTCTAAAATGTGGGTAAAAGTGTTGATTTTGAAACCTAAACTATCGGCAACGTG
>NZ_JAVHXT010000019.1:0-13275 GCF_031119335.1 Pedobacter sp.
ATCACTAACTTGATATAATACTAAGGAAGAATTATCCATACACTCAATTAAGTTTTAGCGTTGCCGCCATTTGCTTTTTCAATATGTAAGCTTTCAGTTTTAAACTATCTGCTTGTTGCCCAAACTTAGCAATTAAATAATCTTTATTACTCGCATCTATAATTAAATTAGAAAATTGGATCTCATTTCTCAGTTGAGGAAGTCTTTGTTTTGGACTTTTGTGCATCCAGATGAAATCAAATTTGTGTTTTTGAGCTAGCTTTTTATAATCGAATTTTTCATCTATTAATAAGAATTGTCTGCCATTGTAATTGATTTGATGATTGTTTTTTATCAGGTTTTTAGATTGAAATTCATCTTCCCATTTCAAAAAATGGATGTTTTTTACTTGTTTTTGGTCTAACGCGGGTTTCACGAAAAACTCGAAATTTCTATCATTTTCCGCTAAATCAGTAAAAAGGATACTTTCATTTCCATTAATAAAGGCAGCGGCAAAATTTTTTCTTAAGCTAAACAGTACTAATTCTTCTTGCTCTAGTGAAGTAATCTTTTGATATGCAAAGGAAAGTTGAAGGATCAATAAAGTTGCCAATCCGCCATAGATGTACTTCTTTTTAAAATGAACCAGACCAATAGTTAGACAAATCATGAACAAGCAGAAAAGTAAAAGTTGCCACTTGTTTAACCATATTTCGGTAATTCCTGCATAAGGTAACTCTGAGATCCATTTTAAACCAGTGTTGGTGAAAGTAATTAACCACTCAAAAACTGGTGCTACTAAATATACTCTCAGTAGCAAAATTGCAATCCCCATGTACATCAAAAAAGTTATGGGTAGGAGAATAAACAAGTTACTGATGATAAAATAAACTGGAAATTGATGGAAATAGTAAATACTCAATGGGAGCGTAGCTAGTTGTGCGGCTAAACTCATCGCCACAGCCGACCACAACTTATCGGCCCATTTATTTTTGAAATACCACCATTTGTAAATTTTAGGTTGATAGTAAACCAATCCAAGAACAGCTAAAAATGAAAGTTGAAAACCTACATCCCAAATCAAAAATGGATCATATAATGTGAGTAACCCAAATGCTGTGAAGGCTAAAATATTATAGCTGTTGCTACTTCGTTGGAATTGTTTGGCTAGTATGAAAGCAGTTAGCATTATGGCCGATCTTAAAACTGATGGCGAAAATCCAGTTAGTAGTGAATAGTACCAAATTAGCGAACAAATTAGTGCGACTTTGAAAATACGTCCTGCTTTTTTTCTATCTAAAAAGCCTAACAACCAATTGAGCATGATATAGATAATACCAACGTGCATTCCTGAAACTGATAAGGCGTGGATAGTTCCAGTTTTACTGTAGGCGGCAAGCGTTTCTTTGCTTAAATCGGCTCTGTAGCCTAAAATTAAGGTAGAGGCAACGGCGAAGGCTTCATCATCTTTAATGAGTTTTCTATAGATATCTACCTGACGTTTTCGAACTTCTAAAGCGTATTTGATGATTGGATTTCCCTTGTTTTTACCAAGTTTTACCAATTGTTCTTGCCTAATAAAAGTTTGATGATAGATGTTCTTAGCAGCTAGCCAAGCTTTAAAATCAAATTCTGCCGGATTGTATGGAGGTTCAACTGGAAGATACTCTGCCGTAATTAACAATTCATCTCCATAATTTAGTTTTATAGGAGAGAGGCTATCTAATTTTAAGGCAATCATTAAATTACCTGAACAATTTTCAGGTTTTTGGTTCAAATAACCGTTAGTAACAACTACTTCAAACCGTATGATGTCGTTGGTTTGTTGAGGTTCGTCATTTACGTAAACCTTTAATTGGTCGTATTGCTTCTTTGCGAAGTAATTGCTGTGCAAAAAGTCGGTATGGAATAAACTGATGAAAACACCAGTGGTAAAGTATAGCAAGTAATAAAGTGTACCAATTGACTTTTTATAGTTCCAAGCTTTTAGCTTTTTGTAAAAAGTATTGATAAAAGCGCTAAGAGCAAGAAGTAGTGCTAAAACGAAATAGAGTACTCTTAATAGTTGTTCGTTTTGAAAATAGTAACCTACAATAATGCCGCATATTAACGGCAAAAGCATCTTTACAAATACTATTTCCGCTTTGAATATCAAATTTGTTGGTTAATCGTTCAAACTGTTTAATTGTTGATGGTTTATAGTTAATAGCTATGATTTTAATAGTTGATAGACTACGGTTTTATGTATGATGGTTTTAAGGCTGTCGGCTATAGGCTATGAGCCATAAACTATAAACTATAAACTATCCCTAACTCCTCAACTAAAACTGATACCTCAATTGCACTCTCATTTCAGATTTCATTCTGCCTTTAATTTCATCAAGTCCAGAGCCTACAGTTGGGTCAGCATCTTCTACATTATCATAGTTGTAAAGGGCATAACGGCCCCAAACATCCAATCTTTTCGCCAATCTGTATTTTAAGTTCGCATAGCCTCTTAAGCCTTTTCCGTTATATAAACCAAAGGTGAAATTATATAACACATCATCTTCGTAAGCATAAATTCTACTGTCGTAAGATGCGGTATTGAAATAAGCAACCCTAATATTACCTGTTAACCTAGAAGATAGTGGATTATAACTGACATCCTGATAAGCCAAATAACCAAACTCAGAATTACCAGTACCTTTTTTAAACTGTACTACTTCTACACGATTTTGGAAACCGAAGGACTTACCTAATGCCCACTTTACTTCTGCACGATAGTTCTCTCGCTTTACATCGTCTAAATAGTTGAATGGTACTACTTCGGCAGTGTTTTGCTGTTTCACTTCCGATTTAAAGCGCAAAATAGCTCTGAAGGTTTTGGTAGGAGAGTAAGTCACCTGACCTAAAAACTCATAACCATCAGATGGGGCATCTACCCTAAAACGTAACCAAGGATATTTGAAATAATCGCCGTACAACTGAATGCTCCAAACTTTTGAAGGATTGATGTTCAAACCTGCATAAAATCCTTTTTCATTGATGGCTTCGCTAGCTTCGGCTGTTGCTTGATTAAAAAAGTTATGGTAGTTTTTTTGATAGTTTCTATGCAATACAACCGCCGAAACAGTAGATGATAAACTTACTAAAGCACCATTTACGTAGGCCAAACCTGCATCTAATGATTTACCGAACTCACCAAAGAAATAGAAGTTTTTGTAGGTATAACTGTAATGCGCACCAACATTGGTCAGCTCTTTTCCTGCAAAGTTAAATTGTTGGTACAAACTAGAACCTGGAACAAACAACCTATTAAATGAGGTGTGATAAGCTACTGCGCCAATACTTAAACCAGTTACTCTGTATTGCAAAACACCACCGTAAACAATCTGTTCGGTACTGTTTTTATTCCTAATTTCGTTTTGTGTACGATGCAGACCTGTTTCGTTAATAGTGCTTACCGTTCTTTCACCATCGGCATTGGTACTTAACGAAGCATCAAGTTTTCTGTGTGAGAAGAAGGGTGAAAAATCTAAGTTTTTAGCTATTTCGACTGTTGCTGCAGCACCACGTAAAAATGCGAATTCATTGGCTGAAGTGTATGGTCTTAAGCCAACATCACGCTTAGCCACACCTGTTACGTCTGGCGATTTACCAAACGCAAAACCCGACCAAAGTGTTAATGCCTGCCCAAACTGCATGGTATAATCGCCCAATACAATTTTCTTAAACCTGCCAGTGTTTAATATGGCTACGTGCCCCGACATAAAATCCGTATAGTTAGATGGAAAGAAGTAAGATGCAGGTTTTGGATTTTTAAATAAATATTCGCCAGCATCTTTTTCCATTACCAAAGAAGCCGATACACGGTTAGAGTAAGTGTAGCGATATCTCAATAAATATCTATCTGGTGTACCCAAGTATCTGCTGCCTGGCAAATCGGTATAACCTCTAGATTTTTCAATTACCCGTCCGTAGCGTAGCATGAGGTCGTTATTGCCATACTTTGCCATGTTGGCTAGTGTAATTTTGTCTGAAATGGATGATTGGTCTAAAGTAACAAAAGGCAATAAGCGTTGTATACTTGTCAGGTCAAACTCAGGGATACTTTGTAGCTCTAGCAAATCTATTAGTTTCCCATTTTTTCTAATGTGCTCAAATAAATTACTGATTTGCAACGGAGACAGAAATACCAAAGTTTTAAGTTCTTCGGCGGTAGTATTGTTAAGGTTAATTGGATGTCGGCGATAATAGGTCAAGCGATCTTGCAACTCAGAAAGATCATAATCTTCAGGCAAATTTTCCGCAATACTCTCAATCAAATCTTTAATTAATTGATCTTCTTGTGTTTGAGCCTTTGCTGCAAAACCAATCAGCAAAAAAGCTGCTAATATGAACAGTTTAAAACGCATAAGAAAGACCAATTTGAGGGGTATAACCAATTTGCGGATGGCTTTCGACAGCAACATCCATTATTAATTTTTGATAGTTGAGGCCCATACCTACGTATTGTTTAAATGGTTTGGCACTCAATCCGCCACGAAAACTTAACATTTCGTGAAATTTATAATCTGCACCTACAAGTACGTCAAACTTTCTTTCAAAATCTTTTGAAATGGTAGTGGCTATAATCACTTTATTAGATGGAATATAAGTAGCTCCAAAATGCACAGCGGTAGGAATGTAGGTTTCTACATTGGTAGATTTATATTCTTGTGAGGATGGGTTGTTAACGTACAAGCCCAATCCAATTTGTTTGCTCAGTGCATAATTTACCCCAGCATCTACAGAAAAAGTGGTAGCATTGCCGTAATTGGTAATTTTAATTTGATGAATGTTTGCTTTAACTCCGATGGATAATTCCTCTCCAAATTTCTTCGCCAAACCAAACCCAGCTTTAATTTCGCTAAACTCGCTAATACCGTAGCGGTTAATGCTCACACCTGCAAAATTGTTGTTGAACGGAAGTACAAAAGCAAAGCTCTGTTCCGCTAGTTCACTTCCAAATAGGTAGCGGGCATAATTTAAAGCTGCCGTTGGTGTTTTTTGTCCGGTTATTCCTGCAGGATTGGCATTTAAACTCCAAGTATCGAATACTGCGGCACTGGCATTGCCCATAGCAGTTAGTCTAGCGCCCTGATTGTACTGGGCAAAGGCTTCGCTAACAAATAAGGAAAATATTGATAATAGTAAAATTTTGCGCATAGGCTGTTTGGTAATGCCAATTTAGGAAATAATGTTTGAATGATAAATGTGTAAGGAAGAAAATAGCTAAAATGAGTAAGTTAAGTTTAATTGACGCATTTTAATCGATTAAACGGTAAACTATAAATCTAGATTTCGTCATTAAGTCTCAACAGAAATCCTTTTAAACGTTCTAGTGAATCGATAATTTTTTGGTTCTCCTTTACTTCGCCGCTATTGCTTTTCATGTGCTCTTTCGCACCTTTCAAAGTAAAACCTTTATCATCCACCAAGTGAAAAATAATCTTTAGGTTTTCGATATCCTCAGGAGTAAAAAGACGATTTCCTTTTTTGTTTTTCTTCGGTTTAAGTACTTCAAATTCCTTCTCGTAAAACCTAATTTGCGAAGCATTTACTTCGAACATTTCGGTTACTTCGCCCATGGTATAATACATTTTATTGATTTCTCTTTCTTTGTATGGCATGTTTGCTGCTGATTATTAAACGATTATAGAATTTACTTAAAGTGTTCAAATGTAAATTGATTTTAGCAGAAAACCACAATAAAATTATAATTTTGTTGCGAAATTGTGATTAACCACAAAGAAACAAAAGAACACAAAAGTTGATGGTATTGAATTGATAGTTTGCTAACGTTCCAACTTTTCAATATTTCAACATTATAACATACCAAATGACAGCGAAAGAAATAAGACAGACCTTTTTAGAGTTTTTCAAAAGCAAGCAACATCATATTGTGCCCTCGGCGCCAATTGTGGTTAAAAACGACCCTACATTGATGTTTACCAATGCCGGAATGAACCAATTTAAAGACTTGTTTTTAGGAGAAGCCGCTGTAAAATATCCTCGTGTGGTTGATACGCAGCGTTGTTTACGTGTTTCTGGCAAGCACAATGATTTGGAAGAAGTAGGTATCGATACCTATCACCATACGATGTTTGAAATGTTGGGCAACTGGAGCTTTGGCGATTATTTCAAAAAAGAAGCAATTGCGTGGAGTTGGGAACTATTAACGGAAGTTTATAAGATACCAAAAGACCAGTTGTATGTTTCGGTTTTTGAGGGCGATGAAAAAGAAGGCTTACCGATGGACACCGAAGCATTTGAACTTTGGAAACAATTTGTTCCCGAAGAACGCATTGTTCTAGGTAATAAGAAAGATAATTTTTGGGAAATGGGCGATACAGGTCCTTGTGGTCCTTGTTCAGAAATTCATGTAGATTGTAGAACTGCTGAAGAGCGTGCAGATGGCAAGGGGAAATCTTTGGTAAATGCCGACCATCCTCAAGTAATCGAGATTTGGAACAACGTATTTATGCAGTTTAACCGTTTAAAAGATGGTTCATTAAAACCACTTCCGGCTAAACACGTAGATACAGGGATGGGTTTTGAGCGTTTGGTGCGTGTGTTACAAGGCAAAACTTCTAATTATGATACTGATGTTTTTACGCCGTTAATAAATTTTATTGCAGAAAAATCTGGATTTGAATATGTAGGTAGTGCCGAACCTGGAGAAAAAGGTTGGAACGAAGCTGTGGCAATGCGTGTAATGGCAGATCATATTCGTGCTATTTCCTTTGTAATTGCCGACGGTCAGTTGCCTTCAAATAACAAAGCTGGTTATGTAATCCGTCGTATTTTACGTAGAGCAGTACGTTATGCTTATACTTTCTTGAATTTAAAGGAACCGTTTTTAAATCAATTGGTACCAGTATTGGCAGAACAGTTTAATGGTGTGTTCGATGAGTTGTATTTACAGAAAGACTTTGTACAAAAGGTAGTTTTAGAAGAGGAAGTTTCTTTCTTGAGAACTTTGGCTACAGGTATTCAGCGTTTCGAGAAATACGATGGTGGTAAAATTATCGATGGAAATTTCGCTTTCGAATTATATGATACTTTTGGGTTCCCGATAGATTTAACTGATTTAATGGCTCGCGAAAAGGGCTTATCGGTTGATATGGAAGGCTTTAATAAAGCGTTAGAAGAACAAAAAAATCGTTCTCGTGCGGCAACGGCTATAGATACAGGCGATTGGGTAATTGTTAACGACGACAGAGAAACTGAATTTGTAGGTTACGATTTAACCGAGACAGAAACTGAAATCATCAAATACAGAAAAGTTACAGCCAAAGGTAAAGAGCAATATCAAATTGTATTGGCTCAAACGCCTTTCTATGCAGAAAGTGGTGGTCAGGTTGGCGATACGGGTAGATTAGAAGATCATAGTCGTCAATTTTGGGTAGAAATTACCGACACTAAAAAAGAAAACGGTGTAATTGTACACTTCACAGATACTTTGCCCGCAGATTTAGAAGGAAAGTTCTGGGCAGTAATTGATGAAGACAAACGTAAAGCTTCAGAAAATAACCACTCGGCTACACACTTGTTACATGCTGCAATGAAGCAAGTTTTAGGTACTCACGTTAATCAAAAAGGTAGTTTGGTAAATTCAGATTACTTACGTTTCGATTTTTCGCACTTTGCCAAAGTAACTGATGATGAACTGAACCAAATTGAAGACATTGTTAATGCAAAAATTAGAGAGAATATTCCTTTAAAAGAACAGAGAAACGTAGCTTATCAAGAAGCAATTGATAGTGGCGTAACAGCTTTGTTTGGTGAGAAATATGGCGATTTTGTTCGTGTAATAACTTTTGACGACCATTTCTCGAAAGAGCTTTGCGGTGGTACTCACGTAAAAGCTACAGGTCAGATTGGTTTCTTTAAATTAACTTCTGAAAGTGCCGTTGCTGCTGGTGTGCGTAGGATAGAAGCAATTACCGGCGAACGTTCTGCAGCTGTTATTCGTGAACATTTCGATTTGGTGAAGAACTTAACTGCTTTGTTGAACAACCCGAAAGATTTCGTTTCTGCACTTGGTAAGATTATCGACGATAACAGTGCGCTTAAAAAAGAGATTGAAAAAAGCATTACCGAAAGGGCAGTAGCTTTAAGAACTGATTTAGAAAAGCAAATGCAAAATATTGATGGTGTGAATTTTATCGCTACCACAGTAGATTTGCCAAACGCTGATGCAGTGAAAACTCTTGCTTATGCAGTTAAAGGTGCTGTACAGAATTTGTTCCTAGTTTTAGGTGTAGTAATAGATGGTAAACCTCAACTTACCGTAGCTATTGATGATGAATTGGTAAAAGAAAAAGGCTACAACGCTGGACAGATTGTAAGGGAGCTAGCTAAGGAAATTCAAGGCGGGGGCGGTGGCCAGCCTTTCTATGCAACTGCTGGCGGTAAAGATGCAAGCGGAATGAGCAGAGCGATTGAAAAAGCAATATCATTTTTAAAGTAAATAATTAACAACCTATGAAAAAAATTGCAACATTTTTGAGTTTATGCTTAACTGCATCAGTTGGTTACGCACAAACTTCTGAGCAAAAAAAAGATTTTGAGAACGGTAAGAATGAAATTAAGATTAACTTATTTTCGTCAGTTTTCGCTTTGCCAGAGCTTAATTACGAACGCCTGTTAGAAGATAACATGAGCGTAGGCTTAGCGCTGGGATTTGGGATTGGCAACGAAGATGATTTTTCTGAATATAGACTTTTAGCCATTCCTCATTACAGGGTGTATTTTGGTAAGAAAAATTGCTCCGGTTTTTTTATAGAAGGTAATGCAGCTCTAGCAAATGTTCGCGAAGAACGTTACGGGTATTATTACGATACGAATTATGGATATGTGACTGTAGGCAATGGTAACACAACTAAATTCAATTTTGGACTGGGTGCTGCAGTGGGCGCTAAATTTCTGACACGTAACGGATTTGTTGGAGAGGTTTACGGAGGTGTAGGGAGGTTTTTGGGCGGCAATCGTAGCATCGAAGCTTATCCAAGAGTGGGTATTACAATCGGTAAAAGATTTTAAAACAAAAACCCCCAGTCTAAAATGGACTGGGGGTTTTGTTTTTAATGTCTACCTCTATCTTTTCCTTTATGATGGCCTTTGCCTTTGTGCCATCCTTTATGTTTGCCGTTGTCGTGTCTATGTTTTTCTACGTATCGGGTCTGATAAACATTGTGTCTTAAATACGGGCGAGCTTCATTAATTACAACTTTTCTGCCTTTATGTAGGTTATAGCCACGGTAGGCTCTCGGTAACGAAGTTCTATGTACCCATCTGTTTCCTTCGTAATAAACGTATCGTCTAGACGGCACATGGTAGTAAGTGCGGATATCGGGCATGTAATAATACTCTACATAGTCGTAACCCCGAGGCCCCCAATTGGGTTGTGCACCAATATTGATATTTAAACTAACTTGAGCGTTGGCTGTTTGCAATGTCGCTGCTACTATAGCAACCGTAAACATCAGGATTAATCGTTTCATAATTTAAGTGTTTTGTGTGTGTGTTAAAACCTATACGAATACCGTGCCATCAACAATTTCAATTTTTCTCTGTTACATAATTGATACATTACTCTAATTAAGCCAGCCATAACACTTGCGCTGCGAGTGTAGGTCAAGTACCATGACTAAAAGCATTATTTGTAAGTATATTATCCCTATATTTGGATAGTTTTAAACAACATTCCGAATAGTAAATTCGATTAATGAGTACAACAACTATCGCAAAAGATACCAGCAGTTTCGAGCTTGTTTCAGGTTTAGAGATACATGTTCAGTTAAATACACAATCTAAAATATTCTGTTCAGACAGTGCCGCATTTGGTGCCGGTCCAAACGAACATATTTCTACCGTTTCTTTAGGTTTGCCAGGAGCTTTGCCTAAACTAAATAAAGAGGTAATTGAAAAAGCTATGCGCATTGGTTTAGCATTAAACTGCGAAATCAACCAATACAATTTCTTCGATAGAAAGAATTATTTCTATGCAGACTTACCAAAGGGATATCAGATTACGCAAGACAACAGCCCCATTTGCAAAAACGGTTATCTAAATGTGCGTTTAAGTGATGGTATCGAAAAACGAATTGGCATTAACCGTATCCACTTAGAGGAAGATGCAGGCAAAAGCATGCACGATCAGGACGCTAATTATTCATTTGTAGATTTAAATCGTGCTGGTGTGCCTTTAATCGAGATTGTAACCGAACCAGATATCAGAAGCTCGGAAGAAGCCGCTGCATTGTTAACTGAAATTAGGCAATTGGTTCGCTTCCTCAATGTAAGCGATGGCAATATGGAAGAGGGTTCTTTACGCTGCGATGCCAATATTTCTATCCGAGAAAAAGGAACTACGGCTTACGGTACCAGATGCGAAGTAAAGAATGTTAACTCTATTCGTAATGTGCGCAGAGCGATGGATTTTGAGTTTGGTAGACAGGTAGAAGTGATTACTGGCGGAGGTAAAATCATCCAAAGTACTTTAAACTTCGATGCTGATAAAGGCACTACTTCGCCAATGCGTAGCAAAGAAGAGGCGAACGACTATCGCTACTTTCCAGATCCAGATTTGCCGCCAGTGGTAATTTCTGATGAATGGTTGGCTACTGTAAAATCGGCTATGCCAACTTTGCCGAAAGAACTTGCCCAGAATTTAATTACAGAGTTAGGTATCAGTCTTTCTGAGGCAGCTGTTTTAGCTGATGATAAAGATTTATATCAATATTATACTGAAGCCGTAACCCAGGTGAACCATAAAAAGAGCTTGGTGAATTGGTTGTTAGGTAACATTAGGGCCATATTGAACGAAAAGCAAATTGAAATTAGTAAGTATGCTGTAAGTCCGGGTCAATTGGCACAAACCATCAATTTGGTAGATGAAAAGAAAGTTTCGCAGCAAATTGCTATTCAAACGTTATTACCAGCGTTAGAAACCAATCAAAATGTTAAAGCAGAAGAGCTTGCTAAGCAGCTTAACCTGTTAATTGTAGAAGATGTTGATGCTATCGATGGTTTTATAGATGAGGTGTTAGCTAAATATCAACCGCAGGTAGAAGCATACAAAAAAGGAAAGAAAGGCGTTTTAGGTTTGTTTGTTGGCGATGTAATGAAGCTAGCCAAAGGTAAAGCCGATGCAAAAAAAATAAACGAATTGATTTTAAAAAGGTTGGAGGTTTAAAGGTAGAGGGCAGAAGGCTTGTCTCAAATCTCAATACTCATATCTGGATACTAAAAATGAAAAAAATAGCAGTAATTATATTGGTCGCCATCAGTGCATTAACAGCTTGTAAAGATAAATCTAGGTTTACCATTAGCGGAAAGCTGACCAATGCCGAGGTGAAAAACAAAGTTTACTTATACGGAATGGCTAGTAACACGATGGTGCTGTTAGATTCTACAAATTTATCCGCCAAAGGTGAGTTTAAATTCACGAACACCAAACCCGAAGCTGATTTCTTTAGGGTAAATTATTTGGCCAACGAGTATATTGTAATTGCTAAAAATGGTGACGAGGTAGAAATTACTGCAGACGTAAACGACAAAAACCAAAACTATACAATAGATGGTGCAGATGATGCGGCGAAACTTGCCGAATTCAATGCGCTTAAGGTGAAACATCAGCAAAAAATATTCGAGGTGAGCCAGCAATTCGAACAGCAAGTGTCTGCGCAGCCAGATAAAAGAGATGATCTTCTGCAAAAATTAACACCAGTTTATAATAACGCACTTAACGAATTAAATCAAGCCATCATTAAGTTTGCGATGGAAAACAATAAGTCGTTGGTAAGTTTTTACGCCATTAGCTTGGTAAATCCGGTAGGGAATGAAAAAGCAATGGTAGATTATGCTGAGAAAGTAGATGCGAGCTTGAGAAACCATTCGGCAGTAAAGAATTTCGTAGAGAAGGTACAAAGATTAAAAGCGGTACAAGTTGGACAAGTAGCGCCCGAGTTTACTATTCCTAGTATTGATGGTAAGCAGGTTAAGCTAAGCGATTATCGTGGTAAATATGTTTTGTTAGACTTTTGGGCTTCGTGGTGTGGGCCGTGTAGACAAGAAAATCCGAATGTGGTTAAAGCTTATCAAACGTATAGAAACAGAAATTTTACAGTTTTGGGTATCTCGTTAGACAAGGATAAAAACGCCTGGATGCAAGCTATTAAGCAAGATAACCTTACATGGGATCAGGTTGGAGAATTGAAAGATTTTGAAGGAGATGTGGTTAGGTTGTATCAGGTTGAAGCTATTCCTAGTTCGTTTTTGTTGGATCCGCAAGGTAAAATCATTGCAAGAGATTTGAGAGGCGAACAGTTGGATGAGTTCTTAAACAAAACCTTACCTCAACTCTAATTCTATGTTAATACACCATGTAGTCTTAACAATTTGTTAACTTAGGTTTAACTAAATGTTGCAATTGTATACTTACTTTCGTAACAAATAAAACAGCGAATGAGTACAGCTAAACAGAAGATTTTAATTGTTGATGACGAACCCGATATTCTCGAACTAATTGAGTATAACCTTAAAAAAGAGGGCTATCAGGTGTTTTTGGCTAGTAATGGCCAAGATGGAATTAACGTAGCTAAAAAGGTTCAGCCAGATTTGATCATCTTAGATATTATGATGCCTAAGATGGATGGTATTGAAGCTTGCCGTTTGATGAGAGCTATTCCAGAGTTTAAAAATACCTTTATGGTTTTTTTAACTGCTAGAAGCGAAGAGTATTCGGAAATTGCGGGTTTTAACGTTGGCGCAGATGATTATATTGCCAAGCCTATTAAGCCTAGAGCTTTGGTAAGCCGTATCAATGCCATTTTGCGTCGTAATGTAAGCAGCGATGATATTTCGGAAAATAAATTGGAAATTGGAGATTTGGTAATTGATCGCGAATCTTATCTGGTTTATCAAAGTGGTGAAAAAGTGGTTTTAGCGAAGAAAGAGTTTGAATTACTTTATTTATTGGCATCCAAGCCTGGTAAAGTTTATACCCGTGAAGCAATCTTGAAAAACATTTGGGAAGATTCGGTGGTGGTAACCAACAGAACTATAGATGTTCATATCAGAAAACTGAGAGAGAAACTTGGAGAAAATTATGTATCAACCGTAAAAGGTGTTGGATACAAGTTTGAACTTTCTTAAGATATTGATCCCGATGTAAAACCATCGGGATTTTTTTTGACTTACGAAGTTTTCAAAAACTTTGTAACTTGTACTATCTGTGTTGTCCCGTCATTTCGACTGAAGCGCAGC
>NZ_JAVHXT010000019.1:13375-79103 GCF_031119335.1 Pedobacter sp.
GAAATGGAGAAATCTTTGAAGGTCGGCTTCAAGTCTTTAAATATTTTGCATGGTTCGGATTATAAATCCATAGATAGGGCTTCGCGATTGCAAATCACGAAGAGCACATTATGCTGTCTCGTCATTTCGACTGAAGCGCAGCGAAATGGAGAAATCTTTGAAGGTCGGCTTCAAGTCTTTAAATATTTTGCATGGTTTGGATTACAAATCCGTAGATAGGGCTTCGAGATTGTAAATCACGAAGAACGAAAATTTTAATAGTGTAGAACTTATGCGATTGATAAAAAAATCCGAAGGATTTGAATATTTATAGTATCGGTTGATGATATCTATGATGCGACCCCGAAGGGGTCGAACAAACTACAAAGCATATTTACTATAGATATTTGACCTCGATGAGGTCTTTCCAGTACTTGATTTAAATGTGTTTAAGATAGATGCGTTTTTTAAGTAAAATAACGGATTCGTAAGTAAGGCTTCGAAATTGCAAAACACGAAGAGTACCGAAGAGCGTAGATTACAAATCCGTACGGTTCGCAATTACCAAGAGCCGCAGGTTTTTTAGACTTACGAAGTTTTTGAAACTTCGTAAGTCTTTAACTAAGCTTAGTGGTTTTAGAAATTAATGATGTTTCTTCAGCGTTCGGTAACAAATTCCAATGGAAACGCAGGTGAGTAGAGCGCCCATCATAAACGGTGCACCAGGGAAGTAGATATGATTTTTTGCGTTCGTAAAATAGGCGAATAAATACGACATCAATGTTGGTCCGATGATACTTGCTAAACTCATAAAGCCAGTCATAATTCCTTGCAGCTCGCCTTGTTCATCGGGCTTAACTTTGGTAGAAATAATACCCTGCATTGCTGGTCCTGTAATTCCCGCTAGGGCATAAGGCACCATAAAGGCAAACATCATCCAGCCTTTGCTGGCAAAAGCAAATAATACGAAGCCAAGTACATAAAGGCACAAACCAAACATAATGGCTTTTTTATTTCCGAATTTAGGAATAACCAAACGAATTAGCCATCCCTGAACTATGGCTACTGTTAAGCCTACAAAACCTAAAGAGTAGCCTACCCATGTTTTGTTCCATTCAAATTTCTCCTTGGTGTAGTATGCCCAAACGGTTTGTGTAGATTGTGCAGCTATGTATAAAATAAGCAGTGCTGCTAATAAACCAATTAAAGAAGGGTAGCGTTTGAGTTGTAAAAAAGCACCTACTGGATTAGCTCTTTTCCAATCAAATGCTCTTCTGTTTTCTTTTTTTAATGATTCGGGTAAGATGAAATAACCATACATGAAATTGAGCAGCGATAATCCTCCGGCAACCATGAAAGGAACCCGTGTTCCTATCTCACCAAAAATACCACCTATAACAGGGCCAATAATAAAACCCAGACCGAAAGCTGCACCGATTAATCCGAAGTTTTGAGAACGCTTTTCTGGAGTGCTTACATCTGCAATATAGGCCGAAGCTGTAGTAATGCTTGCGCCACAAAGCCCAGCAATGATACGCCCAATAAACAGCAAGGTAATGGTGTGTGCAAACGACAAAAAGAAGTAATCTATCGCCATTCCTAATAACGAAATTAAGAGCACTGGTCGGCGGCCAATCTTGTCGCTTAATGATCCCAAGATAGGAGAGCAAACGAACATCATTAAAGAATAAACAGTGAGCATTACTCCACCATATTCTGATGCTTTGCTTAAACTAGCTCCGGTTAATTCTTGTATTAAATCTGGCATGATTGGTATGATAATGCCAAAGCCAATACAGTCGAATAGGATAGTAACTAGTATGAAAAACACACCAGCATTTTTGTTGCTTGCCATGTTGGTTTTTTAGAAACGCAAAGGTAATATAATTACCAATTCCACATCTGATAATTTATTTGAGCAGGTCTGATTTTCATTTTTCTGACTTATTCGATTTATACCAATTTTAATTAGAAATGAATGCTAAGTTCCCATTTATTTGGCATAATTATCAATCAGAATAATATTTTGTTATACATATTAAATTATTATAAATCAGTATATTTAAATATGATAGGTTAAAGTTTTTATTTTTATAAATGTATTTTTACGGTTGAAAAATGGTGTTAAAATCAAAATAAAATTTCGTTTAAACGTTAATGTATTTGTTTATCAGTTACTTATGTTTGTGTTTTCTAGGTTTTATTGTTGTCTCTTATAAGCTTCAATAAAATCGCTTCGCATGGTTTTGAAACGCTCAATAACGGTTTCAATAAATGCTTCGTCAATGATTTGGAATACCTCGTTGACACCTCCTCCTGTGAGGTCTAATTCCGAAATTTTGTAGCTCTGTTCGTATGGTCCTTGTTCAAACTTTACAATGAATTTTTGGTTCATACTAAAGATGCTGATCTTGCATTGTGGATGTGGTAATTCGGCTATTATTCTCATGGTTAATTTCCTTACTGTTTAAGTGCTTTGTAATTGGGGATACTTATAGTTTATGTAGAGTGTAATTTACAAGCTGATGCTGAAATGAATTCAGCATGACGGAGTGCGGATTTAGCATCACCCTAACCATGAAGTAGCTGCGAAGCAAATTTATTTCAGGGTCAGTACGGTGCGTGGTTTTATTTAAAGGATGTTTGTAAGTAAAGCGGCGAATGCAATAATTTAATTGCCATACGCCGCTTGTGTTTTTTGGTTATGGGTTAACGCCCATTTCTTTCAGTAAGAAATCAGCTTTATCAATTTTCGAAGCAGCCCAAAGTACGTATCTAATATCTACACCAATTGAGCGGCTATAGCTTTCGTTCCAAGCGTAATCGTTAATAGTAGCGCCATACGCTCTATCGAAATTAACACCAATCAACTCGCCGTTAGCATTCATAATTGGTGAGCCCGAATTTCCGCCAGTAGTGTCCATGTTGTAAAGAAAGCCCACAGGTACATCGTTTAAATCCTTTTTAGCAAAAGAACCGAAGTCTTTTTTGTTCCAAAGCTCTTTAATAATGTTTGGATAGTAAAAATCTGGATTGCCCGACGCACCTTTTTCAATAATGCCTTTGATGGTGGTGTAAGGCGACATGTAGGTAGCATCAGCAGGAGAGTAGCCACGTACGTAGCCATAAGTTAGCCTTAATGTGCTGTTCGCATCTGGCACAAATCCTTTATTTAAGAACTTCTCCTTAACGTTTACGTAATCTCCCATCAGTTTATTCAGGATACCATCTCTGCGATCTTTCTCGGGCTTTAATTCTGCTATTTGACGAGCAATGTCGTTCTCTAGTAAAAGCAGTCCGTCATTGTAATCACTAATCGATTTGGGCGATTTTAATAGGCTGCTGAATACATAGTTTTGATCTTTCAATTTGGTTAAACCGAAAGTATCGTTAATATAATCATCAACCATTGCTTCGCTATTGCTGCCTCGATTAATGATTTTATCAACCGCCGCCACACGTTGATTGGGTGTAAAAGCAACCGCATCTAGCATCATTCTTTTGAAAATACGTCTATCTGCATCAATATGGTAAGCATCGTAAATATTAGATAATACCTGTTTCAATCTGCCAACATTCGCATCGAAATACGATTGTTTCTGTGCAGATGGTTGTTGGTTGAGGTTGCTTTTGAATACATTAATATTTCTTGCAATATTGATAAGGCTGGTTGAGTTGTAGATTTGTGACAACCATAAATCTCTATTTGCATCGCCGTTAATTTGTTTGTACAGCTGGTCGATGTTGGCCATTAAATTACCGTACTGCGCTTTAACTTCAACATTTCCATTGATAAACTCAGCTAATGCTGCATCTTCTTCCTGTTTTTTAGCGACAAGGTCGATACCTTTTATGCCCGCTAATTTGCCGCGGTAATTTTTCATTACGTTGGCGTTACGCTTGATACGAGTAGCTAATTTAATTTCCGTTGCTTTATCCTTCTTTCCTATATTTTCCATCGTTGCGTTCTGGAAATCATATAGTTCTGAAGTATATGGCAAAACATATTTCGCTTGGTAATCTACAAAGTGCGCAGGGCGATGACGGAAAGTTCTACCTGGATAACCTAAAATAAATACGAAATCTTCTTCATTAGTGCCGCTAGCATTAACTTTAAGCGATTTTTTAGGTTTGAATGGCACATTGTCTTTGCTGTACTTTGCCGGCTTTCCATCTTTGCCAACGTAAGCTCTCATGAAAGCGTAATCGCCAGTGTGGCGTGGCCAAACCCAATTATCGGTTTCTCCACCAAATTCGCCAATTTGACGGTTGGGTACGTAAACCAATCTCACATCTTGAATGGTTTTGTATCTGAACAGCACATAGGTTTTACCAATGAACATTTCAGATACCTCTGCTTTAATAGTAGGGTCTTTTTGTTCTGCTTCTGCAGCAATGTTTTTCATCTGGTTGGTAATCATCTGTAAGCGTGTTGCCGGATTTTCGATATTCGCAACAGAACCTAGAATTCTATCTGATACATCTTCATAACTTTCTGTAATACGGCAAGTTAATCCCTTTGCTTCAATTTCTTGTTCACGTATTCTAGCTACAAATCCATTGTTTAAGTAATCGTTTTGTGGAGTGCTAGCCAGTTGTACAGCGCTAAATGCACAGTGGTGATTGGTGATGATCAAACCTTCATCAGAAACGAAAGAACCAGTGCAGCCGCCAACATTAACTAATGCATCTACTAGGCTAATTCCGTTGGGATTATATACTTCATTAGGCTCAATTTTTAAGCCGGCCTTTTTCAAGTCTATTTTATGTATTTCGCTTAAAGGAAACATTCCTTCGTCGCGAAATTTATACCCCAAAAGCCCCAATGCGGCTACGGAAAGGGTAGATGCTAAAGTAATTGATAAGATTTTCTTGTTCATTGTGTTGTTAGTTAAGTTTCTAGCAGGTCAAAGCTAAGGAAATATGCTTTAACCCCCAACCCCTAAAGGGGAGTTGAATGTAAATACCACATTACGAAGATGTGACGCCGCCTCGATTTTCGAAAGTCCCCTTTAGGGGATTTAGGGGGTAATCCTTACCTTTGTCCTATGGCAGAAGATTTAACCATTTTAAAAGAAGCTTCGAAAGAAGAAAAGTATATATCGATAATCCCGCAAATTAAAGGACTTTTAGAAGGAGAAGATGACTTAATTGCAAACCTGGCAAATGTTTGTGCAGCGTTAAAAGAGCAGTTCAATTGGTTTTGGGTAGGATTTTATTTGGTTAAGGATGAAGAACTGGTTTTAGGGCCATTTCAAGGTCCAGTGGCTTGTACCCGAATTAAAAAAGGCAAAGGGGTTTGTGGTGCTTCTTGGCAACAAGAGCAAACGTTAATCGTACCAAATGTTGATGAGTTTCCAGGACATATTGCTTGTGCTTCTGCATCTAAATCTGAGATTGTTTTGCCACTTTATTTAGATGGAAAAATTATCGGCGTGCTAGATGTAGATAGTGAATATCTATCTCATTTTAATGAAGTTGATGGCAAGTATCTAAATGAAATTTTGAAGTTGATTAATGTCTAAATTATCTTTAGCTTTTTACCAACAAGAAGATGTAGTGAGCGTTGCTAAGCAACTGTTAGGTAAAAAACTATTCACTAATATTAACGGTATCGTAACTGGAGGTATCATTACAGAAACCGAAGCTTACGATGGAGCGATAGATAAGGCTTGTCATGCCTACGGTGGAAAGTACACCAATCGCACAGCAACGATGTTTTTAAAGGGTGGCGTAACTTACGTTTATCTTTGCTACGGTATTCATCATTTGTTAAATGTAGTTAGTGGAAAGGAAGGCAATCCGCAAGCCGTGTTAATTAGAGCTATAGAGCCTGTTGTAGGTTTAGAAGCTATGTTGCAACGTAGAAAGATGGATAAGCTTGCGCCACGCATTACCGCTGGTCCGGGAGCGCTATCGCAGGCGCTGGGCATAGATAAGCAACTTAATGCAAAAGATCTTTCTGCTAACGAAATTTGGATCGAAGATTTTGAAAGTTATAACGACGACCAAATTGTAGCAACTACTAGAATTGGTGTGGCTTATGCGGAAGAGCATGCTTTATGGCCATTTCGGTTTTACGTAAAAGGGAATAAGTTTGTGAGTAAGCCGAGTTCTTAGAAGCCACCACATAGACACATAAGAATATTTTTTATAGAACAGCTTTAAAGGTATGATAATCTTCTTGTATACTCTATCTGCCGCTATGTTATACCCTTTGGTATCTTCATTTCGATGAAAAACTATGTATCTATGTGGTTATAATTTTTTACTAGAACTTAGACAGATTCTTGTTTCGCTTGTTGGCGTCCCCGCCAATGAGACGAGGCTAAGCTAAAGAAATCTTAGTAATACTGAACTATTCGGGTTTTAAACACAACGTATTTCTGTTGCACTTCTGAGAAAATGTAAAATGTTTCTTTGTTTGGTTTAATCTTTAGTTTTTTAACCAAACTATCTGCCCTTTCTGGGAAGTTTCTCACGATCACATTGCCTTGCAGATTTTTCTCTTTCTTCAATTCATTTAAAGAAGAACTTTCTACAATTTCGAAAATGCGACCAATAAATGAGGCTTGTAAATCCATGGAGAAGTAGAGATGGCTTTGCCTGTCTAATTTCTGCAAGTTAAATTGATTGGCGATGGCATTAAAAGCACCGCTCTTCATCAAAGCTGTATCAGGTTCGTAGAGATAACCACTGCTCAAATGTGTATCTACGTAATTTGTGGTACTGTTGTCAATTAGAGGAAGATCGATTTGCTTTAGCTCAATATTTAGTGCGGCGCAAGTTATTTTCACTTCGCCCACAAAATTCTTATTTATTACCCAAAGAAGTTCCTTGCACTCATTCTTTACACTTACAATATGGATTTCGGAAACAAGTTTCAATTCTTTTAAACCCGCTTGTATGTCCAAAAGAGGAGAGGTTTTGATGATAATCCTTTCCGATCTGCTCAATAACAAATCTAAATGTTGTACCACATTAGGCGTACAATCTGCTAATTTGAATACTTTACCGCTAGTGTTCCTCCGTGCTGGATCTACATAAATAGTACCGAACAATTTTTCTGAGCTAGCTAAATATTTCAATCCGTCTAACGCTAAACAATGGATGTTATCAGCTGCTAAAATTTTTGCGTTGTGAGCAGATATTGAAGACAACTCTCCATTGATTTCGCAACTGTAAACTTCATCCACTTTGTGCGAAAAATAATAACTATCTACTCCAAAACCTGCGGTAATGTCTATTAATGAGTTGCCTTTTACCAATCGCTGTTTATAAGCCGCTGTATCTTCTGATGACGTTTGCTCTACAGATAAAGTACTTGGGTAAATGATGTTTTCTTGCTTAAACCAAGTTGGTAATTTCTTCTCAGCTTTCTTTTTGGCTGCAATTTGATTGGCCAGCTCGGCCGAACTTACCCCAGCAAAAGGAGATTTTGACAGCGCAATCTTACTTACATCAGCAGTGTTTAAATTACTGTTAATGTACGCTTGCACTTCCTTTTGTAAGAGGTTTTTGTTCATAATTAGATATGAGTATTGAGATATGAGATTTGAGACTGATTGATAGAGTTTTTCAACCAATGCGCAAATCAATTAACCGATTAACCAGTTTAACAGTTAACCTTCGGTAAGATTTTTCATCACCATTTGGCAAGTGTTTCTACTTTTTACTTCAAGCCAAACCTTTTTATTCACGGTTACTCTATCAATTGTTTCTTGGTTGTAATACCGGATGGTAACCAATTCCATATCTTGGTTGTACTTCACTTTATAATCTGCAGAAAGGTCCTTGATTAAACTTTCAATCTTCCTTTCGTCGTTATCTACGCTCACCGAAAAACTGATGGCAGAATTTAGCATCGTATTTACCTTCACCCGATTTTTATGGAAGATGGCGAAAATATCGCTTAAATTTTCCTCAATAATAAAGGAGAAATCTTTTGGGGAAATAGACAGCAACACTTGGTTAACCTTGAAAATAAACGAAGGAACTGGAAGGGTAGTAGCTTCAGTACTAATTTCTGTACCTGCTTCTTCTGGATGAATAAAAGACCTTACATATAATGGAATGCTTTTGTTCTGTATGGGTTTTATGGTTTTAGGATGAATGACCGTTGCACCGTAGTAAGTCAATTCAATCGCATCTCTGTAAGATAGTTGCGGGATTTTCTCCGTTACATCAAACCACTTCGGATCGGCATTTAGCACACCGGGTACATCTTTCCAGATGGTCATTTTCTCGGCATCCAAAGCTGCACTGAATATAGCAGCAGAATAATCAGAACCTTCTCTACCTAAAGTAGCAGTAAAATTTTCGCTAGTAGTACCAATAAAACCTTGCGTTAAAACAACTCCTTGCTCTAAATAACTCGGCAAATGCTTTTGGATCTCGCTGGTTGTTTTGTCCCATTGTACATTCGCTTCGCGGTAATTATTGTCGGTTTGGATATAATTACGGGCATCTTGCCAAATGCAAAAACTGCCTTGTTGGTTTAAATAAGCTGCAATGATTTTGGATGAAACCAATTCTCCAACCGACACAATCTGGTCATAAAGATAATCTGGCGCATCTTCAGCTTCTTCTTCCAAAAGCCATTCAATTTCTACAAAAGTATTGGCAACCTCATTATAAATCGGATTTTTCACATCAGGAAATAACTTACTGATGATATCGAAATGAAAATCTTTTACTGTTTCTAATAGTTGATGTTTTTTATCATCACCATTGATATGGGCAAAAGCCAATTCTTGCAACCTATCGGTAGTTTTATCTATGGCAGAAACCACAACGAGTAGGTTTTTAGTGCCAAAAGATTGTATAATTTGAGTAACGTTTTTTATTCCTTCGATGTTTTTGATGGATGCACCACCAAATTTGTATACTTGCATTTATTCGCTTGGAGTTAAGATGGTTTGAGGTTTGGCAATACCGCTAAGTTCTGAAAAAGGGATTACTAATTCTGTAGTACCCTCGGCGTAAGATTTAATTTCGTAAGCATTATAGAGAAATACTAATCCCTTATCACTTACATAATAGCTTTTGGGTAGCGAAAATTTCCCGTTAGTAAAGAAATATCTTTTATCTAGCGGTTCGGTAGCACTAATTTTTTCATTGCTTCTAAAAATTCTTTCACCAATTTTTAATAATTCAGCTTTCTTTTCTGGTAAGATAAGCGAATCCAAAGTTACAGCCTTATTTGTTTTAGGATTAAAGTTGATGTAAGAAATAATGGTGTTGCCATGTGCGCCACCTGCATAGTCTGAATGAACATATTTCATAGCTACGTAGTTGTGCAATTGTCTAATTACTTTAATATCAATAAGCAAATACCACCATTGTGCAGTGCCTGGGTTTTCTATGTAAAAATCGTTGTAACCTCTAATGAAACTTGCTGCAATGTCATCAAATGCTGTTGGTACTTCTTCGTCGCCAAAATAATGAAACACCTGACTTTTGATGTAATTGTTCAGGCTATCGTTCTCAAATACTGGATATCTAACTAAAGCATTAGCTGTATCAGCCTCTCTATTTACTTCTGGCTTTACCACGTTATTGCTCACCACCTTAATGGAGTCGTAACGATAGGTTAGTGTATCATTTTCCGCAGTTATAACGTGCGCAACTTTTTTTTCTTTATTGTCGCTAGTACAAGCCCAAACAAAACTAATTGCTAAAAGAGGTAAGATGATTTTTTTCATAACAAATTGTTTTAAAGTTTACTTAACTGCTCTTTGGTAAAGGATGCATTTAGCCATTCGTTTTCGTAGTTTGCGCCATATTTATCGTAAAAATTGATGCCTGGCGTATTCCAATCTAACACTTGCCAGCTCATTCCATTAAAGTTTCTTTCTTTGGCTTCTTGTACTACGCGATCAAACAAGAGCTTTCCAATTCCTTTTCCTCTGTAGCTTTCGGTAACCAAAAAATCTTCTAAATATAAACGACAACCTTTCCAAGTTGAGTATCTGATGTAAAACAATGCTAAGCCAACAATGGTTTTGCCATCTTCCGCTACAAAAGATTTCCAAACCGGATTTGTACCAAAACCAGCTTCTACAAACTCTTCTAAAGTTACCGTAACTTCGTTTGGAGCATTTTCGTAAACAGCTAATTCTGTAATTAGTTCCAGTAATCGAGGACAATCTTCGGCTGTTGCTGTTCTTAATTGAATATTCATTCTTTAGATATGAGACTTGAAGTTCTTTATTCCTGATTCTTCCAGTGCTTGATTACTCTTTTACCGAAAATATTACTTCCAATTCTAACGATGGTACTTCCTTCTTCAATTGCTAATTTGTAGTCAGCAGACATTCCCATCGAAATTTCCTTGAAAAATTCGTCTTTCCTAAAATAACTTAATTTAATACCATCGAACAACACTTTTAACTCGTTAAACTCTGCACTAGTTTGTTCATCGCTTGCTGTGTTTGTTGCAATTCCCATTAAACCAACTATTCTCACATTTTTTAATGCTGCAAATTCTTCAGATCGTAGTAATTCAATAGCTTCATCAAAGCCCAAACCGAACTTGGTGTCTTCATCTGCAATGTAAATCTGTAGCAGGCAATCTATCACACGGTTGTGTTTTGCAGCCTGTTTATCAATTTCTTTCAGCAGTTTTAAGCTATCTACAGACTCTATCAGTTTTACGAATGAAGCAATATACTTTACCTTATTGGTTTGTAAATGCCCAATCAAATGCCATTCGATATCTGCAGGCAATTGCGCTTGCTTATCTACCATCTCTTGCACCAAGTTTTCGCCAAAAACTCTTTGTCCAGCATCGTAAGCTTCTTTAACAGCTTCTGCCGGATGGTTTTTAGAAACGGCTACCAATTTAACTCCGTCGCTTTCAATTTCGCTTTTATATTTCAATAAGTTATCAGCAATACTCATTTATCGTTATTTTTGGGGGTAAAATTAATTATTACGAACGAAACCACATAGACACATAGCATTTTAAGTACCTAATATTTTGATATGAAGGTGTTAATAGAGAAACCTATGTTACTATGTGGTTGCTGAAATTTTTGATAATATAGAAATGACGAGATTTTTATTCATCCTTTTAAGTGTATTATGTTTAGCGGCCTGTAAACCTGGTATTCCAAAAGATATCATACAGCCTACAGAAATGGAAAACATATTGTATGATATCCATGTGTTGGATGGATATGTAGGTACCATACCTACACCTGATAGCGCTAGAAAAACATCAGCTCCGCTTTATAAAGGTATTTTTAAAAAGTACGGTATAGATTCGGCAACGCATGCTAAAAGTATGGCTTACTACTATAAACGTCCAGATTTGCTGTCTAAAATGTATGATAAAATAAGCGATAGGATAAGTAAGGAGAGAGATACAGAAGTGAAGAAGCAAGAAACGCAAGCAAAATTAGAAAGAGAAAAGTTAGAAAAACTTGCTAAAGCCGCTGCTAAAAGAAGGTTAGATTCTATAAAGAACGTAAACAAAAATAAGCAGACAGATACTGTTAAAAAAATAGCTAAACCAGCTAAATCATCATTAAGAACAAGTCAATCTACAAAGAACTAATATGCTGTACCCCGAAAATTGCGAAGAGAGATTAGGATTTAATGAGGTTAGGCAATTGGTGCGTCAGCATTGCTTAAGTACTATGGGACAAAACCTGGTCGACAAGATGCAGGTAATGTCTAAGTATGACCAGATAGACAAGTTTTTACGCCAGACGAAAGAGTTTAAAAACATCTTAGAAAACCAAGAACCTTTACAGATCAGTACTTTTTTTGATATTAAAGTGTTGGCTGATAAAATTAGGGTAGAAGGAAGTTATTTAGTAGAGGAGGAGCTATTTAAAATTTATACTTCGCTACAAACTGTTTTTTCTGTTATTCGATTTTTTGACGAACGGAAAGAGCTTTATCCTAGTTTAGAGGCCTTGTTTGAGCATCTGCCCATAGAAAGAGATATCCTTAAAAAAATTGAACGCGTGCTTGATGCCAAAGGGAAAATTAAGCCTAACGCATCTAACGAATTGCTATATATTACCACAGCAATTGCCAAAGGTGAACAAGAAGTACGCCGAAAAATGGATGCCATTTACAAAAATGCAGTAGCAAGCAATTGGGTAGCAGATGGTAGTTTAACTATGCGTGATGGAAGGATCTGTATCCCAATTTTAGCAGAGAATAAGCGTAAAATCAAGGGTTTTATCCATGATGAATCTGCCAGCGGACAAACGGTATATTTAGAGCCAGAAGAAGTTTTTACACTCAATAATAAACTTCGGGATTTGGAATTTGATAGACGTAGAGAAATTATTCGCATACTGATTGAAACTACCAATGACCTGAGGCCTTATACGCCAATTTTGTTGTCTTATCACGGGTTTTTAACCAAGTTGGATTTTGTGAGGGCGAAAGCTTTGTTTGCGATACAAATTGGTGCAGAAATGCCGCTACTACGCAAGGAACCGCAAACAAAGTTGATCAATGCTCGTCATCCGCTGTTACTGCTTTCTTTTGCCAATGAACAGAACGGCAAGAGTGTGGTACCGCTAAACATTCATATTAACGATGGAATGCGCATTGTGTTGGTTTCTGGACCAAATGCAGGAGGAAAATCGGTTTGTATGAAAACCGTGGGTTTGTTACAGATGATGTTGCAAACAGGTTTACTGGTGCCGGTTGACGAACATAGTGAAATGGGAGTTTTTAACCAGATTTTTGCTGATATTGGTGATGACCAATCTATTGAATCTGATTTGAGTACTTACAGTGCTCACTTGAACAAAATGCGCTATTTCCTGGCACACGCCAATCCAAAAACATTGGTACTGATTGATGAATTTGGTACAGGAACCGATCCCCAGTTTGGTGGGCCAATGGCAGAAGCCGTGCTGGAAGTGCTAAATAACAAAAAAGTTCGCGGTGTAATTACAACGCACTATTCTAATTTGAAACTTTTTGCTGGTGATACCGAAGGTTTGGAAAATGCCTCGATGTTATTTGATAACAGCAAAATGAAGCCGCTCTACATTCTGGATATTGGTAAGCCTGGTAGTTCTTACGCTTTCGAAATTGCTCAGAATATTGGCCTACAGAAGGAAGTTTTAGAACTCGCGAAGCAGAAAATTGGAACCAATCAAAATAGTATCGATAGCTTATTGGTGAATTTAGAAAAGGAGAAACGTCAGGTTCACGAAACTAAAGTGAAATTAGCTAATCAGCAGAATAGGTTAAACCAATTATTGACTGAAAATGAAAAGCAAAAATCATTTTTAGAAGAGAATAAACGCACTTTAATTAAAGATGCCAAGGTTCAAGCCCAAAACATCATTAAAGATGCCAACAAGTTGGTAGAGAATACCATTGCCCAAATTAAAAAGAAACAGGCCGATAAGGAAGCAACCCGTGAAATAAGGCAAAACTTGCAGAAAGGTTTGGCTAGAAACGAAGTGAAGGCAGAAGAACCAACACCCGTAGTCGAATTTGATGATACAGCCATAGAAGTGGGAGATTTTATTCAATTGATCGGTACAGAAAGTACAGGACAAGTGATGGAAATTAACAAGAATAACCTGGTGGTGGCTTTTGGTGATTTACGTTCGGTAGTAAAAAAGAACCGAGTACAGAAAATTAGTAACCGACAGGTGAAAAAATTAGTACAACGTAGCTCTTATACCAATAGTTTAAGCGATGCCGTAAGTAATTTTAGAGCAGAGTTAGATTTGCGTGGCATGCGTGGCGAAGTTGCATTGCAAGAGTTGGAAAATTACATGGACAAAGCAATTATGTTGGGCTTTCCATCTATTAAAATTATCCATGGCAAAGGCGATGGTATTTTACGTAAGCTGATCAGAACTCACTTGAAATCGTACAAGCAAGTAGATAGAATGGAAGATGAGCATTTAGACAGGGGTGGAGATGGAATTACTTATGTTTATATGAAGTAAAAACCAATCATACAAAACGTTGTTAATATAATGTAAAACGTGATGTGTATGAAAAAGATACTATTTATTGCCGGAGTTTTATTATGCAGCATTGCTTGTAAAAAAGACAGAAATAACGAAGACCTTACACCTGTAGAATTAAAAACAAAGGTTTTGGTTTCAAATTTAACTTTGCCCTGGGAACTCGTTTACGGGCCAGATAACTTAATTTGGTTTACCGAAAAATCGGGGAAGATTAGTAGAATAAATCCGTCTAATAGTCAAGTAACTGCTTTACATACTATTTCGGAAGTTAGGGTACAAGGTGAAGGCGGTTTGCTTGGCATGGCTTTACATCCCAATTTCAGCGTTAATCCGTTTGTTTACGTATTTTACGGATATGGCACACCTTACAGAAACAAATTGGTAAGGTTTACTTATAGCAACAACACATTAGGTAGCCCGCAAACATTTTTAGATAACATTCCCGCTTCAAATAATCATAACGGTTCTCGTTTGCTCATTGCTGGCGATAAACTATTTATAACCACTGGTGATGCTGAAGATTTAAGTACACCTCAAAATGTAAACTCTTTAGCGGGAAAAGTACTCAGGTTAAATTTAGATGGTACTATTCCTACAGACAATCCTTTTCCGAATAACCCTATGTGGTCTTACGGACATCGTAATGCGCAAGGTTTGGCTATGGTAGGTAACAGACTATTCTCTTCGGAACATGGTCCGTCTACAGACGATGAAATAAATATCATTGAAAAAGGTAAAAATTATGGTTGGCCAACCGTTAGAGGAAAATGTAATGAAAGCAGTGAGACATCGTTCTGTAACCAAAATAACGTTGCAGAATCTATCATAGAATGGACACCGACCATTGCCCCAAGTGGAATGATGTATTACAATTCTAATTATATTCCTCAATTTAAAAATTCGTTGCTGCTTTGTTTGCTTAAAGGAAGTCGTTTAATGCAATTGAAATTAAATGATGCTCAAAATGCAATTGTAGAAACCAAAGATTTTTTTGTTGGAGATTTTCAAAGGATTAGAGCCGTTACCCAATCGCCCGAAGGGAAAATCTATATTTGCACAAGTAATGGTGACGCAAAAGATCAGATTATAGAAATATCAAAATAATACTAGCCACAGATGCACAGATTTTGATTTTAGAAATAGAAAATAATCTGTATATCTGTGGCTTTTAAAATAGTCTCTTAGTGTAGTTTTTACAATACTACTATCTACATTTAGCTTTTGTAAAGCAGTAAAGAAATCCTATTTTAGCCGCGAAACACACCAAATATGATTAATAAAGTTGTAGCAAATGCTGATGAAGCAATAGCTGATATTACGGATGGGCAAACTTTAATGCTGGGCGGATTTGGCCTATGCGGTATTCCCGAGAACTGTATTTCTGCTCTCGTGAAAAAGGGAGTGAAAGATTTAACCTGTATTTCTAACAATGCAGGGGTAGATGATTTCGGTATCGGCTTAATGTTAAAGCAACGGCAGGTAAAGAAAATGATTTCTTCTTACGTGGGCGAAAACGCAGAATTTGAACGCCAGTTATTGAGTGGAGAATTAGAGGTTGAGTTAATTCCTCAGGGAACGTTAGCTACCCGCTGTTTGGCTGCTGGTTACGGTATGCCTGCTATTTTCACTCCCGCAGGCGTAGGAACCGAAGTGGCAGAAGGTAAGGAAACCAGAAACTTCAATGGCAAAGATTATTTAATGGAATATGCGTTTGATGCTGATTTCGCCATTGTAAAAGCTTGGAAAGGCGATACTGCAGGGAATTTGATTTTCCGTTCTACAAGCAGAAATTTCAATCCGGTAATGGCGATGGCAGGTAAGATAACCATTGCCGAAGTAGAAGAATTGGTAGAAGTTGGACAACTAGATCCCGATCATATTCATACACCTGGCGTTTATGTACACAGAATTTTCCAAGGTAAGGATTATGAAAAAAGGATTGAGCAGCGAACGGTGAGGAGCAAGGAACAAGGATAAAAAAAAGACTAATGTAAATCCACTTTGTGCTCTTTCCCGAATAATCGGGACAAGTTATGCCTTTGTGGTTAAAAATCTCGATAAATAGCTTTAAGATTGCTTCGCAAAGCTCGCAATGACGTCCTATTTGCCGTCTTTGCGAGGAGGAACGACGAATCAATCTCTGTAAAAGTTCCTATTAAATATCAAAGTAATTATGCTTGACAAAAACGGTATTGCGAAACGTATCGCTAAAGAAATAAAAGACGGTTATTATGTTAACTTAGGTATTGGTATTCCTACTTTGGTAGCCAATTATATTCCAGAAGGAGTTAATGTAGTACTACAATCTGAAAATGGGTTATTGGGCATGGGACCATTTCCTTTTGAGGGAGAAGAAGACCCCGATTTGATTAATGCAGGCAAACAAACTATCACTACTTTGCCCGGTTCATCTATATTCGATTCTGCAATGAGCTTTGGGATGATTAGAGCTCAAAAAATTGATTTGACCATTTTAGGAGCGATGGAAGTTTCTGAAAACGGCGACATTGCCAATTGGAAAATACCAGGAAAAATGGTGAAAGGAATGGGCGGAGCAATGGATTTAGTGGCTTCTGCAAAGAACATTATTGTAGCCATGCAGCACGTAAACAAAGCAGGAGAAAGCAAACTGTTGCCATCTTGTACTCTGCCTCTAACTGGCGTAAATTGCATCAAGAAAATTGTAACTGAATTAGGTGTTTTCGATGTTTTGCCCGAAGGTGGATTTAAGCTTTTGGAAAGAGCACCCGGTGTTAGTGTAGACGAAATTAGAAAAGCTACAGCTGGTAAGTTGTACGCAGATGATGATGTGCCAGAAATGGTGGTTGGTTAATTTTTAACCGTCATTTCGAACGCAGAGAGAAATCTTTGGACTGGTTATTTATTAGATGATTTTCAAGGATTTCTCCATTTCGCTGCGCTTCAGTCGAAATGACGAGCAGCGGTTAAGACTTACGAAGTTTTTAAAACTTCGTAAGTCTACTGAAAATCATTTCAACGCCTCGATAATTCCAATCACATCATTTTTTCCTAAACCTTTATTGTGCGCATCTTGATAAGTATCAATCATTGCTTGCGATAAAGGAAAATTGGCACCAGCTTTTTGTGCTAACAAAATATCCTTCAGCATTAAATCTAAAGCAAAAGCAGCAGGGTAGCTGTCGTTAATTAGTAAAGGTGTTTTCACTTTAGTAGCGCCATTTCCGCAAGCACTTTCGTTGATGATTTCGAGCATATCTTTACGCTCCAATCCTAGTTTTTCCGAAAACAAAACGGTTTCAGCCAGCCCTTGGTAAATTAACGATAAGAAATAGTTGATGGAAAGTTTAGCAGCTATACCACTTCCATTTGCACCCAAGTGCTTTGTTAATTTCCCTATTTTGTCGAAATAAGGTTGAGCCCTTTTGATATCGTTTTCATCACCACCAGCCATCATAATTAATGTTCCTTCTTTAGCTGGCATGGTACTTCCCGCAACTGGCGCATCTATAAAACTAGCGTCTTTAGTTTTTACCAATTCTGCATTAGCTAGTGAGCATTCTTGAGAAATGGTGCTGCAATCTATGAATAACTTTCCGCCGATTTTTTCTTTTGATATCTCTTGATAGACTTGATTTACAGCATCGTCATTAGTTAACATGGTAAAGATGATGTCACTGTTTTTCACCAATTCGCTAATGCTTTGGCACACCGTCGCTGTCGACTTAAAATCTTCTGTTTTATCTAAAGAACGGTTGTAAACCGATAATTCGTAACCTGCTTTCAAAAGGTTTTTAGCCATGGGATTACCCATATTACCTAAACCTATCCAACCTAATTTTGTGTTGTTCACTGTGTTTTTTTTATAAGTGCCTAAAATAAAAAATGCCCGTCATTTCGACGAAGAATGAGCAGAAATCTAGCAAGTTAGATTTAACTCTATTGATTTTCAATTCTCTCTACGTTCGAAGTGACGGACAGATTTATGCTAGACTTACGAAGTTTGCGAAACTTCGTAAGTCTGTAAGTGATTTCTAAGCTTGTAAATCGCTCATAATTGTTTTAATTTTTTCATTCAGCTTTTGCTCGGTAGCCTTAAACTCTCCAGTACTTGCTAAAGGTTCGTTTACGCTGCAATAGAACTTAATTTTAGGTTCTGTACCACTTGGGCGGGCAGAAATAATACTGCCATCCTCCGTAATGAACTGCAACACATCCGATTTAGGGAAGCCTAATTCTGCACTTGAGCCAGATTTTATATCGGTTACTTTGTTTAACTCGTAATCTTTTAAGGTCACTACTGGCGAGCCACCCAAAGTAGCAGGAGGATTGTTTCTAAATTTCTCCATCATCGCTTTGATTTCCTCTGCACCAGTTTTTCCTTTCTTGGTTATCGAAACTAAATCTTCTTTGTACATGCCATATTTCACGTACATTTCAATCATAGCTTCGTACAAGCTGCTACCTTTGTCCTTATAAAAAGCAGTCATTTCGGCAATAAATGCACAAGAAATTACCGCATCTTTATCACGTACTAAATCGCCAACTAGATAACCATAACTTTCTTCGCCGCCCACAATGAATTGTTTTTTACCCAAAAGTTCGGTCATGATTTTGCCAATCCATTTAAAGCCGGTAAGCGTATTGAAATATTCTACACCTTTTTCATCGGCAATTGCCTTAATTAAAGGTGTGGTTACAATTGTGCTTACAATGTATTCATTCCCCGTTAATTTCCCTTTTTCTTGCCAAGCGGTTAACATGTAGTTCACTAATAAACTTCCTGTTTGATTACCGTTTAATAGAACGAATTCACCATCGGTATTTTTTACGGCAATTCCTACACGGTCAGCATCAGGGTCAGTTGCTAAAACTAAATCAGCATCAATTTCTTCGGCTTTTTTCAAAGCCAAGGTTAGCGCTTCTTTTTCTTCGGGATTTGGATAAACCACCGTAGGAAAGTTACCATCTGGTTTACTTTGCTCTTCTACAATTGTTACGTTAGTGAAACCAAATTGCGCTAAAGCAGGTGGCACCAACGTTATTCCAGTGCCGTGAATAGGAGAGAACACAATTTTCAAATTCTTCTGACGCTCAATGGCATCTGGAGAAACAGAAAGCTCAGTGATTTTATCTAAGTATTTCTGGTCAATTTCTTCCGCAATCAATTCAATGTTAGCATCAACTCTATCGAATTTCACTTCGTCAATGCTTTTAATGGCAGCAACTTCTTCCATCACCATTTTATCATCTGGAGAGGTGAACTGACCGCCATCTGCACCATAAGCCTTATAGCCATTGTATTCCTTGGGATTATGTGATGCCGTTAACATCACACCACTTTTGCAACCCAACTCGCGGATAGCAAACGAAAGTTCTGGTGTTGGACGCAACGCGGAAAAGAAATACACCTTAATTCCGTTTGCAGAGAAAACATCTGCAGTAATTTTGGCGAAAACATCAGAATTATTTCTACTATCGTGGGCAATGGCCACACAAATCTTCTCACCTGGATACTTTTTTAACAGATAGTTAGATAAACCTTGCGTAGCAGTACCAATGGTATATTTATTTACACGGTTAGAACCAGCCCCCATAATTCCACGCAAACCGCCTGTTCCAAACTCTAAATTTCTATAAAAAGCATCTGTAAGTTCAGTATAAGCTTCTTGATCTATCAATTTTTGAATGTCTGATTTGGTGAACTCATCATAGTTGCCGCTAAGCCATTGTTGCACGGCTGTGCTGGTGGTTTGATCTAATTGCATATTATTATATAAGGTTAATGTCGATATAAATACAAATTTTTTCCGAATGGGTTTGTTAAAAATAAACAAAACAAGATTTATTTCATTGATTTCGCTGAAATTAACAGTCTTTTATTTATTTTCACGACCCGTTACAATAATAACAAAAATCTATATCCTATAATTTAAAAATGAAAACATTCTGATGCAACTCAGGATGAATAAGTAAAATTAAAACAACCAATGAAAATTTTAAAATTCGGTGGCACCTCGGTGGGTAGCCCAGAACGTATGAAAGCGCTGTTGGATATCATTAATCCCGCAGAAAGACAAATTGTAGTGTTATCGGCAATGTCTGGTACTACAAATAGTTTGGTAGAAATTTCTAACGCGTTACTGAAGGAAGATAAGAAGAAGGGCATCGAATTAATTAATACGTTAAAGGATAAATATGATGTAGTAGTAGCCGAATTACTACCAGAGAGCGTTAATGACGATTTTAGAGCGCAAGGTCAAGAAGTGGTAGATTACCATTTCAACTTCCTACTTTCTTTAGCCAACAATGTATTTACTGCTATTGAAGATAAGGTAGTTTTGGCGCAGGGCGAGTTATTATCAACCACCTTATATCACGTTTATTTGAAGTCTATCGGCGTGCCTTCGGTATTGCTTCCTGCTTTAGATTTTATGAAGATTGATGAGGATAACGAACCAGTTATTCCTTACACTACAGAGAATTTAACTCCAATATTGGAAGCAAACCCTGATACGAAGTTATTTATAACACAAGGTTTTATTTGCAGAAATAGCTTTGGCGAGGTAGATAATTTGCGCCGTGGTGGTAGCGATTATACGGCTTCGTTGTTAGGTGCAGCAATTTCAGCAGAAGAAGTTCAAATCTGGACAGATATTGATGGAATGCACAATAACGACCCTCGTATTGTGAAGGGAACCAAGCCAATTGCCAACCTATCATTTGATGAAGCTGCAGAGTTGGCCTACTTTGGTGCAAAGATTTTGCATCCACAATCGGTTTTCCCTGCACAGAAATATAAAATTCCGGTTCGTTTGTTAAATACGATGGAACCTCAAGCTTTTGGTACGGTAATTAGTACGGAGAGCGAGAAAGGTAAAATCAAATCTATTGCAGCGAAAGATGGCATTACGGCAATCAAAATCCAGTCGAGCCGAATGTTGTTGGCTTATGGTTTTTTACGTAAGGTTTTCGAAGTTTTCGAGCGTTACAAAACACCAATTGATATGATTACTACATCAGAGGTTGCTGTTTCTTTAACTGTTGATTTTACCGATAATCTAGATAAAATTGTGGAAGAGCTGAACTCTTTCGGCAGTGTTGAGCTAGACAGAAACCAAACCATTGTTTGTGTAGTTGGTGATTTTGGTGCAGAGAAACATGGTTATGCCGCAAAGGTATTAGATTCGGTTAAACATATTCCAGTAAGGATGATTTCTTACGGTGGTAGTGCTTACAATATCTCGCTTTTAATTAATACTGATGATAAGGTAGAAGCATTGAGAAGCTTGCATAATAGGATTTTTGAGTAGAAGCTTAAATCTTTACGTCATTTCGACGAAGAATGAGGAGAAATCTAGCAAATAGATTGTCAACTGTTAGATTTCTCTCCCGAAGAAAAATCGGGATCGAAATGACGAACATATGTACGCGTTTTGAAAAACTGAAAGAAGTTAACTAAACCTGATTGAAGTGGAAATATCCCGATTTTTCTTCGGGGATTGAAGCGGAAAGCGGGGCTGATCTAAGATAGTACTACTGTTGTTGCTTTTCGAGAAGTTAACGATAGTAGAAAAAAATAAAAATAACGATTAATATCAATACAATTGAGATACGAATTCTTCTTTCAAAATCTCTGCGGCTAATGTTTCCACGACGGTAATCAAGGTAATTACCAACGTAGATGATAGCCAAAAGAACGAGGAAGAGAAGGAGTATAAATTTCAAGATTATGTTTTCGGATAAAGATATAGCACATTTTTCGAATTTAGAAACGCCGTTTTATTATTACGACCTAAATTTGTTGAGAGAAACATTGGAGGTTTGTAGCGAGGCTGCAAATGTTTATAATTTTCATGTGCATTACGCTATGAAAGCCAACTTTAACGATAAAGTTTTAGCGCAGATTAAACAGGTTGGTTTTGGTGCTGATGCCGTTAGTGGTGGCGAAGTGAGAAAAGCCATAGAAAGTGGTTTTCCAAATAATAAGGTAGTTTTTGCAGGTGTCGGTAAATCTGATAAAGAGATTAACTATGCTCTAGACCAAGATATTTTCTGCTTTAATGTAGAGTCGCTGCAAGAATTACAGGTAATTAACGAACTGGCGGAGAAAAAAGGCAAGGTAGCTAAAGTTGCTATTCGTATCAACCCTAACGTAGATGCACATACACATGCTAACATCACCACTGGTTTAGATGAAAACAAGTTTGGCATTAACTCTTGGGATATGCCTGCTTGCGCTGATATTTTAAACGTATCGGCTAATTTAGAGTTTGTGGGTATACACTTTCATATTGGTTCACAGATTACCAATTTAGATGTTTATAAAAACCTTTGTGTACGTGTAAACGAGTTTGGTGCTTGGTTTGAGGACAGAGGTTTTAAAGTTAAAGTCTTAAACGTTGGTGGTGGTTTAGGTATCGATTACCATAATCCGAATGCTCAAATTCCAAACTTTGAGGCTTACTTTAAGATATTCGCTGATTTTCTGGAGATCAAGCCTCATCAAGAAGTGCATTTTGAATTGGGTAGGGCATTGGTTGGTCAGTCATCATCATTGATTAGCCGTGTGCTGTACGTTAAAAATGGTAAGAAAAAGAACTTTATTGTTTTAGATGCTGGTATGACGGAATTAATGCGTCCAGCATTGTACCAAGCTTATCATCAAATTGAAAATATTTCGCCTAGTATAACTGGGAATACGGTGAAGTATGATGTTGTAGGTCCAATTTGTGAAAGCACTGATTGCTTTGGAAAAGAAGTGCCTTTGCAAGAGACTTTCAGAAATGATTTAATTGCGATTAGAAGTACTGGCGCTTATGGCGAAGTAATGGCATCTAACTATAACTTGCGTGATGCTATTGTAACGGTAACTAGCGAAGATTTTTGAAGCTTCTCGTCATTCAGAGTTACGAAGCAATCCTAAAGCGAGAGATTGCTTCGTAACTCGCAACGATGATTTTTTTCTATTGCTTTCTTCTAGCAGCAACGTATACAATAACGCCTACCAGCATTGCTACGCCGCCAACATAGGGAGGCCAATTCACAGATTTTTCCCTATCTGCACTTATTTCTATCGGACCAGCATCAATAATTTTCTCTTTTTTGGTATAGGTAAACCCACTCCATACCACCATAATTAAACCGATTACTATTAACAATACACCTAATGATTTTCCCATAATAAAGATTTTATTAGGGAACATTTTTAAAACAGAAATTGTTTTTTAGAATGCGTAGCCTAGACTTAATTTGCCGCTTGTTCCTTTGTTTCCGCCCGCATTAAGAATGCCGTAGAACTTGTTTAGTTTAACGAAAAATGCAACATCAATTGCTTTTCCATTAATTTCTTCAGTTGGATTAGACTGTCGTAAGTTACTGTTTAAATCTGCAGTAAAGCCGTAGAAAATTCTAAATGCAAATTGATTAACCGGACGATGTTTAGAGTGCCAAATAATTTCTGTGGCTGCACCGGTAGTATACATTACAGTTTTTGACGCACTGACTACATCCGGATTGTTCATTGTGCTGTATTTCTTTCTAAACGAAGCATAAGATCCATTTTCGAAACTAAGGCTATTTTCCCAACTTAGTAGTCTAAATTCGGCATTCCCAGAGATATCGTAAAACCCTAGGGAAGTTCTAAGTCCGCCGCCGTAAAAGTTTTTGTTGTCGAACTCTGCAATTTGTCTTTCGCCTCTGTTGGTATGGGTATCAGAAGTTCTACCAGCAAAACCATAAGCACCGTAAGCGAAGTTTAGGTGTTTGAAGGTCTGTCCACGACTAACGTTAAGAAAACCCATGTCTAGGTTGCCAGAATTGTATGGTAAAGTTAGTCCTGCAATACTTCCACTAAGGTAAGTTTTGCTTTTAACAGAATCTACTTCCATAGGTTTGGGCAGGTAGCTGATGTCGTTCCCTGTAACAGCTGGTAAGAAGTATGAGGGAGTTTTACAAGATTGTAACGTAAGAATAATAGCAACTGTGCAGAGTGTTTGAAGGCGTTTCATTGATGTTATGTTTTTCTAAGATACAAAACATTCTTTAACAGTATGTTAATTTTTTCCATTGGTAAATCTTCATCCGGATTAACCAATAAAATCTTCATCTTAGCCCTCTTTTCTACCAACAAATCTTCGTCATCTAATAAATTGCCATCTACGAATCCAATGTAAGGTTGTTTGTATTTTTTATGTATCCATAAATAACAAAGCATTTTATTATCATGATAGAAGAAAGGTAATTTATACTTCCACTCGGCTGTAACATGTTCGTCGACATTTAGGATGATATCTCTCAAACCTAACATACAACTGCGTATAGGTTCCTGTTGCTTTAAATAGAATTGGTCTAGGTCGCTTAGCATTCCTAAAAGTCTACTTCTTCGAAGAAATCGATTAAACCGCCAAGATAATACTCGGTAATGCCTTCGGTAAATTCTTTATAATCTTCTTCTGGAATATTGGTTTGCACAAATTCTAACGAAGTTCCTTTCTTGTCGTGGTGTAATTTAATTGTAACAATAGATGGCTCATTATCTTCTCCAAAGTACCATTGCTGAACAATTTTTTTGTTAGGCTCAAATTCTAAATTTTTACCAACAATATCACCATCCCATAAAGAAAATTCAGTTCCAGCTTCTTCTTCAAATTCTACCTCGGCGCCAGTCCACAGTTGAATGCTTTGTGCTTTGGTTAAACCTAAATAAACTTCTTCGGGAGGAGCGGGTAGGAGTATGTATTTTTTGAATGTTTTCATCTGGGTGTTTAATTGTCTTTATCAGGATTTGCTTGATTTTAGGATTAGGGGGATTTCTGATGTTAAAACTATTATAATAAAAATCCTTTAATCTTGTAAATCCTGATATGTTATGGTGTTGGGTTATACTTGTTATTTGAGTTATAAATTTTCTTAAACTGTAAACTAGTACTTCCGAAATTAATTAACAAACCAATCGGAAATTTATAGGCAGTAACGTAATTTTTTGCTTGTGCTAAGTGAGCATCTTCTAAGTTAATCACGGCTTTTAACTCTACTACCACCCGGTTTTCTATGATGAAATCTGCTCTTCTCATTCCAACTTCTATATCTTCGTAAAAAATGGTTTGCTCAACTTCTCTAGCATAAATTAATCTAGCTCTGCTAAGTTCAATTGCCAAACAACGTTGGTAAATCACTTCTTGAAATCCATTACCTAGTGTGTTATGAACTTTCATTGCACAACCATTTACTTTGTAGGTGATTTCATCGATACTCATCATTTAGCTGGATGTTTAATTGTTTTTATCGGGATTTGCTTGATTTTAGGATTAATGGGGTTTGGGTGTTTAATTATCTTTATCAGGATTTGTTGGATTTTAGGATTAATGGGATTTGGATGTTTAGAGATTATGCTGTTATGAAATATTATCATGAAAATCAATTCATCCTAAAATCCTGATACAGACATTTTGCTACTTAAAAGCATTAATCCCTGTCACGTCCATGCCTGTAATCAGTAAGTGTACGTCATGTGTACCCTCGTAAGTTACCACAGATTCTAGGTTCATCATGTGGCGCATAATCGAATATTCACCTGTAATTCCCATGCCGCCCAACATCTGGCGGGCATTTCTTGCAATATCCAAAGCAATTTCTACACTGTTTCGTTTAGCCATAGATATTTGTTCTGCCGAAGCTCTATTTTCACTTTTCAGCACGCCCAAACGCCAAACCAAAAGCTGACCCTTAGTAATTTCAGTGATCATTTCGGCCAGTTTTTTCTGCTGTAATTGGAAGCCACCAATAGGCTTGCCGAACTGTTCGCGTTCTTTTGAATAGCGTAAAGCAGTATCGTAGCAATCCATCGCAGCGCCTAAAGCACCCCAGGCAATGCCATAACGAGCTTGGTTCAAACATCCCAGTGGACCTTTTAAACCTTTGATATCTGGAAATACATTTTCTTTCGGCACTTTCACATTATCAAATACCAGTTCACCCGTAGCTGATGCACGTAAACTCCATTTGTTATGTGTTTCTGGCGTGCTGAAACCTTCCATGCCGCGCTCTAACACCATTCCTCTAATTTTCCCTTCTTCATCTTTAGCCCAAACCACAGCAATATCAGCAAAAGGAGCATTAGAGATCCACATTTTTGCACCATTCAATAAGTAATGATCGCCTTTGTCTTTAATATTGCTCACCATTCCACCTGGGTTAGAACCATGGTCTGGCTCAGTCAACCCGAAGCAGCCCATCAATTCGCCTGTAGCCAATTTTGGAAGGTATTTTTTACGTTGCTCTTCAGTTCCGTATGCGTAGATAGGATACATGACCAGCGACCCTTGTACAGAAGCAGTAGAACGAATGCCAGAGTCTCCTCGTTCAATTTCCTGCATAATGATGCCGTAGGCAGTGTAATCTAAACCTGCACCACCGTACTCTACCGGAATGGTAGGGCCAAAGGCGCCGATTTCTCCCAAGCCTTTAATCAAATGTCTCGGAAATTCGGCTCTTTGTGCGTAATCTTCAATGATCGGACTTACTTCTTTTTTAACCCAATCCCTAACAGATGTACGTATCAATAAATGCTCTTCAGATAAAAGTTCGTCTACCAGATAGTAATCAGGTGCTTCGTAAAGGTCTTTTCTTGCAGATTTACTCATTTCAAATTTTGGTTTTAGATTTACAATTGGTTATGCTCAAAGTTAGTAAAATACATCAATCCTTAAATAAAATTTGGGTATTATTGCGATATAAATAGAACTGATATGTACACGCAAACCGTTGCTTTAAGAGATGTAAGATGCCATGCTTTTCATGGCTTTTATCCAGAAGAAAATTTGATAGGATGTGTGTTTATGGTAGATGCCGAGGTGACTTTCGTAACAGAAAATAAAGATACCGAAAACCTAGACAAAACAGTTAACTACGAAGTGCTTAACAATTTCATTCTTAAGGAAATGCAACAAACGCAGAAACTTTTAGAAACAGTGGTTAAAAATATTTTAGAGCAGATAAAAGCCGCTTATCCCTTCATTCTTTCAGCAAAAGTTGGTATTAGGAAGATGACCCCCCCTATGCCCGGTGAAATAGGACATTCGTTTGTAGAGTTGAGCTATAAAGCAGATTAGCCTCCGTTTTCCCCAATTTCTTGTGCTAAGCCAACTAGCAGCCCATCTGCAGATCTGATGTAACACAATTTGTAAGAAGTTTCATAGCGTACTATTTCTCCAACAAGTGTAGCGCCATTTTTGATTAGTCTGGTTGTCAATTCTTCAATATCCTCTACAGTAAACATCGCACGTAGATATCCAAGCGCATTTACTGGTGCAACAGTGTGATTTGATAGGATAGAGGGAGTTACGAACCTAGAAAGTTCAATTCTACTGTGACCATCTGGCGTAACCATCATCGCAATTTCAACTGTTTGATCGCCAAGTCCAGTAACTCGACCCGCCCATTCCCCTTCTATCATCGCCCTGCCTTCCAATTTCAAACCAATTTCAGAGAAAAAAGCAATGGCATTGTCTATAGATTCTACAACAATGCCAATATTGTCCATTCTTAAAAGTTTGTTTTGCTCCATATCAATCCGTCAATTTATATAAATTAGCTTTCCAGTTGTTCAAAAGCAATCATTTTGTTTCTTTCTCTATCTGGAATTGGTACAGGGCTTTTTGTTTCATAATCATAAACTACACAAACGGTTTTACCTTTGCTGCATATAATTTCTTCACCATTTTTAGTTTTAACTAGCACATATTCTAGATCGAAGCTGGTTTTTCCAATTCGAGAGGTACGAACATATATACTTATTTTATCACCTAAATGCAGTGGCTTAATATAGGTATTGCTGGCCTTTCCAATTACAACGCCAGTTTTTTTCCAATCCCACTGTATAGCTTGCTGCCAATATTTGGTGCGCCCAATTTCCATATAAGTAAAGTACATAGCATTGTTTACATGTCCCATCATATCTAGATCAGTAAAGCGCATTTCTAGTTCAGTCCTATACTTAAATACGTCGGTTTTTGTTTCTATAACTGACTTTTTGTCTTCTTGTTTTTCTTTTTTGCGCCAAAGTGTCTTGAAAATCATATTTTTTTGGTTTGGAATACTGTTTGAATAAAGGTTTGTATCAAATAAAAATTAAAAAATAATAAGGAGATATATAAAATGAGCTTAGTAAAATTCAACAACAGAACCAGAAACACAGCACCATACTTTAACAACGTATTCGATTCTTTGTTTAGTGATGCCTTAAATAAAAATTACGGTGTAAATAAAGTACCGCACGTAAATATTTTAGAAACACCTACACATTTTAAAATTGAGTTGGCTGCACCAGGTTTAAACAAAGAAGATTTTAAAATTGAGTTGAAAAAGGATAACCTTTCTATTTGGGCAGAAAAGAAAGCAGAACAAACTGAAGAGCAAAAAAATTACACTCGTAGAGAGTTCGAATATTTATCATTTGCCAGATCATTTGTATTGCCAGAAAATATTGATGCAGAAAAAATTAATGCAGAGTATTTAAATGGTATCTTAAATATCACTATAGGCAAAAAAGAACAAGCTAAAGACGAGCATAAAGAAATTGTAGTTTCATAATACAATGGTTTGATTTGACCCATTATTGGGTTTGGTTTAAGGTTGCAAGGGCGCATGAAAATGCAGCCCTTGTTTTGTATAGATCAAACGATATAATGTTTTAGAAAGCACTTTTCGGTGTTCAAATTAGCATTCGTCCCGTTATTTGCTTTACTTCGGCTTCGCCTGCGTGTTCGCTGCTACCGGGTTTATTTTACTCGGTTCTTTGCTAAAAACAACGTTGTTTGGGATACTACTGTAAGTTCTCCAAACGGGATAGCAAAGGAAACCCAGATGTAGCAAAGCTTACGGTTTTTAGTTGCGCACATTTGCGGGGATTTGGAATTACGAGTGTTCGGAAAACTTAAAATGAAGGTTTGGCGTGATAGATTGCCGCGTGGCTACTCTTTCCGATACACTAGGAGTAAACTATCGCAATGACACATGTATTTTCGTCATTGCGAACTGAAGCGTAATTAAGTGGGAAGAGTGAAGCAATCTACCCAATCTTAGATTCTTACGAACATACTTGTGATTTGAAATCTACAGATTAAAAGTTAAGGATTGCAAATCCCTATTAGCGGACATAAGAACAAACCTCATAGGTTAAAAAAACTACAAACCTAAGTTCGATTTAATAACGTACGCAACCGGCGAGGTGTCGATTTGATATAAAACAGATTAATAATCAAATAATTAATTACTGAGCTTAGGTTACAAGGTTTTGCATTTTAGCAGTTTTACAAGGTTCAAAATAGTTCTGTTTTAAGTTATTTAGACCTGATTGTAGCGGATATCCTTTTTGTTGCGTCATTTCGACGAAGTATGAGGAGAACTGAAAGAAAGCAACGCTAAATCTGTTTTTAAGGTTTGTTTTAATTGGAGATTTAACTTCGTTGATTTTAAATTCTCATATGCGTTCGAAATGACGGAGAAATTGGCAAAAAGACATCAACGAAAAGCAGGGCTGAAATATCCTAAGTAACACGAATATTGCTTTTCAAAACCTTAAAAAACACTATTGCTTGTAGCAAGATAACCGCTGGTTCAAATTAGCAAAGAAATAAATTAGAAAATAAAGACATTTAATTCCCGTCAAATGCGAACTTTGCGCCCTTAAACAATAAATAAGGATATGAAAAGAGTTGTAGTTACTGGTCTAGGAACTATTAATCCCTTAGGTCATAATGTTGCCGATTTTTGGACGAACATTGTGGATGGTAAAAGCGCATGTGAAACCGTGACGAGGTTTGATGCTTCTCGCTTCCGTTCGCAAATGGCTTGCGAAGTGAAAGGATTTAATGCCGCAGAACATTTAGATAGAAACGAAATTAAGCGTACAGATTTGTTTACGCAGTATGCTTTGTACGCCGCTGCGCAAGCAATGGAAGATTGCGGTATAGATCTAACTACGATTGACCCTTTTGATTTTGGTGTAATTTGGGGAAGTGGACAAGGTGGTATGCAAACCTTCGAAACTGAGGTAGAGAACTACGTAACTGGCGAATATAACCCACGTTTCAATCCATTTTTTATCCCCAAATTATTGGTAAACATGGCTTCTGGATTAATTTCGATGAAGTTTGGTTTGCAAGGTATTAACTATACGCCAGTTTCTGCTTGTGCTACAGGTAACAACGCCATTATGGATGCCTTTAACTACATCAGAATGGGTAAGGCAAAAATGTTTGTAACCGGAGGTTCTGAGGCGGGAATAACGCCAGCTTCGTTCGGTGGTTTTGCTGCGCTAAAAGCGATGTCGCATAGGAATGATGATCCACAAACTGCAAGTAGACCTTTTGATAAAGATAGAGATGGTTTTGTGATGGGCGAGGGAGCAGGCGCTTTGATTTTAGAAGAGTATGAGCATGCTAAGGCAAGAGGTGCAAGAATTTATGCAGAAGTTGTAGGTGCTGCCATGACAGCAGATGCTTACCATATTACTTCGCCACATCCAGAGGGAATTGGGGCGGCTAAAGCAATGAATTTGGCATTGGAAGAAGCGAATGTAAAACCAGAAGAGTTAGATTATTTAAATCTTCACGCTACTTCTACGCCAGTTGGCGATTTAGCTGAATTGAATGCGGCTTTCTTGGTTTTTGGTACTTCGCAAAACCTGCACATCAGCTCTACCAAATCTATGACTGGCCACTTATTGGGTGCAGCAGCAGCTATTGAGGCTATTATTGCGATTAAGAGTATCAATGATAATATTGTACCTCCAACAATTAATGTTTCTGAACCAGACCCAGAAATTCCGGCTGGAATGCAATTGGTGTTTAATAAGGCTTTGCACAAAGAAGTGAAAACGGCAATGAGTAATGCTTTTGGCTTTGGTGGCCACAACAGTACGGTAGTTTTTAAAGAATTGGTTTAATATAAGAGCATTGATATAAGAGACTTACGAAGTTTCAAAAACTTCGTAAGTCTTCATCTTTACCATTGAAAACACATTAATGGTAGAGGTTGACTTCGTTAGACTTTCCTTGCTTCTTCATTGTGAGGTATACAGTTTATCCCGACTATTCGAGAAGGCAATCTTAAAGCAAAAACAATATTAAATATAAAAGCCCCGAATTAAACTTAATTCAGGGCTTTTTTATATAAGCTCGCTGTAATTATTTCACACCGTGCATTAGCTTTTTAACGATCGGTCCTAAAACGAATGCAAACAAAGAAGCTGCTAACGAAACTCCCGTAAGCATCCAGAAGAAATAACTGTAACCTTTTTCATCAGCTACGCTCTCCGACATTTCTCCGAAAATACCAGCTAACTTGTTACCTATGGCCACCGCTAAATACCATACACCAAACATGATGGCAATCATTCGTCCAGGGACTAACTTACTCACATACGATAGCGCTACTGGAGATACACAGAGTTCGCCCATGGTATGGAAGAGGTAAACAAAAACCAGCCACATCATACTTACAGAAGCAGATTTAGCACCTGCCGGAATAGAAGCTGCACCAACCGCTACGAATGCCATGCCGATGGCCAAAAACAGCATTCCGATAGCATATTTGTTGTTCGCCGATGGATTGTGTTTACTGCTCCACCATTTAGAGAATAGTGGTGCCAAAGTAATGATGAACAATGAGTTTAAAATGTTGAACCAACTAGCGTTGATTTCAGTTGCAGCTACTCTAGAAACGATGGTAGCTTTGGTAGGAGAAGTTTGATTATTATCGTACTTTATGTTGTGTGTTACTAAAATTTGCTTTGCATCGCCAACTTTTAAGGTTTCTTTTTCGCCTTTGGCAAGTCTAATTTCGCGTTTAATAGTTGCACCAGCAGTTGTAGTAAATTCTACTTCTGCATAGCTTACCAAGGTACCAAAAGCACCAGGTTTTTCTTTATCAACAATATTGGTGATCTTTCCGTCGAATACATCGCCAATGTAGTTTTTATCCTTGTCTACTAACGCATTGTTTTCTACCGTTGCTTTGTCGCTTGATGTATAAAATGAGTTGTTTTCCAAGTCGATAATCGCAACCTGTTCATTATCCTTATAAGATTCTGACGATACCACCTTTCCAGTATTTACAACGCCATTGGCATTTTGATACTGAACATTATAAGAGGTAGATTTATATTCATTTACTACCATCCAGATCGCAATTCCCCAGATAATTAAAAAACTGAAACCTAAAATTATATTAGATAGTTTATATTTTTTGAAAGTTTGTCCGAATAATTTAAAAAGTACCCAAGTAATAATTGCTAAAGGGCCTACTGTAATCAACGAATTTACAATCTTGAATATGGTGCCCGAAGTTCCTTCTAAAATTCGCTGTGTATAATCTTTAGCGAATAGCGTTAACGAACCTGGAGCTTGCTCAAAAATAGACCAGAAAATCATCGTGATTATCGCAAAGAATACGATAGCTATCATTCTGTCTTTTAAAATCTTATCATATCTGCTAATTCTGGATATCAATAGGATAAGGAAGAGCACAAGCGCAGTTAAAATAATGAAATTGCTACCATCAATTCCGAACAGATTAAAACTGAATAAATTTGTTGTTCCTTCCGAGATTTTATTTACAGGATCATTCAAAATCCATGCTAAGCCTAATCCGATACAAGCTATAATTAATACCATGTGGAAACTTGTGAAAGGGTTTAACTTACCGCCTTCTTGTTCGGTAGTAACAGCAGCAGCTTTTTCAGCTGGTGTTGCTTTAACAGGTTTTAGGCCAATATTGCCAAAAATTCCCTGAGCAAACCAGAACTGTAATAAACCGAAAAGCATGAAGATACCAGCTACACCGAAACCCCAGCTCCAGCCTACTTTTTCGCCCAAATAACCGCAAAGCATGATACCAAAAAATGCACCTGCATTTACCCCCATATAGAAAATGGTGTAAGCACCGTCTTTCTTTTCAGGGAAATCTTTGTACATTTCTGATACGATAGATGTCATGTTAGGTTTGAAGAAACCGCTTCCGAATACTAAGAAAAGTAGACCGGCGTAAATGAAGAACGATGTTTCAAGCGCCATAAAAGCATGTCCTAATGTCATTAACAACGCACCTACCACTACGGCCCAACGTATACCGATTACTTTATCGGCAAAATAGCCACCCAACATTGTAGAAAGGTAAACTAATGCGGTATAGGTGCCGAAAATGGCTAAAGCGTGTTCCTTTGGCCATCCCCAACCGCTGTCTAATACTGATGCAGTAAAGAATAGTACCAATAAGGCTCTCATGCCATAATAGGAGAAACGCTCCCACATCTCTGTGAAGAAAAGTACAAAAAGCCCCGACGGATGCCCTAATACCTTACTCTTGAAAAAATCATTTTGATCTTCTGCAGTAGTTGTTTGCATAAATTATTTGATAAGTTAGTCTTAGTTTTTTATAAAAAATTGGGTGCAATATAGGCTAATACATTTATATTTTATCAACAAAATTAATGTTTGCCCTTTTGAAATAAGGTTGTAGCCTTTCTTGGTGTGCTGTATAGCTCGTCTAAATTCGATGCTTCGTTTCTTAACTGAACGTTTTCCTTAAAATATAAACGTTGATAGCTGATAGAATACCCATCGAAACTCGAATCTGATACGTAATACTCTGCTTTGCCTTCCATATCATCGTCGTAAGGTGCCAAATGATCAAATACAATCAAATTTACCTGTTTATCGAAGGTTAAGGTCATCGAGTTTCTCTTGTTATACTCAAAAACAATTCGATTTTTATTGGCAGCTTTTCGCTTTACTTCAAAAACACCTTTCCCGAAAACAGCATTATCTTTAGCGAACGAAAGCACCTCGATAACCTTCTTGGTGGTCTTTTCATCGTTGCCTTTCCATCCTAACAAAAGATAATAAGGGGTTTGACCAGGGTAGGTTACCGGAATGATTTCGTAATAACGAGCTCCATACCAGTTTTTTTGATCTGTAATAAGGTTTTCATCCGTAATATTCGATGTGCCGTCATTTAAAGGAATAAGTTTTAAAGAACCGTCTTTCGTTGCCAATTGAATGGTTCCGTAAAATTTGTAGGTGCCATCGGTAAAAGGCAACGACCAAGTGATTATTCTAAAAGTCTGGTTTGGCGATTTTAAAAAGGAAACGTTATTAGCCAGTGAATCGAAATCGAAATGAAATGAATGCGGAGTTTTAAGCACGCTAATTAGCTTTTTAACGAACATGGTATTGTAGGCCATCCGTTCTACATCGTCCTTAACCGTCACGGTAGAATCGCTATAGGTAGACAAGCTATCCTGCGCTAAATTAAGTTTCTCTAAATTTGCAGGCGTAATGAAGGTTTGGGCGTTCAAATTCCCAATCATCAAACACCAAGTAGTTGCAAATAAAAGCGTCCTTAAAATATTCCTATGCATTTAATTTCGTTAACGAAGATTTTCTATAACTATTGCGCTGGCACCGCCGCCGCCGTTACAAATTCCGGCAACGCCTATTTTTCCTTTATTTTGTTGTAATACCGATAAAAGCGTCACCACAATTCTAGCGCCAGAAGCACCAAGAGGATGGCCAATGGCTACAGCGCCGCCATTTACGTTAACTTTCTCACCATCTAAACCTAGTTCTTGGTTGTTGGCTAAAGAAACCACTGAAAATGCCTCGTTAATCTCAAAATAATCTACCTGATCTTTGGTAATATTAGCTCGTTGCAATGCTAATGGAATTGCTTTAGAAGGAGCTGTGGTGAACCATTCTGGTGCTTGCTGTGCATCGGCGTAGGCCAAAACCTTAGCTAATGGAGTTAAACCTAACTCCTTTGCTTTGTCTGCACTCATTAAAACTAACGCAGCAGCACCATCGTTTAAAGTAGAAGCATTGGCAGCTGTAACCGTACCATCTTTCTTAAAAACTGGTTTCAGCGATGGTATTTTATCAAACTTTACCGTTGCAGGCTCTTCATCTTCGCTAAACAAAGTGATTTCACCTTTTCGATCTTTAAGCTCTACTGCTATAATCTCTTCTTTAAACTTTCCGTTTGCTTGGGCATTTTGTGCTCTTTTGTAAGATTGGATAGCAAACTGATCTTGATCTTCTCTTGTGATCTTGCAAGTTTCGGCACAAAGCTCTGCTGCAGAACCCATGTGGTAATCGTTGTAGACGTCCCACAATCCGTCTTTTACTAAACCATCAGTTATCTGTCCATGACCTAAACGATAGCCATTTCTAGCTTTATCTAAATAGTAGGGAACATTGCTCATGCTTTCCATTCCGCCTGCAACAACAATTTCGTTTTCGCCTAACGCAATACTTTGAGCTGCCAGCATAATTGCCTTTGTGCCAGAAGCACATACTTTATTAATGGTGGTTGTAGGTAGATCTGGCAAGCCCGCAAATTTAGCCGCTTGTGTTGCTGGTGCCTGCCCCAAATTGGCGGATAAAACGTTACCCATGTACACTTCTTGTACTTGCTCTGGTTTAATTCCTGCTTTAGCAATAGCACCTTTAATTGCAAAACCACCCAGTTGCGTGGCCGAAAATACTGATAGTGTGCCGCCGAAACTTCCAATTGGAGTTCTAACTGCTGATACAATAACTACTTCTTTCATTTGTAATGTATAAAATATATTTGGTTGGCGGCAATTTAGCTATAATATGATAAAACCCGTAGATAGTCACTTCTTTATTGCAGAATAAAAACTAATCTGAGTCATTACTTTTTTTGGCAGATTTCTTCCTCTTGGCTTTAACAGCTTCATTAAGGAGGTATTCTATCTGCCCGTTTATGCTCCTAAATTCGTCTGCAGCCCAATTTTCAATTTCCTTCAGTAATTCAGAGCTAATTCGAAGCGCAAATGCTTTTTTATCTTTATCAGACATCAGTTTTAATCATTAATAGGTGATGATCCTTCTTTAATACCTTCAAAAATTGGCGAAAGTTTTCAGATTTAGTCGTGCTGAACAGCAGCTTTTTATTGTTTTTCAGTACAATCTGAAGACCAATCGAATCACCATCGAATATAAAAGCTTTATCACTCCATTTAAACCATAAACGATAACGGAAACCCCAGCCACCGTATTCTCCTAAAGCATCGTATTTTCTAAGGTAAGCACTATCAATTTCGTCCCAACGAATACTTTTGGTTCTTGTGAAAGGCCAATATTTATAGGTAATGCCATCTTTGTTTACAAAAAGTGAAAGATAGTTCTGATTTATAAAATAGGCTAAGGCGAAAATAAGAACAACTCCTACAATTGGAAGGTAATAAATCTCTTTAAGTTCTTCTAAGCTTACACCAGTATCACCTAAAAAAGTAATACTCAATATAATGATGGCTTGTATACCAAATAGGATATAAAGCCACCATAAATTTAATTTTTGTATTTCTTTGTATTCCATTAATTGTATAGTGTGCCTGTATTTACAACTGGTTGAGCATTTCTATCGCCACATAACACCACTAGTAAGTTGCTTACCATAGCCGCTTTGCGCTCTTCATCTAACTTAACTATTTCCTTTTCAGATAATCTCTCCAAAGCCATTTCAACCATCCCAACAGCGCCTTCAACAATCAGTTTACGAGCTGCAATTACTGCAGAAGCTTGCTGGCGTTGCAACATAGCGCTCGCTATTTCCTGTGCATAGGCTAAATGCGAAATTCTTGCTTCTATCACTTCAATACCGGCTCTCGAAAGGCGGTCGTTTAGTTCTTGTTCTAAAAGTGAGTTTACTTTATCCGCACCATCTTTAAGGGTGATTTGTGCATCTTCGTCTTCCAGATTATCGTAGGCAAAGCTATTTGCTAAATGTCTTACCGCCGCTTCACTTTGTATACTCACATATTGCACATAGTCTTCTACAGAGAAACTGGCTTTTGCTGTTTCCTGCACTTGCCATACCACTACAGCGCCAATTTCTATGGGGTTGCCCATTTTATCGTTCACTTTTAATTGTTGTCCGTTTAGGTTTCTAGCTCGCAACGACAGTTTTTTCTTGGTAGTTAGCGGGTTTACCCAGAAGAAACCATCAGATTTTACGGTGCCTACGTATTTTCCAAATAAGGTTAATACTTTCGATTCGTTAGGGTTAACGATAATCAAGCCCGGTAGAACGAGAATGAAATCTATAGTTAATACAAGAGCTCCCCAACCAAATTGACGGTGAGCTAAAAGGTATCCCCCAACAATTAAGAGGATAATTGACACGACTAACGTTAAGTAGCCAGAAGGTGGTTTGATAATTTTTTCAGATTGCATAATGATATTGTTTTGATATCAATTTTAATAAAAATATTTTTTAGTTCCAAATGATTTTTTCCACTCTCTTTAATCTATTGGCTACTTTATGTGCTTATGAAGAAATAAATAGTATTTTTGATTTATTAAAAGAATTATATTTTGGCCAAGATTAAAAAGAATTCGCATAAAATACTTTATCGCAAGTACTCCTCCAATTTAAAATACGTAATGATGGCAGTTTGTGTGTTGGTGACAACATTTTACTTGCCTAAGCAGCCCCGCTTTCGTTATGAATTTGAAAAGGGAAAAACTTGGTTAAATAAGGATTTGATTTCGCCATTTAGTTTTGCCATCTTAAAAACGCCGCAACAAATAGAAGAGGATAAGAAAAGTGTCATAAATAATATCTTACCGTTGTATCAGTACAAAGACGAGGTTTTTAAAGATCAAAGTGAGGCCTATCTCAACGAGTTTGATGTTAAGTGGAGGTCTAACACTTTAAATGAGGCTGATAAAGAAATAAATAGGCAACGTTCCCATCAACTCCTTAAAACTATTTACACCAGAGGGATTATAGATATCAATCCAAAACATCAGAAAGGAAACAAATATTACGATTTTTCGCAAGTAAGAAACAATGTGTCTACTAAAAGTAATTCGCAAGATGTTTTTACCACAGAAACGGCTTTAAATTATTTAAAAGAAAACTTTAAGGGTAGTGATGAAATTAAGCAAACAGTTTTAGATTTGGCCGAAAGTCATTTGAAGCCTAATCTTCTATTCGATGAAAGTTTAACTGCAACAGTGCAAGCTAACGCACTTAAAAGCATCTCTACTACCAAAGGAATGGTACAAAAAGGCGATTTGATTGTAGCTAATGATACTGTCATAGATGAAGAAGTTTATCAGAAACTAGTATCTTTTAGGGAAACCTATGATGCACAAACCAAAAGTGTAGGCGATGATAAATTGGTTTTCTTGGGGCAAGTACTCTTGGTGGGATTTATCATTACCTTGTTGATGGTGTTTCTGTATTTGTTTAGGAAGGATATTTTTGCAGATAGCAGGCAGCTTTCGCTAATTCTTTTGGTGGTAACTTCCATGTTACTGGTGCTTACTTGGGCAATTAAGTTCAATTTGTCCAACCTGTACCTTATACCATTCTGTATTGTTCCCATCATCATCAGGATTTTGTTTGATACACGTTTAGCTTTAAATCTACATTTGTTAGTGATTTTGATAGCAGGTTTCTTCGTGCCTAATAGTTTCGAGTTCGTTTTCTATCAAACCACAGCGGGTATGGTAGCCATTTACAGTATCAAAAATTTGGTTAAAAGAGAGCAGTTGCTTATCTCAGCATCTTTTATCCTAAGTGCATATTTTATCTCTTTTATGGGGATTACCTTATTAAGAGAAGGCTCTTTAACGCATATAGAATGGGCGAACTTTTTGCCGTTTGTATTTAGTGTGTTGTTGTCTTTATTAGCCTATCCGTTAATTTATGCTTTTGAGAGGGTGTTTGGAATTACTTCAGATGTGGCTTTAATTGAATTGACCAACACCAATAATAAATTGTTACGTGAACTTGCTTTTAAGGCACCAGGGACATTCCAACATTCGCTTCAAGTAGCCAACCTAGCCGAAGCAGCAATTTTTAAAATAGGAGGGAATGCGCTATTGGTAAGAGCAGGAGCTTTGTATCACGATGTAGGTAAGATGGAAAACCCTCAGTATTTTATAGAAAACCAAACAGGCACCAGTCCGCACGATAAGTTGCCATACGAGCAAAGTGCGCAAATTATCATCAGACACGTACATAAAGGCATCGAAATTACACGTAAGCACAAATTACCAGAGTCTGTGATAGATTTTATTAGAACGCATCATGGTAATACACGGGTCGATTATTTTTATCAATCCTTCCTTAAAAACTCTCCAGAAAAATTTATAGACGAGAATATTTTCCGTTATCCAGGACCAATACCTTTTTCTAAAGAAACTGGTGTTTTAATGTTGGCAGATTCGGTAGAAGCAGCCTCAAGAAGTCTTAAAAATCCGGACGCACAAAGCATAAGTGACCTAGTTGAAAGGATCATTGACTACAAATTGGAGCAAAATCAATTAGATAATTGCGATTTAACGTTAAAAGATTTAGAAACTATTAAGTTGATATTCAAGACAATGCTAATGAGTATCTATCATGTTCGCATAGATTATCCAAAAACAGTGTAATTTTTTTTTGCAAACATTAATGAATTACTATATTTGCAACCTCGAAACGCAGCAATGTTGATCGAAAGGAGAGGTGCCTGAGAGGCCGAAAGGAACAGTTTGCTAAACTGTCGTACTGGTAACGGTACCGCGGGTTCGAATCCCGCCCTCTCCGCAAAATAAAGGTGATACCACCATCGGGGTGTAGCGTAGCCCGGTATCGCGCCACATTTGGGATGTGGAGGTCGTAGGTTCGAATCCTGCCACCCCGACTTCAGAGGACAAATCAAATTTATGTTTGGTTTGTCCTTTTTTATTTCCCTCTAAACCTGGAACTGCAATTGGAATTGCAAATCCACTTGGGCAATTCCAGTATTCTTTTACTGAGCAGTGAAAAAACCGTAGTTTATTCCAACACGAAGTGCCTTAAGCCCATTCACGCCTTGTAGTTCTTCCAAGTCAAGTTCCTCCAAGTCATCGAGCAATATTTTCTGGTCTTGTAGGTAGCGGATGTAGGTAATGTATTCGCTCGCCTCGCTGGCGTTGTAATAAACCATAGCAATTTTTCCCGGTTGGGTGAGCCTTTCTTTGCCATCTTTTAGTTTGGCCTTGTCTATCCTCTTTTTAATTACCTCGTAACGGATGTTATAGGCGCCTTCCACATCAAATCTCCGCTCATCATTTCTAAAGCTGATATCGATTTGGTTAGAATGGATAAAAATGAGCTGGGTAGTGTAGAGCGGTGTGGATAGCTGGCCCAGCATTCCGTTTGTTAATCTGGCTACTTCTGCCATCGACTGAAGCTGCCATAGTCTAATGTTTTTGAGGTACATCGTATCAAAGGGAATGCGTGGGGCAATGGCCTGCCCAATGTAAATGTCGTATTCCACGCCATCCGATCTAAATTTGGCAAAGTAGAAAGGGTAGGTGGCCTGCAGTTCTTTCTGCGAATTTTCAAGGTATTCGCCCACGGTCGTATTGATCATCTGCATGGCACTTTCTAACGTACGCCTATGCTGAAATGAAATCCCCGTTTCGGGAAGGATGCTATGAAAATAGGGGGCAATGGTTTGTGTGGCTCTGGGCTGGGTTTCTCCAATATGTTTGAGTACTGGATGTACTTCAAACTCTAAAAACTCGCTAACAATATTTTCTTGTAAGCTATTGTCTAAAGTGTTGATTTTTTCTATCAAATTTCTAGCATTAAATAATAGTTTGTCGAGCAGTTCCAGTTTAAGTATCTCTTTGAGCTGGAGAATGGTTTGACTTAACAGGTCGAGCTGTATCTTTAGGTCTTCCCGCAACGCTTGGTTACGTTCTGTAGTAGAATTTCTTATATCAATAGCGCCAAACAAAGGGTAAAGCCCCTTAAAAGTAACCGTTTCTATTTCTTGTACCAACTGCTGATTCTTGTTTTTATGGAGGAAATCCCAAGCATGTTCATTAAACTTCCATTGTACCGAAGGCTGAAGGGCGGTAAATTTGTCCTTAATAACTTCATCCATTTTGGTGTTAAATTCTTCGATATGGTACTGAAAAAGCTGGCCCAGGAGCGGAATGGCCCTTGATAGTTTAGAAAGCAGGTTGTCATCTAACACCAGTTCTGCTTTGGCATATATCTCTAATAGGCCAACCGTTTGTCCGCTGTAGGTTACCGGTAGTATGGAGTAGGATTTAATGCCATATTTACGGATAGCTTCCATAAACGGCATTTCTTCCATTTGCTCATCGGTCATACCGTTAAAGAAAAGCGGTTTAGGATCTTTCCTATACTCGTAGAATTTTTGGTGAAATACTTCTTGGTCCATGCCAAACTGTTTGAAAGCATTTAGCAATAGGCTTGAGATACTTTCTGTGGTATCGAAAACAGGCTTATCATTAACGGTGAGAAAAGGTAACAGACCGAAATCTATATCCGCTCTCCCGGTAAGGGTTTTTAGCGATTGTATAATGTGTTCATAAGCAGATTGTTGGTACGTGTGGTTAACAAGTGCTTTGGTAATTCCATCTAGGGCGTATTGCAGCGACACGTCGGTAATGGATAGCACAGTAAAACCATCGAAACGGAAATCACATAACGGAAGTTGCTGTTTTAGCATTTCAAGTTCCTTTTCGTTTTGCCCAATGCCAGAAAGTTGATCGAAATTGAGTTTTGGAAGCGTTTTCTTGGTGTAGGTAATGTCTACAAATTGTGTATCTACATTTACTCTGTAATATTGGCGCAGGCCAGTATCTTTATTGGTGTTGGAAAAGGTAAGTTCGGTGTCGGAAAGGGTATTGTAGCTGTACAGTCTTTCCATGATCATGTTGTAAAGAAACGTGAACTGGTGTTCTTCATGTGAAATTGAATGTGTATTTTCCAGTTTTTCGGCAGATGTTTCGGTATTCTTAATGAAATCGTACATCAAATCTGTACTGAAAAATATCTGTTGCGGCACAGGTGTGCTCAAAGCCCAATAAAGCTCTTTCTCGTCGGCAAGCAATGGTGTTAAAATGGTGAAGATAAGTTCTAATGTTTCCCTATGTCCATCCAGCACAGCAACATCTAGCGTTTTTGCCAAAGCTTCCTCCGTTTCAATTTTCTCTAGAAGATAACGATAGAATTCCCGTTTCATGGTTTTCTCTGTTTTAAGCCTGCGCTTTAGATAGGCAATTAATGGGCGAAACGAAAGGCTCCAAGTGGCTGGGCAAACAGTTTGGTCGTCTTTTTTTATGTTGATGATTTGGGTGTTCATTGGATCTAAAATCTAAAGTTCATTGAAAAATAAGGGTACCAGCCTTCTCTAGAATAGGCGGCAACCACGCGTAAAACCGCCATTGATGCAGGTGCAAAGTACATACCGCCACCAACACCATGGTGCCATGCGTTCGAAGAGTCGTGAGCAGACCATACCCTTCCTACATCGTAAAGCCCCATCATACCTACTTGACCAGGGAGTATATAACTTACGAAATCTCCCAGTTTTAGACGCATTTCCAGGTTATTGTAGAAACTTTGACGGCCAGCAAACCTAAACTGCCGGTAGCCGAGCAAAGTACCCTCGCCACCCAAATAAGCGTGCTGATAAAAAGCAGGCTTGCCCACGGTTAGCGTGCCTCCAAAACGGTTGGCAAAAATAAGGTTGGCCCTGCCATCGAGGTTTTTGTAAAGGGCAATTGAACCTTGAAACTGGGCAAAAGAATTGGCAGAACTGCTTAAGCCTTTATAGCCAGATAACTTAAAATTGATGTAGCTGCCCAAGGTAGGCAAAAGGTCTTGGTCTCTGGTATTGTTAATGAAGTTTATTATAGCACCAGCGAAGAACTTGTTACGGTCTATCACCAGACTATCTGGAGAGTGTAGCTGTGAGGTTTGATTGATGAAACGACCAATATTATCACTGCGATCAAATCCGTAATATTGGAAACTCGGACCAAGGATAAGGGTAGATTTTGGGTTTCTCCAACGTACTGCCGGATCTAGTTGTATTAAATTGAAACGGGTGCGGTAATAACGGATGGTTTCGGTAAATGGACTTTGGTTGCCAATACCAAAGAAATTGCGGGTATTGTCTGGTGCCTGTACACTGGCGTGGATCAGGATATCGGCACTGCCCAAGGCTTTGAGCCAATCTCCGGTATAGTTAAAGCGTATGGCAGAGGTAGCCACCGAATACAATGCAGCAAAAGATTGAGAATTGCCATAGGGCTGTTTCCTAAAGCCAGGGCTGGTCACTTTAACCAACGCACCCAAAGAAAGGCCATCATCGGCGTTAAACCCTATATTTGGAAAAACAGAAGTTCTGCGGTAAAGATCCTTGCCCAGATAAGTAGCATTGCCTGTATCTGTAGCTAGCTTTGTTCTCAGTTTATTTTGGTCTGCGCCACTAAAAGTATTGTCGCCCTTTAGCCCAAACAGGCGAATGGATTTAGCGGAGGCTGGTACATCATAAACCTTTTTGCCTTTGCCGGCAATAATCCTTAGCGAGATAGGTGAATTCTTTTGATCTAAAAGTACACTGTCGTTACCGTTGCGAAGGTAGAGGTTGATCCTCTTGGTAATCTTTGGGTCGAAGGTGTTGCTAAAAATAATATCTTTAACATCACCAGATTTATTGATTTTGTAAAGCTCTACTTTCAGATGTCCGTTTGCAGCATCGGTAATCACTGCTTTTTCGTTCTTGTGGCTAGCCTGTATATCTACTATACGGAAGAAAAAATGATAGTATTCATTCATTAGCTTGGGTATTGCTGCCCTTCGCTGTTTCAGCTGTGCCAATAGCTGGTCGTGTCTTAAGTCGTAATTTTCCTTTGGTAATCGTTTAAGAGCTTCTTCCAATAGTTCATCGGTGTAAAGGCTACAAAATTCCAGTACTTCCCTGTCCCACTGTGCTTCGGTATATTGAGAAAGAATTTTACTGTTCATGGCTCTACCTTCCCATAAAAACCAGTTGATGTCTTTTAGGTTGCGTTCATAGCCCTGCATAAATAGCAATAGGTCTGATCGTTGGGCAAAACGTTGCAGTTTGCCATCCGATTGGTAAAATACCTGATCACGGTCTCTTGGAACGGCCGTATACTTAACACCTTTCTTTGTAGCCACTGGTTTCCAACGCCATTGGTCTTCATGACGGTCCCAGTCGCCCAACAGTACATCTAATGCTTTGGCTCTTAAATATCCTTTGGCATCGTAGGTATTGTCATTGTCTTGGTCTAATTTTTTGAAAAACTTGGCGGTATTATCAGAATTGCCCAGTGGATGGCGTTCCTCTAGTAAGCATACCGTGTTTTCGAAGATAGCTCCATAATCTCCCAAGGCAACATCTGGAGAAACTAGTCCTATGATGGGGTTGGCATGTGGTACGCCCGCAACCTTGGCCAATACAGGTACAACCAATGCGCTGAAAGGGTGCTGTGAGGCCATGTTATCTCTTACAATATCTTTGGCAAAGGTATTTTGTAGTCCTTTGGGAAGTAATACCTCTGGATATTTTTCTACGCTGCGCAACACATACTCCTTGCCGTTTTTGTCTTCGAGCCTAAGCGAACGGGATTGGTTACCACCGCCCAATTGTGTGGGTTTTAGCCCGCCGTTAATTTCGGAGATACGGATTACTGGCAATTTGGTATCTAACGCATAGTCCTTGCGGTAGTTGTCGCCAAAAATATAACGATGGAAACGTCCCACACTATCGAATGATGGTTTTACTTTTACCATTACGCTATCGGCAGTAATCACTGTTACCGCTTTTTGGGTTTTTTCGTCTACAGGGGTATAGGGCTGGGTATAAGTGTACATTTTTTCAACACCTGTTTCATTATAGAGGTAATATTCATAGCGCATGCTGTTGTCCATTAACTGATCTGCAACAACGTAGCCATTGTGGTAACTTTGGAATAGGGTGTTCTTGCCTTTTTTGTTGGGCGAATGTTTGGCGCCAGCACCACTCACAATCTGTAGCTGTGCCGATTTGATCAATTGTAAACCGTGTTCATGCCCAGCAGCATATACCACATTCGGCATATCTCCAAAAACTCCGTTTACTTTGGTAATCATTTCCTTGTACAAAGGATGTTTCATATCCTCTGGGTTTAAAAAGGTAGACCTTAAAAAGGGATAGAGCGAGCCTATGCCAGGCAGCGGAATGTAAAGGTTTTTATTGAGAGAAGTAAGTGGAAACAAATGGTTCTTGAAAGTAAAATATCCACCATGTGCTCCATAACTCTGAAAAGGGTGGTGGGAGGCAAGAATAATCATCTTGTCGCGATTTTGGTCGCGTAGTTCCCGCATACGTACCAATACTTCTTCCTTGCTGTTGCATTCGCAGTCTGGATTGCTTTTTTCGAAAGGGAATAGCCACCATTCGCTATCGTAGGCAATAACAGTAAGCTTATCCGTTAGGTTAATAGCTATTGGATCTGGACATCCGTTGCTAGGCAAAAGTTTTAACTGCTTGTCGTTAAAAGAAGCTAGGTATTCGCTTTGCGCTTGTATCTTGGCTAATCCATTGGGTCCAGATTTATCCCAATCGTGGTTGCCTGGGATAAAGTACACCGTAGCACCTTTGGCACGCATAGGTTCAAACTGCGATTTAAGGATCTGTGCGGTATGTGCAAAGTTGTTGCTACCAGGCAAGGCCATCCCTGTGGGATAGATGTTGTCGCCAAGAAAGAGGGTGGTGGTGCGGTCTTTAATAACGTGGTTTGCAGCACTGATCAGCGATTGCCGCTGACCTGCATTCATCTCGCCCGCGTCACCAATCAAGATCATGCGATGTTTCACCTCATCTTGCGCCCTTAGTAAAAAAGGAACAGCTACAAACAGTAGATAAAATGCTATAATTAATCTTTTCATCGCCTATTTTTTTTGAGCCTTGTAACTAAATTTTAAGATGTTTCCATATTGTGTATCGCTACCTTCATTAGAAATATAAAGGTTTGCGTTGTGGTCAAAGGCAATGCCTTCTGGTTGGTTAAACTCGTTAACAGAAAGTGGGTATAGGTTTTTAATTTTCCATTGATTATCTGTAACCACCAGTGTTTTGTTGATGGCCGATAACAGATACCATTCGCTAGTTAAAGGGTGTTTGGCCAAAGCCGAGGGATGGAAAGTTCCTTTTTTACGCCCCGATAGCTTGCTTACTGTACTTACATCTATTTTGAAGGTGCCGCTAAGCTTAAAGAGACCTTCGGTTTGTAGGCTAAGAATAAAACCACTGGTTTGTTTAGTGCCCTTATCTACAGCACACTCTTTACAGATCACGTAGAGCTTGTTTTGTATAACATCTGCATACATGCCCTCGTATTCGCCTTTCGGTAACACAGATTTAGTATGCGCTACATTTTTGGTTTCTTTATTTTTTGTTTCTTCCAGTGCAAAGCTAAAAAGGTCGCCGTTACTTTTCAGTACCATCACCTTTCCCCAAGCAATGGCGATGTCTTCAAAGTCGCCGTCTTTTGCAAATTTGGTATGCTGGTATTTTTTTGAACCTAAGCTAATGGTAAATACCTTACCTTCTTCGTCTTGTTGGGCGTACACTTTGGATGGGTCTCCATTGGCAAAGGCAAAGCCCGAAATCTCTAGCAGTGCTTCGGGCATATTGTATTTTTCGGGCGCCGATAGGTCGTATCCTAATGGACTTTCTACTTTATCTTTTTTCTTTTGAGCACAGGAAAGGAAAGCTGTGGAGCAGCATAAGCCAAAGCAAATGCCAATAAAAGTGAGGTTGAAGGAATGGGTGAGTTTTGTCATGTTGTTTGTAGATGATTTTGATTTAAGTATTCGTAGATGGCTTTTTGCGACTGTATGGGAGTACCAGCGTTTTCAACGGGGATGTTTTGAAATTGCTGGTTCAGGTAGGTGGCCTGTACATTGTCGGCAAGTTGGATGTTTAGCAGATCTTTAAGCTGTTTTTTAATTTGATTGTTATAGATGGGAAAGCATACTTCTATCCTACGATAGATGTTCCTTGTCATCCAATCTGCCGAGCCCAAGTACAGTGCTTCGTTACCATCGTTGTAAAACCAGAAAAGACGACCATGCTCCAAATAGCGGTCAACAATTCTGCGTACTATAATATTTGTGGTGGGTACTAGGCGGCAGATACCTCTAATGATGAGTTCTATCTTTACTCCTGCAGCAGCAGCTTTGTAAAGCTGCCTAATCATTACTTCTTCTTCCAGGTTATTTAGTTTGATAATGACATGTGCTTTTTTACCGCTTTGGGCATGCTGTATTTCTCGTTGTATCAAATCAAGGAAAGCCTGTTGCAAATTAAACTGAGCCACTAACAACTTTTGGAAGTTGATTGGAGGATGTTCGCTTGGTTTTTTCCTTTTTGCCAAGAAGATGAACAATAATTCCAACTCCCTCAACAGATCAGGGTTGGCGGTCATCAAAATATGATCGGTATAAAAGTTGGCAGTGGTTTCGTTAAAATTACCAGTAGCCAATAGGCCAGTATATTGAGTTCTTAAACCTATTTTTCGTTTTACGAGGGCTACCTTTGCATGTACTTTTAGGGCAGTAACGCTATAAATAATCGCTACACCAGCGGTTTTCATCTTTTTTGCCCATTTAATATTGTTGTTCTCATCAAAACGGGCCTTAAGCTCTACCAAAACAGTTACTTTTTTCCCGTTCTTGGCGGCAGTAATCAGTGCGTTTACAATTTTCGAATCTTTGGCTACACGGTAAAGCGTGGTTGCTATTTCGGTAGTAGTTGCATCGGTAGCCGCTTCATTAAAAAATTGGAGCACGCTATCGTACGATTGGTAGGGCGGATTAATTAGTATGTCCTGAGCTAAGATGAACTGATGCAGAGTTTCGCCCTTAGGTAGAATTGGATATGGTATTTTCGGCCAGTTTTTATGGCTAAGTTTCGGGTCTTTGATCGGAAAATCTGCTAGATCTTTTAGGTTGTGATACCTGCCGCCGCTAACAATAGTGGCATGGGCAACATTTAGCCTTTGTACTAATAAGTCCAGAACGTCTGCACTCATTCCTGGAGAGTATAACAAACGGGTAGCTAAACCTTGGTCACGTTTTAGCAGTTGTTTTTCTAACTGATCGGCCATATCGATGCTGTACTCGTCATCTAGTTCTAGCTCTGCATCTCGGGTAATCTTAAAACTATGGCAATTGGTAATGGTACCTTGAGGAAACAGCACCGCAAGATTTTCTTGGATGATATCGTCTATGAAAAAAACTTTGCTGCGTTCTTCATATTTAGTGAGATAGAAACGTGGCACCTGCTCGGAAGGTATATTGACGATGAAATGTTGGCTGTTACCTTGATCATTTAATTCTACCAAGAAATAAAGCAGGTTGTTTTCTGGAAAATAGCTGGCCTCGGGTGTACCGAGAGCTATAGGACGTAAAAAGCCCAACAGCTGGGTCATGAAATAATGCGTCAGTTCGGCACCGAGTGCAGGTGGAAAGGGCTGACCATAGCTAAAATCAATGCTGTTACTGCTCAATGCTGGCAGTACGGTTTCTTTTAAGATGCGGCCGTATTGTTGCTGTTGCCGGTCTATGGTTTGGTTGGCCTCTTCCAATACATGCTTCTCGTGTTCATCGTGAGTTTTCTTATGTAGCTTTTTGAGCGCCTTTAAAACAGGATAGCGGACCCTGTAAAATTCGTCGAGGTTAGAAGAATAGATAGATAGAAACTTGATACGCTCTAACAATGGGGTAGCACTCGCCGCCGCTTCGGCCAATACTCTAGCGTTAAACGACAGCCAACTCAAATCGCGGTTCAATAATAATGGTATTTCAGCTTGTTTTATTAAGGTTTCCATCTTTAGAAAAGCTTTCCGTAAGCGGCGTAAGAAATAATGTAAGCTAGTACCGTACCTATCAGTCCAAACATAAAGATATTATAAGCAATCCTAATCAGCTTGTATTTTTTGCCCAATACCACACCTTGTGAATACACATCCTTGATCAGTGTGCCGTAAAGAAAATCTTTATCGCCCATTACCTTTTTCATGCTTTGGTGGTACTCTTCTAAAGGCATCTTGTAGAAATTTCCGAAGAATACCAAGTTCACTTTTTTATCTGCAACGTCTTGTTGGGTAAAAGTGCCAGCTGGTATAGATGGGCGTGTAGCCAAAATAGAAAAGACAATGCAGGAAAGGCTCACCAACAAAAGCATCATGGTTGGAATAATCAAATGTTCATTGTCTTCTAATCTGCGCAGCAGCAAGCTCACAATTAATGAGAGCATAATTGAGTTTACCGTGATGAGGATTTGCGCCTTATTATCGGCCATATCACTTAGCCTTTGGTTATTGGTAGAGGTAATACGGAACATGGTTTCTACACCCTTTCCTCCTGTTTCTTCCTTTTGTGGTTTAAGCTTATCGCTTGGTTCTGTCACGGGGTTTTGTTCGGTTGTGGTATGCAAAATGGGCTGGGTTTCGTCTTTTTGTAGTTTCTTTATCAGTTTAGCTATATGTTTAGCTTTTTTGTCATCGAGCGACAAGCGGCAATAGTCGGTGTGGTACCGGTGCGACTCTAAAAAAGCAAGGTCTTTTAGCCACCAATCTTTTTTGCCAATTTCTTTATGGCATAGTTTTGAGATTTCACTGCGCAATAGTTTAGAACGTTTGGTAAAACCTTCGCTGCCCAAATGGAAAAGGTCGGCATCACAAAGGATTTGTTCGTTAAGGTTTTTTGGTTGCTGCGGCAGTTTGGTAGCTAAAATGGCATTGCTAACGGCAGTAATGGTCTCTTCTGCTACTTGGTGCTGTTGCAGGAAATCTGTTGCAGCCTTGGCACCAGCTACTTCGTGTTCGCCGGGTTCCCCTTTTAGGTAGCCAATGTCGTGAAACCAGGCGCCAATATATACGATAAAGAAATCTTGTGGGGATAATTGGTAGTGATTGGCAATTTGTGTAGATGCCTCAACTACCCCTAAGGTATGTTCCAGGCCATGATACAGTAGGTTAGAGTCTTGGTGTTCTTTGAAGTATTGCTTTACGTATGTTTCTGCCGCAAGCTGTATTTGAGCATAATTCATTGTCTATCGGTTATGTTTTAATCTGGAACTAGGTTCCAGTAATTCGATAACTAAGTTAATTAAAATTAGGATGAACTTAGTTAGTCTTAATAAACATGACAGCTTGCTAACAAGCTCAAGGTATATTGATGTTAGCTTGTACCAAAATTATGCCTTCATCAAATAGTTGTTTACTGACGTCATGAGCTTTTTTTTAAAAGCTAAATAATGATATATCGATGATTATTGGTATTTCAAGTGAGGCTGACTATGATAATTTTTCGTCGGATTGGTATGTGTTCCGGTAATGTAGGCATCCGTTTCAGTTCCAAACTGTCCAATTAAACTAGGTCAGTTTCTTTCAATCCATTTTACGCAGAATATATTTCCGATACTCGACCAACTAGCTATTTCAGGAAGAGACAAAGCATTAGTTTATAGATGTGCTTTATAAAAGTAAGTACGGTTTAGATGCCCGCACTTATTCATTTGCTCTACTAGAGGAAATTTTATTTGAATATTCACTAGTTGAGTTTCGGTCTAAAAACAATTTGCCAGCTTCTTCAAATCCTGTAGGAAATGCTTTGAAAATTGTTCTGCCACCCCGACAGAGACGATTAAAAGTCAATTAAGCCTTTCAAATTAATATTTGAAAGGCTTTTGTTTTATAAATTCTAGTAATCCAAAAGAGAAGCTGTGCTGTAGGCTGACCTAAGTTACCATCAAATTATCAACGATTATTTCCTTTTTCGTAATTGACATGATCTATAGCTTACTTTACGGGTTCACGTAAAATAGTGCGAAGCTTTTCTGAAGGGGTTTTTCGGAAATCAGAAAGGTAAATTTCATGATGATACCCATTTTGTTCTAGTTGGTGCTGCTTAGCGAAGCTTGCAATAATAGCCAAGGTTCGAGGCTCTTCTGAGAAAGGGCCAGTATGCATAATCTGGATACATTTACCCTCGTGGAGTTCAAAGTATTTTACATTTTGAGCTTGAGATAGCTGTTTTTCACTTACAACTTTGGCAGTGGCAGTCAGAATTTCGTCTGTTGTTACAAAATCTGGTAGGCGTATCAACAAACGATAGTGCCATTGTTCTCTCGGGATAGCTACCGGTGTGTTTGCTAGCTCCATTAAAGGCTGTAGCTCTTTGTCGTACCACCATAGCCCTTCCAATTTTGGAACTGTAAAATCGTTTCCGTTAGCCTTGTGAACAAATTTGAGAAGGTAAGCGGTGGCATAAAGCGCTTGCACATTAGTGCCAAATGCCAAACCATCAGGATCGCCCTTTCCTTGGATAGAGATGTAGCGAGCTGGCTGAAGATTAACAAGTTGTGGCACTGATTTAGCACTGTAATAAGTCTTATCAGTTTTGGTGAGGTCAAGTTTTTGCATCATGTATTGTTTTTACAAGACTACGATGTGGCACTGACAACCCTATGGCAGTGCTTTGTTAATTAAGCATTTATTTCTTTTCGTTAATATATATACGCTAATTTTCAAGCAAATACGTGCTTATCTGCGTGGCTGTATGTTTTGAAAAATACTTAGAAACTTTTTTATGAAAGAAAATGTTTGTTTTAAGTTGCTAGATATAACTAAACGAATATGGGATTAGATAAGTACGCACAAAAGCGTGATTTCACAAAAACAACTGAACCAAAATCTGGCAACAGCAAGGATAAGAACAAACTAATTTTCGTCGTTCAAAAACATGATGCATCTCGTTTGCACTACGATTTTCGCTTGGAAATGGAAGGGGTACTTAAAAGTTGGGCAGTGCCGAAAGGTCCAAGCTTAGACCCAAAAACCAAAAGGTTGGCCATGATGGTTGAAGATCATCCGTTTGATTATAAGAGTTTTGAGGGGATTATCCCGAAAGGAGAATACGGCGGCGGAACTGTAATTGTTTGGGATCAAGGTTGGTACGAGCCAGAAGAACCTATTAAAGGTAAAAAAGCACAGGAAAAACATTTGCTTGCCCAACTGAAAGATGGATCTGTTAAAGTGAGGTTGCACGGAGATAAACTTAATGGAGAGTTTGCTTTGGTACGCACCAACGGAATGGGCGAAAATTCATGGTTGCTCATTAAACATAATGACGATTACGCTGCAAAAAAGGACGTAACCAAATTAGATAAATCTGTGCTTTCTGGCAAAACCATTGCAGAAATGGAAAAAAATGCTCGTGCTGTTTGGACTGAATATGGCGAGCAAAAAATCGTAGCTAAACAAACTAAAACATCTAAAAAATCAACAAAGAAAAGCAGCGTAGAAAAAAACGCCGAAGTAGGAGATGCCTCTGCCAAGTTGGATAGTGCTAAAATTCTAAAAGCTGCACCTAAAGCAGCTATACCTAAGGCAATAAAACCTATGTTAGCTACTTTGGTAGATGAACCCTTTGACAATGAAGACTGGCAATATGAGGTAAAATGGGATGGATATCGTGCTTTAGCAAAATTGAATAAGGGAAAGGTGGAGTTATTGTCGCGAAATAACAAATCGTTTAACGACCGTTTTTACTCCATTTACAAACTTCTACAAAGCTGGAAAATCAATGCGGTTATTGACGGCGAGCTGCTAGTGCTAAACAAAAAGGGAATTTCTAATTTTGGCACGCTTCAAAATTGGCGTAGCGAAGCTGATGGCGAACTTGTTTTCTACGTATTTGATATACTTTGGTACGAAGGTAAGAACCTAACTGGATTAACATTGGTAGAAAGGCAGGCCGTTTTAAACGAAATACTTCCTACAGATGATGACAGGATACGTATTTCTAAAGTTTTTGATACCAATGGTATCGATTTTTTTGATGCAGCCGGTCGTATTGGTCTAGAAGGCATTATAGCTAAACGTAAATCGAGTATCTATTTAGTGAACAAGCGTAGCAAAGACTGGCTGAAAATAAAAATATCTAAAAGACAAGAGGTGATTATTGCAGGTTTCACCCGTAACGAAAACACTTCAAAATTATTCAGTTCGTTAATTTTAGCGGTATGGGAAGGCAAAGAGCTTAGCTATGTAGGTAAAGTTGGCACAGGGTTTACGGATGCCGACCAGAAGAAAATGATGGAGCAATTTGATCCTTACATTGTCAAGAAAAGTCCTTTTAAAGTGGCGCCTGATGTAAATAAGCTATCCCGGTTTCAGCATAAACAACTAAATGCCAAAGCCACTTGGATGAAACCTGAACTAGTTTGCGAAATTACATTTACTGAAGTTACAGCCGATGGGGTATTTCGTCATCCGTCTTTTAAAGGTATGCGCAGCGATAAAGATGCAAAAGAGGTAATTCGCGAAAGTGCAACCGAAACCGAAGAAATAGTAGCAAGAACCAAAGATAAATCTAATGGAAGAAAGACTGCGCCTAAGAATATTGATACTGAACTTGTACGTCCTCCAAAGGAAACTGTCCCGAAAACTTTACTCAACCCCAAAGAGCAAACCCAAGTTAGAAAAGTAAAAGGAAAAGAATTAAAGTTTAATAATCTTTCAAAACTATATTGGCCCGAAGATGGTGTGAGCAAAAGAGATATGTTCAACTACTATTACGCCATGGCCGAGTACATTTTGCCTTACCTGAAAGATAGGCCATTGTCGCTCAATCGTTTTCCGGGAGGTATACATGGTAAAAGTTTTTATCAAAAAGATGTAAAGGGTAAAGCACCAAACTGGGCAAAAACCTTTCCCTATTCTACAAGTGAGGGCGATGCTAAAGAATATTTAGTAGGAGATGACATTGCAACACTATTATGGACAAATTCACTGGGTTGTATCGAAGTTAATCCTTGGTTCTCACGGGTTCAATCGCCAGACAATCCAGACTATTGTGTGATAGATTTAGATCCCGACAAGCATCATTTTGATAAAGTGATTGAGGCCGCAAATGTGGTTAAAGAAGTGCTAGATACTATTGATGTGCCTTGTTATGCAAAAACATCCGGTTCTACCGGTATCCATATTTATATCCCTCTGGGCGGCAAGTACAATTACGATCAAAGCCAGCTTTTCGCAAAAATTATCGTCACAATTGTTAACAAACAAATACCGAGGTTTACTTCTTTAGAAAGGATAATTGCTGCACGTAAAGGTAAAATGTATCTTGACTTTTTACAGAACAGACCGGGCGCAACTATTGCCGGCCCATACTCATTAAGGCCAAAACCTGGTGCAACTGTTTCTATGCCATTAGACTGGCACGAGCTTAAACCAGGTTTAAAAATGACGGATTTTACCATCTTTAATGCCTTTGAAAGAGTACAAGATAGGGACGATATTTTTAAAGGCGTGCTTGGCAAAGGGATTGACTTGGAAAAAGCTATACAAAAAGCAAAAGAAATATATCCTTAAAACATAAATGGAGATGATTTTTATGGTGTTTTCTTACCATCGCCTACTTTGAGCCATTTGTTTAATAGAGCTAGAGAAGCTAAATAATAACTTCTCTAGTTTTAAAGTGTCCAAATGCTATTACTCAATTGTTACGAAATAACTTTAAGTAAAAAAATGTTATATCTCTTATTTTGCAAATTTTTCAAGCTCGATGTTGAATTTTTCCATCTCTTCAACGAATAGTGCATGTCCACTGTTTTCAAAACGTATAAGACTTGCATTTTTGATGTCTTTTTGTAACTGTTCAGCCCAAACAAACGGACAGCTTTGGTCATGTACGCCATGAAATATGGCAACAGGTATGTTAATTTTAGCAAGTGCGGGTCTTAAATCTAAATCACGAAGTGCTGTGATAGCCTCAGTAGTTGCGTAAGGTGAAGCTTCCAGATTAATGTCTTCTAACCATTTTTCCATGTTTTTAGAGAGATTACCTGGCTTTGCTTGAAAACCTGCTCCAAAACTCGCAATTAAATCTTGTCTACTAGTCATAGTACTTTTAATTAGCCCGTTAACAACGTCGTCTGGTATGCCGTAAGGAAAACCTTCTCTTTGTTTCCAAGATGGAGCAGCAGCACCAAATAAGGCAAGTTTGCTAATGTGCGCCGAATTATATTTGTTAATATAATGGATTACTACTGCGCCTCCCATTGAGAAACCACCTAACACAGCGTTTTCTATTTTTAGTTTTTCTAGTACCACCTTGATATCATCAGAGAATACATCGAAATCATACTTACCGTAAGGTTTATCTGATTTTCCGAAACCGCGAAGTGTAATGCCAATTACACGGAAACCTTTGCGAGATAAGTACTGATATTGGTATTCGTACATTGCATTGCTTAATGGCCAGCCGTGAATAAGAACGATAGGTCTGCCTTCGCCAAGATCGGTAACATGTAATTTAACACCTTTTTCAACCTCGATGTACTCGGCTCTGCCAGCAGATGCCGGAACTCTTTTGCTTAATGTGTTTTGTCCCATTAAATTGTTAGTGAACAATGAAACTAGAAATGCGATAGATAAAATTGACTTTTTCATTTTGATTTATTTTAATGATGAATTGATGAAACAAAGTTCCAGTAAAAGGCATAGCGCATCAATGGACGTACTTCGCCAAGAATTGTACTTTTTTCCCTAATTCATTAAAAAATGAAAATATCTAAGTTTTTTGGTGGTTTGAAACCTGCACTTATAGTTCTTATACTTTAGAAATGATTAAATAAGACCTGCTGTTAAACGAGACGAGACCATTAAACTAAAACTGTTTACGAAAAGCAGTAGGAGAGATACCTGTATTTTTCGTAAAAAACCTAACGAAATAGGCGTCATCCTCGTAATTTAAAGAATAGGCAATTTCTTTTACTGCCATAGAAGTATGAGCTAAAAGACGCTTACTTTCCAAGATAATTCTGTTTTTTATAATATCGTTTGGTGTTTCTTTACTTAGTAAACTAATCTTTTTGCTGAGGCTTTTTGGTGTGATGAAAAGCATATCAGCATAATCTGCTACGCTATGATGGGTTTTGTAGTGTATCTCCACAAGTTTGCTGAATTTTCTTAGGAACTGCACCTCTGTCTGCTTATCATTTTCAGAGAGCTGATGTTTCTCCTTCCAAATTCGAGTTGATTTAAGTATAACCAATTTAAGTAAAATACGTAGCATCTCTTCAGTTTGGCTATCTTCATTAGCCATTTCGATTTTGATTTCATTTAAAATATGTTGTATAGCTGAAGATTGCGTTTCTGATAATTCGATAAAAGGAACTTCAAATACGTTATTATAAAGAATGCCATCGCAGGCTACTTCTTGGTCATGCAATTCTATGCAATAGAAATCTCGATTAAAATAAACCAGTTCACCTCCAGAAATTACATCACCTATAGGTTGAACTACTACTTTAGGATTGACAAAAAGAAGTGCATCATTTGGCAAAAGAAATTCTCTAAAGTCAACTTTTAACCGAAAATTTGCTGGTAAAAACATGATCCTAATATGTTCCAGAAAAGAACTAAATGAATGATGAGGTTCTTCTGTAGAATGGAGTTTCACATATCCGAACTTTTTGTAGTTAAATTCCTTGAGCATTTTTAGAAGTGGTCGGTTTGTTTCTGCAAAATAAGATATATTTTAGATATTTAGCTTCAAAAAGCTATTGGTATATACAATTAGCATCGTAAACTAATAACAGTGTGCTTACTTAGTCGGTTAATGGAAACAGATAATTTCAAGATCAAACCTTTTGTTCAAGCTTATAGAAACCAGCTACTTACTGTTTGGGAGAGGTCTGTGTTGGCTTCACACGATTTTCTAGATCGTAAAGATTTCGGCGAGATTAGCAAACTGATGAGCGGTGTCGATTTCGATAATTTTGGGGTGTATTGTTTAATGACAAGAAGCACTATGGCAGGCTTTATTGGTGTAGATGGGGAAAAGATAGAAATGTTGTTTATTGATCCTACTTATTTTGGGCAGGGATACGGACGTAAACTAATTGACTTTGCAATAAGTGTGCTCGAAGCAAAGCACGTTGATGTTAATGAGCAGAATATTGCTGCGCTAGCCTTTTATCGTAATATGGGCTTTGAGGTATTTGAACGAACAGAAAAAGATGAGCTGGGTATGAATTATCCGCTTTTAAAAATGAAGTTAGTAAAGGTTAGGTAAGTTCAGCGATAGTTAGAATTTAGTGTGATGAAGTATAAGAGAGGACATTCATAAGGTTTTCTAAAATTTAAAAAGCGCCTAAACAAATCTTAATTAGCCGATGTTATGATAGCAAAATTATCAGCTATGACAGAACATTTGGAATCGTTTAGAACTGAACTTTTAACTTATTATCAGGATTATTTACTGATGGCCGATTTTACCACTAATGGAAAATTACTTTTATTGGCCAAGCCGTTTATAGATTTCCATCAAATTATAATAGACTTATGCGATCACATGATAGATTTAGTGAATTTTAGGGAACATTTAGATGTGCACCTTTATCAATTTGGTAAAAATGAACTTGTAGAAATTGCAATAAATTAATTCTTCAAACATTTTCAATTTCGGTGTGTTTAAACGCTACAACAAATTTCATCTATGCAACAGCTACAGCTTAGCCCTCAATTTAAAGGTGGTGTGCCGCCTAAAAAGAAAAGTAAGTCTTATCAGCAAAAGGCAACCGAGGCAATAGGTTACCTATTTGAGCTATTTACAGACGCAGTAGATTATACCCCGTTAGAAGTTAAAGATGAGCAAGGAATAATTAGTTTAGAAGTAAAAACCAGCATAGGCACCACCTTCTTAATAGATATTAGTTTTAATCGCTCAGAACTTCGTTTGCAGCCAAAATTTCCTTCTGGAATAATTCAAACCGAATGTAAAAAGATAAGGCACTTCATAGAAGATTTGGAATGCTATCTTAATGTGGCACATACTTGGAATTAATTCCATAACTATTTATCTTATTCTTATTTAATCCATGATTAGGAGTTCGTAAAAAATCATTAACGTATTTTGATTTTATAAATGGGTATTTATCTTTAAAAATTTATGCAATAGCTTAGAATAGGCGTTTGGTGCTATAATTTCAGTCAGATTAATACTTTCTAAAGTTAGCTTGGACTAAAGAAGTTGGCCTTTTTATATGTTTACAACCTGTTCATTATTAGGAATAATAGCTTTTTTTTCTTAACTTGAAGATGTCCCTTCCTCCCGGATTGCAATACGGTTGTCCGTTAAAGGAACAGATGCCGATCAAATGGCAACTATTATCATACAAGAGAATGACAGCGCAGTGTTGGATGTTCTTACCATGGCCTTAAGACTAGAAGGTCACCATCCTATAGGCATATTAGGTACTTGCCCATTAGCTATGTTAAACACAGTAAAGCGTAATTTTCCAGATCTAGTATTAATGGATTATAGAAATAGGGATAACGGCGGCACTACATTATTATCAGTAGTTAAAAACCTGAAAGCCAAATTACCCGTTATTGCTTTAAGTAGCGAATTAAACATTTCTAAAATTGCCAATAAATTAGGTTTCGATGATTTTATTATAAAACCTTTCGATTTGGAAGATCTTTTTAATACGGTGAAACGTTATTTAATTTCTTGCGGAACATTGCCTCATCAAATTAACCCGTCGCCCGCTGGACAAACCTCCTAATTAATTGGAGCATTTAAATTTGTATTTTTTTGTGGACCGCAATTCATCGTTTTTAAGAGATAAGAAAGTACGATACCGAGCATAACATAACCCACAAAAATAATGTATCCAGGTTGCAGCGAACTGTAGTTTGCAGTAACCGTAGTAATTACATCGTTCTTCATGTTCAAGCCGCTTAATTGGCTTTTAAGTATGCCGTTCAATCCAATGTAAGTCATCGCAATACCTACCACCATCACATCAGACATATCCCATTTTGCGGACTCATAGGCTAGGTAATGCGTCACTTTATTTTCTGATAGGGAAGGTCTGCAAAGTAAGTGAATTCCTCTGGCAGCCATCCTTAACAATGGCAAAAGAATAACGAATAGGATAATCAAAATTCCCACCGTAACCGAATCTGGTTTAGGCTGTGCAATAAGCACTTGCGCAATGCCCAAAATACTTTTCGATTGATAAAATAATACTTGATTGCTAAATACTACTTTTTCGCCCAAAAGCTCTAATTGTAAAGTGGTAATTCTTGCATCTACCTCGATAATAGATACAGTGGAACCAACAACAAGTAATGCTAAAGCCATGAGTAAGCACATCACGAATAATGTATTATGCAAATGTGGTTGTTTACGAAACGGTAGCCAAACCAGCAATGCAGCAAGCGCACAACCTAGCATTGCGTAGGCATAATTATAGGTAACATTTCGAATTTCTAAAAGCTGCTTATCTAACTTTGTATTGTAGGCCTCAAGACTGTTTACCTTATATTTTTGAAATAAGTATCTCGTCATTTTTTGCTGTGCAGTAGCTGTACTGTCATAAGTTTGCTCTGCTAGCTCATTAAATTCGGTGGTAGCAATGCCTTTTAGCTTTTTTATTGCTCTTGGCGAATTAATTCTTGTGATGATGGTTTGTGCAAAAGAAGGTACCTGTGCATGCAGTTCCTTTGGATCTACCAGTTGTTTAAAAGCAAATTTCTTCAGCTTATTACCAATTCCTTTCTGTGGTTTTTCAAATTCCCTAACCACTTCGTTAATCATGCCATGCAATTGTTCTTCTACTTCACTTTTCATCTCTCGCTTTTGCTCAGCGGTAATTTCGAAACCTTTGATTTTACTGTTCACAATTGCAGAAAGTCTTTCTGTCCACAAGTCGAGTGAAAAAATACCAAAGGTAATGCTGTTTGCCGTAGAATAATCTTCTTTCAACTGTTCTTGCTGCGCAGAAAGTCGATAGAGCTGAAGACCAAAATGACAAGCAGCGGCCACAATCATCCCCATTCCTAATATCAAAAGGAACTTTGGAATATATTTTCTCATTTGCGACGTTTCTGTTTTCAAGGTTATATTTATTTAAGTTGATGTAGCTTTTTTATTATCAATTAATTATTCTTTAATCGCAATTGTACTTACTTATGGATTTCAATATGGTAGAAAGCACCAAACCGAAAAGTACAAAGACGATAAAAATGATGTAACCGGGTTGCAACGCTGTGTTGTGGGTAGAAAGCATTGTCAGCGAATTTGCTGGAATATCCATCCGTGACAGCTGTGTTTCAAGCAAACCATTAAGACCTATGTAGGCCATCAAAATTGCAATCACGATAACATCGGCCATGCTCCATTTGCCAGATTGGAAAGCAAAATATTTGATGATCTTGTTTTCCGCCAGTTTTCTCTTTCCTAGCAAATGAATACCAGTTGCGCTTAATTTCATTACTGGAAAAAGGATACTGAAGGCCAAAATGAGCACACCCACTAAAATCGAATCGATGGCCGGGCTTCCGATTAAAATCAACACTACATCTAAAATACTCTTAGATTGAAAGAAAAGCACTTGGTCTACAAAAGTCACTTTCTGACCAAGCAGTACGAAATCCATAGCGCCAATACGGGCATCTACCTCAATCATAGATGCCGTTAAACCTACGGCAAGTAAAATAAAAGCCATTACTAACGAAAGGATGAACAACGTAGCATAAAGTTCTTTACGTTTGCGCAGAAAGCCCCAAGCAAGTAAAAATATCACAATGCCAGCAAGCATACCAATGCAATAGGCATAAGTAGCTCGGTTTATTTTGCGCAGCTCTGTTTCTATTTTAGCGTTAAAATGTTCTGGTCCGGTAACGTTATAGCGTTTGTAAGTTTCATTAATCTTGTGTGCATTAACCGTCAAAGCACTATCAACGTATTCAATTTCATCAAGTTGATCTAATTTGGCTAAAGCCATGGCTCCCAATTGTCTTTTCGCTTGTGGATTATCTACTTTTCCGATAATTGTTCTTGCAATGCCGGGTACCTGTTTTTTAATGGTATCTACATCAACGAAGTTTTTTACCGCAAACTTTACAATTTTACCGCGTAAAGATTTCTTCTTCGATCCCGTAACCAATCGTTCTGCTTTGTCAATTAGCGCAACAATTACGCCTTCAATTTCCTTTTGTAGTTCCTTTTTTTGTTTCGGGCTTAAACGGAGGCTTCGAGTTTGTTTTACTACTATACTTTCTATCTTATCTTGCCATTGCGAGATGGAGAACAGGCCAAGGTTGATGCTGTTCATCTCGGCAAAATCTGCCTTTAGTTGCTCTTGTTTTTCCGAAAGTTCGTGTAATCTATAGCCAGAAATAGCTTGTGCAACAATTACAGCGCCAAGAACAAGAATTAAAATAAGCCTGGCTAGTCCAGTTCTTTTTGCGCTTTGTTGGTTAGTAGACGATAGTGACATGTGCTGCCTGATAATGTTATGGGCTAATAACGGTTAATCGAAGGTGATTGTTTGAGTAGTTAACATTTTTATATATTTAGATAGCTTTCAAGACCAGAAGTTAGTAAATATTCCATTTTAGCATCCAATAAAGCAGAAAGATAAGCTTTCGATGATAGAAAATAGTTAGCGCCTTACCTGCTTAAAGAAAATCGATTGTTGTAAAATGATTTTTAAAACTATCACTTGCTATAATCGTTATACTCAGCATGGCACTCATAGCGTTCACAAACAAGGGTATTTATTGTAAGCAGGGCGATTTTTATATCGACCCTTGGCGGCCCGTTGACAAAGCTGTAATTACCCACGGCCATGCAGATCATGCCAAGTGGGGCAATAAAAGCTATTTGTGCCATACCTTAACCAAACCCATTTTAGAAACGCGATATGGGCTGTACGATAACGTACAAACTTTAGCTTACAACGAGCAAATAGATATCAATGGTGTAAAATTAAGCCTGTTTCCAGCTGGTCATGTAATTGGCTCGGCACAAATTAGATTAGAATACAAAGGCGAAATCGCCGTAGTTTCTGGCGACTACAAAACAGAGTTTGATGGCATAAGTACGGCTTTTGAAGCAGTAAAATGCCACACTTTTGTTTCTGAAAGTACTTTCGGCTTGCCTATTTACACTTGGCAACCTCAGCAAACGATATTTGATAATATGGACAGCTGGATTGCCGATAATCATGCAAAAAACAAAACCAGTGTGCTCGTAGCCTACAGCTTGGGCAAAGCACAGCGATTAATTAAAAATCTGAATGTCAATTGTGAAATATTTGTACATCAAACCATCGCAAATCTTAACGAGGCTTTTGCAAACGTAGGTGTAGATCTACCAACAACCACGAAAATCACTGCAGAAATAAAAAAAGACGAACTACAAAAAGGTGTTGTGATTGTTCCTCCAGCTTTATCCGACAGCAAATGGGTGAAAAGTTTGATAAGCCCTGCAATTGGCATTTGTAGTGGTTGGATGGCTGTAAGAGCTGGTAGAAGATGGCGCAGTGCAGATGCTGGTTTTGCGTTGAGCGATCATGCCGATTGGCCAGGTTTATTAGAAGCTATTAAAGCTACCGAAGCCGAAAAAGTGATGGTAACACATGGAAGTACAGCTGTTTTTAGTCGCTATTTAAACGAAATTGGCATCTATGCCGAAGAAGTGAAAACGCAATATGGCGATGAAGAAGCAGAAGAGAAAGTAGAAGAAAAACAACTATAAACGCCTATGAAGCGCTTTTCGCAATTGATACAGGAGTTAGAACTAAGTAACAAGACCAATGATAAAATTGGTGCCCTGGTAAGTTATTTTAGCGAAGCTGATGAACGTGACAAGCCTTTCGTAATTGCTATGTTTACCGGTAAGCGTCCCAAAAGACCCGTTACTACAACATTGGTTAAGCAATGGGCCATCGAATTAAGCGGAATTCCCGAATGGTTATTTACCGAAAGTTACCACAGCGTGGGCGATTTAAGTGAAACCATTGCTTTGGTTTTGCCGCCATCGCAAGAAGATATCGAAAAACCTTTACATCAATGGATAGCAGAACTTGCCGAATTGAACGTTAAGAGCGATGAAGAGAAGAAAGCCTATATTCTACAATCTTGGAATAGTTTGGCTACTCGAGAGCGTTTCATTTTCAACAAACTGATTTCTGGTAACTTTCGCATCGGTGTTTCTAACAAAATGCTGGTGAATGCTATCGCCAAACAAAGCCAACAAGATGCCAACAAGATCATGCACAGCATTATGGGCAAATGGCAGCCAAACGAAATCACCTACGAAGAACTAACTTCTGGCGCACATGTAAATACCGATAATTCTTGGCCATACCCATTTTGTTTAGCTTATGCCTTAGATACCGAAGCAGAAAACTTAGGTGAGGTGAAGGCATGGCAAGCCGAATGGAAATGGGATGGCATACGTGGACAGATCGTAAAACGAAACGGCGAATTATTTATCTGGAGCCGTGGTGAAGAGCTGGTGACTGATCAATTTCCAGAGCTACACTTTTTAAAAGATGAGTTGCCAGACGGCGTTGTTTTAGATGGAGAGATACTTGCGGTAAGAGATGGAAATGTTTTATCATTTAGCACTTTACAGCAGCGATTAAATAGAAAAACGATTAATAAAAGTCAGTTAGAAGATGCGCCTATCGGTTTCTTCGCCTACGATGTTTTGGAGTATCAAGCAAAGGATATTAGAACGACGATTTTAGCCGAGAGAAGAAAGATTTTGGAACAGCTCATTACGCAATTGGCTACAAATGGCGTTGTAGTTTTATCTCCCGTAATAGCGTTTAGAACCTGGGCTGAGTTAGCAGACATTAGAGAAAAGGCTCGTGAACTGAACAGCGAAGGCATTATGCTTAAACAGATGAATTCTATTTTTCACGCGGGGCGAAAACGAGGCGATTGGTGGAAATGGAAAATCAACCCTTACACAGTTGATACGGTGATGATTTATGCACAAAAGGGTAGTGGTCGTAGGGCAAATTTCTATACCGATTATACTTTTGCAGTACGAGATGGCGACAAATTAATCACCATTGCCAAGGCTTATTCTGGTTTAACAGATAAAGAAATTAAGGAAGTAAACAGTTTTGTGAACAAGAACGCCATCGAAAAATTTGGTCCGGTACGAACTGTAAAACCAGAGCTAGTTTTCGAAATCGCGTTTGAAGGCATTGCAGAAAGTAAAAGACACAAAGCTGGCTTGGCTTTGCGGTTTCCACGTATCGCCCGTTGGCGAAAGGATAAAAAGGTAGATGAGATTAACACGTTGGATGATTTGAGGGCGTTAATTCCAGTTGTCGAATAAAACCAAATCGTCATTGCGAGGCACGGTTTATCCCGAAGCGTCCCATCGTGTGGACACAAATATTGGGAAATGTTATTTTCCTCCCCCTGCCCCCTCGGAGAGGGGGATATGCAAAATGCTTAAACGCAACGTGTCCCCCTTTGGAGGGGGATTCAAGGGGGAGGAATGAGATGTGTCCACGCGATAGGAAGCATCGGGATAAACCGTGCCTCGCAATGACGGAAGAAAGAACAATATGCAAAAAACAAAAGGCTATAAACAAATTATTGCTTGGCTTAAGGCCGATAAAAGAAAGCCTTTTGACTTTCAAAGGGATACTTGGCAATATTACCTAGACGGCTATAGCGGTTTGGTAAATGCGCCCACAGGATTTGGAAAGACATTTTCAGTTTTCTTAGGAGTAGTTATCGAAGGCTTAAATCAGCCAAAGCCAATTAAAGGCTTGCAATTGATTTGGATAACACCTTTGCGCTCTTTAGCCAAAGATATTGCCAGGGCAATGAGAGAAGTGTTAGAGGCAATAGGTTTAGATTGGCATGTAGGTGTTCGTAATGGAGATACATCTCAGGCAGAAAAGCTACAGCAAAAAAAGGCGATGCCCGAAATTTTGCTCATTACTCCTGAAAGTTTACATCTATTGTTGGCACAAAAGGGATCGACATTACTATTTAAAAACCTACAGTGCATTGTTGCTGATGAATGGCATGAGCTTTTGGGCAGCAAGCGAGGCGTGATGGTAGAGTTGGCAGTATCACGAATTAAAGGTTTACAAAAAGCAACTGGTGAGCAGAAATTAAGGGTTTGGGGCATTTCTGCAACCATTGGCAACATTCAAGAAGCATTGGATGTAATTGTGCCAGAAGATGAGGCGAAGAAAATCATTGTAAGGGCACAGCTAGAGAAGAAAATAGAAATCAAAACGATCTTACCAGATACTATTGAAACGTTACCTTGGGCAGGTCATTTAGGTTTGAAACTGGCGCATAAGCTACTGCCCATTATCAACCAAAGTAAAACTACTCTTATTTTCATCAACACCCGTGGACAGTCGGAAATTTGGTACCAGTATCTGCTAGATCTAGAACCAGATTTAGCGGGAAGAATTGCTATACACCACGGCTCTATTGATTTTGAGCTGCGCAATTGGATAGAAGACAGCCTGCACAACGGCTTGTTGAAGGCTGTGATTGCCACTTCATCTTTAGATTTGGGTGTAGATTTTAAGCCGGTTGATACCGTAGTACAAATTGGTTCTCCAAAAGGTGTTGCCCGATTTTTACAGCGTGCCGGTCGCTCTGGTCACTCACCATACGAGGTTTCGAAGATCTATTTCCTACCAACTCATGCTTTAGAAATAGTTGAGGCCGCTGCCATTAAAGAAGCTGCTAGAGAGAATAATATAGAAAGCAGAGAACCTTTTGTCATGGTTTTCGATACGCTAATCCAATATCTGGTAACATTAGCAGTAGGCGATGGCTTTGATGATAAAGTGATTTATCAAGAAATCATCAAAACCAATGCATTTAAAGAACTACTGCCCGAAGAGTGGGCTTGGGCAATGCAATTCATCACCTCTGGTGGCGATAGCCTTACCGCCTATAGCGAATTTAAGAAAGTTGTAAAAGACGAAGATGGGCTGTGGAAGGTCAAAAGCAGACAAATCGCTATGCGCCACCGCCTGCATATAGGCACTATTGTTAGTGATGCAATGCTGAAAGTGAAATTCTTGAGCGGTGGTT
>NZ_JAVHXT010000020.1 GCF_031119335.1 Pedobacter sp.
CATTAAATTATAAAATTATGTCTGATATTGCTTCAAGAGTTAAGGCTATTATCGTAGAAAAACTAGGTGTTGATGAAAGTGAAGTTACGCCAGAAGCGTCTTTCACAAACGACTTAGGTGCTGATTCATTAGACACTGTAGAGTTAATCATGGAGTTCGAAAAAGAATTCAATGTAGCTATTCCTGATGATCAAGCTGAAACTATCGGTACTGTAGGTCAAGCAATTGCTTATTTAGAAAAAAACGTTAAGTAGAAATACTTTTTCTGTACAATACTTATAAATGGGATTAAAAAGAGTAGTAGTTACTGGGTTGGGTGCGCTCACTCCAATTGGAAATAGTGTTCCTGAATTTTGGGAAGCTTTAACAAATGGAGTGAGCGGCGCTGCGCCGATCAAGAGTTTTAATACTGAAAAATTCAAAACAAAGTTCGCTTGCGAAGTAAAAAATTTCAATCCAGAAGATCATTTGGATAGAAAAGAAGCTCGTAAGTTGGATCCGTTTGTGCAGTACGCACTAGTTGCAACCGAAGAGGCTGTTAAAGATGGAGGATATGATTTCTCCAAATTAGACACTAACCGTATCGGTGTAATATGGGGCGCTGGAATTGGCGGTCTAAAAACTTTTATGGACGAAGTTTCTAACTTTGCTACTGGTGATGGTACGCCTAGATACAACCCTTTTTTTATTCCTAAAATGATTGTTGATATTGCTCCAGGGCATATCTCTATCAAGTATGGATTGCGTGGACCAAACTTTGCCACCGTTTCTGCTTGTGCATCATCAACCAATGCGATGATTGATGCATTTAATTATATTCGTTTGGGCATGGCCGATATCATTATCAGCGGTGGTTCTGAAGCGATTATTAACGAAGCGGGCATGGGTGGTTTTAACGCAATGCATGCTTTATCTACACGTAATGATGATCCTACTACCGCTTCTCGTCCGTTCGACAAAGATCGCGATGGTTTTGTAGCGGGAGAAGGTGCCGGCACTATTATTTTAGAAGAATTAGAACACGCAAAAGCTCGTGGTGCTAAAATCTATGCTGAAATTGTAGGTGGCGGTATGAGTGCAGATGCACATCACATTACGGCTCCGCACCCAGACGGGTTAGGTGCTAAAATGGTTATGACTAATGCCTTAGCAGATGCTGGCTTAGAAACCAATCAAATTGACTACATTAACGTTCACGGAACTTCTACTCCACTTGGAGACGTACAAGAAGCTAAAGCGATTGTAGATTTATTTGGAGAAGATGCTTATAAGCTAAACATCAGCTCTACGAAATCTATGACAGGTCACCTACTTGGAGCTGCTGGTGCGATTGAAGCGATGGCTACCATTCTTGCTATACAGAATGATTTGGTACCACCAACAATCAACCATTTTACAGACGACCCTGAGTTTGACCCAAAATTGAACTTTACTTTTAATAAAGCTCAGAAACGTACTGTTAGAGCAGCATTAAGTAACACGTTTGGTTTTGGTGGACACAATGCGTCTGTAGTTTTCAAGAAATACGAAGAATAAGCCAAAATTTTACGGTTTAAAGGGTTTGTGTTGTATATTTATACAAATGCTTTTTCCTAAACTTAAATTTGTGTTGCTAGTTGATGTCTTTGTTTAGCATTTATAAACTATATCTTTCGCCCAATAAGCACTTTGTAAAGAAGCTTAAAAACGTACTTGGTTTTGTGCCGGGAAACATTGCGCTTTATAAAATGGCGTTTAGGCATCGTTCTGTAGCTAAACTTTTAAAGAATGGCAGCAGAAGCAGCAATGAAAGACTAGAATTTTTAGGTGATGCTATTTTAGGCTCTGTAGTAGCTGAACTGCTTTTCAAAAGTTATCCTTACAAAGAGGAAGGCTTCTTAACCGAAATGCGTTCTAAAATTGTAAACCGTGCTAATTTAAATCAGCTGGCCCGCAAAATGGGTTTTGATGAACTGATTGTCTTCGACCAAAAAACTGTAAACTTCCAATCTAAACACCATTCTATGTATGGTGATGCTTTCGAAGCATTAATTGGTGCTATTTATTTAGATAAAGGTTATGATTTTACCAAGAACCTTATTTTAAAACGCATCATTAAACCTTATGTAGATATTCATCACTTAGAAATTACCGAAACCAATTTTAAAAGCCGCTTAATTGAGTGGTGCCAACGTCAAGGTAAAGAAATCACTTTTGATGTGGTAGAAAATGGAGAAGGCGAAAGTGCTAAACTTTTTACAGTTAAAGTAATGATTGGTAACGAAAACTTCGGTATAGGTAGAGATTACAACAAGAAAAATGCTGAAAAGTTAGCCGCTGAAAAAGCTTGCGAAGCTTTGAGTATTTAAGCTGATAACTGGTTAATTACACAATTAAACTTTCTAGTTGCTACTTTTAACTTTTCCTGCGGTATCACTGTACTTCTTATAAGATTCGTTAATCCATTTTATAGCATCGTAAGTATTCCAATTCTTCACTTGTTCGTAGCTAGGTCTGTAATTAACTAGAAAATCTTCTAGTGCTTTGCCTTCCAATCCAACTTGCTGGTTAATTGTGGTTTTGTTAAAAAGCTGGTCTACCTGAGCATCTTGAAGTTCAGTTTGAGCCATTCTGTTAAATCGGCGGGCTTGTTTTGGGGTCTTGCCTACGAGTTCGTAAATAGCTGTAAGGGGTGAAAAAATGAAAGACAAAAGCGGCGGCTTCCCCGCATGAAATGAACCTTTTCTTCTAAAATCTCGCTTAACTTCGGTAATTGCTTGCTTTTTAGTCTGCCCGGTTACTACAACTTCATTTAGCATTGTGGCTCCCCTATTAAGAAGAAGTACCAGATCTTTATTGTCTTTAACTACTACTTGCAAGTCGCTAAAATTTCTTTTGGTGACTAACAAAGTATCTCCAACACGAGCCTTAATATAAAAAATACCTAAATCGTTGCTGCCAGTAGAAAATCCTGAGCGTTTGTTTTTAACCTCAGCTAAGGCAATTCTAACTTTGGTTTGGTCTTCAAAAACTACGCCAGTTAAATTAAAATCATTTTGTGCATAAGAGATCTTACCCATAAAAGTTATGGCGAAAAATAGAGTAAATATCAGCTTTGCTTTATAACGCATTGCAACGTAATTTATTAATTTGTAAACTTAACAAATGTTTTGCTTGGCTTAAGTTAAAAAAGGTTAATTGATAATGAGGTTTCTGTCTGCTGTTTTTTTGCTCTATGCTGCCATGATCTTCGTCACACTCATGTTTGTGGCACTACCCTTTGTATTGATTTTCTCTGCAATTTTACCTATCAATGCCGGCAAACGGGCAATTCTTTCCGTGTTGAGAATTTGGGCCTGGTTATTTAGTGCTTTCAGTTTCTTTTGGATTAGCACCAAAAACAAATCTAAGGTTAATAGATCGAAATCGCATATTTATGTTGGTAACCACGGCTCTTATTTAGACGCCGTTGCCGTTTGCATTAGTATTCCGCAATATTTTAGTGCATTAGGTAAAGTAGAGATTACCAAGGTGCCGGTGTTTGGTTTAATCTATAAACGTATTGTGGTTTTAATTGACCGCAGCAGCAAGGAAAGCAGGGAAATTTCTGTAGCTGCTTTAAAGAAGGATATCGCGAACGGGCAGTCTGTGTTGATTTTCGCAGAGGGTACCATGAACCAAACCGGTAGGCCTTTGGCAGATTTTTATGATGGTGCTTTTCGGATTGCGATAGAAACCCAAACGTCCATCATTCCTTTTGTGATGATTAATAATAGGAAACTGCTACCACGAAAAGATCCTTTGAAGGCTAGACCTGGCCTAATAAAGACGATTTTATTACCTGAAGTTTCGGTAAGTGGCTTAAATATGGATGATGTGCCCGAGTTAAAAAAGAAGGTTTATGTTTTGATGGAAGAGGCGATTTTGAAAGGTGCATAGGAAAACTTTGTTGGCTAAACCTGATGGTAGCGGATATACTTTTGGTTGTACCAAAACTTACGAAGTTTCTACTTGCATTCGCCAAAAGATAGCAGCATACAGCAGGGCTAAAGTATCCAAGAATATACTGACAGACATTTTCTAATAACACGGCGCAACCTTAAGCCTTCTAACCCGAAGTATCGGGATTTCGCTTCGCTCAACCTTCTACCTTTTTTACTATCTTTGCACATGATAAAATCAATGACCGGCTTTGGCTTGGCTTCTACGGATCACGAAAGTGTGAAGTTTTCTGTAGAGATAAAATCGTTAAACTCGAAGTTTTTAGAACTCGGTTTAAAAATTCCTAGAACATTTTCTGATAAAGAATTGTACCTGCGCAACCTTTGCAACAAGGAAATTGAGCGTGGTAAGGTGAGCATTGCCATTATGGTAGAGCGTAGTGAGGATGCTCAGAAAGGCGCATCTATTAACGAAACTTTACTGAAGAAATATTATACACAACTGGTTGAAGTTAACAAGAGTTTGGGTGCAAATATTGATAATCTTTTGCCTTCTGTATTGGCTTTACCAGAGGTAATTACGTACACCGAAGAGGAAGCCAGCGAAAGCGAATGGGCAGTTTTAGAAGGTACTTTCCAAAAGGCTTTGAAAAGCTTTCATCAATTTAGAGAAGATGAAGGAAAGGTGCTAAAAACAGATTTAGAGCTGCGCATTAAAAATATTTTGGGCTTTTTTGCTGAAGTAGAGGTTTTAGCACCGCAACGAATACCTAATATTAAAGCTCGTTTAACTCAGTTTTTAGAAGATACGGTTGGTAAGGTTAACTACGATCAAAACCGTTTTGAGCAGGAGTTGATTTACTACATCGACAAGTTGGACATTACCGAAGAGCAAACCCGTTTAAAAAGTCATTGCGATTACTTTATCACGACTTTGAAGGATAAGGATGCGAATGGTAAAAAGCTTGGTTTTATTTCTCAGGAAATTGGCAGAGAAATTAATACCATGGGCGCCAAAGCTAATGATGCACAAATACAGCAGTTGGTGGTAGGTATGAAAGAGGAATTAGAAAAAATTAAAGAACAGTTACTTAATGTGTTGTAGCGATAAGCGTTAGGCGATAAGCGCCAAACGCAGAACGCCCAACGCAAAACACATATTATGCAAGGCAAACTCATTATATTTTCGGCTCCGTCTGGTGCTGGCAAAACCACTATCGTTAAACATTTGTTGAGCAAATTCGACAATTTAAGTTTTTCGATTTCGGCAACTACGAGAGAGTTGCGTGGCGACGAAACAAACGAGAAAGATTACTATTTTATTAGCAAGGAAGAGTTTCTACATAAAGTTGCCCACCAAGAGTTTGTAGAGTTTGAAGAGGTTTACAGCGGTACTTTTTATGGCACTTTGCGCTCAGAAATTCAACGCATTTGGGACGAAGGCAAGCACGTTATTTTTGATATTGACGTGGAAGGTGGTTTGCGTTTAAAACGTAAGTTTGAAGAAGATGCTTTGGCGATTTTCGTGCAGCCGCCATCGTTAGAGGTTTTAAAAGAACGTTTGGCTGGCAGAGGTACGGATAGCGAAGAAAAACTGCAAGAACGCTATGCTAAAGCTGAAAAAGAACTAGCTTACGCTGATAAATTTGATGTTATCCTTAAGAATTTTGAACTTGGAACGGCTTGTGCTGAGGCAGAAGAGTTGGTTGGGTCTTTTTTAAAGAAGTAACGTTAATAATCCGTCATTGCGAGGTACGAAGCAATCTTAAAGCGCTCTGTCATTCTGAGCGCAGCGAAGAATCTGTTAGCAAGTATTACAGACCTAACAGATTCCTCCTAACGTCGGAATGACAGAAAAAAAAATTGCTTGGTGCCTCGCAATGACGACATAGTTTTATAAAATGATTGGCTTATTCTTCGGTTCGTTTAATCCCATCCATATTGGGCACTTGGTAATTGCCAATTACATGGCTAGCTACACCAACTTGAAAGAAGTTTGGTTTGTGGTATCTCCTCATAATCCGCTAAAGCAGAAAAGTGGATTGGCGGATATGTACGATCGCTTAGAAATGGCTAGACTGGCCACCGAGAATGCGCCACATTTGAAAGTTAGCGATATAGAATTTAAATTGCCGCAGCCTTCATATACCATTGACACTTTAACTCATTTAAAAGAGAAATATCCTGAAAAGGAATTTGCTTTGATTATGGGTGCTGATAATTTGGCTTCCTTTAAAAAATGGAAGAACTACGAGCTATTGCTAGAAAATCACAAGTTATTTGTTTACCCTAGGCCAGGAATTGATTTGAGCGAATGGGAGGCGAATCCATCTGTAATAATTACAGAAACACCTCAAATGGATATTTCCTCTACGTTTATTCGCAATGCGATTAAGCAAGAAAAAAGCATCCAGTTTTTGGTACCGGATGCTGTAATTGATTTTATGGATAAAAAGAGCCTGTATAAAACCCTCTAAACGGCTTCGCCCTCAAGCACACCATTCATATATAAATAATTGTGCTTAATCTCCCTGAAGGGAGACTTTAGGGTATTGCTCCCCTTTAGGGGCTTGGGGTTCTTATCCTTTCCAGCCATCTTTTAACGAAACCACTCGGTTAAACACCAAATGGTCTGCTGTGCTGTCTTTATCTAAACAGAAGTAACCTTTACGGATAAACTGATAGCCTGTTCCCAGCGTTGCCTCAGCCAAAGCAGGTTCAATGTAAACGTTGCTCAACACTTCTTTACTATTTGGGTTTAAGTATTCTTTAAAATCACCTTCTTCTGCATCTGGAGAAACTACGCTAAACAAGCGATCGTACAATCTTACTTCTGCTGTTTTAGCATGTTTAGTGCTCACCCAATGGATGGTTCCTTTTACGGTAAGTCCGCTGGTATCGCTACCACTTTTCGACTCTGGGAAGTAAGTACAGTGAATTTCCGTTACATTTCCATCAGCGTCTTTTACAAAGTTCTCACATTTTACTATGTAAGCAAACTTTAAACGAACCATTGCTCCTGGTGCCAAACGGAACCATTTCTTCGCAGGTTCTTCCATAAAGTCTTCGCGTTCTATCCAAAGTTCCTTACTAAATGGAATTTCTCTAGTACCGCCTTTATCTTCTGCTTCTGGGTTATTCTCTCCAATTAAGATTTCGCCATCACCTTCGTAATTCGTAATCACCAATTTGATTGGATCAAGCACAGCCATAGCTCTAGTTGCTTTCTTGTTCAAATCCTCACGGATACAGAACTCCAATAAGCTCAGCTCAATTAAATTCTCTCTTTTGGCAATACCAATGCGTTCACAAAACTCTCTGATACTTTCTGGCGTGTAACCTCTTCTACGCAAACCGCTAATTGTCGGCATTCTAGGATCATCCCAGCCAGAAACCAAGCCTTCATTAACCAATTGCAAAAGCTTGCGTTTACTCATTACCGTATAGGTAAGATTTAAACGTGCAAATTCGTATTGTTTAGAAGGAAAAATACCCAACTGGGTGATGAACCAATCGTATAATTCTCTGTGCGAAACGTATTCTAAAGTACAGATCGAGTGCGTGATATTTTCGATACTATCGCTTTGTCCATGAGCAAAATCGTACATTGGGTAAATACACCAAGCATCTCCAGTACGGTGATGGTGTGCATGTTTGATACGATAAATGATCGGGTCACGCATCAGCATGTTAGTACTAGCCATATCAATTTTCGCTCTCAAAATACAAGCGCCGTCTTCAAACTCGCCAGCTTTCATTTTTGCGAAAAGCTCCAAGTTTTCTTCAATGCTTCTATCTCTGTATTGGTTTGGTGTGCCAGGTTCTGTTGGTGTGCCTTTTTGAGTAGCAATTTCTTCAGCTGTGCTTTCGTCTACATAAGCAAGTCCTTTTTCAATTAACTGCACAGCATAACCGTGTAGCGTATCGAAATAGTCGGAAGCGTACAACTCGTTCTTCCACTGGAAACCCAACCATTGAATATCTTCCTGCTGGCTGTTTACATACTCCGTTTTTTCGGTAACCGGATTGGTGTCATCAAATCTTAGATTGGTGTAACCTCCGTATTTCTGCGTTAACCCAAAGTTTAAGCAAATTGCCTTTGCATGGCCAATGTGCAAATAACCGTTTGGTTCTGGCGGAAAACGTGTTACCAACGTCTCGTACTTTCCACTTTTTAAATCATTCTCTATAATTTCTTCTATAAAGTTTAATGATTTTTCCTCGCTCATATAATTGTATTGTTTAAGCTTCAAAGTTAACCAAATTTAGGGTAATTTAAAGCACTGGCAAACCGGCAAACGTTTAAATGCCTAAAATAATATCAGCCGAAATTTTCAGTTTTTTACTTATACTTCTCGCTACTTTCAGCGTAGGTTCGCTTTTTTCTGTGAGATACTCGCTAATGCGGGAGGGGCTTACACCTACAAGCTCTGATAGTGCGTTTTGCGAAAGCCCCATTTCATACATACGAAGTTTAATTACCTGAGCAAGGGTTGGCATTCCTATCGGATGGTGAATATCCTCATACTCTTCTACCAGCTCCGAGAGCTTATCCAACTCCACCATCTTTTTATCAGTAATATGAGTATCATCGTCAGTAAGAAGCAACAACTCTTCAATACGCTCTTTTATTGCTTTATATTCTATTTCTGTGTTTATACTAGCCATATCAAATACTTTTAATATCCTTTATATTATCATACTCCTTATGTGTGCCTACAAAACGTATGAATATTGTTTTAATAGAGAATCTCACAATTACCACCAATCGGTAGTCATTGCCTTTTATATCAAAAACATATCTTTGATTGCCTACGCTGTCAACGGTATTAAAATCTTTTTTAATGTCGGCAAAGCAGGTCCATTCTGCTCTTTTTACGGTTTGATACCAATGTTCAAGCGCAGCCTTAGCCTTAATATCCTTATTATAGTAGTCAATTAAAGTGCTATGTGACAGGACTCTCATTACATTTATTTTGCAATAGTAAAAATAGATATTTTTTTGTTATTCAAAAAATAATTTTGTTTTACAGAACATTAATTTTGCGCAATTCAAAATTTTACTACATTTACGTCTATCAAGTACACCAGATATGAACAAAACCTTAAATAGACCCATTAGGGTTCTTGTAGCTAAAGTAGGGTTAGACGGACATGATAGAGGCGCAAAAGTAATTGCCACTTCTCTTCGTGACGCTGGTATGGAAGTCATTTATACCGGCTTAAGGCAAACCCCAGAAATGGTTGTAAATACAGCTTTGCAGGAAGATGTTGATGCCATCGGTATCTCTATCTTGTCTGGCGCACACATGACTGTTTTTCCAAAAGTGATAGAAATAATGAAGCAAAAAGGGCTTACCGATGTTTTAGTTACTGGCGGAGGGATTATTCCAGATGCTGATATGAAAAAACTACAGGAAATTGGTATTGGACAGCTTTTTCCTCCGGGCACAACAATGAAAGACATTGTAAACTACATTGAAAACTGGGTGGTAGAACACCGAAATTTTTAACAAAATGGAATATCAGCAAACATTAGCAGAATTAAAAAACGGCATCTTATATATCACGATTAACCGTCCGCAAAAACTTAATGCACTAAACAAAGAGGTATTAACAGAATTGGCTCATGCTGTAGCCTCTGCCCAAACAGACAAAGAAATTAGGGCTATTTTATTGACTGGCGCAGGCGAGAAAGCATTTGTAGCTGGCGCTGATATTTCCGAGTTTCAGAACTACAACTTGGAAGAAGGTAGGCAACTAGCTAAAGACGGACACGATAATGTATTTAATGCAATAGAAAATTCAACGAAGCCAGTAATTGCAGCTATTAACGGTTTTGCTTTAGGTGGCGGCTTGGAGTTAGCAATGGCCTGTCATATCAGAATTGCCAGCGAAAATGCTAAACTTGGTTTGCCAGAAGTCACTTTAGGCTTAATTCCAGGTTATGGCGGCACGCAACGGTTGGCACAATTGGTGGGCAAAGGCTTGGCGCTCGAAATGATTTTTACAGCCGATATGATTAGTGCAGAAAAAGCGCTACAGATTGGTTTAGTAAATCACGTTGTTCCCCAAACTGATTTGTTAGCAAAAGCGGACGAATTGATTGAAAAAATAAAATCTAGAGCACCATTGGCATTGGCAAGCGCAATAAAGGCGGTAAATGCGGGCTTTAATCCAAAAGCAGACGGTTTCCAAACAGAGATTAACGAATTTGGCAACTGTTTCAATACAGACGATTTCAAAGAAGGCACTACGGCTTTTCTGGAAAAACGAAAACCTGAATTTAAAGGTGTTTAGCTTTATTATCGTAAATCTACACGGTCTCTCTTCCACTCCTTTTTGGTATACATTTTGTAAAAAAGTGTAGAAAAAATTTCCCATTCGCTTTTTTTTACATATTTTAGCTATTATAACGTACGTTAAGTTAATTGTATGAAGAAAATATTAATAGTTGACGATGAGATAAATATCGGATTACTGCTTTCAAAATTTTTAACCCGAAATTCTTTCGATGTAACTAGTGCAACTAGTGGTAGTTCTGCAATGGAATACCTTTCTAAAGATCATTTTGATTTAGTGCTTTGCGACTACCGCTTGGAAGATACCGATGGTAAAGAAATGCTCGTTAAAATCAAAGAAAGTTATCCAAAAACTGGCGTGATTATCATAACAGGTTACTCTGATATTAAACTAGCTGTGGAGTTAATTAAGCTTGGCGCCTATGATTATATTACAAAGCCGTTATATCCAGACGAAATTCTAAACACAATCAACAAAGCTATTGAAACACAAATTGCTTTGAACGAAAGTACACCTGAGGTAGAAACAACTAGTGGCCAAGACAAACCTAAAGCAAGCAAAGGCAATTACACCTTTACCGATGAGTTTGTGATTGGGCAAAGTGGAGCTTCTAAAGATTTAATGAAACAAATTTTATTAGTTGCCCCTACAGCTTACAGTGTTATTTTAATGGGAGATAGCGGTACAGGTAAAGAATCTGTAGCTAAAGCTATCCACCTGAATAGCCCTAGAAAAGACAAACCTTTTGTGGCTATGGATTGTGGCTCATTAACTAAAGAACTAGCCGGAAGCGAATTTTTTGGTCACGAAAAAGGATCATTTACAGGTGCACTGTACACTAAAATTGGTCACTTCGAAATGGCAAATGGTGGAACTTTATTTTTAGATGAGGTTGGAAATCTATCTTACGATATCCAAGCTGCACTACTGAGAACAGTTCAAGAGCGCAAAATTAAACGCATTGGCAGTACCAAAGAGATTGACTTAGATGTGAGAATTATTGTAGCAACTAACGAAAATCTTCAAGATGCCATTTCAAAAGGCAGATTTAGAGAAGATCTTTACCATCGTTTCAACGAATTTTCTATTAATCTTCCGCCAATTAGCCAAAGAGGCAAGGATATTTTAGCATTTGCTGAGAGTTTCTTACAGTTAGCCAATCAGGAATTGAGTAAAAACATTAAGGGGTTTTCAGATGAGGTAGTTGATTGCTTCTTAACTTACAACTGGCCGGGAAATGTAAGAGAACTAAAAAATGTGGTGCGCAGAGCAACTTTACTTACAGAAACCGACGAAATTCAGCTGAAAGCCCTTCCGCTAGAAATATCAACTTATGCCAAAGCGCCTGTGCTAAATAATTTCGCCAGTACATCGGCAGAAAACACAGAGCGTAACAAGCCTAGAGATTTGAAAAATGCAGCGCTAGAGGCAGAGTATGAGACAATCCTGAAAGTGCTAAGAGAAGTGAATTTCAACAAAACGAAAGCCGCTAAAATTTTAAATATTGACAGGAAGACTCTTTACAATAAGATGAAAGCAATTGACCTCGACAATAAATAGACAGTGCTTAGTTTATTTAAAAAATCTGGCCCTTCTAGGTTTAAAAACCGTTACAATATTTCCAAGAAAATATTATGGATAGTAATGTTGCTATGTATAGCTCCATTACTTTCTGTGGTATTGGATATTGCCTTTGGAAATGTTTCGCAGAAGATTCTTTTTTTTAACTTGAACACTAATTTTTACACGAGTGTTTGGACCACTTTTGGCATAGCCGCAGCGTTATTTACGGGCGTGCTTGCCATGATAGATTATAATATCCGGAAAGAGTTAACGATTACACTTTTTGGCATCACGCTTTTTATTTCTGCCATCCTCGACGTTTACTACCTATTGATTTTAAATGAAAATGCGACAGGTTTTTCAGATACCTCTGGCACTTTGTATTTCATTTGGTGGATTAACAGGATGTTTTATTCCCTAACACTGTTGATCGGCACCTTCGTATACCTCAGAATAAAATCTAAAAACCTTCGGAGTCTTGAACAAAAACGTAAAATTTTATGGAGAACTGCCATTTTTTGCTTTTTTGCTGGAATAGCCTGCGTATTAACCATCGCAAATACTGACGCCATTTTACGGCATAAACTCGTGTTTGACAAAGTAGTTCAAATCGATTTATTCTCTTTTTTGCCATTAATACTGCTGTTTGTTTGGGCCACTTTCTTTTTGCCTAAGTTTATGCTACGTTTTCATAGCATCTTTTCAAAACTGCTTATTTTAAGTATTGCGCCGCTTCTGTTAGCTCAGTTATTTATGGCTTTGAGCACCAATGCTTTCGACACCTATTTTAATGCAGCGCACTACCTCCGCTTCATTAGTTATTTGGTGCCTTTAACTGGTATTATCCTTAATTATGTAGAAACCGTTAGGAACGAGCAGCGCATTATTGCTAAACTAGATGTAGAAGTAAGGGAAAAACAAGCTTTAACGGCTAATTTAATAGAAAGAGAAGGCTTATTGGCGAACGCAGAAAAAATATCTAAACTGGGTAGTTGGGAACTCGATATCAAAACAAACTCGTACAAATGGTCTGACGAGTTATATCGTATTTATGGCTTCGAAGGTAATTCATTTCAACCCACACACGCCATTGCCGAGCGGGTAATTGTACCAGAATACAAGCAAAAATTAAGCAAAGAATTATCTAATGCTGTTAAGAATAAAACTTCATTTGCTGCCGAATATCAAATCATTCAGCCTAATGGCGAAAAAAGATATGTGCTTAACCAAGGATATTTTGCTGGTAAGGAACATAAGCTCGTAGGTACCATTCAAGACATTACCGAGCTTAAAGAAGCTACACTTAAACTAAGAAAAAATGAAACTCTGCTACGCGAAGGCGAGGCTGTTTCTAATAATGGTAGCTGGGAATGGCACTCTAAAAACGAGTACATGTTCTGGTCTGATGAGATGTTCAACATACATGGCTACTTACCACACTCTACCGTTGTTACCATCAATTCTTATTTCGGTTTTGTACATCAAGAAGATTCAGCCGAGCTCAAAAAGATTTTTGCAGAAGCCAGATCGAGTAAAACATCATTTAAAGCTAATTACAGAATTATTAGGCCAAACGGCGAAATAAGATACGTTTCTACCACGGCAAAATTTAAAGAAGATGAAATTGGTGATGGTTATTCATACTTAGGAAATACGCAAGATGTTACGCAGTTAAAAGAAACACAAAGGAAACTCGAAGAAAAGATAAACGAGCTAAATGTTTCAAACAAAGACCTAGAGCAGTTCGCTTATGTGGCTTCGCATGATTTGCAGGAACCGTTAAGAAAAATTAGAGCATTTGGCGATCGGTTAAAAACAAGGTTTACCGAGCATATCAACGAAGAAGGGCAAGATTACATCGAAAGGATGCAAAACGCAGCAGAGCGGATGCAGATTTTGATTGACGATCTGCTGGCTTTCTCAAAAGTTACCCGCGAAGCCAAAGAGTTTCACAAAATCAACCTCAATGAATTGCTCACAAAAGTACTGCACGATTTAGATTATACCATAGAAACCACCAATGCTAAAGTATCGTTATCGGTAAATGAAGAGGTTGAAGGAATTGCCGCACAACTGGCTCAAGTGTTCCAAAACATCATTAGTAACTCTTTAAAATTTATCAAGCCAGATACACAACCTGCAATAGATATTTCTTCACAAACACTATTGGGAAGCGCTATTCCTATAATAGGAATTTCCCAGAATTCGACTTATTGTGTGGTTAAAATTACCGACAATGGCATTGGCTTCGACGAGAGTTATGCTGGCAAAATTTTCGATCTATTTCAGCGATTGCACGCTAGAACAGAATATAAAGGAACTGGCATTGGGTTGGCCATCTGCAAGAAAATTGTAGAAAATCACTCTGGCTTCATCTTCGCAAAAAGTAAAGAAGGCGAAGGAGCTTCATTTTTTATCGTTTTACCCCTTAAACCTAACGCGGCTCCATGACAAAAATGCACCCACTTATTTTAATTGCCGAAGACGACCCTGATGATGCTTTGATGCTTAAAGATGCTTTTTCAGAAATTAACCAGAATGCAGTAACCTTTTTAAATAACGGAAAATTATTGATAGAACATATACAAAAACTATTGCTTAACAATGAAATGCCCAATTTGGTAGTTATAGATTTAAATATGCCAGTATTAGATGGTAGAGGCGTAATAAAAGAGCTTAGAAAAAGTGATCAAACCAAAAATATACCGCTTGTAGTGCTGTCTACAACAAAAAATAAAGAAGATATCGATTCGGTAATGGAACTTGGCGCAGATCAGTTTTTTACCAAACCAGCTTCTTTTAAAGATTTAGTGAATATCACTACAAACATGGCAAGCAAATGGCTTTAATCTAATTTAAAAATATGAGCAAAATAAAGGTTTTATTAATTGATGATGATGAAGATGACTATATCATCACCAAAGATGTTTTTAATCGTATAAATGGAGCCGAAAGATATGAACTCACTTGGATAGACACATTCGAGAAAGGCATTAATGCCGTGTTAAAGCATCAGTTTGATATTTATTTGGTAGATTATAGATTGGGCAAACACACCGGTGTTGATTTGGTTAATGAAGCCGTTCTTTCAGGTATTAAGGAACCCATCATTATTCTAACAGGAAAAGGCGACTATAAAATTGATGAAGAGGCGATGAATGTTGGTGCGGCAGACTATCTTATCAAGGACAAAATTGAACCTGATACACTAGACCGTAGCATCCGCTATGCGCTAAAGCAAAGCGAAACTTTAAAGGCCTTAAAAGAAAGCGAAAATAAATTCAAGATCATTTTCGACAAAGCTAAAGAACCTATTTTGATATCCGATTATACTGGAAAAATACACGACATCAATAAAGCTGGCTTACAATTTTTTGGTTACCACATCAAAGAAATGTTAGAACTTAATGATAGAAGTCTATTCTACACGCAAGAAGACCGTGAAAATTTTATCCAAGAATTAGAAACTAAGGGTGCTGTAAGCGATTTTGAATGTCAGATGGTGTCTAACAAGGGGCAGGTTTACTTCTGTAGCTTATCTTCTTTCTTGCAGATAGACCCGCAAAACATGGTAGAAGTTTACCATACGATTATCCACGATCTTACACACCGAAAGCATCAAGAAACGAAGTTTATACACGAAAGTAAGTTTTCTATCTCGGAGCATATCGCCAAAGGCTTTGCAGAGGAAATCAGAAATCCGCTATCGACTATTAATTTGGTGCTGTATGACCTTACTACAGACGAAAGTTTGGCTTATAACGAAACCCTTCAATCTAATCTTGAGACGATAAAGAACAACATAGACGACATTAACCAGCTCACTCGAAATTTTATTGAGAGTACTGAGAATAAGCCTATCTCTACTCAAAAAAATGGTATTAATCAAGTTATAGAAGAAGCCTTGGCAGAAATTAATGATCTGATATTAGGACATCGGATCGTACTGGAAAAACATTTACTTCCTTCAGAAGTGTATCTGTCTATCGATAAAAAACAAATCAAAAAGGCTTTGGTTAACATTTTAAAGAATGCGGTAGAAGGCATGGAAACCTATCCAAAAGTGTTAAATATTAGCAGTATCAACGATAGCGGCTTTTACTCCATATTAATAGAAGACAATGGCAAAGGCATCAATCAGGACTTAGAGCACCAAATCTTCGAACCATTTTTCACTACCAAAAAGGACGCAGAAGGCTTAGGCTTAACAGAAGCTGAAAGGACTTTATTAGCTCATAATGGTAATATCGTTTTTAAGCCGCAAGAGAATGGAAGCTTATTTGTAGTGAAGTTGCCTATCAATTAAATTAAGCTCAACAACCTCTTTAATACACATTTCGAATAAATAAATATCTAAATATCTAAAGGCGGGTGAGGACACCCGCCTTTGTATTTACTATAAAATAATCTGTTTCTAAAATTTAACTCAAAAACGGAATAATATTTGTTTTTGGTTTGTTAAGGCTCTTTTTTTAACTATATTGGGATATTCGATTTGACGGAAGACGATCTTTAGATAAAAAACAAAAACTTAAAACAATTTTTATTTTTAGGTAGTTTAAACAGTATAGTTTAGATAACTTTTCATTTTTTAACATAAAACTATAAAAACATGAGCGATAACTCGAAAGTAGTAGTAGCCTTATTAGCAGGCTTAGCTGCAGGAGCAGCATTAGGAATACTGTTTGCACCTGACAAAGGTACTGACACTCGCGACAAGCTGGGTCAATCTTTGAAAGATTTTGGCGACTCGATTAAAGACAGAGCTGCAGATGAGATCAACAATTTAAGCAGCCTAAAAGATAAAGTGGTAAACTCTATCAAAGGCAAACTTCGCGACGTAGAGCAAGAATACTCTGACGAAGTAGAACACGTGTAAGAAAACTCTAATAAACGGTAATGGAAGAAAAGAAAGAAAAAAATATTGAAGAGCTCGTAGCCGATGCCAAGAGTTATGTAGATAGTCGTTTAGACTATATTCATCTAAAATCGGTAAAGAAGGGTTCTAAATTATTTGCCGACCTAATTACCAATACGGTAGTTGTAGTTTGTTTCCTTTTAGCCTTTTTATTGGGCACTATTACGCTTGCCTTATATCTCGCAGAGGTTTTTGGCAGTATGGTAGCAGGTTTCGGCTGCGTGGCGGGTGTTTACTTGCTTTTATCCATTATCGTTTTCCTTACCAAGGATAACATTATCGAGAAGATATTGGTGAATATGTTTATTAGAAAATACTTTAATAAAATAGCAGATAAAGACGATGAGGCATAAAGACATAAAATCCTTGGCAGAATTAGAGATTGAGATTAGCCGTGTTAAAGTTGAATATCAGCTAAAAGAAACACAGTTAAAGGAAGATGCTAAAACTTACATCAAGCAGTTTTCTCCTATAAACCTAATTAAGAATTTTCTGAATCCACAGAGCTTGACCAAGTTAGATGAGAAAACAAATATAAGCGGTACCATCATGTCGTTTCTCTTGCCGCTTTTCCTAAATAAAACTGTATTCAGAGGCTCTGGCTTTATCACCAAAAGTTTAGCGGCCTTGGTTTCTGGCAAAATTGGAAAAACTTTAGATGCGGAAAGTTTAACTGGCTTTTTCGGTAAAGCAAAGTCTTTATTTACTTCACTAACATCTAAAAGGAAAAAAGCTGATGTGAATTTTGTAGACTACGGCATTCCGCCAGACAGTGAAACTTATTAAATGTTTTATCTTCAAAAAGAAGAAATTTAAGCTCCTAATCCATATTAAGAGCTTTTTTTATGAAGATTATTTCCCTTTGTAAATTAAAAACACAGTAGGCTTTTTATGCAGGTCTATTTTTTCTTTACGCCACAGGCTGATGGGTAGCGTTTTGATATATTCATCTTCTGCATTGATATTACAAGCTACACACAACTGCGTATTGGGTTGGCAATTCTTCAGGATATCTTCAAACAAATGGTTGTTCCTAAAAGGAGTTTCCATAAAAAGTTGGGTTTGCCTATATCGTTGCGAAAGTTGTTCTAAATCCTTAATCCGCTTTGCTCTATCACCTTTATCTATCGGCAAATAACCCGTAAAGGCATAGCTCTGTCCACTAAAACCAGAGGCCATTAACGCCTGTAGCATCGCATTAGGCCCAACCAAAGGCACAACTTTAATATTTCTTCGGTGCGCTTCGGCTACAATTTCTGCGCCTGGATCGGCTACGCCTGGACAGCCAGCCTCGCTCATTAAGCCTACATTTTTCCCTTCATTTAATTCTTTGAAAAAAGGCGCTAAAGAACTTCCTCTCTTATGCTTACCATAATCATGTATTACCAATTCACTTTGTGGAATTTTCAAACCTGCTTCCTTTAAAAATTTACGGGCTGTTTTTTCGTTCTCTACAATATAGGTATGGATACTGTTAATGGTATCTACCAAATATGGCGTAAATGATTTATGAGCGGCATTGTCTGCCAACGGAACTGGAACGAGGAAAAGTGTACCTTTTTGCATGAACAAAATTAAAATTTTCAAAAACAACGAAGCACAACAATTGTTTTGCTAGACTAGAAACTGTATCAAATTTAGTTCTGCCAATTCTCATAAATGACATAATTTCAATACAGAAATTCACACTTCGTTGGCGAAACTTACGTTAATTCTACTAAACACGCAACTTTATTGTGGCATTGAGGGCGTTTAACGTTCTATAACACAATTTGGATTTTAAATTGATATACACACAGCGTTAGGTTAATTATAAATATTTAAAACACACAGACATGAAAACCTTGATCAAATTTCCGGCAATGATGCTCGGGCTTTTGCTCCTCCTCACCGGAACCACACAGAGCGCAAAAGCACAGTACGACGATGTTTCTTTGCAAACATTCTACGACGAGTTATCACCTTATGGCACTTGGATCAACGATCCAGAGTATGGCTACGTTTGGCGACCAGATGTAGACCAAGCCGACTTTAGGCCTTATTACAGTAATGGCCGTTGGGCTATGACAGAGTATGGCAACACTTGGGTATCAAACTACGAGTGGGGTTGGGCACCTTTCCACTACGGTCGTTGGATGTACAACAGGTACAACAACTGGGTTTGGTTACCAGATACAACCTGGGGACCAGCTTGGGTAGATTGGAGAAGCGGTGGCGGATACTACGGTTGGGCACCAATGGGACCAAGCATTAACATCAACATTAATATTGGACGCCGTTACGTAACCCCAGACTTTTGCTGGAACTTTATACCAAGCGGCCACATTTATTATAACAGTTACCCTCGCTATTACAGTGGTAGAAACAGAGTTTATATCCAAAACACGGTAATCATTAACAATACTTATGTTCGCAACAACAGAACGTATTATAGCGGCCCGAGGATTGACGACGTAAGAAGGGCAACCAACCAAAACGTAACTGTTTACAATGTTTCTAGAACCAGCAGAACTGGTGGTAATAGAATTGAAAACAACACAGTTAATGTTTATGCACCACGCCCAAGTAGAGGTAGCGATAACGCCAAAGCTGCACCTAGAGAAGCCGTTAGAGGTAGCATTACTAGAGACAGAATAGAAAGAACCAGCCCAGCAAGCAGAAGCGGACGTGGTAATGATAATGGTTCTTTTTCTGCTAACAATGATAGAAGCGACAGATTTGGTAACAGCCGAAACGACAATAACAACACAGGCCGTGGAGAACGCAATACACGTACAGAGCGTGGCACAGATGCAACTATGCCTAGTAGAGAAAGCAGAGAGCGTGCAGGAAACGACAGCGGTTCTATCTTCGGAAGATCTAGAGACAGAGGAACTGTGACTACGAACGAACAAAACAACCGTGGCACCGAGAACCGAGGAAGCACTACAACTCCTCCAACTAACCAAGAACGTAACGACCGTTTTGGAAGAGGTAGAGAGCGCACAGAACGTAGTAGTGAAAACACGCCATCTCGTTCTTCTTCTTCAGAAGGTAGAGTGCAGCAATCTGCGCCTCAGCAAAGAACAATGGAGCGTCAAGAACGCCCGCAACCACAAAGAACTGAGCGTGTAGAGCGTTCGCAACAACGACCACAGCAGTCATCTGGTTCTAGCAGTAGATCAGGAGAAAGCTCAGGAAGATCTAGCCGAGGCGAGGGCAGCGGCAGACCCGGAAGGGGTTAAACAAAATGGAAGGATGGCCTAGGGCCATCCTTTCTATTAAATTTTTATATTTACCTTAAAAAACAATTAATCTTATCAATGAACAAAACCATCTTAACTCTCGCTATTGCACTAGGTGCAACAACAGCATTTGCTCAAACAAGTTTAACATCAAAACTTAATCAAGCTACAAAAACAGCTACCACAGCTAATAGTCAGGCAGCAAAAACAGTAACAACAACCGCTAGCAACTATGCTTCACAAGCTTCTAAAATTGCTACCACACTAAATTCGGCATTAAGCTTAACTAACACACAAAAGCCGCAAGTGTCTTCTATTGTTACTGATTATTTAAAAAGCAAAGCAGGTTTATCATCCCTAGCTACTACAAATGCAAGTGCCTACACTTCAAAATTAAGTGGCTTAAATTCGGGAATGCTTTCTAAAATGAAGGGTGTACTTACCGCAGTTCAATATGCAAAATTATTGGGCTTAAAAACCTCGCCTACAGTAGATGCCGTTTCTGCGCTATTTATTTAAACGTAAAAAATATTTAAGCAAAGGGGAAGCAAAAGCTTCCCTTTTTTGTTTTATCTTCGATCTTATATTTTAGAAATTATTTATGGAATTCTTAAGTAGTCCAGAAGCCTGGATATCACTACTCACACTAACAGTTTTAGAAATTGTTTTAGGAATCGATAATATCGTTTTCATCTCTATTTTAGCTGGAAAACTTCCACAACATCAACAGAAAAAAGCACGACAACTAGGTTTGGCATTAGCCATGATTACCCGCGTATTGCTATTAATGTCTTTAAGTTGGATCATGAGGCTTACCGCTCCGTTATTCAATATCGGCGATTGGATAGGCATTACGAACCCAGAATGGTTAGAGAAACTAGCGATATCCGGTAGAGATTTAATTTTACTCATAGGAGGTCTTTTCCTTATCTATAAAAGTACTCATGAAATACACAATAAGCTAGAAGGAGAGCAAGAAAACGAAGGAAAAGTTAAGGTACACTCCTTTAGTGGAGTAATTGTCCAAATCCTAATTTTAGATATCGTTTTTTCGCTCGATTCGGTAATTACTGCCGTTGGTATGGCAGATCACATCGAGATTATGATTGCAGCAGTTGTAATTGCCGTAATTGTGATGATGATTTCTGCAGGCGCCATCAGCAATTTTGTGAACAAACATCCAACGGTTAAAATGTTGGCTTTATCTTTCCTATTGCTTATCGGCGTATCGCTCTTGGCCGAAGGTTTAGACCAACACATCCCGAAAGGATACATCTATTTTGCAATGGCATTCTCTGTATTGGTAGAAATGCTTAACCTAAGGATGAAGCGCAACGACCGCGACCCGGTTAAGCTCCGCAACACGCCAACAGAAGAAGAAACGAAATAAATTTTTAAGAAAAACATTGTCAGAAGGGCGTCGGAAACGATAGCCCTTCTTTTCGTTTCAATCTTTTTGTTTATCTCTTGCCGTCATTTCGAACGCAGTGAGAAATCTTAAAGTTAATTGCTTATGTAACAGATTTCTCACTGCGTTCGAAATGACGCAACAAAAAGTATTTACACTACAATAAGGTTTAACTAACAAAGGTAACTCGTTTCGCTTTCTTCCCTTTGCTAATGCTTATTAAAACCACAGTATTTCAACTTGCTAAACTTTAGAAGCTGTTTAAATTTTAGTAAAACTTTTTACTTGTCAGTCTGAGCTTAGCCTGTGCCGATTTAATCGGTATCGAAGACTACTTGATGAAGAATGTTTCCACGAGCTAAACATGAAACCTGTATTTTTTGTAAAGGAATTTAAACAGCTTCTGAGTCTTTCTACTTTTAGCTTTAGACTTTATTAATACCTTTGCTGCTCAATTCAATTTTATGGTATCTTTTTTCGAATCTAATTTAGCAGAGCTTTCTGTGCATCATGTTGGCAATAAGACCAATGAAGAGTATTATGCGCTATCAGACAACTCTATGCACATAGACGATGAAATGCTTAATCAACTGTTAAAGCAATACTTTCTTTCGCCATTCCAAAAAGTAAATGAAGTTTATCGCTTTACGCACTCCAACAACGATTTAAATTCGAACGAGATTTATCGCCTTGCCGCAGAAATTTTTGCACACGGAGAAACATTCCATGAAAACAGCAAAAACATGGCAACCTATCTTTTTGAGGTGGCAGATCATCCAAAAGTTAAAGGCGGAGAATTGTATGTAGGCTATTTTGAAAATGTTCAAATTGAAGGCGATTTACATGATGTGATTGGGATTTTCCGCTCAGAAAGTAAAGAAAGTTACATCAAGGTTTATCCTGAAGAAAAAGGATTTGGCATTAGTTACGAGCAACAAGGCATTAACATTAATAAATTAGATAAAGGCTGTTTAATTTTTAAAACCGAAGCAGCAGAAGGCTACAAAGTTGTGGTTGTAGATAATACAAGTCGTACCTCAGAAGCTGCTTATTGGAAAGATCAGTTTTTGATGTTAAAAATTAGAAACGATAACTTTAACAAAACGCAAAACGTAATGGATGTTTACAAAAACTTCGTTACTGAAAAATTGGATCAAGAATTTGATGTAGAGAAAACGGACAAGATTGATTTGCTGAACCGTTCCATGAAATATTTTAAGGAAAAAGAAACCTTTGATATTGATGAATTTGCCAATGAAGTAATTGCTAACGAAGAAGGGATTGAACTTTTCAAAAACTACAAACAATCTTACGAAGAAGAGTTTGATACGCAAATTGCCGACACTTTTGATATTTCTACGGCCGCAGTAAAAAAACAAGCAAAGGATTTTAAAAGCATCCTTAAATTAGATAAGAACTTTCACGTATATATTCACGGGAACAAAGAGTTGATAGAAAAGGAATATGACGCAGAAAAAGGAATGAATTGTTACAAGCTTTATTTTAAGGAAGAACAATAACTTCGTCATCTTCTGGAGCAATTAAACAAAGCTGAAAAATGTAATAAAAAAAGTTGTCTTTAAGACAACTTTTTTTATTACATTTGCTTACCCAAAGCAAATCCAAAGATGAGTAAAGTAAAGTTTAACAGCAAAGTTTCTCCTAATGAGAATAATCTATCTCAAGAAGCTACAAGACTTCAGCAAAAAACATTCAGATGCAGTTAAAAGTATCGCCGTTTTTAAAAGCATTGTAGAAAAAGTAAACTGGAATACTTCCTTAGAAATAATGGAGAGTTTTCCAAGAGCCAAAGTTTTAAACAGCCAAAGAGCTAGATTTAAAATTGTTGGCAATAAGTACCGCATCATAGTTGAGGTGGACTTTATAGATAAAACAGTTGAAATTAGATTTGTCGGCACACATGCTGAATATGACAAAGTTGATGCATTAACTATTTAAGTTTGTGATCAAAAGTCAATTAATAAAATTATGAGTAAAACATCTCAATGGTTTTTATTAGAAAGTGAGCAGGATTATAACCTTGCTACCTCTCGTTACGAAGAAGTAAAAAATGCTCAAAAAGATAGTCCTGAACATAAGGAAAAAATGCTTTTAGTGCACCTTATTTCTGAATATGAAAACAAGGAATGGGATTTACCAGATGTAGACCCCATTGAAACAATTAAAATCAGAATGGAAGAATTTGGGCTTAAAGCCGCAGATATAGCAAAAATGCATGGTGATAAAAGCAATTTAAGTAAAGTTCTAAATTATCAACGAGCATTATCCATTTCATTAATTAGGCAACTTAGTGCCACGCTACGAATTCCTACAGATATGCTTATAAGAGAATATAATTTAAAAAGTTAGGTCTTATAGACTACTATAAGTTTTATAATGAAACATTCAAAAGAGCAAATAGAAGCAACAGCTAATTCCATCGTTAGTCACTTCATTCCGAAAAACCCGGAAGAAACTACGCTGAGCTTTCATTTTACTATTCCGCCTTCTTCTAATTACAAAGTAAGTTACGAGAAAGATGCCAAAGGAAATTGGAATTTTGTAGGCTACGAAGTAGATGGAGCTTAACTCTGAACTACAGTCATTGCGAGGCACAAAGCAATCTTACAAAAGTATAATCGTTTGTTATAATTTCGTTTTTCTAATGATTAAATCCAAAGTGCCTTATGCCAATCCCTAAAAAATTACTTACCCGCAAAGAAGAGATTACGAAGGATTTTTTCGCCCTGCTAGAAAAGCACATCGATGATATTTTAAGCGGTAGAACCGAACAAATGTATCACATCAAAGATTTTGCGGCGCATTTGTTCATTCACCCTACGCACTTTAGCAACACCATCAAATTAACCACAGGTTATTCACCTTGCCATTTTGCAGAACAACGTGTAATGGACGAAGCAAGGAAAATGCTCAGCGAAACCGACATGCCCATCAACGAAATTAGCTATAGGCTAACCTTTAACGACCCAACCAACTTCACTAAGTTCTTTAAATCTTTCGAAGGTATTACGCCTCGCCAATTCAGAAAGCAACTTACAGAAAATACTTAAACTGTCACCATTTTTGAAGCTAGCTTCCTGCTGATATTTGTTTCTAATTAAAAAGACACAAAACGATGGAAACACAACAAATAGCTTTAATAACTGGCGGAAGCCGCGGTTTGGGCAAAAATATGGCGCTTGCTTTGGCCAAAAAAGGCAACGATGTAATTATTACCTACAACAGCAACAAAACAGAAGCTGATGAGGTGGTTAATTCCATACAAACTTTAGGGCAAAAAGCTGCTGCAATTCAATTAAATGTTGGCGAAGTAAAAGGATTTGATGTTTTTGCTTCCTCACTAACTTCAACTTTAAACGAAAAATGGAACAGACCAAGCTTCGATTTTTTGATCAACAACGCTGGTATTGGTATTCATGCGCCATTTGCCAGCACAACCGAAGAACAATTCGATTTACTTACCAATATTCATTTTAAAGGGGTTTATTTTCTTACTCAGAAATTGCTGCCAGTTATTGCCGATGGCGGTAGGATTATCAATGTATCAACCGGTTTAAGCAGGTTCTCTCTACCTGGCTACAGTGCCTATGCAGCTATGAAAGGTGCTATTGAAGTGCTCACCAAATATTTGGCAAAAGAATTAGGCGCTAGAGGAATTGCGGTGAATGCAGTAGCTCCAGGTGCAATTGAAACAGATTTTGCAGGCGGCGTGGTTAGAGACAATGAGCAAATGAACCAAGGTATTGCCGCCAACACAGCGCTTGGCAGGGTTGGCTTACCAGACGATATTGGTGGTGTAGTAGCTTTCCTTTGTTCGGAAGAAGGCCGTTGGGTAAACGCACAAAGGTTAGAGATTTCTGGCGGAATGTTTATTTAAATTCATAAAATGTTGCTTTTTAACCTTTAATGGACTAGCTTTAGTTATTGATAAAGTTTTTACACCTTAGAAGAGCTTTTGAAATCAAGCAACACTATTAAAGCCCAGCGAATTGATTTCGTTGGGCTTTTTTATGTTTCAGCTAGACTTACGAAGTTTTAGAAACTTCGTAAGTCTTCACAATCTACAACACATACTCATCATTAATGGGCGTAATTGGCGGCGGAATTTCTTTCTCGCCCATCATTTGCAACATATTGATTTCGATAGTTCTGGTAATTTGGTTTAAAGGAATACCGGCTACGTTGTTCTCAAAAGGATCAACCAAATTCATTCCGTTAATTTGTGTAGACACGAAAACGAAGCCAATCATCCAGCCCATAAAAATAGACCAAACACCCATTTCCTGGCTAATTACCAAAGTGAAGGTTACTACAAAAAGCCAAATGAAAACTTTTGTTAAATAGCTATAGGTAGTTGGGAAAACTGTGTTTTTGATACGCTCGCTCATTCCCATTTCATCGCTAAACCGCACCAGCATTTCATTAATTTGGATGAACTTAAAGCCATCAATTGCGCCATTTTTAGAAAGTTTCTCCAAGTCATCAGATTGCTTAAGCAGAATGGCATTGTGCAAATTGTTATGTTTTTCTATTTCTTTACGCTCATCTTCATTTAAGTATTTCACATAAATTAAATCTACAGTACCACGTAAACTAGCTTTTAACGCATATAAAAAGGCAATGTGTCTACGGATCATTCGTTGGGTAATCTCCTTATTTTCATCGCTTTGCGACACATAACTTAATAAACTACGGGCAAACGAACGCGAATCGTTTACCAAGCCGCCCCAAACTTTTCTTGCTTCCCACCATCTGTCGTAAGCTTGATTGTTATTAAAACCAATAAAAAAAGCTATTGCAGTACCTAAAACGGTAGGAATAATAGTTGGAATAGAAAAATGGTACGCGATGAGATATTCGCGAATAAAATAAGCGCCCATACAAGACGCTATCATAATTAAATCTACATGCCAGGTATTTCTGACAATTCTACTTAGGCGGATGTTATTTACAAGAAGCATTGGTAATTTTCTGTTTGTTGGTCACCTAACAACAATCCAAGAAAATAGTTTGCTTTACACTACTCTTAGCAATAACCCTTTCAAATATTCTCCCTCTGGAAAAGATAACCTCACGGGATGATCTTCTGGCTGGCAAAACTGTTTGATGATTTGTACTTCCTTGCCCGCATCTAAAGCTGCCCAAGCAATAATTTGTTTAAAGGTTTCAATGTCAACCGCACCAGAGCAAGAGAATGTAGCCAGTAATCCGCCACTTTCTAACAACAACAAACCGCGACGATTTAAATCTTTGTAAGCCCTAGCTGCCCTATCCAAAGCAGAACGTGACGGTGCATATTTTGGTGGGTCTAGTACCACCACATCAAACTTTTTACCTTCATCATTAAACTGACGGAGTTGTTTATTTACATCGCTTTGTATAGCGCTATGTTTGCTGACATCAAATTTATTTAGGTCGATGTTTTGCTTTAAAGTTTCTATTGCCAAAGCAGAACTGTCTACAGAAGTTACCTCTGCAGCACCTTGTGCAAAAGCGTTTAAGCTAAAACCACCGCTGTAGCTAAAGCAATCTAGTACAGATCTACCTTTGGTATAACTTGCTAAAATGCTTCTATTATCACGCTGGTCACAGTAAAAACCAGATTTTTGCCCTTCGGCGATGTTGATATGGTATTTAATTCCGTTCTCTTTTACTTCGATGAACTCTTCCGGAGTTTCGCCCCAAAGCAAGCCGTTTTCTGCAGTAATTCCTTCATGCGTACGAGCAGTCGCATCGCTCCTATCGAAAATCCCTTTGGGTTGTAAAAGCCTCACCAAAACATCAATGATGACATCTTTAGCTTTCTCAATGCCAGAACTTAAAATCTGCACAGAAAGAAAATCAGCGTAGCGGTCTACAATTAAGCCTGGTAAAAAATCAGCTTCGCTAAAAATTAAACGAGCGGCAGTAGTTTTCCTGTCTGCTAATAAATGAGCTCTTCCAGCAATGGCAGTTTTAATTTTCTGCTCGTACCAAGCCTCATCAATGGTAGTTTCTTCGTTCCATTCTATCAGACGAACGGCTACCCGAGACTGGTCGTTGTAATATCCGTAAGCTAAAAAATCTCCACTAGCATCTACCAAACGTACTACATCTCCATTTTCGGGTTTCCCTTTCACCTTGTCTAATGCTCCAGAAAACACCCAAGGATGACGTTGATAAATTGCTTTTTCTTTTCCCTTTTTTAGCTTGATTTCTACCATTTGGCAAAGGTAGTAAAAAGTAGTTCTATAAACACAAAGACACCAAGGGCACCAAGAAATAAGTAATTTAGATGTGGTATTCTCAAATTAAACTTTGTGTGCTTCGTGTCTTGGTGGTTTAATCTTATTTTTACCAAATGGAAGAAATCACGTGGAACGATTTTGAAAAAGTAGAATTAAGAGTTGGTACCATCATCGAAGCTTTTGAATATCCCGAAGCAAGAAAACCAGCCTATAAAGTAAAGGTAGATTTTGGCGAATTGGGCATTAAAATGAGCAGTGCACAAATCACCAAACACTATACTTTAGAAGAATTAATTGGTAGACAAATCATCGGTGTAGTTAACTTCCCTAAAAAGCAAATTGGCAAATTTATGAGCGAGTTTTTAGTGACTGGCTTGGCCGATGAAAACGGAGATATTGTACTGAGCACAGTGGAAAGAAAAGTCCCAAATGGAAGTAAGTTGATTTAACCCCCTAGCCCCCTAAAGGGGAACTATAAGATTGGTGGAAATACAGATAGTTTTAAAATAGATATTTAAATATATATGAGCGATAGAAGGGAAAGCCCCTTTAGGGGTTTGGGGTATCCGCAGCAAGAAGACGAACATTACATGCGTTTGGCTTTACACGAAGCAAAAAAAGCTTACGATGCGCAAGAAATTCCCATTGGAGCTATTGTAGTTTGCAAAGGCAAAGTAATTGGCAGAGGCTACAACCTTACCGAACAACTTAATGACGTAACTGCCCATGCCGAAATGCAAGCCTTTACTGCAGCAGCGCAAACTTTGGGCGGCAAATATTTAAAAGACTGTACTTTGTACGTTACCATAGAACCTTGCGTAATGTGCGCAGGTGCCAGCTATTGGACACAAGTAAGCAGAATAGTTTACGGCGCAAAGGAAGAAAAACGTGGTTTCACCAAAATCGGCCAAAACCTTTTACATCCCAAAACGTTGTTAACTGGAGGTATCTTGGCCGAAGAATGCGGCAGCCTCATGTCTGCTTTTTTTCTCAATAAACGTAAATAAAGTTGACAAACAATTGAATAAAATTTAACCTATCTCTGTTATATTTGTAGAGATAACATTTTAAATAACCCTTAATCATATACATTATGGCATTTGAATTACCTGCGTTAGCATACGCAACAGACGCATTAGAACCACATATCGACAAAGCAACCATGGAAATTCACCATGGCAAACACCACCAAGCTTACGTTACCAACTTAAACAAAGCTTTAGAAGGCAAACCAGAGGCTAATAATAGCATCGAAGATATCGTTAAAAACATTTCAAAATACCCAGCTGCAGTACGCAACAATGGTGGTGGTCATTTTAACCATGCTTTGTTCTGGACAGTTTTAGGCCCAAATAAAGGTGGCGAGCCAACTGGCGATTTAGCAAAGGCAATCGACGAAGCTTTCGGTTCTTTCGCAGAGTTCAAAACTAAAATCCAAGATGCTGGAGCAACTCGTTTTGGTTCTGGTTGGGCTTGGCTTTCTGTAGGTGCAGACGGTAAATTGTTTGTTTCTTCTACACCAAACCAAGACAATCCTTTAATGGACATTGCTGAGCAAAAAGGTACGCCAATTTTCGGTATCGACGTTTGGGAGCACGCTTACTACTTAAAATACCAAAACAAACGCCCTGATTATTTAGCGGCAATTTGGAATGTAGTAAACTGGGATGCAGTAGCTGAGCGTTACAAAAAAGCATTAGGTAAATAATTCAAATTTCTTTTTTAGAAAAGCAATAGAAGCGGGGCGTCGGTTACGATAGTCCCGCTTTTTGTTTCTCCCGATGAAACCTGTGTAACAAGAAAGCATACCTATAATGCAATAAAAATAAATGCTTAAATCGGGATTCACTACAATCGGGTTTAAAACCGAAAAACCAGTGCTAACTACAACCTAGCAAACCGCCTAAAGCTGCTGCAGAGCCTACTTAACTATTTCCTTGTTCGGTTTTGAGATAGGGATTTTGTCTCCAGAAGTTAACAGCAAAACGCCACCATCTTCTTTGAGCCAACTCTTTACAAAATCAATTACACGTTGGCGGGGACGCCAACGCTAGCCAATCCTTTGTTGGCGTCCTCGCCAACAAATACCATGTTTCAAATTTTTAATTAACAAACCACCTAAAGCTGCTGCAAAGCCAATTTCACCACTTCTTTGTTCGGTTTTGAGATCGGAATTTTATCTCCGGAAGTTAAAAGCAAAACGCCGCCATCTTCTTTAAGCCAACTCTTTACAAACTTTGGGTTTACCAAATGACTTTGGTGGGTTCTTAAAAAACCATTGGGTTTTAGTAAATCAGCGTATTCTTTAAGTGACTTGGAAACCAATAGCTTCTCATTGTTAGCAAGAAAGAAAAACGTGTAAGTATTATCTGCTTCGCAGCGAATAATCTCCGACAAAGCGATATACCTAATTTCGCTTTGCATGGGCAACGCAATTTTGCTGATAGCAGGTTGTGGGTTTTTTATTTGTTGCAGCAGAAAATCTAATTGTGAGTTTTGCGATAGCGTTACCAATTTCTGTTCAACTTTGCTAACGGCAGTTTTCAATTCGTCAATGTCAACTGGTTTTAACAGATAATCTAAAGCTGCAAATTTCACTGCCTGTATGCCATATTGGTCATAAGCGGTAACAAAAATAACTTCGAAATTTCGCTTTGGAAGCAAATTCAACACATCAAAACCCGTTTGCTCCCCCATTTGGATATCTAGAAAAATCAAATCAGGCAGGTGCTTTTCAATAGCGTTAACGGCATCAGTTACATTTTTTGCTGTTGCCACAATATTAACCTGCGGACAGTGCTTTTGTAGCAAAGTCCGCAGGTTTTCTAAGTTTGAAAATTCATCGTCTATTAAAATTGCCTTCATATTGTTACAGCCAATCGGTTAAAGTTAAGTCGATTTTTGTGCCTGCATCACTTGAATTAATTGCAAGCACAAAAGGCGTTTCTTTATAAATGCTGTTCAGTAAAGATATTCTGTTTTTACTTAATGATAAACCTAAACCTTCATGCTTTTTATCTGCGCTAAAACCCTTGCCGTTATCTGCAACGGTTAATACTAAATTGTTATCGTTTTTACTGAAAGCAATTTCTATTTTTCCCTCAGTGTTTTTTGAGGCGATACCGTGTTTTACTGCGTTTTCTACAAAAGGTTGCAATAACATACTTGGTATTTCAATATTCTCTAAGTCTAAATTATCGTTGGTTTTAATTTCATAGCTGAAGCCGAAACGTAACTGCTCCATTTGTAGATAATCGTCTAACAAAGTTTTTTCTTGAGCTAAACTTACCAGCTCTTTATTGTTAAGCACATTTCGAGTTAACCGAGCAAATTTCGAAAGGTATTTATTGGCATTGTCTATTTCGTTTTTGTTCATTAAGTTTTGAATGCCAGCCAATGCGTTAAATAGAAAATGAGGGTTTAATTGCGAGCGAACTGAACTCAATTGCAACTCTACAATTTCCTTTTCTTTGTATTGTTGCACAAGCTTTTTAACTTCTTTCTTTTTTACATAAGTTAGGAGAGCGCCCGCAATAGCTCCAAAAACTGCGCAAATAATTAAGCCGTAAACCAAAAGGTCTTTTTTAGAGTAGCTTTCCTCTTCTAAAGTGATGGAAAGCGTGTGTCTAGTAACGTATCGTTCTATGTCTTTTGGTGGCTCGTGGTCTTTTATAAAAGGCCGAATAATAACCTCATATTCTCCCGATTTTTTGAAAACACGTTTGGGTATATTTAGATATGGTATGTGTTCATGTTTTTCAACATATCCTCCATATTGCCAAGGCGTTGGTTCTAGTATTGTTTCATCTGTTTTTTTGTCTTTTATTGAGATGTAGTAAAGGTAATCAATGTCAGACTTGTTTTTTATGACGGTTATTTGCAAGTCTTCTTCAGAGAATTTGATGTCTGTTTTACTTTTTGATATGAAGAGGTGACTATATTTCGCTCCCTCGTTTGTAACTGCGAGTTTTGCTATCCTTGTAATTTTAGCTTTGGGAATGATTTTGCCATAAAATACAGACTTTTCAATATCTTGAGGTTTTTCTATACTATATGCTAATACAGTAATAATTTTTCCTTTAATTGCAAAAGTACCAAGTGATGTAGAACTGAAAACTTCATCGGGCATATCCACATCTTTTAGTTGAGTTTTATCTATGGATTTATTTACCACTAAAGGTTTGTCGTCTACTAAAATGGTGTAGCGGTAATTTTGCGTATTGATGTTCTTTCTGAAATAAATCTGGATACTTAAATTACTGACCTCAGGCAGATAATTGAAGTAAGTATTGGGTTGATTAGGTGGAATACTTGAATAATAAACATTTTTTGCCCCACTATCTACAGACATCAAAAGTTTGCCGCCTGCAGCATATTTTTTATTAAAGTCGATGCCTTTTTGTGCGCTTACTATAGAAAGCGAAATGATGAAGCTGAGGAATGTAAAGATTGTCTTTTTCATAATATCCAGAATTAATTTTCATCAAAACTGTGGCAATAATAACAAAACTAAAACCATAAAGCAGGAAAGGCGGGTTTTGAAATAGTAACGATATTGTTTTGAGCAGAATTTGGAACGTCAAGTCTTTGCGACCTTCGCGTACCTTTTTTAAACCTTTGCGTTGAAAAAATAACCGCAAAGAAAAGCGAAGAAATCGCAAAGAGCGCAAAGATAAGTGTGCTATTCGCTATTCTCTCCCTGTCAGGGAGAGATGCCTGAAAGGCAGAGAGGGTTCCATCATTACTGTACAAGTTTGAGTTAATTAAACCCGATGGAAGTGGTAATCCTTTTTTGGGGGTGTATTTGAGATAGACGCATTCTCCCAACAGATTTCTCACATGCGTTCGTATGACGGGAGACGGAACACAAAAAAGATTAAAACGAACAGCGGGACTGAAGTTTCCGAAACGCCTGCTCCAATGTTTTTCTAATGTTTATGTAACGTTTCTAAATATATTTCCTTTACGAGGCAAAAAGGTTAAATTTGGGCAAAAATAATTTTCAAATACCATGAGTTTTAGAATAGAACACGATACCATGGGTGAGGTACAAGTACCTGCCGACAAATATTGGGGAGCACAAACTGAACGCTCTAGAAACAATTTCAAAATTGGACCAGAGGCATCGATGCCTAAAGAAATTATCCACGCTTTTGGCTACCTAAAAAAGGCTGCTGCGTTAGCGAATAACGAATTAGGTGTACTATCTAAAGATAAAACTGACTTAATTGCCAAAGCTTGCGATGAAGTAATTGCTGGTCAATTAGACGACCAATTTCCGTTAGTAATTTGGCAAACTGGTTCGGGTACGCAAAGTAACATGAACGGTAACGAGGTAATTGCTAACCGTGGCCACGTAATTGGTGGTGGTAATTTGCTAGACGAAAAAAAATCGTTACACCCGAATGATGATGTGAACAAATCGCAATCATCAAACGATACTTACCCAACGGCAATGCACATTGCGGCTTACAAACAAGCGGTTGAGGTGACTATTCCGGGTTTGCAAAAATTAAGAAACACTTTAGCTAGCAAAGCTGATAGCTGGGGCGATATCGTAAAAACTGGTCGTACGCACTTTATGGATGCTACGCCGTTGACTTTAAAACAAGAATTTTCTGGTTACGTACAGCAAATTGACAATGGTTTAAGAGCTATCAACAATGCTCTAGAGATGATTAAAGAATTGGCGCTTGGCGGTACTGCTGTGGGTACTGGTTTAAATACGCCTGCAGGTTACGATGTGCTGGTAGCTCAAAAAATTGCCGATTTAACGGGCTTGCCATTTGTAACTGCTCCTAATAAATTCGAGGCTTTAGCAGCTCACGATGCAATGGTGGAGCTTTCGGGCGCTTACAAAAGAGTGGCTGTTTCGTTAATGAAAATCGCCAACGATATCCGTATGTTAAGTTCTGGTCCTCGTTGCGGTATTGGCGAAATCATCATTCCTGATAACGAGCCGGGTTCATCAATTATGCCAGGTAAAGTAAACCCTACACAACCAGAAGCGTTGACTATGGTTTGTGCACAGGTAATGGGTAACGATGTTGCGGTAAGCATTGGTGCAAGTAACGGTCATTTCGAGTTGAACGTTTTTAAACCTGTTATTGCGGCTAACGTGTTGCAAAGCGGTCGTTTAATTGGTGATGCTTGTGTGTCTTTCAACGATAAATGTGCAGAAGGAATTGAGCCAAACCGTCCGGTAATTCAACAACACATGGAAAATTCATTGATGTTGGTTACAGCTTTGAACCCTCACATTGGTTACGAAAATGCTGCTAAAATTGCTAAAAAAGCACATAAAGAAAATAAAACATTAAGAGAAGCTGCTATTGAAACTGGTTTGTTAACCGACGAGCAATTTACTGCTTGGGTGAAACCAGAAGACATGGTAGGTAGCTTGAAATAAGGTTTTTTGAAAAGCAGGGCTGGTGGCTTCGATGTTCGTCAGTCCCGCTTTTCGTTATCATCTTTTTTGTGTTCTCCAGCCGTCATTTCGAACGCATGTGAGAAATCTGTTTTTGAGATGCGCCTATTTTGAGAATAGCGTAACAAAAAAGGATGACCACTACAATCGGGTTTAGTTAACAAAGCTGGCATTATATAGGATAAAAAATGAGTGAGTTATTAAAGACAGTTTTCTTTAGCCTTACATCCATAGTTACACCGCTTGCTATGTTTATCGCAACTTGTATCTATATTTCCAAAAAGATAAAAACTGATTCTATCCTCTTATTTTTGGGCGCTCTTGTAGGCTTAATAGTTAGCACTGTTAGCTTGGTTATCATTCCTTATTTTATGCGCTCGGGAAGTTATTCTTCTCTCGAAATCCAACAAATCTATATGGCAATTGGCATAGTTAGTTTTTTTGGAGGAATTTGCTTCGTTATAGGATTTTTTATATTGATAATGGATGCGACAAAAGGTAAAAGGGCAAATCAAAATGACTTTCCAGATAGCAATATATTATAATAATGCAGTTTATTAAGAAAGTAAAATCATATAGAAATATTCATCCAAAATTGATATTCAGTTTCGGAGCTTTATTCACCTTTCTATTTCTATTATCAACATTAAGCTGCAGTCGTTTACCCAATGTTCAAGGCAAAGGAGAAACCTTTTTGCAAGGTGTTTGGAACCAAGACAGCATCCCTAACAAAGAACAACTGAAGTCGTACACCCAGCATCATTTCAAATTTAGCTGCGATTCTTTTTACGTAGACTACATTACTCGTTCGAAAGTGAACTACTACAATAACGAATGCTTTAATAACGGTGTTTGGAAAGAGTACGCGAAAGGAACCTACCAAGTTAGAAACGACACACTGATATTGGTTGGTGATTTTACGAAAGAAAATTACAAGCAAAAGGTTTCTGGCTGCTATCGCAATGGACATTTTATTAGTAACTTTAAAGTAAAATCGTGGAGCGCTGAACAATTGCAGTTGGAGAATTTAAGCGATCAAACCGAAGTAATACTAAATTTAAAAGAAAAGATAACTTGCGTACAGAAGGCGCTTTAGGCATTTTACCTCATTGCGATGCACGAAGCAATGACGAATTAGATTATAAAATATGAAAAACTTAAAAAAATTAATCCTGGCGTTTGCCATTGTTTATGCACCAATTGCAGCTAACGCTTGGGGCCTGCTTGGGCACCGTATTGTTGGCGAAATTGCTGATAGTTATTTAACGCCGAATGCTCGTAAAGGCATTAAGCAAATTTTAGGTAATGAAACTTTAGCTATGAGCGCAAACTGGGCCGATTTTATCAAATCGGATACCAGCTACAGGTATTTGAACAATTGGCACTATGTAAACTTGCCAGAGGGTTTAGATAAAAGTGGTTTGGGCAATTTTTTAGATGGCTTTAAGGAAGCGAACATCTACAGCAAAACCAATGAAATGATTGCTTTGCTAAAAGATCCAAAAACACCTGCAGACAAGAAAGTTTTCGCAATGCGCTTATTGGTTCACTTAATTGGCGATATGCACCAGCCAATGCACACTGCTAGAAAGGAAGATTTAGGTGGTAACAGGATATCTGTGATGTGGTTTGGCCAAAAATCTAACTTGCACAGAGTTTGGGACGAGCAGTTAATCGATTACCAACAATTGAGCTATACCGAATATACAAAAGCCATCAACTTTGCTACGCCACAGCAATTAACCGAGTGGAACAAAGCGAGCTTGAAAGATTGTATTTTCGAGTCGTACGAGATATGCAATAAAATTTACGCTACAGGCATTAAAAACGATGATAAACTAAGCTATAACTACAACTTCGATTGGATTGGAACATTAAACAATCAATTGTTAAAGGGTGGTGTGCGTTTGGCTAAAGTGTTGAACGAGATTTATAAGTAGTTGGTTAATTGTAGCGTTGTTAACCTCACCAACGTATAAGGCAGAAAGAAAAATATGAAAAATAAATTAAGTTGCTTTGTACTGCTTATCGCACTATTTGGTTTGGGTTGTAAGAAAGGTTTATCAGACGATATCACCCAGTACAATTGGGTATTGGAATCTCAAATGGTTACACCTGCAATCACTTTATATGGTAAAACTTCAACAGATTATTTGGCATTGCAAAATCCAGAAGGATGCACCAAGAACAATACCCTTAATTTTAAAAAAGACGGTACATATTCCATATCTTCTAATGGTTCTCTTTGTGATATGGCAACAAATAGTTCTAATCAGAAATGGACGAGAACAGATAATGAATTGGTCCTAAATTATGATGCCCATCTTAGCGAGAAGTTTTTTATCGAAAAAGACAAGATGACTAAAACAGAAAGTATAGAAATAGAAGGAAAAAACTACGTGTTTATAACGGTTCGTAAGGCAAAGAAGTAATGAAAATCCTCATGGTTTGCTTAGGTAATATTTGTCGTTCGCCTTTGGCGCATGGCATTTTGCAACATTTGGCCGATCAAGAAAATTTAGGTTGGCAAGTGCACAGCGCAGGCACTGGAAATTGGCATGTGGGTAATCCGCCAGATAGAAGGAGTGTTTTGGCCGCCCGTAATTTAGGTTACGATATTGGTGCACAAAGAGCAAGACATTTCAGTACAAGTTTTTTCAACGAGTATGACCATATCTTGGTAATGGATAAAAATAACCTGAGAGATGTACTACAATTAACAGAAACGCAAGAGCATCGAAATAAAATCAAGCTCTTTCTTATAGACGATGAGGTTACTGATCCTTATTACGACAACGATTTATTTGATCCCGTAAGCAGACAAGTAGAACAGCGTTGTAAAGAAATATTAGAGGAGCTACGTGGTTAGCTCCTTTTTGTTTTGAGTTAAATAAATATAGTTGAACATGCAATAAGTTGCTATTGCACCGAAACTATGCCACAAGAAATGTGTTCCAAAGCTTGCCCATTCCCATTTATCCGCTATGCGAAAAGTAAGTGCAAAAGCAAAAGATAGCAATGCAAAACCAACCCATTTTCCTGCTTTCCATTTTGTGGCGATAAGATGTAGCAGCACTGGCACCAAAACCAACAAGGCCATCATTGCGTAATTGATATTGATGAAAAGGTGTGCATTTTGTGTGGTCAATAAATCTCTAAGTGCAAATTGTAATCCGGCATAGCCGAAAACCATTAAAACGGCATAAAACCACCTTGTACTTTGCGCCAAAAAATAAATACCAGCAGATACGCAAAGCAGCATAATCGGAAGCCAATCCATCATAATAAAAACAGACCATTGCCTTAACGAATGATAAACGGTACCACCTATACCACCAATGTAAAGTAAGACCAGACAGTAGCCCAAAAATGGATGTGCCTTGAAATTTCCTTTGATTTTTATCGTCCAAAAAATGGCAATGAATAAAAAGAAAACTGCGGTGATGGCATTTAGCGGCTCAGGAAAAAGTTGAGCCATATTGGTTTCCGTATAGATTATTCCTCCATCTGGAGGGAGTTGGTTAATAGACATGAGCTTATTTTTATTCTTAAAACGTGAAGGTAATTGTTTTTGTTTTAGCTTAACTTTAGGCTTCTGTAAAACTAAAGTAACCACATAGACACATAGCTTTACTTTTAAGTTTATTCTAAAGCTATGTGTCTATGTGGTTAAAATTTAAAAACCAAACAAGCATGACAAACCCAAAACTATTTATGATTTTGCTGGGATGTAAACCAAAAGGTAGACATACCGAGCAACACGATATTTTCTTCGCTATTGCAAATGAAGTGAAAGAGTTGGTGCCCGCAATTAACGCTTTCTGGCCCGAGGCAAATGGAAAAATACATTTAGACGCTTACAGAATTGTAAACAATGTTAATGGTTATAAAGTAGATGTTGTAGAGAAAAATAGCAAAGCTGATGCTGCAAATCGCTTATTCTTTATGAATTTAGGCGGATATCAAAGTAATGTTTTTGAAGAACTACACTATAAAATGTTGATGGTGGCTACAGAAAAAGCTGAGGCTATCAAAAAAGCCAAGGAAAGCGAGTTTTTTATGCAATATTTCAGTCCTCATATAGATGATAAATATGGTGTAGATGTGGACGATGTTTTTGAGATTGAAGATGTGTTGCAAGAGGAGATAAAAGCTAAATATCAGTTGATTTTTACACCCACGGATAGTTTGCCAGAAGATGAAATTGTGTTAGGCTACATGCCAATTGGTAAGTTGTAATTTTTCTTGTAAACACCTTAATCGTTTCTTGCTAGTCGAGATTATTACATGAACTCGCTTTTGCTCGGTTTGTAATCTCGTCTTTTTGAGTTGCGGATTTAAAATCCGCAGATAACTAATTCCGGATTACAAATCCGGAATAGCGACCGTTCAGCATGACGAGGCGCTTAAAGAAAAAGCGAGCTAATGCATCCACATTGGGCCCGCTAAAACTATAAGGAATTAAGAAGCTTGTTAATGAACTCAAACATAAGCCCTGCAAAGTTCATTTTTAATAAAGTATCGGTAAAAGGCTATTATGTGTAGCTGATTGTCTTTGTCATTAAATATTCACAACTTTTTAGCTAAGCTTTTGTTGCTGTTTTACTTCTTAAATTGCATTAAAAAACAACAACATGTCATTACTTTTTTCACCTATAAAAATTAAAAACATCACTTTAAAAAACCGTATTGTGGTTTCGCCAATGTGCGAATATTCATCTATAGACGGTTTTGCGAATAACTGGCACTTGGTGCATTTGGGCAGTAGAGCTGTTGGTGGTGCAGGGCTTGTCATTACAGAAGCTACGGCAGTATCGCCAGAAGGAAGAATTTCTATTGTAGATTTGGGCATTTGGAAAGATGAGCATAAGGAGAAGTTAAAGGAGATTGTAGATTTCATCCATGAAAACGGATCTGTAGCGGGCATCCAATTGGCTCACGCAGGCAGAAAAGCAAGCTTCGATATTCCTTGGGAAAATCCCGCACAAGTATCTAAAGAAAATGGCGGTTGGGATACAGTTGCTCCGAGCGCTATCCAATTCAATTCTAAAGATAAAATGCCCATTGCTTTAGACAAAGCTGGCATCGAAAAGGTAAAATCAGATTTTAAAGCGGCTGCCAAACGTGCTTTAGAAGCTGGATTTAAAGTAGTGGAAGTACACGCCGCTCACGGTTATTTGCTGCACCAGTTTTTATCTCCATTAAGCAACCAACGTACAGACGAGTATGGTGGTAGTTTCGAAAACAGAATAAGAATAGTATTGGAGGTTGTTGCTGCGGTGCAGGAAGTTTGGCCAAAGGAAAACCCCCTATTTGTGCGTATTTCTGCTACCGATTGGGTTAATGGAGGTTGGAACGCAGAAGATTCGGTACAGCTAGCAGGAATCTTGAAAGAAATAGGAGTAGATGTAATTGACACTTCAACAGGAGGTTTGGCCAGAGAGCAACAAATTCTGGTAGCGCCAAATTATCAGGTAGGTTTTGCGGAACAAATTAAGAAGGAAACTGGTATTTTGACAGGTGCAGTGGGCTTAATTACCGAAGCAGCGCAGGCTGAAGCCATTTTGTCCGCAGACCAGGCAGATCTAATCTTTATCGCTCGTGAGCTCCTTAGAAACCCATATTTTCCGTTACAAGCTGCCAAACAACTAGGTGATGATGTGAAATGGCCTGTACAATATGAAAGAGCTAAATAGTATTCTTAAACGGAGTGATTTTAACACCGCCAGGTATTTTGTAAAGAATGAAGTTTTTCTATCTTTATAAAGCCAAATGTTAAACGTGTATGCTTTATAAAGGGTTCCTATTAATCCTATTTTATATCTCTTTTTTTGCAACCCAAGCTGCTGCACAGAAAAAGAAAACGACGAGCTTTTTCTTTGATACTGATTTAAGTGTATTAGATGAAAAACAGAAAGAAGCGTTTTCGCAGTTTGTAAGCGAAATGGAGGCTGAAGACATCGTGTCTATTTCGATACTCGGCTATTGCGATGATAGGGGAAGAAAGGGCTATAACGATACGCTTTCTATAAAAAGAGCCAACTACGTTAAAGATTTACTGCATCAAAGAGGAATTAATACCGATAAAGTAAAATTGCTTACTGGCAATGGAAAAGTAGATTTAGCAGAACAAAACAACGTAACCGAACAAAGAGCTTACAACAGAAGGGTAGATTTAGTGATAGGTTATGTAAAAAGAAAGTTTGCTAACGACAACTCCATTTTATCAGACACACTTAAAGTAGGTGATAAGATTATTCTAGAGAACATCCTTTTTGAAAATAGTAGGTCGGTGCTTTTGGAAGAATCAATTCCAGTTTTAGAAAGGATAACCAATATCATTAAAGAAAAGAAGCAATACAATATTGCCATACTCGGTCATATTTGTTGTAATCCGCCAGGTAGAGATGTAAAGGATTTTGAAACTGGTGAGTATAATCTTTCACAAGCAAGAGCAAAAATCATTTACGATTACCTAATTTATAAAGGAGTGGATAAAAAAAGGTTGACCTATAAAGGTATGATGGCTAATTTCCCTTTGGGCAAAGGCGAAAAGAACGACAGAAGAGTTGAATTACAGATTACCGGCATCAACACCAAATAAAGAATTTTAAAACCTTTTGATAAACCTCATAGTTTAAACTTTGGGGTTTTTCTCTTTTATTAGCAATTTGATTTTTACTTTTGAAGCGAGCTTCATCGCTTATTGATACGATTTAAATATAATAGCATGTTTGATAAATTAATGGCTGCACAAGGCAAAGCCGAAGAAATTAAGAAAAGATTAGATACCATTTCGGTATTTGGCGAGGTAGAAGGTGGCGCAATTAAAGTTACCGCTACTGCAAATAAAGCGATTACTGCTATCGCAATTACCGACGAATTTTATGAAAAAGCCGACAAAGAAGAACTAGAAGAACTGTTACAGGCTGCGGTTAATAAAGCGCTTGCACAAGCCGACCAAGTTAGTGCAGTTGAAATGCAAGCGGCAACTAAAGATATGTTGGGCGGTTTAGGTGGTTTGTTCGGCGGTTAAGCTTGAAAGACTAAAGGTGAAAGACTAAAGCTTTCTCCTTTGCACCCCGATTTCTTATATCTTAATACTCAAATCTAAAAAAATGAAATACACTTATTACGGGCAGTCGTGCTTTCTATTAGAAACATCGTCGGCAAAACTATTATTTGATCCTTTTATTAGTGGAAATCCATTAGCGAAAAACATTGACATAGCTAAAATTGAAGCCGACTACATTTTGGTAAGTCATGGTCATGCAGACCACGTAGCAGATTTGGTCGATATTGCCAAAAGAACAAACGCAAAAGTCATCTGTATGCCAGAAATAGCAGGATGGCTGCAAAAGCAAGGTGTTACCAATATCCACGATATGAACATTGGCAAGTTTAAATTCGATTTTGGAACTGTTCGTATGGTTACAGCAACACACTCTAGCAGTTTGCCAGATGGTTCTTATGGAGGTAATCCGGCAGGTTTTGTGTTAGATGTTGATGACAAACAGATTTATTTTGCAGGCGATACAGGTTTAACCCTAGAGATGAAACTTTTGGCCGAACTGTACAAGTTGGAGTATGCTATTTTACCAATTGGCGGTAATTACACCATGGATGCCAGCGATGCTGCAATAGCTGCAGAATATGTAAACTGCAATAAAGTAATTGGTGTACATTATGATTCTTTCCCAGTAATTGAGATTGATAAATACACTGCCGTTGAAGTATTTAAAAGAGCACAAAAACAATTGTTATTGCCTGCAATTGGCGAAACGATAGAATTGTAGTATTTGACTTTAATTAGACTTACGAAGTTTTTAAATGGCAAAGCCCTCAACTTTACCATTAAAATAACAGCATACAAAAGTTAAACTTCGTAAGTCTAAAATAAAAAAGTCCCGACATTACATCGGGACTTTCTTTTTGTCAGTTAGCCTTTCTTTTTAGCGGCTGCCTTGTTTGCTTTATACCTCATATCAGCAGTTCCATCTTTCTTCTTCGGTCCTGCTACAACCACTTTATTAGCCTTGTTTTCTTTGTAACGCATATCTGGCGTACCGTCGGCTTTAAGCTTTACACTTGTAGATTTAGTTTTTGTAGTTACTGTAGTTTTTTTAGGGGTTTGCTTTACTGTTGTAGTAGTTTGCGCAAATGTAGTGCTTAAGCCAAATAGGGCAATAGCAGCTAGAGTTAAGAATTTTTTCATTTTCAGTAGTATTATTTTAGTGTTTAATAACGATGTAATATACAGAATGTTATCTGTTTAGTGAGAATTTAATTGGAATGTTGTATCGTACATTCACTACTTCGCCAAACATTTTGCCGGGCATCCAATCTGGAGACATTTCAAGTACCCTCATCGCTTCTATCGCAAGCTCATTATTTGGCGACCTTTCTATATTGACATCTTCTACATCACCATTTTTCTTTACACTAAAACTTAATATTACCGTGCCCTGAATGCCTTGTTTGGCAGATTGAGATGGATATTTGATTTCTGAAGAAAGATACCTATAGAAATCTTTTAAACCACCTTTGTAGGTTGGCGGAGAGAATAAATCTTCATATTTAACTTCTACCCCATTTTTGTCATAGTATTTGCCGCTTATTTTCTTTCCAATCTCATCGTAACTTTCTTCGCCCGCTATCTTACCTTCTTTATAAGTGAACTTCCAAATACCCGATTTTTTGCCATTCACATAGCTGCCCTCTTCCTTATTACCAAGCCAGTATTCTATGAATTTGCCATCTAGCTTGCCGTAGGTGTAGGTTTCGATTTTCTTTTGTTCCTCGCCGTCATTGGTGTAAGTAATCCATTCTCCGTGTTTGTGGCCTTTATCATAATTCCCTTTTTCTTTCAACTTGCCTTTAGCTAGTTTTGAATACGGGCCTTTTCTTACCACTAGATCCCTATCCTCAAAACTGATAACCTCCTGAAGAATATCTTTTCGGTCGTAGAACGAAACTTGGTAAAATTCTCCAGTACGTTTAATTACCGGTCGCCATTTAGAACGCACAGGGTCTTTGGTGTACATTGGGCTATTGTAAACCAATGTGGTATCTTGTATGGAATTATTACGGTCGGTATTTTGTGCAAAGCTGATTTTTGTAATTGCTAGCAATAAGATAAGCGTTATTTTTTTCATCGTTATTTGTTATTATCGTCGTCATTGCGAGGCACGAAGCAATCTTAAAAGATAAATTTCAAAGATTGCTTCGTGCCTCGCAATGACGTATTAAGTTTATTAATGCGCCTCCAACCAATTTACACCTTCGCCAATTTCAATTTCAATTGGTACTTCGGTTTTGATGGCCGTTTTCATTCTGTTAGTGATAATTTCTTTCACCGCTTCTTTTTCGCTCTTAATTACATCGAACACCAACTCATCATGTACCTGCATCGTCATTTTTGATTGTAGTTTTTGAGCCGTCATGTCTTTATGGATATTGATCATCGCAATTTTGATCATATCGGCTGCGGAACCTTGAATTGGTGCATTAATCGCATTTCGCTCTGCATAACCTCTTACTGTCATATTTGCCGAGTTAATGTCTCGTAAATATCTGCGACGGCCCATAATGGTTTCTACGTAACCGTTTTCGCGAGCAAAATTCATGGTATCGCTCATGTAGTTTTTGATACCTGGATATTGAATAAAGTATTGTTCGATAATTTCGGCAGCTTCTTTACGCGGAATGTTCAAGTTTTGCGATAAGCCAAAAGCCGATTGACCATAAATAATACCGAAATTAACCGCTTTGGCATTTCTACGTTGATTGGAAGTTACTTCATCAATGCCAATTCCGTAAACTTTGGCTGCAGTTGCGGTATGGATATCAATTCCATTTAAAAAGGCATCCAACATATTTGCTTCCTTACTTATTTCGGCAATGATCCTTAGTTCAATTTGTGAATAATCGGCAGATAAAAGGATGTGATTTTCGTCTCTAGCAATAAAGGCCTTCCTAACTTCCCGACCTCTATCAGTTTTAATAGGAATGTTTTGTAAGTTCGGATTGTTAGAACTCAATCTTCCCGTTGCGGCAACTGCCTGATTGTAACTTGTATGCACTCTTCCAGTTCTTGGGTTTACCAACAAAGGCAAAGCATCCACATAAGTAGATTTCAATTTCTGCATCTGGCGGAAATCTAGAATATCCTTAACAATATCGCTTTTATTAGCTAATGCGGTTAACACATCTTCGCCAGTTTGATATTGACCGGTTTTAGTTTTCTTCGCTTTTGGATCAAGTTTTAAATGATCAAAAAGAACTTCTCCTAATTGCTTAGGTGAGGCGAGATTAAACTTAAACCCCGCTTTTTCATAAACCGAAAGTTCAGCTTTTAAAATTTCCTCCTGTAACTGCGACGAATAATTGGCTAGTGTTTCAGCATCAATCCTAACACCTTCTTTTTCCATATCAGCCAATACATAAATCAGCGGATTTTCGATTTCGGCAGCTAGTTTATTGGCATTTCTTTCCGCTAGCATTGGCTCAAAAACATTGGCCAATTGCCAAGTCACGTCGGCATCTTCTGCGGCATAATCAACCACTTTCTCTACCGGCACATCTTTCATATTCAGTTGGTTTTTACCTTTGGCTCCAATTAACGAAGTAATAGAAATTGGGGTATAACCTAAATAGTTTTCCGAAAGCACGTCCATGCCGTGTCGAGTATCAGGATCTATCAGATAATGCGCCAACATGGTATCGAATAACTCTCCTTTTAGATTGATGTCGTACCATTTAAGTACCAACATATCGTACTTAATATTTTGACCAATTTTAACGATATTTTCGCTTTCAAAAACTGGCCTAAACTCTTCTAAAATGGCTAGTGTTTCTGCTTTATCTTGAGGAGTTGGAATGTAATATCCTTTACCGGCTTCAATGGAGAAAGATAAGCCTACCAAATCCACAAAATTGGCGTCTGTTCCTGTCGTTTCGGTGTCAAAAGATATCCGACTTTGTCGCAATAACAAATTAACTAGTTCTTTTCTCTCCTCTGGTGTGGCAACTAAATGATATTCGTGCGGTGTGTTAGCAATGTTTTTGGCATCAATCGGCGTATCGAACAGCGAAGGTTGGTTTTCTACTTCTTTTGTAGTTATAGCGTTGCCGAACAGATCTTGCTGTCCCCCCGCTTTACCTTCATTTACACTAAAAGCATCGCCAAAAACACGTTTGCCAATGGTCCTAAATTCTAGCTCAGCAAATAGAGGTTCTAACAACTCTTTGCTCGGTTCTTCAAGCAATAACTGTTGTTCGTTAAATTCTACAGGAACATTCAGAATTATAGTAGCCAGTTTTTTGGAAATCAATCCTTGCTCAGCAAAATTTTCTACATTTTCCCTTTGTTTTCCTTTCAGTTCGTGACTATTGGCGATGATATTTTCCATACTGCCGTATTGCTTAATCAGCGCTTTAGCAGTCTTCTCGCCGATACCAGGAATACCTGGTATATTATCTACGGCATCACCCCATAAGCCCAAAATATCAATTACCTGCGAAACATTTTCAATTTCCCATTTGGCCAAAACCTCTGGCACGCCCAAAATTTCCATTTCGTTACCCATACGAGCAGGCTTGTAAATGAAAATATTATCAGAAACCAACTGAGCGAAATCTTTATCGGGTGTCATGCAGAATACCTTAAAGCCAGCTTTTTCGCCTTCCTTGGCCAAGGTTCCAATAATATCGTCGGCTTCGTAGCCATCTTTAGTAATTACCGGGATATTGAAGCCCTCAATGAGCCTGAAAATATAAGGAATAGCTTTCGATAAGTCCTCGGGCATAGCTTCTCGATGCGCTTTGTAGGCTTCAAAATCGGTGTGCCTTTCTGTAGGCGCATCGGTGTCGAAAACTACAGCGATATGCGTAGGCTTTTCCTTTTTTAGCACTTCTAGTAAGGTATTGGTAAACCCCATCACTGCAGAAGTATTAACACCTGTTGACGTAAAACGAGGGTTTTTGCTTAGTGCGAAATGTGCTCGGTAAATCAAGGCCATTCCGTCTAAAAGGAAAAGTTTTTTGTTGCTCATTTGCTTAACAATATTTGATATTTAAGACAGATGATAAAGGTAATGATAAATTGAAAAAACTAGGAGAAAAGAATTACCAACGAAACCATTAGCAAGTTAAATAAAGCATGGAAAAGCATACTGTAGATTAGGCCATACTTAATGCGTAAGTACCCAAGTCCTAGTCCGCCAAAAGCTTGGGAGCCAATGTAGAACACAAAACTAGGGTCAGTAACCGTCAAATCTTTGTAGTTGCTTAAATGTACCAATCCAAAAATAATGGCAGTGTAGTAAAATAGATATGGATAAATCTTTATCCAGAATTTTGTAGCGTAAAACCTACTTTTTTTCTTCAAAAACTCGATGACTAACACTGCTAAGACTAAAGCTGTCCCAATAATGGCAAGCTGAATACGTATCCCATTAACTTGCGAAACGGTTAATGCTCCTAAGGATAGAAAAATAAAATAAATTGCCCCGTTTAGATCCTTTAGATGACATCTGAAAATAGTTTCTTCCAATAGTGGCGCAACGATACAGGCTAAAAATAAAGTGCCTAAAACACCAAATTCTTTTAAGAGGTCTATGCCTTTGTATTCTCTGATCAGATCAAAATGTAAAAGTAAACCAAATACAGATAATAATAATATGGTAAAGGAAACATACAGAATTAAAAGTGCTGCAAAATCTCTTATCAATAAATACTTGTATTTGACTTGCTTTAGTGGTTTTGGACTCTTTAAAAAAGTGACAAAAGTTTCAAGCGCTTCCTTCATGATGTGAGATGTTAATAAATGTTATCGATATAACAATACTACATTATTTTCCGTTAATTTGAGTATGAGAATTTTTAAATTAATAGTCGTAATTTGTTTGTTGGCTTTTACCACAAAGGCCCAAGATGCGGTATTGATTAGTGAGGGCAACTTTGTGCGTGGCGAAATTAAAGGAACCAATTACGAATCTGTTTTTATCCAAATAGAAGAGCAAGGCCTAAAGGAATATAAGGCTAAAGATATCAAATCATTTTTATGGAACGGCGATACCTACGAAAGTAAGCCCTACATTGTTGGGAAGAAAGCAGTAGTTAAGTTCTTTAAATTGGTAGAAAGCGGAAAAGTAAATTTATATGCGGTGGGCGGAACATCTGGTGTTGAAGAACCTGTACAACCTCGTGTAAAAGCTCGCCCAACTTTTGGTGTTGGCATGGGGACTGGTGGCGGTATGGGCGGCGGCATGGGAGGTGGTGTTAGCATTAACCTTGGTGGTAATCGTGGCGGAGGTGTTGAAAGACCCGCTGGAGCACCGCCGAAAGCCAAGGTTTTTTACTTCATTGAAAAACCAGGCACCGGCCCAATGCAAGAAATTGCTGCTGACGGCTCTAGGACAGCAGCTACTAAAAACTTGCTGTTAGCTAAACTTACGGGTGACGAAGGCTTAACAGAGAGTATCAAAGCAACCGAAAGTTTCGACGAAAAAATGCTGATTGCGTTGGTAAAATCTTACAATGAGGCGGTGAAGTGAAATAGTTTCCGCTAGTCGAGATTATTACATGAACTCGCCTTACTCGGTTTGCAATCCGGAACAGTTTTTTTTGACATTTTTTAAGTAAATATGTTTGTTAGTTCTCCTCTCCTTTTGCATAAAGTATGATTGAGTTTGGATTTACTATTTCTATTTTCATTGCGTCACCTTGCCGAAATTTGGTTTGAACCCAATTTGTGTATTCGTTACCAATATAAGTACTAAGGGTTTCATTTTCATTAAATTTCCTATTAATATGCGAGGGGTATTTTGCGATCTGTCCATTACACCCAAGTTTAACTTTTATTTTTTCTTGATGTTTGCCAAAGTAAGGCTTGTCCTTTTTTAGAACATTAAAAAACCCTTGATTATAAAAAGCTATGCCTAGCTTTATGTAAATTATCATGACCTAAAATTTTTGAATTTTGGTTTGCCAATTATTTAAGACATAATTATATTTTTCAGTCCCTTTAGGCACTCTAGCGGCAGGACTTGGGGAAGCTAGGCTAATTACATTTGATTCAACACTACTTACTTCTTCAATCCAACTTTTAAGTGTAGATCCTTTGCCCCATGTAGAGTAGACTTTTATACCTGGGTTTTTCCTAATTACCTCGTTTATGAATAAGGTATTATAGTTTCTGTTGATTTTTCTGTTGATTATTTTAGAATCTCGATATCCTTCTCCAATTATTCCTGGTACAAATTCTTCTAAAGCATTAACACTTCTAATCATATCCATACAAGCAATTTTGTTTTGTTTCAGAAGAGGCAATAGCTCGTTTATGTTGTTTCTGTTAAAATGGGAAGTAAATATCTTTGAAAGAATATTCCATGTGAAATTTTTTTCTCTTCCATAAAAGTAAGCAACACTTTTTCCTCCATAAGGATTGAATGTGCCTAAAAATAAATGTTTAACTTTCCAAGATGGAATAAAGAAGTCACGGTCTAAAAGTTGGTGATTTACTATCATAGAAACTAGGATGTTTTTTACTAATTATAATAAAAAAATTATGAACATCCAAATGTTTTTATGTTAAACTCAAAGCAACGTGAAAATCATCAATCCTCCAGAATTAAAGGAACTTTATAACCTGCAATTACAAAAGATGACAGCTTTAAATGAAGGTGGAGAGCTAGCTTATTCCAATATTTTTCAACCAAAATAGCAACGTCTCCACCTTTCAATTAATTAGCGGTTATTGTTGTCACTGGGCGCATTTGTTAGTCCCAGTAATTGTGGATTAATCGCTTCTTCCATGTGCCTTCTAACGCCAATTAGTCTTTGGACCCCATTAAAAGTAAATACTTTGCCTACCGCCATCTCTCTTTTGATGTCTTTTCCCCAAACATGGATAACGATATCTCCCAAATGAAACCATTTCAATTCGTGCTTTCCAAGGGTTGAGCTGGTAATTTTTGTGATGGTGCCAGAAATAGATTTTTTGTTGATTTCTGGATGATATTGGTAAGTGCGCAGTTGCTTTTGCTGGGCACTGAGGCCTGTTAAAATACATAACGTTAAAACGCTAGTTATTAAAAAATTTTTCATAGGATGTGTATATAGTAGATACTCCTAACCTATTAAAAAATGTGCCAAAGTTATTAAAGCCTACATTTAGATCGGCTTTGTATAAACCAAGATTTTGCAAACGTGTAACGCTTGGTCAATTTGTAGAAGATTTTACGCAAAACACTGCTTATCAATGCTATTCAACCCTACCTAAAGTTGGGTCTGTTTAAGGTTTATCAGCATGTCCCAAACTTTTACCCGGACAAGCAATATCTCTAACCAGCTGTTTCAGCTCTTTAATATCTGGAAAACGACCTTGCGCTTTTCTGTCGAAAATTAAATCGTTATTTACGAAAATTAGAAATGTGCCACTTGTTTCACTGGGTTTTAATTTTACGCTTTCCAGTTCTTCAGAAAAAGTAGTCAACAGTTCTTGAGCGAAATAAGCAGAACGTAACATCCAACCACATTTAGGGCAATATTCAATGGTAACATTGGATTTGTTTATCATAAAATTCTTCGTCCTTTCCCGAAAGGTCGGGATAAATTATGTTTTAGTGGTTAAAACCTATTTCTTCAAATCGTCCCAAAACTCTACAGCTCTGCGATAGTGTGGGATAACGATAGAGCCACCCACCAAATTGGCGATCATGAATATTTCGTTCATTTCGTCATCGGTAACGCCTTCGTTGTAGCACTTTTCTAGATGATATTTAATGCAATCATCACATCTTAAAACCATCGAAGCTACCAAGCCCAACATCTCTTTTGTCTTTACGTTTAATGCGCCTTCTGCGTAAGAAGTGGTATCTAGCGCAAAAAAGCGTTTAATGTTGGTATTGGCGGTTTCCATTACACGCTCATTCATTTTTGAGCGATAGTCGTTAAATTCTTCTGCTAATTTTCCCATTTTTATAATAATTGAACCCCTAAATCCCCTAAAGGGGACTAAAATCATTTGGCTACTTACAAAAGCCCCCTTTAGGGGATTTAGAGGTTATAATTCCTGCAACGGATCCCAAAATACCTGCTTGAAATTCCTTATTCTATCGTTAACTACCGTAATTCCTTCTTTTTCCAGAAGTTCCTGCATCAATGTTGGTGGCGAAAAATGAAACCGGCCAGTTAGCAATCCGCTACTATTTACAATTCTATGCGCCGGTACTTTTGGACTAGCTTGGCCTGCATAAGCCATGGCATGCCCCACCATTCTCGATGAATTTGCCACGCCCAAAGCTTTGGCAATTGCTCCATAGGAAGTAACCCTCCCTTTGGGAACTAACCTTGCCACTTCGTAAACCTGTTCGTAAAAATTGGTGTCCATTTTAAGTCAAATTATACATCACTGCGATGCACGAAACAATCCTAAAGCAAATAACTAACGTTGTAAGATTGCTTCGTGCCTCGCAATGACGGAGTGCCTAACAAAACGAAAATTGAATGTAATTAATATTCTTATCCTTTTTAAGGTAAATGCGTTCGTAATGTGTTTTGATCGAAAGTACCTCATCTGCCAAATCAGATTGATATAAATGATCGGTATCTTTATGCGTAACCAAACCCAATTCCGCTACTTTTTCTTTAGTGTAGTTGTACAAACCATCATTATCTGTTTTTAGGTTGATTTTCCCTCCTTCACGCAATAAAGGCTTGTACTTGGTCAAGAAATTTGGAGACGTTAAACGTTTCTTTTCTCGGCTAATTTGAGGCTGTGGGTCGGCAAAAGTGATCCAAATTTCATCAATCTCGTTTTCACCAAAGTACTCTAGTAAATCTTCAATCTGAATGCGCAAAAAAGCAAGGTTTGGAATGCCCTCATCAACGCCTGTTCTAGCGCCACGCCAAATTCTGTTTCCTTTTAAATCAATGCCAATGAAATTTTTCTCAGGAAAAAGCCTAGCCAATCCCACCGAATATTCGCCTTTTCCACAAGCTAACTCTAACACTACCGGATTGCTGTTCTTAAAGTGATCTTTTGCCCAATTTCCTTTCAGTACTTTGGCTTCATCTAATTGATATACATTCGGAAAAGTGTCTATTTCCGCAAATTTTCTGAGTTTATCTTTTCCCACTACTGCAAATTAAAGCACAAAAGTAAGATTTAATTGTCTATTCCGTTATTTATATCAAGTAACTAAGTGGGCAAATTATCGTCTAATGCTTAAGATTTAACTTTTCCTTAAGAAATAAATACTTTCATTCTATTTAACTTGCGAAAAAATTATTGGAAAACGTAGGGGTATGTTCTTTTTTCGTTGTCATACTTCAAAATACCATTAATTAACACACAAATAAATTCCGATACGTAAATGACATCTAATCTCTTTAAGCTCGTCTTATTTTTATTCAGCTTTATTATTCTAAGTATTTCAAGTACATCTGCACAACAAACTTTTAAAATTTCCGGCAAGGTAAAATCGGCCGAAAGCCAAATAGAAGCAGCAACCATTAACATTGTTGAGGCTAAGCGCAATGTGATGGCAGATAGTTTGGGTAATTACGAAGTAGAACTAAAAGCAGGAAATTACACTTTCGTAATTAGTGCCGTTGGAATGACAACCTTGACAAAAAAACTGAAGGTTTCCAAAAATCAGACCTTGAACTTCGAATTAGAAGACAATGCCAACAACCTCGATGAAATTGTAATCTCTACAGCAAGGGACGACCGCAGTTTAGCCAGTCCGCAAATGGGTGCAGAACGATTGAGCATGAAAACCATTAAAAATATTCCATTAATTTTTGGTGAGCGAGATATTTTGAAAGCCATTCAGCTTTTACCGGGAATTAAATCTGCAGGCGAAGGCGGTGCAGGTATTTATGTTCGTGGTGGTTCGGCAGATCAAAACTTGGTATTGATGGACGATGTGCCTGTTTATAACGCTGCTCACCTATTAGGCTTCTTTTCTACTTTTAATCCAGATGCGGTAGAAGATATCACCGTTTACAAAACCGGAATGCCATCTCAATTTGGCGGCAGACTTTCTTCGGTGTTAGACATCAAAATGCGCCAGGGCAATGCCGATAAATTCTCTGCTTCTGGCGGTATTGGTTTAATTTCTTCGAAACTTACCTTAGAAGGTCCAATTCAGAAGAATAAATCGTCTTTTATTATTTCTGGACGAAGAACGTATGTAGATGCACTTTTGAGGCTTTCGCCAGATAGTACCATTAACCAAAACACCATGTACTTTTATGATGTGAACGGAAAAGCCGATTTCCAGTTGGGCGATAAAGATAAACTAAGTTTCAGTGGTTATTTAGGTAGCGATAAATTGGGCTTAGCAAAAACCTTTGGCTTAAGCTGGGGCAATGGCATTGCAAGCGCACAATGGAAACATATATTTTCTGATAAATTAAGCTCAACAACTACAGGTTCTTTTACTAGTTATCAAAACAAGATTGAAGTAAATACCGGAATAGATAACGTTCGTATTTTCTCGCAGTTAAAAGATTGGGGCTTGAAGCAAAATTTCTTCTGGCAAGCTTCGGATCAAAACTTGGTAAAGTTCGGGTTCAATTCTATTCACCATACAGTAACGCCCGGCGAAGTTACCTCACAAGGTCAGTCTAGTTTTAACGATGTGAATTACCAAGAGAAATTTTCTTGGGAAAATGCGGTATTCGCATCAAGCGATTGGCAAGCTTCCGAAAAACTTAACATTGGTTTTGGCTTGCGCTTAACCAGCTTTAGTGTGCTTGGTGGTGGCGATTTTCTGACAGTTGATCCAGAGGGAAATATCATTAATTCAACCTATTACAATAAAGGCGAGTTTGTGAAAACCTACCTCAACCTAGAACCCCGTTTATCGTTAAGTTATTTGCTAAATCAACAAAGTTCTGTAAAGGCATCGTATGTAAGAAATGCACAGAATATGCATATGATCTCTAACTCTACCTCTAGTCGCCCGAGCGATAAGTGGCTGCCAAGTTCGTTGATGGTAAAGCCAGAAATATCAGACCAGTTTGCCGTAGGCTATTACCGTAATTTATTCGATAATGCCTTTGAATTGAACGTAGAGAGTTACTACAAAACCCTCGATAACCAAATTGATTACAGGGATGGAGCCGAAACTTTTAACTCAGATAATATAGAAACGCAGTTGCTTTACGGTATTGGAAGAGCGTACGGTTTAGAAATGTTGTTTAAGAAAAAGAAGGGCGATTTTACCGGATGGTTAAGCTATACACTATCTAAAACCGAAAGGAAAATAGACGGAATTAATGGTGGCAACTGGTACAATGCCCGTCAGGATAGAACGCATGAATTGGCCTTGGTAGGTTCGTATCAGCTTAATGAAAAATGGAGCCTTAGTGCATCGTGGATTTACTATACTGGCGATGCCATTACTTTTCCGGTGGGTAAATACAATATGGATGGACAGGTCTTCTTCTATTATACAGACAGAAATACTTACCGAATGCCATCTTACCACAGGTTAGATTTAGGCGCAAACCTTCAATTAAAGAAACGAAAAAACTATAGTTCGGAACTTTCGTTCAGTTTGTACAATGCTTATGGTAGAAAGAATGCTTACTCTATTAATTTTAGAGAGGCAGAAAACGACCCAAGCAGAACCGAAGTGGTTCGCACTACTTTGTTCCAGTGGTTGCCATCAATATCTTATAATTTCAAATTTTAATAGCTGATACTCATGAGAAATTTCAAATATTTAACAATTGTTTTTTTATTGGTAATTGGGCTTTCTTCTTGCGAAGAAGTGATAGACTTAGAATTAAAAAATGCCCCAGAGAAATACGTAATAGAAGCAACATTAACTGATCAAGCTGGTGGTGCCAGGGTGCTTATCAGCAAAACTAAAAACTACAAAAGCACAAACGACTTTGATGGCGTGCCCAATGCTTTAGTTTTAATTGAAGATCAGTTTGGGAACAACACACAATTAATTGAAATGCCCAAAGGTGTTTATACTCATCAAACACTAAAAGGCATGCCAAAACAGACATACAAGCTAAAAATTTCGGTTTCTGGACAAACTTTTACCTCTACTTCCGTGATGCCCGAAGTGGTGCCTTTAGAAGATGTTTATCAATATGAACTAAACTTGTTTGATGGTCCACGCCTATTTACCCATGTTAGATATACGGATCCAATTGGCGTGAAAAACTTTTATCGTTTCATAGAGTACAAAAACGGGGTTTACACTAAATCTATCATGGCTTCTAACGATGAGTTTAGTGATGGCAAAACCGTTAATCAAACCATTTTCCCTTTTGAGTTCACCGAAGAAAGTAAACTTAAAAAAGGTGACAGAATTAAACTAGAGTTTCTAACTATTGAAGAGCCTGTTTATAAATATTGGTTTAGTGTAGATAACGGAGCACAGGGTGGCGGAGATAACGCGGCGCCAGCTAATCCGGTAAGTAATATCAAAGGCGGTGCTATTGGGTATTTCAGTGCGCACACGTTGCAAACAAAAGAATATACAGTACAATAAAAATACTCAACCATTAAGGAGTTAGGTCTTAATTATTCTTCATTCCTTAATTTTAAATTATCTAATAAGTTTTGTTTGAGAGCTGATATTGTCTAAATTTATAGCTAAATAACATTATTATCAATTTTAGCTATATGACCTTAGTTCAACTCGAATATATTGTTGCCGTAGACACTTACAGAAGTTTTGTTAGCGCTGCCGAAAAGTGCTTTGTTACCCAGCCAACGTTAAGTATGCAGGTACAAAAGCTCGAAGAGTTTCTTAACGTAAAGATTTTTGATAGGAGCAAACAGCCTGTAACACCAACAGAAATAGGATCGCAGATTATTGAGCAAGCTCGTATCGTTTTACAAGAGAATAGCAAGATCAAGGAAATTATCAGCAATCAGGAGCAAGATATTACAGGTGAGCTAAAAATTGGTATCATCCCAACCATTGCCCCTTATTTACTGCCAGAAGTTATTGCTTCAATGCTGGGCAAATATCCAGAACTAAAGCTGCTAATTTGGGAGTACACTACCGAAGATATTATCCACCACCTAAAAACCGGGGTAATAGATTGTGGTATTTTGGCAACGCCTTTAGTTGATGCCAACATTGCCGAGCAGCCTTTGTACTACGAAACTTTTGTGGGCTATGTAAGTAAAAATAGTAAGCTCTACAAAAAGAAAACCATCGACACCGAAGATTTCGAGGAAGAAAACATCTGGCTTTTAAACGAGGGGCATTGTATGCGTTCGCAGGTGCTAAACATTTGCAGATCTACCAAAAATAATAAACTGCAAGCTTTAACTTACAACACTGGCAGTGTAGAAACTTTGATCAGAATGGTAGATGTAAATGATGGCACGACGCTGTTGCCAGAACTTTCGCTGCACGATTTAAATACAAAACAGTTGAACAAAGTGCGCTACTTTAAATCGCCAGAGCCGGTGCGAGAAATTAGCTTGGTAACACATAAAAGCTTCGTAAAAAAGAAAATGCTTAATGCCCTAAAAGAAGAAATACTTGCGCTCATTCCAAAGGGAATGAAGAATAGAAAGAAAAAAGATGTGGTGGGATTGTCTTAGAACCTAAAAGCAACTCTACTTACCAGTATAAAAAACATAGGGTTTTGCAACAAATTCCTTACTTGCGTAGTCTTATATAAAAACCACCCGTTTAGGGTGATTTTTTGCGAATATAAATATGATTATTTTGTTTGGAGATGTTAACTAGGCAATTATGTGTTTTTATTTTTATCCTTGCTTTACCAAAATTCCTTTGGTCTCAAAACTATAATTTCACTAATTACAACCTTAAAGAAGGTTTACCGCAATCGCAGGTAAGCAATATTTATCAGGCAAAAGACCGCACGCTTTGGTTGGGTAGTTTTGGCGGCGTTAGCAATTTTGATGGACTTACATTTAAGTCTTATACCAAAGCCGATGGCTTATTGTCTAACAATGTTGGCTGTATTACAGAAGACAGTAGAGGACAAGTTTGGGTAGGAACAGATAATGGCATCAACCTAATTCACCACGGAAAGGTTAAAAAAGTAGTTGAAGGGGTTGACGTTTATAACTTACAAACAGATTTGCAAGGAAATATCTGGGGTTTATCAAACCGGAAATTGTTTAAGCTTCAGCAAAATGAAATTGTATTTATAGATGTGGTGGAAGGAGAAGCCATTACTTGCTTAAATAAGGATAAGAAAGGAAACCTATACATATTTGTTAGGCGGGTTGGCGTTTTTAAATTAGATAAAAAGAAATGGCTGCCACATGCCGTTTTTCCGGCAAATGTTGCGAACAACAATGTGGTAAAGGTATTGTTTGATAATAACGATGCTGATAAATTTTATCTGGCTACTGCTAAAAACGGTATATTCGTATCAACAAATGGGAATGTAAATCCATTATTTTACAAACCAAATGTTGAAGGTTATTTTGATATTGCTCAAGATGCCGATGGCAGTATTTGGGTGGCCACACAAAAAGGGGCATATTTAATTAAAAATGGACAGCAACCTATAGTTTTTAATGAGCAAAATGGGCTAAAAACCAATAGGGTTAATGTTATTACTAGAGATGTAGAGAACAATATTTGGCTGTCGAGTTTTGGTGATGGTGTTTTTAAGTACGAAGGAGATGCTTTTGTCAAGTACGATAGGTTTAAAGGCAGGGATTTAGCCTATCCAGTAAGCGGAATTGCCCTAGACAAGCAACGAAAGCTTTGGATATCTACCTTTAATAAAGGGCTGTATCGTTTTGACGGAGAGACTATCACACAGCCCGAAGCAGCAAAAATTAAGGATAAGCATCTCTATTTCGTAACAGCAGATCGCGACAGCAACATTCTTCTATCCATACAGAATGAAGGCTTGTGGAAGTACAATGGAACAACCTTTGCCCAAATGCCCTTTACCAAAGGCACAAATATTGGTGCAGTAGCACAAGATGATGCCAGAAATTTTTATTTGGGAGAGATAAATGCCGTTACTTATGTGTCAAAAAACAGAATAGAAAAGATAGTTGGCTTTAAGGGTTGGATGTCTTGTTTGTTTTACCATGGCAAAGACAGTGTTTTACTTGGCACTTCTTCTGGCGTGTATCTAATTAAAAATCAAAAAATAGATCACCAGTTTAAAATTAATGAACTAGAAAATGCTTACGTAACAGGGGTAGTAAAAAATAATCATTTGCTGTTTTTTTGTACCATTGGGGATGGCTTGGTTAGCTTCGATACGAGGACCAAAGCAGTGAAACGCTACCTAACTGCCGATGGTTTAAGTTCAAATGACATCTACAGTGCAACGTTTGACCAGAGTGGAACTTTATGGCTAGGTACTGGCAGAGGTATAAACAAACTTAAATACGATGCGGTTTCCCAGCGCTACCAAATAATTAAAGGAAATTCTCCCGTGGTAGAGGCCAACCAGAATGCCATACTCAGCTTTAATAACAATATTTTGGTGGGTACTACAACCGGAGTTATACTATGTAATACCAGATTATTAAGAGAGAAACAATTTGCACCAGCAATCTCTATTAAGGGTATACAGATTGTCGATAGAAAAACTAACGACAAAAGAATTGCCTTAAATTCATCATTAGAAAAGTTGCCTGCAATTAATCTTAAGCACACCCAAAATCACATCACAATCAATTACAAAGGAATTAGCCTTACTAACCCACAATACGTACTGTATCGCTATTATTTATTGGGATTAGATAGAGATTTTGGCGAACAGGTTTCTACCACGCAAGCGGAATATTCTGCGCTTCCGCCAGGCAACTATACCTTTAAAGTTTATGCAGAAGTAAATGGTGAAAAATCTAGAACAGTGTCTTTTTCTTTCACCATTAACCCTCCTTTTTATGCCACGCCATGGTTTGGTGTATTGGCATTAGTTGTTATTGTTTTGCTGATCTGGTTAACTATGTATATCATCCTTAAAAGAAAAGAATTGGCAAGAAAGCAGCGAGAAGCAATAAAATTAGAAGAGCAGGCGAAAATTAGGAAACAAACTGCCGAAGACTTTCATGACGATATTGGCAACAAGCTCACTAGGATAAATGTACTTTCTGAGATCTTGGATAAGAAGATAGATGGGCAGCAAGAAGATCAGAAAGAACTAATAAGGCTAATAAAGGAAAATGCAGGTTTCTTGTATACCGGTACCAAAGATGTATTGTGGGCTTTAGATCCGCAGAGCGATAATGTCTACGAAATCATGCAACATGTTAGAAATTTTGGCGTCGACTTATTTCAACATACTCAAATTACCTTTCAAATGGATGGGTTTGACGAGAAGTATAAGAAGTGGAAAATGTCTATGGAGCAAAATCGGAATTTAACCCTAATTGCTAAGGAAATATTAACGAACATTCTGAAACATGCAGGTGCTAAAAACGTAAATATTAGTGTTTTTGAAGAAAATCAAACACTTAAAATTGAGGTGGTTGATGACGGTAAAGGTTTTGAAATGGATACTGCTGGCAATGGCCGCGGACTACAGAATATCAAAAACAGGAGCCAACGTATTCAAGCAAATTTGGATATGATTTCCAAGGTGGGCGAAGGAACCAAAGTATCTATTTCTAACATAAAACCTATCAGGATATGACAAACCAGCTGCGAATTGTAATTATAGAAGACGACGAAGTGTTGAGAAAAGGCTACGAGATGCTTCTTTCTAACAAGGAAGATTTCTTAATTGTGAGCACTTATGGTTCTTTTGATTTGGCAAGGAAGCAACTGAAAGCTGATGCTCCTCAGGTTATTTTGTTAGATATAAATATGCCGGGAACAAATGGTTTACAAGCCATACCAGAAATTAAGAAAAGCTTACCTAATGCCTACGTTATCATTTTAACGGTTTTCGATTCGCCAGAAACTGTTTTCGAAGCATTAAATATGGGCGCCGATGGATATTTGACCAAAAACTCGAATACTGAAAAAATTACGGAAGCCATTAAAGATGTTTGCAACGGAGGTGGCGTAATGAGTATGAATGTAGCCCGCATTGTTATGCAGTCCTTTCAAAAAAACCTAAATTCTCCCTTAACTAAAAGAGAAACGGAAATTCTACAGCGCATTGCAACAGGTCAAACCAAAATCCAGATCGCAAACGATTTGTTTATAGATCAAAATACGGTCCGTAGTCATGTGAAGAATATTTATATCAAATTAGATGTAAATTCTAAGGCCGATGCCATTAAAACCGCCAAACAAAACCGTTTTATTTAGAAAATATGCTAAAATCACCCAAAAAGGGTGATATGCCGGGTTCTTTCTGCAACTAATTTTATATCACACAAATTAGAAACAGGAATGAAAGAGGTGTTAGCAGAAAGTTTTTACGTTAGGGTAGGCAATTTAAGTGACGCATTAACATTTTTTAGCGACGTATTAGAAATGGAGATTGAACCATTCGATACACACACATATATCGCTACATCAAAAGACGAGGTGTCTATTTTTCTATCGGAAAAGCAAAACGAAAAGCAAACCAACCAGATTTACTTAAATACCTCCGATTGCATTGAGCAATATTGCCTTTTGAAAGCCAATGGTTTGGTTTTCACTCAAGTGCCTTCTTATCAGCCGGAAGGTTTAATAGCTGCATTTACAGACGGCTACGAAAATCATTATTATTTGGTTGAACCTCGTAAATATAACGATTAGTACTGACAGCTATGAGATACGTAAAGGAGTTGAGTAACAGGAACAAGATTGTAAGCGAAAATACTTGCAAGTCGTTCTACAAGCCATCAGGTCGCGAGGCTTATAACTTGAAATTTGTATTTGCCGGGGAAGAGAGATGTACGGTTAACAAAAGAAACATTAGCATATTTCCAGATAGCTTTATTGTATTAAACCACGGAACAGAGTACAATACTACCATAGATTCGATAACACCTGTTAATACTCTAGCCCTATCTTTTGATGCCGGTTTTGTTAAGGACTTCACCAATACTTGCCACCTGAGTGACGAAAATCTTTTAGATGGAAAATCGCAAAGTGCACCTTTGTTTTTAGAAACCTTATATCCATTTGTTGGGGATATGAAATACAATATTCTTCATTTGAAGAACCAAATAGATAAGGGACTGGATAATGAGATGCTCATTAATGAATATTTACATCATTGTTTATTGAACTACTATGGAATTTATCACAAAGAAATTACCCAGAAAGTAAATAAACTGAGTTTCATCAAGACAAAAACTAAAGAAGAAATTATAAAGCGGTTAGTGCTGGCTAAAGAATACATCAACAGTAATTACAATACAGATGTTTCTTTAGATGATATTTCCGCATACTGCTGCCTTTCTGTTAATCACTTATTAAGGACATTTAAGGAGGCTTACGGAATTAGTCCGTACCAATATTTAATGCAATTGAGAATTAACAGAGCTAAACATCTTTTAAAAACTACAGATTATCCTTTAGGAGAGATTGTAGGTTTAATTGGCTTCGAAAATACCAGTTCTTTTATCCGATTATTCAAGAGTTCGGTGCGTATGACCCCATCAAAGTTTAGAAAAGGAGCTTATGTTTAAAATCAATAATAAAAGGTGTTTTGCGCATATTTTTATAGATAAACGCACACTACCTTTGACATAGGTAAAACGGACAAATTTTGTAGAAGGGATTTAGCCGTTAGTTAATAATTAATTAAAAGCAAACACCAGGATTGGCAGTTTGCTTTTTTTGTTTGTGGGCTTTGGCAAAAAGGTGCTTTTCGCACATTTTGTGGAATTGCCTTGCTCTTTCTTTGTGTTTGAAGACTTGCCCATTTTTAAATATGGGCTGGTCTTAGAAATCTTATTCATTAACTAACCATTAAATTATGAAACAAAAATTACTATTATTAGTGATTACCGTTTTGTCTTGTTTTACGCTTTACGCACAAAACAGGACTATAACGGGAAAAGTAGTAGATGCTGCAGATGGGTTGCCAATACCGGGAGCCTCTATCAGAGCAAAAGGGACTTCTCAGGTCGTTCAAACAACCAATCAAGGCACTTTCTCTATTAGTGTACCTTCAACAGTGCAAAGCTTGGTATTTAGCTTTATTGGTTATACCGAGCAAGAGGTGAGCATATCAGACAATATGACTGTTCGGCTTTCATCTTCTTCTCAAAGCCTTAGTGAGGTTGTAGTAACAGCGTTCGGAATTGAACGCAAAACAAAATCTGTGGGCTACACGTCTTCTATATTAAAAAGCAGCGACTTAGCACAAAAATCAGAGCCAGATCCTATAAGGGCAATGACGGGGAAAGTTGCCGGTGTCAATATCATCGCCTCTAATGGTGTGCCGGGCAGTGCCACCAACATCACCATACGTGGTAACTCTTCGTTTCTGGGTAATACTAAACCTTTGATTATCGTAGACGGTATTCCTTTCGACAATTCATCTAACCAATCTGGAGCTTCTACACTGGTAAATAACAATGCCGTTTCCAACCGTGCCGTAGATTTGGACCCTAACAATATCGAAAGTATGGAGGTGCTAAAAAGTGCTGCTGCTGCTGCACTATATGGCTCAAGAGCAGCTAATGGAGTTATTGTAATTACTACCAAGAGCGGAAAAACAGGAACAAATAAAGATCTTGGCATCAGTTACAGTGGGTCTTATGCTATGGAAAAAGTTTCTGGCCTGCCAGATTATCAGAACACATATGGTGCTGGTTCAGAATTTAACTACTCAAATGCTAACGGCAGTTGGGGACCAGCTTTTAACTCTTCAAGTTTATTTCCGCAGGGCGATGGTGTAACTAATGGCACTATTCCGCACTGGTACGCAGGCAATGCGGCATTTCCACAGTTTCCAACAGGCACAAGAACCCCTTACCAAGCCTATTCAAATAACGTGAAAGATTTCTTCCAAACCGGACACGTATCAGAACATCAGGTAGCCGTTAGCAACGGGGGCGATAAGGGCAGCTACTCTATCTCGGCTTCAAACAGTAATAACGGGGGCGTTATCGACTTTTCTGATTTTGAGCGTACAACGATTAACCTTGGTGGAAACTTGAAGTTAAATAGTAAAGTGAGTGTGTTCGGAACATTATCTTATGTTAATTCAAAGCAAAATGGATTAATATTAGGAGCTCAAAACGGCGTTGGACAAGCTTCGGCTTTTGCACGTACGCTATACTTTGCCAGAAACTGGAACCTTTCCGATTTTAATGTAATGCCTTACCAAAATCCGGTAACATTGGGTCAGGTATTTCCAGTATCAGGTGTTGATAACCCTTATTGGTCTATCAGAAACAATAGCTACAAAAGTAATGTAAATAGAACTTACGGCAGTGTTGGCTTTAATTACGATGCACTTGATTGGTTGAGCTTTAATTATCGCGTAGGTTTAAATCAATACACCGATAGCCGTATAAGAACAATAAGAAGAGGCTCTGTTGGGGCTGCTGGCATTGGAGAAGTAACAGACGATGATATCTATAATCAAGAAATAGAATCTACTTTCTTAGCAACTGTTAATAGAAACATTACTTCCGACATTAAGTTTAAAGGCATTGTAGGCCATAACATTAACCAGCGCACCAGCGATAGGCAGTCGGTTGTTGGAACTAATATGGTTGTTTTTGACATTGATGATATCGATAACACCGCAAACGTAATACCTAACGGTGGCGGTTATGCCCGCAGAAGATTAATGGGTGCCTTTGCAGACATTCAGTTTGATTATAAGAACTTCCTTTTCTTGAATATAACTGGTAGAAACGATTGGTCATCAACCTTGCCTAAGGCGAACAACAGTTTCTTTTATCCATCTGCAAATGCATCTTTCGTATTCTCAGAATTAATTAGAGATAAAACACCTTGGCTCTCTTACGGTAAAATTCGTGCCAACTGGGCAAAGGTTGGTAACGATGCAAGCCCGTACAGCTTAATACCTACTTTTTCGGTTAACCCTTCATTGGGAAATAATGCAAGTAACCTAACCTTTCCATTCTTAGGTGTGTCTGCCGGAACTGTAGGCAATACACTTGCCGACCCAAATTTAACACCAGAATTTTCTACAGAGCGTGAAATTGGAACCGAATTGAGGTTTTTAAACGACAGGTTTGGAATTGATTTTACCTATTACAGTAAAAAGTCTACTAACCAAATTGCGTTAGTTACGGTTCCTGGGTCTACAGGCTTTACAGGAAAAATAACCAACTTTGGCGAGATGACCAACAAAGGTATCGAGATTGGTTTAGATATTAACCCATTCAAAAATCCGAAAGGCTTTAATTGGAACATTTACGGTGTGTTTTCTAGAAACAGAAACATGGTGGTTAGCCTAACAGAGGGCCTAAATGAAATTTCAGTAGTTCCTGGTTTTGGTGATCCAGCTGTAGTTTTAAGACCTGGACAACCCTACGGTATTATGTTGGGGACCCGTGCTGCCAAAGATGCCGATGGCAATTTCTTAATTAACAGAACTACTGGCTTAATGATTAGAGAGGCTGCTCAGGTAATAGGCGACCCTAACCCGAAATTTATTACTGGCTTAACCAACACGTTTTCATATAAAGGATTTTCTTTCTCATTCCTTGTTGATTACAGACACGGAGGAGATTTATATTCTGCTACAGTAGGACAATTGCTGGGGCGTGGTGTAACTACAGACACAGAAGATCGTTTAACCCCTAAAATCATTAAGGGATATTATGGTGATCCTACTACGTATCAGCCAATCTTAGATGCAAATGGAAATAAAATACCAAATCAGGTACAAACCACTACCAACGATTTCTATTTCAATACAGCAGGAGTAGGCGGTATTTCCGAAATGTTGGTTTTTGATGCCAGCGTACTTAGGTTAAGAGAAGTTTCTTTAAGTTATAATCTTCCGAAAACATGGTTGGCCAAAACAAAAATTGCTGCTGCAAATATTTCGCTTACGGCACGTAACCTGTTCTACTATGCGCCTAATTTCCCTAAGGGAACAAATTTCGACCCAGAAACCAGCACTTATGGCTCTGGTGATACTAGAAATATTTCGGGTATAGAGTACACAAATGCGCCAAATACAAAAAGATTTGGAGTGAATTTGCGACTTACCTTCTAATCATTATTTAACTCGATAAACTTATCCAATATGGAAAAAAGATATAAAAATTTAGCAACGGTAGCGCTTATAGGCCTTTCTGTTGTTATGGGAGGATGCAAGAAATTTCTTGACATTAATACCGATCCTAACAATCCAACTGATTTACCTCTTACTCAGATACTTCCCGCTGCAGGAGGAGGTTTAACATTTAATCTAAGCATGACGGTTGGCGGTATCAACTCTGCTACATCTACTTTTGTTCATCAAATTGTGAATAGCCGTGTGGGCGATTACATAGTTGAACCAACGTCTTTTCAAAATGCGTGGGGATATAGTGGGGCGGGGTATGGCCTGTATCCTGGGGTATTAAATGATCTTCAAACTATAATTGAAAAAGGAAAGGCACAAAATGCCCCTCATTTCGTGGGTGTTGCTCAAATTCAGCAGGCTTACTTATTTAGTATACTGGTAGATATGTTTGGTAATGTACCTTACACTGATGCACTAAAAGGAAATGGAGCTTTGTCTCCTAAGTTTGATGATGCGGCTACAATTTACCAAGATTTGTTTAGACTATTAGACGAAGCTAAGTCAAACTTGAATGCGACTTCCTCGTCTATATCACCTAACTCTACAAGCGATTTGATTTACGCTGGAGATAGAACAAAGTGGGTGAAATTGGCAAACAGTATCAAGCTGAAACTTTATAACCAAATTAGGTTAAAACAAAATGTTACCAATGAGATTAATGCATTAATAGCAGAAAACAACCTTATCAGTGTTGACGCCGATGATTTTCAGCTACGTTTTGGAACTTCTACTGCTCCAGAAAATAGGAACATAGGTTTCTTTGCTAATTATAACTCTGCTGCACAACGCGAAAGTAATGTGAGCCCATATTTTTACAATGTTCTTAAAAATTCATCAGACCCAAGGCTTCCTTACTATATCTACAATCAGCTAACGCCAACAAATAATCCAACTAATCCTATAGATTATAGAGATGGGCGTTTCCTATCAGTTCGGTTTGCTTCTAAAGGACCTAATCGCAACCAAGATCAGAGAACCTTTCAATCGCTTATAGGCCTATTCCCTGTTGGGGGCCGTTATGACGATGGACAAGGAGGCTTAGGAACGTTAACGAATGCCCCTGGCGATGGCCCTGTTCGTGTGTTAACTTCATATCAAGTTAAATTTATCTTGGCCGAGTCTGCTCTGATTTCTGGAACAACCGGAAACCCGGCTACATTATTAAGACAAGCAATTGAGGAGCAGTTTGCAAAAATAAACAAACAAGCAGCAGCTGTACCGGCTTCGGTGCAAACAGTACCATCAATTAGTACTGCCGCTAGAGACACCTACGTAAACGCTGTAATAGCCGCTTACAACGCCGCAGCAACTGATCAGGCAAAGTTAGAGATTATTATGAGGCAAAAATGGATTGCCAGCTTTGGTTACGGTATGGATGCTTATACAGATTACCGCCGTACTGGTTTTCCGGTGCTTCCCGATGTAACAGGCGCTGCAGATCCAGAGGTAGTGAGTGATAGAACTTTCCCTCATAGGCTACCTTATCCTGATTCGGAAAGAAGCTCTAATGCCAATTTCCCTGGTCAGCCAAGTGTATATACAACTAAAATTTTCTGGGCTCCTTAATAATTTTACTAATATGAAATACTTCAAAATTTTATTCATGATAACCCTTGCAATTACATTTGTCTCTTGCAAGAAAGACCGCTATCCCGAATATGAAAATTCGGCAAATGCACAATTTACTAGAACTGCTGCTACAGGTACAACTGCGGCAGCATATAATACTTTTTCGTTTAGTAAAGCTGCACCAGCAACAACAGATGCGTTTTTATTGAAAGTGATAGAGAGCGGAAATGTACAGTCTGTAAGCGTAATGGTAGACTACAGAAGGGCGGCAGCACCTAATACCGTGGCTTTTACACAGAAATATGACGAGCTTACAGCTTGGCCTAAAAACTATACCACATCATTAAATGCCTTAGCAACACTTTTTGCAGCAAACGGTGTAACTGCCGCAAATGTGGCTGTGGGCGATAGGTTTGTGTTCCGTATAGTAGTTACATTAAAAAGCGGAACTATTATTTCTGAGCAGGCCGCAGTTTTAAATGCAACACCTTATGCTATTACATTAACATATACAGTAGCTGCATAAGTGATTTGCTAAGTAGAGAAAGTGTGGGTTAACAACCAGCTTATTTAGAACATTTTCTTTTTCATTATTAAGAGGGAGTTTTAAATCTTTCGCTTCACTTGATTAAAGCAATTTATCAAGAACAATGGCGGGATTTAAAACCTCCCTCTTTTGCATTCTCACAATTCTGTTACTCAGAATGATAGGTGTTTTTTGCACATAATTTCAACGCAATTAGAACGAGATTTAATCATAATAAAACATACAAAATTATGAAACTTAAATTCTTGGCGATTTTAATACTAGGTATCAGTATCGCAAACAACATCTTAGCAACCGAGAAACCTGTACAGAGTTATCAAAAAGTAATCGACGGGTTTGTGTCCAGCTTTTTAAATAACGACCATAAATTATTGAAAGGTTTATTAAGTGATGATGCAGTTTACTCCTTTAACAGAGATGTTCGTGTGGTGAAGCATGGCGCTACAGCGGTTGTTAACGAGATGAGAAAGAATGGCAATGTAGCAATGCAAAATTGCGATGTGAAATCGAAAATTGTAACCGCAACAGATGCCCTGGTAATGGCACAGATAGATATTAACTTTTCGGCAGTAGACAATAAGCAAAAGAATTATCTTGTGCTAGAAAGAACAAAAGATGGTGAATGGAAAATAACAAACGTATACAAGTTTTATGTAAGCAGCAACGACGATATTAAGGAGAAGAAAAACATCGCCGTTTAAGATAGCGGGGCTGATGACTTTCTTTTACCGAAGAAATTAACCTTAATTGAACAAACAATTGCAATCAAAAAAGAACCCAAGGTAATGATATCTACCGCAGTGTCGGGAATATCTTTTCCTCTAAGCTTATCGAGATAATATTTTACAAAGGAATTGGGCAGATTAGTCTCGCCCAATTTTTCTTTTACCTGCCACTGCCAGTCGGTAATGGGGCAATAGCCGATGCCATACCAAATGCCTAAAACTAGCCAACAAAATAAAGTAATGCCTACAATATAGAGATGGATTTTTCTGGTTTTTGGCCAAATCCAAGCGAAAAGGTTTGCTCCAATAATGAGCAGATGTATAATGGTGTAGAAATAATCTAAGAGCTGTAAACTCACGGTTGGCCGGCTTTCACTGATTTTAAGCCTTCAATACCAACAATTTTTTCTTCCTCTTCACCTTTTTTCTTCTTCTTTTTCTTCTTAGGGTCAATACCAGCCAAACGCTCTTCTACCACTTTATCGTATTCTAAAATTTGTTCGGGCTTTAAAACAGCCTTAATATTTTTATTAGTTTCATTGTTTAAACGGTAAAGCTTAGTCACTTCTTCGTCGTTATAACCAGTAGCTTGCTGCTTTTTCATCAAAGCTACCTGCTCTTTAGCCATGTTGTAGGCATAATTGTAGATCACACCTTTTTGTGTTGCGGTAAGTTTTAAACGAGTTTCTAGCTCATCTACATTTTTCTTTGCTAATTCTTCTGGTGTTGGCATTTTAGGTTGTGCCATAGCAGCAATTGCAATTGTAGTAAAAAGTAAAAGAGCTGATAAAAACTTTTTCATTGTCAAATTATTTTTGAACCTGCAATTTACGAAAAATTTATAAAACGGATAGTTTGAATTAGTTAGTGTCGAAAACATCTATCACTTTTTGCTTTGGTTCTGGTGCTTTAAATAGAAATACAATTGCAACTACGTGTAGTATAAGTTGACCAAAATTTATCAGGGCCATTATTGGAGAAATGAAAACTGTAAACGGAATGGTCAACAGCCCAATTGCTGAAAGTACGATAAGCAGATATTTGAGCCAAGAAGTTTCTGTTCTGGCCATAAGACCAAATATAAAGGTTACTATAAGCGAAAAGATACCACCAAACACAGAAAAATTATTAACTGTAGATACTCCAACAAAAAAATGGATTAAGCCTAATACAAGAGATGCAAAAATGATGTTAGAAGCGAGCACATAGTTTTTTTGCCCCTCTAGTTTTTCCCTAGGTCTAAGTGCAATTTCTATATATGTTTTTTGTTCTTCAGAAAATTCATAGCCTCTGCTTGTAAGTATTTCTACTGCATATTCTATGGCATCGGTAACGTAGCCTTTGTTGGGTTTAAGATAGTCTTCAAGTTCTTTATTAGTTTTTTGAAGTAGCAGATTTTTATTTACTCTCATACTTAGGTTAATTTAGCGAAGACCCAAATTAAGGAAAAAGTACTTTTTGGAAGAATGGATTTTTGTAAAATAAACCCGTGTTCTAGTGGACCCCAATTTTTCATCAGGAAAAACGAAAAGCGAGGCTTAACTTAAAGTCTGCATGGTCATTGCTTTTCAAAAAAGAAGATTCGCTTTTAACCATAACAATGTTTAAAACTCTTTTACCGTTATCTTTTTAAGATTACGTAATTTTCCAGCTTTTATAACCTAGTTGCACACACCAATGAAATGAGCCGGTTACAATAGTAATTTTTTGTTACTAACGTACAATGGCTAATTCCATGTGACCAAAAAACAGTTAATATACTACATGAAAATCAGAATACTCCTAACCGCTATAACCTTATCCATATTTGCCTTAAACGCTTGCACCAGCAAGGAAGAAAAAGAGAAGAAAGTTGCCGAAGACAAAAAAGTTAGGAAGCCTGAAGACGATAAGGCTGATAGTTTGTCGTTAGTTTACGACAGGAAAAAAGAGGATAAATGGATTGCGGATTTCATGAGCAACCTGCACAAAAAATATCGTTTCAATGGGAATGCGTTGGTGGCTAAAAAGGGTAAAATCATTTATCAAGGCGCTTTGGGATGGGCAGATTATCTGCATCGCGATAGCTTAAAAATAAATTCGGAGTTTGAGCTGGCATCTATTACCAAAACTTTTACCGGAACTGCAATTATGCAATTGGTAGAAGCCGGAAAACTGAACCTAGACGATGATGTGAAAAAGTTTTTTCCTAATTTTCCTTACGATGGAATTACGGTGAGGCTTTTACTACCACACCGCAGCGGCATGATGAACTACGTTTATTTCATAGACGATATTTGGCGCAAGGAAAAACGCAATATGAAAAAAGGCGTAACCAACCAGGAGGTAATGCAGGTAATTGCTGAAAGAAAGCCGAGCCCTTATACCAAGCCAGATAGGCTTTTTCACTACAACAACTCTAACTATATGGTCTTGGGAGCTATCATAGAAAAAGTGACCGGAATGCGTTATTCGCAGTACATGATGGAACATATTTTTAAACCTGCCGGGATGAAAAACACGCATGTTTATTCTAAAGCTGAATACGAAAAAATTCCAGTTGATGTTGTTGGTCACGACCGTAACAATTTTAAGTATTCGGTGGTTCAAAATTTCTTGGATGGCCCCGTTGGCGATAAAGGGATTTACAGCACCGTCCATGATTTGGTACTTTTCGATAAGTATTTGCGTAACGAAAGATTACTTAAAAATTCGAGTTTAGATTCTAGCTACGTTGGCCGTAACAAACCGATAAAAGGTCATTTTAATTACGGCTATGGCTGGCGTTTGTTCGAAGAAAAAGGCAAGGCAAAAGTGGCTTATCATACGGGTTGGTGGCATGGTTTCCGCCATATTTATGTTCGCGATTTAGATAAAGATATTGTAGTGGTTTTTCTTGGCAACCTTACCAACGGCAGTTTAATGCAGCTAGATGAACTGTACAAATATTTAAAGATTCCGATTATACGTAAAGGTGCTTATAGTGGCGCTGGCGCAGCGCCCGGTACAGATGAGGATTAACCTCAGACTTACGAAGTTTTAAAACGGCGAAGCCCTCAACTTTACCATTAAAAATAATAGCATACAAAAGTTAAACTTCGTAAGTCTTATTAAAAAAGCCTAATCAAACAATGTACTTAAGCGTGATGAAAACAGATAAGCTCCTTTTACGACAAATAATCTCAGAAGACAAAGAAAACATCTACAAAGGCCTTTCGCATCCAGATGTGATAAAATTCTATGGTGTCAATTTTCATTCGTTGGAAGCTACTGAGGAGCAAATGATTTGGTACAGAGAACTAGAAGAAAATGAAACTGGCATTTGGTGGGCTATTTGCTCTACAGATGCGCAAACTTTCTATGGCGCTGGCGGATTTAACAATCTTAACAAACAACACAAAAAAGCAGAAATAGGATTTTGGTTGCTCCCTGAGTTTTGGGGCAAAGGAATTATGCAGGAAGCATTCCCATTAATTTGCAACTATGGTTTCGAAACGCTTGGTTTAAATAGAATTGAAGGCTTTGTAGATAGCGAGAATAGTAGCTGTAAAAAAGCAATCGAAAAACTGAATTTCAAACTGGAAGGCACTATGAGAGAATGCGAAATAAAAGATGGTAAATTCTTAAGTGTAGATATTTATTCGAAGCTCAAAAACGATTAGTACTTACTGCTTGCCCAACTGAAGACTTTGTTTCTTTTTGAACACTTCCGAAATTATTCCTTCTAAAACACGTTTATTTTGCTAAATTTGTTAGCAAATGAAAAGAGCAGGCACAGCCGATTTACCTTTACATTATGGAGCTGTTCCGCCTTGGTTGGCAGAGCGGATGGCTAAATTGGGCTTGGCAATTACGGAGCAGATTTTGTCCAACAAAGGCAAAGATGATTTCCTGAGTAGGATGAGCAGTCCGTTTTGGTTCCAGAGCTTAGGAGCAGTAATGGGAATGGATTGGCATTCGTCGGGAATTACTACTTCTGTAATGGGCGCTTTAAAAAAAGCCATCAATCCAAACGCGGCTACTTTTGGTTTATATGTTTGTGGTGGTAAGGGAAAACTCTCCAAAGAAACGCCAAAAGAACTTACAAAATTTGCACAGCTTAACGGACTTGATAGCGACACCTTGGTTCGTAGCAGCAAGCTTTCTGCAAAGGTAGATAACACCGCTATTCAAGATGGTTTTCAGCTTTACCAACACAACTTTATTGTAAGCACCGAAGGCAATTGGACGGTAGTACAACAAGGTATGAGCGATGCTAGCTCCACTGCTCGTAGATACCATTGGCATTCGGCAAATGTGCAGTCGTTTACAGATGCGCCACACACCTTCATTTATGGACAAAATCAGGGGAAAATCTTAAATCTCACCGATAAAAAAGCACAACCTATTAAGGCATCGATGTTGGAAATGATGGCTGAACCACCGCAGAAAATGCTGGCAGAAATTAGCAAATTGGTAATGCCCAAACATCACGATGTGCAAGCCAAAGACGTAGACTTAAAACGCTTAGGTTCTATCTTATGGCTGGCACAAAACAACAACATTTCCAATTTCGACGAGTTGCTGCTTCTGGAAGGTTTAGGACCACGAACGCTGCAATCTTTGGCATTGGTGAGCGAAGTAATTTACGGTGCTCCATATCGTTTTAAAGACCCAGCCAGATTTTCATTTGCCAACGGAGGCAAAGATGGGCATCCCTTCCCTGTTCCAGTTGATGTTTACGATGAGACGATAAGGACCTTGAACGATGCTATTGAGAAATCTAAGATTGGAAACTCAGATAAAGCACAAGCAATTAAATCTCTTTCGCAAATTGCTGCTCGGATAGAAAAAGATTTCATCCCTAATGGAAATTTGGATGAACTGATAGCTGAAGAACGAGCAAATTCATGGAAGTATGGCGGCAGAACAGTTTTTGGGAAGGCGAAGAAACCTAGTAATCAGTTGGATTTGTTCGGGTAAGCATCTAGTCGTCATTGCGAGCTTTGCGAAGCAATCTTACAACTTTAGCTGTTTAATCGCTTTAAGATTGCTTCGTGCCTCGCAATGACGAAGAGGCCTTAAGAAATCTTATCGAAACTAATACCCACATTCTTCTTCGACAAAAAACTCTTCAACAAGTTATTTTCAGGATTTTCAACATTAGGGTCTTTATCTAAAATCTCAATCACGGTATTTCTTGCCTCTTGCAAAATCACTTGGTCTTTTACTAAGTCGGCTACTTTTAGTTCAACCGTTCCACTTTGCATGGTACCAGTAATATCTCCAGGGCCACGCAATTCTAAATCTATCTCTGAAATCTCGAAACCATTATTGGTGCGCACCATAGTTTCCAAGCGTTTTTTAGAAGTAGGATTTAACTTATCCTTCGACATCAAAATACAAAAAGACTGTTCTGCCCCACGACCAACCCTTCCGCGTAGCTGATGTAATTGAGAAAGCCCAAATCGCTCCGCGTTTTCTATCACCATTACTGAGGCATTTGGCACATTTACGCCAACTTCAATTACAGTAGTGGCCACCATAATTTGTGTTTTACCCTCAATAAAACGTTGCATTTCGTAAGCTTTATCAGCATTGCTCAGCTTTCCATGCACAATACTAATTTGATATTGTGGCCGTGGGAATTGATAACTCAACTGTTCAATCCCTGCTTCCAAATGCAGTAAATCTAGTTTTTCGCTTTCCTTAATTAATGGATAAACAATGTACACCTGCCTACCTTTCGCAATTTCCTCCTTCATCATACCGAACATGCGCATCCGCCTACCTTCCACAAAGTGGAGTGTTTCAATCGGCTTTCTTCCGGCAGGCAACTCATCAATGATAGAAACATCCAAATCGCCGTATAAAGTCATGGCTAAAGTTCGTGGTATTGGTGTTGCTGTCATCACCAAAATATGCGGCGGCACTACGTTCTTTCTCCAAAGTTTGGCTCGTTGCTCTACTCCAAAACGATGTTGTTCGTCAATTACCACCAAACCTAAATTCTTGAACTGAACTTTATCCTCAATCAGCGCATGAGTACCTACTAAAATATCTATCTCACCGCTTTCTAGTTGCTGATGCAACACTGTACGTTGTTTTTTGGTAGAACTTCCCGTTAAAATTGCTACGTTAACCAACTCACCTTTCAACATCCCCACCAGCGACTCATAATGCTGACGAGCTAGAATTTCCGTTGGTGCCATCATACAAGCCTGGCAACCGTTATCGTTGGCCAACAACATACTCATCAGCGCTACCACGGTTTTTCCACTACCTACATCGCCTTGTACCAAGCGGTTCATTTGGGCTCCACGTTGGGTATCAATTCTAATTTCTTTAACTACTCGCTTCTGTGCATTCGTTAAATCGAAGGGGATAATTTCGTTATAGAATTTATTTACTCGCTCGCCAACGTTGCTAAAAACAGCTCCTTTAAATTTTAGGCTTCGTAGATGTTTACTGTGTAGTAACTGCAGCTGAATAAAAAACAGCTCCTCAAACTTTAGCCTGCGCTCAGCCTGTTGTAAGGCATTTGTATTTGCAGGAAAATGTATGTTAATTATCGCTTCCTTTTTACCAATCAGCTTATACTTTTCTAGGATGTATTTTGGTAAGGTTTCCCTTACTTCGTTCACATGAAGTTCGAGAATTTGGTAAATCAGTTTCTGGATTCCTTTACTATCTAAGAAACTCTTTTTAAGTTTCTCGGTAGAATTGTAAATAGGCTGCAAGGTTAAATTGCCCGTTACTCCGCCAGAAGTTTGGCGGGGGTAAGTCTCTAAATCTGGATGGGAAATGCTAAAACTTCCGTTAAAGAAATTTGGTTTGCCAAAGGCGATGTAAGTATTGCCTCTATAGATATTCTCCTCTACCCATTTTAAGCTTTGGAACCAAACCAGCTCCATCGTTCCAGTCTCATCGGCAAACCTTGCCACCATTCTTTTTTTGTGTTTCTCCCCGATGGTTTCCTTGGTCATGATTTTTCCAATCACTTGCACCAAGGGCATATCAGGATTTAGCTCACTAACCTTATAGAAACGAGTTCTATCGATATACCTAAATGGATAATGATGTAAAAGTTGCTCGTAGGTAAGAACCCCGAGCTCTTTCTGTAACAACTCGGCACGCTTAGGTCCTACGCCCTTCAAATAAACAAGAGGTGTTTCTAAATTAGAAGCAAACAAAACGTACTATTTTCTTTTAAAAGTAAGCATATCTTTCATCAGTATATAATTTCTTTTTAATGGTAATGAAGCTATCATGAGCATATTCATTTCGATTTGTGACGGTATGCCCATGATGGTTTAATCATGTTCCAATTAAATAGAAAAACGGCAAATAGCAGTAATAAATAAGCCGTTAACTGATGTGGGTCTATCTTCTCCTTGAAATAAATAATGGCTACCGTAAAAGCAATGATAGGATTGATATAAATAATAATGCCTAGGGTAGAAGATGGAATGCCAACCAAGGCGAATAAACTTAAAAATAAAGGAATGACTGTGAACAGTATTGCTATTAATGTGACATTTAGCCAAAAGCCAGTTTCCAACGGCAGTCCTGTATGTTGATATAAGAAGAAAGGCAACATCAATAGTACTGCAATAGAAATTTGTACCGCTAACACATTCAACTTATCTAAGTTTTGCATTTTACGCTGTATGATTAAGTAAAAAGCATAAAGCGCTGCAATGCCCACCGACCAAGTTACCTCTAACAATGAACCGGTAGCTAACATCAAAATACTAACCGTGGCCAATACCAAGGCAATAACTTGAATTCTGTAAAGGTGTTCTTTCAGTATGATGAAACCGCCAAATGCAGTAATTAATGGACAAACCATGTAGGCAAAAGCTCCCGATTTAATACTGACATTATTGATAGCATAAATAAATGTATACCAGTTGAGTACTAGCAGCACTGTTGCACCAACAATTTGGCTCATAACAACCTGTCTTTCGCGAGCAGGAATCTGTTTGAAATAGCTGATGTCCTTTTTTAGTTCTTTTTTTCGAAACAAGAATATCGCTAACCAAATGACTACCAAAGAGGTGAAAATACGATAGTATAAAATCTGCTCCGAGGGATAAGCTTTGAGGTTTCTTAACGGAATGGCAAAGAAACCCCAAATTACTGCAGACAAAACTCCAGAAAATAAATACTTTGATTTACTTGTTGCCAAGGCTATCCTTTAAATGCTGTTATAGAAATTTCTACATTAACCCCTTTAGGCAAACCCTTTACAGCCACCGTTTCTCTAGCAGGGAAATCGCTCTTAAAGTATGAACCATAAATTTCATTCACTTGTGCAAATAAGGACATATCAGATAAGAAGATAGTTGTTTTAATGATATGCTCAAACTCATATTCAGACTCCACCAAAACTGCTTTAATATTACGCATCACCTGATGAGTTTCTTCTTCCAAAGTTGCATTGTTCAACTCGCTATTTTCTGGGTTAATGGCTATTTGTCCAGAGGCAAATAAGAAACCGTTGGCAACAATAGCTTGGCTGTATGGACCAATTGGTTCTGGGGCATTAGAGGTATAAATAACTTTTTTCATTTGATTTTTATATTGATTAAGATTAGCCGCCCTCCGCAGAACAACTAAATTACATATACAAATTTAGGCATAAAAAAAAGTCCCGACGCTATGTCGGGACTTTTTTTATAATGTTATACTTTTAAGAAAGCTTAGTTTCTTGAAGTTTCAACACGACGGTTTTGGATACGACCTTCTTCTGTATCGTTAGAAGCAATAGGTTTAGTTTCGCCAAAACCTTTAGTAACTACACTGCTAGCGCTAACGCCAGAGTTTACTAAGTAAGTTTTAACAGAGTTAGCTCTGTCTTTAGATAA
>NZ_JAVHXT010000005.1 GCF_031119335.1 Pedobacter sp.
TGGATTAAATATTACGCGTTTTGGCTTGGTAGCTACAATATAATCGAAATATTCTGGTTGTGTGGCTGGACCTATATATAATGTAATCGTATCAACATCATTATATATAGCTGATGGTTTTTCGATAGACACACCCGCAACCTCGCCTTTCTTAATACCTACATTTACGATTTGGTGACCTCGTCCTGTTAACATGTGCGCTGCTTTGTAAGCATATCTGCTTGGATCTGGACTTGCTCCTATGATTAATGTCTTTTTCATTTTTCTTTGTATTGATTACACAGATTTTTGGATTATCTTCGATGAGCTCGCAAGCTTGGCTGCACAGATTAAACGAATTTGAAGAACTAATGTTTATGCTGATTTAGAATTGCATTTGCACAGTTGATCCCATCTATTGCTGCAGATACAATTCCGCCTGCATAGCCTGCGCCCTCAGCACATGGATAAAGGCCTTTGATTTGAGGATGTTGATAGGTTTCTTTATCGCGAGGAATACGGACTGGCGATGAAGTTCTGCTTTCTACTCCAACCAAAATAGCTTCGTTGGTGTAATAACCTCTCATTTTGCGACCAAATACGGGCAGTGCACCACGTAAACTCTCGGAAACAAACTCAGGAAGTACGTTATCTAGCATTGCACTTTTTGTTCCTGGCAGGTAAGAATTTTTAGGTAAATCTAACGACAGACGGTTTTCTACAAAGTCGACCATACGCTGGGCGGGCGCTACCAAGTTGCCTCCGCCTGCTTCGAAAGCTTTTTGCTCTATTTCTGCTTGAAAACGTAGCATCCGTAGTGGATCGTAACCCTGAACGTCATCTAAAGTTACCTGAACTACAGTACCTGAATTTGCGTAAGGGTTATTTCGCTTTGAGGGCGACCAACCATTGACTACGATTTCGTCTAAGCCTGTAGCGCAGGGAGCAATAATACCTCCAGGACACATACAGAATGAAAATACGCCACGACTTTTAACCTGCTCTACCAAACTATAGTATGCTGGCGGAAGGTATTCGCTCCTAATATCACAATGGTATTGCGCTTGATCGATGATATCTTGAGGGTGTTCTATCCTTACACCGAGGGCAAAAGGTTTGGCCTCTATTAAAATATTTTTACGATGTAAAAGTTCGTAGATATCTCTTGCCGAGTGCCCAGTGGCTAAAACAACTGACTTTGCGAATATTTTTTGATCGTTATTGACGATAATCCCTTGAACACTTCCATCTTTAATAATTAAATCGGTTAGTTTGGAATCGAAGAGCACCTCACCCCCCGCTTGGAGAATGGTTTCCCGAATGGCGGTAATGATATGCGGTAGTTTATTCGTGCCAATGTGTGGACGTGCATCGATAGTGATATCTTCGTCGGCGCCGTGTTGCACAAAAATTTGCAGTACCTTATTGATATCACCACGTTTATTTGACCGGGTATATAATTTACCGTCTGAGTAGGTTCCGGCGCCACCTTCGCCATAACAATAATTAGATTCTGTATTTACAACGCCTTGCTTATTTATGGCAGCCAAATCTCTACGACGTTGCTTTACGTCCTTTCCACGTTCTACTACTATTGGCTTTAAACCATTCTCTAGACACTGCAATGCAGCAAATAGCCCGGCTGGACCAGCACCTACAATGATTACTTTTTTGTCATCGCTTACTTTGGGATATCTGAATGTTTGTTGTTCCGAGGTGTAAGCTTCATCGATAAAAGCTCGAACTTGCATGCGATAAACAACTTTCCTAGAACGGGCGTCGATGGAGCGTTTTAGGATCTTGAAACTTGTGATTTTATTGGCACTTATGTTAAGTGCTTTGGCTAAGCTTTCTGTAATTGCCGTCTGGTTATCTACATTGTGAGGTACAATGGTTATTTCAATGTCTTTCTGCATATCATAGTCAAGTTTTTATCTCGAACAATACAAAATTAGGAATATTGTTGGATTGTTTTATTGTTAAATTGTCTGATTGTTGTACTAACAGATATTAGATGCTCTTATTTTATTTCTTATCTTGTGGTTAAATATGGCAAGTTGTCAGTTTTTTATCTGTTTTAGTAACAAGGAACGGATATTGATATCTAATCATCAAAATAAAAAACCTAAAAAGAAATAACATGAAAAAAGTTTTAATTGGAATTGTTGCGATTGTTGCAATAGTAGCTTTGTTTAGTGGCTGTGGATATAACAGTTTGGTAAAGCTAGATGAAGATGTTAAAACAAAATGGGGGGCTGTTGAAGCACAGTACCAACGTAGAGCGGATTTAATACCAAATTTAGTAAGTACCGTAAAGGGTGCTGCAAAATTTGAGGAATCAACTTTGACGGCTGTAATTGAAGCTCGTAGCAAAGCAAGCCAGATTACTGTAGACCCTAATAAGCTTACTGAAGAAAATATGCAAAAGTATCAACAAGCTCAAGGACAGATCACACAGGCTTTGGGTCGTTTGATGGTATTAACTGAAAATTACCCACAATTGAAAGCTACAGATCAATTTAGAGATCTGTCTGCACAATTGGAAGGAACCGAAAACAGAATTACTGTTGCCCGTACAGATTACAACAACTCTGTACAAACTTACAACACCAAAGTAAGATCGTTTCCTAATAACCTAACAGCTGGAATGTTCGGTTTTTCACAAAAAGCGGCATTTAAAGCTGACGCTGGTTCTCAAAATGCTCCTAAGGTAGAATTTTAGTTATAAAACCAACTTTTAATGGGGTAATGTATAAGTTCGCATTTGAATTATACATTACCCTTTACTTTTTAATTTATACTTATGTCTATTTTCACTACCCAAGAACAGGAGCAAATTGCCCATGCTATTACAGAAGCTGAAAAAGCGACTTCTGGAGAAATTAGGATTGCCGTTGAGAAATACTGCAAGGGAGATGCTTATGAGAGAGCGACGATTTATTTTCATGAATTAGGAATGGATCAGACTTCGCAACATAATGGTGTACTGATTTATTTAGCCACAGAAGATCATAAGTTTGCTATTATTGGTGACAGGGGGATTAATAAATTAGTTCCATCTGATTTTTGGGATACGACTAAAACGGCAATGAGAGCTCATTTTATGGCTGGAAATTTATGCGAAGGGGTTATTGCCGGAATTGCTTTAGCTGGAGAAAAACTATCGACTTTTTTCCCGAATAAAAATGATGATGTGAACGAACTTCCGAATGACATCTATTTTATAGACCAACACAAAAGCTAATTCAATTATTGCTATTTACTAATCATCACTTATTATATATACGGATGAAAAAAATATTTTTGCTATTCACGTTACTGCTCACCTATGCTTTTGGATTTTCTCAGGATTTCCCGAAGAAATCTAATACGCTCGTAAATGATTTTACCAATACCTTATCTGCCGATCAAGTAGCTAACTTGGAGAGAAAACTTGTAGCGTTTGACGATTCGACCTCAAACCAGATTGCTGTGGTGATCATGAAATCTGTTGGCGATTACGATATTAATGAATATGCCTACAAGCTGGGAAGAAATTGGGGCGTTGGCGGTAAAGAAAAGAACAACGGTGTGGTTTTGCTAGTTGCACTTGGCGACCGCAAACTATCGATACAGACCGGATATGGTCTAGAGGGTGCACTACCAGATATTTACACTAAACGAATTATAGAAAATGATATCAAACCCTTTTTTAAAGAAGGAAATTATTATGCAGGCATTGATGCTGGAACTAATGCTATCATTTCTTTAGTAAAGGGAGAATATAAAAACGATAAACCGAGAGCGAAAAAAAGTGTTGGTGGTGCTGGTTCTGGCATCATTATATTGATCATCATTATTGTGATTATCATTATCATGAAACGAGGTGGCGGTGGTAATGGCGGTGAAGTGATTGGTAGTCGTGGTGTTTCTGATGCTATTTTCTGGGGAATGCTACTTGGCAGCGGTCGTAGTTCTAGAGGTGGTTTTGGTGGCGGCTTCGGAGGTGGGAGCGGCGGCGGCGGTTTCGGAGGCTTTGGCGGTGGAAGTTTTGGCGGCGGCGGAAGCAGTGGAAGTTGGTAACTGGAGTTACGATTTAGAAACAAACGCCCAACGCTAAACGCAAAAACGATAAAAATGTACAGAAGAGATTTACTTACAGCAGAAATTGAAAGGCTTGCGCAAGTTTTAGCTAGAATTATGGGTTTGAAATTAGAGGGAGATTTAGCGCAAGCTGGTTTACTGTTAAACGAAACTTTAGAGACTTCTTTCAATTTACCGCCTTCTGTTCTAGAAAATAGCGAGCTATCTGTTTTTGAAAAATGGCTTAACGAAACTGGTATGCCAGCCGAAAAACTGGATACGCTGAGTGAGTTTCTATATTACGAACTAGGGATTAGTCCAGAGCGAAATGCCTTGATTGCCACAAAACTAAATCTTATCTATAAAGTTTTAGCAGAGAAACATAAAATTGTGCATTTGACAAACTTTCATAGACAGGAAATTATACAGCAGTATTTACCCTCTGCCCCCTAAAGGGGGTATCAGCAAAATGCACAAAAGCATACAACTTTACAACAATCTACATGGAAATAAAAAAATGGCAGAAACTTGCCTCAAAATATTTAGTACAAGAAAAATGGGCAACTTTAAGAGTAGACACCTGCGAATTACAAAATGGAACTGTTAAGGATGATTATTACGTGCTGGAGTACCCTAACTGGGTAAACGCCGTGGCTTTAACAAAAGACAACCAAATTATTATGGTACGTCAATATCGCTTTGCGGGAGATATCATTTCTTTGGAAATTCCTGGTGGCGTAATTGATGGCGATGAACTGCCTGAAGTTGCAGTTAAACGAGAGTTACTTGAAGAAACTGGCTATAGCTTTGACAGTTGCGAGCTCATTGCAACTTTGTACCCAAATCCGGCGACGGCAACTAACCAAACCTTTACTTACTTACTAAAAGGCGGCGTAAAAACTCATGAACAACATTTAGATGAGCATGAGATTTTAAATGTAGAACTTTATAGTATTGATGAAGTAAGGCAATTGCTTAAAGACAATAAGATTGACCAAGCACTGCATGTGGCTGGTTTGTTTTATGGGTTGGCGAGGTTGTAGAGAATACAAATTTTCTCGTCATTGCGAGGCAAGAAGCAATTTTAAAGCGATATATAGCCCTTCTAAAGTCGTAAGATTGCTTCGTACCTCGCAATGACGACTCTCTAATATCCACTCAACAATGAACATAAAAAAAGCTGAGCAAATTTGCTCAGCTTTTTTTTATGCGTTTGAAATAAATATTAACTCATTTTCAGCTTTTTCTGAATATCGTTTACGTATGCTTTAAACTTCTTGTCAGTTTCTATTAAATCTTCCACCGTTTGGCAAGCATAAATTACGGTTGAGTGATCTCTACCACCAAAGAATGCACCAATTGTCTTCAATGAAGATTTGGTATGGCTCTTAGACAAATACATTGAGATTTGACGAGCTTGTACAATTTCACGTTTACGTGTTTGCGATTTCACCATGTCTACTGGCACCTCAAAATATTCGCAAACCAATTTCTGTATATATTCCATCGAAATTTCTTTCGAAGTATTTTTGATAAAATTCTTTAACATCTGCTTAGCTAACGCTAAATCGATGTCTTTCTTATTCAGAGTAGACTGCGCAAGTAATGAAACCATTGCTCCTTCTAGCTCACGAACGTTATTATCAATATTGTGTGCCACGTATTCAACCACCTCGCCTGGCAATTCAATACCATCAGCATACATTTTCTTTTTAAGGATAGCTACACGAGTTTCTAAATCTGGCACCTGCAAATCAGCAGATAAACCCCATTTGAAACGGCTTAACAATCTTTCTTCTAAACCAGCTAAATCTTTAGGTGCTTTATCTGATGTTAAAATTACTTGCTTACCTGATTGATGTAGGTGGTTAAAAATGTGGAAGAAGATATCCTGAGTTTTTTCTTTACCTGCAAAGTTGTGCACATCATCCATAATGATTACATCCATTGCTTGGTAGAAGTTCACAAAATCATTAATGGTATTGTTCTTTAAAGAATCTACAAATTGTTGGCAGAATTTTTCGCAAGACACATAAATCACCAGTTTGTCTGGCATGTTGCGTTTAATCTCGTTACCAATAGCTTGGGCCAAGTGGGTTTTACCTAAACCAACTCCACCATATATCATTAAAGGATTAAAAGAAGTACCTCCCGGCTTTGCTGCTACTGCATAACCCGCAGAGCGGGCCAAACGGTTGCAATCTCCTTCTATGTAATTATCAAAGGTGTAATTAGCGTTTAATTGAGGGTCTACATTCAGCTTTTTTAAACCTGGAATAATAAACGGATTTTTAATGTCTTTATTAATTGAAACAGGTATAGGCATAGACTGTGTTTTAGCCTCTGCGCCATTTCCGTTAGACGGCATGTTTGTAGTATACGGAGAACCCGTGCTAGACGACTTGTCTACCACAATGTTGTACTCCAATCTACCCTCGTCTCCTAACTGCTTTTTTACCGTTTTTCTAAGCAAACCAACATAGTGTTCCTCAAGCCATTCGTAAAAAAATAAACTAGGCACCTGTATGGTCAAAACTTTGCCTTCTAGCTTAAGGGCAGATATTGGTTCGAACCAAGTTTTGAAACTTTGATTCGGAATATTATCCTTAATGATTTGAAGACAGCTATTCCACACTTCGGTACAAGTTTTTTCCATATCGTTTTCTATAATTTATTGGTTTTCAGCTCTAAATGGTACAGTTTGATACTGCACATTTGGGACTTCGAATATTCAAAAAATTATCAACATTCCGAATATTTTTTTGAATTATTTTGTAACTCCTTAATCAGCAACAGCATAAACAAGCCCACCTAAATAATTGATGTTAATAACTATTTTTCCACATCACTTTTAGGAGTGTTTTAGTACTCTCCAAACACTTCACGCATACAATTTGCTATTTCTCCTAAGGTAGCATATTCTTCTACAGCAAGCAATATAAAAGGCATTAAATTTTCAGTTCCTTTTGCTGCCCTTTTCAAATTTAAAAGTGCAGTTTCAACAGCTTCATTATTTCTATCTGCTTTTAATTTTTTCAGCTTATCTATTTGTATAGCTCTAATAGATTCATCTATATTAAAAACCTCATCAAAGTTCTCTTCTTTTTGAGTGAATTTATTTACTCCTACAATAACCCTATCGCCACTTTCTATTTCCTTTTGATATTGGTATGCCGCATTGGCAATCTCCTGCTGAATGTAACCATTCTCTATCGCATTAACCGAACCGCCCATCGCTTCTATCTTATCTATATATATAGTAGCAGCAGTTTCTATTTCATCAGTCAGTGTTTCTATAAAGTAAGAACCAGCCAATGGATCAACCGTATCAGTAACGCCACTTTCAAACGCAATAATTTGTTGTGTGCGCAAAGCGATTTTGGCTGCTGCCTCCGTTGGTAGCGACAAGGCCTCGTCATAACCATTGGTATGTAAAGATTGCGTACCACCTAAAACTGCAGCGAGTGCTTGGTTAGAAACCCGCATCACGTTGTTAAGCGGCTGTTGTGCCGTAAGCGTAGAACCGCCAGTTTGTGTGTGGAAACGTAGCATCATTGCTTTTTCGTCTGTTGCGCCCAAGTTTTTAACGATGTTTGCCCACATCCGCCTTGCGGCCCTGAATTTGGCAATTTCTTCAAAGAAATTATTATGGCAGTTAAAGAAGAATGATAATCGCTTGGCAAATACGTTTATATCCAAACCTTTTTGCAGTGCCGCATTTAAATATGCTTTCCCGTTGGATAGTGTAAAAGCCAATTCCTGAACTGCTGTAGAACCTGCCTCTCGAATATGATAGCCTGAAATAGAAATCGTGTTCCACTTTGGCAATTCTGTGCTGCAATACTCAAAAATATCTGTAATGATGCGCATTGAGGGTTTTGGCGGATAAATATAGGTACCCCTAGCTGCGTACTCTTTTAAAATGTCATTCTGAATTGTTCCTGAAATTTGAGATAGATCTGCGCCCTGCTTTTTTGCCAATGCAATGTACATCGCCAGCAAGATAGAAGCAGTAGCATTAATCGTCATCGAAGTGGTAATTTTCTGCAGCTCTATACCGTCAAACAAAATCTCGATATCCTTCAACGAATCTATTGCCACACCAACCTTTCCAACCTCGCCTTCGGCCATATCATCATCCGAATCGTAGCCAATTTGTGTAGGCAAATCGAAAGCTACGGATAAGCCCATCGTGCCTTGTGCCAATAGATAATGATATCTCTTATTGGATTCTTCGGCAGTGGAGAAGCCTGCATATTGGCGCATGGTCCACAATCTACCACGATACATATCTTTCTGTATCCCTCTTGTAAAAGGAAACTCCCCTGGTAATTCTTCCGGTTTGGAAACGGCCGGATATACATCCTTAATTTCTATTCCAGAAGTGGTTGTATGTTTCTTGTCCATATTTATTTTTGGTTAACTGGTTAATTGTTTGAATTGGTTAATTGCTGAAATTGGGCAACCGGTTAATTATCTAATCGGTTAACTTGCAACCTACCAATTGCTAATTGAAACCTCTATCGATTAACTAATTAAACAGTTTAAACGATTAACCTTTTTAAACAACCTAAAATAGTTGATGTATATCTTGCTTAATTAAGCCGATTGTTAGCTCGTAAGGATTTTCGGCTATCTCGCTCATGTGGTTCAGCACTCTCTTGCTCAATTCTACTCCAGAACTGTCTGAAGGTAAGTTTTTCACTGCATTGTTGATCATTGCAATGGTATCGTCCTTCAATTTTTGGATGACTTTCCAAGTAGCTGGTTCTAAGTAAAGCTGCTGCGTAATATTATGTTGAAATTCAGTTTTAATTTCGTTTACTGCTATGATTTGTAAGGCTGCAGTTTCAATTCCAGATTGATGCAAGCGCAATAATAAGTTCGATGGATTTATCCTATCTACAAAAATGATCATGCGTTCATGAGCTTGCAAGCGAAGGCTTAAAAAATCTGCTTTACTATCAGACTGCACTGGTTCTTTTCTGCCCTTTAAAAACGACATTATATCATTCCTTACCATGTAATAAGCTACTACCACAATGATAGTACCACCCAATGCTAGTGTTGCCGAGTTTAAAAGAAATTTGCTTAAATCCATTTTAGTTTTGTTTATACATCGTAATATTAGCCATAACGACAGGCAAAAATGTACATAAATATTTATATTTGTTTATCATAATTTTAAAATAAAGATGAGTAATCCTGTTGAAACAACTTTTGCACCTGTAACCTTTACTTTGGGTGCAGTTGCCGAATTAAATAAGCTTAAAGACCAACAAGAAATTGCTGACGACTTTGGGCTACGTGTTGGCGTTGAAGGTGGTGGCTGTTCTGGCATGAACTACGTTTTAGGTTTTGATCAAAAAAAAGAAGGCGATCAAGAATTTGTGATAGATGGCATCAAAGTATTTATGCACAAAGCACACCAAATGTATTTGATGGGCATGCAGATTGACTGGCAAGACGGCTTAAACTCAAGGGGTTTTACTTTTAACAACCCTAATGCGGCTAGTACTTGCGGCTGTGGCACAAGTTTCTCTGTTTAGAGGCCTCCCCCAACCCCTCCAAAGGAGGGGAGCGATAAAATCGGCATATAGTATTAAAAGTATACCATACTTTGTAACATTTTGCGATGTCTCGTTGTCTTAACAGCGAGACTTTTTATTTTTACATAGGCGTATTTTAAAAAGAAAGTGTAGCTTTCCTGCCTATTTAACATCCAATTACCAGCAATGAACTATAAAGAAAACGTACGATTAGCGATGCAATCTATTAAAAGTAACCGTTTACGTACTTTTCTTACAGCTCTCATTATTGCCATTGGTATTTCTGCGCTAGTAGGCATTCTAACCACTATAGATGCCATAGAGTATAAAATGACTGATGCTTTTTCTAGCATGGGTGCCAACTCTTTCACCATTAGAAACCGAGGTACAGGTATTAGAATTGGGGGTTCTGGAGAACGACCGAAAAGTTTTAAACCCATTAGATATGAGGATGCCCTTAAATTTAAAGAAAGGCTAAATTCACCAGCAGGCGTATCTGTCAGTGTTTTTGCTAGTGGAGGGTCTACCGTTAAATATGGACAAGAAAAAACCAACCCAAACGTTAATATTCGCGGTATAGATGAAAATGGGCTGCCTGCGCAAGGTTTGGAGTTAGCCCAAGGCAGAAGTTTCAACAATGCGGAGGCTTTGGGCGGACCAAATATTTGCATTATTGGTTCGGAAATAGCAAAAACACTTTTTAAAGGCGCAGATCCGCTAGATAAAGTTATCACTGCAGGTAACAATAGACTGAGGGTGATTGGCGTGCTTGCCGCAAAGGGTTCTAGTATGGGCGCAAGTATAGATCGTGCAGTTTATGTGCCTTTGTTTAAAGCCAAGCTAATCAATTCAAATGCTAACCCGTCTTACACCATTACCGTGTCGGTGCAAACGCAAGATTTAATAGATAACATTATTGGCGAATCTACCTCTACTTTTAGAGCTATCCGCAAGTTGAAAATTGGCGAAGCCAATAACTTCGAAATTACCAAAAGTGATGCTGTAGCCCAAACACTTTTCGAGAATTTAAAATTGGTAAGGTGGGGCGGTATCGCTATTGGTATCATCACCTTATTGGGTGCATCAATTGCATTAATGAACATTATGCTAGTATCGGTAACCGAACGCACCCGCGAAATTGGTATCAGAAAAGCCATTGGTGCCAACCCAGTGGTTATCAGGAAACAATTTCTTATAGAAGCTATTGTAATTTGCCTTTTAGGTGGTGTTATGGGTATTTTACTCGGAATAGCACTGGGCAATATTGTCTCTATGATGATGGGTGGCGGTTTCCTTATCCCATGGGCATTTATAGCTGGTGGTTTAGCGCTTTGTATTGTAGTGGGCATTCTTTCTGGTTATTACCCAGCACAAAAGGCATCCAAGTTAGATCCGGTAGAGGCGTTACGTTACGAGTAATAGTTCCTGTCGATTTTTTTGAAAAACAGGTGTTGGCAATGCTTGGCTTATGTAGCCCTTCTTTCCGCTGCAATCTTTTTGTTTGCTCCTGCACTGTCATTCTGAGCGCAGCGAAGAATCTGTTTGTTCAGTGCTTTATACTTTCAGATTCTTCGCTGCGCTCAGAATGACAAAAAACAAAAAGTATTTCCGCTACAATAAGGTTTATATTTTAAAGAGAGATGTTCTTGGCAAGTAAATTTCAGACTTACGAAGTTTTGAAACGGCGAAGCCCTCAGCTAACAATTGAATAACAATAATATTAAATTTAAACTTCGTAAGTCTAAAATATCTACAGCAACAAGTTATTCAACTGTCCTTGCGCTATCAACTTTTCTACCCTCGATGTATTTAAACTATCTTTTAATGCCCGTGCATGGCGCAAATGATGCATATCGCTCCCTAAAAAAGAAATGCAATTGTGATCTACCAAGTTTTCCGCAGTACTTTTTACACCTTTACCGTAATATCCGGTAAGCGAAATAGTGTTCAATTGCAAAAAGCATCCGTACTCTCTAATTTGCAGATAGTTTTCTATACTACCGTGATAATACGGATAGCGCTCCGGATGCGCCAATACCGGATAAAACCCAGCGTCTTGTATTTTAAACAATACGTCCAGCAAATTTGGGGGCTGATTGATGTAAGAAAGCTCAAATAACAAATATTTGTCACCAAAACCCAACACTTCCTTTCTATCCAGTTTATTAATAAAAGTTTCGTCAAAGTAGTATTCTGCAGCTGCTTCAACTTCTAAGTCAATTTCATTTTTCAGGAGGCCTTCTCGTAAAATATCTAACCCCCTATTGATGCTATCAGGCGTATTTCTATAAAAATCTGCCATCACGTGCGGTGTAGCAATCAGCTTTTTAAAACCAAGCGATACAAATTTTCTCGCCATTGCCAAAGAGGCTTCTAAATTTGGTGCGCCGTCATCAATACCAGGAATAATATGAGAGTGCATATCAGTACCTATCGAAGAAAAATCGATACTAGGTTCTTTACTGCGCTTTTTGAATAGACCAAACACTTGATGAAGTTAAAAGTAAAAATTTGAAATTTGTAGATGTAGCATCAAAATCAATCAATGTTTTTTGCTAGTCCTAAGTCTACAGCAATTTTGCCTATATAGCTTTCATGAACTTTACTTAGCAATTCGTTCACTAGTCCTTTTAAATCGAACTGCAAATCTTCATGGAGCTTTTGGAACTTACGCAATACAATTTGTATGGATTTCACCACGTAATTCGCCAATAATTGTTCGTGATTTTTTGAGAGAGAGTATACTTTGTACCTAAATTTCATGGGCGAAGCATTGAACAACAAGAGTTTTAATTCTATCTCCTCAAAATCTGCCTTAGTAACTTTATAGAAATGATTGATTTGCTTTGTTAATTTACGAAGCACCAACAAGGTATCTTTTGCACTAGTTTTTGGAGTGGTTTGCAGATCTTCCAAAACCGTTTCTATCTCATTTTTAATAAAAGCAACCCTATCTCTAAGGTTGCTTTCATCTTCAAGTAATAAGAAATGTAAATGTTCGGTAAGCACTTTATCTTTAGCCACCAAGCGTAAAAGCAATTTATCCTTTTCTTTTACAGGCAGCGCCAAGATTTCCTTTTTCAGATCTTTATGCTCACTTAATTTCATCTACAAAGGATTGTCTTTGATATATTTTTCCCACTCCCAAGCAGAACGCATCATTTCATTTAAATCTAGTTCTGTTTGCCAGCCCAATACATTTTTAGATTTGGTAACATCACCATAAATTTTTTCGATATCGCCTTCTCTTCTTGGTGCAATTTTATAATTCAACTTTTCACCGGTAGATTGCTCAAAAGCATTGACAATTTCTAAAACCGAAGAACCTTTTCCAGTTCCTAAGTTGAAAACATCATAGCCATCAACCTTTCCGTCTTCCAATCTTTTCACCGCAGCAACGTGAGCTTTTGCCAAATCCACTACGTGTATATAATCGCGAATGGCAGAACCATCGGTTGTATCATAATCATCACCAAAAACCTGAATTGGACCTCTTTTACCAATAGCAGACTGTGTAATGAAAGGTACCAAATTCTGCGGAACACCGTTTGGCAACTCGCCAATTAAAGCTGTTTTATGTGCACCTACTGGGTTAAAATAACGCAAAGCGATCACATTTAAACCTGCAGTAGCTTTAGCTGTTTCTACCAAAATTTCCTCAGCTATTTGCTTGGTATTTCCGTAAGGAGATTCTGCTTTTTTTACCGGGCTATCTTCCGTTACCGGCAATTGATCTGGCTGACCATAAACCGTACAAGAAGAAGAAAACACAAAATTAGTTTTCGGATAGGCCGTTAAAAGATTAATCAGTGTATAAAAGTTATTTTTGTAATATTTTAACGGTTGTTCTACAGATTCGCCTACCGCTTTGTAAGCCGCAAAATGAATAATACCAGTAATATCTTGGTTATCTGCGGCGAATTTATCTACAGCATTCGTATCCTGTAGGTCAAGTTCAACGAACTGAAAACGCTTTCCTGTGATTTTTTCCAATTGATCTAAAACTTTGATATTGGAATTAGAAAGGTTATCAACAATGATCACTTCGTAGCCTGCATTGTGCAATTCTACAACTGTGTGCGAACCGATGTAGCCGGTTCCGCCTGTTACTAAAATTTTCGACATATTATTTGTTATAGGTAGTAAAATCTTTATGGTCTATCTTCGCTAACGCTTCTGGCGATAACGATTTGAAATATTCGTAAGTAATTTTCAATCCCTCTGCCCTATTCACTTTTGGCTCCCATTTCAAAAGCTCTTTCGCTTTAGTGATATCCGGTCTACGCTGTTTGGGATCGTCTTGTGGCAAAGGTTTATACACAATTTTTTGATCTGTGCCGGTCAACTTGATGATTTCTTCACAGAACTGTTTAATCGTGATTTCATCTGGATTACCGATATTCACCGGACTAGCATAGTCAGAATGCAGCAAACGATAGATACCTTCGATCAAATCGTCTACGTAGCAGAAAGAACGTGTTTGGCTACCATCACCGAAAACCGTTAAATCTTCGCCCCTCAATGCCTGACCTATGAAGGCTGGCAACACTCTTCCGTCATTTAGTCGCATACGCGGGCCATAAGTATTGAAAATACGTACAATGCGGGTTTCCACTCCATGAAAAGTGTGATAAGCCATAGTTATCGCTTCTTGAAAACGCTTTGCCTCATCATAAACGCCACGTGGGCCAACTGGGTTTACGTTTCCCCAATATTCTTCTGGCTGTGGATTGATGTTTGGATCGCCATATACCTCCGAAGTTGATGCAATGAGCATCCTAGCGCCTTTAGCTTTTGCCAAACCTAATAAATTATGTGTTCCCAAAGAACCTACTTTTAAGGTTTGGATAGGAATTTTCAGATAGTCGATAGGACTTGCAGGTGAAGCAAAATGCAGGATATAATCCAACTTTCCGGGAACGTGGACAAACTTAGAAACATCGTGGTTATAGAACTCGAAATTCTCCAGCTTAAAAAGATGTTCGATATTGGCCAGATCACCTGTAATCAGGTTATCCATACCGATAACATGGTATCCTTCCTTGATAAATCTATCGCAAAGGTGCGAACCCAAAAATCCGGCTGCACCAGTTATTAATACCCTTTTACGCTCTCTACGCTCTTTACTTTCCATTTTAGCTAATGATTTTACGGCCGATACTGTTGTAATAATAACCCAAGTCTATCATTTTTTGAAGATCGAATAAGTTACGTCCATCAAAAACTACTTTGTTTTTCAATACCTCGTCCATTTTTTCAAAATCAGGATTACGGAAAACAGGCCATTCAGTTGCAATTAACAAAGCATCTGCACCTCCTAAGGCTTCATACTGATCTTTAGCATAGCTAATTTTATCACCCAATAATGCTTTCACATTCTCCATTGCTTCCGGATCGAATACAGTAATTTCTGCTCCAGCAGCTAACAAATCTTTAATGATATATAATGCTGGTGCCTCTCTAATGTCATCGGTTTCTGGCTTAAAAGCCAAACCCCAAAGTGCAAATTTCTTGCCTTTTATATCATCTTTGTAATACTTCAAGACTTTATCGGTTAGAACAACTTTTTGTTTTTCGTTTACGTCCATTACGGCCTTCAATATCTTGAAATCATATTTATGCTCTACCGCAGCTTTTTCTAGAGCCTGTACATCTTTAGGGAAACAGCTTCCACCGTAACCAATGCCCGGGAACAAAAATCTTTTACCAATCCTATCGTCTGATCCAATTCCCTTACGCACCGCATCAACATCGGCACCAACAATTTCGCAAAGGTTGGCTATTTCGTTCATGAAAGTGATTTTGGTAGCCAAGAAAGAATTGGCGGCATATTTTGTCAGTTCCGAAGAACGCTCGTCCATATAATAGATTGGGTTTCCCTGGCGTACGTACGGTGCATAAAGTTCACCCATTAATTTCTTTGCTTTTTCGCTTCTTGTACCAATCACGACACGGTCTGGCTTCATGAAATCATCAACCGCTACACCCTCACGTAAGAATTCTGGGTTAGAAACAACATCGACTTCAATGTTGGTGTGCTCTGCAAAAACCGCAGCAACTTTATCGGCAGTGCCAACAGGTACCGTAGATTTATTTACAATCACCTTATATTCGGTAATTAGCTTTGATATGTCTTTAGCTGCACCTAGAATATACGATAGATCAGCAGCACCGTCACCACCTGGAGGAGTAGGCAACGCCATAAAAATAATTTGCGCTTCTTTAATGCCCTCTGCCAAATTAGTTGTGAACGACAAACGACCTTGGGCAATATTGCGATGAAAAAGTACATCTAAGCCGGGCTCGTAAATTGGCAATTGCCCTGCTTTCATTTTATTTACCTTTTCTTCAACAATATCTACGCAAATTACATTGTTTCCTGTTTCGGCTAAACAAGTACCAGTTACCAAACCTACGTAACCAGTACCAATTACTGCTATCTTCATAAATTAATTCTAGATTTAATAGCAGCGAATATACTAAAACTTAGTAATAAGATGAGGCTGGAAAGAACCTACTTCTATAAAATTAATGTTGATCCTTTACGTCTGCTAGTGTCAGTAGTTTATCTAATTCGGCAATACGCTTGTCTTCGAAATAAGTAAGCTTGTGCATATTGACTTTTTTTAATAGGTCTGCTAAAGGCATGTAATCATTACCATCTACCAATACTCGTAAAACATGGGGCAAAGTATCTGATACAACCGTACATTTTAAGTTTTTCAATTCACCGTTCACCAATTCATCGTATAGTATTTGGAAGAAAAAGTAGTTGATGATTTGATCCTGTGTTTTCCAATAATGCAGAATTAGATCGACCATTGTAGCTATCAGCACGCTACCTTTTTTCGCAAAAATGATACTGTTTAACATTTTTACTCTGTATCTCGGATCCCAACTCCAATAGCTGGTATGAGGACCTGCCCAGAATGATTTATTTGGTTCATCATCACTACGCTGAAAAACAAAATAATCTTGATTGCTGAACTTTTCTGGCAGTGGGGCAGTAAGCAAAATAGTTGCATCTAGCCAAACACCACCGTAAACGTGAAGCAGCGCAAGCCTAAGTAGATCCGAAAAAAACACTTTCGAGAACTTGGTTTCGTCTTCTGTTTTCCAAACAAAGTCTGGGAAATCTAGATATTCTCGTATATTGCTATCATTTAGGCGAACAACCTGATAATCGCCTTTATATTTATCTACAGAATCAAAGCACCGCTGTACAACCGCTGGCAGCGGAGATCCATCGTTTAATTGTCCCCAATATTGCCAAATGACTTTTTTGCTAATTTGTTGCTTTGCTCTTAAAGAATTCTTTTTGATTTTTCCTTCGAAGTAATCTGTTATAAGAGGTTGCCAGAACTTAACAACTCGACCATGTTTACGGGCTACTATTTGATTGCGGATTAATCCCCAAACTTTATTAGGTATTGATTTAAGATCGAAATGGCTCTGCTGTTTACTCATATTCTTTCTGTTACTGCCATTACGCCAACTGCGCAACACAGTCTGAATGACCATTATGTTATCACAAACGTAGATAATTTTCTTTTATTTGTGCCGAAACAGTATGTAATTTATGTAGTTTTATCGCTGCAAAATACAGAAATAAGAGATAAACCACTTCATGTCAAGAAACGAATTTAAGGGCAAAACTATTCTCATTGCGGTTCCAGACTACATTGGACTTCCAAACAGGTTTAGGAAAAACCTAGAGGCATTAGGCTTTGTTGTTTTTAATATCTCAAGTGATGTAAATTTAAAAATTGGCTTAAAAAACACTCTTATTCATCTTTACAAGAAAATAGTTCTTGGAATAAAAACATATAAAAGAGAAAGAAAACAATTATTAGATTTTTTTGGGCAGTTGGAAAAATTAAAACAGCAAAATATCAATCAATTTGATTTTGCACTTTTCATTCGTCCTGATAACTTTTCTGATAAGCTAATAGAAACTGTGAGAGGACATTCTTCTAAGTTAGTTGCCTATCAGTGGGATGGTATGAACGTTTATCCCGAGGCTCACAAAAAGATCAAATTTTTCGAGCGATTTTTTGTTTTTGATTTTAACGATCTGAAAAATGAAAAGTTGTTACCTCTTACAAATTTTTATTTTGACGACATTAATCCGAAAGAAAATAAAAATGACGCTTATTTTATAGGAAATTATAAAGCAGATAGAATAGAACTGCTACTAAATATATCTAGGAAACTGAAAGATTTAGGATTGAAAACATCCATTAATCTATATGTTTATTCCGAAGATCAAGCTAATCAAGTGAGAGAAGAACCGATAAATATATTGAGTAATGAACTCACCTTTTCGGAAAATGTGCAGAATGTTTCTCAATCTAAAATAATTATTGATTTTGCGAATAATGTACATTCCGGACTTTCTATGAGACCTTTCGAAGCATTAGGTTATAAGAAAAAATTGATCACCAATAACGCTTTGATAAAAGAGTATGATTTTTATCGCCCAGAAAACATTTTTGTAATAGAAAACGGTAATCTTGATGGATTGGAAAAATTCATCTCTACTCCTTATAAAGATTTGCCAGAGGAAATTTACGAGAAATATAGTTTTACAAACTGGATAAAATATGTGATGGATGTTAAACCTCACCTACCTATAAATTTCCCTAAAAAATTATAAACTACTGATAGTAAAGACAATCTAATAATGAAATTTAAACTTAACCATCGACTAAGGCTTTACTTTGGCGTCTTGAGGCAGAGCACACCACGTTTTGATGGAAAGGTAAAACATTTCGTTTGGGGGTCTGGAGAAAAATCTAACACCACTGATAGCATACCTAAAGTCATTTGGCTTTACTGGAATGATGAAATCCTCAACTCGGCAACTGTTCAATTGTGTATAGATATTATCAACAACCTGCATGCAGACTATGAAGTTCATTTTATAAATAAAGCTAACCTCTTTGATTATCTTCCTAATTTTCCAAAGAAACTACTTGAGAAACCTTCCAATTTTGTTTCGGACATGGTTCGACTGATGCTTTTAGAGCAACATGGTGGAATTTACCTCGATGCCACAGTTCTGCTATCAAAACGGCTTGACTGGGCTTTAGGGCTTCAACAAACAGACCATTCTGAAGTTGTACTTTATTATACCGACGAAAATACTCGGGAAGAAAAATTCCCAATGATAGAAACCTGGTTTATTGCCGCACTACCCAAATCAGCTTTCATCAAGGCATGGCGGGAAGAATATCAGAACTGTATACTAAGTGCAAATTCGGATACTTACTACGAAAATAACGACGTATTACCTTTAGCTGATTTCCCCTTGGATGCCACATACTATGCCTCATATATGGCTGGACAAATTGTAATGCGCAAAAACCAACAATATAGACTTAGTTTGTTGAGGGCAGAAGATGATGCCTTTAGTTACGGCCTGGGCTTCAAGAAAAAGTGGGATGAAGTTGCAATGGCAGATGTGCTATTATTCAATAAAAAAGTAAATCTACTTCCTAACCTTATTAAGTTGATCCGCTTTGACAGACGACGCTTAGATTACTATATTGAACGGAAGTTTTACAAGAAACATTCTTGGCTAGGAGAGCTACTGTACACGCAAAATGCTAACGATTAGCCCAAAGATTTTTAACTTTCCACAACTTGTATGCTAACATGCCTGAGTTGACACCCGGAATGGAGAAATTATGTTTCTGGGCAAAATCAAGCATACGAGCCTTTGCATGAAGCCAATCTTGATGCACCTTTTCGCGGTGCGCCTTACTAGCTTTAGTCATAATGGAGTTCTCACGTTCGTAGTAGGTATAATCAGCGTCTGGAACCACTACCATCTTCTCTGCAAAATAAACCGCTGGCACAGAAAATACTAAATCCTCTATAAATCGCCCCTCTTCGAAATGCAAATTATGCTTTTGCAGAAATTCAGCACGGAATAGATACCTCCAAACGTAACCCCACCTGCCTACGTAGGTAACCTTTAGCTTTTCTTCGGTATTAGAATAGACTTTGCGTTGTTTAAATCGAATAGTTTTATGACGAAACTTTTGATTAACCATACCTCCGCAAGCTAGGTCGGCACCAGTTAGCACCAATGCCTCGGCCATATTCTTGTAGTAATCGATATTTATTGTGTCATCTACATCCATAAAATGGATATACTCTCCAGCGGCTGCTTTAACACCTACATTTCGAGCTGCAGAAAGGCCTCTATTTTGTTCTAAACGGATAATTTTAATGGGATATTTTTCGGCAATAATTCCAGACTGATCTTTAGACCCATCATCCACTACTATGACTTCGAGCTTCTTGTAAGACTGGCTCAATAGCATATCCAGGCAAGATTTCACATATTGCTCACCGTTGTATATAGGAACAATAACTGATACCAAAGGTTGGTTGCTTACTTCCATATCAATTTTACGATTTTACGTAAAACATAGGCTGCACGACCGGTATCCAAACCTGGAATTTTAATGTTATGCTGTTGGGCAAATGCTTTTCGATAAGCTTTTGCATGATTATGATCGTCACGACGTTTTTTACGATGCGCTTCGTCTTTTCTAGTCATAATAGAGTTCTCACGTTGGTAATACAAGTATTCTGCACCTGGAACCACCACTACCTTCTGAGCATAAAAAACCGCTGGTAAAGAAAACATCAAATCTTCAATAAAACGACCTTCCTCGAAACGAAGGTTATGCTGTTTTAGAAAATCCAATTTGAACAAATAACGCCAAACATAACCCCATTTGCCAACAAATGTAGCTTTCAATTTATCATTAGTAGATGTAAATACCTCCCGCTTTTTAAACAACCAAGTTTTGTAATTCTTCTTCTCATTTATCATTCCGCCACAGGCGATATCCGATCCAGTCTCTGTAATTGCATCAACCAGCGCCTTGTAATAATCTGTATTGATTTCATCATCTACATCCATAAAATGGATAAACTCACCTTTTGCAACATCTATTCCGGTATTTCTTGCAGCAGATAGTCCGCGGTTTTGCTCATGATTGATCAATTTTACCTGATAACCTTGTGTCATAGCGGCAGAATTATCAGCCGAACCGTCATTAACAACAATTATTTCCAGATTTTTGTAAGACTGCTTCATCATCATATCCAGACAAGGCTTTACATATTGCTCACCGTTATACACTGGAATTATTACAGAAACCAAAGGTTCGCTATTCATAGTTAAAATGTTTAAAGCTCGAAATTAGATTTTTCAGGTAATATACTCTCAAACGCATCTTCTACCCTTGCCATAGTTTGTTCATAATTTCTCATGTGCTCATTATCATTAATACAAACCAATGAGTAGCGCTGCTCCCTTATGGCTTTCATCGCTTTTTCTGCCTTAAACAATAGCGGGAACATTTTAGTATTTTGATAAGTATTGTAGGAATTGAAATTAGACCTACAAATTTGCCAAGTTCTAAAAAGCTCTTGCGTATAATCATTGGGGCTACGAAACCTGTTATGAGACATTTTTTTTAGCTCCTCACCTTCCTTTTCCCAAACTTCTTCAAAGGTAGCCTTTAGATAAGGCTGCGCATTATGTGGAGTTCTCAAAGTAATGAACTTATCATAAAATGATAATTGCTTGGTTAATCTACCTCTGCTGCCATAACTTTCATCATACCATTTATCACGATCTCTTTTCAACACTTCCTTCTTATCGAAATGCTTGTTGATTATTCTGATGTTATTTTTAAGACACTTACTCCACAAAGACAAACCAAAGTTCAGCCTGAAAGCAGCAATATCGTTAGGCAATCCGTTCTTAAAAAAACGTTCTGGCGTAATGTGATTAGTAATGAAAAAGTCATCATTAAAATAAACAAAGTGCTCAGAAAGATTTGGGATTTTATGAAGGTAAATTTCGATTAGACTAGAATTAAAAACAGGTAGAAACTCTTTGGGAATATAATCTTCATGATTTACCAAACGCAACTTCGGATGGTCGATGTTCATCCATTCGGGATGCTGACCGCAAGTTACAAAATGGATGTTTCTTACCCAAGGCGCAAACTTCTCAACACCTCTAAACCAATATTTAAGCAAACCATGATCACGGAAACGGGCTTGAGAGACCTCATTCTTAGTATTATCTATTTTACCTGAATATTTAGCGAAGTCCTGCTGCCATTTTGGATCGTTCATATCTACCCAGGTAATTACAAAATCTATTTCCATATCTGCCTTGCCTTGATTTAGTCAAATTTATAGCATGTAAAGATAGATAAATTCGTTAATAATGGCTTGCAAACACATCTTGTGCTATTAATTTATTAAACATTACCTCCGCGTCGTACTACTTACTATCAGTTAAATGGAACAAATTCTTTAGCCGTTTTCTTATCTTTGTAGCGAGTTCTAGGTAGTGTATGCAAATGGTGATCATTAAAATTAGCATAAACATCTATGACTTAAAGTACAAATAAATGAATAAGACAATTGTAAGTTTCTTAACATCATTCATTCCTAATAAAGCTAGAAAGGAAAAGTGGCATCAAATATTAACAAAAATTAATTTAGCTGATGTTACCAAAAAAGGATTTGCGGAAGTAATTGCAGGACTTATTCCTCATAAAATGACTAGAAATAGGTGGCGTGGAATTTTACGCTACGGACCATTTAACGCAATTAGTTTAAAATCCAAAATGCAGCGCAATAAAGAGGTTGCAACGCAGCATTATCTAGCAGTTTGTGCAATAGCAAAAAACGAAGGTCCTTATTTTGAAGAATGGATAGAATGGCATCGCAGCGTGGGTGTAGAAAAGTTTTATATCTATGATAATGAAAGCACCGACAATACCAAAGAAATTTTAACCCCCTATATAGAAACTGGTATTGTTGAATATACATTTTGGCCTGGAATGAAGCAACAGCTCCCGGCTTATGACGATTGTTTAGAAAAGCATCGATTGGATACACATTGGATTGCGGTTATTGACCTAGACGAATTTATTAAACCCGTTAAAGACAAGTCTATCCCAGATTTTTTAAAACGATTTGAAAGTTTCGCTGCCGTAGAAATTAACTGGCTAGTGTACGGAAGTGGTGGTGCTAAAACAAAAGAAAATGGAGGAGTGATGGAACGTTTTAGGAAACATTCATTGGCAAGTCATGGGGCAAATAGACATGTAAAAAGTATTGTCAACCCTCGCCGTGTGTTCTCATTTATTGGTTGCCATGAAGTGGCTAGATTAGACGGAAAAACTGCCGATTCGCACGGAAACATTGTAGAAAAACATTTTCGTGATAGAGAACCACAGCATGACGTTATTCGAATTAACCACTATGCTGTAAAATCTTACGAGGAGTTTCTGCAAAAGCGTGCTCGTGGGCGTGCCAGAGCATTGGAACAACGTGATTTGGGTTATTTTACTTGGCTTGACCTTAATGATGTTGAAGAAGCCACCGAAGTTGAAAAAGACTAATTGAGGAAGTTTACCTTACTAAATTTTATCTACCCTGACCCAATCCATTCCTGCAGCAATAGCTCCCTGAACACCTAAATCTGCATCTTCAAAAACAATACACTTTTTTGGATCTACGCCTAGAGCTTCAGCAGCTGCTAAAAAAGGATCTGGAGCGGGTTTACCTTTAGGGGTTTCGCCAGCGCAAACCATTACATCTATCAGATCGATTAAACCTAGTACAGTAAGCGTTTTGGTGACGGTTTTTCTGCTTCCGCCAGATACTACAGCTATTTTAACTTTACCAACATGATTTTTAAGATGTTCGGCAACATAAGAAATGGGTTGTGTTTTTTCGATGTATTTATCAATAAAGATTTGTGATTTTTCACTCGCAAAGGTGTCTGGCAGCGCTATTCCATATCTTTTTGTGATTTCGTTGGCAAAAATTGCAGTTGGCATACCTGCAAATTCATCAACCATGTTTAGATCCAAACCAACTCCGTAATTGGCGGCAACTTCTTCGTAGGCCAATTTATGAGCCATCATATTATCGGCAAGCGTACCATCGCAATCGTATAAAAAAGCTTTGTATTCGCCTTCGGTTCTTTTAGTTAAAAGCTCTAGTTTTTCTAAGTGTTTAGTATCCATTATTTAGACATTTCTGCAAGTGCATCAATAAATCTTGGGTCGTCGTTTAAGCTTTCTACCAACTGTACGTGCTCACCTCCCAGCTCCTTAAATTCTTCGTGGTATTCTACGGTAATTTCATATAGGGTTTCCAAGCAATCGGCCACAAAAGCCGGACTGAAAACCAGCAAGCGTTTTTTACCTTCTGAAGCTAATTTCTTAAGTGTATCGGTAGTATAAGGTTGTATCCAAGGTTCTTTACCTAAGCGAGACTGGTAGCAAACAGAGTAATTTTCTCTTGTTATTCCCAATTTTGCAGCTAAAAGTTTTGCCGTGTTGTGGCATTGTGCAGAGTAGCAAAATTTGTTCGCATTATTATAGTTATCACAACAGTTAGTAACCTTTAAGCAATATTTACCTGTATGATCCGATTTAGACATTTGTCTTTCTGGCAAGCCGTGGAAACTGAACAACACGTGATCGTAATTTTCTAAGCCGTGCTTTCTTGCATTGTCTGCAAAAATTTCCAACATCAAATCGTTATCGTGAAACGAATTAACAAAAGAAACTGGAGGTATAGTTGGCCATTTGCTAATTAGCTCCATTACCAGCTGCAAAACTGAACCTGTACTTGCCGAAGCATATTGAGGAAACAAAGGAATTACTTTGATACTGCTAACCAAACCAGCTTTTAACTTTTCTAAAGCGTTTTCGATAGATGGACTTTGGTAGCGCATTGCCAATTCTACCTGATATTCTTTACCAAGTTTTTCTTGCAACATTTTAGCTTGCAACTCGCTGTAATAGAGTAAAGGTGAGCCATTTTCGTTCCAAATTTCTTTGTAAAGCTTAGAAGTTTTTGGACTGCGGAAAGGTACGATGATACCTTTAACCAATAGTGTTCTATTTAATTTAGGGATATCGATTACCCGTTCGTCCATCAAAAATTGATCAAGATATTTTCTTACATCTTTAACTTCCGGACTATCTGGAGTACCCAGATTAACTAGCAGTATACCTTTCTTGGCCATTAATTTCTTATTTGCGGCAAATATAAGTCGATTTACGGTTTTAGAGGTACGATTTTAGATTTTAAGACAGAAAGCAGACAGAACAGTTGGCAGTTAGCAGTTGGCAGTTAGCAGTTTACAGTTTGCGACAAAATTTACGTAAATCAACTATTACCAACTTTCTAACTGCGACTTTACTTGCTCCATGAGCCACATTGGTGTAGATGTTGCTCCGCAGATGCCAATTTTATCGTTGGGTTTAAACCACGATTGATCCAACTCTTCTACGTTAGAAATGAAGTAAGAATTGTCGTTATGCTTCTTACAAACATCGTAAAGTACTTTTCCGTTAGAAGATTTTTTACCAGAAACAAAGACGATTTTATCAAAATCAGCAACAAATTTTTCTAAATCTTCGTAGCGATTAGAAACCTGCCTACATATCGTATCATTTGCTTTTACTTCGTAACCTCTGCTAATTAACTCGTCTTTGATTTGATAGAATTTATCAACGCTTTTTGTTGTTTGACTATAAAGCGTGAATTTACTTGGAAGCTCCACATTATCTAGCTCGGCGATATCCATAAAAACCGTTGCCTTGCCATCAGTTTGACCTTGCAAGCCAATAACTTCGGCATGCCCGTGTTTACCAAAAATTAGGATATGCTCTCCATCATCGTGTGTACTTTTGATGCGATTTTGCAATTTCAGTACTACGGGACAAGATGCGTCGATAAGTGTAAGATTGTTCGCCAAAGCCAACTCGTAAGTAGAAGGAGCTTCACCATGTGCCCTGATCAACACTTTTTCATTGCGCAGCTCTTTCAGATTTTCGTGATCTATAATCCGAAGGCCCTTAGCTCTTAAACGCTCTACCTCTTCGTCGTTGTGTACGATATCACCAAGACAATATAAATATTCTTCCTGGTCTAAGATATCTTCGGCCATATCGATGGCGTAAACTACCCCGAAACAAAAACCGGAAGATTTATCTATCGTAACTTTTAAATTATAGCTCATAGCGAATACAGAACAAAGGTACATAGAAGAAGTTTAAATTGATGAAAAATTTTTAATATCGGATAAAATAAATATATTTGTTAACGATATTAAAGGAGATGTGGAATTTTAATTTAGAAGACCTAGTAGAGTTACAGCCTCACGTAGATAGGCTGTACGAAAAAAAAGCAAAGATTGACCAATCAAGACCTTTGCCCAACTCGGTATTGTATAAAATTAAAGAACAACTAAATCTAGAATGGACATACAACTCTAATAGTATCGAAGGAAACACACTTAATCTAAGAGAAACGCAGCTTATTTTAGAAGAAGGCATTACCGTAGGCGGTAAATCTTTAAGAGAGCATTTTGAAGTTGTGAACCACGAAAAAGCGATAGACTATCTGTACAGCTTGGTAAATACTAGTTACACTTTAAGGAGTATTGATGTTTTAAATTTGCATAGTTATATCTTAAAAAATATAGAAGATGAATATGCAGGCAGGTTAAGAAATGGAGGCGTACGTATTGTTGGTGCAAATTTCACACCGCCTAGTGCCAAAAAAGTTCCAGATTTATTAGATGAGCTAGTTGCATTTGTAAACGATAATCCATTAAACGCAAATGATCTTGTGCTGGCAACACTATTTCACCACAAATTGGTTTGGATACATCCATTCTTTGATGGCAATGGCCGTACAGTTCGTTTAGCTATGAATTTAATTTTAATGCGAAAAGGTTTTCCGCCAGCTATCATCTTAAAAAACGATAGGAAGAAATATTATGATGCACTTAACCAAGCCAATAATGGCAATTACCATAAACTTTGTTTATTGATGCTACAAGCTACCGAGCGATCTTTAAATATGTACATTAATGCCATGCCGGGCAACAGCTACGATGATTACGAACCAATCTCCACCATTGTAGAAGAACCTAATTTCCCTTATGGGCAAGAATACATTAGCTTATTGGCCAGGCAAGGGAAAATTGATGCTTATAAAGAAGGTAAAAACTGGCTGACTACCAAAGAGGCAATAGAAAAATACGTGGTAAATAGAAAAAGAAAAAGGTAGGTTTTTGGAGCCTATCTTTTTCTTCAAAACATAATTTCACCCCTTTTCGGGGTTTTGAAATTTACAAAACCCAAGGCTATAACAATATCAGCCCTTCGGGCTTTAAACTACTTAATAAAAGCGCACCTAAGAGAGCTCGGTGTAACGCAGAAATCCAAATTTAACTCAAATAAACTCTATCCTCTTCTCCTTCCACATCCATAATTACATCTACATGCTCTTTAAGAACTGTAGCCAATTCAAGTCCGACAAAATCTGTTGCAATAGGGAATATTTTGTGACTTCTATCTACCAAAACCACTGTTCTTATTTTTTTGTGAGGAGTATTCAAGAACACGCCCAAACCATAAGCCAAAGTTTTACCGCTGTTCAGCACATCATCTACCAAAATAATTACTTTGTTTTTCCAATTGTTTTCTGGCAGGTCTGTTTTAGCAACAAGCTTACTGCTTTGCTTTTCAATATCAACACGCAACATCGTAATTTTAAGCTCCGAAATTTCTTTAAGCGTTTTTTCTAAACGCACGGCAAGTTTGTAGCCTCTATCCCAAATTCCGGCTATTACTATTTCTTTCTCATCTATATTATCTTCTAATATCTGATAGGCAATTCTGTTGATTTTTTGCTGTATTTGTTTCTTATCTAAAATAAGTACTTGATTTTGGGGCATCTTTCTGAGATTTATTACTACAAAAGAACGACTTTAAGCCTCAATATCAAACATTGATTTTTTTTTAATCGTTAGTGCAACGTTTTAACAGTACCGAACGTCTAATAGTTAAACCAATTATCGAAATATCATGAGAAATTCTTTCCTTTTAAAAATTAGCAGCTTGTTTATTGCTTGCTTTATAACTTTAAACGTAGCGGCCCAAAGCTCCAGAAGCGTAAGCGCAAAGAACTTTACCAGTATAGGCGTAAGTAGCGGAATAGACCTTTTCATTACCCAAGGGAACACAGAAAGCGTAGTAATACAGGGAAGAGAAGATGTAATTAAAGATGTGGTAGTGGAGCAAGATGGAAATAACCTTACCATTAAGTACAAAGAAGGCGTTAATTGGAGCCGCCTGTTTAGAAACACAGAAATCCACGTTCATGTTACTGTTAAAAAATTAACGGCTCTTTCGGCTTCTGGTGGTAGTGATGTAGAAACTAAAAACACTATCAACACTGAAAAAATTACTCTTAGATCTTCGGGAGGTGCCGATATGGATTTAAGTATTGTTTGTAAGGATATTACCATTTCTTCTAGCGGCGGTAGCGATATCAATTTAAAAGGCTCTGCAGAAAATATGATTTTAAATACGAGCGGTGGTAGCGATGTAGATGCTTTTGAGTTTAAAGTGAATTACGCCCAGGTTAATAGTAGCGGCGGTTCTGATGCAAACATCTATGTAAATAAAGGATTGACAGCGAACGCTACAGGCGGTAGCGATATCCACTATAAAGGAAATGCGGCACTAAAGAAAGTTTCAAATTCAAAAAGTGCAGACATTACCCATGTAAATTAAAGCCCCACCAACCTCCACAAAGGGGAGGCTTTGACAGAAGCCCAAAACTGGATTAGGCCTATGGTCAATAAAATATAAAAATAAATTTAGTTTAGTTAATAGTTAAAGCCAATACCGTGGATGCGATATTGGCTTTTTTGTTTGAATGGGTTCTTCACAAACCAGCAAACCCAAATTTATTTCTTTGAATAAGGATAATAAATGAAATTAGCTCCCTCTGGTACAATCACAAAAACGCACATAAAATCTTCAGGTTTTTTGTAGTTCTTAAGAAAATGCTCTTTCTTTTCTGGCTTTATAATGCCTTTCTCAATAAACTCTTCTAGGGTTGAAGCTTGTATCGTCCAATTGGTGTTTAGCTCTTCTCTATTTAAAATCATTTCTCCCAATTTAACTTCATGTTGGTGCGCAATAAAAATAGGCGTTGCAGAAATTCCCTCAACCATAATCTCTACGGCAACCTCTTTAATCGACTCGGCGTAAAACGATAAATCCTTTTCTAAACTTAACAAAGGGCTTTGTTTTTTCTCTTCCTTTTGCTCTCCTCCGTTCGGATTTATTCCACCTAATAGCTCTTCCGATTCCATTTCTTAAAACTTGATTTCTTTTTTATTAATTACAAACTTATCATCTGTCAAACTATCCGTAAGCAGATAATATTTATCATTATTTTTTTCTATACGTTTGGATAAAGGGTATTCATCAGCACAAAAATACATACTTCCATTTTTAACCATTTTCCAAGCGCCATCTTTCATGCTGAACAGGTTGACACTTGCCCAGCAACTGCTAAACCATTCTGGACGCAGCAACAATTCAGGTTTATTATCTCCATCTACATCCTCAACAAGAAACAAATCTGCACCAATAGCCTGCTTGAAATTTAACGTTGGCCATTTTTTATCGTTAAATAGAATATTTATTTCGAATACTTTCTTTTCCTGCAAGGTAGGGTCATCTGTTATCTTTGGCTTAATCACAAATGCAGTATCTTTTTCACTCAGCAATACGGTATCTACCACGGTTGTATCGGCATCAACCATAAATGTTTTTATAGTCACCTCTACTTCCTTTGTTTGCTTGTTTCTACAAGCGAAAATGACGCTTGCCAAGAACAGTAAAAAAAAATACTTCTTCATCTGCATATTAAAGCTATTGATAATCAATTCCTAACAGCGTCGAATTATTTAAGTTTTAGCAAAACCACATTTTCTACATGCTGCGTATGCGGAAACATATCGACAGGCTTGATGCGAACCACTTCGTATTTTTCGGTTAACAAAGCTAAATCTCTAGCCTGTGTAGCTGCATTACAACTTACGTAAACAATCTTTTCGGCTTCCATTTCCAACAATCTGTCAACCACATCTTGGTGCATTCCGGCTCTTGGCGGGTCTGTAATTACCACATCTGGTTTTCCGTGCACTGCAATGAAATCTCTTGTCAGGATATCTTTCATATCACCAGCGTAGAAAATGGTATTATCAATTCCGTTAAGCTTCGAATTGAATTTCGCATCTTCGATAGCAGATGGCACATATTCTACACCAACCACCTGTTTGGCACTATGAGCTACAAAATTGGCTATGGTTCCAGCTCCGGTGTATAAATCGTAAACCAGCTCATCACCTTTTAAATCGGCAAATTCTTTAGTAATACGATACAACTCGTAAGCTTGGTCGGAATTAGTTTGATAAAACGATTTGATACCGATTTTATACTTCACACTTTTGCCATTACCCAAAGACATTTCTTCAAAAATATGGTCGCGGCCTGCGTAGGTAATTACATCTTGGTCGAAAATAGTATCGTTCTTTTTGTGGTTTACAATATACTGCAACGAAGTAATTTCAGGGAAAGTGGCTTCCAAAAACTCCATCAAACCATCTATCTGCTCTTGTTCAGCGTAAGCAAAGACAACGCCCACCATAATTTCTCCAGTACTCGAAGTACGGATAATCAGGTTACGCATTTCACCTTCGTGGTTACGCAAATCGTAAAAACTAAGGTTGTGCTGCAGTGCGTAATCACGAACCTTTAAACGAATTTGGTTACTTGGATCGGCCTGCAAATAGCAATGATCAATTCCCAAAATCTTGTCAAAGCGACCTGGAACGTGAAAACCGAGAGCGTTTAGCGCATTCATTTCTCTACCTTCGGCTTGGTCTACCATATCAGCCGCATCTAACCAACGCTTATTTGAAAATGTATATTCTAATTTATTACGATAGTATTGATTTTGACCTGAACCTAAAATTGGTTCGATATTGCTCACATCTACCTTACCTAAACGCTGTAAAGCAGACTCTACACTTTTTTGTTTGTAAGTTAATTGCGCACTGTACTGCATGTGCTGCCACTTGCAACCGCCACAAGTACCAAAATGGCTGCAAAAAGCATCTTGGCGCAAAGCGGATGGCGTATGTAAGGTTTCGATTACAGCCTCTGCAAAGTTTTTCTTTTTCTTCACTAACCTCACGTCAACTACATCACCAGGAACTGCTTTATCCACAAAGATTACCAATTCATCGGCTTTGCCCACCCCTTTGCCTTCTTCGGCAATATCAATAATACTTAAACCAGAAATCCTGATAGGTTCAGTATTTTTTCTTTTTCTGCTCATTGCCGCAAATATACGACGTTTATTTAATGATTGAGTTTTGAATGATTGAATGAGTAAATGGAGAAGCAACAACTAAAGTTTAGGCAAAGCAATAGCTGGCAGGCGGTAGACCTGTGCTGTAGAATGAATTTCAGCTATGTAAATTAACCTTCAAAAATGCTTAGAATTAAACCCAAAACACCATCAGCAAGATTAAAATTTACGTCGAACTGCTCGTCTACCATTACAGAAATCTCTAACACTTCTTGACTCATAATTATAATGCTATCATTACAAATATAATATTTTTGAACCAAAAACCAAATCAGTATAATGTTATAATTTTGTTAATTATAAGTTACCCACAGTACTTGTCCCGAAAGTCGGGACAAGTACTGTGGGTAAAAACATATAAATGTTCTAAGGAATGATGTAACACATCTTCTAACATTCAAAGGTAATTTTGTGTTATAAAACAACAAGTCATGAAAGCCGAGACGCCAATATATATCCCATTAGAAAATGTAGACAGCGAACATTGTGCGCTTATTGTTGATAAAGGCTTGGCAGAAATCAAGGAAATCAGTTCTCACAAAATAGAATTGAATAATCGTAGAGCAATTGTTACGGCTAAGAAATATCCAGAAGAGGCGGTACAAGCGACAGTAAAACAGATTAGGGATTTAGGTTACGAGGTTACTACCGTTAAACAAACTTTTCCTGTAACCAATATGTCTTGTGCTTCTTGTGCAGCTAATACAGAGGCTACTTTAAACAATCAAATTGGCGTGGTAAAGGCGGAAGTAAATTACGCCAATACTTCGGCAAAAGTAGAATATATTCCTAGTTTAGTAACAGCGCAGCAATTAAAAGAAGCCGTGCAAGCAGCTGGTTATGATTTGCTGATTAACGACAACAACGAAGCCAAAGAGACGCTGTCTAATATTAAAGAAAAACAATATCAGGCATTAAGAAAAAGAGCAGTTGGTGCGCTAATTTTAGCTGCTCCATTATTTGTAATTGGGATGTTTTTTATGGATATCCCTTATGGAAATTACATCATGTGGATTTTATCTACCCCTATGGTTTTTATTTACGGTAGGCAGTTTTTTGTAGGTGCTTGGAAACAGGCGAAACATCGCTCTGCGAACATGGATACCTTGGTGGCAATTAGTACCGGAACAGCCTACATTTACAGTGTGCTGGTTACACTTTTCCCAGATTTTATGCTTCGCATAGGCATCCATTCTCATGTGTATTTTGAAGCGGCGGGAATTGTAATTGCCTTCATCCTTTTAGGAAAGTTATTAGAGGAAAAAGCGAAAGGTAATACCTCATCTGCTATTAAAAAACTGATGGGCTTGCAACCGAAACATGTAACTGTTGTACATGAAGGTGGGCATCAAATGCAAAGTGTTATTAGTGATGTTAAGGTAGGCGATGTTCTTTTGGTAAAACCTGGCGAGCGTATTGCTGTAGATGGCTCTGTGGTTAGCGGCAGCTCTTACATAGACGAAAGCATGATTAGCGGTGAGCCAATTCCTATCTCGAAAACTGAAGGATCTGCTGTATTTGCTGGCACGATTAACCAAAAAGGAAGTTTTCAGTTTAAAGCTGAAAAAGTAGGGAGTGATACTATTCTAGCCCATATTATTAAAATGGTGGAAGATGCACAAGGCAGTAAAGCGCCTGTGCAGAAATTAGTGGACAAAATTGCGGCTGTATTTGTACCAATAGTAATAGGAATTGCTATTTTCAGCTTACTGCTTTGGATAATTTCAGGAGGTCAAAATGGTTTGAGCCAAGGCATTGTTGCTTTTGTAACCGTATTGGTTATTGCTTGTCCGTGTGCTTTAGGATTGGCAACACCTACCGCAATTATGGTTGGTGTGGGCAAAGGTGCCGAAAAAGGCATCTTAATTAAGGATGCGGAAAGTCTAGAGCTAGCCAAAAAAGTGGATGCAATTATCTTGGATAAAACAGGAACTATTACCGAAGGCAAACCCAAAGTAACTGCCATTAAATGGTTCGAGGAATTTAATGAGCAATACCAAAACATTCTTTATAGCGTTGAAAAATCTTCCGAGCATCCACTTGCAGATGCAGTTACAGCACACTTAAAAGATAATTCGGCGTTTTTAAACGGAATTGTCATAGAAAATATCAGCGGACAAGGTATTGAAGGAAAATTTGAGCAACGTACTTACATTATCGGAAACGAGCTGCTGGCAAAAGATCGAAACATAGAAATATCTGCGGTAGCTAGAAAATGGGTTGACCAACAATTGTATGCGGCGCAAACCGTAGTTCTCTTCTGTGACGAAAAAAGTGTTTTAGCGGCTATCGCTATCGCCGACCAAATTAAGCCCACTTCGAAACAAGCAATACAACAACTTCAAAAAGAAGGCATTAAAGTTTATATGCTTACTGGAGATAATGAACAAACTGCCAATGCTGTAGTTAATGAACTTGATATTGACGAATATAGGGCTAACGTATTGCCTGCCGACAAAGCGGCTTTCGTTAAACAATTACAAGAAAAAGGTAATGTAGTGGCAATGGTAGGCGATGGCATTAACGATAGCACAGCACTTGCTCAGGCAGATGTAAGCATTGCAATGGGCAAGGGAAGTGACATTGCAATGGATGTGGCTAAAATGACTATCATTTCTTCTGACTTAGCTAAAATTCTTGAGGCAATACACTTATCAAAAAATACCGTAAAGGCTATTAAACAGAACCTATTTTGGGCTTTTATTTATAATGTTATTGGTATTCCAATTGCGGCTGGCATATTATTTCCAATTAACGGATTTTTATTAGACCCTATGTGGGCCGGAGCAGCAATGGCATTAAGCTCGGTTAGCGTAGTAAGCAACAGCTTGAGGCTGAAATGGACGGATTAATTGGTCGTTAATCGGTTAATTGTTTGAACTGATTAATCGGTTAATTGGCTAGATGTTAGATTCTATTCACTCATTCAAAATTCAAAATTCAATTATCATATAAAATGAATACATTAAAATTTAAAACAACAATAAACTGCGACGCCTGTGTTGCCAAAGTTACACCTGTACTTAACGAACAAGAAAACGTAAATAACTGGTCAGTAGATACAGAAAATCTTGATAAGGTTTTAACCGTTGAAGGAGAGCGCATTGACGAAGCAGATTTGGTGAAGTCCTTATCGAAAATTGGCTACAAGGCGGAGAGAATTTAGGAACAATTCCCGTCATTTCGACCGCAGCGAAGCGAGTGGAGAAATCTTTTGAGATATTGTTAAAATTCAAAGATCTCTCCACTTCGGTCGAGATGACGATTAGCACAAGGTCAGTCTGGCAGGGAATTTCTATTTAATCTCGGCTATCAAATTTGGATAATCAGTCACAATACCATCAACTCCTAAGTTTTTAGCGTAGTTGATATCTTTGACCGTGTTAACTGTCCAAGGAATAATTTTTATTCCGGCTGCGTGGCATTTATCTACCAAACCTTTACCAACCAAAGGAAAGTACGGACTGTAGATGGTAGGCTTAAAACCAAGGGCCTTGATGTTATTCTCAAAATCTTCCTTTTCATCAATCCCCAAAGAAGTTTGAATATGAGGATATTTTTCATGTAGATATTGTAAACTGCGGATATCAAAAGAATGTATCGTTACTCGATTTTCAATTTTCTTCGCTTTCACAATTTCCATAATTAGCTCTACATATTCTGCCGGGCTCGGTTGAAACTCTCCATCACCTTTACGGATCAGTTTAGTTTCTATATTGTAGTGCGGCTTGGCCATTTTCTTTTTCTTCGAAACAAAAAACTCAACTTTATCTATCAAATTCTCCAACAATGGTTTTTCTATGCGAAATTTTTCTTGGTAAGGAAAACGAGAATTTGGTTTGGAACCTACATCGAACTGCTTGATTTCCTCGTAGTTCATTTTATAGATATTGAACTTTTTTTCGTTCTTCAACGTAATAGCTTCGCCATTGGGCGACAAGCTGATGGAATGGTTAAAATAAGGTTCCTGAGAAACTACTACCTTTTTGTCTTTGGAAATCACTACTTCCATTTTCAATGTAGTTGCTCCAAGTTCTAAGGCTTTAATCATTCCAGGAATAGTATTCTCAGGCATTAAACCTCTTGCACCGCGGTTGCCCTGCACCTCGAAAACAACAGCTGTTTTTTTCTGAGCAAATGTTTGAGGAATAACCGCAGCCAACAATAAAAAGGAAAGGATAATTTTTTTCATATTCATCTTTAACAATAACGAAAAATGTGACAAATGCTTACAAGTATAGTGGTTTTAGTCTAAAATGGCTCACCTTAAAAACTAAAAAAGGATTTCAACAACTGTCGAAATCCTTAATTTATATTTGATACTTGGTTTCTAGTAAATGTCTTCGCTTCTTATCTTTCGGCAACAGTAAACACTTGAGCTATGATATTCCAATTTGCATCTGCTTGGCGCTCCCAAATAAAAACGTAGTTGAAGCTCTCACGCAAATCGGCTTTGTAATCTATGGTAGCTAAACCGTAAGTGTAAGCAAAATCTCCACCCAAAGCTTTATCCGCTTGCGTAGTTTTAAGGTTGATTTTATCAATCACTCGGTTGTTGAACGCCAAAATTCCGTCTTTACCGATAATTGCTTCCGTTCCGGGAAACAACAAACGAGCATCTGGATTAATGAAACCAGCGAAAGCCTGTACACCATGAGTTTTAAGCATGGTATTTAAGGTTTTTTCGGTGCTGTAAATAATTTCAGTAGCAGCTTTTAAATCTTTCGCAGAAGCAAATTTTGGACTGTAAGTTTCTTTAGGCTCAACAAAAAGCGCTTTAGGTTCTTTTCCTTTAATCGGTTTAATAGCTTCAGCTCCCAAATCAATCACCAATTCCCAATTTCCATCTTTTCCTCTCCAAATAGAAAGGTAATGTCCGAACGTCTTTTTATCGCTACCAGCAACATAACTACCCGATGTAAATCCCCAATCTCTGCTCTTAGAAAGACGAGCATAATTTGGCTCCCAACTCAACTCTTTAGTGTCGTTTGCGGTAGAAAAGAATTTTTTAGCATTAATAGGGTTAGGTCTAAAAACGATGCCATCTGGCGCAGAAAATTCTGTAAATGCAGCGTTAACACCATCTTTTCCTGCTTTCTGAGCAAATGCCTTTTCTGCATTTACTAATGATTTTACTGTGCCATCCGATTTTTGGGCATATACATTGGCACCAATTGCTAAAGCTAATATTGAAAGATATATCTTTTTCATTGTATAAATTGTTTAACGGGCTAAACCCTTTTCGTTTTTCTAGGTGTAAGTTGCGAATTTAAGGCTTGAACTGCTTTTGGCACAAAAAAGTATTCAACAATTGCACATTTGGTTGGGCTTCTTAGTTGATAGTTCATGGAAAATGGTTGATGATGGACCATAGCTGATGGCAGAGGGATTTATAGCTAATAGTTCATGACTATCAACTATCGACCATTCTACTATTGACTGCTAAATACCAATTATCCATTCAAATTATTGCGTGGGCTTTTCTCTATATATCGCTTCCAGCATCGTTTGTCCTACGGCTTTAAGTGTATTTCTGTCGATGTTGTTGAGGTTATCTAGCTGCGTGTGCCAATTGCTATAGAAGCCTGCAGCATCCGAATAATGAATTACATCTATTGCCGGAACACCTGCCTGGTTAATCCAATAATGATCATCAATAAGTTCACCCGAAGTTACATTAATGAAATAATTGCCATAACCAATTTCGCTGGCAATACTCCAAACCTTGCTTACCACACTTGGTGCGTATTGTCTAGATACTGCATCTTGCGTAAACTGTGCATTTGCACCACCTACCATATCTAAATTAATGGCATATAGCGGCTTGCTGCCTTTGATAGTCGGATTTTTAGCCCAATACTGTGACCCCAAACACCATGTAGTTTCACGAGGTGTTTCATCATTGGCACTGCCGTAATCTTCCAAATCCCAAAGAATAAAGTCCACACCAATATCTGGTGCCTTTTGCTGAATTTGTCGAGCCATTTCTAGAATGACCGCTACCCCACTTGCCCCATCGTTGGCTGCATCAAAAGGTTTATTTCTCATTCCCATGTTGGGATCTTCATCCGAAAACGGACGGGCATCCCAATGGGCAGTAATTAAAACCCGTTGTTTCTTCTCTGGATAAAAAGCAGCGATGATATTCTTCAACTGGTGAGTTTTTCCATCGTAGGTTTTCATTGGCGCTTGCTGTACAGAAACCTCTCCACCAAAAGATTTCAGCTTTGCTACCAAGTAATCTGCAGTTTTTGCATGTGCAGGTGTTGATGGAATACGCGGACCAAAATCTACCTGCGCTTTAGTGTAGGCATAGGCGCTATCAGCATCAAAATTTGGCGATTGCAGTTTTACTTCCGCAACGGTATTGCCTTCTGTTGGTTTATTTTGCTGGCAGGATTGGAGTAGTGCCAATACAAAAAAAGGGATAACTAACGTATGTTTTAATTTCATTTTTAGAATTATATAAAGATTAAACGGTTCGTCATTGCGAGGAACGAAGCAATCTTAAAGCAATTCGGATTTGTAAACCGTTGTAAGATTGCTTCGTTCCTCGCAATGACGACAAAACTCTAAAACTACGCCTTACTCCAAGTCGTACCTTCTTTGCTATCTTTTAATTGGATACCAATTTTCTGCAAACCCAAACGTATAGAATCCGAAGTAGCGTAGTCTTTATTCTCCTTTGCTGATTTACGAAGATCAATCACCATTTCCAAAATCTCATTCAGTTCCAAGTTAGAACTTTCTTCATCCTTCAAACCGAAAATCTCAAACACAAAATCATTGATCAAAGCTTTTAACTTCTCCAATTCCTGTGCAGTAATTTTAGCGGAACCATCGTAAACTGTATTAATAATTCTAGCAGCTTCAAATAATTCTGCAATAGCTACCGGACTGTTAAAATCGTCGTTCATGGCATTTACACACTTTTCACGAAGCGGCTCAATAGCAATGTTTCCATCAGCAGAAGCCACTAATTTCGGCAACAGCGCCACAGCATTCATCAGCCTTCTAAAACCTTTTTCCGAAGCATCTAAAGCATCATTACTAAAATCTAAAGTACTTCGATAATGCGCCTGCAACATAAAAAACTTCACCGTCATTGGGCTATAACCCTTACGCAATAGCGGATGTTCGCCAGTAAACAATTCACCAGGCAAAAAGCCATTACCTGCCGATTTAGACATACGTGTGCCATTTACCGTTAGCATGTTGGTATGCATCCAATATTTTGCTGGCTGATGACTAGAACAAGCCTCAGATTGTGCAATTTCGTTGGTATGGTGCGTTGCTGCCAAATCCATACCACCACCATGAATGTCAAACTCGGCACCTAAATACTTCTCGCTCATGGCAGAACATTCAATGTGCCAACCCGGAAAACCCATGCCCCATGGCGATTGCCACTGCATCAAAGTTTCTGGTTTCGCCTTAATCCAAAGCGCAAAATCTAAACGCCCCTTTTTATCATCCTGTCCGCTCAACTCTCTCGTGTTTTCCAACAAATCTTCGAGTTTACGATTGGTTAAAACAGTGTAATTATACTCCTTACTGTATTTCTCTACATCAAAATAAATCGTACCATCTATTTCATAAGCATAACCATTGGCAATAATCTGTTTCACCATTTCAATTTGCTCAATAATGTGTCCCGTTGCCGTTGGCTCAATGCTAGGCGGCAAAGTATTAAACATTCTCAGCACCTCATGGAAACCCAAAGTATACTTCTGTACAATTTCCATTGGCTCCAATTGTTCCAATTTAGCACGCTTTGCAAATTTATCATCACCCTCATCCCTATCACCTTCTAAGTGCCCAGCATCGGTAATATTGCGCACATAACGCACTTTGTATCCACTGTATTTAAGGTAACGGAAAATTAAATCGAACGAGATAAAAGTACGACAGTTACCCAAATGCACATCACTGTAAACGGTCGGACCGCACACGTACATACCAACGTGTGGTGCATTCAAAGGTTCAAAAACTTCCTTTTTACGTGTTAATGTGTTGTATAACTGTAAGTCTTGTATCATGTTGCAAATGTAAAATATTTACGCTGTATTAAATGTTAAGATACTGTCTAAATTTAAATCTTGAAAGGATGCGGAGATATGTCTTTAAATAGGGCATTACCTCTAACAATTTTCATACTTTTGTGCCTATGAAAAAAATGATTGATTTATTCGCTGGGTGCGGAGGGCTTAGCTTAGGAATGGAACAAGCTGGTTTCACTACAGTTTTTGCAAATGAAATCAACACATCTCTTTTCGAAACATACCTATACAACAGAGATTTACCTAAAGAATCTTATTTTACAGGAGATATAAATGAATTAAATAAAAACATCAAGAAATACAAATCGAAGTTTAATGATGTAGATTTAGTTTGTGGAGGGCCGCCCTGTCAAGGTTTTTCTATGGCAAATAGACAGAGAATGCTCGATGACCCAAGAAATACACTTTATAAAGCATTTTTAGAGTTTCTAAAAGAAGTAAAACCTAAGTTCTTTGTGATGGAGAACGTAAAAGGTATGTCTAAAAAAATTGATGAAATAATTATCGACTTCAAAGAATACCTCGGAGAAGAATATTCTTTTTCTCATTCTCTTTTAAATGCCAAAAATTTTGGATTACCTCAAAATAGAGAACGATTTTTTATTATTGGCAATAGGCTAAATGTCGATACCAATAATCTATTTGCAGAAATCAAAAATAACAAATTGAGAAACTCGTTTGTACTAAAAGATGCGATTAGCGATTTGCCCGAGCTTAAGCCTAATAGCACAAAAAACAATACTCGAATTGAAAATAAAGAAATTGGTTTTTTTGAAACAGATTATTTTTACCCAAAATCTACTTACGCAGATTTTATAAATAATAGAAAAAAGGTAGACAAACTTTACAACCACAAAAATCGGTATAATAACGATAGAGATATTCAAATTTTTTCCCTGCTTCCACAAGGTGCAAATTCATTACATAAAAGTATAGAAGATATTATGCCATATAAAAGCAGAAATCATATCTTTAAGGATAAATACTTTAAACTCGACGAAAACGAAGTTTGTAAAACAATCACTTCGCATATGAAACACGATTGTAATATGTATATTCATCCTAACCAAGCTAGAGGTCTATCTCCCAGAGAAGCTGCAAGGGTTCAGACATTTCCTGATTATTATATATTTAAGGGAACACCTAATTATTGGTATGCACAAATAGGTAATGCTGTCCCTGTAAAACTTGCAGAATTTATTGGTAAAGAAATTATCAAATACTTGTAAACATGAAACATCTTGAATTATTTGCAGGTATTGGGGGATTTAGAAAGGCCTTTGACATCTTTGGAGAAGACCTCAATCTGACCATGAATTGCGTGGGCTATTCTGAGCTAGATGTCTATGCAAACAAAACATACACTGCAAACTACAATACCGAAAATGAAACTATTTTGGGAGATATAGTTGAGTTCACCTCCCATAAAAAAAATATTGAAAAACTTGAAGATTTTGACATTTTGACTGGCGGATTTCCTTGCCAATCGTTCAGCATGATGGGAAAACAAAAAGGCTTTAACGATGTAAGGGGAAATGTTTTTTTCAATATCATTAAAATTCTTAAAGTAAAAAAACCTAAATTCATTTTACTTGAGAATGTAAAAAACATCATTACTCACGATAAAGGAAACACCATTAAAGTTATAGAGGAAGAAATTAAAAAGGCTGGATATAAAAATGTTTTTTTCAATGTTTTTAATACAGAGAATTTCGGTTTAGCTCAAAAAAGAAACAGAGTATTCATTTTTGCAACAACTGAAGACTTACCAAAAGATTTTGTTTTCAATGAGAAGGTAGTTATAGAAAATTTTAAAAACATCAAGAAAAGTAGTTTGCTAAAACAAAAAAACACACTTGATGTACTTGCAAAGGAAGTTGAAGAAAAATATTATCTCTCTGAAACCTTAAAACCAACCATTTTATCTAACGGTTCTAAAAATTTCAAATCGAAATCTGAAATAAATCAACTTGTTGCAAGACCTTTAACAGCAACTATGGTTAAAATGCACAGAGCTTGTCAAGACAATTACTTCTCTCACGAATTTTTAAACTCGGAAAAACCCTTAGAATATTTAAAAACAGAATATTCTAAAGAAGAACAAGCCAAACACAGAATAAGAAAGCTTACGCCACACGAAGCATTTTTATTACAGGGTTTCAACGGAAGCTTTGTTTCAAATGCAAAGGAGAAAGGCGTAAGTAACCACCAGCTTTATAAACAAGCAGGAAACGCAGTAAGCGTAAATACCGTTTATGCAGTATTGCACTATCTTTTCATCAAAAAAGACCTTATTAAATATGTTCTTTAAATTACATAGTGAAGGAAAAATCGGTTATAAAAAACTAACTAATCCAGATTTGGGGTTAAAGGGCTCTAGTCATCAATCCCACATAGGATTATATGATGACATTCTAACCTTTCTTCCTAATCAAAATTTCGAAGATTTGGGAATGTTTATATATAACAATAAAGTTGAAACATTAGGTTTTACTTTTGGTAGAATTCAAAATCCAAATGGAACATTTAGAAGTCCAAATTTAAAAACGGGCGGACGGGATGTCGTATCTATTGTATCTGTAATTAGGCAAAGTGCAAAAGAAGTAAATCAAGATCTTGATTGGCACCTAATTTGGTTTGGCTTACAAAGTGAAGAGGTAGTATTTTATCTTTTTAATGAACAGTCTTCCGATTTTGTGGATATTTCAAACATTATAGATTTAACAAAAAGTGGAAGAATTGAAAAAGGAGAACATAGTTTCGACCAGCTATTAATTTATTTAGAACAAAAAGTAAATGTAAGTGGAAAACCAATAATTGAAGATCTAGAAATTGCTTCTCAACTTGGGATTTCAAAAAAATATAGGCCTTTTGATTTAGAAAATGCGAACACATTATTTAAAGAAACAGGAAAAAGAGGAGAAGAAATAATTGCAAATTTTCTAGACTATCAAAAATCAAGAAATCAAATTTTCAATTACATTTGGTACAACAAAAGCATGGAAACGGGGCTTCCTTATGATTTTAGCATTCAACAAAATAATCAAAACGTTATTTTTATTGATGTAAAATCGACAAACTTTAAATTTGAACAACCTTTAATCTTTAGTAATCAAGAAATCGACTGTATTGCGCAAAATCAAAATTATCACATTTATAGAGTATTTGATTTACTAGGGGACGAAACGCCTAAATTAAGAATTTGCGAAAATAGCAGAACATTAGCCTCATTAATACAACCGCATATTTTACATTTTAACTCTTCACTAAACCAACAACAAGTTTTATTGCAAATGGCAAAAATGGTAATAAAACCAACTAATGAACTACTTGCCTTCAACAATGAAATTTCATTAATAAATAACACCTAAACTAATACCCTCATTACTAATAATCCTCATCACCTTCTCCCGCAAAATTCAACCTTAAATCGCTCCTAACTGGAAAATGGTCTGACAATTTATCGGTTGAAATATGATGATTGATCACATCAAAATCTTTAGTAACAGCAATATAATCTATCTGAAAATTAGGGAAGGCACCGTTGTAAGTTTTACCAAAACCGCTGCCTTTTTCTCTGAATGTACTTTTTAGCGAACTCGTGATTTGCGTAACACAATAAGACGCAGGTGTATCGTTAAAATCTCCAGCAATAATGAAAGGCAATTTACATTCCTGCATTTCGCTCTTCATTATTTTTACCTGCTCACTTCTGCGCTGAAAAGCCGCTTTCAACATTCCAGCTATTCTCCTCGACGATTTCATTTCTGGTCCCATCTTTTTCGCCACTTTATCTATGTAATCGTAATCTTCCTTTTGGAATGAAATAGATTGCAAATGCACATTATATACCCTAAAAATTTGCCCTTTTACATCTAGGTCTGTATAAATACTACCATTACCAGCTTGCTCGCCAAAGGAAACCGTTCCCTTATTTTTAATTGGATAACGAGAAAACACAGCTAAACCTGCAGCCTCGTAGTTATTATCTACCGATGGCACAAAGTAATAATGCTTTAATTTTAAGCGCTTCTTAATGCTATCGATAAGATCGTACTCACCTTTGCGTCTGGTAAAAAATTCCTGAAAACAAATTACATCTGGGTTTTGATCTTCAATTACTTTAATGATTTGGTCTTTGGTAGAAACATCGTTGTTTTCACCATACTTCTTAAACTGATGAACATTGTAAGTCATCATCCTTACGTAATGCTCGCTATCTTTAACGGTTGTACCTTCATCCCCAAAAAATTGATAAGTAGCATTCAAAGGTTTCCATCCTAGCGCAACAAAAACCAAAGTAGCCAACGCGAATACAAACTTTTTACGAAGTAGCCACAACACCGCAAAAACCACATTCCCAATCAGAAAAAATGGATAAGCTAAGCCAGCAAAGGCAATCCAAATGTTATTTTTCGGATCAGATTGCCCAGCCAACATTCCTAAACCTAGTGCAAAAGCCAACAGCACTGCAAAAAAAAGCAGCAATTTATCTAAAAAAGGAAGCTTTTCTTTTTTACTCATTAGTTCTTACTTGCGTCGAATAAAATCTGTTTTTCTTTTGTGGTCAACTTGTCATATCCGGTTTTAGAAATTTTATCTAAAATCGCATCAATTTCCGCTTGGTTTACTTGTTCGTTTCTTTTTTTAGGTTGCGCATTTCTCACCACCTTAAGTTTAGGTTTTTTAATTAGAAAACTACTTAAATCGGTACCGTTTTGCAACAATTTGATATAAGCAAAACCAAACAGCGCCCCACCTAAATGCGCAAAATTTCCGCCTATGTTTCCAGCTCCTTTAGAAACACCAATAATATCGATGACGATATAAACTAACACTAAGTATTTGAGCCTAACATCGCCAAAAAGCAATAACCTAATACTATAATTTGGGATTAAAGTTGCAATAGCACTAAAAACAGCCATCACCGCAGCACTTGCTCCAATCACCGTTGCGCCACCAGCATTTAAGTTAGGGCTTAAGTTAAAAATCAGTGTAAAAGCTAATGCTCCTACCATTGCTCCACCCCAATAAACCACTTGAAACTGTCTTGGTTTCAAGAAATCTAGAAACAAGTTGCCCATCCAATATAACCACAGCATATTGAAAAGGATATGGAAAACATCCTGATGAAGAAAAGCGTAGGTTACCAAGGTATAAAAACGGGTTGGCCATTGCATCACATCGGCAGGAAAACCCAAGTATGGCCTAACTGTTCCATTGATAAAATTACCCAAGCTTCCATTAACAGCAACGCCAGCAATTAACACCACCAAAAATACAATGATGTTAATGCCCAAGTAAAGCATTGCCGGGTTTCCCGACTTGAAAACCCTATTAAAGATATCTTTGAAACTGCTGTTATTCATAGTAATCGTAAAACCTGTCCTTATCTTTCCAAATCTTCACCAAAATAAATCCTATTAAAGCACCACCCAAATGTGCAAAGTGTGCGATAGAATCTCCTGGTATGCGGGCTACACCCAAAAACAATTCTATAACGATGTAAATAGGAATAAAATATTTCGCTTTTACCGGAAAAGGAATGAACATCAGCATTAATTCCATATTTGGGTAAAGCACTGCAAATGCAGTCATGATGCCGAAAACAGCGCCAGACGCACCAACCATTGGAAAGAAATAATTTGAATACAAGGTAGTCGCATCGTTTGTAGAAAATATAGCTGTATTGTATTCTCTATTGGCAAGAGCCTCTATAAATGGTTCGTTTTTATTTAAAAATGATCCTGTAATTTGATAAATCTCGATGCCCTGAACCAACCATTGTAACGCTAAAGCACCTAAACCAGTAATAAAGTAGAAATTGATAAACCTTTTTGGTCCCCATTTGTGTTCTAAAATACCACCGAACATAAATAATCCAAACATATTGAAGAACAGGTGCATAAAATCACCATGCATAAACATGTAGGTAATGGGCTGCCAAACTTGAAATCTAGGCGAATCGAAATAATGTGCACCTAAATATTCGGATAATCGTAAACCTTGCTGTTGGAATATCCAAGTTGCGAAAAAGAATATTGCGTTGATAATTAACAGATTCTTAACTACTGGAGGTATGTTGATTCCGTTCATCATTATTTTTCAAATTTTTGTGCCAACTCTGCCAAAGTAATGGTTTGTATAGCTGGCTTTCCGTTAATACTAAAATTAGGTGTTTTGCAGGCAAATAGCTCGTCAATAAGGGTGTTCATTTCCTGCTGACTTAAAGCCGTACCTGCCTTTATTGCACTGTTACGTGCCATGCTTCGTGCTAGCGCATCACGCTTAGTTAATTTCAATTCTTGCTGCGAGTTTTTAAAACCCTCAATTAAATGCTCAAAAAGTTGAGTTTCGTTGATATTGGTACTGCCCAAATCAACCGGAATACCTTCAATTACCAAAGTGTTTTTACCAAACTCACGAACATCGAAACCTAAACTCTTGATATCATCTAACAAACTTTTCGCCAATTCGAAATCACCGGGACTTAAACTTACCGTTTGCGGAAACAGACTTTGTTGCGACGCTCCTTTCCTATCTTCCAAATGCAGCAAGAAACGTTCGTACAAAATACGTTCGTGTGCAGCTTGTTGGTCTATCACCATTACGCCAGATTTGATCTGCGAAACAATGTAACGGTTATGAATTTGCATGTACTGCTTGTTCATTACCGCTGGCGCTTCTTCTTCCTTCTCATCATCGAGAGCAATAGTTGTTTGTTCAGGCTGCTGATAGTTGGCAATTTCATAAAGCGAACCCCAATTTTGGGCTACTTCCTTAGGCTTGTAGCTGTCCTTGAAATAACCTGAACTTTCGCTCTGCACTCTTGGTGCTGCTGCCGTTTTCGGTGTTCCAAAAGGATTAAAATCTGGATTAAATGCAATACTTGGCGGCACAATATCTTCATGCGCTTTTGGCGTAATCATATTACTAAAAGCCGTTTCTTGGTTAAAATCTAAAGTTGGACTGATATTGAACCTGCCCAAACTTCTCTTCACCGCCGAGTGGATAATAGCATAGATAGACTTTTCGTCCAAGTATTTGATTTCCGTTTTAGTTGGATGTACGTTCACATCAATCTTTGCAGGATCGATATCTATAAACAACACATACAGCGGAAAATTATCATCGGGCAGCAACTCTGCATAAGCTTTGTTAACTGCGTGATTTAGGTAGTTATCCTTAATAAATCTATCGTTCACAAAAAAGAACTGTTCGCCACGAGTTTTCTTTGCAAACTCTGGTTTTCCGATGTATCCTTTTAGGTTAATGATGGTCGTTTCTTCCTCTACCGGAATTAAACGTTCGTTATAATTGTTGCCAAATAAATGCACAACACGTTGTTTAATGGTTGCTGCCGGCAAACGATAAATTTCGTTACCATCGTGGTGTAAGCTAAAAGCGATGTGCGGTTTTGCCAGAGCTACCCGCTGAAATTCGTCGATAATGTAACGCATTTCTGTTGGATTGCTCTTGAGAAAATTGCGTCTGGCAGGTGTATTGTAAAATAGATTTTTAACAGAAATACTTGTGCCATTTGGTGCGGCAGTAGGTTCTTGCTTTACAATTACCGAACCTTCTATCTCTACTAAAGTTCCTACTTCGTCTTCGTAGCGTTTGGTTTTCATTTCAACCTGCGCAATAGCAGCTATAGAAGCCATCGCTTCACCCCTAAAACCCATGGTACGAATAGCAAATAAATCTTCCGCTTTGCGCACTTTTGACGTGGCATGGCGCTCAAAACACATTCGGGCATCGGTTACGCTCATACCACAGCCATTGTCTATCACTTGGATCAAAGCTTTTCCAGCATCTTTAACAATGAGCTGTATCTTATCCGCACCAGCGTCTAAAGCGTTTTCCAACAACTCTTTTACCGCCGAAGCTGGCCGCTGCACTACTTCTCCTGCCGCTATTTGGTTGGCTACGCTATCGGGTAAAAGTTGGATGATATCTGACATTTAATTCGCTTTGTAAAGCCGCTAATTTAAGGATTTTATTGTTGTATTGCCTTATTGCTTCATTGCTACAAAACATAATTCCTCACTTTATAACTTACACTGGAAGCTTTAAACAACATATATTCAAACCATTAACAGAACAATAAAACAATTCAGTAATTTAAAATACATCAACACGGTTTTGTAAAATCTTAACATACATCAATACAAACTCATTTTAAAATTAGATACCTTTACTTCAAAATAAATATTCAACAATGAAATTAAAAATCACCTCTATTTTAATGTTAGCTCTTGTAGCTAGCTTTTCTTTCTTTGCATTTAAGCCAAAGGCTGATGTTTACACTGTCGATGTAACAAAATCTACCATCAACTGGGAAGGCAAAAAATTCTCTGGTTCACATACTGGTACTGTTGCATTAACTTCTGGCAACTTACAATTTAATGGTAAAAAATTAGTAGAAGGCGGCTTTATTGCTGATATGACAACCGTTAAAACAATGGATGGTGATAAACCAAGCCCGAACTTAGACAAGCACTTGAAAAACGACGATTTTTTTGGTGTAGATAAATTCCCTGCTGCTAACTTCGTAATTAAAAAAGTTGAAGGCAATGGTACCGATGTAAAAATTACTGGCGATTTAACCATCAAAGGAAAAACCAACTCAGTTTCTTTCCCTGCAAAACTTACTTGGAATGCAGACAAAACTGTAACTGCTGTTGCCGAAAAAATCACTATCGATAGAACTAAATATGGTATCGAGTACAAATCTAAATCAATTTTTAGCAGCATTGGTGATAATTTCATTTACGATGATTTCACAATTGCCGTTAAATTGGTAGCAAAAAAATAATTCCTTATTAAATAGGTGTTTAGAAATCCGAGTTATACTCGGATTTTTTTTGTAAAAAATTTAGCGTACCTTTAGTAATCCACTTATGAAATATATACTTTCGCAGCGGTTAACTAAGTATTTCATAAAAGCAAGATGCAACGTACACCCTCTTCTAAAATTAACCTCTTGGTCATCGATGATGACGACATCAACATTTTCATCATAAGTAAAATCGTTGAAAAGACGGGGTATGATGTAGAAATTGTGGCAAAGCATAATGGTCAACTAGCCATTGATTACATCAAGGAATTAACGGCAAACAACGAAGCGCTACCGCACTTGGTTTTAATTGACATCAATATGCCTATCTTAAATGGATGGGAATTTATAGAAGCTTTCGAAGCGCTTAAACTTGATATAGACAACGATATGTATATGCTATCTTCATCGGTTTATGAAAATGATATCGAAAAAGCAAAAAGTTACAAATCGGTAAAAGGGTTTATTTCCAAACCGTTATCAATAGATAGGTTGAAGGAATTGCTAGCGGCAATTAATTAGAATTAGAATAACTTAAGGAATTGGATTATTAAGGTTTTTCTTCACTAATCTTCACTTCTTAATGTTTAATAAAAATGCTGCTGCTAAGAAAACTTGGAACTTAACTGGTTTACAAATTTAATCCCGCCGCCATTTCGACGAACGAAGGAGGAGAACCGAAGCTCTACAAAATAAATTAAAAATCAACGAAGTTAAATCCAACGACTTCAGTTAAACAAGACAAACATCCGCTTTAAGATTGCTTCGTAAACTCGCAATGACGACCGTTTTATTCTTTGCTCGTATCAACGTAAGTAATCCTATATAATCTTAAACTTATCATCATCTAACTCTACAAAAGCTTGTGTTTTTGATTTAGAATGATAAAAAAGGCACTTCCATTTTTCTGCAGCTGCCCTGCGCCCAAATTCGTCCCTTAATTCCATCGCTTTGCGGCCATCGTAATCGTATTTGGCTACAAACTTTCTAATCAGTTCTTCGGGTTCTGGCAAAACATCGCCGCCAAAAAATACTTTATCTTCTCCATCATCAATTAAAAATACTTGATGATACGGACAATGTGCTCCAGTAAATTCATAGCTGATTTCGTTGGTTAAAGTGCCGCTATCTTCTATCAAATGAATTTGTGCATTGCGCTGTATAAAATCGAAAATTTCTGTGTGGTAAGATGATGATTTGCTCGAAAAAGCAGTTTCCCATTCACCACGCTGCATTGCATAAGTAGCATTAGGGAAACTCAGTTCCATTTTGCCATCATGGTGATGCACCATCCCACCCGAGTGGTCAAAATGAAGATGTGACATCAATACCAATTCTACATCATCAGGTTCGAAACCTGCTTTTTTGATGTTCTCATGCAAGTGCAATTTGCCTTCATCATTGCTATATCCTAAACCTGTATCAAACAGTACCAAGCTATTTTCCAATTTTACCAGAAACGGCTGAACGTGAATAAATAACGAAGCGGGTCTATCCTTTGGATTGTCTTTGGCAGGGTCGAAAGGAATAAACTTCTTGCTTGCATCTACTGAATACGAACCTTCTGATAAGGTAAAAACTTGTATCGCCATCTCTTTTTACGTAGGAATTTTTATGATATATTTACGGGTTACAAATATACAACTATGGAGAAAAGATGGGTACATAATCAGAATGCAAATCGTGAAACAATTGCAGAACTTGCCCATCAGTTAACTATAGACAAAAGTTTAGCTGAAATTTTGGTGCAAAGAGGCATCAATACTTTTGAAGAAGCTAGGCATTTTTTCAGACCTCAAATTGAGCATCTTCACGACCCTTTTTTAATGAAGGATATGGAGACTGCTATCAACAGGATTGATTTAGCAATTACCAGTGGTCAGAAGATTTTAATTTATGGCGATTACGATGTAGATGGTACAACAGCTGTGGCTTTGGCCTATCAGTTCTTTCATCAGTTTACCGAAAATATCGCTTACTACATTCCCGACAGACATAGCGAAGGTTACGGAATTTCTACACAAGGAATTGATTACGCACACACCAATAGTTTCGACTTAATTATTGCTTTAGACTGCGGCATTCGTTCTAACGATAAAGTTACCTATGCCAGTGCTTTAGGTATCGATTTTATTATTTGCGACCACCATTTACCTGGCGTAGAAATCCCAAATGCAGTAGCGGTTTTAGACCCGAAACGTGATGATTGCGAATATCCGTTTAAGGAACTATCTGGCTGTGGCATTGGTTTTAAATTGGCGCAGGCTTACTGCATTGCCAAAGATTTACCAGACGAACTTTACGAACGATATCTGGATTTGTGCATGGTAAGCATTGCTGCAGATATTGTTCCCGTTGTAGATGAAAATCGGGTAATGGCTTATTATGGTTTGCTGAAACTGAACGAAAATCCATCTACAGGACTAAAGGCATTGATGCAGATTTCGGGCAAAACCGAAAACTACTCGATTATGGATGTGGTATTCATGTTAGCACCCCGCATTAATGCCGCAGGGCGGATGGCCCACGCCAACGAAGCAGTAAAAATGCTTTTGAGCGACGAGGATTTTATTGCCGATGAACAAAGTGCGCTAATTAATTTGCAAAATACCGAACGTAAAAGCTTCGATAAAGATATTACCTTAGAAGCATTGGCTATTATTGAGCAAGATGAAGTTTTAATTAACCGCAAAACTACCGTGGTGTTTCAAGAAAGCTGGAATAAAGGTGTAATTGGTATCGTTGCTTCTCGATTAACGGAAAAATATTATCGCCCAACTATTGTTTTAACTCACTCTAACGGAAATTACACTGGCTCGGCACGCTCTGTGGCAGGCTACGATTTGTACGAAGCTTTAGTTGAATGCAGTGATTTGCTCATCCAATTTGGTGGGCATAAGTTTGCTGCAGGATTAACCATTGCTCCAGAAAATTTGCAAATATTTGCAGATAAATTTGAACAAGTTGTATCAGGAAACATTGACCCAGCGTTATTAATCCCAGAAATTAATATAGACGCCAACATAGATTTTGTGCAAATAGATGGAAAGTTTTTTAGGGTATTATCGCAAATGGCACCTTTTGGCCCACAAAACATGGCACCTATATTTTGCACTAAAAATGTAAGCCTTGCTGGTACTGCACAAATTGTAGGTACAAATCATCTAAAAATAAATGTAAAACAACAAAATTCGACTATTTTTGAAGCTATAGGTTTCAACCTTGGCGAATTTGAAAAATTGTTAAAACCAAACCAGCTTTTTTCTATTTGTTATACGATAGAAGAAAACAACTGGAAAGACAAAAAGCGTCTACAACTTAATATAAAAGGAATAAAATTGTTGGAAGGTTAGAAATTGAAATGTTGAAATGTTACTATACATTGTGCTAAATATTTACTCATTCAAAATTCAATCATTCAATCATTAATTAGAAATAATGATTTTAAAAGCAGAGCATCTCATTAAAAAATACAAGCAGCGTACCGTTGTTAACGATGTTTCGTTTGAAGTTAGTCAGGGAGAGATTGTGGGTTTATTGGGGCCAAATGGTGCTGGTAAAACTACATCGTTCTACATGATTGTGGGACTGATTAAACCAAACGAAGGCAATATTTTTTTAGATGGCGAAGACATTACCAAAGACCCAATGTATCGTCGTGCTCAAAAAGGCATTGGTTATTTGGCGCAAGAAGCTAGCGTTTTCCGTAAGCTAACGGTAGAAGATAACATTATGGCCATTCTGGAAATGACCAAACTTAACAAAGAAGAACGCAAAGAGAAGCTAGAAGAACTAATTAACGAATTTAGCTTGCATAAGGTTCGTAAAAATCGTGGCGATTTACTTTCTGGTGGCGAACGTAGGCGTACCGAAATTGCAAGGGCGTTGGCTGCCAATCCGAATTTTATTTTGTTAGATGAACCTTTTGCCGGAGTTGACCCTATTGCAGTAGAAGAAATTCAAAGCATCGTGGCTAAGCTTAAAAAGAAAAATATTGGCATCTTAATTACCGACCACAACGTACAAGAAACGCTATCTATTACCGATAGGGCATATTTACTTTTTGAAGGAAAAATTCTAGAGTCTGGTACACCAGAAGTTTTAGCAGCCAACGAAATGGTGAGAAAAGTATATCTGGGAGCCAACTTCGTTCTACGTAAGAAAAACCTATAAAAACAATCGATGGCGATAGTAAATTCAATTTTTACATGGTATATGAAAAAGCGCATTCATCAGATTGAGCTTTTCATGAAATACCCACTAGATGTTCAGGACGAGTGGCTACACACCCTTATTTCTAGTGCCGAAAATACCGAATGGGGGAAATTATACGACTATAAATCGATTTTAACTGTCCAGCAATTTAAAGAGCGGGTACCTATACAAAATTACGATACGCTAAAGCCTTACATCGAGCGGATGTTGCAGGGCGAACAAAATATCTTGTGGCCCTCAGAAATTAAGTGGTTTGCAAAATCATCGGGTACTACGAGCGATAGAAGCAAGTTTATCCCAGTTTCTGAAGAAGCTCTGGAAGAATGCCACTTTAAAGGCGGCAAAGACATGCTTTCTATCTACTGTAACAATAGGCCAGATGCGCAAATGTTTACCGGCAAAGGCTTGGTTTTGGGGGGGAGCCATCAAATCAATCAGCTTTGCGAAGACATCCACTACGGAGATTTATCAGCCGTGCTAATCAAAAACCTACCCGTTTGGGCAGAATACTACCGAACGCCAGATATGTCTATTGCTCTAATGGATAATTACGAGGAGAAGATAGACCGCATGGCGGAGGCTACCATCAAGGAGAATGTGACCAACATCTCGGGTGTGCCTACTTGGACCATCGTTCTAGCAAAAAAAGTAATGGAAATTACTGGCACCAAAAATCTGTTAGAAGTTTGGCCAAACCTCGAAGCTTATTTCCACGGTGCGGTTAATTTTACACCTTACCGCCAGCAATTTAAGGAGCTTATACCGTCTGAAGACATGTACTACTTGGAGACTTATAATGCTTCGGAAGGTTTTTTTGGTATCCAAGATCAATCCTACTCAGACGAATTATTGTTGATGTTGGATTACGGCATTTACTATGAATTTTTACCACTAGAGCATATCGACGATGAAAATCCGAAAACACTATCGCTAGATCAGGTAGAACTGAATAAGAACTACGCTATTATCATCAGCACCAACGGCGGTTTATGGCGTTACATGATTGGAGATACCGTTCATTTTACTTCTCTATCTCCTTTTAGGGTAAAAATTACCGGAAGAACCAAACACTTTATCAATGCTTTTGGTGAGGAAGTGATTATAGACAACGCAGAAAACGCTTTAACAAAAGCTTGCGCACTTACCAACGCAAAAATTAAGGATTACACCGCCTGCCCTATTTACTTTAGTGGTGAAGAGGCTGGTGGTCACGAGTGGATTATTGAGTTTGAGCAACAGCCTACTGACTTTGAAAAATTCATTGATGTAATGGATGATACTTTACGCGAAGTAAATTCTGATTACGATGCCAAGCGTTTTAAAGACATAGCTTTGCGTAGGCCGAAAGTTCATAATGCACCAAAAGATACTTTCTACAAATGGTTAAAGGAAAAAGGCAAATTGGGTGGGCAGCATAAAGTACCTCGTTTAGCTAATAACCGAGAGTATGTGGATGATATTTTGAAGTTGCTTTAGTTTAGGTATACTTATTGATAGCCATTGTGATAAACATCGCAGATGAACATCAAAAAACTAATGTTTAGCTATTTTGCTTTTAGTAAAATTGCAGGAACTTTAATCAAAGATAAAGGCAAAACCTTAAGTAAAATTCAAGAAGGCTTTGCTAAAGCAAACGAAAACAAGGACGCTCTGGCTAATGTATGGGAACAATTACAACTGCTTTTTTCGCTAGCCAAAGACTACGCCAGTGGAGCTTACACAGCCATTCCCAAAACTACAATGATATCTGTTTTGGCGGCACTTCTTTATTTTATTTCTCCTTTAGATTTAGTCCCCGATTTTTTAGTTGGCCTAGGATTTTTAGACGATGCCTTCATTTTAGGTTTTGTTTTTAAAAAGGTAACCACCGAATTAGAAAAGTATCAAGCTTGGAAAGCGTTGAGCACTTCGAAAGACGACCCAAATAAAATCATACATATCTAGAAATCGCAAGAAAGCTGCTTTTAAAATTTCAAAGCCCGAAGGGCTGATATGATTTTAGCTAGCATCCCTTCGGGATTTCCACTTTTCCTTTAAATGCGATTTCTCTTGTAAGTTGGCGTAATAGTTTGGATGTGGATTTATTTTATTAAATTTAAGTAACTAAACAACAGAAGACTATGAAAACAGTTCAACAAATCTTCAACACCAAACCTTTAGAGATTTTTAGTGTAACCTCAAATACTTCAGTTTTGGATGCGCTAAAGCTAATGACAGAAAAAAACATTAGTGCATTGCTAATCATAGAAAATGAGCAATTACTTGGCATTTTTACGGAGCGTGATTATGCCCGTAAGATTGTTTTACAAGGTAAAGCTTCCAAAGATACGCCAATTAGCGAAGCAATGACAGCTAATCCAATTACAGTAACTACTTCTGACAGTATTGATTTGTGTATGCAAATTATGACCGACAAACACATCAGACATTTACCGGTTGTAGCAGAGAACAAAGCCATTGGTATGGTTTCTATCGGCGATGTGGTAAAATTCATCATCGCCGATCAAAAGCAAACCATCTCACAGTTAGAAAGTTATATTAATAGTTAATCGCCTTAAAGCTTATATATCTTTTTAGCCTCCGAATTCTTTTAGACTTATTTTTAGTGACTTTTACAACTGATGCTGAAATAAATTCAGCATGACGATGCATAAACGGATCCTCGCTCAAGTGACATGCTGCGAGATTTAACGTATGGCTTCCAACAGCTTAAGATAGCACTCTTTATAATCTTTCAATGTTGGCGCCTTACTTTCGTACATAAAAGGCCCTTTATATTTTACTTTGTCTAGGGCTTTCATAATTGCTTTCCAATCATTATCGCCTTTGGCATCGCAAGGGAAAAAGTGCTTTTCGGCTTTGCCATCACCATCTGCTACGTGGATAGTTTTTAACCGTTTGCCCATTGCCAACACCAATTTCTCTGGAGCAACAATATGGTTCAAATCAATTGCTGAATAAACGTCTTTTGGTAAGCGATTGAAAATCTCCACAGTTTCCTCTACAGTGCGCATTAAAGGTCGCTCACGTTTCCCATCTGCCATTACCAATTCAAAACCGGTCATGTTCTCAATTACCATGGTAGCACCCATTTTTTTAACAGAACGATTAAGTGCCACTGCCGATTTCAGCAACTGCTTTGTACGTAACTCACGCTCATTCAATCCTAAAAAATAACTGGGATGAAACAAGATAATTTTTGGCGAAATCAGTTCGCAAAAACGCAGTACCTTTTGATGCAATGCAATCACTGCTAAACGCTTATCTTCATCAGCAAGTGAAAGATCTATGTCTTTACTAAAAGGCATGTGCACCGACCAAATTTCTACGCCAGCTTCCAAAGCTGCTTTGTTTGCTGCTCTGCATGCCGTTTCAATTTCCTTATCAGATTTTAAAAAAGTAAGTTTCTCTTTATCCACAAATTGGCTTAAAGAAACCTCAATACAATCTATCCCCGCAGCTTTGGCTTCTTTCATACGTACTGAAGTAACATTGGTAATAGCTACCGAATAGCCTACTTTTAAAACATCAGATGCATTAGCAACGCTTAGCGTGATAGCGAATAATAGAATCAATAAATAAGTTTTCATATCTTAATTTTTTCAAGCTTTTTGGTCTTTCTACTTTTCTCTGCCATAAATCCCATGATATGGCTTTCTATAGAATCATCTATGGTAGAAGTAAGCATTTTTGGGTCCTGATGCGCCACCGCTTGTACAAAATCTTTTACCAAAAGCCAATCGCCACCACCGTGACCAGAGTTTTTATAGCCTTCTACATCTTCTGCCTGTGGTTTAAACTTCGTCTGTTTACCTGTTTTAAAATCAGTTACTACCAATTCTTCCATATCGCCAACCATATCGCCCATGGCGCCAAAAACACGGGTACGGCGACCATGATAAGCAGTAAAAGCTTCCATCGAAAAACTTGCCGTAACTGCATCTTCAAACTGGATATTTGCGATGTAGTGGTCTGGCTGGTCGTTATCCATTCGGTACACACAACGCCCATAATCAGATGTTTTTAGCTTTTCTAGAATGTATTTTTGTTTTTCACTTTTCTCCGTTAACTCATTTGGCACATCTAGTACGCTTATCCTTCCCATCTTATCATGATACTGCCTAATTGCTGAGTATGGGCATTCACGTTCTACCTTACAACCATCAGTACATCTATTTGTACTACCTGCGGGAGCATTTTCCGCTTTGAACCATGTTAAACCGCCCATGGCCACAATCTCTTTACTTGGCTTGTCTATCACCCATTTAATAATATCTAAATCGTGACAAGATTTTGCCAGAAGTATTGGTGTAGTTTTCTTGGAATTATGCCAATTACCACGTACGTAAGAATGCGCCATATGGGTGTGCTCAATAGGCTCTAAATGTTGCACGCTCATTATCCTACCAACTGCGCCTTTCGCAAGCAGCTCTTTCATTTTCACGAAATACGGAGCATAACGCAATACGTGACAAACCGCTACGATACGACCTTGTTTCTTTGCCAAAGCCAAAATATCTCTGCATTCCTTTTCAGTCGGCGCAATTGGTTTTTCTAAAAGGATGTCGTAGCCCATTTCCAACGCTTTCATACATGGATAGTAGTGCATATCGTCTGGTGTAGAAATGATGATAGCATCCGCAAACTTTGGACGCTTAAAAACATCCTCCCAAGTATTGAAACGATTATCTTGGGAAATGTTATGAGTTTTTGTGTACTTATCGTTCCTAAAAGTGTTAGGTTCTGCAACACCAACAATTTTTAGGTCGCTTGGAAATTTCACAGCATAATTGCTATACACAGTGCCTCGGTTTCCTGCGCCAAGCGTAATTGCAGTTACCGTTTTTTTTAATGGCTGATGTCTTGGATTTGCAGGCAATTTGTACAAAAACGTATCATCTGCAATTTTACCCAAGGTTTCGGTACTGATGATAGCACCTCCCAAACTGAGCGTTAAGGTTTTGATCAAATTTCTACGGTTCATCTGTGTTCTCAGTTATGTTAGTTTTTTTGTTGATTTGCTTTTTAGCAGTTTTATAAAAATCGGTCAGCATGGCACCATACTTTTGGTGTAGCTGCTTGGCTATGGTGATTGAGTTTCCACTAGGTTGCGTTGGAAAAGGATTGGTTTGGTTTACCCAGTTCCATTCCCAATCTTTCATGGTATTTTCAAAAGCTTTTTGGTCTATGTTTTTACCAGCTTGATGTTGTTGATTGGCATATTCGAAAAATCTTTGCCAACGTGGCTTGTAAAATGATGAAATTAGTCCAGACCATTGACGACAAGAATATTCATTCAATGTGCTGTTTTTATCGCCCCAAAGCGTAATTAAGTTTCTTGCATTTTTCTCGTAAAGATTTGCCTCCTCCGTGTTTGTTCCCATTCTACGGGCATCAGCTAACCATTTACCTAGCAAGAAGTCTTCTCGTGTAGCCAACAACTTGTCCAAATCATCCATAACGGTGATGAATTTTGCACCCAGTTGGTTAAACCTATCCATCTCCTTTTTTTGATGGGCATCTGCAAATTGGCGTTGTAAAGTATCTGCGTAATTGGCGAGCACTTGGCGAGTTACATCCACCAAATCATATTTAAAGCCTTCGGTATTTAATTGATCAGAGGCTTTAACCAATGCTGTCCAAGCCGGAATTAACTCTGACGGATTGTAGTTCTTCTTAGGCCTTGTACCTCTTGTCGTTTCCGCTAATGTCGGCCTGCCGGTAATCATCGATTCGGGACCACCAGGCAAAACTCCGCCAGTGTAAACAGTTCTATGCAAAATTTCCCAAGCTTTTTCAGCATTTTCATTTTTGGCTCCGTAGCGTTGTTTAGCATAGCTTTTTAACCAGCTGCTTACATCGATGGGTTGGTCTGTCCATACATTATCTAGCATGAGCTGATATAAAGCTGGATTTTGTTCTATCGCTTCTGGCGTTAATCCAATGCCTACCATTTTACCTGCATTTGGATCTTTCAAGCTTTTTGTTGGCGATGTAGCCACTTCGTCCATACGACCGTAAAGGCTAATATTACCGCCGAAGTTGTGCAGCATGTTCCAAATCCATGGTTTGCCATAATAAGCTTCTGTTCTTTGCCAAACAGGATGGTTTTCGCTCCACAAATCCAGAATAATCATTTTATCGTTAGGCACTGCGTTTAATAATGCTTTAATTTGGGTAGGTTTCCAGAACTTTGCACCGTGATGAAATAGCCAGCCCTGCATAATCCAAGTTGCTTTAGGATCTGCCATTGCCATAGATTGATAAACTTTTTTACTTACGTCACTTAGATATGTAGAATCGTTAGTTGGCGGTGTATTCTCGTTAAAAGTATCGGCGGTATAATAATGATCTGTACCAAAAGTTTTAGTTTGTTCTTCTATGAATTTCCTGCCAATGGTGGTAAACAATTCATCATTCGGATCTAAAATATAAACCGATGGAAAAGTAGTCCAGTTAGTTTTTTTTAATGATGCCTTAGGAAATTTATCCTTAAAAGCGGGAGGGACATGGCCAGTAAATGCAGGCAAAATCGGCTTCATGCCAAAAGACCTTTCACGCTCTAAAATTTTCTTCTGCAAAGCTTCGTGCCCTAATATTTGATTTTTAGGTAACGGACCTCCCCAGCCATCTATATTCCCCATGTAGAACCAATTGAAATAAGCAGGCCCCGAGAAGAACGTTTCCAAATCTTTATCAGTAAATCCTAAACTTTTGTAAACACGAGACCAAACCGCATTTTGTCCGGTAATGGCTAGCGGCATATTAATACCGTTAAGTGCCATAAAGTCTATTTCCCATTGCCAGCGCTCCCAATCCCACCAACTCATAGAATAATTGAAAGTGCAATAGTTAAGGTAATAGCGATATTTATAAGGTGTAGTTTTACTTATTTTGCTTGGTACTTTAGGCAATTTAGTAGGCAATTTCAAATTAGAGCCATTCCAAGAAATCAAGCAGTTGGCGTAATTTCTTAAGTAATGATTTAAAGCACTTGCTAAGGATACGTTGTTGTTTCCACTCAATACAATCTTTCCATTCTTACTTTCCAGTTCGAAAATATCGTTATCATTTGCGGCGCTTGCGATGTAATTAATTTCGAAGTTAGCGGCATGATTTTTTACGATGCGCTTAACGAAAGCTTCCGCAGCACTCTTGTCATTATTTTGAGCTGCAACATTTAAGGTAAAGCATAAAAACGAGAGGATTAGCAGATAATATTTAAAGATATGTCGCATAAATTTTAGTTGATTTTGAAGGTAGCAGTAATTGGTCTATGGTCAGAGGCGTAGGTTTCCGCAATAACATTGTAAGCTAATACTGGCCAATTCGCATTTTTAATAGCAATGTAGTCGATGGTTCTTTTAGGTTGGTCATGCGGAATAGTGCCTGGGCAATTATCAATGCAAGTGCGCTTAAACTGTTTGTCGAGCATATTGATGGCTTCAGAGCCTGCTACACTGTTTAAATCGCCACAAAGTATCACTGGCAGTTTAAAATCTTCGAAGTATTTAAGAATATACTCCATCTGTACGTTTCTGTTATCGTGTGTACGTGAAGCATCTAAGTGCGTATTTGCTAAAACAAATTCTTTGCCCTGTACAGTTAAAGTTACGTGCGAAAGAATACGTTTTTCGGCTACGTTTTTCTGCGGCAACGGAACTAATTTCGCCTCTTTTAATTCATGGCGGCTCAATATTGCCAATCCATATTCACCTCCATCATGATCTATTGCTCTGAAGAAATGATAATTCAATCCTATTTTCTCGGCTATCACTTTTGCTTCATCTACACCACTGCGTTTGGTCAATTTATCTACCTCTTGCAATGCAACCACATCGGCATCGGCATTTTTTATCACATTAACTATTGCATCAATATCAATAAGCCCAGTTTTTGAAGGAGGATTTGCATGATGTATATTATAGCACAATATCTTTAACTGACCAGAAGAGCTGGCAACGGTTGAGTTTTTCTTGACTGAGCAGCCAAAAAAAACTATTATAAAAATCAGGGCTATTGCTTTTGTATGCTTCATTTTTATCTTTTACTTAAGAAATCGGAAAAGCAAGGCAGCAAAAAGCCACCTTGCTTCTTTATTTTTGGATTACTCTACAACCTTTGTAGGCAATGTACCTGTTGGAAATTCTTTTTCCAATTCGTCTAATACAGAAGTTACGGTTAAGTCTACCCGGTTTTGTGCCCTAGCACTTACCCAACGACCTAAACGTATATTATACTCTCCACCAAGTTTATAGAAGAACCCTGCATTAGTTGGCGCTGGGCGAGTTAAACAAATGGTATTAGAACCTTGTTTGTAAAACGGCTGTGGCTCTAGGGTTACCGGATTTACAATATCGTACCAATCTGTATTTGCAATTCGCAAACCAGCTTCTTGGGCGATGTTTAATATGGCACCATTAAAACCAGTAATGATCACATCCATCGGGATCGTGGTTTTAGTTACAGTAGTTCCTTCGAACACGGCAATACCATCGGTAAAAGCACTTGTTCCGTTCAAAAGCAAATCTGCATTGGCATCGCCTATACCATCGCCAGCCACACTACCAGTGTTTCTAGCTACTATCCATTTTGCATTTGCAATGCTTGTAGAACCTACACCGTTTATCAGTTTGTTCGAGTTTCCTCCAATATAAAAGTACTGGCCTTTAGTAACCGTACCAGAAGTTAGGTTAAATTTATACGAACGTCTACCTGTGGTTGCCCAACCATTAAGCGGTACACCAGTTGGCAAATAAGCCGAATTGGTATTGTGTGTAACAATAGAAAATGGTGTAACTGAGAAGTCAATATCTCTTGTGGCTAGTAGCTGAATGTATTCGCCATTGGTGTTTGGCGTTCCTTCTGGCATAGGTAAATATCCAGAGATAATGATGGCGGCCCTGGTAACCGTAGAGCTTAAAACTGTTACATCTTCTGGCCTGCGCACACGTAAATGCGGCACATATTTACCACTGTTATCTTTAGTGTATTGCACTACACCAAAAAAGTTTGCCATTCCTGGCAGTGGCGTATTAGCAAAAGTAGCGGCAGCTTCGGTGTGCAGTGTAAAATTACCAAAGCCATCGTTCACCAATCTATCTCCGCTATAGGTATCGGTTGGAGCAGGGATTGGATCGAACCCTCCTTTCACAATTACCAATTCTGTACTTTCATATTTATCAGGATCGGCCAGCAAAAAACTACTTGGTACTCTATTTACGGGGATATTCTTACCTGATGCTACCTTGTTAACTACGCTTCCTGTTAAACCTGTAACTTGTAGTAAGCCATCAACACGTTTCATGGTACCTCCTACTAAATTTACAGTTACCGAATCGCCAGGAACGTATTTTTCTGCATCGGCACCTATGTTGATAGAAATACCTCTTAACTCATTTAGACGCATTTTATCTTGTACCATTAACAAACCCGATGTAAGGTTTTTACCTCTGTGATCAGAAACTACTACTCCCGTAACACTTGTGTAACCTAACATCGATTTTTCTGTCAATGCAAAATCGGCACCTTTATAAAAACTCCTTAAATCGTAAATGGCGATATATGGGCTTACGCTCGCTCCTGGAAAATTCCCGTTCTTATCGCAGCTCACCAGCACGGTTAATGCCGAGAATAGCCAAATGATATTTAGTATGAACCTTTTCATTTCTATTAATATTTCTTGATATGAACTTTTCTGTTAATTAGGGTTTTTGCCACCAAACCTGTGTATTGATATTATCGGCGCCCATGTTTGCTACAGCTTTGCTATAATTCGTTGGATTAGCAGCCTGCACATACACTGGGTAGTTTAATCTGGCAGGCATTCTTCCCCCATTTCTTAATCCAGTACCTTTAGGCAATATTGGATGTCCAGTACGCCTATATTCAAACCACTGCTGAAAATCTGTTTGGAACAAACTGAAGTACTTCTGCAAATGAATGCGCTCCATTTTACTGTCGCCTGTAGCAGATTCCAGTGGCAAAGCATCATTCCAAGACAAGCCCGCAGCAGCAATGTAATCTGTAAATTCTTGCCCAGAAATATTTGTACTAAAAGCCGGCACCCAATAGTTTATAGCATTGGCAATACCATTGTAGTAATGATTAGCTGCAGTACCTGCTATCCACCCTTTGGCTGTTGCTTCTGCCAAAATGAATTCTACTTCGGCATAGGTCATCATAATTCCAGTAAGCGGATTTTTTTGTAACGAAAAATCTGAAGCCCCCGAAGAATAGAAGTACGACTGTTTATTTTCTCGGTTACCAATTTCGTAACCACTTTCTACACCTACAAAACCTCCTGAACCTGCTGCTATGCCTAATCTGTTACGAGAGTTGGCTCCATATTTTGCGCTAATATCTATACGTGGATCGGTCCAAAAATTTAATTTAAGCATAAAGAAATTACAAAGTGATGTAATGGTAAAATCTGCCTCTCTAAGTGCGTTTACATATGGGCTGGTAAAAGGATCAGTAGTAACTGTTAGGCCCGTCCACTTTAACACTGCCGATTCAGCATTTGAATTAAATATGGGATACTTGGTTGGGTTGGTTTCGGCAATTTCCTTAATTTTTGCAATCATGGAACTGGCTACCTCAGCCTTGCCCGACAAGCGTAATAATAAGCGTAGATGTAAACTATTGCAGAACTTACGCCATAGGGTGATATTTCCTTTATAAACCGGGTCGCTTGCTACATCAATAGCTACGTTTTCCGAAAGCAAATTATTTGCTTCTTCTAGTTTTGCAAATAAAGCTTGATAAATATCTTTTTGCGGATCAAATGCCGGCTCAACCAAACCAGTCTTACCAAGATTTGCCTCTTTAAACGGCACATCACCATAAGTATCGGTTAAAAGAGAGAAAACCCAAGCTTCACACACCAATGAAATGCCTTTATAAGAATTATTTTGATATTGTGGCTGCGATGCTACTTCGTAGATATCTTTAAAATTCGTTAGTTCGCTGTACCAATTATTCCAAGTATAATCGGCTATATTAGGCCTAAAATCGTATCTAAATACAGCAAATTCATCTTCACTTTGCGCCACCGTTACTTGCATCAGTTCGTTATTAAAATTACGGTTACGCACCATGTTCGCTGTCAGCGTGTTCACCAATGCAGGCGCTAAAAGCTTATCTGGTGAGGTATTAATGATACGAATTGGATCGGTATTCTCCTTTTCAAAACCTTTGTCGCAAGCATTAAAGCCCAACATCACGAACAAAAGCGTAGTTATATATATGATCTTTTTCATGTTTTTCCTTAATTAATGCTTACCACTAAATTAAACCCATAGGTTCTGGTTGATGGGAATTGTCCTACCTCAAAACCTTGTACAATGTCGGTTCCGCTAAGTGTTCCAAATTCAGGATCGAAAACCGGCCATGTTGACCAAATGAATAGGTTACGTCCGTATACACCGATGGTAGCCCTAGATATTCGCAAAGATTTGGTTACCGAACTTGGGATGGTGTAATCTATTCTAGCTTCCCTAAGTTTTATGAAATCTGTTTTGTAAGTGGCTCCCTCGGCATTTGCTGTACCTAACATGTTACTGTAAAAAGTGGTAATGTCTTTTGCAATAATCGTATTTGGACTGTACGAACCATCAGCATTTTGTACTACACCGTTGCCAATAATACCGCTGTACCTACCAGGAAGCGTTACTGAAAGTTTCCCGAAATCGGCCAACCTACCATGCGTATAAGAATGTGCTACACCACCCTTTTGAGCATCAAACAACACATTCAATCGAAATTGCTTATACTTAAATTCGTTGCCAATACTGCCCCTATATTTTGGAATACTATTGCCCAAATAAACTGGTGTAGTGGTTAATTTTGGTAAGCCTGCATCGTTATAAACCACTTGTCCGTCAGGAGATCGCTCATAACCAATACCATACATATCGCCCATACTGCCGCCAACTTTAGCTACAATTTGAGCGCCACCTACTGCGCTAGAACGTAATAACACTGTTGTGTCGTTATTAGCCAATGCAACTATTTTGTTTTTGTTAGTAGAGAAAGTCATGAACGTAGTCCATTTAAATCCTTTACTAACATTTACAGGAGTTGCATTAATGGCCAACTCAACGCCTGAATTATTCACTTGCCCAGCATTAATAATTTGTCGGGTAAAGCCCGAAGATCTATCCACAATACGTTCTAAGATCTGGTTTCTGGTTTTACCAGTGTAATAAGCAAGGTCAAATCCTAAACGATTTTTAAACAACTTCACATCTGCACCAATCTCGTAGGTGGTTGTTTTTAATGGCTTAAGATCCGGATTAGGAATTGTAGTTGGATTTTGCAACGAACCATTTGGATAAGTTCCGTTAGAAGCTAAACCATATAAATAAGCCGTACGATATGGTGTTGTACCACCGCTACCCACTTGCGAAGCTGACAATCTCAATTTAGCAAAGCTGATGGTTTTTGGCAATTTGAAATAATCAGAAGCAATAAAACTCAAATTAGCCGATGGATAGAAAAATCCAACATTATCTGTACGGAAAGGTGTAGCTAAAGTACTGTTCCAATCGTTACGAGCAGTTATATCTAAGTATAAATAGTTTTTGTAAGATGTAGACAATAATCCATAAAAACTATTGATAGAGAAGCGAGCTGTATCCGGTACATAAACCAGTTGATTTGCAGCATTTTCTAAAGTGTAGACATTAGGCTCTGTTAAACCGTCAGCCCTAACTTCGTTTTTATAATATCTATTTTTTAACATACTGCCACCTACAGAAGCGGTAACATTAAAATCTTTATTAAGCTTTTTATCATATTTCAACAAGAAATCTCCAGTATACTCTCTCGATTCGATATCTTGTGTACGATAAGAGCCTGTTGCAAAACGTGCAGCTGTCCACGGTCTTTTTTGCTCACGTTTATCGTCAGTTTGATCAATTGTTGCTCTCAATTGCAAACTTAATTCTTTGGTAAAACTGTAATTTAGCTGTGCGTTTGCTGTAATTCCATCACGTTTAGAACCATTTATAAATTCATAAGAAATAGCATAAGGATTTTCTGGAGAAGTAGTGAAAATATCCTTCAATTCTCTAAACTCTTTACCGTTAACCCAGTAATTCCTTAACCAATTGATGTCTGCGTTGGGCAACCAAAACACATACCAATACATCACCGATTGGTTACCATAACCCATGCCAGGTAAGTTATCGCTTCGTCTGTTGGTGTAGTTTGCTTTTACAGATAGATTTAACTTTGGCGTAATTTTGGTGTTGGCAGAAAAAGACAAGTTTGTACGTTTGTAACCCGTGTTTGGGATAATCCACTCGTTATCTCCATGCGATGCAGATACACGATAAGTAGTATTTTTCTTGATATTTCCGTCTAAACTGATAGAATTAGTAAAAGTTTTCCCAGTTTCGAAAAATTCCCTTGCCTGGTTAACATAAGGTACCCAAGGTGTAGGCGTTGTTGCAGCTGCCTGCGTTACGGGATCATATTGAATGAACGATTGTCCGTTAAATCTAGGCCCCCAAGATAAACTGGTGTTGTTGGCACCATAGCTATAAGTAGCTGCACCATTTAATCCAAGTCCGTATTCGTACTGTAAATCTGGCCAACGATTAGCACTTTCCATTGCACCATTTGATGTCACTGTTACGCCAAATTTACGCTTAACACTTCCCGATTTAGTGGTGATGATGATAGCACCATTGGCACCACGCTGTCCGTACAAAGCAGATGCTCCCGGCCCTTTCAACACCGTAACACTTTCAATATCTTCTGGATTGATATCGTTAATTCCACTTCCGAAATCAGTAGGCTGTATTCCGTCAGAAGGAGCCGCTGCAGAACCTCCTGTGGCCGTACGTCTTCCACTACCAGTGCTTATCACCACACCGTCAACAACTACTAAAGCCTCGTTATCTCCAGTTAAATTGTTCTCACCCCTTAAGATAATCTTATTTGAACCTGCCGGACCGCCGTTCGAGCGAACCATATTTAAACCGGCAACCTTTCCAGAAAGAGCGTCTAACCAGTTGCCAGAAGGCGCATCGGTAAGCTGGTTGCTATCAATCTTGGTAACGGCATAACCTAATGCACGTTCTTCGCGTTTTATACCAAGCGCCGTAACCACTATCTGATTTAGGTCTTGCTGCTGTTCTAAAAGTGTAATATTAAAATTAGTTTTTGTGCCTACAGCTACTTCTTGGGTAACAAAACCTATAAATGAAAATACCAGAATACTCTTTGTATCAGGCACTCGAATGCTGAATGCCCCTTCTTGATCCGATGTAGCTCCTCCAGGTCTACCTTTAATTCTTACGTTAACGCCCTGTATGCCTACCCCTTTGTCGTCTGTAACCTTGCCCCTAATTTGAATTTCTTGGTAAGGCTTGCTTTTTAAGGTAACTGTTTTACCGTTAATTACGTAAGTGAGTGGCTCGTTCTCTAACAGTTTATCCATCACATCGGTAATAGATGCATTTTTAACCCCGATAGAAACTGGCTTAACTTTCTTTAGCAAATCTGCATTGTAAAGAAAATCGTATCCGCTTTGTTGTCTGATACTAATAAACACCTCTTCTATGGCTACGTCTTTTGTCTTAAGACTGATTTGAGCATAGCTTGATGCGCTCACTTGTAGCATCGAGGCAAGGATTATGACCACTATTAGTTTCATGGCACGAAAAATTTTCGAATAAACAAGGCGGTTCCTGCTGCAACTGAATGCAGTAATTTTTTTATACATTTGAATGTTAGGTTTAAATTTTAATGGTTGCGATATCAATTCGATTTATCCTGACTTAATTGCCCTGGGACGCTGCGAACGTTTCAGGGTTCTTTTTTTCAGGCAATCATTGTAGATTTTACTCCATAACGACTACCCTCCTTTCTTCTGACGAATTTCCTTCTTCTACTTTAAATCTAACTAAACCAGTAGCTTCCAAGCCTTTCAATAGCTCTTCTAATTTTTTAGATTTATCGTAAATACCTCCGAAGTGTTTACCATCAATTTTATCTTGATAAACTACCTGTAATTTGTACCACCGTGCTACTTGGCTCATTACTTCTCTAATGCTGTTATCCTTAAATAAGAAATAACCATTTTTCCAAGCCAACACTTCTTGCGCTCCTGCTTTTTTTATCAAAATGTCTGATGACTGTTCTTTAGCAATGGCCTGTTGCCCCGGCACTAATAATTTTTCTGTACCCAAATGCCTTAATTTCACGGACCCTTCCATAAGCGTAGTTTTAATATCATTATCATCCTCATAAGCCGAGATATTAAAATGAGTACCAAGCACTTGCACTTCAGTATCGTTCATTTTTACTTTGAAAGGTTTTTTAGCATTCTTTGCTACTTCAAAATATGCTTCTCCAACTAGAGAAACCACTCTTTCTGAGCCGTTAAACGCTGATGGATAGCTTAGAGATGAAGCAGCATTTAACCAAACTTTGGTGCCATCGGCAAGGGTAACTTTATAGGTGCTTCCCCTAGGGATAGAGATTTTATTTAACGAATTGGTGTTGTTAGCTAATTGTTCAGGAGTATCGTAGGCTAATTCGCCATTGGTAACTTTTCGTATTTCGGTACCTGCTTCGTTGGTAAGCAAGCCGCTACCTTTTTCATCTAGCGCAATGGTAGAACCGTCTGCCAATGTAAGTATCGGTGCATTAGAATTTGCATCAATAGACTTGCCATCGGCATTCGCTAACGTTTTATCACTTACAGATGGTTGCGAATTATAATTATTAGCGAAGAAAAACAAACCAGCAGTAACCAAAATGATAGCAGCTGCCGCATAAGCATACCACATTTTTACGGAGCGCTTCCTTACTGGATGTAGCTCGTCTTGTATACGCGACTGTATTTTAGCTTTTAGTTCTTCATCTCCAAGCTCTTCTTTTACCGACACCAACTTAAAATCATCCTTATAATCAAACAGTTGTCTTACTTCATCAGCATTGCATTTACCTTCTAAAAATTTTTGGTAGAGTTTGATGTATTCTTCTGACGTCATAAATTGTGTTGGTCTTTATTATATAGAGGTATTTAATTGGAGGCAACACACATCAAAATTTAATTTTTTTTAAATTATTGCAACTTTACTTTAGTTTCACATCAAATTAACATGCCGCATATAATTTTGTTGAACTTAGATTTTTGATTATCAGGAGTAAATATTTAATTTTAACTTAACCAACGAAATATATAGCCCTAAAATGTCCGAATGCCAGCAAAGTGACGAGGTTTTGTGGATTGCTGTTCAAAATAGCGATGATAAGGCATTCAATACCTTATACAATCGTTATTGGAAAAAGCTCTACGCTACCGTTTTGCACTATATTAATGATGCAGAAATTGCTGAACGAGTGGTGCAGGACGTGTTTGTGGTACTGTGGAAACGCAGGGCGCACTTAACAATCGAGAGTTTTGCTAAATACATTCACGCTACCGCACGTTATCATGTTTTTAAGGAAGTTAAGGCTAAAAAGAAAACCTTAGTAGAGTACACAGATAGCTATTTGCTGTATGACGATGCTGCTACCCAAAACAGCGGCGAGCTAAAATTAAGTTATCACGATTTCCAAAACCAGATTAGCAGTTATCTTTCTCCCCTACCTAAGCGTTGCAAAGAAATTTTTTGGCTGAGTAGAATGGAAAATCTAAGCAACGATGAAATTGCTGAAAGGTTTTGCATCTCTAAACGTTCAGTAGAAAATCAGATTACCATTGCATTAAAGCATATTAGAAGTTCTAATTTAGATATCGCTTCAATAGCGTTGGCAATTGCATTAATTACATTTACATAAGAATGGGGAGATTAATCTCCCCACTTCCATTCGCCAGCTATTTTTAGTGGCTCTTTTAATTTCTGGCTTTCTAAGAATGCTTTCAGTTCTGCATCAGAAAATCTGTTGACAGGAATTTTTGGTGTATTTGCTAAAGCGTAAATTAACATTGAAGAATAACGTACTGTATTTTTTAATCCTTGCTCGTCTACCAAATGGAAGCCATCGCCATCCGAATGGTAAAAAGGACCCGAGTTATTAGGCAATTTACTGCCAGCTCCAGTTCCAGTAGGAATGCCCTCTAACATAAACGGCTGATGGTCGCTGTGTAATCCGGCACCAGCGTGGAATAGATTTTTAAAACCTGTATCAATTTTCATCACTTCTGCACCCCAGCTCTTAAACAAAGGCTCCATTTCTTTTCTGGTTGCGGCATAACCTTTTTGGTCGTTGTTCATATCGTAGTTGAGCATAAAACGCACCTGATTTATGGTTTTGTCTTTCAAACCTTGCGCAACATAAGCTTTTGAGCCTAATAAGCCTTGCTCCTCACCCATAAACATCACAAACTCTACCGTACGTTTGGTTTGTAATTTCAGTTTTTTGAAGGTTCTAGCCATATCGATGATTGAAAAAGAGCCTATGCCATTATCGATAGCGCCAGTAGCTAAATCCCAGCTATCTAAGTGACCGCCAACTACAATTTTTTCGTTAGGCAAGGCTGTGCCTTTTAGTGTAGCAATTACGTTTCTGGCCTTAATCATTCCCGAGAAATTGGTCATATCGATCTGTGCAAATTGCGATGCTGATTTTAGTTTTTCCTTTAAAGCCATACCGTCTTCCAAACCAATACATACTGCAGGAATTGGAATTAACTTTCCAGTTACCGAAGCTGTTCCAGTAAGCAATACACCGCCTTCAACTTTGTTAATGATAACTACCCCAATTGCACCGTATTTAGTGGCGATGGCAGTTTTTTCTGAACGATGTAAAGAAGCTGTTCCAGTAGGAGAACCTGGCAGCACACCTAAGTAAATCAATGCAATTTTGCCTTTAACTTTTTCCTTTAGAGGCTGATAATCCACTTCTAAGCCATTACCAACATCTACCAATTCTCCTGTTACATTTGCTTTTACCGGCGAATGCGCTAAGGTTACCGCTTTAACAGTAGATAAATTTCCCTTATCACCTCCAATCTTTACCGCCAAAGTTTTTCTATCCCAACTTTCTACTTCAAATGGTTGATATCTTACATCAAAACCATAAGATTTGAAGAGATTGTAAGCTTGTTCTTCTGCCTTTGCACCGTTTGCAGAGCCTGTTAAACGATGTCCAATTTTTTCGGTAGACTCTTTTAAGTTTTGATATGCTTGAGAGTTAGATTGAACTTCAGTATTGATCTGTTTAAATGCTTCCGAAAAATTGTCTTGAGCTTTTACATTTAGCATCAAGGTAACAAGCGCAGCGGAAAGGATTAGTTTCTTCATTTATGGTTATAGTTTAGCTAGATTGAAGTTAGCAATTTAACGCAGGAACTAATCTGTATAGTTTAAATTTTACAATCACTTTCGTCATTTCGACCTTGTGGAGAAATCTTTTAAGTTCAATTCAAAGATTTTACTTTGTAGAGCCAGGTTCTCGGCTTCAATGCGTTGCGTTCGAGATGACGAGCACCTATCTTAATTACTTGGTTTGATAGCATTCATTGTAAGATTGCTTCGTCGTTCCTCCTCGCAATGACGAAACCACGAGCGTCATTGCGAGCTTTGCGAAGCAATCTATCTAGAAAGATACCTTTAATTACTTGGCGGCGGTAAAAAAGTTTTTTCACTTTGTTTCTTGGCATAATATCTAATCACAAAGAAAGCAACTACACCAGCCAAAACGAACATCCACAATCTAGATAAAAACAAAATAAACTCTTTGAAATACATCCAGCCATCAACTAAGTTTAAGCCTAGCCTTCTAAAGAAATCTGGTTTGTAATCGTAGATATTGTCATTAGCTACAATCATCGTTTTAATGGTATTGTCTTGATAGAAGCTTAAAGAAATAGTGCTGTACTTCACTCGTTTGTCGATGCTCAAATTCTCAATTTTTCTATCCACATAATCATCTTTGATATTAAGCGAAGTTTCTACATTGGCGCTTTTCTTTGTAGCAACTTTGTTGATTCGTTCCACCGCTTCTATCCTATTTTCAGCCTTCAGCTTGTTTTCTAGGTAATCCATACTCTTGTCTTCCATCTTTAGCGATTGATTATCTACGAAAACAGCCATGCCAGCAACCTGATTAGTAAAATTATCCAGTTGATCTGATGGAACACGAGCAACCATGTAACCATCCGTTCTATATGAAGTAATTTCTTTTAAGGAATCAGCACTAAATCTAACTTTCTCCGAATTTCGAATAGTACTGTTGATGTTGAACTCCATCACCAAACCGCCTTGCTTTTTGATGGTAGTACTTAAATCTTCTTTGGTGCGTTGCACATCTTTCACTCTAAACCGCATATCAGCAGTTTTGGTCATTTTTTCTACTAATTCTCCATTAGCAATAGCTTCAGCAGTGATGGTGTCGGTAGAAGCATAGTCTACGTTTTCAGCTTTATGTTCGGCATTACAGCCAGCAAATATGATTGCGGCCAAAGCCACAATGGCAAAATGTCTTTTCATCATCTTGTTAAAGGTTTTTAAGTTGTAAACTCATCCTTAACAACATTGTCTTAAGCATGCTAATTCCTTAAGGAAGACAATTTGTATAGAGGTTTTATGCTTAATGCTAAAAATCGTTTAAGGTAACCCATGACAGTTTTCAGTTGACGGTTTTCAATCGGCAATTTCAAAATCCTTAAGCATAAAAAAATCCCTTCACAACTAACTGCAAAGGGATTTTTCTTTTATAATTTGATTAAATTATTTTGCGTTCAAAATTTTGAAGGCAGTTACACAGCACATGATGAAACCTACCGCCAAAATTGCCCAAGATATGTACGAAAACAATACAGTATCGATAACGAAACGTAAAAATACGCCAATTACAGTAACTACTGTCCATAAAGCAAGTGAAGAATAGATAGCCGAATTATTGGCTGTTTTCATGCTGTTTTCTCTTTCTTTAGCATCCATGTTTTCTAATTTTTATTTTGTTGTGGCAAAAATAGTATTTCTTTGAGAAAAACCACTATGTTTTAATAACTTTTCAGCTTTTCTAAACGTTGTTTTGCTCTCTCCTGCTCGTCAAACTTTCCTTCTTTGTAAAGTAGCTTTTCCCAATCGCCGTACATAGGATTAGGCAGCACGATAAATTTAGTACCGAATAGATGTTGGTGCGCATCAACTTGCTCTTTGGTATCCTTTCCTTCACGATAGAAAACGTTAGAAAAATCACTCAAATTATCGCCACAAAGTAACAATACATTGTATTTCTCCAATATCTTATTTCTACGTTCCTGCTTATCAGATGTGGTACTTTTCAACAAAATATGTGCTTCATCCACATTAGGGAACCCCAAGCGTTTTAAATTCTCTACAGTACCTTTTCTATCTGCCTCATCACGATTGGTTACATAGAAAGTTTCTACGTTTTTACTAGCAGCAAATTTCAAAAAAGACAAAGCGCCCGGTACGGTATCAGCCATTGCTTTAGCAGTCCATTCGGTCCAGTGTGCAGGCACATAACTCACACCATGCTGAATTTCGTAGCCTTGAAACCGTGAATTATCTATAATGGTTTCATCAGCATCTACAATAATGCAGTTAGGTTTACCATTTTGGTTTTCCCATAAGGCCTCTTTTAAGGATAGCCGAGCGAAGTTATAAGCTTGAAAAGCCAAAGCTCTGTACTCGCCACTATATTGTTGCCATAACACGGCATTTGTCCAATCTCTTTCTGGCTTTACTTTCTGTGCTGAAGCTAAAGTGGGAATAGCCAACAAGGCGACGATTAAAAATCTAAATTTCATACCTGATAAATAAAATTCAAAAGTATAAAGTTAAATATTAAAACCCATACCTATATTCAAATGAATTGATAGTCAATTTGAAATAATTTTGGTTTACAAAAACTATGATTTCAAGAACAAACCCCTATCAACTTTTGAAACAAACATACTTGTTATGTTTTGATACGCTTGTGTAAATGTCACAGGAATTTTTGCCTTTTTATTTTCGTTCCATTTAAATTCTACAACAAATAGTTTATCTCCCTGCTGTTCAATATAATCTATCTCTTGTTGTTGTGTGGTGCGCCAAAAAAAGCATTTCGCTTCTATCTGATTTTGATGTAGATACTTTATCCTTTCCGAAATCATATAATTTTCGAAAAGAGCTCCCACATCATTTCTATTTGACATTGAATTAAAATTTCTGGTAATGGCGTTGATTATTCCAGTATCGTAAAAATAAATTTTCCTTCCTTTTTTGATTTCATTACGCACATTCCCAGAAAATGCCGGTAAAGAAAAAATCACAAATGTTTTTTCCAACAAATCAATGTAACGCTCAACTGTTTTTTGGTCTGCTTTTACCAACTGCGCCAGTTCCGAAAAATTAACTTCACTGCCTACTTGTAGTGCCAAAGCCTTCACTATCTTTTCAAAAAGTAATGGTTTCTTAACATCCTCCAAAGCAAATAAATCTTTATACAAATAACTATCTGCTAATAACTTCAAATGTTCTTCGGCATTTGGCATATCATTAATTACTTCTGGGTAAGAACCATATCGTAGTCTCTGCTCCAATAAACGGTCTTCGGTTAAAAAATCCGTCTCTTCAACGAGTTCTGCATAAGAAAAAGGCAACAGCATCATTTCGTACTTACGTCCTGTTAACGGCTCATTGATTTTTCCAACCAGTTCAAATGCTGATGAACCCGTCGCTATCACTTGTACATGCTTAAACCTATCTACAATAATCTTGATGAGCAATCCAACCTCGTTAATACGTTGGGCTTCATCTATAAAAAGTATTTCGAAACCTTCAAGCAACTGCGCTAATTGTGCTGCATTTGGTTTAGCTAAACTATCTCTTACATCGGCATCATCGCCATTAAGGAATAATGTTTTTTTATTAACCTTAGCCAATAATTGTTCTACAAATGTAGTTTTACCAGTTTGCCTAGGGCCAAATACAATAAAAGCTTTGCCCTTAAAAAGGCGTGCCATGGCATATTCTAGCTGTTTCCTTACAATCATTTTAAATCATCTAACATACAAAAGTATAATAATTTTGGATTACAATCCAAAAAAAACATAATAATTTTGGATTACAATCCAAAAAAAACATAATAATTTTGGATTTAAAAAAATCAACACATTAAAAAACCCTTACCGAAAAACGATAAGGGTCAGTATTTTTCAAGTCCCCTTTAGGGGATTTAGGGGTTTACCCATTCAATGCAGCCGCACCACTTACAATCTCAGTTAACTCAGTTGTAATTGCCGCCTGACGTGCTTGGTTATAAGACAATTTCAATGCTTTCAATAAATCACCAGCATTTTCAGTTGCTTTATCCATTGAAGTCATACGAGCACCATGCTCAGAAGCATGAGAATCTAATACCGCTTTATACAGCTGAATTTTGATTGACTTAGGGATCAATTGAGAAACAATCTCTTCTTGATTTGGCTCTAAAATATAATCAACATTAGAAGCCTTAACTTCTACCACTCCTTCTGTTTTAGGCAATGGCAACAATTGCTCGGTAGTGATAATTTGTACAGCAGCATTTTTAAACTGATTGTACACCAACTCTACCTTGTCAAACTCGCCTTTTTCGAAACCAGCCATAATAGCCTCGGTAATTTTAGTTACATTTTCGAAAGTAAGTGCTTGGTAAACATCGTTATTATTACCTATTACTTTGTAATTACGTTTCTCGTAAAAATCTTGAGTTTTCTTTCCAATAGAAACGATACTTACATTACCATTTTTAAGCTGCTCGCTATATTTTTCGGCAATTAAGTTATTTGTGGCCTTAATCACGTTCATGTTAAAAGCACCAGCTAATCCTCTGTTAGAAGATACAGCAACAATCAACACTTTATTAGGCACTCTTTCGTCAGTAAACGGAGAGGTAGAACCTTCTAAACTCGCAGAAAGATTTCCTAAAATCTCTTTCAACTTGGTTGCATAAGGACGTAATTGAATGATTGCATTAGTAGCACGCTTCAACTTCGCTGCCGATACCATTTTCATTGCTTTGGTAATCTGCTGAGTTGACTGCACAGAGGCAATACGATTTCTTACTTCTTTTAAATTGGCCATCTTTTAGTATAGTGTAATGAGTATTGCGTATTGCGGCTGATTTCTCAATACGCAATACGCTGTTCTCAATACTAAATTTTAGTATTTACTTGAAATTTCTTTTGCTACAGTTTCCAATACACCTGTAATTGTGTCATCAAATTTACCAGCTTTTAATGCTGCTAAAGTTTCTGGATGACGCAATTCTAATGCTTGTAAGTAGTCGTTTTCAAATTCTTTCACTTTGCTTGTAGGTACGCTACGCATCAAGTTTTTAGTACCAGCGTAAACAATAGCTACTTGTTTCTCTACTGTAAATGGAGAGAATTGAGCTTGTTTCAACATTTCTACGTTACGAGCACCTTTATCAAGTACAGATTTAGTAGCAGCATCTAAATCAGAACCGAATTTAGAGAAAGCCTCTAACTCACGGTATTGTGCTTGGTCTAACTTTAAAGTACCAGCAACTTTTTTCATTGATTTAATTTGTGCGTTACCACCTACACGTGATACCGAGATACCTACGTTAATTGCCGGACGGATACCAGAGTTAAACAAGTTAGACTCTAAGAAGATCTGACCATCAGTAATCGAAATTACGTTAGTAGGGATATATGCAGAAACGTCACCAGCTTGAGTTTCGATAATTGGCAATGCAGTTAATGAACCACCACCTTTAACGATACCTTTGATAGACTCTGGCAAATCGTTCATGTTTCTAGCGATATCATCGTTAGCGTTGATTTTCGCAGCTCTTTCTAACAAACGACTGTGTAAGTAGAATACGTCACCTGGATAAGCCTCACGACCTGGAGGACGTTTCAATAATAAAGAAACCTCACGGTAAGCCACAGCTTGTTTAGATAAATCATCATAAACAATTAAAGCTGGACGTCCAGTATCACGGAAGAACTCACCAATTGCAGCACCCGCAAACGGAGAGTAGAACTGTAATGGAGCAGGCTCAGCCGCAGATGCAGAAACAACTACTGTATATGGCATTGCACCATTCTCTTCTAAAGTACGTACAATATTTGCTACGGTACTTGCTTTCTGTCCGCAAGCAACATAGATACAGAAAACTGGCTGACCAGCCTCATAAAATTCTTTTTGGTTGATGATCGTATCGATACAAACCGCAGTTTTACCAATTTGACGGTCACCAATAACCAACTCACGCTGACCACGACCAATTGGAATCATCGCATCAATAGCTTTGATACCAGTTTGCAACGGCTCGTTTACTGGCTGACGATAGATTACCCCAGGAGCTTTACGCTCTAAAGGCATTTCGTAAGTAGCACCAGCGATAGGTCCTTTACCATCAATTGGCTCACCTAATGTGTTTACTACACGACCAAGCATACCTTCGCCAACTTTAATCGAAGCAATTTTCTTAGTACGTTTAATGGTATCACCTTCTTTGATCTCATCAGATGGGCCCAATAATACCACACCCACGTTATCTTCTTCAAGGTTTAATACAATTCCTTGCAAACCGTTTGCAAACTCAACAAGCTCACCACTTTGAACTTTAGTTAAGCCGTAAACACGAGCAATACCATCGCCCACTTGCAATACAGTACCAACTTCTTCAAGTTCAGCTTCTGATTTGAAGCCGGCCAATTGCTGTCTGATAATTGCCGAAACTTCGTCTGGTCTTACCTCTACCATAATTTTATGTTATTTTGATATCTTTTTGTAAATGTTTATTGTTTGGCGTTAAGCGTTTGGCGTTTTATCGCAATTCGCTCATCGCAATACGCAATACTTCTATTGCGCAAATTCCTTTTTCAACTTTGTTAAACCACTTGCAATGCTGGCATCAAATTGCTTATCGCCAACTTTCAAGATAAAGCCACCAATTAATGCTGGATCTACTTTTTCTTTTAATACAACCTCACTAGCAGCTAATTCTTTCTTCACTAATGCAACCACTTCTGCCCTATTAGCCTCAGTTAGTTCACCTGCCGAAGTTACCTCTGCAGTAACAATACCTTTAATAGCATTGTATTGTGCAATAAATTGCTCCGATGTATCATACAAGATAGAACTACGACCTTTGCTTACTACCAGTTTAAAGAAACTAGCGGTAATGGCGTGTACTTTACCTCCAAAAATCCCTTGCAAAATACCTTGCTTTTTATCCAAAGGCACAATAGGGTTTTTAAGGATAGCTTCCAACTCAGAATTATCGTCTACTATCTTTTCAAAAAACACCATATCATTCTTCACTTCCTCTACAGCGTTTTGCTCTTTAGAAAGATCTAACAATGATTTTGCGTACCTAGCTCCTGCTTTACTTGACATATATTTTTCGTTTAGCGTTGGGCGCATTGCGTATGGCGTTCAAAACGCTTATCGCTTATCGCCTATCGCAAGACTTTTAATTTAATTCAACGTCTTTTAACAAATTGTTAACCAACTCTTGTTGCTTAGCTTTATCATCTAACTGCGTACGTAAAACACGCTCAGCAATATCTAAAGACAAAGCAGAAACCTGACCTTTTAATTCTGCCAAAGCAGCTTTCTTTTGGTTCTCGATTTCGATACGAGCTTTCTCAATTAATTTAGCACCTTCTGCTTGAGCTTGATTTTTAGCTTCGTTCACAATGCTATCTTTTAAAGATTTAGCTTCTTTCAAGATTTGGTCACGTTCTTCACGAGCTTGCTTCATCAAATCCTCATTTTGAGCACTTAAACGAGCCATTTCTTGTCTAGCTAATTCAGCTTTGTTTAAAGCCTCATCAATGCTTTGCTCACGATCGTGGATACCTTTCATGATTGGTTTCCAAGCGAATTTGCCTAACAAAAACACTAATACTAAAAACGCAATAGTATTCCAAACTAACAGACCAACTTCAGGAATTAATAAATCCATCTTATATAATTAATAATATCTTTTAATGTTAAACTTTCTTTAAACAAGCACCTTAGCGGCAACCCCGAAAAGGTGCTTATTTAAAAATTTCTCTTTGATTATTTTGCGATCAAAGAAACTACTACTGCGAATAACGCAACAGCCTCGATGAAGGCAGCAGCGATAAGCATAGCAGTTTGAATTTTTGAAGCGGCTTCTGGTTGACGAGCAATAGATTCCATTGCAGATCCACCGATTTTACCGATACCTAATCCAGCGCCAATTGCAGCTAAGCCTGCGCCGATTGCAGCTAATGTTCCAGTCATTTTTCTGATTTATTTATTATTGTTTAACAATTATGTTCTAATTAATGGTGCTCTTCTACTGCCATACCAATAAACAGGGCAGAAAGAATAGTGAATATAAACGCTTGAATAAATGCTACCAAGAACTCAATTAAGCCAATGAACACTGCAAAGAAAATTGAAGCAGGTGCAACAGCGTAAGAGTTAAAGATGAAAATCAAGCATAGTAGCGACATTACCAAAATGTGACCCGCTGTAATGTTTGCGAACAAACGAATAGCTAGAGCGATAGGCTTTGTAAACATACCGAAAATCTCTACAGGGATCATCAATGGTTTTAACCACCAAGGCACTGGAGGGTTTAAAATGTGTCCCCAGTAATATTTATTTGCTTTAAAAGTTGTAATTAAGAAAGTAGCAGCCGCTAAAACCACCGTTAAAGCAATGTTACCAGTTACGTTAGCACCTCCCGGGAAGAAAGGAACCAAACCTAACATATTGTTTAACCAGATAAAGAAAAACACAGATAACAAATAAGGCATGAAAGCCGCATACTTATGACCTAAGTTTGGTCTAGCAATATCATCACGTACAAAAAGGATAATCGGCTCTAAAAAAGATTGAATTCCTTTTGGAGCTTTACCAGCTCTTTTCTTGTAACCAGCAGCAACTGTTGTAAATACAATTACCAATACGATAATTGACAACAACATACTGAATACGTTTTTAGTGATTGAAAAATCTAAAGGACGAGCGTTGGTTACATACGCTTCACCTTTCTCATCTGTTACATGAGAAACATAAGAACCATGTGCATCTGCCGTAGCATTTGCATAGTAAATTTTATTATGAGCAATAGCAAAACGTTGTCCGTTTTTCTCTACCACAACTTTACCAGCATCATCAAATTGAAAAGCAGATGAACTAAAGGTTACCAAACCGTTGTCTGTCCAAAGGATAATTGGCAAGTGCAGCGTTACACCGTGATCACCGTGACCGAAAATTGTAAAGAAGTGACTATCGCTAATGTGATGGAAAATAAAAGAAGTAATATCGAAGCCTTTTTCCTCTTTTCCGTGCTCATCACCATGTGCCACTGGAGCAGCAGCTTCGTGACCATGAGCAGCTACGCTATCAACTTGCGCAAAAGCAGTAGTGTTAAATCCTAAAAACGCAGAAAAAAGCGTAAAAACAACAATTAGCCTCTTAACTTTTGACACAAAAACTCGGTTATAATCCATTTACTCGCAGATTTTTACTATTTATTTTGGTGGCGCAAGTTACGTAACAAACCTAATATTTCAAAGAGGGTGAACAATAAATATAAAGAAAAAAAATTGAGGGCAAAAGCCATATCGCCCTTGGTTTGTTTTAAGCTGTAAATCAGCACAAAAGACATGGCAAATAACATCTTGATAATTACCGAGCCTAAAATTGCAAAAACACCAATTTGAGGATTTCTTTTGATCCCAATATCAGCCAAAATATAGGCAATCAGCGTTAGTCCTGCCAGAAAGCCAAATACCAGCCAAAATTGGCCCGCAATTGCCTCTGGAAAAAAATGTTTGATGGCAATAGATATGCCTGCTAGTAAAAGCGTATATAATAAATAGCTAACAATAAATTTTCCTAATCCCACGCTGTTGTTTTTTCACAAAGGTAGGTAAATACCTAGCAATAGGCTAGTTTTTATTAAGAGAACGTACCACTTGATAAAGCGATGCCCCCACACCAACAATTCCTAAAATGGCAGTAATGATGAAATTATCATTTTTATAATGCTCATCTATTTTATAGCCTATAAATGTAAATACAACAATTGTAGCCAACATCTGAAAGGCAACTCCAGTATATTTAATGTAATTAGAGGCACGTTTATTCAACGGCTTATTGTTTTCTTCTTCCAACATTTGGTAAATTATAGTTCAAACTTAGATAAATTGCTTTCTTATACAATAGAAGAACGGAATTACATATCAAAAGCAACTTATCGATCTCTCCTCTTCCATTGAAAATATGTTTTTATAGAGGAAATATTAAGATTATATTGCCGAATAAAATATTTTTGCAGATATATTGTTATATATAAATAACTGAAAACCACTTGAACACCTACAGTAAAAACATCTATCAAACGGCTTTGTTCAGCTTATTGCTGGCATTTATCTATGGCTGCTCGTCCCAAAGGGATACTGCTGCAAATAGAAAGCTCCAAAATCTATCCGCAAGATATAACCTTATTTATAATTCTAATGTTTTGTTAGATGAATATTTAGAAGGCGTAAACCAAAGCAGAAAAGACAATTTTGACAACTTTCTTCCTCCTTATCACGCACCTGCAATAGCGGATGTAAACAATGCTGGCACAAAAGTAAAGGAACTTGATGAAATTGAACAAAAGGCGAGAACAATTATTGCCGAGAAAAACTTTAGTAATTATATTGACGATGCCTACATCCTTTTAGGTAAAACCAATTTTTACCAAGGCAAGTACTATAATGCCAATGCTTATTTCGATTATGTAGCTAATGCTTATCAGAAAGATCACAAAACCTATTTAAACGCCCTTAATTGGAAGGCACGAAGTTTAATAGAACTAGATGATATTGCTGCCGCAGAAAAGGTGTTAGATACAATGGTTATTGAACTGGATTCGGTTAAACGCCACAAATCGGAGCCCTTAGCAACTTTAGCCCAGATGAATATCATTAAAGAGAATGATAAAGAGGCGATAGTATATTTAGAGCGAGCGCTAAAAGCTGGTCCTACTTCTTTAAATAGAATAAGGTGGACTTATACTTTGGCGCAACTGTACGAAAGTGAAAAGCAATACGAGAAAAGCTTGGCAGCGTACCGTAAGGTAGAAAAAAGCAATGCCCCTTTTGACATGTATTTTAATGCGAAGTTAAGCGGAATTAGGATTACCGAGCAACTGAGTGGTAAGGAATTTGACCGTAAGGCTGCGCTTACCAGAATGCTGAAAGACGATAAAAACTTCGATTTCAAAGATCAGATTTATTATGAAATAGCTGAAGATTATTATGCTGGCGAGGATTTTGGCAAGGCAGAAGAGTATTACAATCTTTCGGTTAGAAACAGCACTGCAAACAACGTTCAAAAAGCACTTTCTTATTTAAAAATTGCCGATCTGAACTTCAAGCATTTTAGTGATTACGTAACTGCAAAACTTTATTACGATAGTACTGCCTTATCATTACCTAAAACACATCCGCTGTACAATACCATTGCTAATAAGGCGCAAAACTTGGCTTACCTTCAGCAGCGATACGAAACGATTAGCCTACAAGATACTTTACAACGAATTGCATTATTGCCAGCTACAGAAAGGGAAAAAGCGCTGAGCAATTATTTTGCGATCAAAGATGAAAATCGAAACAATAATTCGAGCATTAATGATGCTGGATCAGCAAGTACACGTAGCAATAATTCTACTTTTGGAAATAGAAACACGGGGTCCTTCTATTTTGCGAACTCAACAGCAATAAGCAGAGGATATAATGAATTTAAAAAGCGTTGGGGCAACAGAAAGCTAGCGCCAAACTGGAGGCAAAGTGCTAAATCGCCATCGCAAAGCCAACAAGAGCAATTGGCTGCAGGAACTGTAGATATTGGTGCAATGCCCAATGATCCCGATGCGGCTTCTCCAGAAACACCCCAATCATCAGTATCCGTAGTATCTTACCTAGATTCGTTACCAACTACACCTGCGTTGCTGGAAAAATCGAACCAAAAAATTATTGCTGCTTATTTAGACATGGGTAGTTTCTATCAGCAGGTGCTAAATGACAAACCCGAGGTAATTAAAACATATCAAGCTCTGCTAAAAAGATTTCCAAATAATGGGAAATTAGACATGATCTATTACAGTTTGTATTTGGCCTATCAAGGTACTGACAATGCCAAATCTAACGAGTACAAAAATCTAGTGCTTAGCAAATATCCTAGTTCAGTTTTTGCGAAAACTATTTTAGATCCTAACTTCTCGATGAAGCAAAATCAATTGGAAGCTACTTTGAACAATGCTTACGAAGGGTTATTCGACAAATTGCAGAATAGAGCATTTAAGGAAGTAATAGCTGGAACAAACGAGATTAACCAACGTTTTCCAGGCAATACGATGGAACCTCAGTATGATTATTTAAAAGCCATCGCCGTTGGAAGAACAGAACATGTGGATCAATTGATCACTGCATTTCAGCAAATTTCTGAAAAGCACAAAACAGATAGACTGATTAAGCCACTTGTAGATCAGCATTTGCTATACATTAATGCTCATTTAATCGAGTTCAAAAAGAGGAAAATAGCCTTGCCAAGTTACGATCCTTATGAAATTCCATTTGCCGAAAATAAAACAAGCATCAGGTTAAATGAGCCAATCATTGCCAATGTGTTAGATCCAACTGGAAAAAAATCTACTTATGTAGCTCAACGACCAGCAGAAAAACCTGTGGAGCAAAAACCAATAGAAGAAAAGCCAAAGGTTGAGCCAAAACCAGAAGTTAAGACTCCTGTTGTAGAAGTTAAAAAGGATAGTGTAATTGTAACGAAGCCTACTGAACCGAAAAAAGATTCCGTTATTGTAGCAAAACCACCAGTAGAAGTAAAAAAAGATAGCGTAATCGTAGCAAAGCCTATTGAACCGAAAAAAGATTCGGTAATTGTAGCACCACCAATAGTAGCGAAAAAAGACAGCGTAATTGTTCCGCCTGTCGCCAAAATTGATTCTGTAGTTACGCCACCCGTTGTAAAACCAGAGCCTGTGAAAGAAACGTTGTTTAATCCGGCTTCATCAAGTAATTATTATGTAATTGTGGCGGTAAATTCTGCAAGCTTAAACTTAAGTTCTTCTCGTTTTGGTATCGGACAATTTAATCGAGGCAATTATTCTGGCAGCAATTTACGCCACCAACTTAGGGAATTAGCCGAAGATCAACTGGTTATTGTTGGCGATTTTACAAGTATAAACGATGTAAAACAGTACGAACAAGCAATTAAGCCACAATTAGGCAGAATTATGAAAGTACCTGCCGCTAATTATACTATTTTTGCAATCAGCAAAGAAAACCTAGAGAAGATTACCAATCGTGATACTTTAGAAAGGTACATTAGATATATCAATAGCAATGAACTATAGGAACAGAGTAAATCAACAATCACTACCTCCAGAATTAATCAGAAAATATAACTGGCGAATTTGGAAATTATTAATAGTAGGTATTCTAGCCTTCGCTATTTTTATTGTAATGATTGGCTTTGGCGTATTTGGAGAAATACCATCGTTTAGGGCAATTGAACATCCAAAAAGCAACGAAGCTACAGAGGTAATTTCCGAAGATGGCAAGGTATTGGGCACCTACTTCGTTAAAAACAGATCTAACGTAAATTATAGCCAAATTTCTCCAAATGTTATCAACGCTTTAATCGCTACTGAAGATATTCGCTTCCGTTCGCATTCTGGTATCGATTTTAAACGTACGTTTACCATTTTCTTTTATGCCATGGTAGGCAAAAAACAAGGAGGAAGTACTATTACGCAACAGTTGGCGCTTAATCTCTTCTCTGAAGAAGGAAGAGCAAAAAACTTCCTCAAACGTATTATCCAAAAATTTCAGGAATGGGTAATTGCCATTAAATTAGAGCGAAACTATACCAAAGAAGAAATCATTACCATGTATTTAAACACAGTTGATTTCGGAAATAACGCTTACGGCATCAAATCTGCGGCTAGGGTTTATTTCAACACTACACCAGATAAATTAACTGTGCCACAAGCAGCGGTGCTTATCGGTTTGCAAAAAGGTATCACACGTTATTCGCCTACCAAAAACCCGGAGCGTTCTTTAGATAGAAGAAATACCGTGATGGCTTTGATGGTGAAAGAAGGCTATATTACTGAAGACGAATTTGCTGGCGAGAAAGAAAAACCGCTTAACCTACGCTTTAACGCGGCTACAAATAACGACGGTATTGCACCATATTTTAGAGCTGTACTTAAAACAGAGGTAAGGAAAATTTTAGAAGAAAGATCTATCAATAAAGCCGATGGTACACCTTATGATTTAGATAGAGATGGATTGAAAATCTATACTACGATTAACTACGACATGCAGGTTTACGCCGAAGAGGCACAAAAGGAGTACATGAAAACGCTGCAAGCCCAGTTTACCAACAGCTGGAAAGGTAGAAATCCCTTTAAAGGTAAAGACCAGTTAATAGAACAGGGAGTAAAAAGATCTGACAGGTACAAGTCGTTAAAATTGGAGGGGAAATCTGATGAAGAAATTACCACCGACTTTAATACGCCAACAAGGCTATCGATATTCACATGGAAAGGCAACATCGATACCTTGATGAAACCTATCGACTCGGTGAGATATTATAAATTGTTGTTACGCAATGCGATGATGGCGATGGATCCAAAATCTGGTGACGTTAAAGCTTGGGTGGGTGGCATCAATTTCGAACACTTTAAATACGATCAGGTGAAAATGGGTAAAAGACAAGTTGGTTCTACGGCTAAACCGTTTACCTATGCAGTAGCTATAGAAAACGGTTATTCCCCTTGCTATAAAGTACTAAATGAGCCTGTAACTATCTCTAACCCTGGCAGCCCAGATTGGACGCCTCGTAACTCGGGCACACCACTGCCAGGAGAAATTACCTTACAAAAAGGTTTAGCTTATTCACAAAACTATATTGTAGCTTTCTTGATGAAACAGGTTGGTCCGGTTGCCGTAGCAAATGAGATTAAAAAGATGGGCATCACAAGCGATGTCCCAGCTGTGCCCTCAATTGCTTTAGGAACTTTCGATGCTTCTATTTATGATATGGTGGGTGCCTATGGCGTTTTTGCAAACAAAGGTGCTTGGACACAACCTAACTTTATCACTAAAATAGAAGATAAAAACGGCGTAGTACTTTACGAAAGTAGACCAATTATTAAAGTAGCTATGAACGAAGAAGTTGCGTATGTGATGACCCGAATGTTGCGTGGCGTAGTTACTGGTGGAACAGGTTCCCGCTTAAGTTACAAATACAAAGTAAATGGCCCAATTGGAGGGAAAACAGGCACAACGCAAAACAACTCTGATGGTTGGTTTATGGCCATTACACCAGATTTAGTGGCAGGTGTTTGGACAGGTTGTGAAGACCGTGCTTTTCACTTCACAAGTACCAGTTACGGAGAAGGTGCCAACTCAGCCTTACCTGTGTATGCAGGCTTTATGAAGCGTATTTATGCCAACCCGAACCTTAAAATTGGCAAAACCGATTTCGAACCACCTGCTAGTGGTGTTAACATTATTTACGACTGTAACCAGTATCAGCAACAAGAGCAGAATACTACTACTGAATTAGACAAGAAACTCGGATTTTAATCCATTTAGAACAATATGATCAGACAGACCCCGTAGTTTAAAAGCTCCGGGGTCTAATTTTAACAAAACATCTCCTATTTTTTAAATGCTTTTCCACACGGCACAGGCGTACGCTCAATGCCGTTAAGCTAAGGATTTTTAGGTGACCTCCAAGAGGTCAAATATTTATAGAAAAAATAGGCGAAACAACATTCGACCCCGATGGGGTCGAACAAAATCGACAATAATTCTGGGGCTATAAACATTAAAATCCTACGGATTTCCCTTAACTCAATGACATTGAACGTGCCCCTTCTGGTTTAGCTGTTCTGAAAGATCACTTAAATCTAGCTTAAAAACCAAGGTCTCCAGACCGAAATACAGCATACCCTTTCTTAATGCGTTTTACTATTGCAGGACGAACCTTCCGAACAATCGGAACAGGTAGTGCCGATGTATCCGTAGTCTTCGGTTCCATTTTAAGGTTTAAGTGGCCGCTGAAATAGCCAACCCTTAAACCAGTTACGGTTTTTTATGTAAATTTACACGCAGATATGAGCAGTTTCGATTATAAAAAAGCGTTAAAAGATATCCCACATAAACCTGGTGTTTACCAATATTTTGATGTAGACGATACATTAATTTACATTGGAAAAGCGAAGGATTTACGTAACCGGGTAAGCTCGTATTTTGTACAAGACAGGCAGCTGAATGGTAAAACTAGAGTGTTGGTTTCTAAAATCAGACGTATACAGTTTACCATTGTTGATACTGAAATTGATGCTTGGCTGTTGGAAAATAGCTTGATCAAAAAGCATCAACCTCGTTACAATATTATGCTAAAGGATGACAAGACCTACCCTTGGATTGTCATTAAAAAAGAACCATTTCCGCGAGTTTTTTCCACCAGAAGGATGATTAAAGATGGTTCTACCTACCTAGGCCCTTACGCGTCTGTAGGGATGATGCACACCATCTTAGATTTAATTAAAGAAACCTATACTTTACGCACCTGCAACCTGCCTTTAACTAAGGAAAACATTAACGCAGGCAAGTTCAAAGTATGCCTAGAATATCAAATTGGTAATTGTAAAGGTCCGTGCCAAAACCTACAAAGTTGGGAAGATTACGAACAGAACATTGCTGAGATTAAAGACATCCTTAACGGTAAAATAGGCAATGTAATTAAAGATGTAAAACAGGTAGTAAAGACCGCTGCAGAAGAGCTGAACTTTGAGCTGGCACACAGTTATCAGAAAAAATTGACTGTGCTAGAAAAGTATCAAAGTAAGTCTACTGTAGTAAGCAGCGCCATTACTAATATTGATGTGGTAAGCATTGCCAGTGATGAGCGTTATGCCTTTGTGAACTACCTGAAGGTAATGAACGGTGCTATCATCCAAACGCAAACCATCGAGATTAAAAAACGACTGGACGAAAGTGACGAAGAGCTACTTTCTATTGCCATTGCAGAGTTTAGAAACAGGTTCAAGAGTACTTCCAGAGAGATCGTTGTTCCATTTGAAATCCCTTTAGAAGACACTAACATTAAACTTACTGTACCAAAACTCGGTGAAAAGAAGGCCCTGCTAGAACTATCTCAAAAGAATGTGTTATTCTTTAAAAAGGAAAAGCTAAACCAATATGAAAAGCTAAATCCAGAACTAAAAACAGAGCGTGTTTTAACTCAAATAAAAAACGATTTAAGGCTTACGCAACTGCCTTATCATATCGAATGCTTTGATAACTCTAACTTTCAGGGAAAATACCCTGTTTCGGCCATTGTTGTATTTAGGGATGCCAAACCTAGCAAAAAGGATTATCGCCACTTTAACGTAAAAACAGTTGAAGGACCTAACGACTTTGCTACCATGCAAGAAGCCGTTTATAGGCGATATAAACGAATGTTGGACGAAAACCAGCCGTTACCTCAGTTAATTATCATTGACGGCGGTAAAGGTCAGCTTTCATCTGCGTTAAGCAGCTTAAAGAAATTGGGCATCGATAAGAAAGTGACGGTAATTGGTATTGCCAAAAGATTGGAAGAATTATATTATCCAGGAGATAGTTTGCCTTTATACCTAGATAAAAAATCAGAAACCTTAAAAATTATTCAACATTTAAGGGATGAAGCCCATCGTTTCGGGATTACTTTTCACCGTAAAAAACGTGATCAAGGCACGCTTAAGACCGAACTAGAAGAAATAGCAGGTATTGGAAAAAACACTGCCGACAAGCTGTTGAAACACTTTAAATCTGTAAAGAAAATTAAAGAAGCTAGTGCGGAAGAATTAGCTAAACTGCTTAATAAAAAGCAGATGCTTACGCTGCAGAATTACTTTAATGACACAGAAACCCCAAACCCCTAAAGGGGCTTTGCCTTCATGTCCTATAAAACCCAATTTCTAATAAACTAAAAAAGAGCAAACCTTATCGATTTGCTCTTTTCTATGCGTTATACTAGCCCTTCTCTTTGGGAAGGGTTGGGTGGGGCTTTTAATACTCCCAAAGACCTTGCTCCATATCAGCCATTTTCTTTTTGATACGCTCACTCTCCAACAAACGTTGCCTTGGGTCTGTGATCAAATCTTTCACCTTATAATCTCCCGCATTAGTTTCTTTTACAATGTGACTAGAGAAAAGTCTGTGGATAAAGAAATCGTCCATGCTTAAAGGTGAAGAATCGTTCAATGAATTGAACAGTCGTTTAGTAGCCAAAACATCTCTTGCTTCTTCATAAGCAATCCAAAAAACTGGTTGCCACTCCTTAGTTTGATCGTTAAGTTTCAAAGGAGCTAAAGCAATGATACGAGGTTCAAAAACACCTCTTTTACCATCAAAAACCCAATCCTCTTTAATTCTATACTTTAAAAATAATAATGGATTAAATTCGCCTGCTACTTGCGTAACGGTACCTGTCTTATTATTAGTTACGTTCACAACGCCATTAGCTAACCTTAATGCTTCAGTAGTATCTAAAGGAAAATCAAATCCGTCTACGTCGTCTAAAGTTTTTGGATCTTTAGGGTTATAAGCCGTAAGCTCTTCATTTCTTACGTGGTTAATCAAAACATCTATCAACCTAGCTTTCGGATAATTTAATACACCATTAATGGTATCGCGTAGGTCGATATCTCTCCACACACGTTTGGTGAAAACTACATCTTCATCCTTAATTACAGGCAAGAAAGCCTTTTCAGTTGCAGTATCCCTTAGTTCACGCACAATAGCGTAGCCATCTTTAGGCTTCACCTTTGGTGTTTTCTTTGCAGTTTTTACTGAATCTGTTTTCGGAGCGTTTTGCGCATTAGTAGTAGCGCTTTTTGTAGTAACGGTTGTAGTTCCTTGCTTATTATTTGCTCTATTTTGAGCAAAGCTAGCTATACTAACAGCAGTTACAAAAACCAACGACAACGTAATCTTCTTCATTTTCAATTATTTTACATTAAATACCAATGCTGGTAATACTTTTTGCCTACCGTCTGGACCTTGAGAAACTATCTGATCGAAAATTACTCTAGTTCCTGGTGAAACAGCATTAATTGCACTTCTTACTGCGCCAGAAAAGCTTCCTCCTTGTCCAGATATGGTAATCGCATCTGCACGAGGTTTAATCACTGTTAGTTCAAAACGCAAAATTTTAAATTTCACATCAAATGGGAAATCATCTAAATCAGCTTCAATTTCAGATTCGCTCTTTAATTGTACCGAAGCAATTTCACCACCTCCGTAACCGCCTACTTTAGCCACTGGCGCCGGAATGGCCTTTACCCTAAACTTAGGCGCTCCTAAATTTACAGATTTTCCATCGTTAGTTCCAGATACACTGATTGAAACCTCTTTACCTACTAAAGAACCTGGTACGTTAACTACATATTTACCGCTTGCTCCCGTTAAAGAACCACCGCCAGAAATAGTAGCATTGATATTAGGAAAACCAGGCGCAGAAATAGTAAATGGGTTTGGAATACCTGCGTAAATTACATTCAATTTATCAGATGAAACTGTTGCCGAAGGCGCAGCTACTTGATAAGTTTGAGGAGCAGTTTCGTAGGTTTTAATATTTCCATTCCTCTCTTTTACTCTAATAGTACCTTTCCAAGTGAATGTCCCCACGCTTCCAGTACCACCGGTATAAACACCTTTACCTTTATCAGTAGGTACTTTATTACCGTTTACGCTAATATCTGGTGATGACTTAGAATCGCTTGCAGTTAAATAAATCTCAGCTTTATACGGCTGTCCCTGAATTACATAAGAAGATGGCGCTACTGCAACAGCCTCAAATTGGTCAAGGACAACAATTGGCTTATCAGCTAAAATCTTATTGATGATATCAGCTTCCATGTTCTTCGCATCATTCTGAAGCATCGTTAAGATGGTTCTAAAAGCCGCCAAAGGAACACCTTCACCAAACATACTGCCAGTCCAAGTTTTAGGCTCGCCTGCTTTAGGTTTTACCGGATTTAAGGCTTGCAACGTGAAAGTTGGCTTACCTTCATCTGCTTGTAAAAGTGCTGCTAATTTCTTACCTGTATTATTAATTTCGTCTTGTAATTTTTTACCGGCTTTATGAGAAGCATCATTTCCCATAATGTGCTGACCGATATCCAAATTATTTTTTTGCTTCAATTCACCGTTTTCCTCAAAGCCGTCTTTTGCAATCTCTGCCTGAAGTTTATCAATATATTTAATTAAGTCTTCACCTAACTTTTGCGCTTGCTTTGCTCGGTTTAACTTTAACAAATTATCAGAACTTTCCTTTGCTTTGGTGTTTTCGTAATTTCTCAAAAGCTGAGAAATACTACTTTCAACGTTATCTTTAGAGGTGTTTAAACTATTATTGATATTGTTGAAAGCTCTCAGAACTAAGTCTGAAACGTTAATCGCAAGCATGGCCAATAGCACTAAATACATTAGTCCTATCATCTTCTGCCTTGCGGTTTCCTTACCTCCTGCCATATTATATAAATTTAGTTTTTAAGTTTTATAATATGACTAATTAAGCACGTGGTTGATTCATTGCCGTTAACATATTGCCATAAATAGCATTTAACGACGATAGGTTTTTAGCTAGTTTACCAACTTCTTCCTTAAACTGTTTTGAGTCTTCCATTGATTCGTTGAAGTTACCCATGGTTAAAGAAAGATTTTGATAAAATTTGTTCATTGATTTTAAATGAGCGCTTGAGTCTTGCAATTCTAACTCATATACGGCATTCAATGCCGATAAGTTTTTTGCTAAGTTATTTACTTGTTCGTGATACGCTTTAGAATCTGCATTACTAGCACCTAGTTCTGCTAGTTGTTCTGTTGCTTTATCGAAAGCTGTATTCATATTGCCTAAGCTATCTGAAGCGCCTTTAACTTTTGCGGTAAATTCATTCGTTGCCAAAGAAGCGTCAGCTACATTAGAAATGCTAGCAACCTTGTCTCCGAAAGTACGTAAGCCATTGCCTAAGCTCTCTATTAATTCTGTACCGATTTTTTCATTTACTAATTTATCTAAAGCGCCAGTTGAACCGCCGCCGCCTACAGCAGCTTGAGGAATAGCATCTTTAGGTGTAGGTTTACCGTCTTCACGTAATTGAGGATAAACTTTTTCCCATTCTACATCTGGATGCGGAGGAAAGAAGCCTAACAATAAGAATAATGCCGCTTCCACGCCTAGTCCAACACCGATCATAATACTGCCCCATTGCCCCCCTAAGTGAAGGATTTTAAATAATGCTCCAACAATTACAATTGATGCACCTACTGAAGTAGCAAAGTGTAATTTCGCATCTCTACTAGCAAATTTTCCGGCCATAGTTCTTGATAGTTAATTTTTAGTTTGTGGTTTGTGTTTATTTTGTTTCTATTTTTTACATAATACTGTTTCCAGGGTAGTGAGATACACATCTAAAACCGATGTAAGACCTAGGCACATCCTGATACTCGTGCTGAGCAACCGAGTTTTGAAGGAAAAAACCTACGTCTTTCCAAGAGCCACCTTTAACGGTTTTGCGTCGTCCCTTTCTGAAAATAGGATTTTTATCCTCTGGCAATGAAGTATTGTAAGAGTTCAAAGTCCACTCTGCTACGTTACCGGCCATATTGTACAAACCGTAATCGTTAGGCAAATAAGCTCTAGCTTCTACAGTATACAGAGCACCATCATCAGCGTAGTTACCCCTACCTACTTTAAAGTTTGCCTGTAAACAACCTTTGGCATTCATGATGTAAGGACCACCCCAAGGATATTTAGTTTGCGTTCTGCCACCACGTGCAGCATACTCGAACTCAGATTCTGTAGGCAAATCGTATTTTAACCTAGAGTTATTAGGCAATTTTCTTTGACGGGCTACATTCTCGTAGAATTGTGTACGCCAATTGCTAAAAGCTCTAGCTTGATCCCAAGTAACACCAACTACTGGATATTTGTCGTAAGAAGGGTGATTGAAATAAGCCTCAACCATAGGATCATTATACTCGTAGGTATAATCTTTTCTCCAAACCAAAGTATCTGGATAAACCATTACCGAAGGATGTTCATTTACTTTTCCAGGCGTTGGGTTATCTGTATAAATATCGTAATCGTCTATACGTTGTCTGTTAGGTGAAGAAGCATTTTCCAATGCCATATCGAGATTCTTCTCTACGTAAGCATAACGCAAAAGCTTAATATCAATATCCTTATCATTTTTACCGTGTGTAAAGTTTGATAGGTTATCATTGATATACATGGCTTTAAGCTTTGTCTGAACATCCTGCTTTTTATTCCTCCAAAGGTTAGAACCATTGCCTACCTTTTTCCAGTCGATTACCTTAAATTTCTGTGCACCAGCCGCCGCATTACCTTTTGGTTTAATGAAATAGTCTTGGATATCGCCTTTAGTAATAGCAATCGAATCTCTTACCCAGTTTACAAACTGCCTATACTCGGCATTGGTTATTTCTGTTTGGTCCATATAGAAAGGACTCACAGAAACCATTTTGCTCTGTTTACCCTGATAAAAGGTAATGTCTTCGTCAGTCATTCCTAAAAGGTTTCGACCACCAGGCACGTAAACCATGCCCAAAGGGATAGCAGTGTTTTTGAATTTTTTGTTATAGGCTCCTACCAATTCCCCTTGGCCTCCCTTTCCACAGCTCGAAAGCATCAAAGAAAGTAGGGCAATTGCAAGAAAGTAAAATTTCTTCATATGTTGTCTAAGCAATTTTATAGCAATTTTATCAATTAACATTGAGATTAACAACTATTCGCACAAAAAAATCCACACTTTTTGCAGCAAAATAATTTATTAACATTCGGTTTATCTTAAAACTACAGGTTTTAGATCATAAAAATTAAAGACTAAACTTCGATAATCATTTTCAAAAACCCACTTCAATCATCAAATAAAAGCATTTTAAAACACTTTTATCTAACAATCGGTACAAGAAAACGCTAACTGCGCTCGTTTATTATGCTATTGGCTAAAACATTAAATATTTTTCGCAATTTATAAGATAAAGAGTTGTTGGTCAATACCTATAAATGGGTATTTAGCTATTTACTTGTTAGATTTTTTGATGTAATTCTCTAAAGCCATAATCATAGATGGAGCCTCTGGATTTGGAGCCGCAATATCCACAATTAAACCTTTATCGGCTACCGCTTTCTGCGTATTTAAGCCGAAAGTTGCAATCCTTGTGTTGTTTTGTAGAAAATTGGGGAAATTCGTATACAGCGATTGAATGCTCGAGGGACTGAAAAATGCTAAGATATCATAAAACACGTCAGCAAGATCAGAAAGATCACTCACTACAGTCCTAAACAACACGGCAGGGGTCACATCATATCCATTCTTTTGTAAGAAATTCATGGTATCCTCAGTAGCCACATCAGAACAAGGATATAAGAATTTCTCTGTAGCATGTTTTTTCAATACCTCTGCTAAATCTGCTGCCGTTTGCTTGCCGAAGAAAATTTTACGCTTTCTATATTGGATGTATTTCTGCAAATAAAGTGCTGTTGATTCGGAAATACAGAAATACTTTAAGTTAACAGACACTTCAAACCTCATCTCTTCACAAATTCTGAAGAAATGATCTACTGCATTTCTACTAGTAAATACCACAGCTGTATAATCTGCTAAATTGACTTTCTCTTTTCTAAAGTCCTTAGCAGGCACACCTTCTACGTGGATAAATGAACGGAAATCAATCTTTAGATTATACTTTTTAGCTAAATCAAAATATGGGGATTTCTCAGTTTCTGGCTTAGGCAAGGTTACCAATATGCTTTTCACCTTGCGTAGTCTTTCGTCTTTGTTTTCTTGCATTTTCGTATTAGCACTTATAACCCTACCGCCTTGATTAATATCAATATAGGGCAAATTTCGAGGGTGCAAAAGTACAAAATTAAATACAATTTAGGAAACCTATATTGTGATAAAATATTTATTGCAGCTCTTATAAATTGAAAAACAAATATCAATACTAATGCCAATACCCCCAAAATAATATAGCCAGAGCCATATTTCTGATCTGATAATGCAAAAGCGATGATGATAGGAATAAATACTAAGGAGGCATTAAAATAACTTAAATATAATATAGATATGTATTGATGTAGTGGACGCTGTATATCGAAAACAAAACCAATTGTTCTTAAACACACTATCTTTAAGAGGTACAAAAAGATTACGCCAACGGAAACAGTTACAAAAAAACTAAATCCGCCTTGCGACACTTCTGGCAAACCTTGGTACTGTGCAACTAGATAAAAAAACATCCCAATAGTAAATCCAAATTGGATAAAGAGCAGCAGAAAAGACCAAGAGGTAACCAAGTTATCTTCTTTATTAAGGTTAGTTAACGCTCTATTGCTGTAAAAAGATTGCACTACGGAGCTTAACTGCTTTGCAAAAGTATTTTTCAATATGGCAAACAACACTAGTAAAAAACCTATAATGGCCAAAATCCAAACATCGCCCTTTGGCAACAGCTTACCATGCTGATAGTCAACTTTCTCTGACATGTTATTGGCTTGGTTAATTAAATGAGTTAAAGAAAAAACTCCAAATCCGTAACCATTATTTAAACTATCTAGCCATTTCGCATTGGTAAGCGAATCTCTAATTTTAAGTATTTCAGGTGTTAATGTATCGATTGTTTGTACTTCGATGCTATCAACAATTAAGCTATTTCGCAGTTTTGGAATAATAACACTATCTGTTTGAGCAACTTGCGCAGTAACCGTAAATAGCGAAAACACCGCAAAGAGAATAAACAAGATGCCTTTTTTTATCATACTTAAAATAGTGCGGTAATGCCGAAATGTATTTTACCTTGGCGCAAATTTAAGGGATTATTTTTTTGTTTGCCCAATGCATACGTAATTGACAAGATGCCCAGATTGGTTTCGAAGTTTACACCTGCACCAAAACCCATCGGAAAATCTGAATAATTGAGTTGCGCTGTTTTGTATTTAAGGTAGGCTTGGTTGTAGAATGCAAATAAAAAAGAGTTCTGTTCTAGCAAATATCGAACCTCTGCGTTACCGTAAGTGTAGGCATTAGCCAATAACGACAATTCGTTAAAACCACGAAGGCTCCGCTGCCCACCTAACCTAAAAACCTCATTTTCTAACAAATATTTACCGCTTAATACGCCTGTTTGATTAGCGACGGTAAAAACCAATTGTTTAGCTAAAGGAACATAATAATTGATTTGACTGAACCACCTGTAAGAAGTGCTATTCATAGGCACAGCCTGATATAAATTTTCGGGAATGGCTGCATTTCGCCTTATTTTCTTATTACCGACAGCTATATCTGCATTAATGCTATAACCCTTTTGAGGATTGTAGCGATAATCCAAATTCTCCATATTTAGGCCCAAACCGTAAAAAATCGTATTGGCATCTAAAATTGAAGGCAGTGCCGTAGCATTTTGATAAGCTTCTACAGAGGACAATCTGGTAGATCTATTTTCCACAAAAAACTGAAAGGAATTATTGCCTTTTAATAGGTAATTGAAACCCAGTTTAGTATCAACATTTAAAAATGAGGAGTCTTGTTTATAAAGGTACAGGCTGGGGTTTAAACCAAAATCGGTGTTGAGTAGATGCGGCACCACCGCCTTTACATCTAACAATTGACTTCGCCCAGCTAAACCCTGATAGTTGAAATTTAGTTGTTCGCCTCGCTTAAAGGCATTTTGTAAGTTCAGTTTTAAATTACCTACTAACTGGGTTTTTCCGGTGCTTCCGTTCTGCTGCAGTCCTACTATTCCATCGAATTGATTAGCATTTTTCTTGTTTACAAAAATCCTAACCAATGCTTTCTCATTAGAGAAACTGATTTCCAATGGTTTTACAACCTCTAAAAAAGGTAATTCCCGCAATCTGTTTTCTACTTGATTAACCAACCTCTCGGAATACGCTGCGCCGCTTTTAATTGAAAGGTAAGACTGGATGTACTTCTGCGCTATCTGTGCATTGCCTACCACCTGAATAGTATCAAACAACATTTTCTGGTTGGCTTTGGCGTTGATGGTTGCACTTATTTTAGCTCCCTCGAAACTAATCTGCTCCAAGTTTACACTGGCGAAGGGGTATCCACTGCTCTCATAATAACGAAGTAAGTTCTCAAAAAGCTGGCTCAGGCTTTGGGTATTAAATGGAGTTTGCCAATAGTTGCGCTCTCTAAACCCGACTGCTTGTTGCACCGTAAGCGGAAGATTACCTGCTGCCAAATTAACCCATTGGTACTGTTGGTTAGGCTGAATAGTTACCAAAACTTCCTTTTCTTGAAAATTTAAAGCAGTAATTTCTGCTAACAGATAACCTTTAAACTGTAACTGCGAAAGTACTTTCTCTGCTTCTTTATATACCGTAATGCTATCTTTTATTTCTTTGGGTAAGGAGATAGACTTAGAAAGCGATTTAGCATTTTCGGGGAGTACAATATTTAGTTGATAGCCTTGCTGGGCGAAAGCATTCACGCCGCAGCAACAAACCAAAAGCCAAATCACAAACCTCATATACTTTCTCAAAAGTAAACAAAAGCAACTGGGTTTAGCAACACACTATTGATACTTGCACAAATAAGAAACTGGCGCAGCAACTTTCACTTTGAATGATGAATTGGCAGCAACTTCAAATTTCTCGCCAGTAGCGTAGCTCTTCCAATCTGCAGCATTAGCTAATAACACCTTCATTTCTCCCTCTACCACAATCATGGTTTCGTGTGTAGAAGTACCAAATTCGTAATCTCCAGGTTCTATTACTCCCACGGTAGATTTACCATTGTTTTCGTAGCCTAAAGATTTAACGGCTCCATCAAAATATTCGTTTACAGTAATCATATTGCTAAAATAGCAACATAGCGAACAAAACAACATCTTTTAGACAATTTAAATCTTAATTAAGGCTAACTTTGCGAAATGGCCGGCATTTATATCCACGTTCCTTTCTGTAAAAAAGCTTGCACTTATTGCGATTTCCACTTTACCACCTCTACTAAATACTTAAATGAGATGGTAGATGCCATTTGTAAGGAAATTGTTCTTAAGAAGGATCGTTTGGCGGGCCAGCAAATTGGGAGCATCTATTTTGGAGGCGGTACACCATCGGTTTTACCAAGCTATTCACTACAAAAAATATTTACCACGCTAGAACAGCATTTTTCTATCGCTTCAAATGCGGAAATCACTTTAGAAACCAATCCCGACGACCTTACCGCAGCAAAAATTGCAGAACTGAGAAAGTTACCAATCAACCGTTTCAGCATAGGTACACAATCTTTTTTTAATGAAGATTTGGTTTGGATGAATAGGGCGCACAATGCGGAAGAAGCTACAGACTGCATTAAACGCAGCCAGGATGCTGGCTTTGAAAACCTGACCATCGATTTGATTTACGGCTACCCATTACTTAGCAACGAAAAATGGAAGACCAATATACAGATGGCAATGGAACTCCAAATACCTCACCTCTCTGCCTACTCACTTACCGTAGAGCCACGAACAGCACTTGCTCATGCCATAGAAAAGGGGAAGCAGCCAGACGTTAACGATGACCAAAGTGCCGAACAGTTCTTGATGTTGATTAATGTTGTTACCAATAATGGCTTTGAACACTACGAAATTTCTAATTATAGCTTATCAGAAAGATACGCCGTTCACAACACCAATTATTGGAAAGGTGTCCCCTATTTAGGTATTGGCCCATCAGCCCATGGTTTTAATGGACAAGATAGGTATGTCAACATTGCAAATAATGCCAAATATTTAGAGAGCATTGGTAAAAATCAACTACCAGAAACCGTAGAGAAATTAAGCAAAGCTGATAGATTTAATGAATATATTATGACCTCCCTAAGAACGATGTGGGGAACAGATCTGGAGAAAATTGAAAGAGATTTTGGAAACAGAAGTTCCGATTTTGTTAAAAAGGAATTAATATCGCTGGTAGCTGAAGGCAAAGTGTTCCTATCGGAAAATAAGATTTATCTTAGCAATGAAGGTAAATTATTTGCCGATGGCATTGCAGCCTCACTTTTTATAGACGACGAAGAATTTAATTAAATGAAAGATAAAGTTATATGGATTACTGGCGCTTCATCTGGAATTGGCGAGGCCTTAGTTCACGAATTAAGCGCTGCTGGCGCAAAGCTGATCATTTCTTCACGCAACCGCGATGAACTTTTTCGTGTAAAGCAGAAATGCCGTAACCAAATAGACTTACATGTACTTTCTTTAGATTTAGAAGACAGCGAAAGCTTACCTAAAAAAGCTGAAGAGGCTATCCGTATTTATGGCCGCATTGATATTCTAATTAACAGTGGGGGCATTAGTCAGCGGGCTTTGGCATTAGAAACCGATCTTAAAACCGAAAAACGTTTTATGGACGTTAACTTTTGGGGAACCGTAATTTTAAGCAAAGCAGTACTTCCTCAAATGATAAAACGAAACACAGGCAGCATTGTGTGTGTAAGTAGCTTGGTTGGCAAGTTTGGCACAAGGTTCCGTTCCGCTTATTCAGCCTCTAAACATGCGTTGCACGGTTATTTCGAATCGTTAAGAATAGAAGTAGATAACCCAAATATTCAAATTCTGTTGGCTTGCCCCGGCTTCATTAAAACTAAAGTAACTATAAATGCACTAACTGCAGATGGTTCTGCGCAAGGCACAATGGACCAAGCGCAAGAAAACGGAATGCCTGCCGAAGAATGCGCAAAACAAATTATCAAGGCAATAGAAAAAAAGAAAGATGAGGTTTACATTGGTGGCAAAGAAGTAAAAGGTGTGCTGCTAAAAAGATTATTTCCTTCTTACTTTGCTAAAATCATTAAAAAAGCAAAAGTTACCTAAGTTGATAAGTTTAGCCACAGATGCACAGATATAAATATGAATTATTTTTACAAAGCTGATATACAGAGTTAAATCTATGCATCTGTGGCGCCTAAAATAAACTGATTTCTATCATTTTATTCTCAACTTTTATACAATACACATACACCTTAACGTTTTTTATTACAACTTTGTACCGATTAGTTTCTATAAATTAATCCAAAGTTTATAAATCAAACAAATGAGCTTTAATTTAAAATCGGTAGATATCGTCGAGAACATCACTCCCGAAGATTTTAAAAAAAACTACCTAAAACCTAAACGTCCGTTAGTAATTAGAGGCCTAACCAAAGATTGGCCTGCTAGAGAAAAATGGACTACCGAATATTTGAAAGAGATTGGCGGCGAGCTTGAAGTACCTTTGTACGACAACTCGAAGGCAGATCCGAGTAAACCAATTAACGCCGCTACGGCGCACATGAAATTTGGCGATTACCTAGACCTAATCAAGCGTGAGCCAACTGAATTAAGAATATTTTTCTTCAATTTATTTAAGAAAGTTCCAAGCTTAATTAACGATATAAAAATCCCTAAAGATTTAATGGGCGGCTTTATCGAAAGCATGCCTGCTATGTTTTTTGGCGGTTCAAATTCGGTAACTTTCTTACATTACGATATCGATTTACCACATATTTTCCATACGCACTTTGGTGGTAGAAAGCATATTATCTTGTTCGATTACAAATGGAAAGACAGGTTATATTGTTTGCCAAATGCTACCTACGCACTAGAAGATTACAAAGTAGACAACCCTGATTTCGAAAAATTCCCTGCTTTAAAAGGCGTAGAAGGTTATGAAGTTTTCTTAGAGCACGGTGATACTTTATTTATGCCCACAGGTATGTGGCACTGGATGAAATACGTTGATGGCTCATTCTCTTTAAGCCTACGTGCTTGGGACCAATCTATTTCTCGTAAAGTAGCGAGCGTTTGGAGTTTATTTAGACATGGCGCCGTAGATAGCTTGATTAAAATGGCGTTTAAAGAAAAATATGCACATTGGCGAGAGAAAAAAGCTGTTGTAATTGCAGAAAAAGCAATGAAGAACGGCACGCCAAGATAATCTATATAGCTTGTCCCCTTTAGGGGATTTAGGGGTAAAGCAAAACAGCGGGGCTATCGTAACCGATGCCCCGCTGTTTGTTACAATCTTTTTGCCAACTTTTGTATGCACAACGGTCGTCTTTGCGAGGAGGAACGACGAAGCAATCTTTATCGTTATAAAACAAAAAGTATTTTCACTTCAATCGAGTTTATTAACCAATAACCTATACAAATCTTTGCGTTCTTAGCGTAGCTCTTGCTGTACTTTGCGGTTAACTTTAACGCAAAGGTTAAAAGTGTTCGCAAAGAACGCTAAGGTCAAGTAATCTCAGAACTGCAACCAACGTCTGCAAAAAACACCTAAATCTCATAAACGCAAAAATAATTGCGGCTTAGCAAAGTGCTAAGTAATTTCGCAGCATCATGGAAGAAAATAAACTTAGCGAAAAAGAAAAAATGTTGGCCGGCAAAGCCTACCAAGCTGGTGATAAAGAATTGGCCAACGACCGTTTAAAAGCCCGTGAAATTGTTTTCGAATTCAATAATCTTCCACCAAAGCAAATTAAGCAGCGCAAGCAACTCATCAAAAGGTTATTCGGCAAAACCGAAACCATGTTTTACTTAGAACCTCCTTTTCGTTGCGATTATGGCTATAATATCGAAATTGGCAACCATTTTTACAGCAACTTCAACTTAGTTATTTTAGATTGTGCGAAGGTATCCATTGGTAACCACGCTTTTTTCGGGCCAAACGTAGCCATTTACACCGCTGGCCATCCCCTACATCCACATCTGCGTAACCAAGAACACGAATGGGCACAACCTATTACCATTGGCGATAGCGTTTGGCTGGGCGGAAACGTAGTCATCAATCCAGGTATTACTATTGGTAGCAATGTCGTTATTGGATCTGGCAGCGTAATCACCAAAGATATTCCCGACAATGTTTTTGCAGCAGGCAATCCTTGTAAAGTAATTAGAGCAATTACAGATGCCGACAAAGATTTTTATTATAAAAACTTCAAGCTAGGCGAATAAGACTTACGAAGTTTTAGAAACTTCGTAAGTCTATCCCAATAAATCCAATTAAAGCTAACTTCCGTAAGTTCTTTCAATATACTCATGAACCCACACATAGAAAACATCAACACAGAAATTGCAACGCTCAGAAGTAAAATTGTAAACCACAATGTTTATACACAAATTAGCGATTTGCCTGCACTGCGCATTTTCATGGAGCATCATATTTATGCCGTTTGGGATTTCATGTCGCTGTTAAAAGCCCTACAAATTAACCTTACCTGCACTACCCTACCTTGGTTTCCAGTAGGCAATGCTAAAACCAGACAACTTATTAATGAGATTGTAGCAGGTGAAGAGTCTGATTTGGATGAAAAAGGCGAAATTAAAAGTCACTTTGAGCTTTATTTAGATGCCATGGAACAAGTTGGAGCAAACACCCAACCCATCCGTACTTTTATTCGTTCTTTACAATTGGGCAAAACCTTTGCAGAAGCTTACGAAATTGCGAATGTTCCATTAACAGCTCAGGCTTTTATGGACAGCACTTTTGCAATCATCAATTCTGGAAAAAATCACTCAACCGCAGCAGCATTTACTTTCGGTCGCGAAGATTTAATCCCGAATATGTTCCACAGCATGGTGAACGATTTGAACAGTAAACATCCAACTCGGGTTACTATTTTTAAGTATTACCTAGATAGACATATTGAAGTAGATGGCGACCACCACAGTCATTTGGCTTTGGAAATGACTAGCGAACTGTGCGAAGATGATGAAAATGCCTGGAATGAAGCTACGATAGCCGTTAAAGATGCCTTACAACAGCGTATCAATTTGTGGGATGGTGCGCTGGAGGAAATTGAAAACCAAGCCATTACGGCTTAATACTCCTAAATCTTTGACTTGTAAAACAATTAGGTTATCTTCAAATTAAGATTAACCTTTTATGAGCCAAACAAATACCAGCAAATCCGCAAAAACTGGACTTTATGCTGCTGTAGTGGTCTTTTTAGCCTACACGATGATTTTCGGTTACCGCAAAACCTTTACCGTAGCCACTTTTGATGGACTGACCATTGCTGGCTATAGCTACAAAACTATCTTGGTGATTAGCCAAATGTTGGGCTATTTGCTGGCTAAGTTTTACGGCATCAAGTACATCTCGGAGCTAAAACGAACTGGCAGAGGAAAAATCATTCTATTATTAACCGGAATTTCTTGGCTCAGCTGGTTACTATTCGCAGTTGTCCCCATACCCTATAATATCCTTTTTCTTTTTGTAAATGGCTTCCCATTGGGGATGCTTTGGGGCGTAGTATTTTCTTATGTAGAAGGCAGAAGAAGTACCGATTTTATTGGCGCAACCTTAGCTGTGAGTTTCATCTTCGCTTCGGGCTTTGTAAAATCTGTAGGTGCTTGGATAATGGCAGAATTTGGTATTTCTGAGTTTTGGATGCCCTTTTACACGGGTTTAGTGTTTTGCATTCCTTTGGCGCTTTTTGTCTTTCTGATGGAGAAAATACCGCAGCCCGATGAAGAAGACATTAAGTTTAGAGCAGAACGTGTGGCCATGACTGCCGAAGACAGGAAGAAGTTTATCCGTGATTTTTTAGGTGGTATTATCGCCTGCGTTCTTATTTACGGTTTCGCTACCATTTTTCGGGACATTAGAGATAATTTCAGCGCAGAAATGTGGAAGGAAATGGGATTTTTTAATCAGCCTGCCCTATTTTCTAAAACAGAAACACCAATTACCATTATTGTACTGGTATTAATTGGCAGCATGGTAATGATTAAAAACAATTTCCTTGCGCTCAAAACTGCCCACTGGTTTATCGTGATTGGTTTTGTGGTGGCTGGAGTTTCTACTGTAGTTTTTAAAGCAAATCACTTAAGTCCAATTGCTTGGATGACTTTAGTGGGTTTAGGCTTGTACATGGTTTACATTCCATTCAATGCTATTTTCTTTGATCGGTTGATTTCTACTTTCAAATATGCCAGTAACGTTGGTTTCCTCATTTACATTGCCGACGCTTTTGGCTATGTGGGCAGTATTGGCGTGTTATTAAGCAAAGAAATTTTCAAAGTAAAACTGAATTGGGTTACTTTCTTTTCGAGTAGCGTTATGATATTGTCAGTGGTTGGGGTAGTGCTTACTTTTTATTCGCTGTACTACTTTTCGAGAAAGTATAGGAAGATGATACAATAGACTGTTCATCATTAACTGCTCTTCGGGATTTGTAATCCCGAAGCATTATCGGCGGGTCTCTGACCCTTACTTTAAGACGGATTAAAAATCCGACGATACGGAGTTCGACATTGCAAATATCGAACAGCAAAAGTGCTCCAAATATTTGATAGATTGCTTCACCCCTTGCTTTCTCTCACACTTCAGTTCGCAATGACGCACCTATTTCCGTCATTGCGAGGAGAGAAACGACGCGGCAATCTATTACGTAAAAGCAAAACTTGAACCTTTCTAGCGATTATAGCTCTATCAACATATTACTTATCCATTTTCACCCCCTAAGAACTATGATCAACCACTACTTTCCACTCGCCATCAATTTTCCTCAGCAACAAAGTAAAATAACCTTTAGGCTCATCTTTTTCTCTTTTCAAATTCCAGCTACCCAGAACAAAAGCTTTATCTTTCGCTAAAAACTCCACTTTCTTAATTCCGAAAGTTAAAAAGCCCATAGCGCTTTTATCGGGGTAGCCTTTCTTGTAGTTATCTAATGTTTTTTGCCAGCCATAGGTCGGGCCGTTTTTACCTACAAACAAAAGGCTATCGCTCTTCCAGTAGCCTTGCATGTAATCGTCCATATCGCCTTTATTCCATCCTTGGCGTTGGTTTTCTAAAACCTTTAAAATTGCTGCTCGGTCTTGAGCATTTTGCGCCATCGCTGTTGTTGACAAAACTACCAGCAAAAAGAATATAATTTTTTTCATCGTTTTCGTTTAATTCAAAATCTAGATTAAATTAGTTTATTAATTCTACCTCACCAAATGGAGAAACATCAAAATATTTTCAGATTTCATAAAAACAGCTTTCTGATTGCAGTAATTATATTCATTGTCGAAGTTTTAATTGCGCTTTACATCACAGACAATTTTGTGCGCCCTTACGTTGGCGATGTATTGGTGGTTATTCTAATCTATTATTTTGTGAAGGCCTTTGTACATGTTCCTGTTTGGCCTTTGGCAATTGGCACCTTGTTGTTTGCTTACCTAATAGAAACTTCGCAATATTTTCAACTCGTAAAACTGATAGGCTTAGGCGATAATCATTTCGCAAATGTAGTGCTTGGGAATTACTTTGCTTGGGAGGATATTTTAGCGTATACAGTTGGAATAGCTTTTGTGCTAGTGATAGAAACTTACTTCGCTAAACCCAAAAACCATTTACCATGAACGACTTTTATGAAAAATTCAGAAACAGAGCCAACTTTGATGAACATGCAGAAGCAATTGCTGACCATTTAGACAAGTACTACAAATCTGGAGAGATTACCGTTTTCCACGAAATATTTTCCCCAGATTTACACCTCGATGTTTATTTTGTACAATCGGAAAAACACAATTTTAATATCTTACTCACTGCAGGAATGAGTACTTTGCAAATGAGCGTTCCAGCAGCTGTAGAAAACCCTAAAGATTATCAGTTTGCAGAGCTGATGTTGTTGTTGCCGAAGTCTATCACCTTTGGAAAAGTAACTGGCGATAACCCTAACGATTGGCTCATTGCCATGCTGAAAGAAGCAGCTCGTTTTCCGCATCACTACGATACTTGGTTGTCTATTGGACATACACTACAAGCCACTGCAGATATGGAACCTTATGCTGAAAACACCAATTATACAGGTGTAGTCATTTTACCATCAGTAACTTTTGATGAAGAATTTACATCGATACAAGCTGGAGAAAACCTAATCAATATCTACTCTGTGTTTCCATTGTATGCTGATGAAATGAATTACAAAATAGAAAATGGGTATAACGCACTTTTGGATAAATTAATCGAGAAGAACGCAAAGGAGATTTTCGATGATACCAGAGCGAATTTATTAAGTTAACTGAGCAAAACTTTGTCAATCTTTTATGCGAACTGTCGATCAAGATTGACAAAGTTGACACAGGCTTTTGTTCATTAAACCTGATGGAAGCGAAAATCCTTTTTTGATGCGTCATTTCGAAGGAGGTACGACTGAGAAATCTGTTTGTTAGAAGCAATATCTTACAGATTTCTCACATGCGTTCGAAATGACGGGAACAAGTCGCAAAAAGATTGCAGCGAACAGCAGGGCTTTCGGTTGCTACGAAAAACTGGCTTACATTTTCAAAATATTATGACATCTACCTTAAAAAACTAAACCTGCCAAACCATTAACTTAGTTGCTACGTTAATTTAAGAATGAAAGGTTATCAGTTTTCTAAGTTTTTACCCAATGAATTGCCAAAAGGTGGTTTCGACGAGTTGTTGAAGTTATTTACGCAACTGCTAAACTACACCGCTGGCGATGCAGGTGAAGCTTTGGCTTGGATGAACGAACTTGACAAGCAGTACAAGTTCACCAACAAAGATTACGGCATGGGCGATTTTATTGAAGACCTGAAGGAAAAAGGTTGCATCAGCGAGGAGAATGGGGAAACTAAAATAACGGCTAAAACAGAACAGACTATTCGTAAATCTGCCTTGGAAGAGATTTTTGGAAAGTTAAAAAAGGCTGGGAAAGGTAACCACAACAGTAATATTTCGGGCATTGGCGAAGAAAAAAATGCGGATAGACGGGAGTTTAGTTTTGGCGATAGTTTAGACCAAATTGACATGACGGCTTCTATCCATAATGCGCAAATTAATCACGGTATTGGCAATTTTACCCTTACCGAACGCGATTTGGAAGTAGAAGAAAAGGATTACAAAACTTTAACTTCTACGGTACTGATGATTGATATTTCGCACTCGATGATTTTGTACGGTGAGGATAGAATTACGCCTGCCAAGAAAACGGCAATGGCTTTAGCAGAGCTAATTAAAACGAAATACCCAAAAGACACCTTGGACATCGTGGTTTTTGGTAACGATGCTTGGCCAATAACGATTAAGAATTTGCCTTATTTGCAGGTTGGTCCGTACCATACCAATACTTTTGCTGGTTTAGAATTAGCTACCGATTTGCTGCGCAGAAGAAAAACACATAACAAGCAAATCTTTATGATTACCGATGGCAAGCCAACTTGCCTGAAAGAAAACGGCAGATATTATAAAAACAGCGTAGGTTTAGATAGAAAAGTAATTGGAAAAACCTTGAATATGGCGGCGCAGTGCAAAAGATTGAATATTCCCATCACTACGTTTATGATTGCCAAAGACCCTTATTTGCAACAGTTTGTAAGACAGTTTACGGAAGTGAACGGCGGCAGGGCTTTTTACAGCTCACTCAACGGCTTGGGCGAATACATTTTTGAAGATTATATTAAAAATAGAAGAAAGACATTTAGAGGAAGCTGAAAGACCAAAGCTTAAAGACTAAAGCGAAGTATTAAACACTGTCCTCAAAGTCCTCCCTTTTGGGGAGGATTTAGGTGGGGCTATTACAACATTTACAATAAATGACAAAAGCAACAACACTAGGCGAATTAAAAGCCACCTCATACCAATCTTTAAGCGTTAAAGACGAATTAAGAAAGAATTTAATCACTCAACTACAAAACAAAGAAGCAGGTTTTGAAGGTATTTTGGGTTACGATGAAACAGTAATCCCAGAATTGCAGACGGCAATATTGGCTCGTCATAACATATTGCTTTTAGGCTTACGCGGACAGGCGAAAACCCGTATTGCCCGTTTAATGGTGAACTTGCTAGACGAATACATTCCATACATTGCTGGTAGCGAGATTTTCGACGACCCTTTGAACCCGATTTCGTGGTTTGGTAGAAATGAGATTGAAACTAAAGGTGATAAAACACCGATTGCTTGGCTACACCGAAGCGAACGCTACACTGAAAAATTAGCTACCCCAGATGTAACCGTGGCAGATTTAATTGGCGATGTGGACCCGATTAAAGCTGCCAACTTAAAACTGACTTATAACGACGAGCGTGTAATCCATTTTGGCTTAATCCCGAGAGCGCACCGCAGCATTTTTGTAATTAACGAATTGCCAGATTTGCAGGCTCGTATCCAAGTGGCATTGTTTAATATGCTGCAAGAAAAGGATATCCAAATTAGAGGTTTTAAATTGCGTTTACCTTTGGATATCCAGTTTGTGTTTACCGCAAACCCTGAAGATTACACCAACCGTGGTAGCATTGTAACTCCGTTAAAAGACCGCATTGAAAGTCAGATTTTAACGCACTACCCTAAAACGATTGAAATTTCTAGAAAAATTACTTTCCAAGAAGCAAAACTAACCGATGAACAACGCTTAATAGAAGCGGATGGATTGGTGAAGGATTTGGTAGAGCAAGTGGCTTTCGAGGCTCGAAAGAGTGAATATATCGACCAAAAATCGGGTGTTTCTGCTCGTTTAACTATCTCTGCTTTCGAGAATTTAATTAGTAACGCAGAGCGAAGAATGTTGGTAAGCAGAGAAAAATCGACCTTTGTACGTATTTCAGATTTTAGTGGAATTATTCCGGCGGTTACTGGGAAGATTGAGCTGGTTTACGAAGGAGAATTGGAAGGGCCAGCAAAAGTAGCCCATACGTTAATTGGCAAAGCGATTAAGCATTTGTTTGCAAGATATTTTCCAGACCCTACGAGAGCGAAGAAGAGCAAAACCGCTAATCCATATACTGAAATTACCGAATGGTTTACCGAAGGCAATACCATTGATGTGGATGATAACCTTACTTTAACGAATTATAAAAAAGAACTGCAAAAGGTTAATGGATTAGAGGCTTTGGTAAAGAAATTCCATCCTAAATTGAGCGAAAACCAAACTTTGTTATTAATGGAATTTGTGCTGCATGGTTTATCGGAATACTCGCAACTGAACAAAAACTATTTAAATGGCGGTTTCGGTTTCTCTGATATGTTTGATAGTTTGTTTAACGCAGATATGGAAGATGACGAGCAGGATTTTGGGTAATATCTCTATCGTCATTTCGACGAGGAACGAGGAGAAATCTAACGACTTGATACCACCTTGCTAGATTTCTCTCCCGAAGAAAAATCGGGATCGAAATGACGAGATGCCTAATAGAAGACTTACGAAGTTTTCGAAACTTCGTAAGTCTAAAAAGCAAAATTGAAACAAATCCATCAACAAAACATCTAACAAAAACACATTAATTTTACACCCCACATGGGAAGAACATTATTTCTAACAATACTCTGCTTCGTTATCATCTTACTCGACTTTTACTGCTATTACGCAATTCTAGCTGTATTCAAAAAATGGAAAGATAGCACCAAACAATTCTTTAAAAAAGCTTGGTGGACAATTAACATCGCTTTAATTGTAGGTGTTTTCTGTGCTATCTACTTAAATCTATTTTTATCCGCAAGAGCAATTATTTTAGTCGCCTTTTTCTTAATTAGCACAGGTAAAATAGTAATGTTGCCATTTTTGCTAGTGGATGATTTAAGAAGGTTTGGCATCAAATTCTTCAAGTTATTGAAGAAGAAAAAAGAACCGACCGAAGCGGCAAAAGAAACTATCAAAGGCGAACCTATCAGTCGTTCTTCTTTCTTGGTAAAGGCAGGCTTAATTGCTGGAGCTGTGCCTTTAAGTTCTTTAAGCTGGGGCATTATTTCTGGCGCTTATGATTACCAGATTAGAAGAGTTAATCTAAAGCTACCGAACCTACCAAAAGCTTTTGATGGCATCACTTTAGCACAAATTACAGATATCCACTCGGGGAGTTTCTACAACAAAACTGCCGTAAAAGGTGGTGTAGATATGTTATTGGCAGAAAAACCTGATTTAGTTTTCTTTACAGGAGATTTAGTGAACAACCTAAGCAGCGAACTCAAAGACTATCAAGATATTTTTAGCAAGGTAACTGCTCCTTTGGGTGTTTATTCTGTACTGGGCAACCACGATTATGGCGATTATCATTTCGGTAGAGGAACATCACCTGCAAAAGTTAAAAATCTACAAGATATGGTTGCTTCTCATAAAATTATGGGCTGGGATTTGCTGATGAACGAAAACCGACGCATAAAAATTGGAGGAGAAGAAATTGGAATTGTTGGGATAGAAAACTGGGGCATGGGGCGTTTTCCCAAATACGGAAAAATGGAACTGGCCACACAAAACATGGAAGATTTGCCTGTGAAGCTTCTACTGTCTCACGACCCCTCACACTGGCGTGGCGAGGTTTTAGAGAAGTACAAAGACATTGATGTTGCCTTTGCTGGTCATACCCACGGAATGCAATTTGGCGTAAGGTTAAAAGATACGCAATGGAGCCCCGTACAATACATCTACAAAGAATGGGCAGGCTTGTACCAAGAGCAACAGCAACAATTGTACGTTAATGTGGGCTATGGCTTTTTAGGCTATCCAGGGCGTGTTGGTATGTTGCCAGAAATTACGATATTTACTTTAAGCAAGGGATAAGCGATTGGCGTAAAGCGAAGTAAGTCTGAAATTAAAATAAAGTCCCCTTTAGGGGATTTAGGGGTTTATGCTCAAAAAACTAGGTTCATCCATCTTAGATTTTCTACTGTTCAGCAATTTATTTATTGCTATCTGTGCAGTTGCCCAAGGTTTGGTCACCTATCATTTATTGAAAGCTAAGCCAAGTGAACACGTATTGGCTTTTTTGTTCTTCTCAACCTTATTGATTTACAACTTGGCGGTGTTGCTTTCCAAACCGAAAGAACCTCAAAATTCACCGTTTAAGAGGGTTAGATGGATTTTCGCCCATCATCGCTTAACAATATCCACCACATTAATTTCGACATTATGCCTAATTCCGCTGGGCTTGCTATACCTCAGTTTTGAAGCAAAATTATTGATGGTATTTGTGGGTTTATTGGCTGTTGCCTATAACATACCTTTTCTAACCTTAAACGGTAAAAAAATTGGTCTGCGCAACATTCCCGGCATTAAATTATTTCTAATTGCTTTTGTTTGGGCAAGTAGTTGTGTTTTGTTACCAATTGTAGAGCTAGAGAGCGTTACCAGCACACATCAAATTAATGTGCCTTTAAGTGAAACAGTTTTATTGGTGGCCAAAAGATTTCTGTTCATTTGCGCTATCACGGTGCCATTTGATATCAGAGATTTATTTCAGGATAAGCTGTACGAACTCAAAACCATTCCGGTGGTTCTGGGTGAAAAAAAAGCCTGGATTTTCTGCCAAGCTTTATTAGCAATTTACTTATTGCTTTTAATTTTATTTACCCAAGGCATCAATATCGATGTAATTGGATTAACATTAACCGTAATACTAACAGGTTGGCTCATTTTTAAATCGAACATTAAAAGAAACGAGTATTTCTATTTCTTTTACCTTGATGGAACCATGTTATTGCAGTATGTAATGTTGGTACTTTTTGGTTTGCTGAGCACCATTCTTTAGAGGGTCGTCATTGCCAGCTCGACTGGCAATCGTAATGCGATAAAATAAAATATTTCGCTTTAAGATTCCCGTTTTCACGGGAATGACGCAACAATGAAAAGTAATTAGCTCTACTTAACTCCCTACATTAAACCTATAACCAACGCCCCTTACGGTTTGCAATAACTGCGGATTATCTGGATTTACCTCAATTTTTTTACGTAAACGTACAATGTGCATATCCAAAGTACGGGTATTCACATCAGAGTTGTAACCCCAAACTTCCAGCATTAAATCTTCTCTGCTAATCACCTGATTTGGATTGCGTAAAAAGTAAAGCAAAATCCTATTTTCTAAGATAGTCAGCTCAATTTTTTTACCATCACGGAATAAAGTGTGGATATTTGGATGATGCTCCATATTACCAAAACGATGGATTTCTGACTTATCGCTGTTAAGTAAAAACTTCACCTTACTATCTAACATCGCTATCAACACTTCTGGATTAAATGGCTTTGTAACATAGTCTGAAGCTCCAAATTGATAAGCATCAATCTTATCTACGTCTTGCGCTTTGGCAGTCATCATAATTATCAAACCTTCAAAGCCTTGTTTACGCACCTCTTCGCAAACCTCAGAACCCTCTTTGCCTGGCAACATCCAGTCCAACAATACAATGTCAGGTTTTTCATCAGTAATAGTTTGTACAGCAGCAATACCGTCTGCTTCTTCTATTACTTGGTATCCTTCTGTTTTTAAACGCATTGCTGTTAAAAAACGCAGGTTTTCATCATCCTCAACAATTAATATTTTGATATCTTTTGACATATTTTTTGAATTTTGAATGAGTAAATGAGTGAATGAGTAAATTACCCCTCACACGAATCTCTTCACTCCGTTAGCATTTATTTAATCATTTATTCCTTTACTCATTTCATCATTGAATAAAAGGTAGTACAATCTTAAATTCTGTTCCTTTATTTACAACGCTGCGAACGCTGATATCGCCTTTCATAAAATTAACAAGTTCCTTACAAAAAGCCAAACCCAAACCCACACTTCCTGCCTGGTTATACTGATTTTGTACGCGATAAAATTTCTTAAAGATATTGTTTATTTCTGAAGCGGGAATACCAATACCCGCATCTTTGAAACGTAAAACAACTCTATCTTTTATTAAACGGGCGGTGATATGTAATTGTTTTTTATCTGGCGGAGAGTATTTATAAGCATTCTCCATCAAGTTATCAAACAAACTGCCCAACAAAACCGGATCTGTAGTGAAATGAATTAAGTCGGTAACTTCATAAGTCAGCTTAAAATCTGGATGCTTTAATTGATGAACGTCTATGGTACTTTCGATAAACTCGGTGATATTAATCCGATCTTCATTAAGCTTTATGGCTTTGTTTTCAATTTGCGTAAACGCAAGTAACTTATTCATCAAACCATTCAGCTTATCGGCTTCTTCATCTAATATTTTCCCATAAAGCTTTTGTTCGCGTTCCGAAATACTTACCGCACTCTTGATGTTATTTCCGGCAATTTTGATTACACTCACCGGTGTTTTAAACTCATGCGTTAAATTGGTGATAAAATCGTACTGTAGTTTAAACATTTTATGATTAATGTTCAGGTTTCTATAGATTAGAAATGCTACCAAAAGCAACAAACCATAAAAAAGCAATATCAGCGCCGCTATTGGCAAAAAGTAACTAAAAATCTCCTTCTTAATAAAAGATTTGGCAGAAATAAAGTAAAGCTTATAGGCTGAGAAAGGACCTCCTAAAGTAATTTCACCTGTTACATATTCCGAAGAAGTTTCCAAGGGATCGTAGGTTACAGGCTCTATGCGTACAGATTGATAAAGCAAAGGACGATTATTCTTAATCTTCATCTTCATTGGATCTAGCTCAAAAGAAAGCATATCTTGCTGATAAATTGGTTCCGAAATCAGTTTCTCATTTATCATCTGCTTATAAACCTTCAAATCTTCAAACCTCGGAATATTAAAATAATCAATTCTATTGGGTTTGATGTTCGAAAAATTACTGAACAAATCTTCCTGCGTAGGCATTCTTGCCGTGTCTAACCTATGCACAAACGTATATAGCTTTAGTGCCAGTTCGTTGAAATTTTCGAGTGTTGCGTTGGAAGCAATAGAGTTCGTTCCAAAAATTTTTACCGAATCTGCCGGAATATAGGTGCCAAATTGATAAACGCTTTTCATTCCGACAGAAAAATTGCCTACGTTCAAACCATTCTCTTCATATCTCGAATTACGAACTTCTGCATCAAAAAACACCACTCTTTTAACAAAAGGATATTTCAATAAAATTGTATCAACAAACTTGGAGGCCGTAGTCGAATCCAGATAACCATTGTAGTAAGAAATTTCAGGAATTTTGTTCAGAAAGAAATCGTTGTAAGGTTTGATACTTTCTTCGAGTACATTCGTTTTTGCAGAAACAAAATCGCCCTCTATTTTCTTTGTACTAAAATTAAAAGCTAGAAAAAGTGATAGGACGAATAGAACTGAAATTAATCCAATGAACGTAGCGATAAGGGAGAAATTTTTGCGGTATCCGCTTTTTTTTACTGTTTCTATAGGCATACCAATGCTCTCGCTCTAACGTTTTCTAAGATTATCTTGCAAGAAAAGCTCTAAGGCTGCGTACGATTTTTTCCGTGCTTCTTCCCTACCCAAAACAGTTTTGGTTTCTTCCTTCTCTAAATACGTTACTGGAAGATTTAACTTCCGCAATTCTTTTACAAATTGTACCGCATCGTTGCCATTTATACGAGGGTCTTTAGAGCTCTGCGTTATAAATATCGGAATTTTCACTTTATCTGCATGAAAAACAGGCGAAGCCTGTCGCATATATTCTGCGTCTTTAATTGGGTTTCCTACAATTTCGTAAAACATCTGCAAGTTAGACGTTAAAAACGGAGGTATTGTTTTTAAATAACTGAAAAGGTTAAGCACACCAGCACTAGAACCTGCACATTTGTACATTTTAGGATTGTTAACCGCACTATTGATCGCTATTAATCCTCCAAAGCCATATCCATAAATCGCCACTCTTTGCGGATCGGCAATTTTCTGTTCTATTAACCATTGCACACCAGCATCAACATCTTGTTGGATTTTTTGTCCCCACTCTTTAAAGCCTGCAGCGTAAAACTCTTTACCGTAACCCGTAGAACCTCTATAGTTAACTTGCAGCACCGCATAACCTCTGTTGGCCAAGAACTGTACATCAGAATTAAACCCCCAACTGTTTCGCTGTCCAGGTCCATTATGTGGTATCACTACCACTGGCAAGTTTTTAGGTTTTAAACCTAAAGGAAGTGTTAAATAACCATTTATTTTGAAACCATCGGCAGTGGTATAGGTAATTGGCTTCATCTCGCACATTTCTTCTTCCTTAAGCGTAGGATTAAGATCGCTCAACTTTTTTAACTGATTATTTTCAGCATGATAGATGTAATATGCCCCCGGACTACGATCGGTAAATGTTCTCACAATAAAATGCTGTTCGTTTTTATCGTTATGAATAATTCTATATTCGGCATCGGGAACAAATTTTTCTAAAGCACCAAACAAACGTTTTGCATCTTCATTTAAATAGTGTTTTTCCTTTTTCCAAGTTTCGTACACTACATAATCCATTTTACCACGACGCTTAGAATACTGCGCTTCTACCACATTCAAGGTATCATCAGCAAAAAGCACATTTTTCTCTTTTCCTGTGATACAATCTATCTCTACCAAGGCATTTTTATCTCGGTTTACGTTAGAAATCGCGTAAATGGTGTTAGGTTTATTTTCTGAAAAAGCTACCGGCCACAATGTAGTTTTAAAGTTATTGGTAATGATTTTTTTGAAATCCTTGCCTTCGTTTTCTCTGTACCACAACGATTCATTAACGCCATCGGTAGAAATTGCCATACGTAACTTGCCTTTGCTATCGGTAAGCCAATTAGTAAAATTACCTGGGTTTTTAGCAGCAATAATCATCTGACCATTTCTTACGTTCAAACGATACACATCAAAAACGGTAGAATCCCTCTTATTGCTGGTAACTAAAAGGAACTTATCGTCTATCAATTGATCTTCCAGTAAGCGCACCTTACTTTTTTCATCAGCATTTAAAAGTCGTTCTTCAGTGCCATTTCTGTGTACAATATACAGATCTGTTTGAAACCTACTGGCTTCTTTTTCCTTGTAGTAAATTAATTCATCGTTACTTACCCAACAATAAAAATTGATATTTCTCTCTTCCAATTTAGATACTTCGGTAACTTTTCCCTGCTCTAAATCTTCTACTACTAGATGTTGCTTTTTATCTTTAAGCGTTAAATACGAGATGTATTTGCCATTGGGCGATAAGCGATATAATGCCCTGTCTTGTGTCTTGAAAAAATCGTTAACTGGCACTTGCCTTACTTTCTCGCCCTCATTACAAGCAAAAAGCACCGCAACCACCAATAACCACATATATTTTTTCACAGCCGTCATCATATCACAAAATTACACAACACTAATTGCGGTAAGCAATAATCATTAACATTGTTACTTAGCATTGTCTTTGCAGTTAATCAAATAAAACAAATTTTGTTGTTTAGTAAAAACAAAGCAGCGTAACATTTAAAATACAGTGCTTATTACTACTTTATTTTAATTGAATACCATAATTATAAGTTAAAAAATTTAATTTTAGCAAAGCTGATGCTTGGGCAACACCGAAATTAGCTTTTGATAAAGAACTTCCGAAATAGATGAAACATATCTTGCTCCTTTTACTTGCTTGCTGTCTGACATCCACTCTGTGGGCGCAAGACAATGTAGATGAAGCTTTGGCCTATCAATATTACCAGCAGGCAGATTATGAAAAAGCAGCTGTTTTATTAGAAAAACTCTTTAACCGTAATCGTAACGATGGCTATTTCGATTTGTATTATACCTCACTGCTTAAAATAAAAAAATACGACGAGGCGGAAACTTTGGTCAAAAGGCTTATGAAGCAATCGCCACAAAAAGTAAATTATCAAATTGCTTTAGGAAGGATTTACCAAGAAAGTGGGAAGACTGCCGAAGCGAACAAAATCTACTACGGCGCTATTCAAAACGTTTCTAAAAATGAATTTCAATTTAGGGATTTGGCCAATGCTTTTTACAGATTTGAAGCTTATGATATGGCTGTAAATACTTTTTTACAAGGCAGAAAAGTACTGGAAGACGAGCAGTTGTTCACTTTTGAACTTTTGAGTATCTATCGCTTTAAAAAAGACAAGCAAGCTCTGGTTAACGAATATTTGAACGCTTTACCTACAAATCCGCAGTTGATGCCACAAGCGCAAAGTATATTAGCCAATCTTTTCGAGAGCAATAACGATTATCAATTATTACAATCAGCTTTGCTAAAAAAAATACAGAAAGATCCACAAAATGAGGTTTTTACAGAGCTACTAATTTGGCAGTTTATTCAGCAGCAAGAGTACGAGATGGCACTTAGACAACTGATTGCGCAAGATAGGCGCACTAAGAATTCGTCTAGCTTATTGTTTAATACAGCAAATACATTTGTGGCTAATAAGGCCTTTACCACCGCCATTAAAGCTTATGAATATCTTTTAACAAAAGGAACTGAAAACGAACTGTATTTGCCTGCAAAAATACAGCTGATTAATACCAAATACGAACTAGCGGTACAAGGCAAGATTGATCAAGTAGCCATTAAAGCCTTGGCAGATGAGTTTTCGCAGGTAATTATGCAATACGGCATCAGTAACCAAACCATATTTGCGCTCAAAAAACTGTCGTATTTACAAGCTTACTACCTCAACAATTTATCGGAAGCAGAAAAAACATTAGAACAGGCATTAAAAGTTCCTGGCTTACCAGCAACAGAAATTGGTCAGTTGAAGATTGATTTAGGCGATATATATGTATTGAACAAGCAGCCTTGGGAAGCAGTGCTAGTTTACGAACAAGTAGCCAAACAGTATGATAATTTGTCTGTAGCTAGTGATGCCCGCTTTCGTTCGGCGAGGGTTTCGTTTTATCAGGGCAACTTCAAGTTTGCCAAATCACAAGCCGATGTATTAAAAGCTTCTACCTCTCAATTAATTGCCAATGATGCTTTAAACCTGAGTTTGCTGATCTCAGACAACCTACAAAGTAAAAATGATAGCTTGGCGCTGATTATGTATGCAGATGCAGAAATGCTTCAATTTACCAACAACACCGCAGCTGCTTTAAAAAAACTAGACAGTATCGATGTCGCTTTTCCGAAAAATAGTTTGGCAGATGATATTTTAATGGCCAAAGCCCGCATCTTTATCAAGAGCAACGAATTTGTGCAAGCAGAAAGTCATCTTAAACTATTAATCGCTTCACATTTCACGAGCATTTGGATTGATGATGCAATATTTACGCTTGCCGATCTTTACGAGCATCAATTGAACAATGTTGAAGAAGCTAAAAAACTTTACCAGCAGCTAATTACAGATTTTCCTGGCAGTATTCTCAATACCGAAGCACGAAAGAGATATCGTAACTTACGTGGAGAAACCGTTTAGCAATTTAGGATCGGCACTCTGGCCCTTAATGCTTTCAATCCTTTCAGCTTTAGTCTTTAGTCTTTAGTCTTCGTCCCCTTCCACCTTCCACCTTAATCCCGTATCTTTGCGCCATGTTGTTATTTAACGTCACCGTAATTATAGAAGAGGCCTCAGCTACAGAATGGTTAGCCTGGATGAAAGAAACCCACATTCCGCAGTTGATGGAAAAAGATTGTTTTGTATCTCACCGCTTTTTGAAGATCGTAGATTCTCCAAATGAAGGTATAAGCTACTGTGTTCAGTTTATTGCTGAAGACGAAACCAAGTATCAAATCTTTTTAGACTTACACGAACAAGAATTTACAGCAGAAATGTATATCAAGTATCCAAATAAGTTGGTTACTTTTAGCACCTTAATGGAATTTGTAGGATAAACACATTACCTTATAAAAAAAACATGAATATTATAGCAACCCCAATACAAGACCTTTTTGTATTTGAACCTAAAATTTGGAAAGACACCAGAGGTTACTTTTATGAAAGTTTTAGCCAGAGAGTATTTGAACAAGCAGGCATTAATGTAAATTTTGTGCAAGACAATCAGTCATTCTCGCAAAGAGGCACACTTAGAGGAATGCATGCACAAGCAAATCCGTTTGCCCAAGGTAAATTAGTTAGAGTAATACAAGGTAAGGTGGTAGATGTTGCAGTTGATATCAGGAAAAACTCGCCCACTTACGGACAGCATTTTGCAGTTGAACTAAGTAGCGAAAACCATAAGCAATTGTGGGTTCCTCCTGGCTTTTTGCACGGATTCTTAACTTTAGAGAACGATACTATTTTCGCTTATAAAGTAACTAATTATTATGATAAAGATTCGGAAATTGGTGTAATGTGGAACGATCCAACTTTAAACATTGATTGGGCCGCCTATTTAGATCCTAGCGAGTTTTTATTATCTGATAAAGATTTAGTCTTAAGCGATTTTGCATCCTTAAAATCACCATTTTAAATAAGAAAGCCACAGATACACAAATTTAATCTGTGCATCTGTGGCTTTTATAATCCCCTTCAGAGAATTAGGGCTTACTGTTTGATCAAATTGTAAAGTTCATCCAATTTCGGAGAAAGCACAATTTCAATTCTACGGTTTTTACTTCTGCCTTCAGCTGTAGTATTCTCTGCCAAAGGCTGGAACTGACCTTTTCCAGTAGCCGTCATTCTTACGCTTTCTACCTTTTGCTCATCTGTTAAAAACCTAACTACAGAAGTAGAACGTAGTACGCTTAAATCCCAGTTATCTTTTATCTGACCTAGATTACTGATACGCTGCGAATCGGTATGACCTTCTACAGCAATGTTGATATCTGGTTGTTGTTTTAATACCTCAGCCAACTGGGTTAAAGCCTTTTTACCGTTTTCATCTATCACAATACTTGCAGAAGGGAACAACAATTTATCTGTTAAGGATACATATACTTTGCCATCTTTTACTTCAACAGTTAAACCACTCTTGGTAAAGCCCAGCAAAGCCGATTGTAATTTTGCCCTCAACTGATTGGTAGCTTCATCGCGTTTACGCAAAACCTCTTCTACTTCCTTCAACCTTGCTTCACGCTTAGCTAAATCTCCAGTCAGTTTATTAATTTCCGACGAACTATTCGACCTCAACTTTGCATAATTCGCATCTAAATCGGTATATCTTTCGTTAAGTGTTGCTAATTGGCTATTTAAAGCTGCGGTGTCTGCTTGTAAACGTTTGATGCGCTGCTCTAAACTTTCGTTATTTAATTGAGCGTCGTTCCATCCGGTATTTAATGAATCTTGTTTAGCTAAAAGCGATTTGTATTTCTTGGTGGATAGTACCACACAAGAGCTCAAAGTAGCGGCAACTAAAAAGAGAGCAATAAAGGGAGCGAAGAAGAGTTTCAGTTGTTTCATCTGTATATGTTGTTTATTGATGTATTGTTAATGGTTGTGATGGTTAATAGTTATAGCTATGAACTATTAATCATTGACTATTCGCCTACAGCTTTGCGCAAAAATAAGACAAATGGCTGAATCGTTTTAAAAGCATTTATCAACTTATTAACGATATCCTTTTGGTAAAAATCCTCTTCTTTTAAAGGATAAATAGAAATGAAGCTTTTTAATCTCAAGTATTCAATCATTGGATGATCTATCTCGTATCCCTTTGGTGCCTTTTTAAGACTGTCTTCCTTACTTATTGAAAATATCGACTGATATGCCTTATCGTTAATTATCTCCAAAAATTCATCGCTGCTGTAGTCAATCTCCTCTCTAATCTTTTTTACGATGGAACTTTCGGGCATCCAAAAGCCCACACCAAAAAAGCAACTTCCAGGTTCTAAATGTAAATAGTATGCCGGAGTATTAGGTCCATAACCTTTTACATCAAAAGCAATTCCGTAGTTCTTTTTGTAGGGAGCCTTATTTGCACTGAAGCGAACATCACGATAAATCCTCAATAAGCATTTTTTTGGCTCTGTATCTGCAGAAAATTGTGGATCTACTACCGCAAATTCTTTAATTAGGGGTGTAATCAGGGCAAATAGGTCTAACTTAGCCTCTTCATAAAGATGCTTGTTTTTAGCAAACCATTCGCGATTGTTGTTATCTGCTAATTCACGAAGAAAATTGAAAGTTGATTTTTTTAACATATGATTATCTCATTAGCAATTGCCACCAATGTAGTAAATTAATATGTGTTTAAGGAAATTTTAAAGGTATTTAAATAGAATTTAGGCTAGGTTTCCCGTATCTTTTTTACGATAACTAGTGTACCAAAGTACGCCAACCCCGCCAGCTAGCAAAAATGGGATAGCCAATAAATACAACACCCCAGAATTTAAGCCTTTACTCTGTGTATTTCCATTCTTCACACCTTGCTCAGCATTAACAGTGCACATTGCACATTGCGCATTAGCGTTAGGCTGTGCAACAATAAGCATTAAAAAGAAAAGTAAAATGGCCAGTACTTTTTTCATGACGTAAAGGTAAGGGAAAATTGGAAAATATTAGTTCATCATTAAGTAATTAAAATAAAAAAGGAGCCGAAGCTCCTTTTTCATAACTAACTCTAAATTATTATAGTTTAACAAATTTAGCTTGTCCAATTTTTTGAGCACATCTGATTTCTATCACATAGTTTCCAGATATCAAATCAGTTGCATCAATGTTTTTACCACTTAAAAGTTCTTTCCCAGCAACACTAAGTTCTTTTGCTTTCTTACCCAAAACATCGGATATGGTAATAGTATATAATTCATCTCTTCTCACATCACTTGCTTTAACCGTAAAATTAGTCTTCACCGGGTTTGCATAAAGTTGTATGCTAACAGTAGCGACATCAAAGTTTACAACTTTTGGCCCAAATGTTTCTGTTTTCCCATCTCTATCTACTTGAACTATCCTATAATAGTTGATACCCCAATTTGGAAATTTATCTACAAAAGAATATTGCTTAGAGGTATTCGGTTCTACGGTACCGATTTCATTAAAAGCATTTCCCTCAACAGAGCGTTCTACCACAAAATGCTTATGATTAATTTCGCTTAAAGTTGTCCATTTTAAATGTACGCCATTAGCTTGTTTACTTGCCGTAAAACTGTTTATTGTAACCGGCAAGGTGTTGACTACAAAAGCTTGCGAAGTAATGGTTACTCCTCCAGAAAGCGTTACTTTAACAGTATAACTTCCCGTTGCATTTACTTGATGAGTTGCCGACGTCGCTCCATTAATTAAGCTTCCATTTAAGTACCATTGGTTACCGTTTGCTATGGGCGATGTTAGCAAATCTCCCTGCCTAGTAACCGTCAAATTAGTTAAAGGTACAGCGACCTTTGTTTCAACCTTTTCTCCAATTGGCTTTGCTTTGATATTGTAGAAAAAATAATAGTAATAGTTCATATCAGTACCGCTTTGTCCAGTATGAGAAACCAAGGACAATAGGCCCGTACTCTCGGTGAGCGGATACACAAAAGATGTACTGCTCAGTGCATTTCTAAATAAAGTAGCTCCATTATTATATTCGGCAGTAACATAAAAAGAACCTGCATAAGGAAAATTGATATTTAGCGTATGCAAACGCCCTCCATCACTAATTACATCTGCTGAACCTACAGTAGCACTAGCCGGACTGCGAGTGTTGGCAACACTAATAGTAGAACTTGACACCTTCATTCCCGTGTTCGCGTCAAAAACATTAAATGTTACCGCACCACGATAACCAATATATAATCGGGCGGTTTCTATCACCATAGGAGCGGTAGTGTTAAAGTACAGTCTAAAGCCTGCCTGTCCATAGCTACCTCCGTTGCCAAACGTATTTTTTGCCACAGGACCAAGATTGCCCGCATAAGCATTTAAATTTGCATAATAAGTATTGGCCGATGTTGGCATAGTTGTAGTAACTACCCCATTTCCATTAGTAAAAGGGTTGGTAGCGGCGGCAGACTGGTACCAAAATGAAACTCCGTCATTTTGAGGTGCATATAAATAATGAGTACCTGCAATGTCTGTATAATAGGCTTTGGCACTTGTTAATACTGGTGGTGCAACAAAACCAACCGACTTGACAACTAAATTATCTCCAGGAATTAAGTCTGTACTTAAATTAGTTCTTGCCTCAATGGTATACGTTTTACCTTGTACAGCAGTAAAGCCCGTTTGCACTATATAGGTTACTTCTCCCGATGCCGGAATGCTTCCATTATAGGTTTCACTGATGTTAGCGATGGTAGTAGCGCCATCTTTAACCAATACATTTACCGGAATTCCTGATACTGTAGCTGCGCCATAATTTTTTAGTTTAAGCACTATCGTTCTTGTGTCGCCCGCTGCATCTCCATTAATAGGGTTCACGATTTCCGCAACCCCTACGTTAATGGCCGCCTCCGTAAATTTAACTCTGTAATCTTGAGTTTCGCCTTTGGCATAGCTACCGCAAGCAGATACATTGCTTGCTGTTGATGTTTCTGTTAATACCACCCGCAAACGCGAATAAGTATCGGCCAGCACCGTAGAAGGAACGGTTATAGCTTGTGTAAATGTTCCATTTGTCGCAATTACAGCCGAAGTGGCTACCAATTCTCCTATGTCATCAAAATCTCCATCGCTATTCCAATCTATAAAAACTTTAGCTATTTTATTCTGATTGATACCACAAGTACCAGCGGTTAAACTTAACGTATAAGTTTTACTTTTTTCCAGTTCTGCAGTTTGTGAAGTATAATCTCCGTAGATTGTGCAATCTGTAGCCGGACTGTGGTTTATGTTAGACAGCTGAAAATTTGTAATTTTTGAATCTACATTTGAAGTTGGTGTAGATGCACAGTAGGCCGTACCACCTATACCAGTAACAATCAAGGAAAAAAATTGACTACCGTCCGTAAGTGTGCTTTTATGATTTATGGTGATGGTATAGCTTTTTCCTGGTACTGCATTGGCAATGTAAACTTGTTCCACATTATCTCTAAAATTATCTCCCGTGGTTGCTGCAAATGATGGATTTTCGGGGTCTAATATCCATGGTGAAAAAGTGCTTGTCCCATCGCTTATCCTCATATCCAAATCATTTACTAATCTTAATGTGCTATTATTTAGCGCTGCCGATGAAGAAGACGAAGTTACAGACCCGGCTCTATCTGTCCAACTTATGGTTGCCATTAAAGGGCCATTGCCAGAGGCTACCACATTGATAGTCTGCGTTTGTCCCTGAGTTAAGTTAAGTTCGGAAATTAAACTTTTAGTATTGTTATCCAAAATGGCCTTGGCTGCTTTTTCGGCATTCAAGAGCCCCCATCCATATTGATAATCAGGCCCCGGGCTTGCACCCGCCTCGCTAGTGGTAGCTATGGCCAGACCTTTCAATGTAGCTGACCTCATGAATGCAGCATTTTGCTGATAGTAAAGCTCTTGTAACAAAGTCAAGGTACCAGTGGCATTTGGTGCCGCCATAGAAGTACCTGAAGAAGTGTAATAATGATCATTACCTGTATGATTGGTAGATGTTACGCCTACACCATCTGCAACCAGATCTGGTTTAATACGACCATCGTCTGTTGGGCCCCAAGCTGTAAAGGCCGAATACACAATATCACTAGGTGATGAAGCCCCAAACTTTAAGCCGTTAATAGCACCAACAGTTAAAATATTTTTTGCTGTGCCGTAATTAGCCACAATTCCATAGCCATCGTTACTGCTAATGCCTGCAGGTCTGGCTCCAGCATTAATCATTGAATTACTAGCATTATACCTGTAATAAGTTTCTCCTACCGCCGGGCCATTTTCGTTTCTATAATTCCCAGCAGATTTTACCGGCAAATAATAGGGAGCATTGAAGCATATATTGTCCCAATCTCTTGCTTTGGTATCATAATATCCAAATCTATAATCTTCATTTTCTCCCCATCTACCTCTAAATTCCCATCTATTACCTTGATCGCTATTTCTTACCCAACCCGCAACTACGCCATAAGAGTGGTTAGACAATAATAAACCTGTTGCCGCCCTAGCCGACATTTCCGCATTATCGCTATTCGTATCAAAAGACAACAAATTCGGCAGGCCATACGCCATACCCCTTGCCTGCCCATAAACTCCCGAAGCAGCTATGGTACCACCAACATGTGTGGCATGCGAAGTAGTTGTGGTTGAAGCATCTCCCAACTGTATCCGCCCACCCGCAAACTCTTGGTGGCTGGCTAAAATAATTCCTCCAGCCTCCCAAACAGCTACCGAATTGTTGGGCATGGTACTTCCATTTAGGTTAAGACCCAAGCCGCCGCCTGCATATAGCTTATTAGCTCTTGTTGTACCAGCTGCGGTTTCGTTATCTGTTGCCTCATACAATGGCAAACCCGATTCATCAACTCCTACTAACTGAATAATTTTACCTTGTCTGGTAATTTGAAAAGTTGACCACCCCTTCTTCTTTGCCATATCAAAAGCACGTTGCTTATCTCTTTTCATAGATTTAGCCAAATCAGATGCGTTTTTCTCTAGAAACGCAACATCTGTTTTTGCCTCTTTACTTTCTTGTGCAAAAAGCAAGGTACTTGAGGTTAAAAGAAACAAGCACAGCAATAGAATAGATTTTAGTCTGTTCATTTTAAAAGATAGTTTAGGGATGTAAAAAGCCGCCAACCCTAAAGGCTATACCTTTATTGATATGGCGGCTTTTATCTTATTTATTCAATTATTGCTTGATAAGCTTAGATTGGATGGTTTCTGAACCATTAATTATATGTAGCACATAAATACCTTTGGTTAAGGTATTTGCAACAGTAATCACACTACTTTCCGAACCATTGTTTTCAAAACTACCTTGCTGAATTAATCTACCTGATGCATCAACCAATTTGTAAGTGTAAGTACCTTTGGTATAGTTAGACAAGGTTACATTAATGGTATTACCTACTAAAGGATTTGGATAAACCGATACCACTTTAGCTTCTAAACTATTTACTTTTATACTTCTTACCTCATTAAATGGACTTAAAGTGCCATCGTTATCTACACCTTTTAAACGATAGTAGTTAATACCCAATTCAGGCTTAGCATCTACCGTAGCATAGCTAGATGAGCCATTTGCTACAACTTCGGCCACTTTTATAAAATCTACTCCATTTGTTGAGCGCTCTACCTCGTAACGGTTTACGTTTGTTTCTGTGCCAACTGTCCAGTTTAAAGCTACTTTGTTGTTGTTTAGTTTAGCAGTGAAGGTGCTGATGGTTACTGGGAGTACCTCATCTTCGGTAACAGCAGAAGCCATATAACGACCTGCACCTGCACCTAATGTAAAACCAGCATCAGCAGTAGTTCTTGTAAAGTAAAGTCCTGCTCTTAGTGGTGTTTCAATCTGGGTAGCTGCTGGGAAAAATCCAGTATTACTTAAATCCATAGCTATACCCACCATAAAGTCTGCGTTTGTAATTGTTGTAGGAGTTTGCAGTAAAAAATCTTTTACTTGCCCTCTATCACCATCTAAAATGGTATAGTTATTTGAACGGGCGAGTATATTACCTGCTGCATCTGTTAAAACGGCAAAGATGATTTTACCTGTGTTGCCAGAACTATTACCGACAGTTTGTCTAACCGCTTTTATTTTTCTTGACCCTGTCATATGGTACTTGGCCAAAAATATTAAGTTACCTGTATTAGATCCGTAATTTGTGCTAATCGTGTTGCCTACTACATGTGAAAAAACGCCATCTGTAATTTCTTGTGATACACTCAGTGCTTTAGTTACATTTCCATTAGGTGTTACTGTGATGGTGTTTGTACCTTTAGCAGTTGCAGTAAAACCATCAAAAGTTACAGTAGCCGATGCACCTGCTGGCAGTTTGGCTATTACCTTATTGTTAGCAAAAGTATTACCTCCTGTAACGTTAAGGGCTACTGGTACATTTACCATTGGGGTTTCGCCATTGTTGGTAACAATTGCCTGAATGGTTTCCGGAGCGCCATAGGTAAGCGGGTTTTTGTTAAGGGCATAAATAGTTGAAGTTGATGCATCATCTTCGTTAAGCACTGCATTAGTGGTAAATGCTTCGATAGAGTATTTTGAAGTACTATAACCACCAAATGCTACGGTAGGGCCACCATCATACTCGTTTAGAAAATAATATGTAGCCGGTCTTGTTGTGCCTTCCAATTGTGTGGTCATAGGATAGTATGCCGCCCCGTCCGTATTGCCCAACAGTGCAACGCCCACAAAAAAGTAATCATCGGTAATGCCCTGGTCTGTAGCGGTAAAAGTAAGTGTAAGCCAGGTGCCATAGTCAATAGCCTCTATATTATAAGGGGCAGACTCGGCTATTACATTCCCATTTCTATTAATTAAAACCGCCTTTACCGGTCTTTCTTTATCTGCACTGGTAGTATTTTGCGACACCTTAAACCTGATACCTTTTGGATATACCGTACTATTGGCATAATACCTTGCCGCCAAAACTGCTTTTCCCACGTTTGAGCCAGACGAAGTTGAAGTATTATCCGTACCGTCTATATTGTGCGAAAACCTACCATCACCTACTATTTGCGTAACGGCAAGGCTGTTGTTGTTGGCATTGCCATCGGTTACATTTAGGGTTACTGTAATGGTATTAGTACCCTTATTTGCAGGTATAAAATCATCAAATTGTACTATTGCTTCCCCTTCTGAATTTATTGTGGCAATGGTTTTGGTATCGGTAAAAGTATTTGCACCGGTAACAGTTAACGTAGCTTCTACGTTATTTTGTACAGCAGCACCATTATTTAATACACGAGCAGTTATTTTTTGCAAACCTTCGTTTACTGGTGCAGTACTCATAGCGTATACATTGGATACACCTAAATCACTAGCTGGCACCTCGTAGCTAAAATGGGTGTTAGGTCTAAAAGCGCTAGAAGCTATGGTATTATTTGCCCCCGTAGCACTAGAAGTTGAAGAAGACTGGTACAAACCGTTAGCATTACCTGTGGCTGCAGTCGAGCCGTTACATACTGCTATATTGGCACCACCAACAGTACCAGTATTGCTCCACTCGAAAGCTACATACAGCCCCCCACCCGTGTAGGTAAACGGATCTCCGTTTTTAAACTCTATATCATTAGGTATAGATTCCGAATCGGCGGTGGCATCTATAGTTTCGGTACCATCACTTACCTTTGTCATACCGGTTAAGGCAGCACTAAAGCTGGTTCCCTTACCATAGGCAGTGTGGGTAGTATTTTGCAGATATACCTTTAAGGTTCCGCTAGCAACGGCAGTAGTTCGAACTGCTGCCAGAACAGGGGGAGTCGCCGTTGGATTCGCACGTTGCTTGGTGTAGTAAAAACCGATAGATTTTAAATCTACTCCATTACCCATACCAACAGCTGCCATTTCTGCTGCTGTAATCAGATAAACCACTTTGGTATTTCTGTGTGACGTTTGCGGGGCACGAGCATTACCATCTGAAGTGCTGTTTGCATTGATTGGTTTTTTATAAACCAAGGTTTGCGCATTTATTGTGGCTATGCCCAACAAGAGGGACCACATAAGTAGTAAAACTTTTTTCATAATTTTTAGATTTAGTGGTTAAAGATTAATTAATTACGTATTGAGAGCTGCATACTGCAAATTGTCTTATTGTCTTTAAAAACAACTTGGTATAAAACCAAGCTGTTTTTATGTTATCTGATAAAAAAATTATTCTCCCAATCTGCCGTACAGCATGTTATTGAGATTAGTTGCCAATTTAATGGCTCCAATTGGAAATTTAACCGAAGCATTAGAGCTTGTAGCCCAAGCTAATACAAACTCTCTTTCTGACCCAGTACCAAAAAAGTTATTTACCGGAGCAACCTGCGTGGCACGTGTATTAAAGTTAGCATCAATAGCTGTGCGTTTTAACCATATCCTGTCGCCAGTACGCTTGGTTATTTCATAAGTAGCAGAGGCGGTAAAGCTAGAGTGGTCTGGAGGAGTTCCAGAGTAATATGCAATGTAGAAAACCGCAGTAGTATTATTTCTTATCTGAAAATATTGGCTGGTAATAGTACGCCCAGAAGTAGTAAATAGACTTTTAACCTGATCAAATATGTGCACTGTAGCTGTTACGCCAGGTATTGCATCGCCATCAACTATTCTCGAAAATGGTTTATTATAATCAAACGCCAAATCAAATTTATACACAGGCGTAGTTTGCGAGGCTAATTTTCCTGTTGTACCGTCTGTAAACATCAACAAGATGCCATTGTCTTCATATTTAAGTGCCTTTATTGCTTTGCCTTTATAAGAAGCATAGTATTTCCTTACCAAACTCAACTCACTAGCAGTATAATAAAACGGTGATGCAAAAATAGCCGTGGCTTCGCCGGTACTATTCACAGTTATAAATCTTACCCTTTTGCCAGTCCAATCTATTTCTACAGCCAAATTCTCATTTGAGCCATCATTATAATAAGCATAAGAGTAATTATTATTGAAAACGTTAGCAAAATTAGTTTGGTACAAGTTAATTCCCCCCGATAGATAAGCATCTTTCTCTATCTGACTTGTCTTTACTAGCGTAAACGGATGTTCATACTTTTTTCCTTTGAAGAACAACGAATCTCCGCGATGCCCCGTGTAGATAAATTCTACATCACTCCTATAGCCCTGTCCTGAAGTACCACCTGCTACACCCGGAACTGGGTCTTGCAGCAAAGAGATATAATTATAAGTATCAAAAAGTAATGCGGCAGTGTTAGTTGCCGAAACCCTATATGTGGATTTCTTAACATCGTTACCAGAAGCGGTAGAATAGTCACTTAGCATATCCACATTTTGATCGGCATCAAAATTAAAATAAAACCCAAAGCCACCCTTTAATCCCGTAGTGAGCCCCCCCTTCCATCCATGTGGAGCGCTAGTGAGTTGCTTTCTAATAAATTCTAGAGTATCCTGCATCCTTTTTTCTGACGAAGCATAAAAGGCTTCCTCTACTTCTGTTTTACGGCAAGCTGTAAAACCCAACAACAGTATTACAGCATATATTAAATTCTTCTTCATGTTATTTTAATACTATTGGTCCATAGAAATAATTAGCTGCTGTTCCTTTTTCATAAAACCCGGCATAGGTACGATATAGCGGATTAGTATTTGTTATACCAGCAGGTAACCAACTGGCTACAAACACACGATTAGTAAAATAAGGCAATAGATATTGCTCAAAATAAGGTTGAAACTGGACACCTTTACCCGTTGTATGTGCCGCAGTGGTTCCTTCTGGAAGTACTTTAGTAAACACTACCTCTGCGGTAACCGGGTCTATTTTCATTCTAAAATCATAATCTGTAGCCACTACGTCTGCAAATTGGGTACTATTTATCCTTAATGTCATAGTGGTGTCTGACGTGAAAGTAAGTAACATGTTCTGCGGATTTCTTCTGTTACCAGAAGGATTTTGTGTATTTACGGCATTTTTAAAGTTGGTCCACATGGTATTAAAAGTTGTAGAAATGCCATAAGTTGTGTAGTGCGCAGCAGTTGGTACGTAAGCCAAAGTATTTACTTTATTTCCCATTAGCCATGCCTGGAAAGTCTGGGTCAAATCTGCAGGGTCTTGCGCACCGTAAATATTTTTTAATTGACTTTGTATTTCGGCCTGTAGAGTTCTAAAATTAATACCGAATGCATCCTGAAAATATTGTACCACCAACTCTTCTTTTCTACGTAACTTCTTTTGTGCACTTAGAGGAGCAGAAATCACATAATTATCAAACCATACTTGCCCAGGCACAAGTAAATGTGCTACCATCTCCGCAAAATCTTCGGTATATACACTACGAGAATAACGGCTTATAAAACCCAATGATTTTGCAATTTCAGCAGTATTATCAGTATTGTTAGTCCAGTCTGAGTAATAATCGGCTTGTGTAACTGCTGCAAACTCTGGAGGAATAATCACATTTTGATTTAAAATATGAGTAAACTCGTGATGTATAGTTCTCACTTTACGCCTTACTCCGGCTTCGCCCTCTACATCAGCAACGTTAAAGTTGTTTACATCGTAAAGCACTACGGTTCTACCTCCTTCTGCAGTTGCCAGAGTTACCGATCCGTTGCTATTGTAAGATACGGAGCCATATAGTACATATTGTTTAGGACAAAACTTTTTAATGAATGCCTTACCGGCTACTTTTTCGTAGGGCTTTAAATATAAATTCAAAACTGCTTCCATTACTGGCTGCACCTTATTAATATCGGCAGGAGATATATCTTTAGATACATCGGTAAGATTTCTGTTGAACCGATAGATTACGTCCATATTATATGGCACTGTAAGATTATTTGAAAGCCACCTATCTAAATCGTTTTGTACATTTTGGTCTGTATTATACTTGTTCATGTCTACTTCAAGGTTTTCTTCTTTTGTACACGAAGAAAAAATAAGCAGAGCAATAGAGATGTATAGTAAAATCTTTTTCATATCCATTTTTTTAGATTTAGTTTATCTCGGATTTGGGGTTACACCTGCATCAATTGCATCTTGTGGAATTTGAAAAACCCTTCTTTTATCGCCGGGTTCCAATGTTTGGAAAGTTTGTGTTCCGTCTGCAGCTATGAAGTTATGCCTTACCGGTAGTTTAAACCTCAAAATATCCATCCATCTTATGCCTTCTTGCATAAATGCAATTCGTTTGGTCTGTAGCAAAGCTTGTATCATAGCCTGATAATCTTCAGTCACTCCAAAGTAACTTCTAGCCTTGGCTATAGTTAAGCCGTGTGTAGTTGGATTATAGCTAACTATTCTAGTACTTGCAAAATCATTAAGATCGTTTATTGCTAGGGCATATTGTCCCTTATGTATATAAGCCTCTGCCCTGTTCAGCAAAACTTCATCAGCAGTTAAAATAGGTGCCATAATGTATGGATAACCCGTTCCGGCCTGTACATTGGTATAATAGAAATATTCATTAAATTTATTAGTAGTGTAATTTGGGGCAGTATATATACCGTATCGGTTTCTAAATGCGGCACCATACACTGTACTTGCCACAAAATAATTCTTTACTGACTCCCCGAAACTATATCTGGCATTACCTGCACCAGAGCTACGTTGAAATACAGAATAAGTATTCGCCAATAATAAATTCCATGTTTTTTCTGCCTTGGTATATTCAACTCTATGTTCAGCATAAGAAAGTGCATACAGATCTCCTACGTATTGACGGATTTTATTTTTGAAATTACCATCGGTATATATTTCGCCTGCGTTTTGGATTACCTTATCCCATTCGCCAGTAAATAAATAGAATCTAGCAGCAAATGCTTTTGCAGCCTGTTCTGTAAAATGATAGCGTGGTACTTTATAAATAGCACCCCTTAACAGTGGAAGACCTTCTTCCAAATCCTTTTTAATTTGAGCATAGGTTGAAGCTACTGTACCCCTTTCATAGGTTGGTCTAGCGGTAGTTTCTGGTTCTAAAGGATAAGGAACACCCAAACCACTATTTGCCCCATTAATTTCATATGCTTCGGAGAAAAAAGTAACTAGCATAAATTGCGCATAAGCTCTAGCTACAAGCGCTTCTCCTTTATACTGGTTTGCAGCTATACCAAAGTTGTTGTCTTCAATTGATTGTAAAGCTTGGTTGGCAACAGCTATAGCTCTGTAACACGCGTTCCAATATTCAGTGGGTGTGCCATTACCAGTACCCTCGGCAACATTCCAATGATAGATACTCACAAAAGGTTCATTGTTATGTCCGGCAAGTGCCGCACTCTTATCTTCCGCATTATCTGATGCCGTCTCGGCAAATGTGAAATAATTCCTATCCGGATAAGCACTTACCAGTAATTGTGCTAATTTATCAACGGTATTAATTTCAGTCCTCCTATCTGGATTTTCATCTAGAAATTTTTTACAGCCATTACTTAAAAACAATGCTGTTAAGCCCAAGCTTAATACTCCAACTTTTATTATTCTATTTTTCATATTCTCGGGTTAATTCATTAAAAACTTGCTTTAATTGATAAAGTATACTGCCTAGGTATTGGCATAGCTACACCTCCATTGTTAAAGAATTCTGGATCGGCGCCATTTAATTTACTATCCGCATACAGCAATGCTACGTTATTACCCACCAATGAAATTTGCGCATTAGACATTTTAAGCTTAGAAGCTATCTTCTGTGGTATTTGATAAGATAACGAGACATTTTTGAGCCTTACAAAATCTCCCTTTGCTACTCGTTGGTCGGAATAGTTATAAGCATTATAGGCATAACGGGCATCAGTAGTATTTCCATTAACCCTATATATACGATTTGTAAGTGTAAAGGCATCAAGTACGGCCGGGATATTTGTATATTTTTCATCGCCGGGGAATACCCATCTATTAACTAATTCTTTAGACATAGAGTTTAAATCAGTATAAGAAACAGAATAAGTGGGTTGTAAACGCACATAGTTACCAGTAGCAAAAGTGAATAGCGTAGAAAGCGTAAAACCCTTGTATGAAAATTGATTATAAAATCCACCTGTAAACGTTGGATCTACTGGTCCATGATATTTTAGATATTGTATATCTGTTGTATTCTGAAAATAGATATAAGGCTCATTTCTTGAGCCATCTGTCCCTATAAATGTTGGATAACCATTTTGAGGGTCTAGCCCGTCGAAAATTACAGAAAACAGACCACGTTGAGCATAACCTTTCATAGGCGCTCCTTCTGCACGTACCAACGACCAAATGTTGGGATTTACTTCCAATTCAGTTACTTCATTAGTATTACGGGCAAAATTTAATTGGGTCCTCCATTTAAAACCTTTTGGAACATTAACTGGGTTGCCTGCAATGGTAAACTCAAAACCTTGGGCTCTCATTTTACCATAGTTAGCGTATTTGGTGTTTTGTCCTCCAACACCAGAGGTTTTCATGTTGCCTAACAAATCGAAAATATCACGCTTATAGTAATCCATAGTAATATTTATCTTGTCGTTAAACATACCCAAGTCTGTACCTATGTTCAGTTCATAAAGTTTCTCCCATGTTAGTTCTCTGTTGGCCAAACTTGAGATGTAGGTTGCTGTTTCTTTCTCGTTCTCATACGGACGATAGGTAATACGGTTATAGTATAGTGTGGTTGAGTTAGAGGCATTCCCCATGTTAGCCACAAGCCCATAAGTCCCCCTAAAACGTGCAGAGCTTAGGTATTTATTTTTTGGATAAAATTTCTCTTGATCCAAATTCCATGCTCCTGATACGTTCCAGGTAGGCAACCATCTTACGTTACTTGTTGCCCCCATTCTGTTAGAGCCGTCATACCTAAAAGTAGTATTTAAAGAGTATCTACCATCATAACTATAGGCAAGTCTGCTCATAAAAGCCACATTTCTTTCTTTAGTATAGAACATGCTAAAATATGGGTCACCAGCTTCGATCATTTTTTTGAAATACCTGTAATTAGGGTTCACCAAACCACCATTATCAAACTGATAGCCTATACCATCATACTCCGCATTTTGCCTGTCTGTATAGCGTACTTCCATAGAGCCAAAGGCATTAAATCGATGCTTATCAGTAAATGCCTTGTCATACTCCAAGTTTTGTCTGAAATAATAGTTTTTGATATTATTTATGGTAGTATTATAAAAGCCACCTTCAGGAAGAATCACAAAATTAGGTTCATTTGGAAAATCGGGATCGTTATATAAGTAATTATTATTGTCATTAATTACACTGGTTCCATTTGCACGAAACGCAGAAACCATGTTAGAGTTTTCCAAAGCATAATGATTTCTTTCTGAGGCAGCATAGCGATATGCTCCATCTACCGAATATGTTAGTCTTGGCAAAAGCTCATACTTTATACCTCCTTGAACTTTAATATCCAATAATCCAAGCTGCATATAATTACTATTTAGCTCATTAAGAATATTAAAAGGAGCGTAATTACGCATAAAATACTCCAAGTTTCCGTTCTCATCATAAGGAGTAATCAACCTACTGGTATTTAAGGCATAAGAGTATGGATTGATATCAAAATCTCTAGAATAACTTCCAAAAACTGGGTCTGATTGACGAGTTAAAGTACCCGGAGCACGTTGATCACGGATAGAACCGTTCATTAACAATTCCATGCTCAATCTGTCGCTAAACTTTACAGTATGTCTTACGTTTCCCGTAAAACGTTTAACATTGTCACCAAGGGTTTGACCATTATCTGATGTATAACTAGTTGAAAAGTAGGATTGTGATTTTGCAGTACCAGAGGTAGCACTTATAGAATGTTCCTGCAACAGCGAATTTTTAAAGAGTACATCAAACCAATTGGTATTAGCTTTAGCATATCTTTCTAAAAAATTGAGTCTATCTTGAGTCGTATTTTTTAATGCGAAAGAATCGCTCGCCTCATCATAATCGTACATCAAGTTGTACATTTTCGAAAATATCCCACCAGTAGAAGCATTTGCCATCGCTGCATGGTTTAAATAACCTTTATTTTCCATTTCTAACAAAACAGACATTTGCTCTGCTGAGTTCATAATATCGAAGTTGCTGTAAGATGGTCTTAAATAGGTTGTAAAAGTTCCAGAATAATTTACACTAGCCCTACCTTCCGTATTTTTACCTTTTTTAGTAGTCACAACAATAACACCATTCATTGCACGTGCACCATACATGGCAGTAGCCGCGGCATCTTTCAAAATATTAAAAGATTCTATATCATCTGGATTTAAACCTGCAACAGAAGAACCCAATAGCGTATTCGCATCACCAGTAGAAAGTGCTTCGTTAGAAATATTCACGACATCTTCTAAAATAATACCGTCAACTACCCAAAGGGGTTTATTATCTCCCGATAGTGATGTTGCCCCCCTTACCCTAATTTTGGGTGCAGCACCAAATGTACCAGATACGTTTTGTACAGATACTCCAGCCGCCTGACCTTCAAGCATTCTTGAAATATCTGGGACACCACTTCGCTCAGCATCTTTAGCACTAATTTTTGTGGTGGCTCCAGTAAATAGCTTTCTATCTAAATTTTGGTAACCAGTAGAAACGATATTTACTTCTTTCAATTGAGATGCGTCTTCCTCGATTGACACATCAATTCTAGTTCTGCCATTAACAGCAATCTCTACTGTCTTATGTCCAATATATCTAAACAGCAAAACAGCATCCTCAGGTGCTGTAATTTGGTATTCTCCTTTTTCATTGGTTACGACAGTAGTAGTAGTTCCCTTTATAGTAATGCTAACACCCGGCATCGGTTGTCCATCGCCCTTACTCTTTACTACACCGGTTACTTTAACTGCAACGAAATAATCAACAATTCTTTCGATAAAAGATTTCTCCTTTGGCTTAATCAAGATGGTTTTGTCTTCGATCGCATAGGTAAGATCCTTTCCAGAAAGAATTTTCTCCATTACCTGCTCTACTTGAGCGTTGGTAAAACCTGCATTTACAATGGTATTGCTCTGCATCTTGTTTGTAGATAGCAATACATCATAACCTGCCTGTCTTTTTATTTCCTTAATGACTTTTTCGAGGGTTACCTTCTTTTCCTTGATAGTTACGAGCTGAGCAAAAGACGCAGCACTTACTTGAACGAGGGAAACAAGCAATATTACTGTAACTAATTTCATGATGAGTAATAATTTTGGTAGGTAGCCAAAATGCCTACATAGAATTTTGGTATAATTTCTATACATTTGATAGTCTGTTTTTTATGCGCAAACTTTTAACTGAGTATAAACAGTTAAATTTTGCTGTTAAAATCCAATAAATTGATTCCTAGAGATATGCCAATATTTTAGGAATTTGATGAAACAGATACATAAAAAAGGGGGTGTTGCGAGCACCTCTTTTTTTGTATTCAAATAAAGCGAGGGAATTAAGTTTGTTGATTTCTTTTCATAATAAATAAGTTTGTTGGTTTTTGTTGTTTTTATTTTTTTGAGAGTTTGGTCAGAACCCTAATTGTTATCTTCTTTATAAACAGTGATTTTATTTTTATCCACTTCAAATCTTACTTCTCCAGTTTGTTCAAATTTTCTTAAAACTCTCGAAACGTTTTCAAAACGACTGATACTTCCGTAGTAAGTAACTTCTCTAGCATCGGCATTAGCATAGACTATTTGTACATTGTACCATCTGGCTATTTTTCTCATGATACTTTCTTGTTTTTCATTATTGAACATAAAGTATCCATTCTTCCAAGCAATAGCTTCGTCTACATCAACCTCTTTGACATTAAAGGCATCGGCCAATAATATCGATTGTTGTCCTGGTTTTAGGAATTCGCTAGTACCAGGATCTTTTCGCCATGTACTCACTTTAACACTTCCCTCTAACAACGTAGTCTTAACAGTACTTTCATCTGAGTAGGCATTAATATTAAATTGTGTGCCTAGAACTTCTACCTCTTGTTTTACTGTTTTAACAACAAAAGGATGAAGTTCATCTTTTGCTACTTCAAAATAAGCCTCTCCTTTCAGCTCAACTATTCGCTTTTGTCCTTCGCTAAAAGCAAGCGGATAGGTTAGAGAAGATGCGGCATTTAACCACACCAAAGAACCATCTGGCAATTTTACCTGCCACATACCCCCTTTGGGGGTTTCTATAGTATTAAAAGCATTATTTAAACTCTTGCCAGCTTTGCCAATAGCAACCTCAGACACTGTATAGATTAACTGGCCATCTGATGTTTTAGTAATCGACAAACCTGCCTCTTTTGCTATAGCCCCATTATTTACATCCGTTAAGGAAATTTTACGGCCATCTGCCAGTACCAATACAGCTTTATTACCGCCGGGATTAGCATCAGAAGCGTAAGGTTTATTTAAACTACCAACTTGTCCTTTACTAGCAAAAAAATAGGTAATACTTGCAACACCAAGCAATACAATTGATGCAGCTGCCCAGCGAATTATAGTTCTTCTAAATTGAAGCATTTTAATAGGTGAAGATTTTGCTAATAAACGGCTTTCGAAATGTGCAATTGTAGATTTTTCATCAATGCGTTCTAGCACGGCAGACTTGGCAGAAAGAACCCACAACCTCTCCATCTCCATAAAGAAGTTATTATTTTCTTTCGACTGATTTCGGTATTTTTCAATCTGTGCTTTACAATCCAAATCTTCAGGATTGTTCAAATACCTTGAAATTAGCGACAATATTTCTGGGTTGTCGGCCATTGTGTTTGTTTAGTTGTAATGCTAAGACAAACATCCCCTAAAAAACCCCTAATATTTTTTGCACTTTTTTTAAAAAAGAAATAAAATACTCAAAATACGAGAATTAGTCAATCCCGAAACATTAGCTTTTTTGGCGAGCATAGCCTCTTTTAAGATTTTAAGAGCATTTGCAATATGATTTTCTACCGTTTTTTCAGAAATATCTAGTGCGACAGCTATTTCCCTATATTTTAATCGTTCAAATCTATTCAATTTAAATACTTCTCTACATTTTGTAGGTAGTTTTTCTATTTCACTAAACAATAATACGATTAATTCATTTTCCTCATCTAACTGTTCTAGATCTTGTTCTGAAAATGCTGTAGCCATTTTCTGATGGTGATGTTCCAAATTCTTCTGCCTATTTACGTAATTAATAGACGAATTTATTACCGAACGATACAGGTATGATTTTAGCGACTGAATTTGATCTAGGTCAACTGAACGCTCCCAAATTTTCACGAAAACATCCTGTACAATCTCTTCGGCTACCTGAATATCCTTTACATATTTGTCACTTTCTAAAAGCAGCTTCTTAAAATATAGGGTATAGAAATTGGTAAAGGCCTCAGTATGGCCCTTATCAATCATATTTTTAATGTTTTCTACTGTCCCTTTTCCCTTCACTGCTAAATGTTTCTTGTGTTGTTAATTCTAAGATAAGAATTAGTAGGAATTACAGCACAGTTTTTTATACGAAAGCAGCAGAGATAGGAAAAATGTAGTGAAACCTAATGTACGTAATATGGCGAAATCATTACATAAACAATCACTCCAGTAACAGCCACGTACAACCACATTGGAAATGCAATTTTAGCAATTTTCTTATGCTTATCGAAACGCTTTGAAAGTGCTTTCACGTAGGTAATTAATACAAAAGGTATAATTATAATAGAAAGTAAGATATGAGTAACTAGAATAAAATAGTATACATACTTAATTGTTCCTTCACCGCCGAACTTAGTAGAATCAGAAGTCATGTGGTAGGCTACATACATTCCTAAAAACAGTACAGATAATGTGATAGCAAACTTCATCAAGTTCTCGTGCAAAGTACGTTTGCCGTTTTTGATAGCCCAAACTGCAACCACCAAAACAACAGCTGTTAAACCGTTTATAGTAGCATATATCGGGGGCAAGAAACTCAAGGGCTGTACATCATAACCCAATTTTCTTAAATTAACGCCAAAAAGCGCAGCTACAGCCAATGGAATTGCGATAGACAATATCCAAATCCATTTATTGTATTTTTGCTCTGTAGTATTTGTTAATTGTTGCATTGTTTTATTGTTAAATTGTTGGATAATGTAAGTCAACTGTATACTGCCAACTATCTACCGTCTCTAATGTTTCTCAATTCTTCGGCAATTAATACCTTAATCTCATCGTCGAGCTTAGATAATGCCTCTTTACTTGCGGCGTCGTAAAAACCTCTGATCCGATGCTTACTATCTAACAATACAATCTTATTACTGTAAATAAATTTGCGCTCGCTAGCTGTGCTTTGGTCAACAGCGTCTAACAACAACGATTGCTTAACCAATTGATTGATTGTACTGGTATCTCCGCCTAAGATATTCCACTTTGGGCATACCGCTTTCCAATTTTCGGCAAATGCTTTTAACGCCATTACATCATCTTTTGCATCTATACTGATACTAACTAAATGCAACATTTGGTTCTTATGGTATTGCTTATCGAAACCTTGCATTGCTTTGAACGTTGCTGTAGCGCTACCAGAATTTACATTGCTGTAGAACAGATTAGCAACAATAACTTTTCCTTTCCAACTATCTATAGTTAAACTGTCACCATGTTGATTAACAAGCTTAAAATCTTGCACTACATGATAAATGGTATCTGGCACCTGCTTGCCTCTTACCGAATGAAAGGTAGATGCTACTTGCTTGGGACCAAAAATAGCCAAAGGCTTATATCTATTCTTGCCTTGATCCTGAAGTAAATAATATAAAAATCCTGGCATCACTAATATGGCTGCCAGGATTAATATGGTTGAAATCTTCTTTTTATTAGAACTTGCGTTCATTATTATTTATTTGGATATACCGGATGTTGCTGAAAGTGATCTAGTAAATAACCGCCTTCAATAAGCATTAATACGATGAAATAAATAATGAATATAAAAACTACTGAGCAACTAATAATAAAGCTCTTCTTTTCAAATTTTAAGTGCATGAAAAACGCAACGATGTAATAAGCTTTAATAAGCGTTAGTACAATGTAAAACGCGTATAAAGCAGCGCCTTTTTCAACGATATTCCAGTGGTGTACAAAACCCAGAGCTACCAAAAACTCTACGGCTGTAATAGCTAAAAGGATACCAAATACTTGCCAAATGCGCTTTACTCCCATGCCTTCGCCGTGAGCGTGTGCATCGTGAGAATCTAATGTATGATCGTGATGTGCCATTATCTTAATAAATTTTATCTGTCTGAAATTATATTAGGTAGAAGAAGGTAAATACGAATACCCATACTAAATCTACAAAGTGCCAATAAAGACCAACTTTTTCAATCATTAAATATGATCCTCTCTTTTCGAAAGTATTATTTAATACCATACATAAAATGATGATATTTAAAATGATACCAACCGTTACGTGGAAACCGTGGAAACCCGTAATAGTAAAGAACAAGTTAGAAAACTGCAATGCCGCCGTGTAAGAAATATCATTAGTAAAATATGGTTGCAAAGCAGCAGAAATGGCAGCTGGGTCTGTTAAACCTGTAGCAGGGTTTTGACCAAACCAAAAACCTAAATGGTGTAAGTGGGTCCATTCTAAAGCCTGACAGCCAACGAAAGCGATACCGCCTAAGATTGTCCAAACCATCCATTTAACAACTTCTTTCTTAGCATTACGATGACCGGCTTCTACGGCTAATACCATGGTAACAGAAGACATAATTAAAATGAAGGTCATGATACCTACGAACACTAAAGGTTGTCCGTGATCTGCAATACCAGGAATTGATTGGAATATTTTATCTGCGTCGATCCATGTAGGCTGTGCAAATTTCTGAGCTCCGTAATAGATCAAAAATGATGAAAACGTAAATGCGTCTGACACCAAGAAAAACCACATCATTATTTTGCCATACTCTATTGACCATGGTTCGCGACCACCAGCCCAACGTGTGGTTTTAACTTCGTCTAATTTCGATAATGAATCCATTTAATAATTAGTATAATAGTTTGTTAAAAAATTAACTGTTCAAAAGTAAAAAAACATATAGATAAATCCATAAGATATCTATAAAATGCCAAAAAATAGAGGCAATATCTTGTTTAAACTCCGCTACTTCTTGCGAAACTTGTTTATAGCTACCAGCTATACTGTTGATTATGAAACCTAAACCTCCAACAATGTGCAATAAGTGAAATCCAGAAACTACATAGATCATAGAAATAGCGGCATTATTATTTACCAAATTGGCACGTGTTTGCACCAAACTATCCCAACCTAAATACTGTAAAACACCAAAAGCAACACCTAAAATAAAGGTTATCCATAAAAACTGTCGTTGTCTACTTCTATTACCTTGCTTTAGCGACCTAGCTGCTAGAAATAAAAAAACACTACTAGCTATTAAAACTATGGTACTGTAGGTAAAATACTGAGGCAATACTAAACCGTGCCCTTTACCTTTAGATGCCATAAAAACCAGGTAATAACTGGTCCAACCACCAAACATGATTGTCGATGAAACCACAAAAAGCCAAACTAAAAACTTTTTGGATTTAAAGCCTATTGTAATTTCCTCTTGTTGTTGTATTGTACTCACCATCTTTAAACTACTAAATCAAACAATAAAATTAACTGCACCAAAGGGATGTAGAAAAATGAACAGAACATCACCTTTCTGGCACTTGGCAAATCCATCTTTACCATTAACTGATAGGCATACCAAGCGAATATCAAACCTAATACTACAGATACAGCCCCTATATAATATCCACCAAAACCATAAAAGTTAGGTAGTAAACTTACTGGAATTAAAACTAGCGTACTTACGAAAGTAATTACTGCACTTGTTTTATCTCTTTTCTTTGTAGGTAACAACCTGAAACCCGCTTTGCTGTAATCATCGTCCAAAACCCAAGCAATTGACCAAAAATGTGGGAATTGCCATACAAATTGGATTAAGAACAAGATCAATGCAATCTGCAAATCTATCTGCGGACTATCCTTCGGTAACACGAATTGGATACCTTCGTTTCCTAAACCAGCAAAATAACCAATTAGTGGTGGTAAAGCCCCCGGAATTGCACCCACAAAAACTGCAATCGGCGATTTTCTCTTCAGCGGTGTATAAGCAAATGCATACAATAAGATAGAGAAAACTGAAAGCAAACCCGTTTCCAAGTTTAACTTGCCTAATAACCAAGTACCAATAATCCCCATCACTAAACCAGAAACTAAACCTTGTCCTGTAGTCATTCTACCAGCTGGCATAGGTCTATCCTTGGTTCTAGTCATCAACTTATCTAAATCGACTTCAATAATTTCGTTGAAGCAATTTGCAGCACCAGTAACTAAGAAACCTCCAACAATCAAAATCAACCAGTTCTGCCAGTTAATTCCATCAATCATATCTCTGGAAATTTGGATTTTCTGAGCCATCAAAAATGTAACAGATGCAGAAAATACAACCAAAAATGTTAGTCGGAATTTAATAAGTTTAGAAAAATCTGAAAAAAACTGTTTCAATTTTTAATATTTAAGCGGTTTTATAGGTTTTGGTTCTATAAACCAACAAGTACAAATAATATTGCAGGCTAAACATAATTGTAGAGAACAAAATATGTATGGCTTGCGCATAAGGTGGTAAACCTAGGTATGATAACAAAAAGCCCGATGCTATCTGAACAATTAGTACAACCATTAAATAATTGGCAGTAACTAAAGGCATCGCCTTTCCGCTAAACCTGTCTATCACCATTTTGTAAACGATAAAATTGCTAATGCCTACCAAAATAGCCAGATCTCTATGGTAAGAAAACACGTCTCCTACTTTTCCAACCCACGTATTACGTCCGTTATATGATAGCGATTTCGCAATGCTATCTATTGCTTCCCTAACTTCAGTGCCTAAAACAATCTGAAAAATGGATATCGCTATTGTAAAAAACAAAAATCCCTTTAACCAAGCTATGCGATACATAATTACTGTAGGCTCTTTGTGCAGCTGCTTCGCATAATTATAGGTGTAAATAGCTATGCCTAAAATTACCAGCGCCAAAAGCATGTGTATGGTAATTACCCATTGCGTTAAGTTGGTAGAAACTACTATTGAACCTAACCAAGCTTGGTAACCTACTACAATAATATTAAGCCAACTCAGTACTATAATTCGTTTCGCACTTTTTTTGTATGCAAAAGAAAAAATAGCTGTTAATAGTAAGAAAACACCAAGAATAGCTCCTGTAAGTCTATTTACATATTCGGTCCAAGTTTTTGCAGCGTTAAACTCTTCATGCACTAAAATAGACTTATCCTTTCTCAGGCTATCAGCCAATTTTTGCCTGCCCATACTTTCCAAGTACTTAGCAAACTTCTCATTTTTCTTCTTTCTACCTTCTATGTATTTCGTTTCATAATCGGCAGGAAGTTGACTAGCGGAAGTTGGTGGAATGTACTGATCGAAACACTTAGGCCAATCTGGGCATCCCATACCTGAACCTGTACTACGAACAATACCTCCGGCCAAAATAACCACCAAAGTGGCAATAATGGTTATTAAATTAATTCTAATAAATCTATTTGCAGATTTAGCAATCATTGATATGTGATAGATTTATAAAAATAAGGTACCTGTAAGTGTTTAAACAATTGCAGGTACCTTATTACATATTTTAGACAAAGTCTGTTACAGTACCTTATTCTTGTACTGGCTTGTTAGCTGCCTCCCACTCCTTCTGTATACGCTCAGCTTCTTCGTTACCTTCAAAATCGTGAGGTAAGTTAGAGCTCATTGTTTCAGAGAAAGGCACAGTTTGCGGAATAAAATCTTCTGCCGCACCTGGCTTACTATAATCGTAAGGCCAACGATACACAGTTGGAATTTCACCTGGCCAGTTACCATGTAAACGCTCAACTGGTGTAGTCCATTCTAAAGTGTTAGCTCCCCAAGGGTTTTGAGTTGCTTTTTTACCTCTAAAAATAGAATAGAAGAAGTTGAACAAGAATGCAATTTGAGCCAAACCAGCAACAATTGCTGCCCAAGTTACAAATACGTTAACGGTTAACCATTTGTTCATAAACTCGAACTCCGTAAATGCATAGTAACGACGAGGTACGCCATCTAAACCTAAGAAGTGTAGCGGGAAGAATACCAAGTACGCACAAATGAAAGTTAACCAGAAGTGCAAATAAGCTAACTTAGGGTTCATCATTCTACCGAACATTTTCGGGAACCAGTGATAAACACCTGCCAACATACCAAAGATAGCAGCAGAACCCATTACCAAGTGGAAGTGAGCAACTACGAAATAAGTATCGTGCAAGTTAATATCTAATGATGCATTACCTAAGAAGATACCAGTTAAACCACCAGAGATAAAGAAAGATACTAAACCAATTGCAAATAACATTGCTGGTGTAAAACGGATATTACCTCTCCAAAGCGTAGCTAAATAGTTAAATGTTTTTACAGCTGATGGTACCGCAATAATCAACGTGGTAATCATAAATACACCACCTAATAACGGGTTCATACCTGTTACGAACATATGGTGACCCCATACGATAAATGATAATACTGTGATACCGATTAGAGAGTAAACCATTGCATGGTAACCGAAAATTGGTTTTCTTGAGTTTACAGAAATAATCTCTGAAGAGATACCCAATGCCGGCATAATTACGATATATACCTCTGGGTGACCTAAGAACCAGAATAAGTGTTGCCACAAAATTGGAGAACCACCTTCGTTTGGTAAAATTTCGGTACCAAACACTAAATCTGATAAGTAAAAACTTGTACCAAAACTACGATCGAATATTAACAGAACCACACCAGCAACTAAAACTGGAAAAGATAGAATACCTAAAACAGCAGTTAAGAATATTGCCCAGATAGTTAAAGGCATTTTCCAAAGATCCATACCTTTTGTACGCATATTCAAAATAGTAGCTACATAGTTCAAACTACCCATTAATGAAGAGGCTACGAAAATTACCATACTGATTAACCACAAAGTCATACCGATTTGAGAACCAGGCATTGCTTTTGGCACAGCCGATAACGGAGGATAGATGGTCCAACCACCACTTGCTGGGCCTGTTTGCGTAAAGAAAGAAGCCATCATGATGATACAAGCTACTAGGAAGAACCAGTAAGAAAGCATGTTCATGAAAGGTGAAGCCATATCTCTGGCACCAAGTTGCAATGGTATTAATAAGTTACTGAAAGTACCACTTAAACCAGCTGTTAGTACAAAGAATACCATAATGGTACCGTGAATTGTTACCAATGCTAAGAAAAAGTCTGGTTTAATTCTTCCTCCCTCTGCCCATTTACCTAAAAATGTTTCTAATAAAGGAAAAGTTTTATCTGGCCATGCAAGCTGTAACCTAAATAAAATAGATAGGATCATTGCTATAACTGCCATAATGATACCAGTTATTAAAAACTGCTTGGCAATCATTTTATGATCTTGACTAAACACGTATTTAGTTAAGAACGTTTCATGGTGATGGCCATGTCCATGATCGTCGTGGTGTGTATCGTGTAATGATATTGTTGACATAATAAGGTTTTTCCAGTATTATTATTTTTTTAAAGCTAATTGGTTTTTCACATCTAATTCTACCTTCGCAGCAGTAGCTGTAGTATCAGCTGGTGCCTCGGTTGCTGCCGGAGCCGCTTCCTCTGCCACCACTGGCAAATTAAATGCTTTTCTTAAATCGTTGGTTAAATAAGGAGCTTGTTGGCTCAACCACTCTTTATATTCTGCTTCACTAACAACTCTTACATTTTTCTGCATGTTAAAGTGGTTAGCACCGCAAATTTTAGCACATAATAAAATGTAGTTAAATTTCGGATCGTTCAATTTTGTTCTCATCTCTTCGGTAGTAACCGTTGGAGTGAACTCAAAATAAGTTTGCATACCTGGTACAGTATTTAATTGCACTCTAAAATGAGGCATATAAAAACTGTGGATTACGTCTTTACTCGCCAAAGTGAAACGCACTGGTTTGTTAACCGGAAGTACAATTTCATCAGCTAATAAATCATCTAAACTGTTTTTATCGTTAAAATCGATACCTAAACCGTTGATAGCTGTTGTTAATTTATAGTTTCTTTTACCTACAATAGCATCAGCTCCCGGATAACGGATATCCCATAAGAACTGAGAAGAAACCACTTCAATATTTAAAGGTCTGTTGTTTGGATCTTCTGCTTTATAGAAAATAGATCTCCAAGTTAAAAAGCCTTTCAATACCAATAAAGTCAATACTAAAGCTGGAACGATAGTCCAAATTTTCTCGATAGTATTGTTATGTGGGTAGTAATATGCTTTTCTCTTCGCAGAATATCTGTAGATGTAAGCAAATACAAATAATACAATGTGAGTAAGGATAAATACAATAGTCGTAATGATTAATGTTAGCTTAAACATTTCATCAATACGTTTACCATGCTCAGATGCAGCTTCTTGCATATGAGAGATCATGCTACCATGTACCGAGTATTCCCAATAAACACCATATAATCCCACTACCAAGAATAGTGCAAAAATTATTGCGTTTACGGTATCCCAGTTTATTCCTTCTGGCTTGCCTTGTGTTTCGCGAGTAAGTTCATATACTTTTAAAGCCTTACCTACAATTGCAATGAATAAACATAGCAGCAAGAACAACAACACATAAAATAATGCAGATTTATGTATTGGTCCCATATCTACAGGTTTAGCCGTAGCGGCTGCTGCTGCTTCTTGAGCAAAGGCATTAGCGCTAGAGAATACGGTAAATATTACCGCTAGGGCTGCCATTGTTTTATTAACTATTAATTTTCTTAAACTCATTTTCTTTAAAAGTAGTACGATGTACTGTTTTATATTATTTGTTTAATTGGTACTGATTATAAGTGGTGGTTTAAACTCTCTTGTAAGAAAGGGTGATTTTTCGCCACCATTGGTTTTTTGCTTAATGCACTTAACACGGTAAAGGTAAATAAACCTATAAAACCTGCTGCTATGCCTAGCTCCAAAATTCCGAAACCACTACCATCTTTAGCGCCAAATTCGAATATACCTGGCATAATCATTTGGTAGTAATCTACCCAGTGACCACATACTACGATGATAGAAACTGTTAACAAGAGATTCTCACTTCTTTTGTTATCACGATCCATTAATAATAATAATGGAGTTAAGAAGTTTAACACAATGTTAAGATAGAACCAGAACTCGTAGCTGTTAAAACGTTTGTGGAAATACACAGTCTCTTCAGACATGTTGGCATAGTAGATCAATAAGAATTGAGCAAACCATACGTAAGTCCAGAAGATAGAGAAACCAAAAATAAACTGTCCTAAATTGTGTAGGTGACTATTGTTAACCCAGCTCATGTAACCTGCTTTTCTCAATAAGATAATGATGATAGCAATGATAGCTAACGTACTTACCCACATTGAAGCAAAGTTATACCAACCAAACATAGTTGAAAACCAGTGTGCCTCTAATGACATGATGTTATCAAAAGCGAAGATTGGTGTAGTAAAACCGTAGATTACTAAGAAGATACAAGAGTACTTGAAGCTTTTATTGTATGATGTCAATCCGCCAGTTAAGTCTTCGTTATACGACCATTTAGTTACGAAATGAGCGAATAAAGCATATGAACCCATAAACACTACCTGTCTGATCATGAAGAAAGGTACGTTCAAAAATACAGCTTTACCAGCAATAATTTTATCGTAGTTGGGCGAGCTAGGGTCTGTTAAACCTTCTGCGTGCCAGTGGTGATACAAGTTATGAGTGTATAAACCTAATCCAGTAATAACGATTAAGATTAAAGCTGCTATTGGCAAATTTTTAGCCATAGCTTGCGGTACACGTAAAATAGACGCCGACCATCCAGCTTGTGCTACAAACTGAATTGCTAAAAAGAAAGTAGCCGACATACATACGCAAGCGAAATAATAGCCCATCAACAATAGATTGGCATAAGTACGCTCGTGCATTTGATGTGCATGTTCGTGATTAAAAAACAAGCCATAAGCTATTGTTAAAATACCAACTGCGATACCAACAATACTCAGGATTTTTGCTTTTCCAGTAAACTCAAACTGTTCACTTAAATTATAATGATGAGTTCCCATTTATATCTGCTTTTCTTATTTTTTTTGTAATTGTTGAACATACATCACCACTTTCCATCTTTCATCTGGGCTAAGTTGCGAAGCATGAGATCCCATTGCATTTAAACCATACATAATTGTGTGGTAAATTTTTCCTGCAGGCATATCTTGCATTAACCCACCACGAGATGAGTTTGCATCAGCACCGTGATATGAAGGCACACCTGAGATACCTTTATCCAACTTAACGATATGACCTTGACCGTCACCAGCATCACCGTGGCAAGGCGCACAGAAAACTGTGTAAAAGTGCTTACCTTCTGTTAAATTTTGTTCTGTTAATGCCAATGGATTTACCAAAGCTACAGATGCTTCATAACCTTCTTTAGTGTTAGGATATTCGTATCTGATATAATCAACAGGAGTTGTATTTGGTGGCGGTGTTTGTGAAGTTGCACCGTTAGCAAAATTCTTGTTTGGCTGATCCTGATTGTAAGCAATAGGATCGTACATATTTCTTGCGAACTCTAAGCCTGTGCTTTTGTTATCTCTACAAGCCGAAAGCATTGCTACAGAAGCCAATAAGCCGAATGCTCCTAAAACAATTTTATTCTTATTCATAGCTAATATACTTCCTTTCATTATGCTTCACTTCTAGAGCTCCTGCACTTTTTAAAAGTTCATCAATTTTATCATGTTCTGCATTTTGTTTTGCATCAATTGCAATTACAAAACGGTCGTCAGTAGCACGTAAATCCATTACTCTTGGCGCTCTACCCGGGAATAAGTGAGTAGATGCATAGTAAGATCCAACTAGACCAAACGCACAGAACAAAATAGTTAATTCGAAAGTAATAGGCACAAAGTCTGGAAATGCAAAGTGCGTTTTACCCCCAATATTTACTGGCCAATCTACCACCGTAGCTAAATAAACTCCAGTAAGCATGGTAATTGTACCTGTAATTCCGAAAAAGAAAGCGGCAATATCTAATCTAGATCTTTTAACGCCTAATTTCGCTTCGATACCGTGAATAGGCATTGGTGTATAAACATCATAAATGGAGATGTTATTTTCCTGCAATTTCTTGATGCCTGTTAGCATCTCATCAGGATCGCCAAAGCTGCCTAAAATATATTTGATATTACTCATTGTTATATTTTTGCGTATTCTTCTTGTTTAACACTATCAAATTTCTCTAAAGATTCGATGTACTCTTGTACATGCTCTTTATCTAGGTTTCCTTCTTTAATCAATTTCATCTTAGATTGCTCACTTGAGCTCTTCAAGATCATTTTAACCTCTGCAATTGCAATAGAAGGTAATACTCTTAGGAATAATAGGAACAAGGTGAAGAATACACCAATTGAACCTACGAACACGCCCACATCTACCCAAGTTGGAGAGAACATTGTCCAGCTTGATGGTAAGTAATCGCGGTGTAATGAAGTTACAATAATTACAAAACGCTCAAACCACATACCGATGTTTACCACAATAGATAGTACCCAAGTAGCTGCGATATTAGTACGAATTTTCTTGAACCATAACAACTGTGGAGAGATTACGTTACAAGTCATCATTAACCAATATGACCAAGCGAATGGACCAGAGATACGGTTTTGAAACGCGTACATCTCATATTGTGAACCTGAATACCAAGCGATAAATAACTCAGTTAAGTAAGCCACACCTACAATTGAACCTGTTAAGATGATGATTTTGTTCATCGATTCGATGTGGAACATAGTGATGTAGTTCTCTAAACCTAATACTTTACGTACTACCAATAATAAAGTCAATACCATTGCGAAACCTGAGAAAATCGCACCTGCCACGAAGTATGGAGGGAAGATGGTAGTGTGCCATCCTGGGATTACCGAAGTTGCAAAGTCCATTGATACAATGGTGTGTACCGAAAGTACTAGTGGTGTAGAAATACCTGCTAAGATTAATGATACTGCCTCAAAACGTTGCCAAGTTTTTACGCTACCTGTCCAACCGAATGAGAAGATAGTATATACTTTTTTACGAACGCCTGTTGCTCTATCTCTAATAGTTGCGATATCTGGCAATAAACCTGTGTACCAGAATAATAATGATACAGAGAAATAAGTTGAGATCGCAAACATATCCCACACCAATGGTGAGTTAAAGTTTACCCAAAGTGAACCGAATTGATTTGGCAAAGGTAATACCCAATATGCTAACCAAGGACGACCCATGTGTGATACAACGTATGTAGCGGCACAAATAACGGCGAAAATTGTCATCGCCTCTGCCGAACGGTTGATAGAGTTACGCCAGTTCTGACGGAAAAGTAATAATACTGCTGAGATTAGTGTTCCAGCGTGACCAATACCTACCCACCATACGAAACCGGTGATATCCCAAGCCCAACCAACTGTTTTATTTAATCCCCAAGCACCAATACCAAACCAGAACGTATAGCCTACAGAAACTACCCAAAGTGTAGCTCCGCAAAGTGCAAGGATAAATCCAATCCACCAAGCCTTGTTAGGTTTGTTTTCTACCGGAGATAAGATCTCTTCCGTAATTCGGGCATACGTGATGTCCTTTCCGGTAATTAATGGTTCTCTTAAAATTGATTCGTTATGTCCTGCCATAATCTATATTACTGTAAGTAGTAGCTTACGCGTGTACTTCTTTTGTTTCTGAATCTATGTTTCTAATTTTTGTCATGTAACCAATACCTGGCTCAACGTTGATTTCCTCTAGTACGTAGTAAGTACGCTCGCTACGTAATGCTTTAGAAACTTCCGAATTCGGATCGTTTTTATCACCGAAGATGATTGCGTTGGCAGAACAAGCCTCTTGACAAGCCATTTTGATATCGCCATCTTTCAATGCACGTTTTTCTAATTTGGCAGTTAATTTACCAGCTTGGATACGTTGGATACACATTGAGCATTTCTCCATTACACCACGAGAACGGGTAGTAACATCTGGATTTAATACTAATTGAGTAAACTCGTTGTTCAAGTAGTTATCGAAACGTGAATCGTTCCAGTAGTTAAACCAGTTGAAACGACGTACTTTGTATGGACAGTTGTTTGCACAGTAACGAGTACCTACACAACGGTTATAAGCCATGTGGTTTAAGCCGTCTGAAGAGTGTACCGTTGCCAATACCGGACATACAGTTTCGCAAGGTGCGTGATCACAATGTTGACATAACATTGGTTGGTGCACTACAGAAACGTTCTCTAGATTATCTAAGTGAGCAATTTCTTTCTCTTCTGTTACAGAACCGTGTTGCTCATCATTAAAGCTATAGTAACGATCGATACGTAACCAGTGCATTTCACGACGACGTCGAACCTCATCCTTACCTACTACTGGAATATTGTTTTCTACGTTACAAGCAACGATACATGAACCACAACCTGTACAAGCATTCAAATCGATTGCCATTACCCAGTTGTTGCCCAACATTTCGTGCTTATCTGTAGTCCACAAATCGTACACTTTATGTTTATGGTGGTTACCAGAACCAGCCATTGGATCTTTCAAGAAATCTTTGAAAGTAGCTTCGCGAACAATATTTCTACCTTCGAAAGAGTAGTGAGTTTGAGTTTGTGCTAACTCAGACCATACACCAGTACCAGTTAAAGTTGCAGTAGTTGCATACTTCATTGTACCGTTAGCATAAGTTACGAATGGGAAAGCATTTTTACCTACGTTGTTACCTGCTTTACCAGCTTTAGTACGTCCGTAACCTAAAGCTACAGATGCTGTACCCATTGCTTGTCCTGGTTGGAACAATACTGGTAAATCGATAGCATATCCGTTTTCAGCTTTAATGCTTACTACATCAAATTCTTTGTAACCTAATTTCTCTGCTTGTTTAGGATTTAGAGCAACATAGTTATCCCAAGTTACTTTAGTTACCGGACAAGGAAACTCTTGCAAGAATGCGTTGTTTGCTTGTTTACCATCACGCATCGGCACACTTTCAAAAATTTGAAGCTCGATATCTTTTTTCAATGCTTTGCTGCTCGCTACAATAGCTGCTGCAACTGCATCTAATGATAAAGTGAAGCCATAGCTACCAGCTGCTCTTGGAGCTGAAGTTACTACCCCAGTTTGCAATACATCTTTCCAAGTTTTACCTGCTGCTGGTAAAATATTTTTCTCCCAGTAGTTACGTACGTATTGGTAGTAATCTTGTACCGGAGCATCTGCCCAAGTTAACAAGCTTTGCTCTGCCTGACGAGAGTTGAAAACTGGATTGATAGTAGGTTGAACGATTGAATAGAAACCTTCGTAAGTGTTTGCATCACCCCATGACTCTAAATAGTTAGGTGTAATTGCAACAACATCAGAAAGATCTGCTGTCTCGTCTTCTCTATCAGAGAAAGAAACTTTCAAAGCAACTTTAGCTAAACCATCAGTGAAAGCCTTAGCGTTAATTGCATCGTAAGCAGGGTTTGAATTCAAGAAGAAAACAGCACCTACATCACCTTTGTTCATTTCGTCAACTAACAATGCAAATTCTGCATCATTACCTTCGTAACGTTTACAAGGGTTATCTAAATCGATAGTAGTACCGTAGCTACCGATAGCCACGTTAATTGCATTTACCAAAGTTTGTACAGAAACATCATTAGAACCAGCTACTAATAACGCTTTTCCTTTGTTCTGTAATAATTCTTTCGCTACTAATTTAATTGCTTTATCAGCGTTAGCATTATCTGGCAAGCCAGCGCCTGGTAAACTAGCACCAGTAATTGCATTGTATAAAGCGATTAATGCAGGTCCTTCTTCAGATAATTTTAAAGCAATACGAGTATCGGCGTTTGTACCTGTTAAACTCATACCAGCTTCAAACTGGAAGTGACGAGACATTTTCTTTTTCTCTAACGATTTGTAATCTCTGTTAGAAGTATATTGAGCAGTAAATTCTTCGCCGCTAATCCAAGTTCCTAAGAAATCGGCTGCAAAGCTTACAATTAAATCTGCTTTTTCGAAGTTGTATTTAGGTAACACTGCTTTACCGAAGCTGTTCTCATTAGCTTTGATGATACCTGTGTAAGAAATTGGATCATACTGAACCAATTTAGCTGTAGGGTATTTAGCCGTAAATTCTGTTACTACCGCTTTAGCCGATGGGCTATTTAAAGAGCTAGCAACAATACGGATTTGCTTACCTGAAGCTTGTACTTTGTTTAATTCGCCTTTTACGAATTTATCCAAATCAGCCCAAGTAGTTTCATCCTTCTTTAACAAAGGATTTTTTAGTTTAGAAACATCATACAAATCTAATACCGAAGCTTGTGCCTGTGCATCTGTACCACAGTTAAACGTTCCTGCATTAGGGTTAGCCTCAATTTTAATTGGACGACCTACTACAGTTTTAACCATTACGCTGTTTCCTTTAAAACTAGAAACGTAAAAGTTAGGAATACCTGGAGTTACCTCTTCTGGTCTAACTAAGTAAGGAATTGATTTGTGTACCGGTGCTTTTTGACACGCAGCTAAAGTTACAGCTCCTAAACCAAAACCTAATGCCTTTAAAAAGTCACGGCGTGGGGTAACTGTACTTAGTCCTGCTTCACTTAAAACATCTTCTATTGGAAGCGGCTCGGCAAATTCGCTTTTGTTGTTTTCAACAAACTCGGGAGTTTTATTTAACTCCTCCAAACCTTTCCAGTATTTTTTGTTGCTTTCCATTTAAGCTATATTACTGTTTATCGAACGTTCTTAAAAAACTCTATTTATTAATAATGGCACTTACCACACTCTAAACCACCCAGCAACGCTGGTGTAATTTTCTCACCTTTTTTGATTTTCTCGTGAGCTGCAATTACGTTAGCATAAAAAGCATCGTTTTTCTTGCCAGAGATATCAGCATCTTTGTGACAGTTCACACACCATTTCATGGTTAGCGGAGAATATTGATAAACTTCCTCCATTGTGTTAACCGGACCGTGACAAGCGAAACAAACTGGATCTTTAGGGTTCAAACCTGCTTCTTTACGAATAGCTTCTTCACCTACTACTACGTGCTGAGAGTGGTTAAAGTAAGCGAAATCTGGCAAGTTATGTACACGTACCCACTCAATTGGCTGCTCTTTAGTCTTATCGTAAGTTTGAGTATCTGGGTTATAGCCTAAAGCGTTATAGATTTTTTGAATTTCTGGAGAAATCAAACCATCATCTGTTCTTGCTTGTACGTTTTTATGACAGTTCATACAAACGTTTAACGAAGGAATAGTTGAGTTTTTAGATTTGAAAGCACCGGTGTGACAGTACTGACAATCGATTTGATTGATACCAGCGTGTAATTCGTGAGAGAATTTAATTGGCTGCGTTGGTTGATATCCAGTGTGAACACCAGTTTCCCACATACCCATCCAACCGAAAGAACCTAACACCATTACTAAACACAATACGGTAAAGAATACAAATTTCTTGTTTTTGAACAAGCCTTTTACGCCAGTAACTAAAGAAACATTTTCTTCTTCTGCTATAACAATACCTTGTTTTTCAAGGATTAGGCGCTCAAGCATTTTAACCGCTCTACCTAAAACTACCAATACAATGATAGAAAGAACGATGATGGCAATTACACCCGCGATTGAAAGGCTAGAAACACCTTCATCTACAGCTACCGGACCATCTACCTTTGCTTTTTTCGGCTCGCCTTCTTTACCATAAGCAATGATACTTTTGATTTGATCATCAGTTAAAGTAGGGAAAGCCGTCATCTCTGATGGAGAGAATTTAGCTGCTTCGATAGCTTGTTTGTTACCCGAAGCAATTAAAGCTTGGTTGTTTTTAATCCATGGAATTAAATACGATTCTTCCAAAGTCTGCATTTTTGGAGTTAATGCAGGCCCAGTACCATCGTGATCCAACGCGTGACAAGAAGCACACTTAGACTTAAATAAAGTCCTTCCTTCTACAACATCTTGCGCTTTCGATACATTTACAATTAAAAAAGATAGACCAGCTAAAACAAATGCAGCTTTTCTAAGTTTTTTAAGTCCGAATGAGATATTCCTCATAATGAGTATTTTATGCTTTATATTGAAATAAAATTGTTAATCTAAGTGATGAATGATGATTTACCTCTCAGAAATAATTGGACAAAAGTAAGCTTTATTAGCATACCAATGACATATTAATGACAGTGAAATACAATTTATAATCATTCTAAACTATTGCGTTTTTATAGGCTAGCGTTAAATAAATCGGCGATTTTTATCAAATCGCCGACATTGATCAGGTTATTTTCTGACCTAGATATTTTGATTTTTAATTATTGCTTTAAAATCCAAGCAAACATTAATGGCGCTACGATTGTTGCGTCACTTTCTACGATGAATTTTGGCGTATGAATATCTAACTTACCCCAGGTAATCTTCTCATTTGGAACAGCTCCAGAGTAAGAACCATACGAAGTAGTAGAGTCTGAAATTTGGCAAAAATAACTCCAGAAAGGAATGTTTTCCATCTCCATATCTTGATAAAGCATTGGCACTACACAAATAGGGAAATCGCCCGCAATACCACCGCCAATTTGGAAGAAACCTATCCCCTTTCCTTCAGAGTTTTTCACATACCAATCTGCTAACCAGCCCATGTACTCGATACCGCTTTTCATGGTTGTAGCTTTAAATTCGTTTTTAATTACATAAGAAGCGAAGATGTTGCCCATGGTGCTATCTTCCCATCCTGGCACTACAATAGGCAAGTTTTTCTCAGCCGCTGCTAACATCCACGAGTTTTTAGAGTCAATTTCATAGTATTGCTCCAATACGCCGCTTAATAACATTTTGTACATGAACTCGTGTGGGAAATAACGCTCACCTTTGTCATCAGCATCTTTCCAAATGGCGTGGATATGTTTTTGCAAACGACGGAAAGCCTCCTCTTCCGGAATACAAGTATCTGTAACACGGTTATAGTGATTTTCCAACAAATCCCACTCGTCTTGCGGACTTAAATCGCGGTAATTAGGTACCCTTTTATAGTGCGAATGAGCAACCAGGTTCATGATATCCTCTTCTAAGTTAGCTCCGGTACAAGAAATTATAGACACTTTGTCTTGTCTAATCATCTCTGCCAACGATATGCCCAATTCGGCGGTACTCATCGCTCCAGCTAGGGTAATCATCATTTTACCACCTTCGTCTAAATGCGTTTCGTAACCTTTAGCCGCATCCATCATAGCTGCAGCATTAAAATGGAGGTAGTTAGTCTCCATGAATTTCGATATTGGTCCTCTGTTAGTACTCATTTTATATTCATTTTGTTTTCGCCGCAAAAATACAAATGATTTACGATTTTAGGTTACGATTTACGATTTGATATGAAAGGCGCTTATATGAACCATATAGACACATAGCTTTTAGAAAAAAACATTTCAACTAGCACTACATAAACAAATGCCCCAGCTTTCTACAAATTCATCTTCCATTATTGGTAAATCCAGCGAGCCTATGTTTCTATGTGTTGTCTTTTTCATCAAACGCTTCTTTTCGAACTGCAACAATAATAAAATACCTAGCTTTGTATAAATCCCTTTCGTTAACATGAATACAAATTCTTCAGATACTAGCAAAACCAACGCAACTGTGTTTCCAATTTTGTTTGCTTTGAGTTTTTCGCACCTCCTTAATGATACGATACAATCTTTAATACCTGCAATTTATCCGCTAGTAAAAAATTCTTATCAACTTACATTTTCGCAAATTGGTTTAATTACGCTTACTTTTCAATTAGCAGCCTCATTATTCCAACCGTTTGTTGGTTTATATACTGATAAAAAACCTCAACCCTATTCTTTAGCTATAGGAATGGGATTTACCTTAATAGGTTTGATTACGCTATCACTTTCAAATAGCTTTTACCTGATCTTATTTTCAGTAGCTTTAGTAGGAACAGGCTCATCGATCTTTCATCCGGAGGCATCGAGAATGGCACATGCCGCATCTGGCGGAAAAAAGGGCTTGGCGCAGTCGGTATTTCAATTGGGTGGAAATTTCGGCAGTTCTATAGGCCCGCTATTGGCGGCTTGGATCATTGTTCCAAAAGGACAATTTAGTGTGATTTGGTTTTCGGTAATTGCGCTATTGGCGATAATGGTACTAAGTTATGTTGGCAAGTGGTATAAAGGATATATTACTAATCGCGAAGCAAAGAAAGGAAGTTTGGTTTCAGATGGGCATCAGCTATCTAAAAGAACAGTAGCCTCTGCAATAGTCATATTACTTGTTTTAATTTTCTCGAAATACTTTTACATGGCGAGCTTAACCAGCTATTTCACGTTTTATCTGATCGACAAATTTCACGTTTCGGTGCAAACTTCACAGATTTATTTGTTCGTGTTTTTGTTCTCGGTTGCCGCAGGAACTTTATTAGGCGGCCCAATTGGCGATAAGATTGGTCGTAAATATGTGATTTGGGTATCTATTTTAGGCGCCGCTCCTTTTGCCTTGTTGTTACCTCATGCTAATCTATTTTGGACTGGTATTTTAATTGTTCCTATCGGGATGATTTTGGCTTCTGCTTTTTCTGCAATTTTGGTTTACGCACAAGAATTAATCCCAGGAAAGGTTGGTTTAGTTGCAGGACTATTCTTTGGTTTCGCCTTTGGCATGGGTGGTTTAGGCTCTGCCTTAATTGGAAATTTGGCCGATAAAACAAGCATCAACTATGTTTTTCATGTTTGTGCTTACTTGCCATTAATTGGATTGATAACGATGTTTTTACCAAATATTAGCACCACGAGGAAAAAGAAATAATTTAACCGTAAAGTGATGGTAAAGTTGGAAATGTAAATTCTTGTAGCATCTTTAGCCTTGCCTAATCCGAATTTTGTTTTCATGCGTTCTTAGCAATTTTGTTTCATTCAGCCCTACGGCTTTCAGTGCCAAATTGCATAGACTAGCTTCTTATTTTAACGTGAGTTTTGGGTCTTGATTCGTCATTGCGAGGTACGAAGCAATCCTACTACTATCGCTAGGCAACAAAACTACCGCTTTAAGATTGCTTCGTACCTCGCAATGACGATACTTTTTTAGGCTACAAAAAAGATAACACATTGACATCCAGCTAAAAATATCCAAAACTCACGTTATTTTAACACCATATAATCGGATGATGTACGTGAATTCTAAAAGCGTTACTAATTAAGTTACCGTATGTAACTGCTTCAGGGCTGCGTTCCTCGTAATTATGATGGATTATTTTTCGACACTTTTATTAAACAATCTAATTATCTCCTTATTAAACCTTTGTGGCTCTTCAAAAACAGGACTATGACCAGACCTTTCAAACTTAATAAACTCCTTATTGGGCGCCTTTAAAATATTCACATATTTTTCAACCAATTCCCAAGGGGTGTTATAGTCATATGCTCCTGAGATAAAAAAACAAGGAACTATCTGTTTAAAAAAATCAAAATTGTTAAAATCAGGGTCGTAAATAATATTTCCAGCAGAAAAACCTGATGCTTTACCATATTTCAGCAAATCAAAGAAAGAGTATTCCCTCGATATCCAAATGGCCAAGATCCAGTCCAAATAATTCCTTTTTTTGTACCTCTCCCCACCAAGTTTCAAAAGCCACTCTTTTTGTTTAACTATTCCCCAAAAGCCCATCTTATACATCTTAGAGTAATCTCCAGATTGGGGTTCCCCAATCCCTTGCAATTCTTTTATAGCCTTTATATTATTCGTCTCTAATGCCCTACCCAAAGTATAACGATAAGAAGCTAGCTCACCTTCATAAGCGGCTAGTTCCTGTCCAATCCCAACGTAAGCAATAAAGTTTTCAGGATTCTTCTGAACTGCGTATAAACCTAGCCTTGAGCCCCAAGAATGGCCAACAAGAAATATTTTTTCAACCTTAAACCGAACCTTCAAATAACTAACCAAAGTATCTACATCTTGTTGATATTTAGCAACCTTTATTTCTTCTCTCGATGTCCGCTTGTCATAGGATTTTCCCGCATTCCTCTGGTCCCAATACACCACCGTGAAATAATCCTCCAGCTCACTATTAAACTTCCTTAACAAAGCCGTAGCAGATGCACCTGGTCCACCATGCAAAAACAGCAAAATAGGATTATTTATATTCTTTCCTCTGATCAAAACATATTGCTTGGTCTTATTAATATTTAGATACTTTATTTCTGAAATACCACTCGGAGTTTTGATACTCCTTGTCGAAGTACATGATGTCAGCGAACACATTAAAGCAGCAGTCAAAAAACAAAGAAAAAAACCAAGATAGCTCCAACAGCCTAATTTCAAGACATTCATTTTAGCAATTATCATTAAGCATTTAAAAAAGGGCTGAGATTAACCACTCTATTTTTCATTCCCCTTAAAAATTCAAACCTAATACAGTTGATTAATATAAAGTATGCTAACGACACTTATTTCGAACATTCTTTTATTCTAACGAAACTCACATCTTGCTAAACTGTCAAAAAATCTGAAGGGGAACCAATCTAATATTTGTTGCGAGAAGGGGAATAAAGAATATAGGCAGTAATGACCTTAGTAAGATTCTCAGTAAAAATAAAAGCCTCGCTAGTAGAACTAACAAGGCTCCTATGTAAATGAGGGATTCGAACCCCCGACCCCCTCGGTGTAAACGAGGTGCTCTGAACCAGCTGAGCTAATCAACTTTTCTATTGCAATTCTACTCTTCCAAGATTTGATTTGCCTTTCCCGTTTTAATGCAAGCTCCCTTGATTGAAAATGTTCAGAATACACAATCATCCAGTCGCCAGTTTTACCGGTAAAGCCTTTGTGGTTAGTATTATGTTTAGCTAAACGTTTTTCAAGATTTGACGTAGAGCCGATATAATATTTTTTCCGAGAAGGAGAATAAAGAATATAGGTAGTAAACATAAGATATTCTCAAAAAACAAAAAAGCCTCGCTAGTAGAACTAACAAGGCTTTATGTGGAAAATGAGGGATTCGAACCCCCGACCCCCTCGGTGTAAACGAGGTGCTCTGAACCAGCTGAGCTAATTTTCCAGTGTTTTATTTATTATCATTTACAATCCAGTAAACTTATTATGTGGAAAATGAGGGATTCGAACCCCCGACCCCCTCGGTGTAAACGAGGTGCTCTGAACCAGCTGAGCTAATTTTCCAGTATTTCAATTTCCCTAAGTATTTCGGATAACCACCGATTTCGTTTGGGAATGCAAATATAGTGTTATAATATTTCTTTACAATTCTTTTTTTATTTTTTTTAAGAAAGCACCTCTTCTAATATCTGATGTGATTTCACCTGCCCAAAAGACGCTGTATGCAACTGATAGTAAATCAATATTTTATCGAGCAACAATCGTCTATAAGCATTCGTAAATCGTACCTCATTAATTTTCTTAATCGATGTATTTAACAATAACAATAATGAATTTCCCTGCTCATCATCGGTAAAATATGGATGCATTGGCGATAATGAAGTGAAATTACCTTCCTGCAAATCGAAATACTTTTGGTCTGGCCTAGTCTGTGGTTGTGGAGCAAAACCTAAAAACCGCGTTAGCTTCATCAAAAACGACAAATGAAAGTTAACGCTGAGTTCTTCGCTTTCATCGAACCAACTAATCGCATTATAAAGATACTCAAACAATTGCTCATCCACATGTTGCTGCCTAATGCTTTTATACAATACTTCATTTAAAAACTGAACAATTGTGTTTTTGATTACATTGTAAGGAATACTTTTGAACATAGGCATCGGCCTAGCTTCCGACACCCTTTGTATCTGTGTGTTCTGCTTATGATATACCACCATATCTAACAAATGTAACGGCTGCAAAAAATTGATCGGAATTTTCGCCTTTGCCTTTTTAACACCATTAACAAGATACGATTGAATGCCAAACTTTTCAGTAAAAACCTGCACAACTACACTGCTTTCATTGTAGTTTATAGTTTTTAAAACAATTCCTCTGGTTTTATACAGCATCTAAAAATCTTTGGCACAAAAATAATCAAAGCAACAACTAAACTGATTACAACTTACAACAATTACCTTAAAACCTTGTTTATAATGGCAAGATTAACGCATATTTAAACTGTCACATTTGGCAATCCGTCAATTTTATGCGTTCTTTACACTTTCTTAAAGATTTATATGTGGGTTAAACTATCTAATGCTATATTAAAAAATCGCGTTCTCCTTATCGTCCTATTTGTTACCATTACCATATTCATGGGATGGCAGGCCAAAAATATCAAGCTTTCTTATTCAGGCGCAAAGATTTTACCTTTAACAGATTCTGTTTTTGTAAAGTATAATGCCTTTAAAAAGCAATTTGGTGAAGATGGAAGTATTGTTGTGATTGGCGTGAAGAGTGACAAAATCTTCCAAAAAGACACCTATAACAAATGGGCTCAGCTATCTAACGAATTACAACAGCTTAACGGCATCAAAGGCGTTTTATCGATCGGAAAGTTTTTTGAGCTGCAGAAAGATACCACCAATCAGAAATTTACGGTAAAACCATTACCAGAAAAAGTTTTAGCAAGCGATGCAGAGATGGACTCGCTTAAAAGTAAGCTTAATCAGTTACCATTTTATAAAGGTTTACTCTACAATACCGAAAGTAACGCCACTTTAATGGCTGTAACCTTCGACCAGAAGATTTTAAATTCGGCAGCTAGAAACCCAATCCTTAAAGAAATTGAAGAAAAGGCTTTAGCATTTGGAAAAAGCGAGGGCGTTGACATTCATTTATCAGGCTTACCTTATATAAGAACCGCTACCAGCAAGTTAGTTTCTAACGAATTTATCCTATTTTTAGGTCTATCTATTTTGGTTTCCGCTTTAATTCTAGTGATATTCTTCCGTAGTTTTTCGGCGGTATTCTACCCAGTTTTAGTGGTAATTATGGGGGTTGTTTGGAGTATTGGAACTTTGGTATTGTTTGGCTACGAAATCACCATCTTAACAGGATTAATTCCACCGTTAATTGTAATTATTGGTATTCCAAACAGCATTTTACTACTCAATAAATACCACAACGAGCTTAAAAAGCATGGCGATAAAGATAAAGCTTGGCAAATTACAGTAGAACGTATTTCTGTAACTACTTTAATTGCCAACATTACCGCAGCTATTGGTTTTGGTGTCCTGTACTTTACTGGCAGCGAATTGTTAATGCAGTTTGGTAGCGTAGCTGCGCTAAATGTGATGTTTACGTGGCTAATGAGCTTATGTTTAATCCCTGCAATTTTCAGTTACCTACCTGCGCCAAAAAATAAAATCAACGGTGTACATGAACCGAATTTCTTAGACAGGTTGTTGGCGAAAACAGATCATCTGGTTCAACACAAAAGCGCTACCATCTACACTGTAACCATAATTCTGACAGTAATTTCCTTAATTGGCGTTTACCGTATTAATGTAAATGGCTACGTGGTAGATGATTTACCCAAAAGTTCTAAAATATTAACCGATTTAAAGTTTTTCGAAAAGAATTTCGAAGGAATTTTACCATTAGAGATTAGCGTTGATACCAAGCGAAAGAATGGTGTCCTGAGTATATCTACCTTAAATAAGATTGATAAAATGGAGGAAATGGTTTCGGCCTACCCCGAGTTTTCTCGCTCCATTTCTTTAAACACTGGCTTAAAATATGCTACTCAAGTTTTCTACAATAGCGATACCAATTTTTACCGTTTACCAACAGATTTTGAGAAGAATTTCATCTTGATCTATGCTGCTAATTCTGGCAAGGGCAATGGCAATATGCTCACAAATTTTGTAGACAAAGACAAGCAAACTGCCCGTGTTAGTTTTCAAATGGCTGATATTGGTTCGAAGCGTTTAGACCAAGTTTTGGAAGAGCTGAAACCGAAAATCGACTCTATTCTTTCTCCGAAACGCTTTGATGTAAGTTTAACAGGTTCTAGCATCATTTTCGCTAAAGGAACGGATTATCTTTTAGAGCATTTGTTTGAAAGCATAGGTTTAGCTATCGTATTGATTTCTTTGCTTCGTTTAGCGCAATTCAGGAGTTTGGGTATCATGTTCATTTCTCTATTGCCAAACATTGTTCCTTTGGTAATTACCGCAGGACTGATGGGTTTCTTCGGTATTCCGTTAAAGCCTTCAACAATTTTGATATTCACTATCGCTTTTGGATTAGCATCTGACCAAACGATTTATTTTTTAACGAGATATCAACAAGAACTAACGCTAACCAATTATAGCGTAAGCAAAGTAATTACCGACACCATTACCGAAACAGGCGTAAGCATGACGCACATTGCCCTGATCTTATTCTTTGGCTTCGGGATATTTACAGCTTCTACTTTTGGTGGAACGGTAATTTTAGGCTTCTTACTTTCTATTACATTAATTGTGGCCTTAGTGTTTAACCTTACCTTATTGCCTGCTTTAATGTTATGGTTAGATAAGAACAAAAAACGCAAGAAATTATCGGAAGCGGAGGTAGCGAAGAACTTGGAAAATTTGGACGATCATTAATCAATGGACTTCCTAACTATCGAATATTTAAAAAACGGCAACGAACGGCAAAAGTCAGCTTATCAAACGCTAGTTACACATCAGCTATTTGAAAAACTAAAACCGTACAATCCTATTCTTACGGGCACGATTCCAATTCATATTGATATTGAAACGAGTGATCTTGATATTATTTGCTACTGGGAAGATAAGCAGGAATTTGTGGGCACTTTAAAAAGGTTGTTTAAGCTAGAAAAGGATTTTCAAATCCGAGACATGAAAATTAGCGACCAAGATAGCGTGGTTTGTAGTTTTAAAGTCGATGATATAGAAGTGGAGGTCTTTGGACAAAATATCCCTACACAACAACAAAATGCCTATCGGCACATGCTCATCGAACATCAAATCCTCCAAGAAAAAGGAGAAGATTTTCGTCTTAAAATAATTGAGCTTAAACAGAAGGGCTTTAAAACCGAGCCCGCGTTTGCTGAGTTACTCGAACTAAAAGGCAACCCCTATAAAGCCTTACTCAAACTACCTGCAATTGGCAACTAACAGCTTTTCAGCATCAGGATAATTACCTGCTTGCTTAAAATACTTACATGCATTTTCTTTATCCCCAACATTTAAATAACATAGGCCCAAAAAGAACTCTGTTTTACCATTGTTCAATCCTGGCAAATCTAAAGCTTTTTTAAAGTACGGGATAGCCAAATTCGGTTTACTCAGATTAAAGTAATAAAACCCGATATTCTGATTTACATAAATATTAGTTGGATCTAACTTTAACCCTTGTTGATAGCTATCTAAAGCTTCTATATGCTTACCAGTCGCAAAAAGACTTTGTCCTTTTACAATGTAATCGGTAATAGCAATTTGATTGATAGACTTTTGAACAATAGTATCTGCCGGAAAACTTTTCAGAGCCAAATCCTTAAATTTATCCAAACCATTTTTACTATAACCTGCCGCATTTAGCGATAAATATGCTTTTGACCAGCTTGCTGGCTTTGTAAGAATTGCAGGAAAAGTCTCGTACATTTTCAAGATCTCTGCGGTATCTCTTCGAGCCGCTGCAAGCGTTGTAGCAGTTTCGAAAAAATTATCGTTAACTGGCCTCTTGTAAAAAGCAGATTTTGCGTAGAAATATGCACTATCTGGTAAGCCCCGCTCGTTAGCAATTAAATATTTGTAGAAATCTGGGCGACCTAAATACGGATTGATTTTATTTGCACTGTCCAGTAATTTTATCGCCTCAGTGTATTTCTTTTCCCTGAAATAATATATGCCAGCGTATTCCACAAACGATTCGGATGATTGAAAAACATTTGGAAATTTAGGATTTCTACCTACTACATCATCTCCTTTTAAAACACCCGAACTTGCAAAGTTGATATTATCTGTTTGAATTAGATACTCCAGGTTAGAAGTTTTGGAGGCGTGATAAGTAAAATATAATGGTAAAGCGCATAACGCAATTAAGCCGACTAGAATTTTCTTATTGACCAATGTAGCGTGTTTTCCAATATCACCAATATTTACAAAAGTAAACGCCATCAAAAAAGAAAAGCACACTTGCATGGTTGGCCGGTAAAATGGGAAGTTAAATAGGGCATCAATCCCATAAATTACCAGCAGAAGCAGTGCTAACAAAGAAGTTTTGCTGATTAAAACGTCTCGACTTTTAAATAATCTTTTGACGTTTACTACCAGCAGCACTACAAATATTGAAAAATACAGCAATCCGTTCAAAAAACCTGTTTCAGCTGTTAACTCCAAAAAATCGTTGTGCGCATGCAAAGGCACGCTCGAATTTGTGCTTAAGTCGAGAGGGATAGATTCGATCCTATAGTTACCCAAACCAATTCCCACAATAGGTTTTTCCTTTGCAAGACCAAGAGCCGCTCGATAAAAGACAAGACGGCGGTTAATAGACCCGTCTTCTGCGTTAAGCTGAGCGAGTCTTTCCGCAGTAGAAACAAACCTTGGATCTAATTTTGATTGTTCAAAAGTGAGATTAGCCCATGCAAATGAAACAACTACCGGGAATACAATGTACAGAAGTTGTAAAGCTGCCTTGCCTTTAAACTCACTGGTTTTGACGTAGTAAACCGCGAAAATCGCAGTCACTATAATTAACGAAAGCAAGGCAGCTCTTGCGCTAATTAAGAAGATGACAGTAGTAGCAAAAACGAGTGCTACTGCAAGAAACCACTTTTTCCAATTGCTAAAGTTGGTTATTCCAACGTAGATAAACGGCACTTTAAACAATAGGCTAGCGGCAAGAATATTAATGTTGCCAGCATTACCTTTCATCACGTTAGAATTTAAAACCTCATAAATGGGCTTTAGATTCGTCTCCAAATTAAAATTATATAACACCTTACCCGCTTGCAAAAAAGCACTGAAACCCACTAAAAACGCAACTTTAACAATTAAATGTAATCTATTGTAAAATAGCGTAGTGAAGTTAATCACCATCGTAAAAGCAACTATTATTTCAGCTAAACTTACAATGCCCAACGAAATGTTTTTGGCAAAAAAAATGGAAACACTACATAACAGGATAAAAACAATATAAGATACAAAAACATAACTGCTCTTAAATATATTTACCAGTGCGGTTTGGTGCAACGCAGGGTTTGAATAAATATAAAGACTAACAAATATGTTCAGAATCGTTAGGTAAAGAAATTGAGGCGCTATAATTTCAAATGTTTTGAAATAGGGCAAAAAATCTATCACTAGAAATGCGCCAACAAAAAACAGCACCATGAAATCCTCATACGAAGATTTGGAACCTGCCTTCTCATTCACCTGAACATCAGATAATTTAGTTTTATTATTTTTACTCATTTTGCATTAGGTAGGTGCATATTACACTGTAACATACAATGTGATAGCGTCTTGCAAGCAAAAGTAAAAATTTTTTAATCTCTTTGGATATTCAGTAGATAAGTTTTAATTGACAGAATTAATTAAAACTTAACTTGCTAGAGTTTCAGGTTCTACGGGCTCTTTTGCTGCTGGTTTCAGTTCTACGCTTTTACCATCCTTATCTGCCTTTTTTGCAAATAATATGGGATACAAAAAGATAAGTGCACTAGCGATAAACAAAAACCCAGCAATACCTAGCACAACCTGATTGCCATCCATCCTATTCGACTCCATGATTTTTGCAGCTATAAGTGCTACAATACCTAAAGCCATTGCTACAATAGCTTTAGTTAGCTTCAGATGCTTTATCATAATTATTGGTTTCCTTTCTTCGCTTTAATATACTTATAATAACAAAGACAAGTCCAATAAGTTCTAAGATCATACACAAAATAAGCACAGCCAACGTCAAATTTTCGCTTACTCCTCTAAGCAACAATGCAGCGGGCATCAACAAAACCGCTGCCGCCATACAAAAAACCCCTCTTTTTAGAAATTTACCCATAAAACTATTTCAGCCTCAAAACTACCATTATTCATTCTAAAACCTTAACTTTGCAACCTTTAATTTTTGAGATACTTGATTGATGTATAGGGAATTTAAACAATTAGAACTAGCTAAAATAGGAGAAGAAATACTGGCATTTTGGAAAGCACAAAATATCTTTGATAAAAGTATTGACAGCCGTCCAAAATCGAAACCTTTTACTTTTTACGAGGGACCGCCATCGGCAAACGGAATGCCTGGTATTCACCACGTAATGGCTCGTGCTATTAAAGATATTTTCTGTCGTTATAAAACCCTAAAAGGATATCAAGTTAAGCGTAAGGGCGGATGGGACACCCACGGTTTACCTATCGAACTTGCTGTGGAGAAAAAATTAGGTATCGTTAAGGAAGATATCGGCAAGAAAATCTCGGTAGATGAATACAATGCAGCCTGTAAAGAAGAGGTAATGCGTTACACCGATGTTTGGAACGACCTTACCGAAAAAATGGGCTACTGGGTTGATTTGAAAAACCCTTACGTAACCTACGAAAATGAATACATCGAAACCCTTTGGTGGATTTTACAGCAACTGTACAACAAAGGACTTTTATACAAAGGCTATACTATCCAACCTTACTCGCCAGCTGCTGGTACGGGTTTAAGTTCGCACGAATTGAACCAACCAGGCACTTACCGCGATGTAAGTGATACAACTATTGTAGCGCAATTTAAAGCAATTGCCGAAACTCTACCTTTGTTTTTACAAGGTTTTGGAGAAGTGAATTTCCTAGCTTGGACAACCACACCTTGGACTTTACCAAGTAACACCGCTTTAACTGTCGGCCCTAAAATCGACTATGTATTGGTAAAAACTTTTAACCAGTACACTTTTGAACCAGCTAACGTAATTTTAGCAAAAGCCTTGGTTGGCAAACAATTTGGCGGTAAGTTTTTCTTAGCGGAAGATGAGGAAGCTTTTGCTAATTATAAAGCCGAAGACAAGAAAATTCCTTACCAGATATTAGCAGAATGTAAAGGCGAAAATTTAGTTGGTATCAAATACGAGCAACTTTTACCGTTAGCATTACCTTACCAAAATGCGGAGAATGCTTTCCGTGTAATTAGTGGCGATTTCGTAACTACTGAAGATGGTACCGGTATAGTTCACACTGCCCCTACTTTTGGTGCAGATGATGCTCGTGTAGCTAAATTGGCAACACCAGAAGTGCCACCTTTGTTGATTTTAGATGATAAAGGCAATACTGTTCCTCTGGTTGATTTGCAAGGTAAATTTGTAGCATCGTTAGGAGAATTTGGTGGCAAATACGTTAAAAACGAATACTACGCCGAAGGGCAAGCACCAGAAAAATCGGTAGATGTAGAAATTGCTATCCGTTTAAAAGAAGAGAACAAAGCCTTTAAAGTAGAAAAATATGTACACAGCTATCCACACTGTTGGAGAACTGACAAACCTGTTTTATATTACCCGTTAGATAGTTGGTTCATTAAAACTACAGCTGTTAAAGAAAAAATGGCTGATTTAAATAAAACTATCAACTGGAAACCTGAAGCAACCGGAACTGGCCGCTTTGGTAACTGGTTAGAAAACTTGGTAGATTGGAACCTTTCGCGTTCTCGCTATTGGGGCACACCATTGCCTATTTGGCGTACTGCCGATGGCTTGGAAGAAAAATGTATAGGTTCTATTGCAGAATTGAATGCAGAAATTGCAAAAGCTATTGAAGCTGGTTTCATGCCCGCAGGTTTCGAACTAAAAGATATGCACCGTCCTTATGTGGATGATGTATTTTTAGTATCAGCCAAAGGCGAGAAAATGACCCGCGAGACTGACCTAATTGACGTTTGGTTTGATAGCGGTGCCATGCCTTATGCACAATGGCACTTCCCTTTTGAGAACAAGGAAGAATTTGAAAATGCCTACCCTGCAGATTTCATTGCAGAAGGTGTTGACCAAACTCGTGGTTGGTTCTTTACTTTACATGCCATTGCGGTAATGTTGAGCGAAAGCAGTGATGAAATCAAAGCGATTAATGAGCGTGTAAATAATCCTGGTGTTGCTTTTAAAAATGTGGTATCAAATGGATTGGTATTGGATAAAAACGGCAACAAAATGTCTAAACGTTTAGGCAATGCTGTTGATCCATTTAGCACTATCGATACTTACAGTGCCGATGCTACGCGTTGGTACATGATTTCAAACGCATCTCCTTGGGATAACCTGAAATTTAGTTTAGATGGATTAGATGAAGTACGCCGTAAATTTTTCGGAACTTTGTACAACACCTACTCTTTCTTCGCATTATATGCTAACATCGATAAGTTTGAGATTGACTTGAATAACCAAACGCCTGTTGCGCAACGCAGCGAATTAGACCGTTGGATTTTATCGCTATTGCAAAACTTAATTGCAGAGGTTGATGAGGCGTACAATACTTACGAGCCAACAAAAGCGGCAAGAGCTATCCAAAACTTTGTTGACGAGCATTTAAGTAACTGGTATATCCGTTTATCTCGTCGTCGTTTCTGGAAAGGCGAAATGACTGAAGATAAAAAAGCGGCTTACGAAACTTTGTATACTTGTTTGGTAAATATCGCACAGCTGATGTCGCCAATTGCACCGTTCTTTTCAGATTGGTTGTATCAAAACCTAACCGAGATATTGCCAGCTGAGGCGAAATCAGAATCGGTACACTTAACAATATTGCCAGATGCAGATCAGTCGTTAGTTGATAATGAACTGAACGAGCGCATGGAGTTGGCGCAAAACATTTCTTCGATGGTACTGTCACTTCGTAAGAAAATGGGCATCAATGTTCGTCAACCATTGGCAAAAGTATTGATCCCTATTTTAGATGATAACTTTAAAGATAAGGTAGAATTAGTGAAGGATTTGATCCTTTCTGAAACCAATATTAAAGAAATTTCTTACATTACAGACACTGCTGGTTTCATCAAGAAAAAGGTAAAACCTAACTTTAAAGCTTTGGGTGCCAAAGTTGGAAAAGATATGAAGTTGGTAACGGAAGTGATCAATAAAATGAGCCAAGAAGAATTAGCTCAGTTTGAAAAAGAAGGCAACTTCTCAATAGCTGATACTCCATACTCTATACTTTTGAGCGATGTAGAAATTATTGCAGAAGACATCCCTGGATGGCAAGTAACCAACATGGGCAACTTAACGGTAGCCTTGGATATCAACATCACTACCGAGCTTAAACAAGAAGGTTTATCTCGTGAGTTGATTAATCGTATCCAAAACCTAAGAAAAGAGTTGAATTTTGAAGTTACCGATAGGATAACGGTAAGTTTACAGCAACATAATTTAATTGCAGATGCAGTAGCACAAAACAAAGCTTACATTTGCAACGAAATTTTAGCTAATGATATTTTGTTAACAGAAAGCGCATTGAGCGGAAACAAAATCATCATAGAAGATGTTGAATTGGAAATTTTGATTGCCAAATTATAAACTGTGTGGAAAAATCGTGGTTTTAACATCAGATTAAACCATGCATGGCTTCATCACCACTAAATTAATATAGAAGATGGAAAAGACTGAAAAAACACGTTACTCAGACAGCGAATTACAAGAGTTCAAAGAACTTATTCAAGAGAAGTTAAAAAGCTCAAGAGAAGAATTACAATCGTTAACATCTTCATTGAGCAATCCGAATTCTAACGGTACAGAAGATACTTCTGGTGCTTATAAAACCTTGGAAGATGGTTCTGCTACTTTAGAAAAAGAGCAAATCAATCAGCTAGCAGCCCGTCAGAAGAAATTTATAGATAACCTTGAAGCTGCCTTAGTGCGTATCGAGAATAAAACTTACGGTATTTGCAGAGAAACTGGCAAATTGATCCAAAAGGAGCGTTTACGTGCGGTACCTCACGCTACTTTAAGTATGGAAGCTAAATTGAAACAAGGTTAATGAAGGGCTATACAAAACCTTTACTTTTAATATTCTTTGTACTGCTGGCAGATCAGGTTTCTAAAACCTGGGTAAAAACCAATATGTACCTAGGTCAAGAATTTAAAATTCTGGGCGATTGGTTCATTATCCATTTTACCGAGAATAATGGAATGGCTTTCGGTCTAGAGTTTGGTGGCGAATTTGGTAAGCTAGCCTTATCTTTATTTAGGATATTGGCAGTTGGAGGAATTGGCTACGCCTTGCACTACATGATCCAACGTAAATATCACCGAGGTCTAATTTTAAATGTAGCCTTGATATTTGCAGGAGCTTTGGGGAACATTATCGACTCTGTTTTTTACGGATTAATCTACAAATATGAGACTTTATTTCACGGTCGTGTAGTAGATATGCTGTACTTCCCAATTGTAAAAGGCACCTTCCCTACCTGGTTTCCTTTTTGGGGAGGAGAACCTTTTGAATTCTTTAGGCCTGTATTTAACTTAGCTGATGCTGCAATTTCTGTTGGTGTAATTACCATTCTAATCTTCCAAAAAACTTATTTTAAGGAAGAGGTAAAAGATGAAATTGGCATTAACAACGAAAGTGTAGAAGACTAGGAATTTTAAATGTACGAATTACGATTTTAGATTTAACCTACAATATTATTAAACACCTCGCAGCAATAGTTGTGAGGTGTTTTTGTTTTTAGCTATATCGCTAGGCGTTACGTCATTGCGAACTGAAGCGTGGGCAGAGCCAAGAGTGAAGCCATCTTTATGACACGAAGAACACCATGATAGATTGCTTCGTCATTCTTCCTCGCAATGACGGAAAAGCTGCATCTTTGCGAAGCAAGCTTAATGCAAAATAATAAAAGCAATTACTTACATTTGATAAAAGACCAAATGTTATGCTCAGCAAAAAATTCCTTTCCGTATCTATAGTTTTAATTGTTTTAAACCTAACAGCACTTGCTCAAAAAAGCATCAGCTTATTTAATGGCAAAGATTTAACAGGGTGGCATGCTGATGTTCCCGGAAAAGATAAAAACCCCGATACTGCCGCTTCTTTTATAGTGAGAGATGGAAAACTGGTAAGCATGGGCGACCCACGTGGGCATTTAATTACAGATGCAAGCTATGCAGATTACCGCCTTGATGTAGAATATCGCTTTGCCGGAAAACCTGGTAATTGTGGCGTATTGGTTCATGCTTCCACACCTAGAGTGCTTTACAAAATGTTCCCAAAATCTTTAGAAGTACAAATGCAGCATCAAGATGCTGGTGATTTCTGGTGCATTGAAGAAGATATCACCGTGCCCAATATGGAAGAAAGACGCGGACCAAAGGAAGAATGGAGCATTAACAAAAAAAATGGCAGACGTATTAAAAACCTAACTGATGGCTCTGAAAAACCATTAGGTGAATGGAATACTATGCGTATAGAATGCCTGAAAGACAAGGTAAGAGTTTGGGTGAACGGCACTTTGGTAAACGATGGCTACAACTGTAGTGCAACCAAAGGTCAGATTGCTTTACAAGCAGAAGGTAGCGAAGTAGAATTTAGGAAACTGGAGCTAAAACCTATTAAGAAACTGAGTAAATAAACATAACAAGCATTTACAGGCAATTATTTTAGGGATTGATATTTAGCTCCAATTTTTGTATCTTTGCATATCTTAAAAATAACCACCCATAATATTTCGCTCGGTTACTGTATCCAGATTAATTTCCCGATACTTTTATTGGTATGCTGGCAATATTGCCATTCACAACCTGCATTAACGTGCAGACAAAAAACATTTTATTAAAATATGGCTAAATCTCAAGCAACTTTTAGCAAAAAAGAAAACGAGAAAAAAAGATTAAAAAAGAGAAACGACAAGCAAGAAAAACGCGAAGAGCGTCAGGCTAACAAGAAAAGCATGTCATTAGAGGACATGATGGCTTATGTAGATGAAAATGGAAATATTACCACTACGCCACCAGATCCAAAAAAGAAAAAAGTAATTAATACTGACGATATTCAAATTTCTACAACCAGACAAGAAGATATGGTTGACGAAGATCCGATCAAAAAAGGTGTTGTTACATTCTTTAACGATAGCAAAGGCTATGGCTTCATTAGAAATACAGAGACACAAGAAAGTGTTTTTGTACACGTTAATGGCTTAAAAACTCAAATTAAAGAAGGTGATAAAGTTACTTTCGAAGTTGAGAAAGGCCAGAAAGGTCCAACTGCCGTTAGAGTTTCTGCAGTTAAATAAACTCCCTATCCTGAAATAAATCCGATAGCTATCGGAGCGATGCCCAAATTGGATTTATTTCAGATCTTTATTTTAGAGAAGTTCTTTCTCTTTTGTAATAGCAGCATTTACTTTGTTGATAAACCCGATTGAAGTGGCTATACTTTTTGTTTTACTTGTTGTCATCCTGAACGCTAGTGAAGGATCTGTTCGTTTAAGCATGTCAGAAATAGGTTCCTCGTTCCTCGGAATGACAAGATGCCTAAACAAAAACATAATAACGGAAAGCGGGACTACATTTACATTCTAGTACTACCATTGCTTTTCAAAAAATAAAAAATAATCTGCTCATTATTTGATGTTTGGCTCAGTTTTCGCATAACGGATGAAAATTGTTTATGGATTTAGTATGATATTTACATCTGATTTATAAACACACAAAAATTGAAACATATGAAACGTTTATTTGCAACCACATTCTTAGCTCTAGTAGCTTTATTTAGTTTAAATGCTTCGGCACAACAAGTGGATTTAAGAAAGAAAATTAGTGTAACAGGTACCGCCGAAACGGAAGTTACACCAGACATTATTTACATTAGTATCTCGTTGAAAGAGTACTTAAAAGACGGCAACAGCAAGAAAAAGGTAGACATTACTACATTGGAAACCCAGTTGTACAACGCGATACAAAAAGCGGGCTTACCAAAAGAGAACCTGACAATTGACAACTTGAGCAGCTGGAACTATCAAACCACTAAAAAGAAAGACCCAGACTTTTTAGCTAGCAAGCAATACCGCTTAAAAGTTACCGATTTAAATAAATTTAACTTGGTTTTAGAGGGAATTGACGCCAAGGGAATTGCTAGTACCAATATTGCAAGCTATGATTACAGCAAAATTGAAAGCTTGAAAAAGGAATTAAAAATTAAAGCTTTGTTAGCTGCGAAAGAAAAAGCTACTTACATGGTTGAGGCTTTAGGAGATAAATTGGGAAGCGTTTTGGATATCCAAGACCATGGCGATAACATAATGCAACCACAACCTGTTTTTTACAGAAACACGATGATGAAAACCGAAATGGCAATGGATGCAGCCCAAGCACCAGAAATTGACTTTAAAAAGATTAAATTGAGCTTTACAGTTAACACTGTTTTCGAGATTAAATAATTTATTTTGATAATTTTGTGAACCTATCAGCGTATATGTTGATAGGTTTTTTTATTTAATAAATATTCACATGAAGAGATTACTTTACACACTGATTTTAATTTTTACGCTATCTACCGCTGCAAACGCTAATACAGTTTCATCTGAAACCCCAAAAACAGAAATTACTGCAGAACAGAGGGCAGAATTGGAAAGCATTACCAAACGTGTTGAAGAAATTAAATCGATGGATAAATCTTCGCTTAGCAAAGCAGAAAGAAAAGCTTTGCGTAAAGAAGTGAAGGAGCTAAAAAAACGTACTGATTTCTTAAATCAAAACGTAACGCTTTCTTTGGGCGCTATTATCATTATATTATTGTTGTTGATTATTATTCTTTAATTTTTAGTTTCTGGTTTTACGGCAGAACAATTATTATGCGCCGTTGTTATAGATGGGAACTAACATTTTATGTTGGTTTCTTAAGCATTAAACAACAAATCTTATACGCATGAAAAAATTTATTTTTCCTTTATTGTTATTGGTAACATTAACCTTTAACATGAACTTTGCTGTTGCAGCAAACGACAAACCTAAAACTGAGCTTACCGCAGAACAACGTGCCGAGTTAACCAGAATTATGTCTAGGGTTGATGAAATTAAAGCCATGGACAAATCTAAACTGAGCAAAGAAGAGCGTAAGGAATTAAGAAAAGAACTTAAAGAGATGAAGAAAAAGGCCAACGCTGTAGGCGGCGGTGTTTATTTATCTGTTGGTGCAATTATCATTATTATATTGTTATTGATACTTATTTTATAAGATACATCTCTTACCAAAGTTTATTAGGAGCCAGACATATATGTCTGGCTTTTTTTATGCGTTTAATCATGCTCATTTATAAGCTACGTCAATTTATGAAATGAGCGCAATCACGCTCATGCTGTTCAATTAGGCAGACCTTTATAGTATAAAAATTAAATGCTATGAAGACTTTAAAATCATTTTGGATTGTCTTAGCCGTCCTTCCATTTTTTGCCCTAACTGGCAACGCACAAACTGCTAAATTAAGCTTAAAAGAAAGCTCTATTATTGTTAAAGGTACATCTTCGCTACATGACTGGCGGTGCAAGACTGAACAATTTAGTGGAGACATTTCTTACTCGGCCAATGCCCTTACTTTAAAAGATATTACCACTGTTAATTTAGAATTAGTAGTAAAATCGCTGAGAAGTATTAAAGAAAATGGCAATTACTACGAAACTGGCATGGACAAGAATACTTACAAAGCCTTAAATGCAGATAAGTTTCCAAAAATCACTTTTGTACTTACAGATATTAGCAATTTAAAAGCCAGTGCAGGCAAAGCCGATTTTGTTGCCAAAGGAAACTTAACTATTGCTGGCAGCCAAAAAGCAATTAGCTTTCCTGTAAATGCTACGCTAACTGCTAATGGCATTATAGTTAAAGGAAGTACTACTTTCAAAATGACAACTTTCGGAATAACACCTCCAAAAGCTCTTTTAGGCACCATTAAAACTGGCGACGAAATCACCATTGTGTTTAATGCATCTTTTAAAAATGATTAATCTGTTCACCATCTAAACAAAATAATAATGAAAACACATTTACTAGCCGCAGTTTTTGTTACAGTAGCCGGGACTGCGTTTGCCCAACAGCCAAAAATCCAAAACCTAAGACCTTACGATAAATCTGGAATTAACGTTTTTGAAACTCCTAAAACAGACACCGTACCTTTTGACGATGTGAAAGTGAGAATTGGCGCCGGCTTTACCCAACAGTTTCAAGCTTTGAAACACCGCAACAATTCTACCGGAGCTGCCCAACTTTACAATTTACGTAGTGGTTTTAACTTGGCTACCGCTAACTTAAATATCGATGCACAATTAGCTAAAGGCATTAGACTGAATTTGATTTCTTACCTATCTGCTCGTCACCACCAAGAAACTTGGGTAAAAGGAGGCTTTGCGCAAATTGACGCTTCGCCAATTAATTCAGCTTTGCTTGATGAAGTATTTAAATACGTAACTGTGAAAATTGGGCACTATGAAGTGAACTATGGTGATGCCCACTTCCGCAGAACGGATAATGGTCACTCGTTGTACAATCCATTTATAGGAAACTACATTTTAGATGGCTTCACTACAGAAATTGGTGCTGAAATTGATTTCCAAAAAGATGGTTTCTTAGCTGTTGCCGCTATCCATAATGGAGAAATTCAAGGAAACATCAATAGAACACCTACCCGTAATCCATCATTTATAGGAAAATTAGGTTACGATAAACAGCTAAATACTGATTTAAGATTCCGCTTAACAGGTTCTGTTTACCACAGTAATGGCAATGCTTCTAATACCTTATACACTGGCGACAGAGGTGGTTCTAGATACTATTTAGTGATGGAACCAGTAGGCTCTACCGCAATTGCACAGGCTTGGTCTGGTAATATACGTCCAGGTTTTAGTCGTCAAGTAACTGCATTTATGATTAACCCATTCGTTAAATATCAAGGTTTGGAATTATTTGGAACTTATGAAGTTTCAAAAGGTAAAGCAATTACCGAAGCGAACAAAAGAGACGTTAGTCAAATGGCGGTAGAAGGTGTTTATCGTTTCTGTAAAAATGAAGACCTTTTTGTAGGCTTACGTTACAATACGGTAAAAGCAGAACTTGCAGGTATCCCTCAAGATGTAAAAGTTAACCGTATACAAGCAAGTGCTGGTTGGTTTGTAACTAAAAATATGGTACTAAAAGCAGAGTACGTAAATCAAAAATACAACGACTACCCAGCTGCAAACTTATTGTCTGAAGGTAAATTCAAAGGCATGATGTTCGAAGCGAGCGTAGGTTTCTAAAGAGAAAGTTAGTAATAGTTGAATAGTTTAGTTTGTTAGCCGCTCTTTAATCTCTTAAGGAGCGGCTTTTTTGATAAAAACCATTAAGAAGTTAAGATGAATTAAGTCTTCATTTTTCTTAATCCCTTAATGTTTCACTTTTTAAAAAAATGAACACATTTCCCCATCAGTTACTAGGTATTTTTTTCTTGCTATTCATTAAAATAGTTGATGCACAAGAATATCAATTGAATATTCTTCCAGAAAGCAGCATTTTGCTTAAAGGAAATTCTAACGTGAATAAGTTTACTTTTACTTATGAAAAATCACTTAAGCTAGGAAACAGTTTGGTAAAAACTACTTCCAATAAAAATACACTTTATGTTAAAAATGCGAAGCTTGATGCAGAGGTAACTGCTTTTAGTTCTGGCAGTAATTTAATGGACAGAGATTATCGCAATATGATGAATTATCGGGTCCATCCAAACATCAGCATTGCGTTAAATCAAATCAATTTTATTAAAAACTATAGTGATGATAACGGAACGGCTTTGGCTACGGTAGAAATTACTATTGCTGGCGAGAAACGCACTGATACGCTACAGTTCAACTACACCAAATCAAAAGGAATTTACCGTTGCAGCAGTTCACATCAAATTTCGCTGAGGGATTACAAAATAAAGCCCCTCAAAAAAATGATGGGGCTTATATCATTGAAAGACCAATTAACCGTAGATATGATTATCTACATCAAAGTCGATTAATCCTCTTCTAAATCATCATGCTGAATTTATTTTAGTCGATGATATCGAAACCTGTGTATTTCACTAAAGCTTCTGGAATTTTAATTCCTTTATCTGTTTGGTAATTTTCTAAGATTGAAGCCACAATACGAGGCAATGCCAAAGCACTTCCATTTAAGGTATGTGCCAATTGTGTCTTTCCTTCTTTACCTTTAAATCTCAATTTTAAGCGGTTACTTTGGTAAGTTTCGAAGTTAGATACAGAAGAAACTTCTAACCAGCGTTGTTGTGCCCCACTCCAAACTTCCATATCGTAAGTCATGGCAGAGGTAAAGCCCATATCGCCACCGCAAAGACGCAACACACGATAATGCAAGCCTAATTCCTTTAACAAAGATTGAACGTACTCGCTCATGTCTTCCAAAGTTTCGTAAGATTGATCAGGATGTGTAATTTGCACTACCTCTACTTTATCAAATTGATGCAGGCGGTTTAAACCACGTACGTGAGCACCATAAGAACCTGCTTCTCTACGGAAACAAGGTGTGTAGCCTGTATTTTTAATCGGAAGGTCTTCTTCCTTCAAAATCACATCACGATATAAGTTGGTTACCGGCACTTCGGCAGTAGGAATTAAGTATAAATCGTCTACGCCAACATGGTACATCTGTCCTTCTTTATCTGGCAACTGTCCGGTACCAAAACCCGAAGCTGCATTTACCAAATGTGGCACCTGCATTTCTTTATAACCCGCCGCAGTAGCATGGTCTAAAAAGAAATTGATTAAAGCACGTTGTAACCTCGCTCCTTTTCCTTTGTAAACAGGAAAACCAGCACCAGTAATTTTCACACCTAGTTCAAAATCGATGATGTCATATTTTGCAGCTAATTCCCAATGTGGCAAAGCACCTTCTGGCAAAGCCGATGGCTCACCGTGGGTGTAAACCACTTCATTTTCATCAGCTGTGCTACCTGTTTTTACCAAATGATAGGGCAAGTTTGGCAACTGTACAATTAAGGCTTGTTGCTTTTCTTCCAAAGCGGTTAATTGCTCATTTTGCTCCTTAATTTTCTCTTTGTGAGATGCTGTATTCGCTTTAATGGCTTCGGCCTCTTCCTTTTTACCATTGCGCATCAACTCGCCAATTTGTTTGGCCGCTGCATTGGCTTCCGCTTGCAAATTATCCAAAGAGGACTGCGTAGAGCGGCGTTCTTCATCTACAGCGATGATCTCATCTACCAATTCTACCTGTTTAAAGTTACGAACACTCAGTCGCTCTAAAACTTTCTCTCTATTTTCACGGATATAGTTAACTTGCAGCATTATTTATAATTTTTGACAAAGATAATAAGAGTTTTCAGTTTTCAGTTGGCAGTTTTCAATAGTGATTTTCCAATCTCAATACTCAATACTCAATACTAGATACTATGATTGGTAAACTTTACATCGTACCTACACCTATCGGTAACTTGGAAGACATGACTTTTAGGGCTATTCGTATTTTAAAAGAGGTGGATTTGATTTTGGCAGAAGATACACGTACCAGTGCACCTTTGTTGAAGCATTTCGGTATTGATAAAAGGGTTTTTGCTCATCATCAGCATAACGAACATAAGGCAACAGCCGAGATTATCAAGTTTTTAAAGGAAGGCCAAAATATCGCTCTAATTTCTGATGCAGGCACGCCAGCCATTTCCGACCCAGGTTTTTTCTTGGTACGTGAAGCGATTAAGCATGAAATTGAAATCACTTGCTTGCCCGGAGCTACTGCCTTTGTACCTGCTTTGGTTAACTCGGGCCTACCTAACGACCAATTTGTTTTTGAAGGATTTCTGCCAGTGAAGAAAGGTCGCCAAACGAGATTAAAGCAACTTGTGGAAGAAGAAAGAACAATGATTTTTTACGAAAGTCCGCACCGTTTATTGAAAACATTAACCGAGTTTGCTGAGTTTTTTGGCGAGGATAGACAGGTTTGCGTGAGTAGGGAATTAAGTAAAATGTACGAAGAAAATGTTCGTGGCACAGTTATAGAAGTAAAATCACATTTTGAAAACAATATTTTAAAAGGAGAATTCGTAATTTGTGTTGGTGGTTTAGTTGAAGATAAAACCGCGAAGAAAAAAGATAAGTATGGAAAGCTTGATAGTTAATCATTTAACAGAAATCAAAAAACTATTTAAAAGATATGGCGTAAAAAAGGCATATCTTTTTGGCAGTGCCGCTAAAAAGCAGCTATCAGCAAATAGCGATATTGATTTCTTAGTAGATTTTTCCGATAAGTCGGATTTTGAAGGTTACTCAAACAACTATTTCAATTTACTTTATGCATTACAAGATTTATTGAAAAAAGATGTTGATTTAATTGCTGAAGAGACGTTGAGCAATCCATATTTGATTGAAAGTATTAATCAAAGCAAAATTCAATTGTTATGATTTCTTTAGAAGAGAAAAAATTGCTTAAAGATATTGAAATAGCAATTCTGTCTATACACGACCATCTTAATCATACACTCGATTTTAACTTATATCAGCAAAATAAAACCATTCGAAGAGCAGTAGAAAGAGAGTTAGAAATTATTGGAGAAGCTATAAATAAGCTTTTAAAAATTAACACAGAAGTAAAAATTTCTTATGCAAGACAAATTGTTGATTTACGAAATAAAGTAATTCATGCTTACGATAATGTTAACAACATTATTATTTGGAAAATAGTCACAAAAGACCTTCCAATTTTATTATCAGAAGTAAATACATATTTAAACCCAGACCATGATTAACATAGATAGATTTTTGGCCGACGAGCAAGACCCGAAAGCCGTAGAAAAAGTAGCAGGTAAATTAAATGATTTACTAACCAGCGGTGAAGAAATTTTATACCTAGCTGTACAGAAAAAACCTGCGGTAAACTTGTTGCCAGATTGCATAGCGATTAGCAACAAAAGAATTTTTTACTGCTCGCCTAGCAATTTAGGCTTAACTATGAATTTCAAGGATATTTCTTGGAAGAACATTAAAGAAGTTTCTTTTAAGGAAGGTTTGTTAGGTTCTAAGTTTATTTGCGTGCCACAATCTGGCGAAAACATCGTAACTGATTTCATTCCAAAAGTGCAGGTTCGTAAACTGCACCAAGCGGCCAACCAACAATTGGAAGAGTACAAAGAGTTGCTGAGACAACAAAAGTTGGAAGAGAACCGAGCAACAGCATCTACATTTAATGTTCCAGCAACACCCCAAGTCATTGATTTACCCATTGAGGAAGCTGTGGTTATCCCAGAAATTGCACCTGTTGTTGAAGTAAATAAGGAAGACGAGATTGAGCAAAAACTGATTAAGCTAAAAACTTTATACGATAAGCAGTTGATTACCCGTGAGGAGTATGAGCATAAAAAAGCCGCGATTTTAGATAGTATGTAGGCATTTTAGCCGTCATTTCGACGAAGAATGAGGAGAAATCTGTTTGTATAACGAGACTAACTTGGAGATTTCTCACTACGTTCGAAATGACGGAGTTATTAATGCGCTGTGATAAACACGAATGAAACTCAAACAAAATTACCTCCTAGCGCTACTTAGTGCTTTTACCATGTGGTTGGCTTGGCCACCGCACAATTGGCTGGCACCTCTGCTTTTTGTAGGTTTAGTGCCTTTACTAATCGCATTAAAGCAAATCACAAGCAGTTCCGATAAAAAAACGGGCAAAAAGGTTTTCCTTATCGCTGGTTTAACTTTCTTGGTTTGGAATACTGCTTCGATTTACTGGGTTTTTAACTCTATCAATGCCGTTAATACAGGTGTTGTGGGTACAATTATTTCTTTATTGGTTTCGCTTATTCCTTACGGATTAGGAGCGCTGTTAATGACTTTTGCTTTTTGGCTATATTACAGGCTAAGCACATACACCAATAAAAAATGGGCTGGCTATGCTTCGCTAATCGCCTTTTACATCAGCATGGAATATTTACACCAAGACTGGGATTTAGCCTTTCCTTGGATGACTTTAGGCAATGGCTTTGCAGGTATGCACCAAATTGTACAGTGGTATGAGTTTACTGGAGTTTACGGTGGTTCACTTTGGATTTTACTAAGCAACATTTTAGCCTTCGAAGCTTATCAGCAAATCAAATCTCAAAAGCAATACAAATTGACAGGCATTTGGGCTTTGCTTGTTCTTTTACCTATCGGGATTTCTATTTACCAATACAAAAACTACGAAGAGAAAAGCGTTCCTGTAAATGTGGTTACGGTACAACCCAATATAGATCCTTATGAGAAATATGGCAATACGTCTGCAAACGAACAGTTAAACATCTTAATCAAACTTTCTGATTCTGTAGGCCAACCAAACACCGAATATTTCATTTGGCCAGAAACTGCCATCCCGAACTATGCAGATGAAGATAGGATTAGAAGCAATGCTGATTTTTTACAGGCACAACAGTTTTTATCAAAATATAAAAATGGCACACTTATTACAGGAATTGAAAGTGTAAGGTTTTATAACGATAAAAAAACATTGTCTGCTAAAGAAAATCCGAACGGTGGATATTATGATAATTACAATGCGGCCATGCAGGTAGAAAATTCTGCCAGTGTAGCATTTTATCATAAATCGAAACTAGTACCTGGCGTAGAGAAAATGCCTTTCCCTAAAGTGTTTTCTTTTTTAGCACCCGTATTTGCACAATTAGGTGGTAGCGTATCTGGCTGGGGCTGGCAAGAAGAACCGGGTGTTTTTTACGCCCGCAGCGGTATTGGCGTTGCCCCCATAATTTGCTACGAATCTATTTGGGGCGATTGGGTTGCAGGCTCAGTAAAACAAGGTGCACAATTTATAGCAGTTATCACTAACGATGGTTGGTGGGGCAATACCTCTGGAAAGGACCAACATTTACTGTATGCTAAGTTACGGTCTATCGAAACACGGAGGTATGTAGTTCGCTCTGCAAACACTGGCATTTCGGGTTTTATTAACCAACGTGGTGATGTAGTGCAGCAGTCTAAATGGTGGACACGAACTGCTCTCAAAGCAGACATTAACCTGAATGATGAAATTACTTTTTACGTAGATTACGGAGATATCATTGCAAAAATAAGTATTGTACTAGGATTGATAGCCGCAGCGTTTATCCTGGTAAAGAAATGGATACTTAAATAGTTGCTCGCCCACTCCTACTATGCGATACACAAATCAGTTAACCGTTTCAACGATTAAACAATTAACCAATGCCTAATAAAACCTCTATAAAATTTGCTTTCCTGCTAATTATCGTTGCCCTAAATCTAGGTTGCGACCAATTTTCGAAGGTAATTGCACGTAAAAACATTGAGACTTATGAGCAAATCACCATCATTAAGGATCGGTTTATTTTAACCAAAGTTGAAAATACTGGTGCATTTCTGAGCGCTGGAAGCAACCTACCCGAGTTTGTACGTATCGCAGTTTTAACAGTGCTTCCAATTTTAGTTCTGAGCTACGGATTGTGGTTTCTTTACTCCAACAAACATTTGCCTCGTCTAATGCAAATTGGCATCTGTTTCTTAATTGGTGGAGGTATTGGAAACATCTATGATCGGATTGTTTACGGCTCCGTAACCGATTTCCTATTTATGGATTTTGTGCTGTTTAGAACAGGTATTTTTAACTTGGCAGATGTTTCTATTATGATTGGAATTGGGTTATTGCTGTTGCAGAACTTAATGGCTAGCAGAATAAAAAAACAAGAAGCCGAACAAGAAGAGGCTTCGATTTAAGATGCGAGTATAGCCCTGATTGAAATGGAAATACTTTTTGTTTTTACAACTAGGAAGTTTTTAATCTTGGCTTACGTAATAGATCCCTCGGAACTCGGGATGACAGGTCGCCCAAACAAAAAGATTGCAATGAAAAGCAGGACTTTCAGAAGATAGTAGCACTGCATTTGCGCTTCTAAAAGCCTAAAATTAAACTCAATTTGTATATTCGTCAATCTAAACTCGTAACTCGTTTAATCCATATACTTGCCTACAATTGGCATACGGCGACCCATTCCAAATGCTTTGGGTGATACCCTTAGAATTGGCGGAGTTTGGTAACGTTTAAATTCTGCCAGGTTAACCATTCGTAGAATTCGTTTCACCAAAGCTTCGTCAAAACCTTGTGCAATAATTTCTTTTGAGCCTTTTTTAAGTTCGATATGCTGATAAAGAATAGCATCTAAAACATCATATTCTGGCAACGAATCTGAGTCTTTTTGGTCTGGTCGCAGCTCTGCTGATGGCGGTTTAACGATGGTATTTATTGGGATAATTTCTTTGTCTTTGTTGATGTACTCGGCCAATTTGAAAACTTGTGTTTTGTAGACATCGCCAATAACGCTGATAGCACCACACATATCTCCATAAAGAGTGCCGTAACCTACGGCGCACTCACTTTTGTTGGATGTGTTAAGCAAAATGTAGCCAAATTTATTGGACATGGCCATTACCACAATACCGCGAGAGCGAGCTTGGATATTTTCTTCAGTTAGATTAAAAGCTAAGCCTTCGAATGGTTTTGCCAACATACTGTCGAAAGCGTCGGCAGCTTCCTTAATTGGTATAATTTCGTGCTTGCAGCCAATGCTTTCGACCAAATCAAGCGCATCTTGCACAGAGTGGTCTGACGAATATTTTGACGGCATTAGCACCGCCATTACGTTTTCTGCACCTAAAGCTCGACAAGCCAAAGCGCAAACTACTGCAGAGTCAATACCACCAGACAAGCCTAAAACTGCTTTTTTGAACCCCGATTTTGCGAAGTAATCTTTAATGCCCAAAACCAAAGCGTCGTGGATTTGCTCTATATCTGATGTTCTTTCTGCCGCCGGATATTTGTTCTTCACGTTCTGCACTTCATCTAGATCAAAAACCTGTAGATCTTCTTCAAAGTACTTCATTTCGGCTTTCAACGAACCTTCTTCATCAAACACCAAAGAGCCTCCATCAAAAATAATTTCGGTTTGTGCACCAACTTGGTTCACATAGAACAGCGGCAACTGATATTTCTTCGCATTATCTGACAATACTTTAATCCTATCTTCATCATGTCCGTAATCAAACGGCGAAGCCGCAATATTGATCATCAAATCTGGCTGCTGTTTTACCAGTTCATCCATCGGACAAGAAACATACAAAGGGTTATCATTGATGTTCCAAAGATCTTCGCAGATGGTTAGCGCTATCTTTTTGCCCTTGTAATCTACACAGTCAAAAACAGTATTGGGCTCAAAATAGCGGTATTCATCAAACACATCGTAAGTTGGCAGCAAAGCTTTTTTAACTATCTGTTTAACTTCGCCATTGGCGATAAAATACGCAGCGTTAAACAAATCCTTACCTTCTAAAACTGGATTTTTGATGGGCAAACCAACAATGCAGGCAATGTCTGTACAGTGCAGAGCAATTTCTTGAGCTGCCTTATCGCAAAGCGAAATAAAATCTTCGAACTCCAGAAAATCACGTGGCGGATAACCACAGATAGCCAACTCGGCAAATACTACAATATCTGCACCTTTAGCCTTTGCCAAAGCCACGTTTGAAATAATTTTTTGCGTATTACTTTCGAAATTACCAATGTGGTAGTTGAGTTGTGCTAATGCTATCTTCATGATTTTTTCTGAGCTATAAATATAAAAAAACAAGCCTTGATGAAGGCTTGTTTAGTTAAAATTGAAATATTTTTTGGCTGTTAGAAGAACACGCCAATGTTTAATGCCACAAAGTGATTTTTAACCGAATGTGGCTTTTTAGCAATGTTTGTTAAACCGTTGTTATAGGTAATACCACCCAATAAGCTAGTTTTTCCGCTTAAGCGATATTCTACACCACCGCCGATAATCATTCCAGCACGTAGAAACTTAGTGTTATCCGTAGCTTTAATATCATCAGCTAAAGGTGTGTTGCCTTGCTCTACATCTTGGCGTGCTCCAATTCTAAAATCGGTAGTTAAGCCAAACTGGCCGTACCATTTCATATCATCCTTTTCATCAGTTTTCAACTTAATAGAAAGTGGAATTTGCAAGTATTGCATCTTATATTTCACGTTATATGCAGTATTTGCTCCAGCAGCAGCAGTATGGTAAGGTGAAAAATTAATGATTTCTCCTTCGCCGTTAATGGTAGTAACAGTTAAACCTGTTGCAAAGCAATAGTTTTCAGCAAATTCAAAATCGCTCATTAAGCCGTACGTAAAGCCAGTGCTTAAACCGTTGCCTTTTCCATTTTCTACTTTTAGGAAACCAAAGTTTGGATGAGCCGTTAATCCGAGTCTAATTTGAGATGCATCTTGAGCAAATAAACTTGCCGATGCAAAAGTGAATAGCAATGCAAATAGTGTTTTTTTCATAGTCATAAATTATTAATACTGTTTTTAAATTCTAGAGCTGTCATATTAACGACAGTTCACATTCGTTTTATATATTTGTTAGCAATGATACATAAATCGAAATTTCGCCAAAGTTATCTATTTTTTTTATGTGCTGTTGCTTTTTTTTCGTGCAACAAAAGTACTAAACCCGATGTAGGCAATATCAAAGTCGATATTAAAATTGAAAGATTTGACAAGGACTTGTATAATGGAAGAGAAAAGAGCATTGCTTTAACAGACAGCTTGTTGCATAAAAAGTATGGCGCTTTTTACGAAGACTTTATTTTCAAAATGGTTGGCAACGAAAGTTATAGCCGTCAAGAAGTACTGCAAGGCTTGTATGAAGACAGAAACAACGCTTTTGCTGATTTAAATAAAGAAGTAGATAGTGTTTTCCCGAGCCTTACGCAAGTTGAAAACGAACTAACCCAAAGCTTCAAGTACATTAAATACTACTACCCTAAGGCTCAAATTCCACGTTTTATTGGTTTCCTTTCGGGTTTTTCTTACCAAACGCCAATAGGCGATGATTATGTGGGTATCGGATTGGATATGTTTTTGGGAAAAGACAGTAAATTTTATGGTGCATTAGTTCATAGCATACCACTTTATCTTTCTAGGAGATTTACACCAGATTATATTGTGCCTCGGGTAAGTGAGTATTACGCTAGAGAAAATCTCTTTAGAGAACGTGATGAAGATCGTTCGCTCTTATCTAAAATGATATACAATGGTAAGATTTTGTATTTTATGGATCAGATTATGCCAGATAATTTACCTGACAGTATAAAGATTGGCTACACTGGCCAACAATTAGATTGGTGCAAAACATACGAAGCAGAAATTTGGGCATATTACTTAGAAAACAATTTTCTCTACGAAACAGACTATCCAAAAATACAGGTTTTCTTAAGTGAAGGACCATTTACGCCAGGTTTGGGAGAAAATAGGTTATCGGCACCAAAATTGGGAGTTTGGTCTGGCTGGCAAATTGTGAGGAAGTACATGCAGGAAAATCCGAAGGTTACTTTACAAAAACTCATGGCAGAAACCGATGCACAAAAAATATTAACCAATTCGAAGTATAAACCTAAACTTTCGAATTAAGTGAAAGTAAAAAACTAGTCGCATCTACAAGCTTACCAAGCTGTAACAATTTTCATATTGGTAAGTCCGATGATAGTTTTAAAAATTGTAATTCGTAAATCTACAATCTAAATTATGAAGGTTGGTCTTGTTTTAAGCGGCGGCGGCATTAGGGGCATTGCACATTTGGGTGTTCTAAAGGCGCTAAAGAAAACTGGAATACAAATTAGCCAGATTACCGGCACAAGCGCTGGCTCTATCGCAGGTTCATTTTATGCTGCGGGTGTAGATCCAGAAGATGCTTTCGATATTTTCATGAAAACAAAGTTGATGAAGTTTGTTAGACCAGCTTTGGGCTCACTCGGCTTAATTAACATTGAGCGCACTGGAGATATTTTCAGAGATTATCTACCTGCCCACATTGAGGATTTGAAAACTCCGATGACAATTTGTACCACCAATTTTAGCGAGGGCACGGTTGCTTATTTTACAAAAGGTCCGTTAATTAGGGCTATTCATGCTTCGTCTTGCATTCCTGGTGTTTTTAAACCAATTATGATCCACGACCAAATGTATGTAGATGGTGGCGTTCTGAACAACTTCCCTGTTGAACCGCTTTTAAATAATTGTGATTACATCATTGGTTCTACCTGCAATCATTTAAAACCAGTAGATAAAATTATTGGTATTACTAGATTAATGCAAAGAGCGGCAATTATGTCCATTAATCATGATATGGAAAGGAAATCGAAGTTCTGCAACTTGATCATTGAACCTAAAGGCATGGGCGAAATCAATACATTTGATACTAAAAAGGCTGAAATTATCTATTGGCTGGCCTATGAAGAAGCCTTGAAAACGATTAAAAGTAGCGAGAGTTTTAAGGAGATATTGAAAGCGCAAGCAGCTACATAAATTTTATTTTGAATTTGGTATTTTAGGAAACATCTTAATGGAAAACCTATGCCTAATAAATTTGATAGACGAAGTATCAGACTGAAAGGTTATGATTATTCGAAGGAAGGATTATATTTTGTAACTGTCTGTTGTCAAAATATAGCTCATAGGTTTGGCAAAGTGGTTAATGGGCAAATGGTGCTAAATGCAGCAGGGCTGATGGTTGACAGATGGATTAAAGAACTCGAAAATAAATTTCCTGATATTCAAATTGATGAATATGTGATTATGCCAAATCATATACATCTTATTATTGAAAATATTGGATTGAATAATGCCTCCGCGGTACGGGTCGACCTATGTGTCGACCCTCATGATAATATTATGCGCCCAGCAGAGGGCGAACACAAAGGTTCGCCCCTACACAACGTCGTTCGATGGCTCAAAACCATGACCACAAATTACTATATACAGGGCGTGAAAACTTTGGGATGGGAACCTTTCGACAAAAAAATCTGGCACCGCAATTACTACGAACACATTATCCGTGATGAAAGAGCGTATAACAACATTGCCCAATACATCAAAAACAATCCGCTAAAGTGGAATGAGGATAAATTTTATGGATAACCAGATAATTAGATGGACAGTTTCAGCAGCAGCTCCCCTTCCAAAACAGGAATAGTTGTGCAAATGTCCAGCTTCAAGCAAAACTGCACATCTTCTTCGATATTCAACTTGATTAAACGGTGACTGTGTGACGACTTTTTCAGATACTCACGTAAATCGCCTTTGGCCAATTGATACATATCTAAAGCTGCTACACTGGCATCATCGCCTATGGTAAAATCGTTTTGAAGCTGCTCTACCACAGCACCAGCAAACAAAGTATCTTCTAAGTTGAAGTTATCTTTCCAACCTGCACAAAGCAAGAGCACATCTTTATTTTGCTGCTTCAAATAATCGCTAACTGAAGTTAGGTTGAGAAACGAGCCCACAATTACCTGATGCGCCCTTTCTTGCGCCAAGTGCATTGCTTTTGTACCGTTGGTGGTGGTTAACACGATGGTTTTTCCAGCAACTTTTTCGGCAGTGTAAGAGAATGGCGAATTACCAAAATCGTAACCTTCTACCACTTCGCCGTTACGTTCTGCCGCTAACAAATAACCTTTATCAGCGTAGTTAAGGCAATCTTCTACGTTCATTACCGGTATAATTGCTTCGGCGCCATTTTCAATACCGTAAGTGATAGAAGAAGTTGCTCTCAAAATATCAATTACGACAACAATGCTACTTTCGATGGCGTATAAATCTAATAAGGCAGGCGTTAAACAAACTTCTATTTTAGGCATCTTCTGGAGGTATTGCGTATTGCGTATTGCGTATTGAGATATACTTATCGTCTCATTACGCAATACGCAAATCTCATATCTATTTCTTAAGAAAAGGAAACTTAACTATTTTAGCTTTTACTTTATTATTTCTAATGTCGATGAAGATTTCTGTGCCTTCTTTGGCAAATTCTTTAGCTACATAAGCGATACCGATAGCTTTTTGTAACGATGGAGACTGCGTTCCAGAGGTTACTTTACCGATTTGATTTCCGTCAGCATCAACTACCACATAATCATGACGTGGAATACCTCTGTCAATCATTTCAAAACCTACTAATTTGCGAGCAACACCTGCTTCTTTCTGCGCTAACAAAGCAGCAGAATTGGTAAAATCTTTGGTGAATTTAGTCACCCAACCTAAACCAGCTTCAATTGGGGAAGTGGTATCATCAATATCATTTCCGTATAAACAGAAACCCATTTCCAAACGTAAGGTATCACGGGCACCTAAACCAATTGGCTTAATTCCGAATTCAGCGCCTGCTTTAAAAATGGCATCCCAAATTTGGTCGGCGTATTGATTTTCGAAATAAACCTCGAAACCGCCTGCGCCAGTATAACCTGTAGCGGAAACCAACACGTTATCTACGCCAGCAAACTTGCCTTTCTTGAATGTATAATATTCCATCGAAGCCAAATCCATATCCGTTAAAGATTGTAATGCATCTGCAGCTTTCGGTCCTTGAACTGCCAATAAAGAAGTTTTATCAGAAATGTTGTGCATTTCCACATCTCTGTCGTTGAACTTTTGTATCCAATTCCAATCTTTTTCAATGTTAGATGCATTTACTACCAACATATAAGTTTTCTCGTCGATACGATAAACCAATAAATCGTCTACAATACCGCCAGTTTCGTTTGGCAAGCACGAATATTGGATTTTACCATCGTAAAGTTTCGAAGCATCATTACTGGTTACTCGTTGAATTAAATCTAAAGCATTTTCACCTTTAAGGATAAACTCGCCCATGTGGCTTACATCAAAAACACCCACCGCATTACGTACAGTTGCATGTTCTGCATTAATTCCTTCGTATTGTACCGGCATGTTATAACCAGCAAAAGGAACCATTTTAGCTCCAAGTGATATATGTTTTTCTGTTAACGCTGTGTTTTTCATCTTCTTTATTATTTGTTTTTCAATTGTGATGAAGCTATTATGATATAGTTTTTTTGTAAATCATAATGGTTTCTTTTTCAAATATTATTTATCAGGGTTATTTTGGTTTTATGTGCCGCAAAAGTACTAAGAAAAAGCCAATTTATCGCTAACCAAACCCTTTTAAACCTATCTTTGAATTATAAATTTTGAATATGACTTTTTCCCTCAAAAGAACCAACTCTACTGATGCAGATTTTGTTGAATTAGTAAGCCATTTAGATACTGAACTTGCCAAATTAAACGGCAATGAAGATGCATTCTATTCGCAATTCAATAAAATTGATAAAATTAACCATGTAGTTTTGGTTTACGAAAACGATATGCCAATAGCTTGTGGTGCCATTAAGCAATTTTCTACAGAGGCTATGGAAGTAAAACGAATGTTTACTTTACCAAATTACAGAGGAAAAGGAGCAGCCAGTATTCTTCTAGCAGAATTAGAAAAATGGGCTAAAGAAATGAATTATGAACAATGCGTATTAGAAACTAGCAAACGCCAACCAGATGCGTTGGCACTTTACAGCAAAAATGGTTACGAGATTATTCCAAACTACGGGCAATACGTAGGGATTGAAAATAGTGTTTGTTTTGAAAAAACACTATGCGCATAGTTTTGCTTTTATGCGTATATTTGAAATTATGAAAGCGAGAGTAAACTTAACAATTGAGCAGGATTTGCTAGCTAAAATTAAAGAATACGCAAATAAGGAAGGCAAAAGCATATCAGAACTTGTCGAAAGATTTTTTGAGCAAATGATCAAGAAAAAAAAAGAGAATGAGCCTGATCTTTTCGAACTTATGAAAAACCTGCCCCCTATTGAGCTGCCAGAAAATTTTGATTACAAAGAAGAATACTATAAAGCCAAAATGAAGAAATATGGTTTTTAATGTTTTTATTGATGTAAATGTATTTTTAGACTATTTCTTAAATAGAAACGATTTTACAAATGCTACGGCAATTTTAAAAGCTGCAAAGGAAAAAAGGATATGTGCTTTTACAAGTATTTCAGCCTTTCAGTCTGTCAGTTATTTCCTTCAAAAGTACAGAGGCACGCAAATTTCAAAACAATTACTCAACGCACTATTATCACCGATAACACTTATCGAAAGTGATACGAAAATCGTAGTTCAATCTTTAAACTCGCCAATTAATGATATAGAGGATGCTATCCATTATTTTACCGCTTTGAAGCATAAAATGGATTATTTAATCACCAACGACATGGATTTTCTAAAACTCAATGGAACTGCACTAAACATTAAAACGCCAGCCGATTTTTTACAATTATTACAACCTTAAGCTTATTTTAAAACCAACTTGGCAAACATTTCCTTAAATAATTGAAAAATTTTAACACAAACGTTTGCATTTATAAAAAATAATATCCTTCTTTGCAGTGTACAAAATACACCAACAATTATTAAACATGATTTTTAACTCTTCAATTATTACCACAATTATTATTACCGGCGGCGAAGCTATCGGGAGCAACCTTGTGTAAATTGAAAAACATAAAAAAACACAGAAAGCGTCCCGATGTAAGTCGGGACGCTTTTTTTTTAAACCGTAAAACAGAAAATAAACAATAAACGATGAAACCGTCTTGATTGACAAAATCAAAAAAATAGCAAAATCAAGACGGCTTCATCACCATTAAAAACAAATAAATTCAAACGATGAAAGTCCTAAAATTTGGTGGTACATCCGTAGGTACGACCGAAAACATTAAAACACTTCTAAAGCTAGTACAAGAAGAAAGAAAAAACGCCAATCCGGTAGTTGTATTATCGGCGATGAGCGGAGTAACCAACCTTCTTCTAGAAATGGCGGAACTAGCTGAAAGAGGTGAAAGCTACACTGAGCAATTAAAAAGCATCGAGCAAAAACATTTCGATGTGGTAAAAGCACTATTACCAGCCGCAGCACAAAATCCAATTTTAACCAAATTGAAAATTCATTTCAATGAATTGGAAGATGCTTTACAAGCAGTTTCGAGTTTAAAAGAATTGAGCTTACGTACCAAAGATTTCATTGTAAGCTTTGGCGAAAGATGCTCTAACAGCATGGTGGCGCATATTGCAACTCAGTATTTCGATAATTCATTGTACGTTGATGGTTCTAAATTAATTAAGACCGATAGCGAATTTGGCAATGCCCGTGTAGATTTTGAATTGACTGATGCTTTAATCAAAGAATTTCACGAAGAAAATAGCGACAAAGTTCTATTTGTAACTGGTTTCATCGCTAGCAACAAAGACAACCAAATCACTACGCTTGGTCGTGGTGGTTCTGATTATACCGCAGCTATTTGGGGTGCAGCTTTAGATGTAGAAGAAATTGAAATTTGGACAGACGTGAACGGTATGATGACTGCCGACCCACGCATCGTTAAAAAAGCTTTCTCATTAGATGAATTAAGTTACATCGAAGCCATGGAATTGAGTTATTTCGGCGCCAAAGTAATTTATCCACCAACCATGGTTCCTGCTTTTGCGAAAAAAATTCCATTGGTAATTAAAAATACTTTCGAACCAGAATTTCCTGGAACTTTCATCCGCAGCAATATCAAACCTTCTGAATTGCCGATTAAAGGTATTTCATCTATCAACCAAATCAGTATTATTAATTTGAGCGGCAGTGGCATGGTTGGTAAAGCAGGTTTTAGTGGTCGTTTGTTCTCGCTACTCTCACGAGAGCAAATCAATGTGATTTTGATTACCCAATCATCATCTGAGCACAGCATTACGTTTGCTGTTAATCCAGCAGATGCGGCTAGGGCAGTAACCATCATCAATAAAGAATTTGAACTAGAATTAGCGGCAGGAAAATTAGCTTACCCAGAAGTAGAGGGCGATTTGGCGGTACTTGCTGTGGTGGGAGAAAACATGAAACGCACTCCAGGCATGAGCGGTCGTTTGTTCAATGCGTTGGGCAGAAACGGTATCAACGTTAGGGCTATCGCACAAGGTTCATCGGAATATAACATCTCGGTAATTATTAGTAAAGATGATTTAGGGAAGTCTTTGAATGCCGTTCACGATGCTTTCTACACCGACCTAAAACGCACCCTAAATGTGTATTGTTTAGGCACTGGAAACATTGGCAAAACGATGTTCAAGCAGATTAAAGAACAAACTCAGTTCTTGGCAGAGAAAAACGATTTACAAGTGAAAGTTGTCGGCATTGCCAATACACGAAAAATGCATTTTGATGCTAACGGAATTGATTTAGACACTTGGGAAAATACGCTAGAAGCAAGTGGAGAACAAGCTAACTTGTCAGAGTTTGTAGCTAAAATGCAGTCGTTAAATTTAGCAAACAGTGTTTTTGTAGACAACACCGCTAGCGAAGCGCCAATTCCTTTTTACAAGCAGGTTTTTGAAAGCAGCGTTTCTATTGTTGCTTGTAACAAAAAAAGTAATTCTGCCGAGTTTTCACAATATAAATTATTTAAGGATACCGCTAAAAAGCACGGTGTAGATTTCTATTACGAAACCAACGTAGGTGCAGGTTTGCCTATCATCGGTACTTTAAAAAACCTGATGATGAGTGGTGATAGAATTGACAGAATTGAAGCTATCCTTTCGGGAACAATTTCATTCATCTTCAATAGTTTTAAGGGCGATAAGGAGTTCTATGACATTGTAAAAGAAGCACAAGATTTAGGTTACACCGAACCAGACCCTCGTGATGATTTGAACGGAAAAGATTTCATGCGTAAAATGTTGATTTTAGCTAGGGATGCAGGTTATCCTTTAGAGGCATCGGATGTGAAAATTGATAACATTTTACCAGATGCATGCTTAAAAGCGGCTAGTGTAGAAGAGTTTTATACAGAATTGAAGAATAATTCAGCTTATTTTGAGAACTTGAAAAACACAGCAGCAAGCGAGAAAAAAGTGTTACGTTATATCGGAAAACTAGAAGCCGGCAAGGTAGAAATTACTTTAGAAATGGTTGGCGAAGACCATCCGTTCTATGCACTTTCTGGCGCTGATAATATTATTTCTTTCGTGACTGATAGATATAAATTCCGTCCGATGGTTGTGAAAGGTCCAGGTGCTGGAGCTGAAGTTACTGCAGCAGGTGTGTTTGCAGATATTATTAATGTAGCTACAAAAACCCCCTAGCCCCCTAAAGGGGGAACTCAAAACATGATGGAAATACAAAATTTAAAACAAGAGAGTTTACAATATATGAGCGATAGAAAGTCAAAGTCCCCTTTAGGGGATTTAGGGGTTGAAATTCGTGTGTTTGCACCAGCAACCGTTGCCAACGTAGTATGCGGTTTCGATGTACTAGGTTTTGCAGTAAACGCTCCCGGCGACGAAGTAGTGATGCGCTTGGTTGAAGAACCAGGTGTTCGCTTGCTAAAAATCACTGGTGACGATGGCAAGCTTCCGTTGAATAGCGATAAAAATACCGTGAGTGCTTCGGTAAAGCATTACCTAAGCCATATCAAACGTGAGGATGTTGGAGTAGAAATTGAGCTGCACAAAAAAATGCCAATTGGCAGTGGTTTGGGTTCTAGTTCGGCAAGTACCGTAGCGGGCTTGTACGCTATCAACCAACTGATGGGAAACCTGCTAACCGCTAAAGAACTCGTTCCTTTTGCCATGAAAGGCGAAGAAATTGCTTGTGGTTACGGTCATGCAGATAACGTTGCTCCGGCAATTATGGGTGGGTTTGTGTTAGTTCGTAGTTACGAGCCTTTGGACGTGATTTCACTTCCAGTTCCTGATGGTATGTTTGCGGCAATTGTTTATCCAGAGGTTGATGTACCTACCAAAGATGCCCGCCAAATGATACGTGCTAAAGTAGCTTTAAAAGATGCAGTTACCCAATGGGGAAACGTGGCTGGCTTGGTAAGCGGATTGTTTTTGAACGATATGGATTTAGTTGGTCGTAGCATGAAAGATGTGCTGGTAGAACCAACTCGTTCTATCCTCATTCCAGATTTTGAAGTGCTGCGTAAGCTAGCGATGGACAATGGCGCAGTGGGCTTCGGTATTTCTGGTTCTGGCCCATCGGTTTTTGCCTTAACTAAGGATGAAGAAAGCGCCAAGAAAATCACCAAAGCACAGCAAATGCACTTGCATCAAATTAATATTAAAAGTCAAGCTTACGTTTCTGAAGTAAATACTGAAGGACCTAGAACGTTATAAAAGGTTGATGGTAGAAGGCAACAAGGTAGAGGCTATGAAACCCAACCTTCCAACCTTCCAACCTTCCAACCTTCCAACCCTAACAAAATGAAATTCTACTCAACCAACAATAAAGATTTACGCGTTTCCTTTAAAGAAGCCGTTTTTAACAGCATGCCTTTAGATAAAGGTTTGTATATGCCCGAGGTAATCCCTCAATTACCTGCTGATTTTATCAATAATATTGAGAAATACTCTTTAACAGAAATTGCTTATGAAGTAGCATCAGCATTGCTGAAAGATGAAATACCTGCCGAAGATTTAAAGGCTTTGGTAGAAGAAGCCGCTAATTTCGATGCGCCTGCCGTTCCACTAGATAACAACACTTTCGTTTTAGAGCTTTTTCACGGCCCATCACTCGCATTTAAAGATTTTGGTGCTCGTTTCATGAGCCGTGTAATGGGTTATTATCTAAAAGATGGCGAACAATTATTAGATGTTTTAGTAGCTACTTCGGGCGATACTGGAGGTGCTGTAGCACTTGGCTTTTTAGGTGTGGCGAATACCCGAGTAACTATTCTTTATCCAAAAGGAAAAGTAAGCCCAATACAAGAACAACAGTTAACCACTTTGGGGCAAAACATCAGAGCTATAGAAATTGATGGTACTTTTGATGATTGCCAAGCGCTAGTAAAACAAGCCTTCGCTGATGAAGAACTGAACAAAAAATTCCGTCTAACTTCGGCTAACTCTATTAATATTTCACGCTTAATTCCACAGACTTTTTACTATTTTAATGCTTATGCGCAACTGAAAAGAAAAGGATTTAAAAAAGTGGTTTTTTCTGTACCTAGCGGAAACTTTGGCAATATTGGCGCTGGTTTGCTAGCCTATAAAATGGGCTTACCAGTAAAGCAGTTTATTGCGGCAACGAATGTGAATGATACTGTTCCTCGTTTCTTGGAAACAGGTGTTTACGAAACCAAACCTTCAGTGCAAACTTATGCCAATGCGATGGATGTTGGTGCGCCGAGTAATTGGGTGCGTATCATGGACTTATTTAATCAAGATACGAATGCACTGAAAGAAAAAGTAAGCGCCACCCGTTTCACAGATGAAGAAACCTTAGCAGCAATAAAAGAAATCGATGCTAAATACAACTATATTGCTTGTCCACATACAGCAATTGCGTATTTAGCCGTAGAAAAGTACAGAAGTGAAACAGGTTATGATGGTGCTGCAGCATTCTTATCTACTGCTCATGCTTGTAAGTTTCCAGATATTTTCCCTGCGGAATTAGCTGCTAAAATTGAAATTCCAGCTTCTGTGAAAGAACTAGAAGGTAGAGCTAAACAAGCTGATGAATTAGGTGTAGATTTTGAAGATTTTAAAAGTTGGTTAGAGAAAAAGAACTAATTTAAAAATATTACCGTCATTTCGACCGAAGCAGAAAATTGAAAATCAGTGGGCTGAATTTTCAATTTAAAAGTCCCAATATTGTTCCCCCGAAAAATTAGGGACTTCACTCCTGTCGAAATGACGGTATATTTTTAAAGAGAAATTACCTCTCCTTCACTCTCGTTACCCGTTCTATCAACCGCAGTAACTTTAATAGCTTTTAGGTTCGCTGCTGCTCTAGTTTTCGGATTTACTTCAGCTACTTTTGAAACTTGAAAAAAGGTACTCTTTGCATTTAAAGTTCTATAAGTCCATTTTTCCCCATATTGTGTATACACGATATACTTAAAAATATCCTTTTCATCTTTTGCAGTCCATTTTATATAAAGGTCTGCCTCTCTATCTTCCTTAGTAACTGATAATGCCGATGGCGCTTTTTTATCCAACCAAGGTGAAACAGGCACCAAGGCTTCTTCTTTGTAAGGGCCAGCCAATAAATCGTTTCGCAAGCTTTCGTGCTTAGTTAAAGCACCAATACTCCAGTGCGCCACACCTGGCGATTTAGGAACAACTCCCCTAGCAATCATAATCTGATTGATAATTTCATCACTATTCTTTTCACCGCCACCAATGCCGCTATTTAAACCTGGCCACAAGTGTCTTCCTTTGGTATTTTCGCTTTCCCACCATCCCAGTAAAACTGGAAAACTTAATGGGATATTATTGATTTGCCAATATAATTGCGGCATAAAATAGTCTATCCAACCTTTATTTAACCAAAGTTTAGCATCTGCATATAACTTTTCATATTGGTCCATCCCTCTAATAGATTCAGGATAACCCGGCCTCCAAATTCCAAACGGACTGATACCGAACTTCACATGCTTCTTCTCTTTTTTAATCTCTTTGTAAATTCGTTCTACAAACTTATTTACATGGTCTCTACGCCAATCGCCTCTTGATAATTTACCCCCTTTTGATTGATAAGCTGCATAACTTTCATCATCTGGAAAGTCAGCACCGCCATTATATTCTGCATAAGGATAGAAATAATCATCGAAGTGTACACCATCAATATCATAGCGTTTTACAATATCTTTAATTACAGAAGAAGTTAAATCTTGCGTTCCTTTTTTCGATGGGTCGAACCACCAATAACCTTGTTTTAATTTAACTACTAAATCAGGATGCTTTTTCACTACAGAAAAATCACTCACCTCGCCACCAGCAGTATGATGTGCACGATAAGGATTTAACCAAACGTGTAGCTCCATACCCCTTTCGTGTGCAGCGTTCACCCAAAATTCTAAAGGATCATAATAAGGATTTGGAGCTTCACCTTGAACCCCTGTTAAATAATACGACCAAGGCTCAATGTCACTTTTATAAAAAGCATCTGCCTGTGGCCTAATCTGAAAAATTACTGCATTGAAATTATTCTTTTGCAACATATCCAACAAAGCTATCGCTTCTTCCTGTTGCTGTAGTGTGGTTAAGCCTCGTTTACTTGGCCAATTAATGTTAGCCACACTGGCAACCCAAGCTGCCCTAAATTCGCGTTGTATTTTCGGGCCATTGTTAATTTGTGCTCGTAGTTGTAAGGAGAAACAAATAAATAGTGCAAGAAGTAATCTTTTAAGCATAACTGTACGATGAGTTTACCCCAATATTAAAAAAATATTCATTAATACGCAAATTTCCGCAAAAAACATCATTTTAACGCAACCAGACTAAATGGCATAAAAAATCCCGATTAAATCGGGATTTCCTCACATTATTTAGATTTTCTCAACGTGTTGATTTCTTTTTTCAGTGCCTCAATCTGTAATTGTTGCTCCTTAATACTACCTACTAAAAGCGGTATTAATGTTTCGTAATCTACCATTGGTACTGTTGCAGTCTTAGTACTGTTTTTACCAGCAGTATATGTTTTTTGTTGATTAACCACCAACTCAGGAGCTACTTTAGCTACTTCTTCTACAGCAAATCCACTTTGCTTTTGAGTGTTTAATTTCAATTTGCCTGCCCAATCTTTATCGTAACTAAAATTAACAGGTGTTAATTTTAACACCGTATTTAAAGAGTTATTGATAGACGTAATTTCTGTTTGCTTAACAGTTTGAGCATTTGTGTTAAGGGCAAAGCCAACTATGGCGATAGCACCTATTAAAAGTGATTTTTTCATTTTGTAAGATTTGTTCATTAATGGAATGAAACAATTATGAATTTGGGTCATAACAGTTCATCTTGTACATTTATTAAATAGAAATTTTGTGATAATTCGAGAAAAATCAAATTAATCAAAATCTGGAGGAGGCGTGTTTAATTGTAGATAAGCTTCTGGTAGTATTTTAGAGATGTAAGCAGTTAAATTAACTGTTACAAGTGCTGTAGGTTTTAAACGATAGAGCGACCTTTCTTGTAAGAAAAGATGATGAGAAGTCTCATTTACTTTCTCTTCACTATTCTCTGTGCCGTCATCACTAGTATCAGTCAGTACGGTTTGCGCAACTACCTTACTGTGACTTACAAAAACTTGCGCACCATAAACTATACCCAATGCAAAAAGCAGGCTAAGTATAAAGAGGTTACCGAGTTTTTGTTTGTTCATACAGTACAAATATAAAAGTTATGATTTATTATGCTAACATATCTTTGTAAGATAACTGTCTAATTTTAAAAAGGTTTGTATTTTTCGTATTACCTAAAAAGCAAGAAAGCCATCTTTCGATGGCTTTTAATTCTCTTATTGTTGGTTTTGTCACAAACTACAAAAATGTAAGATGATATTAATTAATGAGATCTGACAGATTGCTTCACTCCCTTACTTAACCTAACGCTTCAGTTCGCAATGACGCTCCTTTTTTCATTGCGAGGAGGAGCGACAGTCAGTCCCGACAATTCGGGAAAGCAATCTATCATGCTAAACCTGCAATTCCTTAAAATTAAAACACTGCTTTCGCAATTTCTTTAGTTTGGTCTGGTTTGCCCATTGTATAAAAATGCAATACAGGTGCTCCAAATTCAATTAACTCTTTACATTGCTTAATCATGGCTTCGGTGCCAATAGCTTTAGCTTCTGCATTATTTTTTGCAGTCGATAAAGCTTCTGTTAATTCATCTGGTAAATCGATGTGGAATATCTTTGGTAGCACATTCAACTGCGACAAAGTACTGATGGGTTTTAAACCTGGGATAATTGGTACATTGATGTCGTTATCTCTGCATTTTTTAACAAAGTCGAAGTATTTCTGATTATCGAAAAACATCTGCGTAACGATAAAACCAGCACCCATATCTACTTTCTTTTTCAAGTATTTGAAATCAGTATTTAAGTTCGGAGCCTCAAAATGTTTCTCGGGATATCCGGCAACGCCAATACAGAAATCACTTTTAAAGGTCTCTACATCTTCATGCAAAAACTTACCAGCATTATGGTTTTTGATGTGTTGAATTAAATCGGTAGCATAGCAATGTCCACCTGGAGTTGGTACAAAAGAACTATCCGCTTTGCGGGCATCGCCTCTTAAAGCCAGCACATTATCAATTCCTAAAAACTGTAAATCAATTAGTGCATTTTCCGTTTCTTCCTTTGTAAAACCACCACAAATTAGATGTGGTACAGCATCAATTTTATATTTATGGATGATAGCGGCGCAAATGGCAATAGTACCAGGTCTTTTACGATAAGAAACCTTTTGCAATAAACCATTCTCCTGCTCTTTGTAGATATAGTCTTCTCTAAGCGAAGTAACATCGATAAAAGGTGGTTCAAATTCCAATAAAGGCTCAATGCCCTTGTAAATCCAATCGATACTTTGACCTTTTACAGGTGGCAATAATTCGAATGAGAATAAGGTTTTACCCTTTGCGTTTTTAATGTGTTCTGTAATTTTCATACCCCAAACCCCTAAAGGGGCTTTTTAATTTTATAATGTTCATGCCCTCCCCCTTTAGCGGGGCGGGGGGTTAATATGCTAAGTTAGGTGCCAACCACCTTTCTACTTCTTCTACCTCTAAACTCTTTCTTACTGCATAATCTTCTATTTGCTCTTTGGTAATTTTCCCTAAACCAAAATATCTTGATTCTGGATGTGAGAAATAAAAGCCACTTACCGCAGCAGTTGGATACATGGCATAACTTTCGGTAATGCGTAATCCAATTTTTTCTTCCGCTTCTAGCAAGGCAAATAAAGTTCCTTTTTCGGTATGCTCCGGACAAGCTGGGTAACCTGGCGCTGGACGAATACCAACATATTGTTCCTTAATCAAATCTTCGTTAGAGAAATGCTCGTCTTTGGCGTAGCCCCAGTAATCCTTACGTACCAATTCATGCAGTTTTTCAGCAAAGGCTTCTGCTAAACGATCGGCCAAGGCTTTCACCATGATACTGTTGTAATCGTCGAAGTTCTTTTCGTATTCAGCAACTAAATCATCGCAGCCAATACCAGCTGTTAAAGCAAAACCACCAAAGTAATCTTGTTTACCACTGCCTTCGGGTGAAATAAAATCAGACAAAGCATAGTAAGGTTGTCCGTCCACTTTCTCTGCCTGTTGGCGCAAAGTATGGATGGTTACCCACTCAGAATTCCCATTTTTCAGTTCTGCGGTTTTTGTTAACTGAGCACTTGGAACTGCCAACTGGATGTCATCGCCTATGGCTTGTGCTGGCCAAAAACCGAACACTGCTTTTGCTTTTAGCAACTTTTCATCCACAATTCGTTTTAACAAGGTCTGCGCATCATCATAAAGCTTTTTCGCTTCATCACCTACATTCTTATCTTCAAAAATACGAGGGTAACTGCCACGCAACTCCCAAGTATGGAAAAAAGGTGTCCAATCGATATAAGGAACCAGTTCTTCCAAAGGAAAATCTTCTAACACTTTGGTTCCTGTAAAGGTTGGAGCAGGTGCTACTTGTGCTAAATCTATGTGGAATTTATTTTCTCTAGCCTCTTCCAAAGTTTTGAAGCGTTTATCCGAACGTTTGTTCAAATGTGCTTCACGTGCTTTATCGTATTCTGTTTTGATTTGCGAGATGTATCCCTCACGTAATTCGCCATTCATTAAGGTGCTACAAACGGTTACACTTCTTGAGGCATCTAACACGTGAATTGCCGGACCAGAGTAATTTGGTGCAATTTTCACTGCCGCATGTATCCTCGAAGTAGTTGCCCCACCCACAATTAACGGAATGGTAAAACCTTCACGTTCCATTTCTTTGGCAAAATGCACCATTTCATCTAGTGAAGGTGTAATCAACCCACTTAAACCGATAATATCGGCATTAATTTCTTTAGCTTTTTTGATGATTTCTTGTGCAGGAACCATCACGCCCATATCTACAATTTCGAAGTTATTACAAGCTAAAACTACCCCGACAATATTCTTTCCAATATCATGAACATCGCCTTTTACAGTGGCAAGTAATATTCTACCAGCAGCCCCTCCCGGCCTCCCCTGAGGGGAGGAGTTTTGGCTAGTGCTAGCTAATTCTTTTTGTGCTTTTATTGATGGCCTGCTTTGTAATGCGAAGACTAACTTGTTTAATGTATTATCAGTATCAAATAGAACTTCTTCATTAGTAAACCTGATTACTTCGTAACCTTCTTCCTGTAGCCAAGTTGTTCTTTCTTCATCAGATATCTTATTTTCTGGTAATTGGTGAATTAGACCGTCTATTTCTACTACTAACTTCCGATCTAAACAGACCAAATCAGCTATATATTGCCCAATGATGTGTTGTCTTCTAAACTTGTATCCTTCTAGTTGTTTACTTCTTACCAACTGCCACATCACATTTTCAGCTTCTGTTGGGGTAGACCTATGTTTCAAAGAAAATTCCTTTAAAATTGGATAAAGCATAGGATCGGCAGTGTGGTAGTTCGGCGATTTGCTCTCCTCTCCCTCAGGGAGAGGTTGGGAGAGGGCTTTTTTCTCTTCCTCAATGAACGGTAACAAATAAGCCACCGCTTTTTTCATCACCCTAGCAGATTTTACCACCTGAGGTAAGAACATTTTTCCAGCACCAAACAAATCGCCTACGATGTTCATTCCGTCCATCAAAGGGCCTTCTATCACTTGAATTGGTCTTGGATATTTCTGACGGGCTTCCTCTACATCATCATCCAAAAACTCAACAATTCCTTTTACTAAGGAATGTGATAATCTTTCTTCTACAGTACCTTGTCGCCAAGCTTCGTCTTTAACGATAACTTTACCTTTATTTTTTACCGTTTCGGCAAATTCTACTAGCCTTTCAGTGGCATCATCTCTACGGTTTAACAGTACGTCCTCTACTCGTTCTAAAAGCTCGGGCTCAATTTCTTGATAAACCTCCAACATCCCGGCATTCACAATTCCCATATCCAAACCGGCGTGAATGGCATGGTACAAAAATGCCGAGTGCATGGCTTCACGCACTACATTGTTTCCCCTAAAAGAGAAAGAAATATTAGACACCCCACCGCTAACTTTGGCATGGGGTAAATTTTGTTTAATCCAACGGGTAGCTTCGATAAAATCTACCGCATAATTGTTATGTTCTTCTAAACCTGTCGCTACTGTTAAAATATTCGGGTCGAAGATGATATCCTGTGGAGGGAAACCAATTTCATCGACCAAAATGCGATAACTGCGGCTACAGATTTCTACCCTACGTTCGTAATTATCTGCCTGACCTTGTTCATCAAACGCCATTACCACTACCGCGGCACCGTAACGCATAATTTTACGGGCATTGGCTCTGAAAATTTCCTCTCCTTCTTTTAAGGATATGGAGTTAACAATACCTTTTCCTTGCAAACATTTCAATCCCGCTTCGATTACCGTCCATTTTGAAGAATCGACCATGATGGGCAGTTTGGCAATATCAGGTTCCGAAGCAATTAAATTCAGGAACTTGGTCATCGCCGCTTCACTGTCAATCATCCCTTCATCCATATTTACATCGATGATTTGTGCACCACCTTCTACTTGTTGTAAAGCAACCGCTAAGGCAGCTTCGTAATCGCCTCCTAAAATCAGTTTAGAAAACTTTGGCGAACCTGTGATGTTGGTACGCTCACCTACGTTTACGAAAATACTTTCTGGTGTGATGGTTACTGGTTCTAATCCGCTTAAGCGCAAATAAGGTGCAACCGTTGGTATTTTTCTTGGGCTCGATTTAGCAGCTTTTTTAGCGATACAGCCAATATGGTCTGGTGTAGTGCCACAACATCCGCCAACAATATTTACAAAACCCGAAATGATAAAATCATCTACCAAATGCGCAGTTTCATGAGGCTGTTCGTCGTAAGCACCAAATTCGTTAGGCAAACCTGCATTTGGATAAGCAGAAACATAACAATTAGCTTTAGCCGCCAATTCCTCAATATGTGGACGCATTTCTTTCGCTCCCAAAGCACAGTTAAAACCAATACTTAAGGGGTTTGCATGTGCAATAGAATTCAAAAATGCTTCTGCTGTTTGACCAGATAAAGTTCTACCGGAAGCATCGGTAATGGTACCCGAAATCATGATTTCAAGCTTTTTGCCCACCACTTCTTCATATTCTTTGATGGCAGCAATGGCCACTTTTGCATTTAAGGTGTCAAAGATGGTTTCTATCAACAGAACATCCGAACCGCCATCTACTAAACCTCTAATTTGTTCGTAGTAGGCATCGTAAAGTTCTTCGTAAGAAATAGCTCTAAAACCTGGGTCGTTTACATCTGGAGAAAGTGAAAGCGTACGGTTTGTTGGACCAATTGCACCAGCTACAAAACATTTCCTATCAGGATTTTTAGTCATGAACTCCAAAGCAGCTTCTTTGGCAATTTTAGCACCTTCGTAACTCAATTCGTAGCTCAATTCTTCCATTCCATAATCTGCCATGGATATGCGTTGCGTACTAAAGGTATTGGTTTCAATAATATCAGCCCCTGCTGCCAAATATTCGGTATGGATGGCCTTGATAATATCTGGGCGTGTGAGGTTCAACAAATCGTTATTACCTTTTACATCAGAAGTATGATTTGCAAAGCGTTCGCCTCTAAAATCTTCTTCGGTTAGGGTATAACGTTGTATCATGGTACCCATGGCACCATCTATAATTAAAATACGTTTTTCTAGTTCTTCTCTAATGCTACTCATTCAGTATTGCGTATTGCGATTTGCGTATAGAGACATATCGCAATACGCAATACGCTTTACTCAAATCTATTAGCTTACTCTAAAAGTATTGGAATTGGTTGTTCCCTTAAACTTATCTTCTCCCGATAAAATCGGGATAGAAATTAGCACCTTGTTGGCACAGGTTGCTAAGACTTCGTTGGGTCTAATCCCTCCGTCTTTCTTAATAAGCAATGCAAAGGTGCAACATCCGCTTATCATTTCCAAAAATATCAGTAACACAACCAAATAAAATTACAAAGGCCACGCAAAATTGCACGGCCTTCGATATAAAATTTTGTTTTGGAGCTTATCTTCTGTCTCCGAAAATCCTTAACAACGATAAGAATAAGTTAATAAATGTGATGTAAAGCGATAAAGCGCCCATCAAAGCTAGCTTTTTACTATCAGCTAATGCGATTTCATTTCCATTCTCATCCAATCCTTCTCCAATCCTTTTAATTTCTTGCACTTTGTAAGCGGTTAAAGCAGTAAACACAGCCACACCAATAAAGCCTAAGATATAGCCTAAAGTATCGCTACCAATAAAGAAGTTGATTACGCTTACTACAACTAATCCAATTACAGCAGCCATTAAAATAGGTCCAAATCTACTTAAGTCAACATCTGTAGTGTAGCCCATAACCGCCATTACTGCAAAAATGATGGCCGCAGCCACAAAACAAATCGCAATAGATGCAGCGGTGTAGATCAACAACACGAAGCCTAGCATCACCCCTGTTAAAATAGAATATAACAGAAAAATACCTATCAAAGCTGGATAAGACAATCTTTGCATTGCAGCTCCCATGATCATTACTAAGCCTAGCGGAGCAAATATTGCGATATAACCTAAAGCAGTAAACCCTCTGTCGCCTACTAACATTGATAGAATACCTGGAGAATTAACTAATACAAATGCAGAAACACTAGATACAGCTAGTGCTACAAACATCCACATGAAAACGTTAGCAAAGAATTTTTTAGAAACAGAACGCTGTTGTACAAAAACCGAGTCGTTCTGATATTGATAATTTTGTTGTTCCATAGTTAATTTAAATTGGTTAACGGATAAAAATACAATTTTAGTTTAATCTTTTTGTCAGCAATTCCTCAACTTTTTTGTAAAACTGTAGTGGCTTAAGCTTTCTCCACTGCAATTCGTCGAGCTCGCCGCCAAAATTAATATAATAATCTATATTGTTTTCTCGAAATTCTCGAATAACATGCTCATTAAAATTAATGCCTGCTATCCAACCATCTTCTACATCTTGGAACCACTCTTCGTAATAGCTATCATCAGAAGCATGAAAGTTCAAAACATTTTCTCCTATAAGGATAAATTTATTGATGCCTTCGTCAACCATCAATTCTAAAATTTCCCTTTTCAAAATCATGATATCATTGGTAATGGCATCATTCCATTCGCCAATAAATTCGATAATGGCATATTGCCTATCATAATCTACATACAGTACTTTAATGTAAAGCGTATTAGAACCGAAGGTATCCCATTGTGGATGAATAAGAAAATTATAGAGTTGTTTATCGTAGTAAAACTCCGAGTATTCGGTTTCGTAAAAAGGAGAACGCTCATCTTCAGCAGCAATATAATCGTCTCTCCACTGATAAAATGGTTCTATCTCGTGCATGAAACAAAATTACGATTTTAGAATTACGAAATTAGCTTAAAAAAACAAGCCACAGATACACAGATATTTCAATTAAAATCCATGTATCTGTGGCTAGATATTTGAAATTAGGCTTAAGCCGAACTCGTAAATCTATTTGCTTGCTTCTACGGCTTTACGAACGCTTCCGTATTTAATTAAAAGTTCAGCGGCCTGTGCTTCGTCGATGTTTAATTCTTCCATCACCATGTGGGTGCCTCTATCTACCAACTTGTGGTTAGTTAATTGCATATCCACCATCTTATTTCCCTTAACACGACCTAATTGGATCATTACAGTTGTACTTAGCATATTTAATACTAATTTTTGTGCAGTGCCAGATTTCATACGGGTAGAACCTGTCAAAAACTCTGGACCTACCACTACTTCAACCGGAAAATCAGACTCGGCAACAACCGGACCGCCTTCGTTACAAATGATACAACCGGTAAGCACGCCCTGCTGACGAGCAGTATTTAAACCACCCACCACATAAGGCGTAGTACCCGATGCAGCCAAACCCACCAAACAGTCTTTCTCGTTAATATCGTACTCTTGTAAATCTTTCCAAGCTTGTACGGCATCATCTTCTGCAAACTCTACTGCTTTGCGAATGGCTGTATCTCCACCAGCAATAATACCTACTACCCAGTCAAATGGTACACCAAAAGTTGGTGGACACTCAGAAGCATCTACTACACCTAAACGGCCACTAGTGCCAGCACCAATGTAAAATAACCTACCACCCTTTTTCATCCGTTCAGCTACCGCTGTAGCTAATTTCTCGATTTGGGGTAAAGCTTTTTCAACAGCTAGAGGAACTAATTTATCCTCGTTGTTAATGCCTTCTAAAACTTCCATTACAGACATTTTATCGATGTCTTTATATTTCGATTCCTGCTCGGTTACTCTTTTCATTTAAATGATTTGATTCGTTATACTCCTACAAATTTGCAAAAAACCGCAATTTATTGCAAGAGTTTTCAAATATCGGCATAAATTATTAAAAAACTAAATTGTAATTTATTCGTTCTTTTATATATAGAAGCTAATTTTTAGTAACTTTGCCTTAACAAAACTAATGAAAAAAAGTACCCGTCTTAACTTATTGATTGCGTTAGCCTATTGCATAACGTTAATTGGGGGTATGTTTTTGGGCTACAAATTCTTAAAAGACCAAGGTTTTCAGGTTCAAAAAGATGTTAAATACGCTAATACCGAAGAAGAAAAGGTAGAAGATATTATCCATCTAATTAAAAAAAAATATGTTGATGATATTAATGCGGACAACTTAAAACACTTGCCCATTGATAGTCTTTTGCATCAACTAGATCCACATAGTGCATACCTGCCACCTACCGAAGCCTTCGAACTTTCTGAAGCTTTAGAAGGCAATTTTGAGGGGGTGGGTGTTGAATATTATATCCTTAACGATACTTTACTGGTTACCAATGTAGTAAAAGATGGCCCCGCATTTTTAAGCGGCCTTAAGCAAGGCGATAAAATTCTTAAAGTAGATACCACCGTAGTAAGCGGACGTATGTTGCCTCGATCGCAGATGATGGGCAGGATAAAAGGCAAAAAAGGCACCTCGGTTCAGTTAACCGTTTTGCATCCGGGCACTACCACACCTATAACCTTAAACGTGAAACGTGGCAAGGTAGAAGTAAGCAGTATTGATGCCGCCTACATGATGAACCAAGAAACTGCTTATATCAGAATTGGCAAATTTGGCGCTACTACAGATACAGACTTCGGCAATGCTGTAAAAAATCTTAAGGTAAAAGGGATGAAGAAAATGGTGTTGGATTTAAGGGATAATGGCGGTGGCTATCTTACCGCAGCTACCTCTTTGGCTAACCAGTTCTTCCCAGAGAATAAATTAATTGTTTATACGCAAGGCAAGCACGACCCTCGTACCGACTATTTCACCACTGGCGGAGGAGAATTTGAGCAAGGTAAATTGGCTGTGCTAATTAACGAAAATTCGGCTTCGGCCAGTGAAATTTTTGCTGGTGCCATACAAGATTTAAATAGAGGCGTAATTATTGGCCGCCGCTCATTTGGTAAAGGTTTAGTGCAAGAGCAATTTGCGTTTGAAGATGGCTCGGCAGTAAATTTAACCATTGCCCGTTACTATACACCATCGGGAAGGAGTATTCAAAAACCTTACAAAAAAGGATATAAAGCTTATCAGCAAGAGATAGAAGAAAGACTGAATAACGGAGAACTTACGGCAGAATCTGAAAAAGCTGACAGCCTATTGAGCAATATGCCCTATATCACCAAAGATGGTAAAAAAGTTTTTGCAGGGGGTGGCATTCAACCAGATATTTACGTTAAGTTAGATACTGTAGGTTACAATAAGTTTTACGCCACTTTATTGCAGAAGAAAATATTTATCGACTTTGTTTTTGAAACTTTAGCAGACAGATACACCTCTGATTACCTAAATAGAGCGGTTAATGTTTTCAATATCTCGGATAGAGATTATGTTGATTTCTTAAAATTTGTAGAAAGCAGGAAAATCCCTATTGACACCAAACAGTTAATTCCGGCTAAGCCATTAATCTATAAAAACTTAAAATTAATGCTTTACAAGTATTATTTAGGTGATAGTGGCTATTTCAAAGCGCATAACCAAAGCGACCCAATGATTAAACAGGCGCTAGGTTACTTGGCATCCAATTAATTTATTTTGTTAGCCTGTAACCAGTTTTTCAGGCGTTCAAACCAATCGTCTTTTGTGCTTTTATTATTTAGGCCAAAACCATGACCACCCTCTTGGTAAACATGTAGTTCTGCTGGCACAGCATTTTTAACCAAAGCCTCATTATATCTTAAACTGTTTTGAACAGGTACAGTTTTATCGTTATTGGCATGCACCAAAAAAGTTAGCGGAGTTTGCGCAGTAACCTGTCTTTCTGAAGAAAAATATTTCTTTTGCTGCTCCGTAGGATTTTCACCCAATAGATTTTTTACAGAACCTGCGTGGGTGTAAATACCAAAGGTGATTACCGGATAAATTAAGATCGAGAAACTAGGTCTTAGGCTGATATTTTCTTGGTTTTCAATCTTCATATCTGCAAAATGAGTACTTGCGGTAGAAGCCAGATGGCCGCCCGCAGAAAAGCCCATGATACCAACTTTGTTAGGATCTACACCAAAAGAAGCAGCATTTTTACGAACCAAATATATAGCCTGCAACGCATCTTGCAACGGGCCAGTACTTTTGTCCTTCATGATCAAATCACTTGGCAAGCGATATTTCAGTACAAAAGCAGTAACTCCAATCTGTTGAAATTTCTTGGCCACATCATGTCCTTCTTTATCAATTGCCAAAATACCATAACCACCACCCGGACAAATAATTACTGCTGCACCGCTTGGCTTTGCCGCCTGATAAACATACAATTCTGGCTTAGTAACCTTACTTACTCGTACCACTTTATCTTCACGTGCAGTTGTTTCTTCTATATAATCTACGGGTGTAGGTTTTGCTCCGGGAATAGCGCCACCATATAATGATATCGCTTGTTGTGCGTTAACATTCATCACGGTAAATAAAAGGAAAGTAAACAGTCCGAAGGCTTTAAATTGTTTCATTGTTAATTATTATATCGTTGGCACTAAATCTTAAAAATCAACATTTATTTATAATTATCAAACTATTACTGATAACTGACAACTAAAAACTGATAACTGAATTAGAACTCCATCAAATAAGCTTTTAAAAACTCGTTGATTTCGCCATTTAAAACCGCATCAGGGTTTGATGTTTGATAATTGGTTCTGTGGTCTTTCACACGTCTATCATCTAACACATAACTTCTAATTTGCGAACCCCATTCAATCTTCATTTTACTACCTTCTATCGCCGCAGTAGCCTCCATACGTTTACGCATTTCAATTTCATACAACTGAGATTTCAATAAACGGATGGCATTTTCCTTATTCTGCAATTGCGAACGCGACTCTTGGTTCTTAATAATAATACCCGATGGCTTGTGATACAAACGCACTGCAGTTTCTACCTTATTTACGTTCTGTCCGCCAGCACCGCCAGCTCTAAATGTCTCAAATTCTATGTCCGCAGGGTTAACATCAATCGTTATGGTATCATCTACTAAAGGATAAACATATACCGACGCAAAAGAAGTATGTCTACGAGCGTTCGAATCGAATGGAGAAATACGCACTAAACGATGCACGCCATTTTCACCTTTCAAATATCCATAAGCAAACTCACCAGTAATTTCCAAAGTCACGGTTTTTACGCCAGCAACCTCACCTTCTTGATAATCTTGCTCGCTCACTTTGTAGCCGTTTTTCTCAGCCCACATCAAATACATCCGCATCAACATACTTGCCCAATCGCAGCTTTCGGTACCACCAGCACCGGCCGTAATTTGAAGTACCGCATTCAGCTGATCTTCCTTGCTGTTCAGCATATTTTTCAACTCCAGCTCTTCAACTGCCTTTAAAGCCAACTGAAATTGCTCTTCTACTTCCTGTTCGCTAGCATCGCCACTTTGCTGAAAATCATAAAGCACAGCCGTGTCTTCGTAAGCTGCATTAGCTTGCGCAAAACCTTCTGTCCATTTCTTTTTACTGCTTATTTGAGCTAAAATTTGCTCTGCTTTTTTAGGGTTGTCCCAAAAATTAGGGTCGAGGGTAATTTTTTCTTCCTCGCTTATTTGGTATAAAAGCTCATCGAGGTCAAAGATACCCCCTCAGAGACACTAATCTATCTCTTAAATCCTGCAACTGTTCTTTAGTCATAACCACAAATATAGCAAAGTTGCGGTTAAATCATCGGCAAGCCTACTAACATAGGAGTTGGTTTCATAATTAATTTTAGAACAGCAAGAACATTGCTACTATTAACATCAGCCCCGCTGTACATTCCAACTCCTCCCCTCGTTACACTCGGGTTGCGGGGTTTCCATTGCCATCGGGTGTAGTTAACAAAATTTTGAGGCTTTTCTGACCGTCAGCTAAAGCAAACGGCAATGAATAGCTAGGTGCCGATATAGCGATAGCCAAATAATCATTTTGCCGAAAATTCATTGAAGCCTGGCGTTAGATAATATAAGCTCAAAACCATTTCCGAAAAATAGAAATCCAGCTACCGCAAACTATAACGTCCAGTAAGAATATCACCATCCAAATTTATTGCCGTCAGGCTTTAGCCGACGGAAATAGCAATTCAGTTGTGGACTTTAGCCGCATTTAAAAGAGGTAACCAAAACCAACATCAGCTAGCCCGCTAATGTAAAATTTTGTTAAACTTTAGCTACAATTCCCCGTCCTTAAGCAATAAACCATATATTTAGCTTTTTGCCGTCATTGCGAGGCACGAAGCAATCCTAAAGTGTATATATGCCTTTATTAAGTTTGAAAGATTGCTTCGTACCTCGCAATCACGTTGTAAGTTTGTACCAGCAAATTGTGATTAAATGAAATTTACGAAGATACTATTACTCCTATTTTTTTGCTTTGGCTTTACATCGGCCTATGCCCAACAAGATACTGTTACGTTAAATAATATCATTACTAAAACCAAGCGTCTTTCCGAAGAGCAGCCGTTAGAAAAAGTTTACCTCCATTTCGACAAGCCCTATTACGCTGTTGCCGATACTGCATGGTTTAAAGCTTATGTAACTACACAAAACAATATCCCATCGCCATTAAGTAAAATTGTTTACGTAGAGATGTACAATTCGGTAGACTCGCTGGTGCAAACGGTGAAACTTCCTGTAAAAAACAGTGTAGCGTATGGACATATCCCATTGCCCATGAATACCTACAAACAAGGCAATTATTACGTTAGAGCCTATACTTTATGGATGTTAAACTTCGATCCAGATTACTTCTTTTCAAAAAACGTGCTCATTGGAGAAGCTATAGACAAGCAACTCATTACAAATGCCAATCTAACAAACGCAAGCGCAGACAAGTCCATCAAAACCACAGCACGAATTCAATTTAAAGACATCAACAAAAAGCCATTAGCTAATAAAACCGTAAATTGGAGGGTATTTCACAACTACGATGTTTTTGCTAGAGGTCGCGGAACTACCGATGCCAATGGCTACCTCACCGTGGTGGTAACCAGCAAAGCAGGAGATCCAATCAAAAAAGGAACTTTAGTTGCCGATGTAAGCATAGCCGATAAGGAATTGGCCAGTGCAAGTTTCAACATTAGGCAAAACGACAACGGCATAGACTTTCAGTTATTTCCAGAAGGAGGAGAATTAATTCTAGGTATCCCTAACCAAATTGGTTTTAAAGCCGTAAAACCAAACGGACTTGGGGCCGATATTAAGGGAAGCATTGTAGATGATCAAAATGCTGAGATTGCGACATTCAGTTCTTCTTTTTCGGGCATTGGCAGCGTCTTTCTTTCTCCAGAAGTAGGAAAAAACTACAAAGCAAAATATACCGCTGGCGGCATCACTACTACTATAGATTTGCCGAAAGCTAAAGACGGCATTACGCTGCAGGCAAGTAATCCCACAGCTACAGATTTTATCAACCTACGTATCTTAGCCAGCACTTCTTTTTTCGAAGCAAACAAAGAAAAACCTTTCTATTTAGTAGGACAAAGTGGTAATTCTATCGCTTACGGCGCACAGCTAAATCTTAAAAACCAGGTAATTACCGCTAAAATCCCGAAAGAGAATTTCCCATCTGGTGTAGCGCAGCTTACCTTATTTAATGAAAACAGCGAACCAATTAGCGAACGTTTAGTGTTCGTACTGCACAAAGATGCCATGAATTTAGCTTTAAAGGCAGATTTACCTACTTACAAACCTCGCCAAAAAGTAAAACTCACCTTAGATGCGAAAAGTAAAGGTGCACCAATAGTAGGAGATTTCTCGGTAACGGTTACCGACGAAACTAAAGTTCCTGTTGATGAAAACAGCGAAACCACCATTTTGAGTTCCTTATTACTTACTTCAGATCTAAAAGGCTACATCGAAAAACCAAACTATTATTTCAACAAAACCGATGAGAAAAAATTGTTGGATTTAGATCGTTTGATGTTAACCCAAGGTTATAGAAGATTTGCGTACAAAGAAATTCTAGCTGGCCGCTATCCAAAAATATTCTTACTCCCAGAGCAAGGTATCAGCATTTCTGGAACGTTAAGAGATTTAACCGGAATGCCAATTAGAAAAGGCGTAATGAGAATGATGGTAACAGGCAAACCTATCTCAAAAGAAATTACGACAAGCAATGTGGGTGTATTTAGTTTTAAAGATTTGGTATTTCCTGATTCTGCACAGGTAGTTATCACAGCCCGCTCTAACCCTAACTATAATAACCTAATGATTATGTTAGACGGTACGCCAAGCGCAGGAAGAGGAACTAATTTACATGCCGCAGATGAAGTAGAAAATATCGACACAGCGATGTCTTCTTACTTAAGCAACAGTCAAAGGCAATACCGTTTTATGCGAACCTTAAAAACAGTTGAAATTAAAGGTGCTGCGCCGAAAAGGCCGAGCCATTCAGATCATCCAGCACTATCAGGTTTAAGCCAAATTCCAGATAGGTTTATAGATGGCGCACAACTGAGCGGATGTAACCTACTGTTAGAATGTTTAAGAGTACAAATGCCAAGCTTAACCTTCGATTTTAATGAGCAGAAATTTTACATCACCAGAGATTATAACCAAGGCGGACGAACTCCCGCAGCTATATTCTTAAACGGTATGTTTGTAGATGCCAATGCTATTAACACCATTGCAACGACGGATGTAGAATCTATCGAGATTTTCTTGAATGACCCGCTTGGAACGGTTGACAGGATGCACAACACCCGTGGGGTAATTGTCATCAACTCTAAAAAAATCCCGAAAGGTGAGAAGATTTCTAAGCAAGATTTCTTGGATATGATTCCTAAAAAATATGAAGTAAAATACTCGCCAATGGGCTATAGCAAGGAAAGGGAATTTTATTCGCCTAAATATGCGCCAAACGCTCCGGTTACTAGCAACGATTTAAGAACTACCATTTACTGGAACCCTAAATTAGTTACTGACGAAAAAGGAAATATCAGTTTTGAGTTTAATAATGCTGACGGCAAAGGAAACTACAAAGCTGTGGTAGAAGGTATAGATAAAGATGGTAATGTGGGAAGAACGGTGTTGAGGTATACGGTGAAGTAACACAAATGGAATTAAATAAAAAAAGGAAATGCTATTGTATTTCCTTTTTTTATGGTTTGACGTCAAGGGCGGATTCGAACCGCCGTAAAGGGTTTTGCAGACCCACACCTAACCACTCGGCCACATGACTGTAATGCTTAAAATAAACCGAGATGCAAATTGCACCCCGGTTTTAGGTTTAGTTAGTTAATAAGCGTAGTGGCCTAGCAATGGATTCGAACCATCATCAGAAGTTTATGAGACTTCCACCTCCCTGTCGGTCAACTGGCCATATATTTTAAACTGTTCTCAACTTCAAAAAATCTTGAAGCGCTTCTTGCTCTTCCTTTGCCTTCCTTAACTGGTCTTCCTCTGGGAAAAACTTTTCTTCATCATTCATAAATGGATTGCTATATATCGGATATTCTGCAATTGCTGGAAACTCTAGATAAATCGACATAACCAAATAAATAAGGGCAAAGCCAGTAAACGTTAAAACTTAAATCAAATGTAGACAAAAAATAAAAGACTACCAAATTAGTAGTCTTTTATTTTCATTTATTTTTAAAAACTTTACCGGAGTGCCTCTTTCACACTAGCGGCCATCCCATCAAAATACTTAAGCCCATTCATATTGTTTTTCTCCAACAGCATTTCTATTTCTAATTTGCCAGGATTGTACCGCAGATAGAAAACTGTACCGTTTGCCAAGGTAATTTCTTTGCCATCACTTACCGATTTTGTCAGCAACAAGCTATCCTCACGCTGAAAGGCATTCTTTAACATTTGCATTACCTTATCGTCTTTCCTTTTTGGATATGCTGCTATCAATTCGTAGCGTTCTTTAGTTTTGTTCACCTTTATTGAGGTTCCACTTTTATTGCAAGCCATTATTAGAACAGCTAGTGCAATGAATAACAATATCTTTTTCATCTGAATATGATTTACTTTTCTTTCATTTATGCATTATTGAGTTGATAACTAATTCCCTCCAGTTCTTCCCTTAATATCGTCAATTGCTGTTTTTCGGTTTCTGGCAGATTTCACTTGCTGGTTACCAAAAGCGTAATTTACACTTAGCGAAGCCCGTCTGTTTACGTAGTAATTCTTAATGTACATATCTACATTTTGATACTTCATTTGTCCTTCCCAATAATTGGTAGAAAGCACATCGTCTACTGCCAAACGTAGTTTAAGCTTATTCTGCATCAACGTTTTTTGCACTCCAAAATTCAGGGCATATTGGGCAATGGTAGTTTCTTCTACCCCACGTATTCTTGGAGAATCGTACCAAAAACTAACTTCGGCTCTGAAGGTTTTAGAGAAAGCAATAGACTGGGAAGTATTAAAGTTGAAAGAAACCTTCGATCTTTCATAAGCTGCACCAACCAATGTACCGTCTTGATATTCTTGGTAAACTGCAGAGAAATTATTTTGCATGCTCCAAATCTTGTTGATCTTTAGAGGCACATATAAATTGGCGTTGTACAAATTGGCTTTACCAAAGTTCTGGCGCTGCACTTCTATCTGCTTGGTAGCATCGTTTTGGCGACTAACTTGCGTAATCATCCCTCTAACGTTGGAATAATTTAAGGATAAAGAGATTTCTTTGAAACTATAGCCTACTTCGAAATTATCTGTAAACTGTGCATTTAAATATGGGTTACCGCTATCAATTGTATAAGGATCTAAATACTGTACAAAAGGATTGAGTTGTTGGTAGCTAGGCCTATCTATTCTACGGCTATAAGAATAATTTAGGCTATTGCTTTTGTTTAGCTCCTGTTTGATAAAAACCGATGGAAACAAGGAAACATAATCTCTGTTTACCACTTTATTGCTTGTTACCGAATTGCCTTTGCTATTCGTATGTTCTGCCCTTAAACCCAACTGCACTTGCCATTTCTTCCAATTTTGGGAAAGGTTGGCATAGGCCGCGTTGATGTTTTCTTTGTAGATGAATAGGTTAGATCTACCCAGAACATCAGTCCACTGCCCGTTACTCAACTGCTCTGAGATAAAATCGTTATTGGTATTCACAATACTGCTTTTCAATCCCGATTCGAATTTCAAAGTTTTAGAAAATGGCCAAGAAAAATCGGTCTTCGCGGCAAACACATTTATTCTCGCATCCACAATGTTTCTTAAGTTAGAGCTATTGGTCTGTACTTGCGATGCATTCAAATAAAGTGCGTCGAAACTATCATTTCTATCCATACCATAACCTGCATAATCCAGATCGAAGGTAATATTGGCATCTTGCTTTGCTAAATCGTGCTTAATGTTAAAGTTAGAAGTTAGGCTATTGAACTTAGCTTTGTTTCCATTAATTTGGTTGATGAAACTCAAAGTCTGCGCACTTTGCTGATATTCGTTGATATTGGCATTACTTATTCCAGTCTGCTGATTATCAATAGTTGCAATATCTAAAATGATACCAACTACTGTCTTTTTAGAAGCATAATAATCGGCACCAATTTTTCCTGAATAGCCAGTGCCTTTTTGGTTGCGGTTAAAAGCTTGATCGAATTTTGTAATTGAATTTCCAATGTTGGCAGTTCTATCTAACAAGGTTTGATTGTAGCCCGTACGTGCGTTAAAACCAGCATTTCCGAAAATATTCCATTTATCCACTCTGTGGTTTAGATTTAAATTTCCGCTATGGCGATACAAATCTGAAGGGCCATTTTTAGCACTTCCTAAACCTGTATTTACAGATAAAGTACCATTGGTGCCAAAAGTTTTATTTCTCTTTAGCTTGATGTTGATGATACCCGCATTTCCGGCCGCATCATATTTAGAAGATGGGTTGGTAATCAGCTCGATGGTGGCCACTTGGTCGCTCGTCATATTGCTCAATACCGTGGTGATATCAGCTCCAGAAAGAAAATTCTGCTTTCCATCTACCATAATGGTGATACCAGCTTTGTTGTTCAGTTTAATCTGTTCGGTTTGTCTATCGATAGTTACACCGGGCGCTTTTTCCAATAACTCTAAAACACTGTTACCAGTAGCGGTTACGTTATTTTCTACGTTAAGTACGGTTTTATCCGCCTTGCGCTCTACAAATGGCTTTTGGCCAACAACACTCACTTCTTTCAGTTGCTTACTAGTGCTTTGTAGCTTAACCGCTGGCAACTGCAAGTCGTTACCTGTATAGCTAATTTTAGGCGAACTGTAGTTTTGGTAACCCACCATCTTCACCCTAATTTGATACTGCCCTTCGTCTACTTGCTGAAATTGGTAAACACCATCCATATTGGCGGCAGTCTCTTTCACTTTCATAGTATCCACCAGGTTAATCAATCTTACCAAGCTGTAAGGCACTGCCTCATTATTTTCTGCGACAACTTTACCGCTTATGTTTCCTTTTTTTTGGGCAAAGGATGTCCCCCACGCCAAAAGGCATGTCATTATAAGTAATAATTTTTTCATCTGTTTATTTTCTTAATGAAATGAAGCGGTAATGATTAGCATAGAATTTTTATCAGATCACTATCGTTCATTGTAGTTTGTTTTTTTACTGTGACTTAGAATTTGGCAATCAGGTTACACGCTAAACTAAATTGTTTATTATTGAGGTTTAATTTTTAGGCAAGGGCATAGCCATCCCCCTTTGGGGCTTAAAAATTTTAATAGGAATTATGGATTATTTAGTGGAAGTATCAGCAATTCATCATCTAGCAATCGCTGATACTTCATACTTAAGTTTTACTCTGTCTTTTTAGGATTTTCGATATCGTATCTACATTTCAAACCTTCTTCGGTCATGATTGATTCGCGGTAAGGTCCATCTTCAAATCTTCTATCTTCACGGCAGTTGTAATACTGATAAAAGCTCCAATACCTATGGCAGTTTTCATTAATCAAAACACGGGATCCCACAGGTATCCTTAAAGCTAAATGCACCCTTTGACCACGCCAAGCACCATTTTCTTTAAATTTAATACTCGGACTAAATACTAACGAAGAATCCTTCTGAACAAAATTGTATTCTATATTTTGTGCATTTTTCAAAGCGGTTTGGAAATTTTTGCCTTGCGATTCGTAAGTAGCACTAATTGACGCTTTACCATCGTGGCTTTTCTCAATTTCAAAGCTTACATTTCTAGGATTTCCAAAAGGACCTTCATTATAATTATCCACAATTACCCTATTTCCAATATTCATTTCCTGTAGATGATATTTAATGCTGTCTTGCCTGTTAAAAACCATACTTTTATCTACATCAATCACATAAGTTTGATATTGCTTTAACTCAGTTTGTTGCACTAATTCGGCCTCTTCCTTAAACTCGCCCATAATTTTTGCTGTATAATAGCCCGATGTTCCTGCACCAACCAACCAAACAATCAATAAGCCAAACCAAACGTATTTACTAATTTCAATTCTATTGTTAACCACCTTTAAGGCAAATAGAACTAATGCCAAAATGGGGATGAAAAAGGTAAGGAAAGCATGAAAAATCAAACCATCTCTAAACGAGGTATTAATTACGTTCAGCGGAAAGTTCTGATAAGTGCTATCGTCCCAGAAACCCACCAACATTCCAAGACATACAATTAGCGCAATCATCATTCCGAAGCCAAAAACAATAAAACAAATGGCCATTGTCTTTCCAAAAAATCTAAATATTGACCTTATTAAACGACCAAACATTTTCAATGCTTCGGCTATAAAGTTTCCAGATTTCTTAACCGCTGGACCTAAGGTATCATTTGCCGATTTCATATTTGCCTTAAAAGCTGCCAACTCTTCTTCAAAACTCTTGTTGTAGCCATAAAGATTAGTCGCTTCGCCTTTCATTTCCATACGTTCCGATCTGCTCGATGCCCTTGGAATAGCTACCCATAAAATCAGATAAACTAAAATGCTGGTTCCCGCCAAGAAAGTAAGTAGGAAAAAAGCTAGGCGCAACCAACGTGCTTCCACATTTAAATAGTGCCCCAAACCAGCGCAAACACCTGCAATTACACCTTCGTCTGTATCGCGGTATAATTTCTTAACACCGTTGTAATTAGCGTAGAAGTTTTCCGTTCTTATTTCTTCTTCCTCATCGTTTAAAAAATCTTGTACACTACCCATTTGGGCAATTACGCTTCGCACATCGGCAACATCAATCACCTGTTTTTGTCCCTTTTGTAAAATCTCCGCAAACATCTCGGCAATACGGTTTTCAATGTCCTTTACAATCTCAAAATCATCTGCAGTTTTTGCAAAATGTTGTTTAATCTCGTTTAAATAAACCATCAGTATTTCGTAAGCTTCTTCCTCAATGTGGATGATAGAGTTGCCTATGTTAATGATAATCGTCTTATTCATGTCAGTATTTTTATCAGCAGCCACAGCTGCCACGTTAATTATTTTTCTTCAGTTGTTTGGTTAGCTCCTTGTTGCGATGTAGTGATGGCGTAAACCAACTCACTCCATGTGGTATCTAGTTGCGCTAAAATCTGGCGACCTTCGGGTGTTAGCACATAATATTTACGTGGCGGTCCCGATGTAGATTCTACCCAGTTGTAGGCCAACAGTCCGTTATTTTTTAAGCGGGTAAGCAAAGGGTACAAAGTCCCTTCCACTACCAATAATTTTGCTCGCTTCAGTTCAGCGATTATATCAGACGCATAAATCTCTCCTCGGGAGATGATTAAAAGCACACAATATTCTAGTATGCCCTTGCGCATTTGGGTTTGCGTATTCTCTGCTATCATAATACAAAGATATATGTTAAATAATGTACTATGCAATACATAGTACTATAAAAACAATAAAATATTTTACAATTAACTGATTATCAACTACATTAATTTCGATATAATTTTTAGATAAATTTTAAAATATTGATTTTTTAGGTTTTTTGAAAAGGAAAGACAGTATTTCTTGGGCGCAGAAAGTCCCGCTGTTTGCTCAATCTTTTTGATGCCCTCGCTAAAAACCTCATAGGTTTCCTCTGCTCTATTCTCATCAAACCTATGAGGTTTACCATCTGCAAAAAGGATTTTCACGACCATCGGGTTTAGGAAACAGAAAATTCTGCATCTATCGAAAAACAACCTCACCCCAAACCCTTCCGAAAATCGGAACAAGTACTCCTTTAAAAGTAGAGAGCTCTAGATGCAGAAATTTGCATAATTCCATTTCTCTCCCTTTTAGGGGGAACCGATGCGTAGCGAGCTCATTGATGCTAAAATAAATAACAACTACCAATAGATGCCGACAGGCAGAAAGGGTTTACGGTTAAATTTAATACTCGTTGGCGGGGACGCCAACAAGAGAAACCAGAAGCTAACCGATAAATTGCTGCAGGCGTTGGCGTCCTCGCCAACGCGTAAAAAACACAATCTAAAGCACGATTGCAAGTCGAACTGGCAATGACGCACCTATTAAAGCATTTAACTCCAAAACCCCAAACAAAAAACAACCAAACAACCAATTCCTATGAAAAACACTACTTATTTGGTAGATTAGCAATTCTAAACAAAGCAATGGCATTACAGTACAAAAAAATAGTTGTTAAAATAGGTTCTAATGTAATTACACAAGCCAACGGTTTACCAGACAATCAGCGAATTGCCCATTTAGTAGACCAACTAGCGGCAATTAAGAAAAAAGGTATCGAAGTTATTTTAGTTTCATCGGGAGCGGTAGCTTCTGGACGTAGTTTAATCAAAGTTTCCGAAAAGCAAGACGCCGTAGCCACCCGTCAATTATTAGCTGCTATTGGTCAGGTAAAACTGATTAACACCTATGCAGGTTATTTCGATAAACATCAAATTCAGTGCGCACAAGTGTTGGTTACTAAAGAAGATTTTAGAGACCGAGTGCATTACCTGAACATGAAAAACTGCATGCAAATTTTGCTGCAAAATGATGTAATTCCGGTGGTAAACGAGAACGATGTGGTTTCTGTAACCGAGCTGATGTTTACCGATAATGACGAACTTGCTGGGTTAATCGCCGCCATGATGAATGCCGATGCTTTGTTTATCCTCTCTAATGTAAACGGTATTTACGATGGCGACCCGAAACTAGAAACGTCCAAAGTGATTGAGAAAGTAACTGGAACACTAACCGATTTGAGCAATTTTGTAAGTACTGGCAAATCTCAATTTGGCAGAGGCGGCATGATTACCAAATCTACCATCGCACAAAAGACGGCTAAATTAGGTATCAACGTACATATCACCAATGGTAAAAACGATAATGTATTAACCGATTTATTAGCGAAAAAAGTTGTTCATACCCACTTCGTTGCAGATAAAATTAAATCGGGGCAAAAGAAATGGATTGCCCATGCCGAAACCGCAGCAACGGGTATAGTACAACTTAATAACGGTGCTAAACAGGTATTGACTTCAGGCAAAGCCACCAGTTTATTACCCGTTGGTATCATCGCCATCAAAGCTGATTTTCTAAAAGGAGATATCATTAAAATATTAGATGAAGATGAAAAACTGATTGGTTTAGGCATTGCAAAATATGGTTCTGACAAAGCGAGAGAACGCATAGGGCAGAAAAACCAAAAACCCCTAGTACATTACGATTATTTTTATTCTACGATATAAATCGTTATGCAATATTTTATGACAAAATCACACTCTTTAACAGCAGACAACAAACCAACACTCTTTTCATTTGACATCGAAACAGTATACAAGAGTATTGAGCGTTGGGTATATGATAATAAAAGGTATTCTAAACGAGACTTAGAAACTGATGCCAATTTACTAAGACAAGTTGCAAAAGACTTTATTGATGTAATAGAAACAGGGATTTTAACAGACAAACAACTTGACAATTTTATTAATGCTATTGAGATTGGTGCAAGCGGAATATGGGAACCCACAACAACTAAATTACAATTACTTTCATATCATTTTGATAACGCTAAATTTAGACTTATAGAACTTATAAAAACTGCAAATTCCCAAACGATTGAAAGACTATTGAATTGTATATCTGACAATCTCACTATAGCTGAATTGACAGAGTTATTCATTTTTACATTCAAAAGCAAGAGTAAAAAGATAAGAATTAAGACTGCAAATATTGCGCTAGACACAAGAGACGAAAGATTAGTTCCTCTACTACAAAAAGAACTAAATGAACAATCCGATAGTAAGATAAAAGAGGCTATACAATTTGCTATTAATAATATGCATCAGCCAAAAGGAGAACTCACATTTTAAACTTGACAAAAAGGCATCTACCCCCATACCTTTAATAATGCAAGTGCCGCTTGCACAAGTTACGATCCTTCAACTTTACAACATCCCAACTAAAACATGAACCATTTCGAACAAGCAAAGCAAGCCACTAGAAACATCGTTACGCTAAACAATGAAACCATTAATTTGGTGCTTAGCAGTTTAGCAGATACCCTAGTAAAAAACACTGATTTTATCCTTACCGAAAACCAAAAGGATTTAGACAGAATGGACAAGGCTGACCCAAAATACGACCGTTTGCAATTAACTGCAGAGCGTATCAAAGCCATTGCCGAAGATGTGAGAAATGTGGTTACTTTGACCAGTCCATTAGGAAATATCATTAACGACCGTACTTTACCAAACAACCTCAACATTAAAAAAGTGCGGGTGCCTTTGGGTGTAGTTGGCGTAATTTACGAAGCCAGACCAAACGTTACTGTAGATGTGTTTGCTTTATGCTTCAAAACCGGAAATGTTGCTATCTTAAAAGGTGGTAGCGATGCAGAATTTTCGAACTTGGCAATTTCAAAAGTCATCCACGATGTGTTAGCAAATCATCAAATCAATAAAGACGTACTAACATTATTGCCAGCAGATAGAAATGCTACTGAAGAATTACTCAACGCAGTTGGTTATGTAGATGTATTGATACCAAGGGGAAGCCAATCGCTGATTAACTACGTACGTCAAAACAGCAAAATTCCAGTGATAGAAACTGGAGCTGGCATTGTCCATACATTTTTTGATGCTTCGGCAAACTTAGAAAAAGGGCAGCAAATCATAGCCAATGCGAAAACCAGACGAGTGAGTGTTTGCAATGCTTTAGATTGTGCTTTAATACACGAAGACCGCAAAACAGATATTCCTACTTTATTATCGCCTTTGGCAGAAAAAGAAGTGGAACTTTATGCGGACGAAATCAGCTATGCTTTGCTGAAAGATACTTACCCAAGTACGCTTTTGCACGAAGCCACACCAGAACATTTCGGCACCGAATTTCTATCTCTAAAACTGGCAGTCAAAGTAGTAAAAAACATCGACGAAGCTTTAGATCATATTGCAACCTATAGCTCTAAGCACAGTGAAGCCATCATTTCTGAAAATGCGGAGAATATCGCTTTATTTTTAAACCAAGTAGACGCTGCAGCGGTATATGCCAATGTTTCTACTGCTTTTACCGATGGGGCACAATTTGGTTTAGGTGCAGAAATAGGTATCAGCACACAAAAATTACATGCCCGTGGGCCAATGGCTTTAGAAGAACTAACGAGTTATAAATGGTTGGTAACAGGCGACGGACAAGTAAGGAATTAATCGTTATAAAAGGTGTTTCAAAAAAACTACAGGCTGTAGCTAATATGGACAATCTGCAACATAAAAACACCTTGACTATCAAGCTAAAACAAGTATAAATGCTTAATTCATTCTGGGATTTATACGTAGTTATAATTTAATTTGTAACGAAATACTATTTATTCACATTTCCACATCTTTTTGGCTTTGTCTTTGTTCATATATCAAATATAAAGGAGGAAAAGCCATGATAGCAAACATACAACAATCTACATCAGCTGCATTCTACAACGCTCGTGAGAAAAAAGTAGTTAAACCCTCTAGTTTTAAAGAAAGAGTAATAGCCGATCGAATTGTAATGTTAATCATGTTGATAGGCACCATTGCCTTTGCTGCAATTACTGCCTAAATTCTATAATAATAGCGCATCAATTCGTTGTGCTTGTACCATATCTAATGATTTAGACCAACTAAAGACAGTGAAATGCCCGTCTTGTGATGCAACCAAAGCTAAGGCATTACGTTGGTCGAAAATAAACTGCGCTGCCGATAAATGTCTGGTGCCACCAATTTTTGCGGGATGTACCACTACCGGTTCTGCATTATTAATCGGTTCGGTATAAGAAATCTGATGAATATGCTCGCTGCTATTTGCTCGCCCGGTTTTAGCTCCAAACGCCAACAACTCATATTCATCTGTAATTATGGTGGTTCCATCTACCGCGGTTAGTCCCGCCAAATGATCAATTTCTCTCTTTAATGCTGTTTGCCAAAAAATCTCACTGGCATCGTCCCTATCTTTTCTTACCAAATCGGCCAAACCCTTAAATGGTGGTGTTAAAGCATAGCTAATAGGATGAATTACCGACCGCTTCCAATCTTCTGTATCTTGCGGAACCATTAATACCGCACCACCCCTTCCATGCGCACGCATAGAAACCGACAATTGTATAAGGATATTTGCCGTATCGCTCCAATAACTTTCTGCCGTTAAATCGAGTAAAGACATCAAAATACTTGGGCACTCGCCAGTTTTTGGTGCATTTTCATTAACAATTTTAATTTGATCGCCCTTTAGAACTGCAACGTTGGTAAATTTGCCAAAACCAGCCATTCGGCGGTGCTTAACCACCAACAATGCCGGCTCCGAAACATCAACCACAAAACAATAATTCGGGATATTTAAAGTAGTTCCCCAAACGTGCAGATCATAACCATCGTGCCATACGCCAATATGAATACCTCCTCGCTCTACACCTGGTGCCAACTTGGTTAATACATTTGGATTTAATGGTAAATTTTGTTTAAAAAGCAATGGTTTAGTTGCCTGCTCCGGCGGTAAAAAAGCGATGGAAATTTTGGGCGAATGGCCTTCTTCTTTTCTCAAGCTGCTCCAAAAGGCAGCATCTAAAATAGCTTCAATTACTCGGGCTGGCGGCTGTGGTGCTAAATCAAGTTCGCCTTTTGCGCTAGCTTCTGCCAAGTGCTCGGCAAAGTGTGTTTCTATAGTAGCTGCAACTAGCTGCGCCGCTTGGTAAGTAGCCCGATTAATCATGTTCCTAAGTTATCTATTTGGTTCTGCAAATTACAATTTTAGTCTTGTAAACAAGCTCAAGCCTACAAATCTGCAAAAAAGATGAATTTACTATGATGAATGTGCTGAAACCTTCAACCTTCACTCCTTTCTTATCCTACATCAATTTATTACTCAACCAACCACCGTAAATTTGTATCAACAAAGGAGAAAAAATTATGGCACAGACCGTATTACACACAGCCAACACCCGCGGAGCCGCAGACCATGGCTGGTTAAAAAGCTTTCACTCTTTCAGCTTTGCTGGATATTACAACCCAGAACGCATCAATTTTGGTGCATTAAGAGTATTGAATGATGATTTCGTAACTGGCGGAATGGGATTTGGTGAACACCCTCATGATAATATGGAAATTATCTCTATCCCATTGGAAGGAGCATTACAGCATAAAGATAGTTTAGGAACTACTGCAACCATCAAATCTGGAGAAATACAGGTGATGAGCGCTGGAACTGGTGTTTACCACTCAGAGTACAATCCTGATGCGGCAAATCCTGCTAAGTTTTTACAAATCTGGGTTTTCCCTAACAAAAGAAATGTAACACCTCGTTACGACCAAATCACGATTGATGCAACGACCAGAAACGAATTTGTGCAAATACTTTCGCCTAATGCAGATGATGCTGGTGTATGGATTTACCAAGATGCTTGGTTTAACATGGGCAGGTTTGATGCAGCAACAGCTAAAACCTACAATTTGCACAAAGAGGGAAATGGCGCTTACATTTTTGTACTCAAAGGAAGTATTAAAGTAGATGGCCAGAACGTTGATACTAGAGATGGTTTTGGAATTTGGGATACCGATAAATTTGAAATTACTTCAAGTACCGATGCAGAGTTTTTAATTATGGAAGTTCCGATGAAGTTTTAAAATAAACCACATAGATACATAGGCTAAAAAAATCTATGTGTCTATGTGGTTAAAAATTTAGCAAATGACAAATATCTTAATAGTTTGCACCAACCAACCTATTGCAGCAACAATAGCACGCTTAATCGACAAAATGGAAGATTGGCAAGCTTCTGTTGCCTTATCACTTAATGATGCATTAGAACATTGCTACGCCAAAACTTACGACGTTATATTGATAGGTTCGGGAATTGGCCAAGAACATGAAGATGTGCTGAAACTCCACATCGAAAAACTAAAAACTGAAACCCCTATAGTAAAACACTATGGCGGCGGAAGCGGCTTGCTTTACGCCGAAATTTATCAAGCATTGGCAAAGAAGTGATTAAAATCATTTTATGGGTTGACTGCCAAAACGTTTCCCCTTAATTTGCGTATCTACTTTTGGATGATTGATTAATGCGCAAATTCTATGGCTAAAATTGCTAAAGATTACTACCTCACAGAAGTTGACATACTACCCGACAGCATCTATTGCATGCACGATTTGATGGGGGAAGACGGGATCAGACCTCACCAACACGTTAAAGATCAACTGCTTTACACAGAAGGCGGTTTGGTTCACGTAAAAATTCAAGATGTTACTTACTTCCTCCCAGCTAGGCATTACATGTGGATACCCGCCGGACTGGAACACAGCATTCATCCAGGTTCTAATGCTGTAACCATGCGCAACCTTTACTTCCCTAAAACGCAAAGCGATGAAGGTTTTTCTGCCCAAGCAGGTATTTATCCAGTAAATGAACTGCTGTTACAAATGCTGGTTTTTACTCGCCAATGGGATGGAGATATTTTGCCAGAACGAGAGCGAGAAGCCGCATTCGGTTTTGTTTCTGCTTTGAGGTTGATTTTACCGCAACTAAGCCAAAATCAGCTATTGTTGATGTTGCCTATCCCAACCGACAAACGTTTAGCACAGGTTATTCATTACATGGAAGAATTTATGCAAGAAGGTGTTCTATTACCCCAACTTGCACAACGTTTTGGTTTTAGCGAACGTAGTTTATCAAGACTTTTCAAAAGCAACATCAGAATGTCGTTTGTGCAATACCATACCATCCAGCGTATGCTAAAAGCCTTAAGATTGTTGTTAGATCATAAGATGGAAATTAAAGAAGTAGCTACATTGGTGGGCTATAACAGCATCCCAACTTTTAGCGCTACCTTCCGAAAGGTAATGGGCTCCAGCCCATCAGCCTATGCGAAAAGAAGGCTTAAATTTAAAACCAGATTTGGCATAATTTAATAATATTTTGTCTTTAAATGATAAGTAGCCAAAATCAATACCCCATACATTTGTTAATTGCCAAATAGTATGTACGAAAATAGAATACGAAAAACAGAATTAGAACAGCTAATTATTACCGCAGAAGAGGCGGCAATGTTGTTTAAAGATAAAATGGTTGTGGCATCTAGCGGTTTTACCAAAGCCGGAGATAGCAAAGCCGTATTAATGGCATTGGCAGAGCGAGCTAAAGTTGACCCTTTAAAAGTAACATTAATGACCGGCGCATCTTTGGGACAAGGAACGGATGGCGCCCTTGCAGAGGCCAATGCGCTGTCCCTACGTTTACCCTTTCAAGTGGATCCTATTATGCGAAAGGCCATTAATAAAGGCGAGGTATTTTTTATTGACCAACATTTGGGAGAAACGGCGAATTTATTAAGAGCCAACAACTTCCCTAAAATTGACATCGCTGTATTAGAAGCCTGCTTAATAGAGGAAGACGGCAGTATTATTCCAACTACATCAGTAGGAAACTCTGCCTCTTTCGCCGCTTTGGCAGAAAAAGTAATCATCGAACTTAATTTATCGGTTCCACTTTCCATTAGAGGGGTGCACGATATTTTTTCTACCGGCGAATATCCAAGCAGAAGAGCAATACCCATTACGAAGGCAAATTCTGTAGTGGGAACAGATTGTATTGCCATTAATCCTGATAAGATTGTTGGTATCGTAATTACGCAGAAAACGGATAGTCCTGCAGAAATTGAAGCCCCAGATGCAGCTACCACTGCCATTGCCAACCATTTAATCCATTTCTTTAACAGAGAGGTAGCCAAAGGAAATTTAAGCAAATCGCTCTTACCACTACAAGCCGGGATTGGTAAGGTAGCCAACGCTGTTTTAACGGGTTTTACGCATAGCGATTTCGAAGATTTGACCATGTATTCTGAAGTACTGCAAGATAGCACCTTTGACTTATTGGATTCGGGCAAATTGTTATTCGCTTCGGGCTCTTCTATCACTGTTTCTCAAGAGTATTACGATAGAATTTTTGGAGATTTCGACAAATACAAAAACAGGGTAATGTTACGCCCGCAAGATATCAGCAATGCGGCAGAAATAATTAGGAGGTTGGGGATTATTGCCATTAACACTGCATTGGAATGCGATATTTACGGCAACGTAAACTCTACCCATGTAAGTGGTACACACATGATGAACGGTATTGGCGGTTCGGGAGATTTTGCCCGTAACTCTTACCTCAGCATTTTTGTAACTACTTCGGTTGCCAAAGGCGATAAAATTTCTTGTATCGTGCCAATGGTTTCTCATGTTGACCATTGTGAACACGACGTGGATATTATTGTAACCGAACGTGGCTTGGCAGATTTGCGGGGCTTGGCACCAAGACAGCGAGCCCAAGTCATCATCGACAAGTGTGTACATCCAGAATATCAGGAAGAAATGCAGAGCTACTTTGACAGAGCTTGTGCAGAACGTGGCGGACAAACACCCCATATTTTGGAGGAAGCATTCAGTTGGCATACATCCTTAAGGGAAACGGGCAGCATGAAAAAGGCAGTGATGGTATAACTTACTAATAGTAGTATTTAAGGTGAATATGGTATTAACCTCGTCATTGCGAGAAAGAATATGAGGAGAATTGAAAATCAACGAAGTTAAATCTAAAGCAATGAAACTAGTGCTAAAAAATTTTGTGTAGATAATTGATACATAAAGGAGCTAGATTTCTCTTCGTCGTACCTCCTCATCGAAATGACGGATTAGAAACATTTTTGAGCTTTTAGGTTGGAGATTGCTTCTCCGAATAATCGGAACAGGCTATGCCTCGGAATAACGACGTTAAACAACTGAAATCCAACGAAAAACGTAAACAATTCACAGTATTTAGCAACAATTTTTTGAAGGTTGAGTAACCGAATTGCTAAACCTTTACAGCAATAAAAAAACAACAGCTGGTTAAATCAATATCCAAACCTAGGCAATGCCAACTTGTAGCGCACTACTATAATTCTTAGGGTCACAATAAAAGTGATAACGATAATTTTAGCGATATCAGCTTTTAGGCTTAATTCCAATAACCCGAAATATAATATGCCACCTGCAATACAGGCTGTAGCATAAATTTCCTTTCTAAAAATTAATGGAATGGTATTGAGTAAAGTATCTCTGATGATACCACCAAAGCAGCCAGTAATGGTTCCTAAAGCAACGCAAATACCAGGTTCTAACCCAAAAACGATGCCTTTTTGCACACCAACCAAGGTAAACAAACCTAAGCCAAGCGAATCGAAAAGGAACAAGGTTACTTTAAATTTTTTAATTTGATGCTTGAAGAAGAGGGTAAGAATGGAAGTGACTAAAATGAGCAAGCAGTAGTTTACGTCACGCATCCAAGCTACGGGCGTATCCCCTAAAAGCAAATCACGGACCGTACCACCGCCAATTGAAGTAACGAAAGCGATAATCAAAACACCAAAAGGGTCTAAACGTTTCTGTACTGCAGCGAAAGTGCCAGAAATGGCAAAGGAAATAGTTCCTAGTACCTCAATAATTTCGGTGGTGTTAAAGTTCATTATGCTTCACCATTACGTTTTCTAAAAAACCATTCGATACTCAACAATACTAAGATAGCAGCAAAAATCCATTTGAGGTTAATCATTTCCTCATACCTTCTATCCTCGTACGTGATGGTTTTTACTTGTCCGCTTTTTTCCAAATCATCCGCTATGCTTAATAATGACGCTGGCATATACATTTTACCTTGCGTTTGTTGCGCTATGGTATTTAATAATTGATGATTTGCTGTAGTTTGTTGATATTCTGTAATCACGGCGTTTACGTAAAACGCACCATTGGCGGTGTATTTCTTATCGCCCAAACTGGTAGAAGCGGTGTAAGTATAATTCCCTTTCGGCAAAGCTCCAGCATCTAAAGCGTAAGCATTTCCAATTTTTGAGAAAGTATAATTGTAGGCTTTACCCTCCGAATTTTTGATTTGTATTTTTACTTCGGAGGCATTTACAGGCTCAAAAGCATCATTATACAAAGTTGCATTAAGTACTGCATTTTCATTCTCTTCGAACGTGCTTTTATTTGTATAAACCTTAAACTTGCGTTTATCATCTTTCACAGAAAGATATTGCACCGTTTTCGAAATCAGCTCTGCTACCAAAGGATAAGCATTTTCGTTTTTTGCTTCCTCTAACTTCCATTTCCAAATGCCCTCTCCTATTAAGAAACCAGTCTTTTTGCCATTGTCTTCTGCAAAAAACAACAACGGACTTTGGGTATTAACTTTTCCAATGCGCTGGTTAAGCACTGCAGTGTAGCTTCCTTTAATCATCATGTTGGCGAAAGGAATTTGCAGCGGGTCATAACCGTCCAGTTGTTTTAGGGCATCTGTATTTAAGTTGTAAGTGGTAAAATTATTGTCGTAATACGGAAATACATCTTGTAAACTTCCATTTGGTCGGGTAAAATTTAATTGTGTTTGTGCCTGGTTAAAACCTTGTAAATTCGTTTGCGCACCTAGAACAAACCAAGTTGCTATTTTTTGTTGCTTTAACTTATTGATTAAAGATGTTGCAGAGTAATTTGCAGCTGGTAGCTGATATAAAATCACCAAACTGAATTTAGCTACATCTACACTTTCCAATTCTTCAGCTATTGCTTTGCTTACTTCATAGTGTTTATTTAGTTCGATGGCTTGTTTAAATGTTGCCAAATCTGGATGAGGACCAGCAGCAGCTAACAGAACTTTTTGGCGTCCATCAATTACTTCTACAAAAATAGTTTGGCTGTTATTTTTGGTAGTGATTTCATTTTTAACTTCTGATACATTTACCGTATAACGATGCACACCAACTTTCGTTGCTTTTAGCTTGATTTGAGCATCTTTCACGAAACTGGCACTGCCAATATTTAGAGATTGTTCCGTTACTTGCTTGCCGTTCTCTAATACCGATAACCTCACATTTTCACCTTTACTTTCGAAGGCTTGTAACTGTACATCTAAAGTAAATTCGTTATCGAGGTAAACGATATTATTGTAGTTTACGTTCGCTACCAATACATCTCTTTTCGGGATGGTATCTCCCATGGCGATGGTGTAAACTGGTGCTTTTATTTTATTCAGTTCGTAAATCGGATTTCCACCACGATTGAAAATGCCATCGCTTGCCATGATGATAGCACCAACGTTTCTGTTTAGCAATTCGTCATTTAGTTGACTTACCAATGCAGTTCCATTACTGATTTGGTCGTCGCCTGTAAACGATAGGCCTTGTTTTACACTGTCGCCAAAGCTGTAGGTTTTCACTTCGTATTTTTCACTCAATTTATCGGCTAGCTGCTTTAAATCTTGCTCATATTTTTTGGAGTCGAAACCCGATGGTTGGATGGCTTTAACCGAAATGGAATTATCGTTAGCAATAATGATTACCGGTTTTTCGGGCGTATGGCTAATGCGACGTACCAAAGGCGCAAATAGCAAGAAGGCCAAAGTTGCCACAGCTAAAGTGCGAACCGCAACTAAAATGTTTCTTAATTTTTTATCAAGATTTTTATTAGCGCCATATAAAACCCAAGCATAACCTGCTCCTAAAGCAAGGCAAGTAAGCAAAATAATTAATGTAGAAAACGAAAAGAAACTATTCATACGCTAATTGTAAAGATGCTATATTTATTTAAAAGAGCAAAGACTAAAGGTGAAAGCTTAAAGACTAAAGAATAAGAAGACTAAAGGTGAAAGGCTAAAGGCGAAAGACTAATGACCAAAAGGGCATGTTCCAATAATTAGTCTTCAATTATTAAATTGAAAATGAACTGATGAACAAATGACTAATGAACCAAAATTTGTAATTTGCATACACAAACTATTTATATGAAACGCTTATTCTACCTTATCTCATTAGCAACAATGACCTTAACAGCCCACGCACAAAAAGGCTTTAAACAGCAACAACTAAAATTTGAACGTGTAAGAACTGCTTACGATTTAAAATGGGCATCCTTAGAAAAAGACCTACAAAAAGCTGGTTTTGGTAATGGATTTGAAATGCTAATGAATGCCTACAAAGCTGAAGGAAAAGTTGAAATTTGGTTAAAGACTACAAAGCAAGATAAATTCACTCTTTTTAAAACTTACAATGCTTGTTCAAAATCTGGCACTTTAGGTCCGAAAGTAATTGAGGGTGATTTGCAAACTCCAGAAGGTTTCTATAAAATAAATGTGTTTAACCCGATGAGTTTGTACCATCTTTCTTTGGGTGTTGATTATCCGAATACTGTGGACAAAGCGAGAACTGGAAAAGATAGAAAAACAGGTGGTGATATTTACATTCATGGTGATTGTGTAACTATTGGCTGCATTCCTCTAACTGATGATAAAATCAGGGAAGTATATATTCTAGCCGTGGAAGCGAGGAATAATGGTCAAAAAGATATTCTTGTAAATATTTTTCCTTTTAGAATGACAAAGGTAAATTTTGATAATTATGCTAAACAATTCCCCCAGCATATTGCTTTTTGGAATACCCTGCAGCCAGGCTTTGATGACTTTGAGAAGAATAAAATGATGGCAAAGGTGACGCAGGTTGGTGGGAAATATGTTGTGAAGTAATTTTTTTTTAGCTCGCCGCCGCTGGGCTCTTACTTTTTGACCGCAAAAAGTAACAAAAACTCTCGGTTGCTTATTTTTCTTTTAAAGTAAATGTTTTGGCTTACTAATGCTACCCGAAAAATAAGAGACCGAAAATTAGCTGAACGGAGAGATATAAGCGCTATCGCTAGCAAAAGTCTAGATTGCATATTCCAAAGCTTTATTAGTCAAATAAATCAAAATTCTATCCACTCTTCGGACGTACAAATGTCGAACAGCAGTGGCATATGTTTCGAATAGAAGTTTTGTGCATAAGCCCTTGTTAAATAAGCCCGATTGAAATGAAACAAATTCTTCCCGTTTTCGGGATAAAAGAATTTGTTGCAATGAAAAGCGGGGCTACAGAAGCTAAGAACTACTAGCTTTCACTTTCAAAGAGAGCAGTAAATAAAAAAGGCGCAAAGCCTAAACCCTGCACCTTTTACCTAATTCCTTATTCCTATTTTACAGCATTCCACCGCAAACAGAAAGCGTTTGTCCGGTTACGTAAGCGCTCATATCTGAAGCTAGGAACACGCAAACATTAGCAATATCTTCTGTTTCGCCAGCACGTTTCAATGGAATATCTTTTTCCCAACCAGCTACTACTGCAGGGTCTAAAACTTCAGTCATTTCGGTTTTGATGAAACCTGGAGCAACCACGTTTGCACGGATGTTACGAGAACCCAACTCTTTGGCTACCGATTTAGTGAAACCGATGATACCCGCTTTTGAGGCCGCATAATTAGCCTGGCCAGCATTACCTTGTACACCAACTACGGAACTCATGTTAATGAAAACACCTTTACGAGCTTTCATCATCACTTTAGAAGCAGCTTTAGTAACATTGAAGATAGATTTCAAGTTCACATTAATCACATCGTCCCAGTTTTCTTCGCTCATACGCATCAACAAACCGTCTTTGGTAATACCTGCGTTGTTCACTACGATATCCAAAGCACCAAAATCAGCAACGATATCGTTGATTAATTGCTCTGCTTCGTCAAATTTCGAAGCATCGGAACGGTAACCTTTTACTTGTGTACCGAAGGCCTGTAATTCTTGTTCTAACGCTTGTCCTTTTTCTACTGATGATAGATAAGTGAAAGCTACTTTAGCACCTTGTTTTGCAAATTCTTCTGCAATTTTTCTACCTATTCCTTTTGATGCACCTGTGATTAGTGCTGTTTTTCCTTCTAGTAATTTCATTTATGAAATGTTGTAAAGTTGTATTTATTCTTCCGTTTGTGTCAGTCTGAGCTTGTCGAAGACTAACTCTAGACTTAAAATTTACCTTTTTGATATCCTTCGACAGGCTCAGGATGACACCTATTTACGGAAATGCTTTAATCCTTGGTATCGTGAAATAAGTCGTCGAAGACAATTTGCACAAAGTTATTATTTCTTTTTAAGGTTGGATAATCTTTTTACTTCGTTCCAATCTTCATTAAAAAGTGCTTCTTTCTTTTTTCTACTCCAACCTTTCAATTGTTTTTCAAATGCTATTGCTTGTTCTATTAAAGTAAATAGTTGATAATATTTGAGAACTATAGGACGCCGAGTAAAAGTATACGCCTTTGGATTATAACCGCTATTATGTTGCTCAATTCTGATTTCTAAATCATTAGTCACACCTACATAATAACTTCCATCAGCACATTCTAATATGTAAACGAAGTAATTTCGGATGTTTGGCATACTTTCTAACCAATTTAATTATTTGTTTATTTATCCTTCGACAGGCTTAGGATGACATGTATTTTCGGAATTGGTTTACCCCTTGGTGTCAGGCTAAGCTTGTCAAAGCCTTTAGCTAAACTATCCTTCGACAAGCTCAGGATGACAAAGGCAGTGGATATTTAACTGTTAACTGCCAACTAAACCGCTGGCTCCTGCTGACTTAAGCAATGGAAACTGCCCAATCCCCAAATGATATCTACCGAGTTGATACCAACTACGGGTCTACCAGGGAAACAACCTTGAATGATATCCAAAGCTTTTTGGTCGTTTACATCATTGAAAATTGGCACAATTACCGCAGCGTTAGCAATGTAAAAATTAGCGTAAGAAGCAGGCAAGCGAGTGTCTTCGTAAATTACTGGCGATGGCATTGGCAACTGTACAATGTTCAGTTTTCTACCATCTAGCAAAGTCATTTCCTTCAAACGCTCCAAGTTTTCTTTTAACAGCAAGTAGTTTTCGTCCAGCGGATTACTTTCTACTACCGTTAGCACCGTATCTTCATTTACAAAACGGGTGATATCGTCAATGTGTCCATCCGTATCATCACCTACAATGCCATCGCCAACCCATAAAATCTGCTCGGCACCATAAAACTCTTTCAAATAAGTTTCTATCTGCTCTCTGTTTAAATGCGGATTTCTGTTCTCGTTCAGCAAGCAAGCTTCACTAGTTAAAATGGTTCCTGCACCATTAAACTCAACCGAACCACCTTCCATTACAATATCAGGAGTGAACAAAGGCAAGTTAAAATGCTTTGCAATTTTGGTCGGCACTACATCGTCTAAATCGTATGGAGGATATTTATCTCCCCAAGCGTTGTAACCCCAATCTACTACCGCTTTTTCATTCCCTTTCACCACAAAAGCTGGTCCATGATCACGGCACCAAGCATCGTTAGTTTCGTTAAAATAGAACTCTATTTGGCTTAAATCGGCGCCCACTTTTTCCAACTCGGCGGTAGCAAAAGCCTTCATTGCCTCATCTTTAACATTGATGCGTACTTTTTCGCCAGTGGCAACTAGCTTAATGAATTCGCAATAAGGTTGGTAGATAGTTTCAATTTTTCCTGGCCAAGAAGCTTCTTTGTGAGGCCAGCTTAACCAAGTTGCTTCGTGTTTAGCCCACTCTGCTGGAAATGCAAAACCTTGTTTTTTTGGAGAATTATCAAACTCTGGTTGTTCAGAAGTTTTTATCACTTTAATTGACATTGTATTTTTAATAAATCCTTCGACTACTTGCCCCGGAAATCGGGAAGCTCAGGATGACACTTTTGAATAGAATTACTTTTAGCTTTAGTCTTTCAGCTTTTCGCTTTAAGCTTAATCCTCGTCTATATATCTCTTCGTAATTGGCTGGTAGCTATCAATTCTTCTATCTCTCAAGAACGGCCAGTGTTTGCGGATATAATCGCTTTGTTTCAAGTCGATATCTACTACCGTTGTTTCTTCTTTATCGTGAGATGCCAAGTACAATAATTTACCTTGAGCATTGGTTGCAAAACTCCCACCCCAGAATTTCATTCTTCCTTCTTGCTCAAAACCCACACGGTTCACGCTAATTACTGGTAAGCCATTCGCAACAGAATGTGAACGTTGGATCGTTTGCCAAGCATTGTACTGATCTTGATTGGTTTCTTCGTCTTGTGTAGTATCCCAACCAATAGCTGTTGGATAAAACATGATATCAGCACCCATCAAAGCAGTAATACGAGATGCTTCTGGATACCATTGATCCCAACAAATTAAGATACCAACAGTAGCGAACTTAGTTTTGAAAACTTTGTAACCTAAATCGCCTGGCGTGAAGTAAAATTTTTCGTAGTAAGCAGGGTCATCAGGGATGTGCATTTTACGATATTTACCTAAATAAGAACCATCAGCATCTAAAACTGCAGTGGTATTATGGTATAAACCTTCCGCACGTTTTTCGAATAAAGATGCAATAATTACCACACCTAATTCTTTAGCTACCGCTTGTAAAGCATCTGTAGATGGGCCAGGAATTTTCTCCGCCAAATCGAAGTTATCATAATCCTCCACATCGCAGAAATAAAGCGATGTAAAAAGCTCTTGCAAACACACAATTTGAGCGCCTTTTGCAGCTGCTACTCGCACTTCGGCAATCGCTTTATCTAAATTTTCTTGCTTATTGGCAGTACAGGTCATCTGTACCATTCCTACTTTTACTTTGCTCATATTTTTAGATTTGAGTCCCGATAATTATCGGGATGAGATTTGAGGCATGATGCTCAAACCCCAACCTTATACTTTAAACCATTTTCGAGCCGCAAAGTTAGGCAAAAACGCCGATATTTTTTAGAAAAGCAGAGCTTGCGTAAGGCACTCCCGATAGCCGGGCTTTACGCTACAATTCCCGATGAAACCTGTGCAACAAGCAAGCATGCCAATAAAAGATAAGAACAGATGCTTAAATCGGGATATTTCCGCTGCAATCCCGTTTATTGCCGAAAGGCACTTCAAATCGGCAAATATTTAAGTGTGCTGCTAAACCTCCGTTGACGTTCTAGCAAATTTGTTCCGGTACTCTATTGGGGTAAGACCTGTAATCTTCTTGAAGATATCTCGAAACGCCTTCGTATCCGTATATCCTACATTAAACATAATTTCCGATACATTTTTTCTAGAAGCTTCGAACGAAAGCTTGGCCGCCTCTATCCTTACTCTTTGTATATATTCTATAGGTGTATTGTTGGTAGCTGTTTTAAATCGTCTTTCAAAAGTTCTACGACCGGCATTAATTAAACTAGCTAATGTTTCTATCGTAATTTTATCATCATAGTGTTTTTCTATATAATCCTGTACCTTTTGAATATCCGCATCATTATGGTTCCTTTGACCTCTAAATATGGCAAATTGAGATTGGCTATCCCTACCAATATCTAAGGCAAAATATTTCGCAATCATAACCGCTATTTCTCTATCAGCAAATTTCTCAATCAGATATAAAACTAAATTCCACAAGCTACTTGCGCCCCCACTGCTGTAAATATTATCATATTCGGTAATAATTGCTCCATCTTCTACTTCCACATTTGGGTAGCGTTCTCTAAACTCGCTAATATGGGCCCAATGCGTAGAGCATTTCTTTCCATCCAATAATCCCGTTTCGGCTAACAAAAACGCTCCTATACACAAACTGGCTAAGCTCGATCCATTTTCATGTAGTTTTTTGAAATATGGAATTGCTTCAGCATTGGCGACAATGCCGTTAGTGGTACTGCCAAACGTGGGAGGTATAAAAAGTAGATCTGTTTTGCTTACATCTTTTAATAACCTATTAGTTTTTATGGTGTATTCGCCATTGTTAGCCGGCACATATTCATTTAAGCCAACATACTCCACATCGAAAATTGGTTGCCTGCCAAATGCTGACAAAAATTCATTTGCTGTATGGAAACTCCTAAATGGCGGCGTAATAGCCTCAATTACGCCGTGCTCAGGTACAAAGACTGAAATTTTCATATCAAATTCATTTGCCATAAAGCTAGGAAATTGTTTTGTCATAATTCGCCCTTAACGTTGTCGCTTTTACAACCGCTATGATTTTTCCTTTCGCTATAACTTTGGATAGTTAAATGATTGTAATCTAAAACCAATAACAATGTCACAAAAAACAAGAATTACGGTAGAAGCGACAGCGAATGCATCTGTTGCGAAAGTTTGGAAAGCGTGGAATACCCCCGCTGATATTATGCAATGGAATACACCAGATCCGAGCTGGCATACACCAAGCAGTGAAAACGATTTGAAGGTAGGCGGTAAATTTAAAAACAGAATGGAAGCTAAGGATGGCAGCTTTGGATTCGATTTTGAGGGCATTTACAATACTGTAGAGCCATATAAAGAAATCACTTATACTATGGCGGATGGAAGGAGCGCTACTACCATATTTACAGCACAGGATGATAAAACGATTATAGAAACTACTTTCGATCCTGAAAATGAGAATGATCCTGAATTTCAAAAACAAGGATGGCAAGCTATACTAAATAACTTTGTAAAATATGTTGAAACAAATAATTAATCATCAAATAATTTTAATAAAATGAAGAAGAATAAAATAATTTTTTGGGTGGTAACTTCCATCCTCGTCCTTTGGGAGGGTGTTATGCCGTTAGGCACTTTACTTTTTACTCCAGAATACGTAAATATGGGCACCAAGCCTTTAGGTTATCCCGATTATTTCGCCTATACGCTTATCATCTGTAAAGTGCTTGGTGTTATTGCTATATCTTTCCCTAAAACACCCGCTAGAGTAAAAGAATGGGCATATGCAGGTTTAGCATTTAGTTTAATTTTCGCTTTTATTAGCCACGCTTGTGTGGATAAGAACATAGGTTTTATGCTTATGCCACTGGTTGTGTTAGCACTCTTAATTATATCTTACGTTTATCATCATAAAATACAGCGCAAGTAAAATCTATTTATCAATTAAATTTTAAATAAAATGGCAAACTCAGTTTCTTTACATAGAGTAGTTAAGGCAAGTCCAGAAAAAGTTTTTAGGGCATTTTCAGATCCTATTGCACATGCTACCTGGTTACCACCCTACGGTTTTGTATGTACCGTGCAACAAATGGATTTTAAAGTTGGCGGTCAATTTAAGATGACTTTCATCAACTTTAGCACCAGCAACGGACATTCTTTTGGCGGAGAATATCTGGAAATTAAAACCAATGAATTGATTAAGTACAGTGATAGATTTGACGATCCTAATTTACCAGGAGAAATAACTACTACAGTTTGGCTTAAAAAAGTGATAGCAGGCACCGAACTTAAAGTAATACAGGAAGGAATTCCAGAAGTTATTCCGGCTGAAATGTGCTATTTGGGTTGGCAAGAATCGCTTGAAAAATTGATGAAATTGGTAGAACCTGAAATTCCAGATGCCTAATTAAACCATTTATGACCGAACATTCTCATGAAAAGCTAATTAGTGCTATTTTCATCACATTTTCGGGAAATTGTAAACAGGCGCTCAAATTTTACCAAACCTGTTTTGGAGGCCTGTTACAATTTGACCTTTTTGAAAAAGAATTAAAAGGATATTCTGGAACTCCCGTGGTAAGTGGCTATTTAGTTTCAGACAAAGTAGTCATTCGTGGATCCGATTTGGTTCATAATGAGGGAAGAAAACTTGGCAATTATATAGCAGTCTATTTACATTGTAAGAATTTTCATGACAGGGATGAACTAGTTCAAAAATTGGAGGTAGGTAAAGCACAGCGTTTTATTAAGCAGAATGAAGAACCGAAGCTCATTGAAATTACCGATGCTTTTGGGGTAAGATGGGTATTAGGAGTTTAATGGTCAAATTATATCCATTTCAAAAATCAGCTTTTACCTACAATATTTTTCATAATCTGCTCTGCATGCACACGAGAGTTTTCGATGAACCATTTGTGCGTATCCATGCCGCCGCACACTACGCCTGCTAAGTATAAACCTTGTACGTTGCTTTCCATCGTTGCTGGATTGTAATTAGGCACCTTATTTTCATCCAAAGTAACACCTAACTTCTCTAAAAACTCGAAGTTGGGTTGATATCCCGTCATCGCAGCAACGAAATCATTCTCAATTTCAACTTCACCTTCTGGCGTAGTAATGATTACTGAATGTTCTTTAATCTCTTTTAAGTTACTTTCGAAATAAGCTTTAATGGAACCTTCCTTAATCCGATTTTCGATATCGGGACGAACCCAGTATTTTACATTTGGTCCCATTTCACTCCCACGGATGACCATAGTTACTTCGGCGCCTTTTCTATACGTTTCCAGCGCAACATCTACAGATGAATTGTTAGCACCAACCACTAAAACTTTGCTAAACGCATAATAGTGTGGGTCTTTGTAATAATGAACAACTTTTGGTAAATCTTCACCTGGAATATTCATCAAATTTGGCACATCGTAAAAACCTGTGGCAACAATTACATTCTCAGCTTCGTAATTGGCTTTAGAAGTCGCTACTTGGAATAAACCACTTTCTTGTTTTTTACAATTCAACACTTCCTCAAACAACCGTACATTGAGCTGAAATTTCTCTGTAACCCGACGATAATACTCTAATGCTTCGTTACGATTAGGTTTAGTACTGATACTCATGAAAGGCACTCCTCCTATTTCCAAACGTTCGGAAGTGGAGAAGAAAGTCATGAAAGCGGGGTAATTATAAAGGCTGTTTACTAATGTTCCTTTATCAATAATGACATAGCTTTTGCCTGCTTTTTGCGCTTCGATACCACAGGCTAAACCTATGGGTCCAGCTCCGATAATTAAGACATCGAAATGTTGGTTTTCTGTTGTTGCCAAGAAAATACTTTTTCTAAAACCTTTCATTAGAGATTGCTTCGCCTAACACCCCTTAATGCGGGCAACCGCTATTTCTGCCTAAAATAAATTTGAATGGGCACACCCGCAAAATCAAAGTTTTCGCGGAGTTTATTCTCGATAAAACGCTTATAAGGCTCTTTAATATATTGCGGCAAATTACAGAAGAAAGCAAACATTGGCGCCACTCCGTTAATTTGGGTGATGTACTTAATTTTAATGAACTTACCTTTGGTTGCTGGGGGTGGAAAAGCCTCGATAATCGGCAATAACACATCGTTAAGTTTAGATGTAGGAATTTTTTTACCTCTATTTTTCTGAACCTCAAGGGCAGTCTCTATCGCCTTGAAAATACGTTGTTTGTTCAATACAGAAATGAAAAGAATAGGCACGTCTGTAAATGGTTGCAGTTTTTGTTTAATCTGCTCTTCAAACGCTTTCATGGTTTTGTCGTTCTTCTCAATCAAATCCCATTTATTTACCAAGATTACGATACCTTTTTTATTCTTCTCTGCTAAGTGAAAAATATTGATATCCTGCGCTTCAATTCCTTCTTGGGCATCCAACATCAGCATTACTACATCCGAATCTTCTAATGCCTTAATGGTACGCATTACCGAGTAGAACTCGATGTTTTCCTTTACCTTGGTTTTTTTACGTAAACCGGCGGTATCGATAAACATAAATTCGTGACCGTATTGGTTGTAATGGATATGGATAGAATCTCTTGTGGTACCTGCAATTGGTGTTACAATATTTCGGTCTTTGCCAATTAAAGCATTAATTAAAGACGATTTACCCACATTTGGTCTACCTACAATGGTAATTTTAGGCAAGGTATTTTCTTCTTCAACAACATCTTCAAAGTGCTTCACTACTTCGTCTAACAAATCTCCAGTTCCAGAGCCAGTCATAGAAGAGATCGTATAGATTTCGCCCAAACCGAAGCTGTAAAAAATAGAAGCCTCATTTTCTAATGCAGTATTATCAACCTTGTTTACGACTACAAAAACAGGCTTTTTACCTTTACGCAGTAAATCTGCAATGTCATCATCCAGATCGGTAATACCGGTGGTCACATCTACCATGAATACAATTACCGTAGCTTCTTCTATGGCAATTACCACTTGCTCGCGAATGGCAACTTCAAATAAATCTTCTGAATTTGCAACGTAACCGCCTGTATCAATTACTGTGAACTCTTTGTCGGTCCACTCGGCTTTGCCGTAATGTCTGTCTCTGGTTACGCCACTAAAATCATCAACAATAGCCTTACGACTTTCGGTTAAGCGGTTAAAAAGTGTTGATTTGCCTACGTTTGGTCTACCTACTATGGCTATAATATTACTCATTTGAATTACGATTTTTGAATTACGGTTTTAGATTTGATGGCCATTGCCTAAAAAAGATAAAACCGTAAATAGGTGCAACACCCGTATTTGGGTTTGAACTCGCAAAGGTACGCTTTATTTTTTGATTAAAGGGCAATGTACTAGATAAGTGTACATCAATTCTTTAGCAACTACTTACCCCTCGTAACCGAAGTTCTTCAGATAATTTTTCTTGCTTCTCCAATCTGGAATTACTTTCACGAAAGTTTCTAGAAACACTTTGCCATCAATAAATTTTTCGATGTCTTTACGGGCTTCCATTCCCACTTTCTTTAAACTTGCGCCGCCTTTCCCTATCAGGATATTTTTTTGAGAGTCGCGTTCAACAATAATTTCCGCACTTATCCTAGTAATGTTATCTTCTTCCTTAAAAGCGGTAATGATCACTTCGGTACTGTAAGGAATTTCTTTCTGATAATTATTAAAGATTTTCTCACGAATAATTTCTGACGCAAAGAAACGAACATGCCTATCGGTTAAATCTTCTTTATCATAATAAGCTGGATGCTCTGGAATAACATCTAAAATTAAAGGCAGTAAACCTGCCAAGTTATAACCGTGCAATGCAGAAATAGCAAAAACCTGCATTGGATTTAATTTCTCTTGCCAATATTTTGTCTTTTCCAATACCTCTTCCTGCTTGGCATTATCTACTTTATTAATTAGAACTATAACGGGAATTTTAGTGTTCACTATTTTCTCTAGCACATCATTTTCATCGTGGCGCTCATGTATATCTGTTACAAAAAAGATCAAATCTGCATCTTGCAAAGCTCCACCTACTGCAGTCATCATGGAATCTTGCAAACCATATTTAGGCTTAATTACCCCTGGCGTATCAGAAAATACAATCTGAAAATCTTCTTCGTTTACAATGCCTAATATGCGATGGCGGGTAGTCTGTGCCTTTGGAGTAATGATAGAGAGCTTCTCGCCCACCAATGCATTCATCAATGTAGACTTGCCTACATTAGGCTTTCCAATAATACTAACGAAACCTGCTTTATGTGCCATAAAATATTTTTTAAAAAAAATTTGCGTTACAAAGAAACGAATTATATCTTTGCATTCCAATTCGGAAACAACCTGTGTTTGGATTAAGCAGGAAAAATTGAATTGTTTAGAGTGCGGGGTGGAGCAGTTGGCAGCTCGTCGGGCTCATAACCCGAAGGTCGCACGTTCGAGTCGTGTCCCCGCTACCCAAGTAGACCTACAATAGTAGGTTGAAAATGGTCCATTCGTCTAGGGGTGAGGACGCCAGATTTTCATTCTGGAAACAGGGGTTCGATTCCCCTATGGACTACAAATCCCACTTTACGAAAGTAGAGTGGGATTTTTTATTTTATACAGTTTCACTAATCCTGCAAACCCTTCCAATAAAATATACGGCTAACCGTTTCAAAAGACAAATTTTCTTGGGGATATAAGAAACTTTTTACTTGTCAGCCTGAGCCTGTTAAAGGCTACTTGATGAAGAATATTTCTAATACTTGTCACGAAATCTCGGGAAGCTCAACATAACACCGTATTTTCTGCAAAAAAAATTAAACAGCTTCTTAAATGGCAAATATCTTTGTTGAATTAGGTGCTGATAAAGCAACGATTAGTTTTTATTCAGCGAAATTGTTGCAACAAAGCTTATTGCCGCAAAAGACAAAAAGATGATTGTTGTGATCAATGTGCTTACGGCTAAATTTGGTCGGAATAGCATAAACAAACTAAATGCAATCATGATTAATAAGCTAATAATTGGGAATGTTTTTGAATTTAGTCTTTCGTTTATCCCTTTAGACATCAAATAATATACCGACCATATCAACGCACCTACAATAATGATGTCTGTTGCAATTTGTAAGAATATTGGCATATTAAGGCCAAGAATTCCAAGTTGCCCCTCTATAATGGCTAACAGATAAAAAGGAATAGCTATAAAATTAAACACGCTAATTTTATCACCATGATGGTATATCAATAAAAACGATATTGCCGTTAAAAGATAAAGCAGAGGCAACTTTTTTGAACTTCTAATCATATCATTTTTTTCCTTAGGTCATAAAACCATAATTACCACCTAATGCGGATCCAATCCTAAACAGCCAATCAGTCACCACCGATTCTTACCATATAAATAACTGCGCATATTTTGTACAATTATAATTATTAACAACCATAAGACATTGTACAATATTTATTAAAACCACCAAAAAAATAAAAAGGTGGATTTTATATATATTTGTAATTAGGAGATTATGAGGCAATACAAATCACACGCTGATCAAGAGTTGGTGCTGCTAATGCAAAGTGGAGACGAACGTGTGTTGCAAGAAATTTACGATAGATATTGGGACAAAATGCTTGCTGTTGCTTACAACCGTGTTGGTAATCAGGAAGAAGCCGAAGAATGTGTACAAGATGTGTTTTACAAACTATGGAAATTACGATCAGATTTTTCCCTCTCCAAAAATGATCTTTCGAATTATCTAGCTCGGGCTATAAGAAACCAAGCCTTTAACATCTTAGAGCGTAGGTATCGCCAACGTTTAAAGAGCGAAAATTATATGCCAGAGACCAATGTAAACCATGTTTCTCCTGAGCATCAACTTATTGTTCGCGAGTTGCAGCAACGAATAGATACCTCCATTAAATCACTGCCCCCACAATGTCAAATTGTTTTTAAACTGAGCAGACAAGATGGTTTATCTAATAAGGAAATCGCCCAAAAGCTAAATCTCTCCGAAAACACTATTAAATCACACTTAAAGAAGGCCAACAAGGATATCCAGGGAGATATAGGATTGGTTATCACATTAGCTTTTGCGCTATCGGCTACTATAAACGCAAGCTAATATTGAAGGTTAAGTAATTAAAAGCAGTGTAAAATTTTATTCCCATTTGAAAGTTTTTACGGCAACTGCGTAAATACCTATACCCCAAAACAACATAATTAAAATCTGCTGTTTTACATCCCAAAGATTAGCGCCTTCGAAAGCTACTTTACGCATGGCATCGTTTAGGTAAGTAAGCGGCAATGCTCTGCTAATTGGCTGCAACCAAACCGGAAATGCGTTGATAGAAAAGAAGGTACCCGACAGTAAGAACTGTGGCAGGGTGATGATGTTTGAGATAGGCGGAATGGTGCTTTCGCTTTTTGCCAAACCCGAAACCACAAAGCCAAAACCCATAAAAACGATGATACCGATGGTAGACAGGACAAGCATATTAAGTACGGTAACCACGCCGTTGATGAGCGTAAAATTGAAGGCAAAGTGACCTATAATGATGATAAATAAAGCTCCTAACAAGGCAAAACCGATACGAGCGATAGCTTCTCCTAAGACAATGCTTGAACGCCTAACCGGAGTAGCGAAAAAGCGTTTAATTACGAGGTTTTGCCTTAACGAAAAGAAAATAAAAGCGGTACCGAAAACGCCTGTGCTTAATAGCGAGAAGCCCAATTGGCCAGGCAAGATAAAATCGATAGTTCGGTGTAGCCTACCTGTTATAGTTGTAGCTCTAATTTCGGTAACTGTAGGTTTTTGGTTTACAGTATTCAACTGATGCGTCAAGTCGTTCAGCACCGATTTCAATACATTTCCATTAGTTAGCGAAGCTGATGTGTATTTCACATTTGTAAAGTACGCCGGCAAACCGTTCGGATTTTTCTCTACGCTAATCAAAGCATCGTAAGCTCCTTTTTCAAGGTTTTTATCAATATTTTCTTGAGTATCGTTTTTGGTTAAGCGAATTACGCCTGTTTTTTCTAGTGCTGCAATTACAGGATTTTGCAAATCTGATCCTGGAGCTACGGCTACATCTAATTTCATACCGCCGCCTCCAATAAAACCGAAAACGATAATGAATATTAGAGGAAACGCCAAAGTAAATATTACTGCAGAAGGGCTTCGGGTAATTGACCTGAAACTTGCTTTTGCTAAGGCCAATGTGGCTTTTGTATGATTGTAAGGTTGCGACATGTGCAATGTTTTTAACTTTCTACTTTTAACTTAAATTACTCTCTCCACTCTTTGCCTGTCAGATTGATAAACACATCTTCCAAATTGGCAGCCTTTACTTCTTTTTTACGTTCGAAACCGCTTGCAATCAGATTATCTATCAATTGATCTGGCGTATCTAAGGCAATGATTTTTCCTGCTTCTACGAAAGCTACTCGATCACACAATTGTTCGGCTTCATCCATATAATGTGTAGTGATGACCACCGTAGTACCGTTATTTCTGATTTCACTAATTAAATCCCAAAGATTTCTACGAGCTTGCGGATCTAAGCCTGTAGTTGGTTCATCCAAGAAAACAATTTTGGGCGAGTTGATTAAGGTTGTGGCTATAGAAAAACGTTGCTTTTGTCCACCAGAAAGCTCTTTATACTTGGCTTTGGCTTTGTCTTGCAAGTTTACTTTGGCCAGCATTTCCATTGGAGTTACATTAACCCCGTAAAGTCCAGCGAAAAGATCTAAAAGTTCTACCAAATTTAAATTCGGATAATAACCCGCAGCTTGCAATTGTACACCAATAATTTGTTTGATGGCATTGGCATCAGTATCTACATTTAAACCATCTACCAAAACTTCGCCGCTGGTTTTATCGCGTAAAGTTTCTATAATTTCTAAAGTAGTAGTTTTTCCTGCTCCATTTGGACCTAACAATCCAAATATTTCATTTTCGTAAACCTCGAACGAAAGCCCCTGAACGGCTTTGAACTCGCCATAGTGTTTCACTAAATTACTTACGCTGATAATTGATCGTTTGTTTGTCATTGATGTAAAAATAAGAAGCTTTACAGGAATAAGAACGTTTTTCAGCTAATTGGAATAATTATGAGGATGAAATGATGAATTTTGTCGGTAATTGGTTTTTGGGGTTAACTGTTTGAATCGGTTAACTGGTTAATTGTCTATCCTTAACTAAAAAGGATGTCTGCATTCACAAACATCCTTCTTAATATCGGATTGGCGAAAAACCTTATACCTTCAGCCTTTTTACCCTACACCTTTTTATTACCAAACCAAATCGCCTTTGATTAAGTTAACGAAATCATCGAAAAGATAACGCGAATCGTGTGGACCTGGAGAGCTTTCTGGGTGATATTGTACCGAAAATGCTTTTTTGCCTTTTACACGGATACCTTCAATCGAATCATCGTTTAAGTTAACGTGGGTAATCTCTACTTTATCAGAAGCTTTTACTTCTTCTGGAATTACACCGAAACCATGGTTTTGAGAAGTAACTTCGCAATGGTTTTTGATGATATTTTTAACTGGGTGGTTTAAACCACGGTGACCGTTAAACATTTTCATGGTACCGATACCGTTAGCCTCAGCCAATAATTGGTGGCCTAAACAAATACCGAACAATGGTTTATCAGCCGCTAAAACCGCTTTCACAGTTTCGATAGCGTAAGGCATTGCCGATGGATCGCCGGGACCGTTAGAAATGAAGTAACCGTCAGCTCCCCAAGCATTCATTTCTTCGAAAGTAGTTTTAGCAGGAAATACTTTGATGTAAAGTTCCCTATCGTCGAAGTTGCGAAGAATGTTCTTTTTAATACCTAAATCTAAAGCAGCAACTTTAATTGCGGCATCTGGATTACCGTAGTAGTAAGGTTCTTTGGTAGAAACTACCGAAGAAAGCTCTAAACCATCCATAGAAGGCACTTCTTCCAGTTTCTTTTTCAGTTGCTGCAAATCAGTAATTTCCGATGAGATGATAGCATTCATTGCTCCCTTGTTACGGATGTGACGAACCAAGGCACGAGTATCAATATCGCAGATACCTACAATGTTCTCGTTTTGGAAGTTATCTTGAATAGATTCTGTAGCTTCTTTTCTAGAATAATTGATGTTGTAATTTTTGCAAACCAAACCAGCAATTTTAACACTTTCAGATTCTACTTCATCGCGGTGCATACCATAGTTACCAATATGAGCATTGGTAGTTACCATAATCTGTCCGAAATAAGAAGGATCAGTAAAAACCTCCTGATAGCCAGTCATACCTGTATTAAAGCAGATTTCGCCAGTGGTAGTTCCTATTTTTCCAGCAGCCTTGCCATAAAAAACGGTGCCATCGGCCAATAACAAAATAGCTGGTAACTTAGTGTAGTTAGTCATTTAAATTACAATAAAAATTGGGGATAAAAAATGATACAAAAGAAAGAGAGTTTTTAACGGATAACCCGTTTTTATTAGAAGAAAAAACCACCTGATTGAACTCTCTCATTTCAGAATACAAAGATATGTGTTTCGGATGGTTTTTTTCAAGATTTTTTAAAAAAGTTTGGAAGAAGGTTAACTGTTTATTTGGTTAATCGTTGAAATTGCTTATTCCTAATTGTTTTACGGTTTTATTGATCTATTGTTGAATTGCTAGATTGTTAAACACTACAAACTATAAACCATCAACTATCAAGCCACTACTAATTCCTGCCCGCTGTAATCCGAACACTTTTTTAAAAAATAAACCCTAATTTTGTGCACACCAAAACAAAAAGCATGTCGGTAAACAAAGAAATTAAGCGTATAACCACGCATACTTTGCAAGAAATGAAGCAGCGCAACGAAAAAATTGCCATGCTTACCGCTTACGATTATTCTATGGCTACCATCTTAGACGATGCTGGCTTAGATGTACTTTTAGTAGGAGATTCGGCCTCTAACGTAATGGCAGGTCACGAAACTACGCTACCTATTACTTTAGATCAAATGATTTATCACGCCCAGTCGGTGGTGCGTGGCGCAAATAGAGCTTTTGTAGTTGTAGATTTACCTTTCGGTTCGTATCAAGGCAACTCTAAAGAAGCCTTAAACTCGGCCATCCGCATCATGAAAGAAAGCGGCGCACATGGTGTAAAGCTCGAAGGTGGAGTTGAAATTGTAGAATCTATCCAACGGATTATTACCGCAGGCATTCCCGTGATGGGTCATTTAGGTTTAACACCTCAATCTATCTATAAATTTGGCACCTACACTGTAAGAGCTAAAGACGAAGAAGAAGCTAACAAGTTAAAAACTGATATTCTTGCACTACAAGAGGCAGGTTGTTTTGCCGTAGTGCTAGAAAAAATCCCTGCGAAATTGGCTAAAGAAGTAACCGAAAGTCTTTATATACCAACTATTGGCATCGGCGCTGGCCCACATTGCGATGGACAAGTGTTGGTAGTTAATGATATGATTGGATTAACCAAAGGTTTTAAACCTCGCTTCCTGCGTCAGTATTTAGATTTATACGAAGGCATTAAAGGTGCAGCACAATCTTACATTGCCGATGTAAAAGCGAACGATTTTCCAAACGAGAAAGAACAATATTAAACCCCAAACCCCTAAAGGGACTTTTGAATAACAATGGAGCAAAAAAAACAGGGGGTTTGAAAAGCAATTTCAGTGCTAATCAGTTAAATCAGTCCCGCTTTTTGTTTCAATCTTTTTGTTGGGCAATTTGTCATCCCGAGTTTCGAGGGATCTAATTAAGAAACTGGTTTACCTAACAGATTCTTCTCCCGAAACTTCGGGAGAAGAATGACAAGTAAAAACAAAAAGTATTTTCACTTCAATCGGGTTTAAGAACAAAAAATAGTACAAGAAACTTAAATCAAGCAACAAAACACGATTAACCATTTTATCAATTTAAACAGTTAACCACAACATGGCCATTACCGAAGCAGATGTACTTTACGAAGATAACCACCTCATTGCCATCAACAAACGAGCTGGCGATGTAGTACAAGTTGACGAAACCGGAGACCAGCCATTAGATGACATGGTGAGGAATTTTCTGGCAGCTAAGTATAACAAGCCCGGCACTGCTTTTTTAGGGGTAGCACATCGGTTAGACAGACCTGTAAGTGGTTTAATTCTCTTCGCCAAAACCAGCAAGGCTTTAGATAGAATGAATGCCATCTTCAAAAACCGCGAAATCAAGAAAACTTACTTTGCTGTAGTACGAAAAAAACCAGCAAAGCCGCAGGGAAAACTCATTAACTGGCTTATTAAAGATCCGAAAAAGAATGTTGTAAAATCTTACGACTACGAAGCCAAAGGCAGTCAATATTGTGAGCTAGACTATCAAGTTTTAACAGAATTAGACGGCTACTATTTGTTAAGAGTAAATCCATTAACTGGCCGTTCGCACCAAATTAGGGTGCAGCTTTCTACCATGGGCTGCCCAATAGTTGGCGATAATAAATACGGTTATCCTCGTGGCAGCAAAAAAGGAAGTATTTGTTTACACGCCCGTCAATTAGAGTTCGTACATCCTGTAAAGAAAGAACCGATTAAAATTTTCGCCAAGCTTCCCAAAGATGGCTTTTGGGAAAGGTTTGAAAAGTTTTAAGATTTTTCTTATATTAAGAATCTCTCGAAACAAATATTTAGTATATGAGAAGAAAATCAATTTTAATATTATTCTTATCAATAGTAGGAACTTACAGTATTTATGCTCAGGATACTATTAAAGTTAATTTATATAAAACGACAGATGATTATATTATCAAAAAGTATACAGACACTGGAATTAGCTTAATTGTTAAAGAAATAGGAGAAAATCATATACAGATTAAGAAGTTTATAGATATTCATACGGGAAAAACCTTAAATAATAAAAATACCTCTTGGGCAATAGTGTATAAAGGAAATACCTATTTAAACCTTGGATATACAAATGACCTAAATAATTGGAAAATTTTTCTAAGATTTAATTTAGAAGGTAATAATTTCTGTGCAAGTTTCATTGATGAAGAAACTCCCAATTCAATTAAAAACTCTGGTGCTTATTATGGAGGTGGACTAACTGGAGTTTTAATAAAAGAATCAACAAAATGGGGCAAAAATTGGATTAAAGAAAATGGCTCCAAGGTTAAAATTCTTTTCACCAATTTAAACAAACAAAACCAGCCCTTCGGGAATAGAAATAAAAGCTCACTTGGTTATTTTATCACAAGAAAAGAGCTAAAAGAGAAACTTCAATTAGAAGAAAAAGATGAGAAAATAGAAAGTATGAGTTTCGAAGAAGCTATCTCAGCAATCAATCAGAAAAACCAATAAACTATCCCGGGCAAGCCCAATGTCATTAAGTTAAGCGTTGGCGAGGACGCCAACACTTGATTTTTGCGAACGTTGGCGTCCCCGCCAACGGGTTATACTTTCTTAACTTAATGACATTGGAGGCAAGCCCCGAGGTATTCCCGGAATAAGTATTATAAACAACCTATTTACAAGCTACTCTTTCAAAAACTATAGGATTGCTAAAGTCAACCCTCTTCAAATCTTTGAACTGCGTTTTACCGTCCTTTTCTTCCACTTCGCCAAAACCCTCTAAAAACTGATCTCCCTTCTTAAGAAATACTACCTGCCGAACAGACTTCTTACCCTCAGAATTAAAAGTGTAGTTAGCTACCAAGGTATCACCACGCATTTCGCCCTCAATACTCCCCATGTTTCTATCTTTTTCAAACCACTTGTAATTAAGCTCGCCGGTAGAAACAACACCAGTAGTAATTAAGGTTAATTGGGCTGTGTCTCTTCCTTTAATGTAAGTATAGCAGGTTTGCTCTTCTATAGGAATATTACCAGCTGTTGTATCTCTTTTATCTTTCTCGCCAGTAATTTTAGTTCTTTGCTGACAGGCAAAAAAGCAAACCGACAGCAACAATAAATAAATGAATTTCATGTTCTCTACCACTTATAGTTTTGAATAACAGAACATCAAAACTTAAAAAATGTTTCAACCACAGACTTAATCACCTTCAACCCGTAAGATTGCGCCGTTTTCCAGGCTATAGTCATGATCCATTTCGAATATTTTACGTCCTACAGTCAGTACATTATTTAGTGCCCCATCAGCTTTTAATTCCACAAACCTGTCGATATCCTTAAAATCTTCCTTACTGCTTTTGCGAATTTCGGTTTGCATATCGGTATCTACTACACCTGGGGCAATAGCCAATACTTTTACACCATTTTTAACATCAGCCTGCTCTACTGCAATGGTTTGGGTAAGCATATTTATTGCCGATTTGCTAGCACAATACACCGACCAACCAAAATAAGGCTTTAATGCCGCACCAGAGGTGATGTTAATGATAGACTTTTTAGCTTCCCAAGCTCGAAAATATTTGATGAACAATGAACTTAGAATAAAAGGCACAGTTGTATTTAAACGGATGGTTTTATCTATCGTTTCAGCATCTAATTTCTCCAGCGGCCCAATTTTACCCAATGTGCCAGCATTGTTGATCAATGTAATTTTCGACAAACTTTCTTTATCCAACAAACTGAAAATTTTAAGAAATTCCGCTTCCAACTTATCCGTATGGGTTAAATCTAGCTCAATTTGAGTTATTCCGTTTTTACTTAATTCTGCGTTAACAGATCTAGATACAGAAAATATCTGTACACCGTTAGCTAAATACGCATCAATAATTCCTTTTCCAATGCCCTTACTCCCGCCTGTAATAATTAAAACTTTTTCCATTAATGTGGTAATTTCTCTCTTATTAGACCATAAAACCAAGTACCGGCTATGGCACTTAATAAAGTAACAACAATTACCGTAGCTCCGTTTCCAATTTGTGCAAATAACGGCCCTGGGCATGCCCCTGTTAAAGCCCAACCAAAACCGAATAGTACACCGCCATAAATTTGTCCTTTGTTAAACTGTTTAGGCTGTATAAATATAGGTTCGCCGCTAAGTGTTTTTACCTTAAACTTTTTGATTAGCCAAACTGAAACCATGCCTATCAAAACTGCACTTCCTATAACCCCGTACATGTGGAAAGATTGCAATCTGAACATTTCTTGGATACGGAACCAACTTATAATTTCGGCTTTTACAAACACAATCCCGAACAATGTGCCAACCAGTAAATATTTCATGTTAGCAAAACTAAAACTTCTCTGCACCATCACTAAAAAGATAAAATAAGCGGTAACAATAGATTAGCGGCAAAAAATCCACCAACCATAAAACAAATCGTGGCAACTAAAGACGGCCATTGTAAGTTAGACAATCCCATAATAGCATGTCCACTAGTACAACCGCCTGCATAACGCGTACCGAAGCCCACTAAAAAACCTCCTATTACCATGAGCAGAAAACCTTTCAGTGTTAAGAGCGAAGACCAGTTCATAATTTCTGTTGGCACAAGGTTATCATAATTGCTTATTCCATAACCAGCAAGCTCAGCAACCAATTTTTCATTTACCTGTACAGGTTGAGAATTTGCCAGAAAATTTGAGGCCAACAGACCACCAAAGAAAATACCTAAAACAAAAAACAAGTTCCAGGCCTCCTTTTTCCAGTCGTACTTAAAAAAAGAAACATTAGCTGGAATACAAGCAGCACAAATGTGCCTCAACGAAGAACTTATTCCGAAAGACTTATTGCCCAAGAGCAAAAGAGCGGGCACAGTAAGGCCAATCAATGGTCCGGCAATGTACCAAGGCCAAGGCTGTTTAATAAAATCTAGCATACATGATGATATTTCTATCAAAGTTAGAAAATCACCGGCTAACCTTTACTCTCTTTTTAATAATAAAACTTCGTCATTTTCGGCTAAAGTATAGCCAAATTCGTAACAAAAGACATACACACTCCCTGTTGGAGCGAGATAATAATGTGTATGATAATCAAAATCGAAACCTTTTTTAGCAAGACTTTCTTTCTTGATTCTGGAATTTCCACTATCCGTTTCTTCTCTTAAGAATTTTCTGTTCTTGTTTAAAATTTGGTTAATCTTTCTAACAGATTCACCATCTTCACTTTTACGTTTATTATTGTAGTTGTTTCTACATTGATCATCACAAAACTTCTTATCTGCACGTCCTTTTATCTGTGTGTGGCAGTCTAAGCAAAATCGATTCATAGGCTTTTATCGGTTTACACTAAATAAAACTACAAATAAATTTACTATCAAATAGGAGATTAAACCGCTTTATCCGATAATAAACGTTTATAAATGGTTATTATCCGACTATGTTTTTTTTATCCACGAATTTTGTCGGAGATAGTACCTAAACTATCACTAAAAGGATTTAGATTAAGAAGGGCAATCGCATAAAAGCTAAAATTTTAGTAATTAACATTTTAAATCCCCCTAAAAAAAATTTCATTCACCTATGAATAGGCAGTTTACTAAGTTTAGTAGCTGCCTTTTTTCTTTCCATTTAGCTAACAAAAATTTTCCGATTGATTCCGTAAGTTTAAAAAATATTATAACTTTGAAAAACCCGCGACTAATTGTATTTTTTACACTAAGGGTATTTTTAATCAAAACAAATATAAAATGAGTTTAATATTCGATGTCCACGCAAGACAAATCCTCGATTCTAGAGGCAATCCTACTATTGAAGTAGAAGTAATGACAGAAAATGGTTTTATGGGCCGTGCGGCTGTTCCATCTGGAGCAAGTACTGGTCAGTACGAAGCTGTTGAACTACGCGATGGAGATAAAAAGACCTATTTGGGTAAAGGCGTTTTAAAAGCAGTAGAAAACGTAAACACCAAAATTGCGCAAGCCTTGCAAGGTGTTGATGTTTTTAACCAAAAATTGATCGATAAATTAATGATAGACCTAGATGGAACCGAAAACAAAGGTAGTTTAGGTGCTAACGCTATACTAGGAGTTTCTTTAGCTGTTGCAAAAGCTGCTGCACAAGAAAGCCGCCAGCCACTATATCGCTATGTAGGAGGTGTTAATGCAAACACACTGCCAATTCCGATGATGAATATCATCAATGGTGGTTCGCACTCGGATGCCCCTATCGCATTCCAAGAGTTTATGATTATGCCAGTTGGCGCACCCTCTTTCTCTGAAGCTTTACGTTGGGGAACTGAAGTTTTCCATAGCTTAAAATCTATTTTACACGACAGAGGTTTATCTACTGCGGTAGGTGACGAGGGTGGTTTTGCTCCAACTTTTGATGGTACTGAAGATGCAATTGAAACTGTATTGAAGGCTATCGAAAAGGCTGGCTACAAGCCAGGTTCGGAAATTTGCTTAGCATTAGACTGTGCTTCTTCTGAATTTTACAAAGACGGAAAATACGACTACACTAAATTTGAAGGTGCTACAGGCGTAATTCGTTCTAGCGAAGAGCAAGCACAGTACTTAGCAGATTTAACTGTTAAATATCCTATCATTTCTATTGAAGATGGTATGGATGAAAATGACTGGGATGGTTGGAAAAGCCTAACTGATAAAGTGGGCGCAACTGTACAACTTGTTGGTGATGATTTATTTGTAACTAACGTAAAACGTTTACAACAAGGTATTGACACCAATACTGCAAACTCAATCTTAGTAAAGGTAAACCAAATTGGTTCTTTAACTGAAACTATTGATGCGGTAAGCTTAGCACAAACAAATGGATATACTTCGGTTATGAGCCACCGTTCTGGCGAAACTGAAGATGTAACTATCGCTGATTTAGCTGTAGCATTAAACTGCGGCCAAATCAAAACTGGCTCAGCATCTCGCTCAGACAGGATTGCAAAATACAATCAATTATTACGTATTGAAGAAGAATTAGGTGAAGCTGCAAAGTTCATCGGTAAAAACTTCAAGTTTGCGAAAAAGTAACCCCTTGCTTCTTACACGTCATATCGAAGGAGGAATGACTGAGATATCTGTTACAGATTTCTCGACTACGTTATACTTCGCTCGAAATGACGAGAATAATGAAGTGTTAACAAGTTAATAAATACATTTGTAGAACATCCGAAGATTTAAAAACTTCGGATGTTTTTTATATTTACACGTCATTGCGAGGCACGACGAATTTCCTAAATCATGAAGCGATTAATAGATCTTTTCCGCAATAAATATTTCCTAGCTATAGCTGCATTTGGCGTATGGATGCTTTTTTTTGATAAAAACGACATCATTGCGCAATATGAATACAGCGTACAAGTAAAAAAGCTTCAACAAGAAAAGGATTTTTACACAAAGGAAATTGCTTTGGTAAAGAAAGACCTTAAAGAATTAGACAGCAACTTAAATAGTGCTGAAAAGTTTGCCCGTGAAAAATATTTCATGAAAAAAGCAAACGAAGATGTTTTTGTTATTGTAAGGGAAGAAGAAAAAAAATAGTTTCTTTTCACTATTTTCGGTGTAATAAAACTTGTTCCATGAGGAAAATTATTTTCGCTTTTCTCTTACTTCTTTCCTTTAATGTAAGTGGGCAAGAACTACCTAATCTCAAAAACATTAAGCTAAACAAAAAAGCTAGCTATAAACATGCTGAACCAACTGTTTTAAAAGTAGTTGATTATCTTTTTCACACACCTATAGAAAGAAAAAATAGATCTAGAAGTAATGCCGGCCAGTTTTTGGTAGATTGGATGAATGGCACATCCGACCATGTTTTTTATCTGGAAGAAAAAGAAACCAGTTTTTTCAATACCGACTCTGATTTACTATTGATGTACATGGCTGCATTGACGAAATATTCTTTAGATCAGCCTACAGATAAAGAAAAGCGTACCCAAGCATTAGGCGCTATGAATTTAGTACTGCCTTATTTGTATCAGCAAAGCGATAAAAAAATCTGGACAAAAGAGCTTTGGCAACTTTATGATGCTTCAAAGAATGGAAAGCTAAAAGAGTTTCTTTATCCTTAATATGTAAGCATTTCTCTTCACATATTTGCAATTACGTTTAGATCAACAGATTTTAACTCCGTTGATTTTTTGTAAAAGAGATTAAATAACGTGAATTTTGGGTATTAACCGTCATTGCGAGGCACGAAGCAATCCTACAACTATGGCTGAGCAACAAAACTTTCATAGTGCGTCATTGCAAAGCACGAAGCAATCTTACAACAATCAATATATTATAAACTACCGCTTTAAGATTGCTTTGTCGTTCCTCCTCGCAATGACGATGAGAAAAAGAAAAGCCCAGATTGAAAATTCAATCTGGGCTTCCTATATCGGCATTTCGTACTTTTGCCTTTTAACTTTCTACTTATCAACCTCAGTTCGATTATTATTTGACTGATTTACAGCTTTATATTGTATGTCTATTCTAGCTGACCCTGAAATAAATTTGCTTCGCGGCTATTGCATGGTCAGGGTGACGGCATATTGGCACTCCGTCTCCCGAAATTAAATCGGGACTAGTTTTAACGGCTGGTTTTGACATATTTAGTAATCGAACTCAAGTTGTTAGTAAGTTGCAGCTAATTTCAAAGCGTTGTAAGCATTAACCACACCGCCAGTAACTGAGATATCCTTCAAAGCATCTGCTTTTTCTACAGACTTCATGATAATTTCTTTTACTTGAACAGCTTTCAACTTAGGATAGTAGGAACGGATCAAAGCAGCCAAACCAGCAACAACCGGAGAAGCCATACTTGTACCGTTGTTGTCTTGATATTTTTGATCTGGGTAAGTTGAATAGATCGCAAAACCTGGTGCAAATACATCAACAGTAGTTTTTCCGTAGTTAGAGAAACCAGCTTTTAGTCTGTTATCATTGTATGGCGTAGAAGCCCCAACAGTTAACCAAGCATCAGCCAAAGTACCATCTTCATATTTGTTTGTAGGGAAGTTAGTTTCTTTGTCTAGATCTTTATTGTCGTTACCTGCTGCGTGCACCAACAAAACATCTTTGCTTATTGCATATTTCACAGCATCGTCTACTACTTTTTTATCCCATGAGTAAGCTTTACCAAAGCTCATGTTTAAAACCTTAGCACCGTTATCTACCGCATAGCGGATACCATTTGCTACGTCTTTATCACGCTCATCGCCATTTGGCACATTACGTACAGCCATTAATAAAACGTTGTCGGCCACACCTTGAATACCTAAGTCATTTTTACGATCAGCACCAACAATACCTGCTACGTGTGTACCGTGTGAAGGATCTGGACCTTTAGAATCTGCACTACCATAGATACGCTCGTTACTATCATTTTCATTATCACCAACGATATTACGTGGATTGAAAGTTAAGTTGTAATTATAGTTAACTTGATCATAGAAATGGTCGTAACCACCTTTTATCCTTGCATCATAGTATGATTTGAAATCGCTGTTCTTCAAAGCAGCCATCAATCTGTTCTTCACACTACTTTCTGTTTGGCCCTCTGGTGTAAAGTTCTTTACATCTTCCAATGTTGGATTTTCCTTACCAATTTTTTTAACTACAGCATCAATGTTGTTTTTAAGGTTGGTATAACCATCTAAGTTAGCTTTAGCACCCTCTAATCCTTTATCAAATTCCTTTTTCATTGCTAAGTAAGCTTCAAAAGCAGGTCTATCTTTGGCAGAAACATTTTCTTCTGTAGTGTTAGCAAAACGAGCTGCATCTCTACGAATTAAACGAGTTAGCTCCAAAGTTTCTTGGTTGATGTTTCCACCTTTACCACCTAAAAAGCTCCAACCATTTACATCGTCTATGTAGCCATTTTTGTCATCATCTTTGCCGTTACCTGCTTTTTCCTTTTTGTTCACCCACATTACCGACTTCAAATCTTCGTGAACACCATCAACACCACTATCTAAAATACCAACAATTACAGTAGTAGATTTTTTTCCTTTTAATAGTTCATTGTATGCTTTTTCTGTACTGATACCAAAAACGCTATCGGTTTTTAGATCTAAATTGTACCAATTTTTCTTTTGCGATTGGGCAGACGCGAACAAAGGACCTGTTGCTAATAATGCTAGCGCAACTAGTCTTTTAATCTGATTTTTATTCATTTGTATAATTATAATTAAGTTGTTAATAAACGGCAAGTTACTTCCTTTTATTATGAATTACAATTTACGTAACAAGCTTATCATACTTATAAGTAAACTTGACAGCTTGAAGATAAAAAAGGTGATTTTCGCATATTTTTTAATATATAGAAAATTAGTTTAACTCGAAAATATACCAGGATAGATTGCTTCGTCGTTCCTTCTCGCAATGACGAACATGGGAGCGTCATTGCGAACTGAAGCGTATGTGAAAAGCGAGGGAGTGAAGCAATCTATCCTGTCTTTAATCTTCGAAACTTGTAGCAGCAACAATAAGTTCAAGCACTAAAAATATCGTTGGCGAGGACACCAACGATTGAAGAAACATTATCTTAATTCCACCCGCCACCCAAAGCTCGGTACAATTCTACACTTGCATTCAATTGTGCAGTTTTTAAGCTAGCCAAATCTAATTCGCCCTGCAAAAGATTAGATTGTGCTGTAATTACCTCTAAGTAATTTGCCATTCCACTTTTGAATAACAAATCTGCATTTTTTACCGCCGACTTTAACGTTTTCACCCTGTTCTCAGCAATTCCGAATTCTTTTTTTAAGTTCTCTAATTTTGATTGCTCGTTAGCAACTTCTACCACCGCTTGTATTACCGATTGCCTGAATGACAACACCGATTTTTCTCGTTCTACTTTAGCCAATTCGAATTGAGTTTTAAGTTCCTTGCGATTAAAAATAGGCTGCACAAATCCGGCACCAACTATCCCAAATAACGATGCAGGAATGTTAAACCAATTGCTGGCTTTAAAGGAATTTAATCCACCACTGGCAGTAATAACTAACGACGGATACATGCTTGCATTAGCAACGCCAACTTTAGCATCCGCTATGCGCAGACCCAACTCTACGCTTTTAACATCAGGCCGTATGGCTAACATGGTGGCAGGAACTCCAACCACCAATTGCGTGGGAATTTCTAATTGTGCTAATGTGGCTTTGCGTTCAATTGCTGTTGGAAATTTGCCCGTTAGTTCGCTCAGCGCATTTTCTTGGATGCTGATAGCCTGCGTAATTTGCGGAATTAGCTGGCTTGCCCTCAACAATTGTGCTTCTGTTTGTTGTACTGCCAAAGAAGTTACTTGCCCGGCATCAAACTGCTTGCTCACCATTTTCAAGGTGCTGTCAGTCAGTTTCAGGTTCTTATTAGCGATATCCAATTGTGCATCTAACAGCAACAACTGATAAAAACCACTGGCAACCATAGCTACTACACGAGTTTGCACCGCTTTTTTGGCTTCGTCAGTTTGTAAGTAAGTAGCATATGCCGCTTCCTTTTGCCTGCTAATTTTGCCCCAAATATCAGCCTCCCAACTTAAAGCTAAGTTTGCGTTGAAATCTTCGATGTGAGTAGTCTTCAAAAACTGTGATGCGCTAATGCCATTTAAACTATTTTCTGACGGTCGATTAGAGTTAGCTGTAACCTGTAAATTTAACTGCGGCAGGTTTCCCATCCTCGCTCTTTTCAATAACAAATTTGCTGCATCGATATTTTTCACTGCAATTTGTAAATCGATATTTTTTTCAATAGCACTATCTATTAATTGTTGGATAGATTGATTGGCGAAGAACTCTTTGATTGGAAGCTTCCCGATGCTCGAAGTGTCTGCATTGGCCAGTCCTCTGTATTGCGACGGCGTGTCCCTTATTGGGTTAATGACACTTTTAGGGATGCTACAACCGTAGCTCCCCAAAAGTAAAATGATAAAAAAACTATATATATAAGATTTCATTTTAATATGCTTAATGGTTTTCTTGATGTTCGTGAGCAGCCTTCGCATTAGCTACCGCCAACGGTACACCTGTTACTTTTTCTTGTAAATATTGGAAGATGATGAAGAGCACTGGAATAATAAACAAGCCCAGAATTACACCAGAAACCATCCCTCCAGCTGCACCAATACTGATACTGTGGTTACCTTGTGCCGATGGACCTGAAGCAAACATCATTGGAACCAACCCTACCACAAAGGCTAGCGAAGTCATGATAATTGGACGCAACCTCAGTTTTGCGGCTTCCAACGCGGCGGCTACCAATGGTTTGCCTGCTCTTCTGCGCTGCACAGCAAACTCAATAATTAAGATGGCATTTTTGGCGAGCAAACCAATCAACATTACCAGTGCTACCTGTACATAAATGTTGTTCGCTATTCCGGCAAAGCCGATGGCTACAAACACCCCAAATACACCTACTGGAATGGAAAAAATTACACCCAATGGCAACAAGTAACTCTCATATTGTGCTGCTAACAAGAAGTAGATGAACACCAAACACAACATAAAAATCACAGCCGATTGTCCGCCAGAAGAAATTTCTTCCCTTGTTTGGCCAGAGAATTCATAACTATAGCCTGCTGGCAATTGCTTAGCCGCTACTTCCTCAATCGCCTTAATGGCATCTCCAGAGCTAAAGCCTGGTTTTGGTATTGCATTTACAGAAATAGAGTTAAATAAATTGTATCTCGATGCCGTTTCGGAACCATAAATGCGACGCAGATTTACCAAAGTATTAATCGGTACCATTTCGCCAGTTTTGTTTTTCACAAACACTCGGTCAATAGATGCTGGGTCTGCTCTATCGGCAATATCAGCTTGTACAATTACCCTGTAGTACTTACCAAATCTGTTAAAATCTGATGCCTGCGCACTACCGAAATAAGCCTGCATGGTCTGTAAAATATCTTTCACATTTACACCTAACTGGTCAGCTTTTTCTTGGTTGATGTCTAGCTCTAATTGAGGATAATCGGCCTTGAAACTCGTAAAAGCTACCGCAATTGCAGGTTGTTTCATCAGTTCGCCAATAAAATTCTGCGAAATACCACTGAACTTATCCAACTTACCGCCAGTTTTGTCTTGCAGCACCAAATCTAAAGCTTCCACATTACTAAAACCTGGAACTGTTGGAAAACTGAACACGAAGAAACTTCCGCCAGAAATTGCACCTAAAGCACCTCTCACTTGGTTCATAATTTCATCGATGTTCTTCACCTTGCCACGTTCTTCGGTAGGTTTAAGCAGCACGAAAACTACGGCTGCCGAAGGACTGGTTGAGTTGGTTAAAAGATTGAAACCAGAAATAGCCGTTACAAACCTCGATGCATCTAACTTGCTCAGTGTATTTTCAGCCTCGGTCATTACTTTTTGCGTTACATCTAATGAAGTACCCGATGGCGTTGAAACTGAAATAGCTATGAAACCCTGGTCTTCCGTTGGTATAAATCCAGTTGGGGTTGTTCTAACCATCCAAACGGTAACCAACGTAATTAGTGCTAAGCCACCCAAACTTAACCACCTATTTTTGACCAAGAATTTCAAGCTATTTACGTATCGATTAGTTAAAGCATTGAAACTGCTATTGAAACCACTAAAGAACTTTTCCTTAAATCCTTTTTTAACTGGTAATTCATCGTGAGTAGCAGCAGCCGAATGGTTGTCTTTCAAAAACAATGCTGCCAAAGCCGGACTTAAAGTCAATGCATTTACCGCAGAAATTACAATCGCGATAGCCAATGTAAAAGCGAACTGACGATAGAATAAACCGGTAGAGCCTTCCATGAAACCAACCGGCAAGAATACCGCAGCCATTACCAAAGTGATGGAAATAATAGCCCCTGTAATTTCACTCATCGCTTCGTGTGTAGCCACTTTGGGAGACAGATGTTTATGCTCCATTTTCGCATGCACCGCCTCCACTACTACAATGGCATCATCTACCACAATACCAATGGCTAAAATTAAAGCGAATAGGGTTAACAGGTTAATAGAGAAGCCAAACAACTGCATAAAGAAGAACGTACCCAAAATAGCTACTGGCACCGCAATAGCAGGAATAAGCGTAGACCTAAAATCTTGCAAGAAGATAAACACCACAATAAATACCAAGATAAATGCCTCAATTAAGGTGTGGATTACTTGGTCTATAGATTGGTCTAGCGCAACTTTAGTACTGTAAAAAATATTGTGTTTAATGCCTTTTGGAAAGTCTTTCGAAGCTTTTTCCATCAACTTGTTAATGGCAATCTGTATATCGTTAGAGTTTGACCCAGCCAACTGAATTACACCAATTACAATTCCTTTTTTCCCATTTAAACGAGTTAAACTGTTGTATGAGTAAGCACCAAGTTCTATCCTAGCAACATCTTTTAAACGAAGTATAGAACCATCTGCATTTGTTCTGATAGCAATATTTTCATATTCTTCTGGCTTAGTCAGTTTGCCTTTGTATTTAATTACGTACTCGAAAACTTCTTTACTACGTTCGCCAAATTTACCTGGCGCTGCTTCCAAACTTTTATCTTGGATAGCACCCATTACCTCATTTGGGGTAACTTTATAAGTAGCCATTTGTGTCGGGTTTAACCAAACACGCATCGAGTAATCTTTTACGCCACCAAAAATGCTTGCTGCACCAACTCCAGGTATCCTTTTAATTTCTGGAACAATGTTGATTTGCGCATAATTGGCTACAAAGGTTTGGTCATATTTCGCTTCATCTTCCGTAAACATACCAATAGCCATGATAAAACTATTTTGTTGCTTTGCAGTGGTAATACCTTGCTGTACCACTTCTGCTGGCAACTGACTAGTAGCCTGAGCCACCCGATTTTGTACGTTTACCGCCGCCTGATCTGCATTGGTTCCTAGTTTGAAAAATACCGTAATAGCTAAAGTACCATCGTTACTTGCGGTAGAGCTCATGTAGGTCATGTTCTCCACCCCATTAATCGACTCCTCAATCGATGGTGCTACCGAACGCAGCACAGTTTCCGCATTAGCACCAGGATATACGGCAGTCACCAAAACCGATGGTGGCGCAATATCTGGGAACTGTTGGAGCGGCAATTTAGTTAAGCCAAGTATCCCAAGTATCACCAATAAAATAGAGATAACTGTGGCGAGTACTGGCCGTTGTATAAATATTTTAAACATTATTTTATTGTTATTTTTTAGAAATTAATTGAGCTACTTTTTCAACTTTCTTTTCTGGTTGAATTAACTGCCCGTCTTGTAGTTTATCCAAACCGCTTAAAACGATTTGGTCTCCCGATTTTAAGCCGTCTTTAATTAAGTAGTCAGTTCCATTTTTACCATCAATTGTAATAGCAACCTTACTTACTTTGTTGTCTTTTCCTACGGAGAATACAAAAATCTTATCCTGCATTTCTACCGTAGCAGATTGAGGAACCAATATGGTGTTATCGTGAGAAAGACCTAATCTAATTTTGCCTGTATTGCCCGATCTCAGCACACCTTTTGAATTGGCAAAAACCGCTCTCAACGTAATAGCACCAGTGGTTTTATCAAACTGTCCATTAATCATGTCTATTTTTCCCTTAACAGGATATAAACTTTGATCCGCCAGTACTAACGAAACAGCTGGCAAGTGACTAATTCTATCTGCCACAGAATTACCTTCGTATTTAGCATTGAAATTGATAAAATCATTCTCTGACAGTGAGAAATAGGCGTAAACCTGATTAACATCCGAAAGTTGGGTGAGCGCCTCTGGATCTGAAGGAGAAACTAAACTCCCTTGCTTTTTGGGCAAACGTCCGATGTAGCCACTGCTTGGAGCCTTAATTTGCGTGTAACCCAAATTGATTTGGGCACTATTTACATTCGCTTTAGCTTGCTCAACATTTGCTAAGGCAATCTGATAAGTAGTCTTAGCTGTCTTCAACTGAAAATCTGAAACTACTTTGCTTTGCACTAAAGGAGTTAATTTATCTACTTCCAATTGGGCATTTAAAACCGCTGCTTGTGCAGCTTGAAGTGCAGCTTTTGAATTGTTTAACTGGGCTTTGAAAGGAAGTTCTGAAATTTGTATCAGCAACTGACCTTTACTTACCATCTGTCCTTCGTTTACATAGATTTTCTCAATAGCTCCAGCAATCTGCGGTCTTATTTCGACGTCCGTTGTTCCTTGTATTGCTGCCGGATAATCTACAAAAGTTTGCTGCTCACCCGTAGCAAGTGTGGCAACGGGCAACATAGGTGCAGGTGCCAAAGCCATTTGCTTAGGCTCTGTTGAGCAGCTAGATAGAAATAATACTATAGCAACAACTAACAGAATAATCCATTCATTAAATAATTTAACACTGTTAAATTTAGGTGTGGGTTCGTATATATAATTCATATGATTGGGGTTTTTAATATTTTACTTTACGTTAATAATTAATTTAACACCGTTAAATTAGAGGGCAAAAAAAATGTTTAGTCGTTTATGGTTTTAATAATTGCCTTAATAGCGCTTCTCAAAATCTCTTGATTGATCTGGTCATTAGCACCCTTTTGAACTAAATTCAGGGAAATCAAACCGTGAATAAGTGACCAAAATGTATAATATTTCAAACAAGAAGTGTCCTCAGATACTGGCTGTTTAACTAACAATATTTCAATTGCATCATAAAACAAATCGGTGGTATACTCTGCTTCTGGCATTTTCTTGTAGAGTTCGCAACAGTTTACCTGCACGCCATACATTAATTGGTAAAACTCACTTTCTTCAAAAGCGAAATCCCAATAGGCCAACCACATTGCTTCTAGTCGCTCTTCATTATCTGTTTTACTATCTCTAGCTGCTTTAACTTTTAAGCCTAAATTAATGTAGCCTTGTCTAGTTAGCTCTAAAAGAATGCCTTCTTTGTTTGGGAAATATTCATAGATGATTGGCGCTGTATATTCAATTACATCCGCAATTTTGCGCATACTTAAAGCTGCCCAGCCTTCCTGTTTAACAATCTGTAAAGCAGCGGCCAAAATACCTTTACGAGTATCTTCTTTTTGTCGCTGAATTCTTTCTTTACTTCCCATTGTTGACGTGCTATAAATAATCTAACACTGTTAAGCAAAAGTATAAACTGTTTTAATTTTACCTATCATTTATTTGTCAGAAATTTTTAAATATTCATTAACACCACAGAAATCCAACAAAAAATCCCATCCTAAATTGATAGAATGGGATTTATACTGGTTTGATTAAAGCTATTTTAAGCTACAACTCTTTCTCCAATTAGCTTTTTTATTCTACTTTCGATGTAATCCAAGTCAAAAGGTTTACTAATGTAATCATCTGGACTAGATGCTGCACTTAATTTTTCATTGTTAACATTTGCAGACATCAAAATTACCGGAATATGTTTAGTGAAAGGATCGTCTTTCAAATCTCTACAGATTTCTAAACCATTACCGTCTGGTAACATTACGTCCAAAATGAATAAATCTGGAATAGAATCGGTTAGTTTTTCCTTTAATTCTTTAAAAGTTGAAGATACCTGAATTTCATAACCTTCGTCTTTTAATAAAAATTCAATAATAAATGCGATGTCTTTATCGTCTTCTAAAACGTGAATGCGCTTTTTCATTTACGGCCTAATTTAAATAGTTATACTTTGGTTCAACAAAATTTCACAGGTATACTATCACAAACACAAAAGATTGTAAAAGGTTTTAGAAAAATTATTTTTTTCAGGAAACGGATAAAACGCTAGGTGATAATAAAAAATATACCTAAAGCAAAATTTAAAAATTAAGGAATTAAGTTGATTTAAGAATTGAAAACAACTTAAATTTCTCTATTTCATAATGTATAACCCGTAGTGCATTATACTTTTTTTAATTTGAAAAACATAACATTCTTACCTATAAGTATTTAAACAATTTAACCACTTTTATTGAACACCCCGGTCTTCGACCACCCCTCTGAAAGAGGGGAATGGAAAACGAAATTCCCCTCCTTTGGAGGGGTGCCTAAAAGGCGGGGTGGTTATTTTGATGTTGATTTCATTTTATGATAATGCACTACGGGTTGTATATTAATCCTCAACAAGCTTTAACCTGCTGAAGAAATACGCACATAGTAATAGTAAAACCGTTACTCCAATCCACAAAGCATTATAACCAAACTTCTCAGCGATGTAAAAACCACTTGTTGGACCTATCACCTGCGCAACCGACCAGCTTAAGGTATAGCCTGCAGCATAAATTCCACGGTTATATTCATTACTACGTTTCACCACGAAAGTGTTAAAGAATGGCAGTGAGAACATCTCCCCAAAAGTAAAAAGCAAAATGCTAATTACTGCCAATACCACTGGCATAAACTTTGGCACCATTAATACGGCAAATGAAAAACAAACAATGATGACACCCATTACAATATAAAATATGGGTGATTTCTTATTCTCAATTTTACTAATCATTACCATTTCCATCAGTGCGATAACCACACCGTTTAACCCCAAGATGATACCAATAAGTGATTCATCCAAATGCCAAACCTCTTTGTAAAAGACAGGCACTACCCTAAACATCAAGAAGAAACACGTGGTAAACATGGCACATAAAAGCAGAAACTTGATATATGGCAAATCGTTCCAAGGCTTACGAACATTTAGTTGTTTTTGTTCAACTGCGGTTTTACGAACCAGCTTTTTTGCAGGCAATAACAAGAATATCACTACGGCAACCAAAATGCTTACACTTCCATCTACAATAAACAAAAGTTTGTAATTGTACGATGCAATGATCCCGCCCATACTGATACCAAAGGCCCAGCCAATGTTATTTGCCAATCGGTTTAGTGAATAAGATCTTGTTTCTGTTCCTTCGGTGGCGTAAGATGCAATAGCAGCATAATTTGCTGGTCTGAATGCTTCGGAGAAAAAACTGATGACCACCGCTAAAACACAAAGCCAAGTAAAATCTTCTACCATGGCAAAAAGCAAGAAAAACAGACCACCAATTAAAGATGCCAAGATTTGTACCGGTCTGTAGCCGAACATATCGGTAAACTTACCACCAGCAGCGGCACCGGCTATAGAACCTGCTCCAAATAGCGATATGATAATTCCCGCATCTGACTCTGGTCTATGCAAAGCCTGCGTAACATACAACCCCATAAATGGCACTGCCATAAAACCGCAACGGTTAATTAAAATTACTGTACTAAGTATCCACGTTTCTCTACTTAAACCAGAGAACGAAGTTTTATAGGCATTTAAAATACGGCTGAACATTTGCTTTGGTTGGTGTGCAAAATTACATATTCGGGCAATAAGTAGCCACAGATGCACAGATAAATAAAATCATAACCTATTAATTTAATAGCGTCGCATACATTATTCTAAAACATTAGCTGTGCATCTGTGGCTAACATTCCGTATTTTTGATACTCTTTTTTAAAATCAAGATTGTATGCCAACAGAAATCAAATGCCCAAGTTGTAACCATGCCTTTCCTATAGAAGAAGTGATGGCCGAAGAATATAAAAAGGAACTGCGTGAGCAGATGGCTTCATTTAAAAAGAAACAACAGGAAGAATTTGAAAAGAAAACCCAAACGCTAGAGCTTCAAAGAAAGCAACAGGAAGAAAACTTTGAAGCGCAAAAAAAGCAGCAAGAGTTGGCTTTTGAGCAGCGTTTAGCCAAAGAAAAAGAAGCTTTACAAGCATCGGTAAGCGAAAACCTACGTAAATCTATCAGCGCAGATTTTGAGAATAAGCTGAAGGTTTTAGACGATGCTAACAAAGAAAACGAAGAAAAACTGAAATCTGCCCGCCAAAAAGAATTGGAATACCTTCAACTAGCCAACGAAATGAAGCGCAAGGAAGAGGAGATGGAGCTGACCATACAAAAGAAAATGGCAGAAGAGCGTGAGAAAATGGCTGTCGATATTCGTGCCATAGAAAACCAGCGATTGCAAAATGCGGAACACGAATTTAAGTTGAAACTGGCGGAAAAAGAAAAGCAGCTCGAAGACCAAAAGAAACTGGCGGAAGAAATGAAACGCAAAGCCGAACAAGGATCGATGCAATTACAAGGTGAAATTCAAGAACTAGCACTGGAAGAATTGTTACGCAGCTCCTTCCCTTTCGATTTGGTACAAGAAGTTGGTAAAGGCGTTCGTGGTGCCGATTGTATCCAAACGGTTCGCAACAATTTTGGGCAAGAATGTGGGCATATTATTTACGAGAGTAAGCGTACTACTGCTTTTGCTAATGATTGGATTGAAAAACTAAAAACTGATATGCGTAGCCAGGGAGCTGAAATTGCGGTTTTAGTTACTCAAAACATGCCGAAAGACATGAGTTGCTTTGGCTTAAAAGATGGTATTTGGATATGCACTTTCAACGAGGTGCAGGCCTTAGCAGCCGTATTGCGTGATGGAATTTTACGTCTATTTAACGCAGCAAAATCTCAAGAAAACAAAGGTGATAAAATGCACATGCTCTACGATTACTTGACCAGTAATGAGTTTGCTGAACAATGGAAAGCTATAAGAGAAGGTTTTATGAGTATGAAATTATCTATACAACGCGAAAGAGATGCTATGGAAAAGATGTGGAAAGCGAGAGAAAAGCAATTAGACAAGGTCTTGTTGAATGCCGCCCACATTCGTGGTTCTATTGAAGGTATTTCTGGCAACGATAATATACAACTAAGTTTAACCGACGACGAGGATTTGTTTTTAGAGTAAACACTTGCAATTCCGATGAAGAATTAATCATACCTACTGTTACACCCACAAGCTAATTACGGCCTCGAATATTTCGGGGCTTTTTTATGGAAAAACATTTAATTCTTCATCAAATTATAGAGGTCAGGCACATTGTATGATCCAACATTAAACAAACATTTATAAATAAACACAGTTTTACTAAAAAAACATTAAACTTGAAACTATCATGGTTATCCAACCATACACTTGTCCCGATTTTACATCGGGAGTAAACAATGAATATAACCAGGATAGCTTCATTACCATTAAAAATCAAATTATATACAGAATGAAAAAGAATCTCAAACATTTAGCATGGGCTTTTTTAGCTCTACCTCTCGCCTATAGTTGTGGAGGAGGAAATAACTCATCTTCAAATGTAGATGACAAAGCAGCAGCTTTAGACACTGTTAAAAAATGCTACACATCAACTTTTGAAGGAGACAGCGCAACGCTAAACCTCAAAATTACCGATAGTACAAAAGTAGAAGGCGATTTATTAATTAACTATGCCGGCAAACCTCAAAACAAGGGTATTGTACGTGGCGAGTTTAAAGGCGATACGCTTTTTGTAGATTATACTTTTAAAATTGGCGATGGCACCAACGAGTTCTCTAATCCTTTGGCACTACTTAACCAAAATGGAAATCTTAAGATGGGTGTGGGAGTTATAGAAACAACACTTGGCAGATCCTATTTCGTAAAAGGCAAACCAATTAATTTTGAACGAGGCAAATTTGAGTTTGTTCCAACCGAGTGTAAATAAATTAGTAGCGGAATAATATTTGAAAACATCGATATAGCAATCTCAAATAACAAAAAAGAGCCCCGATATTCGGGGCTCTTCTCGTTTCATAAGTAAGAATTTTTATGTTTGACTAGTAAAGTGTAAACTCTACCCTTCTATTTTGTTGACGACCTTCTGCAGTTTTGTTAGTTGCAATTGGTTGGTCTGGACCATAACCTGTAGCTTCAATTCTAGAAGCGTTAGCACCTTGAGATACCAAGTAAGCTTTTACAGATTCTGCTCTTTCTTTAGATAAACGTAAGTTCAACTCTCTAGAACCAGTGATATCTGTATGACCAGCTAATTTTAAGCTAAAGTTTTTCTCTACCAATAGAGCAGCAACTCTGTTTAAAGTTTCGTAAGATTTAGAACGGATAGTCGCTTTACCTAAATCAAATTCTAAATTCGAAATCGCATCTCTAACTACTTTACGATCTGCCTCTGTAACAATTACCCTCTCTGTAACTTGCGGTGCAGGAACTTTTAACGGACAACCAGAACCATCTACCACTGTACCTTTAGGCGTATTAGGGCATTTGTCGAATTTATCAGCAACACCATCACCATCACTATCTACTAACATAGCTTCTACATCACTACGTAATTTAGCGTTTTCAGCTTTTTGCGCATCTAAATCAGATTTTAGCATATTAGCAGTGTTTTTAGCTGCTAAAGCCTCTTCGTAAGTTGCTGCAACAGGACTGTAGAAAGCTAATTGTTTTCCACTACCCAAAGCAAATTCTAAACCAGCGTAAGCATAGTTATATTTGTCATTACTGCTTCTGGCTGCAACACCATCAAACTCATCGCCATCAACAAAGTTAATTGTCCAGCCTAAATCGAAGTTAATACCTTCCGATAAACGGAATTTTGCGCCAACACCAACAGGAATAACAAGTTTGTTAGTTACATTTCCTTCAACACCAGTGCTAGCGCCTCTAGCTACCGTAGTTGTTTGATAGTTTACCAAACCACCACCAGCCAAAGCATAAAGCTGCGCATTGTTGTGCTGATTGAACATACTCCAGTTTACCAAGTTAGCTTGCGCACTTAAACTAGCCGAGTATCTTAAATCGGTTTCGTAAGATTCCATCGGGTTCATTGATGCGGGCATAGCTGTTCCATCGTTAAATGGTTCAGAGTTGTCGCCTTTAACCTTACCTCTAACTCCGTCTAAACGCAAAGCAAAACCAGGAGTAATTTGTTTTTTGATATAGAGACCATAGCCTAAGCTAGATTTCCAGTTTGAGAAGTCGTTTTGGCCACCAAGGGGCGAGACACCTGTTAAAGCACCTGCATTTACTCCGATAGACCAAGTTCTAAGAGATGGTTTTGTGCCAACGCTGCTAGCGCTCTCCTGAGCTTGAACGTTGCTGCCGATAATTAATCCAGTTAACGCAACCGGAAAAAATTTTAAGAAATTTAGTTTCATAATATTGACTTTATAAGCTTCTGTTATTTTGTTCTCAAATAGTCAATAGGTATACCAACGCCTGCTCATTCACATGCTAATAAAAAATATTTGACTGATAAACAAGCGCTTAAGGAATAGTTTACAATATATCAAAACAAAAAAAGTGTGTGCTATGCTATACACTTCGCATTAAAATGAAGTTATAAACGCACAAAAAGTATACTTTATTTTGTGGCATACTGTAATTTTTTCGAGAGGTCTTTAGAAAAACAACGGATGTATTTCATGGCAAATCACAGTCCCGCCTTTTGCTAAATCTTTTTGCGTTCTGTTGAGGTCTATTTGAATGCTTGCGGCTTTTGTTTTGACAATGCGCATCAAT
>NZ_JAVHXT010000006.1:0-216277 GCF_031119335.1 Pedobacter sp.
TGAGCTCGTCGAAACATTCTTCATCAAGTAGTCTTCGACAAGCTCATACTGACAAGTAAAAAGTTTTACTGAAATTTAACAGCTTCTAAAGGTTTAATAAAATCTATCCTTTAATAAACCTCCAACAGCCTATTCCTTATCAACAACCAACTTAATTGTTGCCTGGTTATTTACCCTTAATAAATAGATTCCCTCGTTTATATTTTGATCTAGATTAACTTTAAGATTGTTGCTATCTTTTTTGTATTTCTGCTTAAAGATTCTATTACCAGCTAAGGTTAATACTTCCAAATTGATAATTTCTTCAGAATTTTCAGGTAAATTCAAAGTAAATGATTTTCCTTTAACTGGATTTGGATAGATGGACAAACCTGAGTTTTTTAACATCACATTTACCACTTTAATGCCAAGTTCCTTTTCTGTACCGTCTTTATCTACCTGCTTTAAACGATAATAATTGTTCCCAGCAAATGGATTTTTATCTACAGAAAAGTAATCATAACCACCTGATCCTAATGAGTAAATTTTCGCAAGTCTGGTAAAATCTTTGCCATCACTACTTTTATCAATTGTAAAGTAATCATTATTTGTTTCAGAGGCTGTCGCCCAAGAAATATCAACCTTCCCTCCGTTTTGTGAAATTGCATTAAATCTCGACAGTTCTACAGGCAAAATTGTCAATGTTCCTCTCACATCAATTTCTGCAATATTATGAGAACTACTGGCTCTTCCCTGACAGATTAACCTCAAATATCTTCCTTTAGCTAAGGGATTGGTAATATTTATCACATTTGGTGACGTTGGCTTTACATTGGAGCTAGGGACAACAACGTTGTTGGCATCAAAAGAGGCATTCATGACACTATCAACCCTAACCCATGTAGATGCGTTATTTGAACACTCTATATATACTTTCTGTGAATAGTTATTTGTCCCATCCCATGTTATTGACACTTGTGAAAAATTGTAAGAAGCTAAAAAATCCACATAAATATTAGCTGAAAAACTCGCACCAGATTGCCAATAGGTGCTGGTATTATTATCAATCGCATTTGAAGCAATATTGCCATTCTGGGTACTGTTTGCCGTAGCTGTTTTTCCCAAAGCTATATTTTGCGTATAACCCACTTTTGAAAATAAACACACTAATGAAAGTGTAAAAAAAAGAGGTAAACAAAATGATTTGTAGTATTTTTTCATGTTATTAGATTTAATTTTTACATTATTTAATTACATAGTTTGTTACATTATCGAACTTATATTCTGGCCGTGCATCGGCTCTTACTCTTGTAGTGATTACATTATCGAAAGTGATATTTTTGGCATGGCGCACATAAAAGCCATAAGCAGGTAAAACCACGCCGAACATCCTGTTTTCTGGATATCCATTTGCAACCTCTGGCACGTTGGCATTGGCATCGGCCGTTGTACCACCACCCTGTACTGTCATTTGTACGTTTTTTATAGTCACGTTATCTACAATTCCACCCGGAACACCTGTAATAGATGAAGATAGTTTACTTTCTGCTGTGGCTTTGATATCGGAAATAGTCACATTTTTAATCGAGCTGATGTTTGTAGAAAAAGATCTCATTCTATCGCCCAATCTGATAAAGATTGCACTCTGAACATCTACCATCTCAATATTAGAAATATTAACACCGTCAATGGTTCCTCCATCAACTGCTTCTAGTGCAATTCCCGAAACAGCGGTAATGTCTTTTGTTATGCCAAGCCAAGACAAAGATGAATTGTTTCTCCACTTACGAAACTTATCTACCGAGCCTGCACTTATCTTACAATTTGAGATATTGATATTTTTAAACCCATTTTTAGAGGCCGTACCAAACTTTATACCGTTACAATTGGTCTTAACAATACAATTGGTTACGGTAACATTCTCCACAACGGCATCACGGTCACTTTTAAGGCAAATAGCATCATCATCAGCATCAATATAGCAATCAGAAATTTCTACGTTTCTAGAGTCGATATCCAAACCATCGTTGTTCCAGTTACTGTGGGCATACAGTTTGATACCTTTAATCTTCACCCCATCGCATAATAGAAAGTGCGCCGTCCAAAAAGCCGACCCAGTAAGTTCTACCTGCTCAACATTGATATTTTTGACACGAACGAACAACATCAACTTTGGTCTTCCATCTACGCCATTTCCCAACTGGAAACTAGGGCTACCTCCTTGCCCATCAATTTTACCTTTGCCTTTAATAGTTACGTTTTGAATATCTTTCCCGTAAATGAGTGCAGAAGTTTCTATTGCTCCCGCATTCGGAAAAGCCTTATCGTAATCTGCTTTATTGGGGCTACCCAAGATGATCGAACCTTCCTCCAGATTAAGGGTAACATTAGAAGCCAAAAACAAAGGTTTGGTATAATAAGTACCTTTAGGGAATATCAAAGTAGCAGATTTTAACGAACAATCGAAAATTGCCTTTTGTATGATAGCCGTATTATCGAACTTTCCATCGGCCACAGCCCCATAAGCCATAATACTGATAGATCCATTAGCTGGGACAACTGGCCCCGTAGGAGCGGGAACATCTGGTTCCTTCGATTTAGAACAAGAAATAATGAACAGAGCGGCAATGGCAAGTAAAAGAAAAGTATGTTTCATATCGTTAAAAATTATTTTTTTAATGGTGGAGTCATAGCTAAAAAAGATTACCAATCGGTATTTTGAACAAGCTTAGTTGCTCGATTAAGTTCTGCTTGTGGAAAAGGAAATCTGTTCATTTTCTCAGAGAATACCCTCGGTTCTACTTCGAAGCGTAGATAAGTCAGCGTAGAGCCTGATCTTGTAATTCTCATTCCAGATACAGGCACATTAAAATATTGGACACCCTTGTTCCATCTTCTCACATCATAAAAACGATGGTCTTCAAAGCACAATTCTACCCTTCTTTCATTTTGTATACGCTCTCTCATTTGCTCCTTGGTTAGACCCAAAGGTAGAGCAGGCATTGCTACCCTATTCCTTACCATATTGACATAAGTATACACCTCTGGCACTGCCCCCTGCGCTTCGTTCAATGCTTCGGCATAATTCAATAGTATTTCTGCATACCTGAAAAGCACCCAAGGTTTTCTAGAAAGAGTTTGCGTACCTGTACCCCAGAAATTGGCCTCGGTTAAAAATTTACGCATGTAATACCCTGTTTTAGTGGTATTTCCGTTGTTCACATTGTTATCTTTTCCGCCTACAAAAGTTTCTACGTTAACAGATTTAAAGGTCGAACCATTGGTAACAATAAACAGAGCTAAACGTGGGTCCCTATTGGCATAAGGATTGGTAGCTACGTAACCCGATGTAGGGTCGGAAATTGGCTTGCCCGTTGTTCTCATTTCAAAAGCATCTACCAATTCTTGTGTAGGGTTTGTTCTGCCTCTACCAGCATTATAACTAATGGGTGCATTTGCCAATTCCACCGAATTGATATTATTGGCAGTAGTAGCCATAATCACTTCGGCGTTAAAAGGAAGTGCAGTGTAATTCCATAGATTAGGTAACTGGGCCTGCGTTAACAACACTAATTTGTTCATATCAATTACAGCTTTTGCAGCATCTGCTGCTTTTTGCCATTTAGCGGCATCATTAGCTGCATTATTTAATGGGCTGGCTGCATATAACAACGTTCTAGATTTAAGGGCCAAAGCCGCTGATTTAGTTGCTCTACCTTTGTTTTCTGAACTTAGATCGGCGGTTACATCTGGTAACGAAGCGGCTGCAGCGTCACAATCGGCCACAATTTGATTAACCACCTCCTCAAATGAATTTTTTGGCAGGTTAAGGTCTTCTCCCGGATTAAATGATTTATTAGCGATGATGATACCACCATATCTTTTCATGAGCTCAAAGTGGTACAATGCTCTTAAAAAATAAGCTTCGCCCATTAATTTCGGGATATCGGATATGGGTGCGATACCGCTTGTTGCTGCATTTTCAAGAAATAGATTTGTACGTCTGATATGGTTGTACATATTAGCATACTGATCATCAATAGTGCGCAGCGGACCCCAAGTACCGTTATTAAAAACAACAATTGCGCCGTTTGGGTTAGAATTTACGGCCTCGTCGCTAGCCGCAGCCAATAGCGAGCCATCGCCAAGGTCATAGCGGGCGAGCATTCCTCCATAACAATTATTCAAAAAACCTCTGGTATGTAAATCAGATGCCCAAACATCTTCCCCTGTAATATTTCCATCATTGTAATCGAAAGACAAATAATCTTTTTTACAAGCTGAAAAAACCGAAAAAATAGCCAACAGCAATAGTATTGCTCTTTTTTTGTTCATTCTCATATTAGTCATTATAAACTTGTACTTAATCCTAGTGTGTAGGTTTTCATATAAGGATAGGCGCTACCTCTTCCTGCACCTGGAATTTCCGGATCAACGTTTAGCTCAAGATTAGTAAAGGTGAGCAGGTTAAGTCCTCCTATAAAGAACCTGGTATTTTGAAGCCCGAATTTCTTCAAATAATTGGGAGCTATCTTCACTCCTAACTCAAGTGATTTAAGGCGTACAAAATTCATTGAGCGCATCCAAAAGTCAGACATTACGGTATTATTGCCACGATCGGAAATACCTAAACGCGGATACACAGCTATGTTTGCAGTTTCGGGTGTCCATCTTTTCAAGCTCTCTTGATTAAAGGCAGAAGGACCTCCGTTAACATAAGGTTGGATATTAACCGTTCTGCCAGACACTCCGGCAAACTGGATTGAAAAATCAAAGTTTTTGAAATTTACAGTACCTCCAAAGCCAAAATAGGTATTAGGGAGATCGGTAACATTTGTTCTTACCCTATCCAGGTTATCAATAATATTGTCTCCGTTGATATCTTTATATCTAATATCACCTGGTTTAACAGTACCTGCCAAAGTTTGCCTCGGACTGGCATCTATCTCGTCCTCGTTTTGGAACAGACCATCCGATTGGAAAAGCAATACAGAACCCGCTATTTTTCCCATGGTAGATTGATATTCGGGTACACCTTCCTGACCATTTTCTACCACCACATTATTTTTTGACAACAAGATATTTCCGTTAAGCGAAATGTTAAACTTGCCCAATTGCTTATTGTAGTTAAAAGAAGATTCGATTCCTTTACTATCTACAATACCTGCGTTAACCTGGCTAATAGATTGGCCCAATAAACTTGGCAATGCTGCCGCAGTTAGGATATTTTCACGTCTATTTTTATAAAGATCAACCGTAAAAGAAAGTGCGTTATTAAAAAATTTGGTTTCTAAACCAACGTTAGTAGTGGTAATGTTTTCCCAAGTAATTACTGGGTTTCCGAGCGAAATTTCTGTAGCCACATTGGTTGCTGAAAAGGCTTCTCCAAAAGTATACCCGCCACCCGTAGCATTTCTGCTGTAAAAACTTTGGAACGGTAATCTAGAACCTCCTATTTGACCGTTTCCGGCAGTTCCGTGTGAAGCTCTGATTTTAAGGTAGCTAAGCGTATTCTTGATCCCGTTCATGAACGATTCTTCCGAAACTATCCAAGCACCAGAAATGGCTGGAAAAAAACCATATCGTTGTTTGGGATCGAAGTTCTCTGAGCCAGAATAACCTGCAACAAGTCCTAAGAAATATTTTTGTTTAAAACCGTAATCAATTCTGGCTGCCAATCCCTGATTTCTAAAGTCCAACCTGTCTGGGCTAACATCTGCATACCTCTGCCCACGAATTGATGCATTGAACGAGTGGTCGCCAAAAACACGATCATAATCGAAACCTGCCCACATTTCGTTTCTACGATTATTTAAAGTATAGGTTGCACCACGATAGGCCAATGGCGTTGGCGTACGGAAAGCCGCCGAAGGTACTCCCGTAGTTCCGGTAAGATCAAAAACCTGATAATCTTCGGCAAGACCAGAAGTGTATCTTCCAAAGGCATCATAAGAATAAAGCACATTGGCCGACAGACCTTTGGTAATGAAATCTAATCGTTGCTTTGCGTTGATTGAAGCAAGCATTACCCTATCTATATTGCTTACATAACCACGGTCACGAAGCTGCCCTAGTGGGTTGGTCTGAAAAGTGGAATTTCCACCGTAGCTTCCATCACTATTAAGAATAGGGAATGCATCTGGAGGTAGGTTGAAAATATTATTCAATATACTTGCCGTACCATCTGTAGGATCAAATCTATTTTCGATCCTGCCGCCTGCATTAAGAGCAATTGTTAAATTCTTATTAGGATTGAAGGTAACGTTTCCCCTAAAATTAAACTTATCGTAACGGTTATTGCTATTATAGTCGGCAGTTTTCGTATCCCTAAATAACCCCTGCTGATTATAATAGCTTACCAATGCAAAATACTGCAAGGTATTATTTCCTCCATCTGCAGAGAGTACATAACGTTGTGTTGGAGCGGTTTCATTTAAAAAACGATCGATGTAATTATTATTTGGATACAATTGTGGATTTATACCATTTTTGTAAGCCTCTAATACTTCTGGCGTGTACCTACGGTTTACTACTCCATCATTAATTTGAGCTTCGGTATAGGCAGCAGCGTAATCATAAGCGTTTAGTGGTGCTATCAATTTGGTGCGGGCCTGTACCCCGTACTGCGCATCAAAGTTGATACGAGATTGATTGGCACTACCTTTTTTAGTAGTAATAATTACCGCACCATTGCCACCTCTAAGCCCGTACCATGCCAGTGCCGCAGCATCCTTAAGCACTGTAATACTTTCAATCTCTTGCGGATCCATATCGCCAAACTCCCTTTCAACACCATCAACAAGCGTTAATGCGGCAGTAGTGCCGTACGAAGATCTTCCTCTTATTAAAAAAGAGGTGCTCTCATTACCCGGAAGTGTATTTGTTTGTTGCATATACAATCCCGAAACTCTTCCTGCATATAAGTTCTTCACATCAGTTACCGGAATATTAGGTACAATATCTCCCCTTACTACAGTAAGCGCTTGGGTAACCTGTCTTTTTTTACGTACCCCAAAAGGTATTTCCACATCATCATCATCGCCAGCCTCAGTTAATTCTTCAGCCAATTTTACATTAACGGCCTGAACCTCATTATTAATTGGCTGTAGTTTTGTCAAGAAACCCTTCTTTTTAAAAATTATGATATCTTGTGGTGCCGCCGAAATTTCAAACTTCCCATCATTATCGGTAGTACTTATTTCGCCCTTTTCCTGTACGGTGATGTCAACACCATTAATAGGCTGGTTTTTGCTATCCCTAACCGTGCCCTTTATGGTTACCTTTTGTGTAGATTGAGCAAAGGCAGCAGAGCTGATGGCAAACAGCAATAAAACAGTTAGTATTTTATGCCCTATAATTGTTTTCATGTGATTTAATATTGTTCTTAAAAAATAATTACCACCCTGGTGTTTGCACCAAAGCCCCTCTACTCTTTATAATTTCTGCCTGAGGAATAGGATATACGTACATTCTGTCTACAAATACCCTTTGATAGAGTTGGTCTAGTGTAACTCTATTATAGGTGAATGTTGTTCCTGTTTTTACCACATTCATACCCTCTACAGGAACTTCGTTGATCTCTTTACCCTTTTTCCACCTCAGTACATCCCACCAACGGTGTTCCTCGAATGCCAATTCTACTGCCCTTTCGTTATGTATTCTTGCTCGCATTTCATCTTTTGAAAGACCTGCAGGTAAATTTGGCATACCTGCACGTGTACGGATTTTGTTGATGTAGAAATACACATCATCTATAGGGCCTTGTGCTTCGTTAAGCGCTTCGGCGTAATTCAAGAGTACTTCGCCATATCTAAATTGGATGAAGTTTAATAATGCTGTTGCGGTACTACCCGCCCTAAGTGCTTCTGGCCACAACTTACGTGTGTAATAACGTGTACGTGTGTAGGTTACAGCAGAACCTCTGTAATCTCGTCCGTCCTCAAACATCTCCATCCTTCTCCCTTGCCAAGGAGCATCGTTATAAAGGATATTAGCATAAAACCTTGGATCACGATTTAAATATGGTGTTGCAGGGTTGTAACCCGATGTTGGGTCAGTAATCGGCTTGCCATTGTTCATTTCATAAAGGTCTACGTGATTTTGTGTAGGGTTCAATTTTCCACTCACACCACCAGAACCTGGCGACATGATGTGATCTGCGGCGTTGGTTAGTGGTCTGGGAGGTCTAACGGTAATCAAGATATATTCTGGTGAAGTAGGCACGAATAACAGTGTGCTATAACTAGCTTGCAAATCGTATCTTCCCATATCAATAATCTCTTTAGCAGCGTTTGCAGCAGCAGTCCATTTAGAGAGGTCATTACTTGGATTACGCAACGGACTTGCATCCAACAACAACAGCCTAGATCTTAGCGCCTTACATGCCCCTTGAGTAATTCTCCCAAAATTACCTGCATTCCAATCGTTACCAGGGGTATAAATCGTATTAAAATGTTCGGTAGCAAGAAGCGTTTCGGCGGCCCTAATATCATTTAAGATAAATGCCAGTGTTTCCTCATAGGTACTTCTTGGCAAATCTGTTTCGTCTGTTAAAGCTAACGGCTTATCCAAAAGCACTACACCACCATATCTTTTGATGAGTTCGAAATAAAACATAGCCCTCAAAAAAAGCATTTGTGCCCTAATTAAAGCGGGGTTTTGTTCCATTGTCCAAGGCACTATATCTATGTTAGCCAACATGGTGTTGGCGTTACGGATACCTTGGTACATTTGCGTATAGGGTACCACTACATCAGTAGCTGAAGGATTTAGGTAATTACCTTTGTTCATGGTAACTACAGATGGGTCTCCTCCAGAAAATACGGCTTCATCCGTAAATTCACCAGTGGTTCCCATAAACACATTGGGCGACCCTGCTAAACGGCAATAATCATTGATCAGAAAATTATAAGTATTATCTGCAAATCGACTAGCAAAAAGTGGATTTTTAAAGACATCTTCTTGCGAAATTGGCACGCCAGTATCTCTCTGTAAGAAATCTTTTTGGCAAGAGAAGGTAGATATGGAAACCAACAGTGATATATATATAAAACGTTTCATAGCAATTGGATTAAAATTGAACATTCAGTCCGAAGTTGAACACCCTAGTTAGTGGATAATTGGTATTGGCCGAAATCTCTGGATCTAGCCCTGGAAAATTGGTCCAGGTATGGAGATTTTGTCCATTAGCAAAAATCCTGAAATTCTGCACCCTCATCTTCTTAGCTAAAGCAACTGGGAATTGATAAGAAATTTCTATGTTGCGGAGTTTAAGGTAACTGGCATCTCTCAATAAGAAAGAGTTAAGTTCGTAACTTGGGTTTCCGGTAAGAGAATTGGGTTTCATAACAGGCCAGGTAGCTGTTTCATTATCAGCTGGCGATTGCCATCTTCCCAGTTGGGGAGCAAAATAGTTCAAACGACCTCCACCAATTTCCCTTACATTGGAGCTTACCTTGCCTACACCTTGGAACAATACCGATACGGCGAAATTTTTATAGCTAAAACTTGGAGAAAAACCATATACAATTTCGGGAATATCAGTACCGCCAACAGGCACTCGGTCGTTTCTATCAATAATCCCATCACCATTTACATCCATATATTTTAAATCTCCAGGAATAACCGGATTAGCGGTAGCGTTATTAACAGGACTGCTGTTAATGTCATTCTGATCTTGGTAAAAACCTATCACTTTATAGCCTATAAATTGACCTATAGAGGTACCTGCCAATTTTTGATGTGCTGGCAATTGTGCCGCCTCATCAACAATCACGTATTTGTTTTTGGCTTTGGTAAACGTGGAATTAATTCCGTAGCCAAAATCACCTATATTATTTTTGTAATTGATCTCAAAATCGAAGCCTTGGTTTTTATTTTCACCAAAATTAACCTGAGGTAAAGTTTCTCCGTAAATAGCAGAGGTTGAGTTTACTCTTCCAAGCAAAATATCGTATCTCTTTTCATCAAATACATCAAAGGTTAGGGAAAGTTTGTTTTTAAATGCCTGCAATTCAAAGCCAAGATTTCTTTTGATTGATTTTTCCCAAGTAACATTTGGGTTTCCAAACTGGCTGTGGAACACCACTGGATTGAGCACTGCAGAATTTGGATTTCCAAAATAAACCTGCGTGTTTGGCTTGGTATTGCCACCTAGATTACCTGGAGAAGCCCCTCCATTGGTATAGGCATCTAAATAAAGAAACCTACCACCTACACCTCCAAATCCGATAAGCCCGTATGAACCTCTGATTTTAAGAAAGTCGAGCCATTTGACATTGTCCATGAAGCTTTCCTCACTAATGGTCCAACCTGCAGAAACTGCAGGAAAAAGCCCATATCTTTCTCCCTTAGGATAATTTTCTGAACCATTGTAAGATCCATTGGCTTCTACATAGTATTTATTGTTGTAATTATATTTTGTACTTAGCACCACCCCTTGATTAGCATAAGGTGCATTGGCTCCGGCTATGCGGCGAAGTTCTCTTTGTGCTACGGTGATTACCGATACGCTATGTTTTCCGAAAACCCTATTATAGTTTAATCCAGCCTGCAAATTAGACTTTAGGTAGCCATCTCTACTTACTTGTATGGCTGCCAACTCATCGTCATAAGTTCCGGGCTTAAGAGTTAATGTGGAATTGGTTTTATTGAGTTCGTATTCACTGTAGCGTCCTTCTTGTGTTCTCAGACTTAAGATGTTGGCATCATAACCAAACGTCACCTTAAACGATAGCCCTTTGGTAACCGCATCAAGCGCTTGATCAAAGACGAAAATACTCTCAAAGGCATTGTTGTCCGATTCAAAATAACCTGCTCGGGTTAACATGGCGTAAGGATTAGGCGTGTTTAAGCCAAGTCTACCAAAATCTGTAATGTGGTTATAGGTATCGTCCAGAATACGTTGTTCTGGAGTTTGTGGATTGGTATATTCTGGAAAAAAAGGCAAACCCCACGAAGGCAAGGCAATGATACGAGCAAAAAACTCTTCTGTACCACCTGGTCTAATTCCTCCAAAAAAACCTCTCATTCCCAACTTTTGCTCTAGTCTTCCCGCAAGCCTTAGGCTAACCTTAGTGGTTTTGGTAAGTGTAAAATCTAGGTTAGATCTAAAGTTATAGCGATTAAAATCTGCATTTGTCTTATAACCAGATGGTGTTTCGTAGTTTTTAAACATACCATCTTCAAACAGGTAGCCCGCTGATACAAAATATTTTACTCTATTAGATCCCCCAGAAAAATTAAGGTTGTGTTGCGTTCTCATCCAGTTGGGTCTGGTGATTGCTTCATACCAGTTTACATTTGGATACAGCAAAGGATCTCCATCCCCTCTTCTAAATGTCTCCAAATCATTAGCTGTAAAAAATTTGGCATTAATATCTAGAAGTCCATTTCTAATTAGGTTATCCTCTCCCTCATTATGTAAGCTTGCACTTTGAAAAGCCTCAAGCACTTCAGGATAGCCGGTAGTGCTGGTCAATCCCATTCCACCAGAGTAGGAAATAGTTGTTTTACCCAAATTACCCGATTTGGTAGTTACCAATATTACCCCATTTGCACCTTTAATACCGAAGAGCGCAGTAGAAGAAGCATCTTTTAATACACTGATTGATTCTATTTCATTGGCATCGATATTACCAAAGGTTTCCCTTTCAATTCCATCAACAATAATCAATGCTGCCGAGTTTGCCGAAGCTCGCCCACGCACATAAATGGTAGAAGCAGTTTCCCCAGGTTTTCCACTTGCCTGACGCGAAATAATTCCCGGAACCTGCCCAATCAGTGAATTGGTGATATCAGCTACCGGCGTTTTCACAATATCTTTGCCCGATAGAGTACTGATAGCAGCCGTCTGTTCTTTCTTTTTCTGGGTACCATAACCTACAATAATTACGGAGTTAAGATCGCTAGACTGCTCCTTAATAATGATGTTCAACTGCGTTTTTTCACCTACAGTTACTTCTTGCGAGGTAAACCCGGTATACGAAAAAACCAAAACAGCAGTTTTATCTGGAACGCTAATATTGAATACCCCATCGCCATTTGTAATAACAACAAGGTCACTACCTTTTAATCTTACCGATACACCAGGCATTGGCAAACCTTTCTCATCAACTACCTTTCCGGTAACTCTAATGGCGACAAAATTAGTCCTCGAATTAGAATGGCCTTCAAATCTCCCTTTAGTTGCCGCCACATTTTTCTTTGCTGCATTGGCTTGCGTTAATGGTGTTAAAGCCAAAAGCCAAACAAATTGAAGCTTTATAATTTTTTTTATCACCGAGTGGTATTCATCCCTCTGTGGTAGAGTAAATTTTATATGCATTTGAATATTTAGATTAAATCAGATAGTTCTAATGACCAATGATTTGATTAGCCAATATCAGCCAATCAGATATCAATGGATGTGGTATCTTTTTATATTTTGTTTTAAATTAATTTTCACGTTAGGACATTTTTTAGGAAAATAAACGCTTCCCCATTTTATATCACGAGCTGTACACTTGACTATTCTATCTAAGCAACTGCGCTATTATTGGGGATCTCATTATTATTCTAGGATAGTACAGTATAAGTATGCCAGCCTTATGGCGTAGTCCCATAAACTTCAAATTCTCTAATTCTATAATAGGTACTGCGTCTTCCTTGCCCTACAAACCTCACATATTTTGCAACCTTATTTCCCGTGAATGTCTCAATGGTGTAGCTCGTATTATCTGTAACTCCTGTGGCCGATGCAATCAGTCTCCAAGTGGTTCCATTATCAGAAGCTTCTATATTAAATGCCGATGCATAATGGTTTGTACCACCTTCCCAAAAAATAACTATTTTGTTAATATCATAAGGTGCAGAGAGCTCAACAGCCAAAGTTTGCGAAAACATTGCCGCTGATGACCAAAGCGTAGCCATATCTCCGTCTACTGCTTTATCTCCGGTAGTTGTTGCATTCTCGGTTCCATTAACTGTTACAGGCCTATTCAATGCCACATTTGAAGGTAGAGGAGGCCCCACTACTGGCGGGGTAGTGCCCAGTATTGCCGCAAGCATATTTACCCAAAGATTGTAACCTGGTTCCGTAAGATGAATTCCATCAGCAACAGCATACGAACTTTTGATTAGTCCATTACTTTCTGCGAACAAAGTATAAGTATCAATTAAATCAAAAGGCTCTGTTAACGACTTGGTTTGCAAAAGTGTGTTGGTTTCCCTTATTTTTGAAACCAAAGCTGCTGATCTTGTTGGGAAAACAGTATTAACGTAGATTTTAGTCTGCGCTGATTCTTTGTTAATAGATTTTACGATTTCACTAATCTGATCTGCGGTGTTGCTTGGTGAAGAGTTAGGAAGCATTAAATCTTCTATCCCTATTTCTATAAAAACATAAGAAGGCTTGTAATGCGTAATTTCCTTTAGCCGTTGCAAAACACCAAAAGTAAGATCATTGGTTATACCTCTATTTCTTGCTGTTGGGGCCCCTAAGCGAGTAGCCCAATTACCTCCAAGTTCAATTAGACCATTGCCTAAAAATATTATCTCTCCTCTTTTTAAAGGCTGTGTCTTAAATTCCACGATGCGCTTAGCATAGTTGTTTTTTCCGTCTGTAGTGTGGTCTGGCAAAAGTAAATCTGCAGCTGGATAAAGCGCATCAAGTGGATCAATGGTATTAAATCCGGGATATTGCTGTAAGTCTTCTTTACATCCCGCAAAAGCAAAGACACAAATGGCCAGAATGGCAATTATCTTTTTCATAATCGGTTATTATTTGGTTGTATTAGTTAATGCTATTTAGGTGCTGAATGAGACAGATACTATTTTACCTTTCCTTTTGCCAAAAACAGCGATTAGAGAATCTTCCTGTTTTATAAAATATGTATTAATTGGGATTTTTATCTTGAAATAACCAATGACATTGCGGTTCATATATTCGAACAAAATAAAAACTACATTTAGCATTAGGCATTAGGCAAACAATAGGTTAGAATGTCCCTATGTGCAAATGTGCGTATCGTCTTTTCATAATAATTTATATTTGGTTTGTTTTAGAAAGCAAAGATCAGTAAGCATGTACCATTTACCATTACTCATCTTCCTTACTCCCTTGATACAAACTTAATTAAGGTGCCAACGAATTTGTAATACATTTTTAACCTTTTAAAATACTAAAACATCAAAGTAAAAACCGCACCATTATTGCAGAGTTGCTATATGACAAAATTAAATGAGCTTGTCCATACCGATTCAGTATGGGCTTCTTATTTTCACAAAGTTGATGGAGAATTGACCATCATTTAAAAAAATGCAACGAAAGGAATGCCAGTAAGACTAGTTCTGATTGGTCAGAATTAGCCAGCACTAGATAATCAAAAAATTAGCACTAGAAGTAGTGTAAGGTGGCAGAAATATATGAGCAATAAGCATCCATCATATTGCAAGGTAAAATGTGCTTCAGTTTCTGTTTAGTATCTAATAACCGTTAGTTATTTTAACAGATGCTTCTCAAAATCTGAAACCTGGCTACAATTGACTTGTTCCATCACCTGTTTTAACTGTCGCTTCAGAATGGCCATGGCATGCTGGCCTCCTTCGTTACCTAATGCCGCTGTACTGTACATAAATGTGCGACCTAAGAAAGCAAAATCGGCACCCACAGCCAAGGCTCTTGCAACATCTGCTCCAGATCTGATACCGCTGTCCATCATCACTTTTAACTGATCTTTAAATGGAACCAATTTTTTCAAAGAAGCGATGGCAGATTCTGCAGAATCTAATTGCCTGCCACCGTGGTTGGATACAATAATACCATCGGCACCTAATTCTACGGCCAATTGTGCATCTTCTGGAGTTGCAATTCCTTTAATTACCAATTTCCCTTTCCACTGATCCCTTATCGCTGCTATCCTATCCGTATCAAGCCTCCCAGAAAAAGTTCGATCCATAAATGCACCGAGCTGTTTCATATCCAAGCCTTTAGGCATATATGGTTTCATAGTGGCAAAAGTTGGCGTACCATGAAACAAAGTCTGCAAAGCCCAATGTGGCCGTCGCATAATCTGTAATATATTGTTCAAAGTCATACGCGGGGGCATGGCCAAACCGTTGCGGATATCCCTTGGTCTAAAACCGAATGTTGGCACGTCAGATAAAATCACCAACACATTACATTCTACATCTTTCAATCTTCTAACGATATCATTTCTAAGTTTTTCTTCTGCCGGATGATAGAGTTGGAACCAAAATTCTCCATGGGTAATTTGGGCAATTTCTTCTATTGAACTTGTAGATACCGTGCTTAAAATAAAAGGCACTTTATGTTCATAAGCAGCTTTAGCTAAAATATTCGGAGAGTTAGGCCAAATCAGTCCCTGTAAACCAACAGGAGCTACGCCAAACGGTGCCTGATAAGTTTTGCCAAAAAGTTCTACAGTCATATCTGTTCCATCATGCCCCCTCAAATAATAGGGGTTTAGCTTTATATCACGAAGCTCGGCTGTATTACGGTAAAGATTTACATCTTCATTACATCCTCCATCTAAATATTCAAAAGCGAAACGTGGAATTTTACTTTTGGCCTTTCTGCGTAAATCGTCTATACCGGGATAAGCTTGATTATATTTTAGGTTCATTTTCAACTTTTGTTGGATGTGGTGTATAAAGTTTAAGTTCGATGATATCATTGGGTAGTGGCTTTGTATTCCACAACTGATGAATGACTAAAGCGGCACCAATGGCCGTTGCCTGTGGCATGTGTGCGGCATAAACCTCGCAATTGGGAAATACAGCAGCCAACAAATTCATAAAAACTGTATTTTTACTAAAGCCCCCGTCAACGAAAATTCTTTTAGCCGATGTACCATCAAGTACCAACTGGGTAGAACGATACTGTTGTACAATTAAATCGGTCATTAACTGGTAATAAGCTGCTATCTCATTTTCAAATTCGTTGAGGTTTATCTCTTCAAATGGTAATGACGTCCAGTTTTCTGCTTTTATTTTCTGTGGAGATAAGGACTTTACCAGTTCTTGTTTGTATTCGAGATTTCTGAACATTAACACATCACAATTGAAGTGAGCTGCTATTCTTTTTGTTTGTTGCTCATAAGCGAAACCAGAGAACAATCGTGATGCTTTTACGGCCTTGCCTTCATATTGCATGTAGCAAAGCACATCTTGATTTAGCTCTTCGGCAGTTAAAACCTGCTGATTGAATGGATTAAGGGAAATGCACCAAGTACCGGTTGATAGTAAAACAAATGGCTCTTTGAAGCTTTTTAGATACGGAATAAGTGCCGCAGAACTATCGTGCAACCCTACTCCTACGCTGTAACTGCTGCCCGGAAAAGTAGCTGGAGAAACATGATCTGAAGGTGCTATTGGTGCCATTTTGTCTAAGATATGCTCTTTAAATACCCATTCATGATAATCACCTTTTTCAAAATCCCAGAAATTGGTATGGCAACCCAAACTCGTTTTATCTGCATAAGCCTTTCCGCTAAGCAAAAAACTAAGGTATTGTGGTAGGTGCAAGGCATATTTTAACTTTTCAAAGATTTGTGGCTTTTCATTTTTTAACCTGTACAGCTGCATCCCGGAATTTAAACTACCTAAAACTGGCGATGCTGTTTTAGCCGCAAATAATTCTTCGCCACCGTATTGCCGATAAAATTCTTCTTTTAAATCTTGTGGATAACTCTTCAGGTAATTTTGAAGCGAAGTAAGTGGTGTTCCATTTTCATCGATATAGACCAAACTTGCTCCGTAAGAAGCAAAATTAATAGCCTTTAGTTCAAATTTTGGATTAGCAAAAACCTCTCTCAATGAATCGAAAATGGAAAGCCTAAGGCTATCGAGATTTTCACAGGGGTCACCATCTTCATCAACAGTTTCAATGAAACGTGCCGAACGCTCAAAAACTACACGATATTGCTCATCAAAAAGAAAAAGCTTTTTGTTCGTTTTCCCGACATCAAAAACCGCTACTACGGGTATCTTTTCTTCTGTAAACATGGCTCTATAATCCAGTAGCAGTTGTATTTTTACCTCTTTGGTTGATTAATTGCTCACGGCAACTCAATGTTCTGTATAACTGTAAAGGATTTAAAGCTGCATTGGCTTGCAACCTTGCTTCGGCAACCAGCGCTCTAAAATCGGTTCTAAAAGTATGCTGTAATATTTCCTGTGCTTGTACTACATCATTATTTTGTTGAGCCTGCACTAAGGCTGACCTATTTACCATTAAAGCTTGTGCATAGGCCAACATAATGGCTTCTACCGACTGTAACAAGTCTTCTAAAGGATCTTTCACATTATGGGAAGCGTCGATCATCCAAGCTAAATCTTTGGCGTGGTTCATTCCCTTTGCATCCATACCCTCAACCAGCTCATTAAAAATTAAGAACACTTGATAAGGTTTGATGCTGCCCGCCGTTAAATCGTCATCACCATATTTAGAATCGTTGAAATGGAAACCGCCCAATTTGTTTTCCATAAGCAATAGTGCTACAATTTGCTCAATATTAGCATTAGGAAGGTGATGCCCTAAATCTACCAACGTTTTTGCCTTTGCCCCTAGTTTGTTGGCCAATAGCATCGATTGGCCCCAATCGCCAATGGTGGTTGAGTAGAAATTAGGCTCGAAAGCCTTATATTCAACCAATAAAGTCCAGTCTGATGGCAAAGCTGCATAAATCTGTTGTAAACTGTCTAAGGTATTTTCGAAAGCCTTTCTAAAATTAAGCTGACCAGGGAAACACGAACCATCGGCCAACCAAACGGTCAATGCCTTAGAACCTAAACCTTCCCCCTGCTTAATTACTTCTATATTATGGGCAATAGCTTGTTGCCTAACGTTTTTATCTACGTGCTGTAAAGAGCCAAACTTGTAGCTTAAAGGTGCGTTGGGTTGATCTTGAAAAGTATTCGAATTTACGGCATCGAACAATAAACCAGCTTGCGAAGCCAATGACTTGATATGATTAACATCTGTCGGGATATCCCACGGGATGTGGAGAGATATTGCACCACTTGCCGCATTTAATTGATGCAAGAGTCCCACATCTTCTATCTTTTCTTCAAGCGTTCTTGGCTCTCCTCCCGAAATGGCAAATCTTCCAAAACGAGTGCCTCCTGTTCCCAAAGCCCAGCTTGGTATGGCTATTTGAAAATCCTTTAATTTAGCTATTACCTTTTCTATATTATCGTTGCCCCATTCTTCTTTTAACAACTGCAATTTGCGTTGATGTACTGCACCTAAAGTATCGTTATGTAAGGCTATAGCTTTTTGATCAATCTTCATCGGAATTATATTTGGTATAAAAAATAGAATACTATTTCGAGGACAGTACTACTGCTTGACCGCCCCCTACGCATAGCTGTTAACTAAAGTACTAAAAACTTATCTTACGAATGCCATGGCCACACCACCATCTACGTTCAATACATTTCCAGTAGATTTTTGCATTAAACCACCTACAAAAGCGAAACATGCGTTCGCGATATCATCTGGCAATATCATTTGATTTAACAATGTACGTTTGGCATAATAAGCGGGAAGTTCCTCTACGGTAACGCCATAAGCTTTGGCTCTGCCTTCGGCCCAACCACCAGCCCAAATATTGCTGTCGCTAATTACCGCATCTGGATTTACTACGTTTACCCTAATGCCATCTGTACCAAGTTCTGCCGCATTTAATCTGCTCAAATGTAACTGAGCTGCTTTTGCACTGCCATAGCCAGCATTATTTGGTCCACTTACCAATGCGTTTTTACTCACGATATTAATGATATCTCCACCTTTTGCCTGCTTTTTCATTATCGAAGTAGCCGCTTGGGTTACCAAGAACTGACCTTTTACCAGTACATCGTATAATAAATCCCAATCTTTTTCTGTATGGCCTTCGATAGATTTAGATATAGAAAGTCCCGCGTTATTTACCACAATATCTACTCCACCAAAAGCCAAAGCTGCTGTTTCGAAAGCTGCTTTTATATCATCGGCAATGGTTACATCTAGTTGAGCGGTAGCATAAGCATCCTTCCCAAATTGTTTCTCAAATTCTTCTCCAGCTTGGGCTAAACGTTCGGCATTCATATCATTTAATATCACTACAGCACCTTCTGAAACAAATTTCTTGGCAATTGCTTTTCCAATACCGCCTGCGCTCCCTGTCACCAAAGCCACTTTTCCTGTTAACGGCTTTGGTTTTGGCATACGCTGCAATTTCGCTTCTTCTAGCAACCAATATTCGATGTTAAATGCCTCTTGATGTGGTAAAGAAGTATACTCAGAAACTGCCTCGGCCCCTTTCATTACATTAATGGCATTGATGTAAAATTCGGCAGCTACTCTAGCCGTTTGTTTATCTTTAGAGAAAGTAAACATTCCAATGCCTGGATACAAGATTACTACCGGGTTGGTATCTCTTATTGCTGGACTATTTGAGTGTTTACATTTCTCATAATAGTCGGTATACATTTGTCTATAAGCCTCGAAAGCAGGCTCTAGCTTAGCCTTGATCTCCTGAGCATTAGACAGATCTGCGCTCGGGTTTAGTTCTAGCACCAAAGGACTGATTTTGGTTCTTAAAAAATGATCTGGACAGCTTGTTCCCATTGGTGCCAAACGAGATAGATCTTTGGAATTGATGAACTCTAAGACTCTACTGTCGTCAGTAAAATGACCTATCATAGATTGGTTTGAAGAGCACAATCCCCTAAGTATTGGTGCGATTGCCGCAGCTTGAGCGCTACGTTGCTCCACAGGAAGACTATCAATCCATTGCCCACCAAAAACTGGCCCCTTTTTTCCATAGTTTTCGTTTAGGTACTCCGAGCATTTTTCTATTACCTCCAGCGTATTTACATAGCTTTCGTAAGCCGTATCTCCCCAAGTGAAAAGACCATGAGAACCTAACATAATACCACGAATTTCTGGATTTTCATCTAGACATTTTTTTAATTGTAACCCCAATTCAAAACCCGGTTTTTTCCATTCTACCCAACCAATGGTACCGCCAAAAAGCTCTTGTGTTATTTTTTTCCCGTCTTTAGCTGCCGCGATAGCAATAGCTGCATCTGGGTGTAGATGGTCGATATGTTTGAAAGGCAAAAATCCGTGAAGGGGTGTATCAATAGAAGGTGCTTTTGAATCGAGATCAAAAATGCAGTGATTGAAGAGCGCCACCATTTCGTCTTCGTGCTCTACACCTCTGTAAATATTTTTTAAGCTGCGCAAACGATCTACATAAAGTGCCGCTAAACCACTTTTTTTGAGGGTTCCCAAATCTCCGCCAGAGCCTTTAACCCACATTACTTCGGTTTCCGAATCGGTCAGCGGATCTTTTTGCATCAGTTTGCAAGAAGTATTTCCTCCTCCGTAATTGGTTAAACGAAGATCGGCACCTAAAAGGTTAGAGCGATAGATTAACAATGCTACTTCATCACCCGCTAATTTAGCAGCCGCTTCATCATCCCATAAGTAGCTTACGTATTTGTAATTTGTTTCCTTAACAGACATTTATCTAAAAATTATGATTGTGATTTTATTTATCTAAGTGAATTTCCATAGCCTACAATAAGTACAGAGGCTATAATGGTTACTATACCTATAATTACTGTAGTTAGCGTTTTCTTTGATACGCCTTTCCACTCTTTCAACAGTAAGCCCCATACGTTAGCAATAAGGATAATGAAAGCCATGTGCAATATCCAAGAGCTCGCACCATTGCCCATCTTACTCTCGCCCATGCCGTAAAAAAAGAACTGGAGAAACCAAGTAGTACCGGCCAGTGTGGAGAAAAGATAGTTTTTTACTAAAGGTGTTTTCGAATTGGTATAATCGCCAAAGGTTTTGTTTCGGGTATTTAATATCATACACCAAATAAAGTTGGTAGTTAAGCCACCCCAAAGCACCACAACATAGGTGACGTTATTTTGGAACAGAAAATTTCCAGTTTCTGCCGGATTGGCCAATTTCCACCAGTGGTTTGCTGTATCTGCCATAGGCTTACCGGCTTCGATACCGAAATTAAAACAGGCACTCAGCACGCCAGAAACTATACCGACCAAAAGCCCCAGCCCAAATTTATACTCGGTTTTAACTGTAGCACCATGAGGATCTGTAGCTGCCCCTTCTATTTCTATTTCTTTTCTCATCCCCGCCTTGCCGCAAATCACAATCCCCAACACACAGACCAATAATCCTAACATTACTGTGCGGCCCCATGCTGTGTAGATAAACATCTCAAAGGTATCTTTGCCAGCTTCTGGAAAGAAACTAAAGTAGATAGACGGCAAAATAGAGCCTAGCACCATGCAAAGTCCCAAAATGATACTGCTGCCCAGCGAAACCCCAAGATATCTTACTCCTAAGCCGTAGGTAAGTCCACCAATGCCCCAAAGCACGCCAAAAAGATAAGTGAGCTTTAAAGTACTCTCGGTTGCACCATTTATGATTTCCCAAAAATTTGGAATGGTTAAAAAAGCGGCTAAGGGTGGTACAATTAACCATGAAAAAATACCACCAACTATCCAATAGCTTTCCCAAGCCCAACCTTTTACTTTTTTATAGGGAATATAGAAACTGCCCGAAGCGAAACCTCCTATAAAGTGAAAAACAACTCCTAAAAATGCCTGCATACTTAATTTATAATTTGGTTTTCTAAAATTAACAATCGCATATTGTATAGCTGTTATGTACTGTCATGTACCTAATATAGCTTTGGCTTTTTTATATTTCCTCCAGAAAAGATGCCTTCATAGGTTGAGGAGAGAACGATAAATTGCTTTTATATACCCATCAATTATATTGCATAAAAAATCAGATTTATCTAAGTTTGGATAATGAAACCCCTAGACCTTAACTCTTACATTGTTATAGATGAGTATTCGTCTACCCCAAAATACAAACAGCTGATCAACTCTATCTATTTAGCTATCGAAAAGGGAATACTTAAAAAGAATGATCCCCTACCTTCTATCAATGAATTAAGTTTTAAGTTGGAGCTTTCTCGCGACACCGCCGAAAAAGGTTACAGATTGCTTCGTCAGCTCGGGGTTATCGAATCTGTACCCGGCAAAGGCTATTTCATCAACAATACCGCCCTCCATAGCAAACTAAAGATTTGCCTGTTGTTCAATAAATTGAGTGCCCACAAAAAAATCATCTACGATTCTTTTGTACAAACCCTTGGCGAAGAGGCGATGATAGATCTTTACATCTATAACAATAGCTTTCCTTTATTTAAAAAACTGCTCCTAGACAAGAAAGACAACTACACCCATTATGTGATTATTCCACATTTTACTGATTCTAGCGAAGCTCCAGAAGAAGTAATTGACCAAATAGACAAGAACAAGCTTGTGATGCTCGACAAGCGTATTGGTAACTTAACGGGAGATTATTCTGGCGTTTACCAAAACTTTATGAAAGACCTTTATAATGCACTTTGTGAAATGTTAAAATCGCTATCAAAATACAATACACTCAAACTGGTTTTTCCTCAACAGAGCTATTTTCCTAAAGAAATTATCGAAGGCTTTCGGATGTTTTGCAACCAATATGCGTTCAACTACGAAGTAGTAAGCGATCTCCAAGAGGAAGAAATAAGAAAAGGTTGTGCTTTCATCACCTTGACCGAAGACGATTTAGTGATCCTTATAGAGAAAGTAATGGAAACTGGATTGGAAATAGGCAAACACATAGGTATTATCTCCTACAATGAGACTCCTTTAAAAAAACTCATTCTAAAAGGTATAACCACCATCTCTACCGATTTCGTGCGTTTGGGCATCCAAGCCGCCGAAGCTGTGTTGAGCCAACAAAAAGTGCAGATATATGTGCCCTTTTATGTTAAGTTGAGAAATTCTCTATAAATAGAGGAAACAAAGTGCACTGCACCCAAAAAGTTAAAGATCCAGTTGCTACTATTTCCCTCAGAGGATTTTGTATTCGGAGACGGAGTTCGAACTAGTAGAGTTAACGTCACACTTCACTTCATCTACCTTATAAGCAACGAATTATAAGAACATAAAAAAAGACAAACCAATAAAAAAATTGATTTGTCTGGAATTGTGGAGAATATCGGATTCGAACCGATCACCTCTTCACTGCCAGCGAAGCGCTCTAGCCAAATGAGCTAATCCCCCTTGCGAGCAAAAGTAAGTAATTTTGATAATTCTACAAGTTTAAAATAAAAAAAGGGAAGACTATCCAGCCTTCCCAAACACAATAACATAGCTAAGCAGAGAATAGACAAACATTAATTCTGTCGACTTAACCTAAATTTTATCAAAAATATCTCAACTCCTTACCACAAACAATACCCACAATTAGGTATTTTATTTATCGGTTGAGAAAGAATAAGGAAATGAACTTTCTTTTGTGCCTCTAGTTTTGTTCGGTGTAGCAGACATTTTAAAATCTATTACTGCACCTTTTTGCAACGCAGAATGGCTCAACCAATTTTTATCATAGGCAACACCATTAAACTTAATAGATTCTACGTACCTATTATCAGCACTATTTGTTGGTGCGTTAATTACAACAGTTTTTCCGTTCTCTAAAGTTAAGGTTACCTTTTTAAACAATGGCGCTCCAACTACGTATTGGTCTGTTGCCGGTGTTACTGGATAAAATCCTAAAGCAGAAAACACATACCAAGCTGATGTTTGTCCGTTGTCCTCATCACCACAATAGCCATCTGGCGTTGCAAAGTACAACCTGTTCATAGCCTCACGTACCCAATATTGCGTTTTCCAAGGTGCACCACCGTAATTGTAAAGATAAATCATATGCTGTATCGGTTGATTTCCGTGGGCATACTGCCCCATGTTGGCAATCTGCATTTCACGAATTTCATGGATTACGCCACCATAAGCACTTTCATCGAAAATTGGAGGCATAGAAAATACCGAATCGAGCTTCTCTACAAATTTCTCATTGCCTCCCATCAGCTTTGCTAAACCAGCAATATCTTGAAAAACCGACCATGTATAATGCCAGCTGTTACCTTCGGTAAATGCACCGCCCCACTTAAATGGATTAAATGGCGATTGAAATGTTCCGTCTGCGTTTTTGCCTCTCATTAATCCTGATGATGGATCGAATAGATTTTTGTAATTCATACTTCGCTTGGCATAAATATCTATCTCACTTGCTGGCTTGCCTAATGCTTTTCCCAATTGATAGATAGCAAAATCATCATACGCATATTCTAAAGTTTTAGCTGCATTTTCACGTACCTTAACATCAAATGGAACGTAGCCTAATTCATTATAATATTTAACTCCAGAACGACCAACAGCTTCCATAGGTCCTTCATTATTTGCGCCGTGTTTTAAAGCTTCCCACAAAGTTTCAATATCGTAACCACGCAAACCTTTAATGTAGGCATCAGCTACTACAGAGGCAGAGTTATTACCAATCATAATATTGGCATAACCCGGGCTACTCCACTCTGGTAGCCATCCTCCTTCTTTATAATCATTAATTAAGCCTTCTTGCATTTCTTTGTTGATAGAAGGATAAACTAAATTCAAGAAAGGATATAGGGCTCTAAAAGTATCCCAAAAACCCGTGCCTGCAAACATATAACCTGGCAAAATTTTACCGTTGTACGGACTCCAATGCACAATTTTATTGTTTGCATCTATTTCATATAACTTATTTGGAAAGAAAACTGCACGATATAATGCCGAATAGAATGTACGTGTTTGATCTACTGTGCCACCCTCAATGGAAACCTTGCTCAACGTTTTATTCCAAATTACTCTGGCTTTTTCTTTGGTTACATCAAAACTATCTTTTGCAATTTCTCTGTTTAAACTGATTTCTGCCTGCTCAAAACTAATGAAGGAAGAAGCAACCTTTGCATGTACTTTTTCTCCCTTGGCTGTTTTAAAACCAATAACCGCACCGGTATGATCGCTTTTTAATTCTAGATCTGAATTATTTAACTGATTACCAGACCAAGTTTTTGAAAGGGTAAAATCTTTATCAAAGATGATTACAAAGTAGTTTTTAAAATTGCTAGGCAATGGCCCACGAGCATATTTGCTGGTGTAGCCAATAATTTTGCGCTCTGAGGGGATTATTTTGATATAAGAACCTTTATTTAAAGCATCTACAACTACAAATGCACTATCTGTTTTAGGGAAAGTGAAACGGAACTGAGCTGCTCTTTCTGTAGGTGTAATTTCAGTCGTTACATCGGCATCGGCCAGATATACACTATAATAATATGGCTTAGCGATCTCAGCTTTGTGCGTAAACCAACTTGCTCGCTGATCTTCATTAAATTTTAACTTTCCGGTAACTGGCATAATAGCGAATGCACCATAATCGTTCATCCACGGAGATGGTTGGTGGGTTTGTTTAAAACCTCTAATCTTATCTGCATCGTATTGATATGCCCAACCATTACCCATTTTTCCAGTTTGTGGTGTCCACAAGTTCATTCCCCAAGGCACACCAACAGCTGGGTAAGTGTTTCCATTAGAAAGTTCTGGTTTAGATTGTGTTCCCATTAGGGGATTTACCCATTCTACCGGATCAGACAATTTACCTACGGTTTGAGCAGATAATCCAGAAACAGCTAATACCAGCGTTAAGGTTAATATTCTTTTGATCATTTCGTAATAATTATTTAAGCAATTTTATTCTCTAGTGTTATGTTCCCGGATTTGCTGCATACATGGTCCAAAGTTCGTCAATTGTTTTTCCCGTTAATTCGTTCCAAATCGTTTCTTTGTAGGTATGATTACGCATCGCAGCATCTAATTTCACAACAATTCCTTTGTTTCCATTTATTTCTAACCAATTTAAAAACCTTGCAGTAATTCTATAGGCATTTTTATAGCTATGCTCTAACTTAAAAGCAGGTAATGCCCAATTAGCTCCTGCATTATCAACGCCATACTTATATCGTACATAATCTGCAATGCCCTCTGTTAACCAGCCTGGCCCGCCACCGCTGCCGTAATTTTGTACAATATGCATCACTTCATGAGTTACCACGTCAATATCTCCAGGGTGCTTTATAAACCAGCCCGGATTATAAACAATTCTACCGCCGCCCGCCGCAGCAACGGCCTTGTAAGCGGTATCAACGTGAAAAGTTACTAACTTATCCGCGTTTTTATTGAAGTCGTTAGCCAACACTGGATATACTTTAAAGAAAGTTTCTACCATTCGCTTCTTTAATGCAGGGTTAAAAGACGGGTCGTTGCTTTTAAAAATCAAGGTATATCCTTTTTCCTTAAAAGTTTCAGTTTCTTGGGCTTTTAAAGAAGTAAATATTGAACAGGCTATAGTCGCAACTAAAATTAGTTTCTTCATGATTTCGATTTTTTATCACTGTATTGTAATTGAATTTGATTTGGATTTTTAGCATAGTCATCCCAAAGTTGATCTAGCGTCTTTCCAGTCAAATTTACCCACGATTGCTCGGAGTATTGATGTACTCTTAGTTGTTGGTCCAGTGTAGCAATTAAACCAGATTTCACATTTTGCTCTAACCAAACAAAAAACCTTGCCGTAATTCTATAGCTATTTTTGTAACTGTGCGTGTCTTTAAATGCGGGCAAACTCCATTTTGAACCAACGTTGTCTACACCGTATTTATAACGAACATAATCGGCAATACCTTCTGTTAACCAAACAGGACCAGAACCGTATCCATAACCTTGCACCACATGCATGCCTTCGTGGGTTACTACATCTATATCTGTTGGATGCGCTTTCATATAACCTGCACTAAATAAAATTCTATTACCACTTGCTTCGGCAACGGCTTTGTACGCTGTATCTACTACAAACAATACATCTTTGGGAGATTTATCATTAAAGGTTTTAACCAATGTCGGATAAACTTCGAAATAGGTATCAATCAATTTTTTCCTGAGTACAGGATCTAGATTTGGATCTTTACTAACAAAGGTGAGCGAATAGCCCTTACGTTTATCCTTGCTAAAAGAAGACCAGTTACTGGTTAAAGCGTTCCACAGTTCTTTGTTTACTTTATTTAACGACTTGCCTTTAACCCAATCGCTATTTACTTTGATTTCGCCTGCTTTAGCTTTGATAGTTTCGGTTTCGTTATTGGCTATTTGAAGCGTTACGTTTCTTTTGGTTCTATAGCCATCTGCATGCGCATAAGCTGGATATTGTAGATTGAACGATGCCCTTAAGTTGCTTGCTGTAACGACATCTAATTGGTTATTTGGATCTTCAATATTTATTTGGAACCGATTATTATTTTGCGCATAAACATTAACTGAGCATGCTAACAAAATCATTATTATTTTTCTTTTCAGGATCATTTGTGTGTGTTGTGTATTTAGAGATGAAAATGATGTAGTCTATGCAAATCATCTACCTTGGTGTAAATATTTTAATAAGTGATGTTTGGGAAATCTATTTTAGCTTTAGCCAACATAGCTTGCCAATCGGCACCTTTTTCGTCTTTTGAACCAAAAGCTGCAAGCGCTAAAGACTCTAAATCTGCTTTTGCTGCACCGCTCCAAAAATGAACAAATTCACCAAAGTTCATTTTTCTTGTATATTCTTGATAACTCTTACCTTGTACCGTAATTGGTCGTTTCGGAAAATGTATAGATAAGGTGGTAAAAAATCCGTTCAGCACTTTTACGCCGCCGTACTCATTGTAAATTGGCAAGAACCAATTCTTAAACCACTGTGTACCTGGTCTAGGATAATTATCTGTTACGGTCATCATTTTATTATACCAACGTTGCGCATCTGCTGTTCTATTTAAGCCACGATAAACATCGTACTGATAAATTTCCATCCATTTGCTATCATGCCAAATATCAAAAGCAGGCGATTCCTTTACCCCTTTAGAGGCGCCTTCTACAATATGTCCGATCTCGTGGGTAGATAAATCAATGTCATTGTCTATTCCCAGTGTCCACGCATCTAATCCGTTACCTCCACAGTCGGTAACATTTCTAAATCCATGTCGCTCACTTAAATACGTTCCGGGATGACCACCACCATATTTACCAGCATGATAGATGACAAACAAGCGGCTATCATCACCAAATTTACCGTAGTGTTTTTTAGTATAATTCCAGGCTTCTGCCATGTAGGTTTTAGGCCAAGTAACTGCTGCTTTTACATCTCCATCGTAATAGACAACCACACTTGTATCATAGTGAATCCGGTTTAACAATTGTACGTGTTCAAACCAGTTTTCCTTCCAAGTTTTTGGTGGTGCGCCAGGAGGATCAACCTGTGCTACGAGTTCGGGAGCTGGTTTTACGATATTTAAGCTCTGCTTTTTTGTGTTACAAGAAACTACAGCAACATTAGCTAGCAAAGCCAGTAATAAAATAGTGTTTTTCGTCATGTTAATAATAGTTTAAAAGTTTAAAGAAGCACCGTGCACAAAAGATACACGGTGCAATTATTAACTATTTACCATCCAGTATTTTGTACAATAGAAGGCACTTTTTGTCTTTCCCCTTCAGGAATAGGCCATAAATAATGCTTCTTCTGAAAAACTCTATTTTCTACTACCACAGGCGTATAAAAGCCAGGCGAGTTTTGGTTGATATTTAAACCTCTGATTTGAGTATCAGTAGTTTCAGCTATTTTCCACTCTCTAGTATAGAAATAACGATCCAATTCGAAAGCAAGCTCTACTCGTCTTTCTTTATGAATTGCCAATCTCATATCGGTAGGTACTGGCAATGAACCACTACCATAACTTGGTATACCAGCTCTTGTACGAATTCTATTCAGGTAGATCAAGATATCTGGATCCGACGGATTTGTTTCTTGCAATGCCTCAATATAATCTAAATAGATCTCAGCCAACCTTATTACACTAAACATTGGTCTTCCCGTGTTTCTTCCAGAAACAGTATGGTGTTTTCTTGGTGTATAGCCCGTCTTCGAGTAGTCATTATTAGAGATGTTCGACTTTCCGGCATTACCGTTAAATGTAAAATCAGTAACAATTTGTGACTGCGGATTGATCCACTTACGTCCAGTGTAGGTAATATTAGTATAAAAACGAGGTTCTCTGTTCACATACATATTGCTAATTTGTCTAGTCACACCTTGATCATTCACGTCTGGAGCTTGAAAAGCAGAAAATCCCGAAGCTGTGTAGCTCGGATCGTCCTGAATTGACAATCCATTAGCTGTGAAGAATGCATCTACTAATTGTTGAGAAGGACATAAGAACGAGCCACCTTTATCGGTATCTGGAGCACCTAGATGATTGGGGGTTAGTGAATATTGATAACTGGTTACATCACCACCTCTAGCAAAGATAATTTCCGAATTCCATGCTACCAACATCGCATCTCTAGTTGAGATAAATGCTCTATTAAACGCTGTGTTGGGTAAGCCCGTTGGGGTACTAGCTACACTATACAATGCGTAACCAGAATAATTAGGATTAGTTAAAAAAGCTTTTGCTGCAGTTGCTAACCTAGTCCACTTTGCCACACTGTAGGTTTGACTAATGAGTTGCTTACCATCTTGATTTCTCAGTGTGGCATAATCTGTATTTCCATTAAATAATGGACGAGCCGCAGTTAACAACATTTTGATTTTAAAAGCATCTGCTACAGAAGCTGTAATGTGACCGTAATCTTCGTTTGATTGCGGTATTGCCGGTAAAGCTGCGGCAGTAGCTTCAAGTTCGCTTACCACATACTCTACGCATTCGTCCATAGAGTTACGCGGTTTACTAATTGCTTGCAATGGCGCATCAGAAGCAATAGGGTCATTACCCAGCAATACCACTGGCCCATATATCCTCACTAAATTATAGTAATAAATTGCTCTTAAAGCCCTAGCTTCATTATAATAACGATTAACGATATCAATACCACCTATGTTACAATCTGTACATCTTGAGATGTTTGCCATAAATGTACTGGCAGCTTGTATACCACGATAAAATTGTTGCCAATGGTAATTAACCTCGCCCCTGGTTGCATCCCATGCACCTGAGTTTACTACTTCAGAAAAATTGGGCAAAGTATAATCCGCTTCATCAGATGCGGCTGTCCATGGGCCAATATTACCTCCCTGACTTGGAAACCTGTCTGAGTTTTGGCTAGGAAAAAAAGAATATACATTTGCTAAGGCCTGATCAACGGTAGCTTTCCTTTCATAAACTTGTTCAAAGGTAAGTCTATCATCAGGCACTTGATCTAAATATTTTTTGCAACTATAATTGCTGACTATCAGCAACGTTCCAACTGTAAATATTAATATTTTTTTCATTCGATTTTAGTTTAAAAATTAGCGGTAACGCCTAAAGAATAGTTAGCTGTTAGCGGATATCTTGTACCATTGTTCGTCAACAATTCTGGATCCCATAACTTAAATTTGCTAAACGTAAATACGTTGTAACCCATAGCATAAATTCTTAATCTTTTTACACCAATAGATTTGATACCGTCTTTAAGCGTATATCCTAAATCCGCGTTTTTCAATCTTAAAAAACTTACGTCTCTTAACCACCAAGTACTATTTTGATAGTTATTGTTGTTAGTTCCGCCATAAGACAAGCGAGGATAAAACGCATCTTGACGTGGGTTACTTGGTGTCCAACGGTCTGTGGCTACAGCCAACATATTACCCAAACCACCCGAGTTAGCAAAAGAAGGAATACCTAAGAAGATATCTGCATTGTGCTGCCCTTGGAAGAACATTCCAAAATCGAAATTCTTAAACGTTAGTGAAAAACCTGCACCATAAGTTGTGCTCGGAATATCACCTCTACCAATATTGGTTTGGTCAAAAGAGTCAATCTTACCATCACCATTCAAATCTTTGTACTTAATATCGCCAGGCATTAACTTTCCAAATTGAGTTGGGCTTGCATCAATTTCCGCTTGACTTTCGAATAATTTCTCTGCAATGTAACCGAAGCGGGTAGAAGCTAAAATATTAAGCCCTCTCTGCTCTAACCAAGGGAAAGCTTTAGGTGCTTGGTCATTTTCGATCACTTTATCTTTGTTGAAAGTTACGTTAGCTCTTAGGTTAAGCGACCAGTTAGAACTCAATTGTGTATCGTACTGCAAAGTTCCATCAATACCTTTGTTTTCTACAATACCCAAGTTACCAATTGGCGTATTAGCTAAACCAATGTAGTTAGGCACAACTCCCCTTGTAATAAATTGATTTTCTCTTCTTTCTTTAAAGAAATCTACAATTAAAGATAAATTGTTGTTTAACGTTTTTAACTCAAAACCTAAATCTTGCTTGCGAGTTTCAGCCCAAGTTACATCTACGCCATAAGCGGTAACGCCCAAACCGCCAGTACTTGTAGAACCACCAGGAGTAATATCGGCATTGCTACCAAAAGTATATCCTGCCGAGCCACCTACCTTAGTTAAATAGTAGAACCTTTCACTTTCATTTGAAGCATATCCACTACCACTACCACCACTACCTACAATACCGTCTGAGTAGCGAAATTTCACCATCTGGAAAGTACTTTTCAACCTCTCAAAAAATTTCTCGTTAGACAATAACCATCCCACGCCTATTGCAGGGAAGAAACCGTAACGTTTATTAGGTGCGAAGTTTTCTGAACCGTTGTATCCAACGTTTACTTCAAAGAAATATTTATTATCGTAAGCGTACGTAGCTCTACTTGCTATACCTTGCAGTCTATAAGGAATTGACAAAGTTAAATTCCCTGCAAAAGGTGCAATATTATCATTCTGATTGTAAAGCATTAAACCAGTTACAGCATGCTTACCAAATGTTCTATTATAATTAACGGCCGCCTCAAAATAAATCTTTTTGTCACCTCCATTTGCAACACTATAATTCAAGAAATCTTGTCCTTGTAATACTAGTGCATATTTGTAGCCAGAAGTTGGATCATTAGGTGTAATATATGGATCAATAGGATTGATCCTATACAATGACTCTCTTTTAGTTCTAGAAATTGTATTAGCGTTGTTAACGTCAAAAGAGAACATCGTTGTAACCGATAATCCTTGCGTAATCTCTTTTAAATCTTGCGTTAAACGAATATTAGAATACAATTGGTTACTATATCCCCTCCTATATCCATTTCTAGTAACATCTCCATAGGGATTTCTCTGATCTGATTGTGGACTTATACCCGGCAAACTGCCATTAGGATACAAAATTGGAAATGAGGTTGGGTTAATTTGAAAAGCCTGACTAAAAATTTCTTGAGCAGTAAAACTACTCGGATAATTTGTTTGTGCTAAAATTCCTTTAATGCCTAGATCTAACTTTGTAGTTCCTGTAATATCCCAGTTTAAGTTAGCACTTACATTGTAACGACCGAAATTTTGCTTAGTTGCAGCATTTAGTGCATCTTCTGTTTTAAACAAACCATCTTCGCCATAGTACCCAAGCGAAACATAGTATTTGGCATTACTAACGCCGCCAGAAAGATTTGCAGTTGCCGATCTATTTCTGCCGAAATCATTGTAGATTGCATCAAACCAATCGATATTTGGGTAAAGAATTGGATCTGAACCTTCGGCTGTTTTCTGAACTGCTTCTATTGAATACGCTGGATTAAATGCTCCTGCTGCACCACCTCTAATATAATCCGAATACTTTGCTTCATTGGCTAAGTTCATGTAATCTACACCATCAATAAGCTGTGGTCGTTTTGTAAATCGACTAACGCCTTCAAAATATTCAACAGAAATTTTAGGCGTACCCGTTTTCCCTTGTTTGGTATTAATCAAGATTACACCATTCGCCCCACGTATACCATATACAGCTGTTGCAGCAGCATCTTTCAAAACGGTAAAATTTTCTACATCGTAAACACTGATATCGTTTAAGTTACGATTTGGCACTCCATCTATAATTACCAATGGGCCTCTATCACCAGCTGTTAAAGAAGATATACCACGGATGAAGATGTCTGAACCTGTTGCTCCAGGCTCTCCATTTCTTGACACGTTTACCACACCAGGTATACGACCTGCTAACAATTGGCTCATGCTAGAAACTGGTTGCTTTAGGTCATCAATACTTACCGACGACTGAGCACCTACCAAACTTTCTTTTTTCTGAGTACCGAAACCTACAATAGCTACCTCTTTTAAATCAGCACCTACTGTCTCTTTTAAAACTACTTCAATTGTAGTTTGTGTACCCACCTGAATTTCTTGGGTATCATAACCTACATAAGTAACTATCAAAATGCTGTTTTGGTCTGGAACTGTAATGGTAAAAGCGCCATTAACATCTGTTGCAGCACTTGTAGATAAACCTTTTACTTTAATACCAGCACCAGGTAGAGGCGCTCCTGTGGAATCTTTTACGATCCCTCGTATTTTTATATCAAGTGGTAATTTATTAACTGAATTAACCCCGTTAAACTTAACGGAACTAGCCATTGCCGACGAGTAAAAACTGGCAAATAAAGCTAGCGTAAAAGCAAAAGCAATAAATCCACAATTTTTAAACCTGAGCAACAGCTTGGTTAAAGTTGTATCTTTTTTTGTCATAATCAATTTGTTATTATTAATTGGTTTAGGTTTGTTTAGTGATTATAAAAGGTCAATCATATTTTTTATAGAACTTTATTGTAATTCTTCAGGCACCTCTATTATACGCCATTCACTTAATTGAAATAATGAGCCGCTGCCAATAGCGCTAATACTTATCCTATAATACCTGTAGGCTTCCTTATTTTTAAAACTGAATGTTTTAGTCATTTTCCTATCTGCGAAACTTTGTCCAGTTTTCACATCTAAATCAACCCAAGTGTTACCATCTGTAGAGGCACTAAACTTCCAGTCTTTGGGATCTCTCGATGGAGCATCATCACCCGATGTTAAGGTATAAGAAGCCACCTGCTGCGGTTGTGGAAAGGTCAGTTGCATATAAAAATCATTTCGATAAGGATTGATGAGGAACTTCGTATTAATGTTGTTGTCTACAACCTTCGAAGAGCCTTCTGCTCCTGATGCTCCAGCGCCGTTTTCAACGTTGACCGACAGCACTGCTTTATCGGTAACGTCAACTTTAGCCTTCCATGTGAATAATTCTGTGCTTGGATAGTCTTCCTTTAGACAACCCATCAGTAAAACTATTGAGGCACACAGCCCAATAGCTCCTTTTGCGATTTTTAAAATGGTCATAAATTTAATTTGTTTATATAGATTAGGTTATTTAAAACATTAATTTTCTACACGAAATCCCTCATTCATATTTTTTTTGAACTGATTTTCAAACACTTAAAAATCACTCAGTCAAGTAAAACGTTTTACTAAAAAGACCAAATAAAATGATCCATCATTACTCCTTTATGCGCTTAATGTTGAGCAATTTTCTCGTCAACAACATCTTTCCATCTACTTGCCGCCCCAATAAGTTGCGCATGCTCGTTTAACTTTGTTATTTTAACTACAGTATCCAAATTAAAGGCTCTTAAATTTTCAATTAATGGAGGGCCAAACAAATCAAAAGATTTCGAAATATTACCTCCTAAAACCACAATTTCAGATCTGGTAGATTTAATAAAATCGACCAAAAAGTGTCCAAGTGATCTTCCAAATTCATTGAAAATCTGCTTTGCAAATGGATCTACTTTTACCATAGCCGCTAACTTCTTAACACCTTCAACATCTTTACCGGTCAAGTCCTTATACTTATTGACAAACCAGCGGGTCGATAGGTAATCTTCGGCAATGCCAGTCAAAAATTTCGAATTCCATAATTCAGCATCTTTTGCCACTCCATTTATTGATGTTGCAGAACCTAGCCCCGTACCCAAGGTAACGCCCAGCGCATTGGCAAAACCCTTTGCAGCACCATAATTTACCTCGCCATACATAAAGGAAGCCGCATCATTTACAAACTTTATATTGGTTGCTGGTATTCCCAGTCTATCCGCCAACTCATCTTTAATATTGAGACCAAATAATGAATTAAATTTATCCTGATCTTTAATTAGAGATATCCCATTTTTATAGTCGAATGGCCCAGGCATTGCGATACCAATTCTACAGTTCTCATTTAAGTCGCCACCGTTTGCATTACGAATTACTTTATACCATGCTGACAAAATTTCATCTTTCTCTTTTCTAGAGTTTACTTCATTGCGCTTAATAGAATCTTTAACTAAAACTCCCTTATCTAAATCTACTATTGCAGCGGTTATATGTGATCCCCCGATATCTACACCTAAAACTGTAGGTTTTTCCATTCTTCTTACTATGCTATTGGTTTTAAATTTCTGTTATTCGCTTTCGCTGCTTATTTGCTGTTTGCCTCTATCATCTCTAATCCCGACCAACCATATTCCCTCACTATAAATATTATTTTATGACATACCCATCAACACTACCACTAAAGCATATATTAAAGTGAAAATTTAGGATAATTAACGGCCGTGCCAACACCATATCTTGTGTAGATAGTTTTAAATCAACTACCAAACGGTGAAATGCTGATAAACAGATAGTCTTCATATAGTCTTATGGTTATTCAATTAACTAAAACGTTTTAGTAAAAGAGGCAAAAAAAAACCGTTGTCTACTGACAACTTCTTTTTTCGGCATCCACCCATACATATTTGGTTATTTCATGTAATCGTACACAATTAAACAATTGAGCACAGTACATAAAACGTTTTAGTAATTCAATGATAATGATAATTTTTCTGCTTTACAAAAAATAAATTAAAAATATTTACAACTGGAGGCTCTACAGCTAACTGGAGGTATTAACTTCTTATAATTAGTTTTGCAGGTATAACAATTTGTTGATCTGGCAATTTAGTTTTGGTTGCAAGTTGAGCTAATATCAATTGAATAATAGCTTCGGCAATTTCTTCAAGTGGCTGCTGAATAGTAGAGATGCTTGGGCTATGTAATTCGAAGGCCTCGTGATCATCATATCCAATGATAGAAAAACTATCATCAATTTTCTTGTTGAGATCTTTCAAAGCTTTTAACCCACTTATAGCTAGATAGTTTGTTGCAAACAAAACTGCATCTATTTCTGTGTTTTTCAACAGTTCTTTAATTTGTTTGATTGTGGTTGTTTCTGTTTGGTTAAATGGTATTTTTAAAACCAAGTTCTCCTGGTAAGGTAGTTCGTAATCTATGATAGATTTTTTATAGCCTTCGAAACGTTCTGTAATTTGTTGCACATCTATATCTGTAGTTACTAACGCGATATTTCGCTTACCATCCTTAATAAAACTCTCTATAGCTTGGTAAGAAGCTTCAAAATGATTGGCACCCACATAATTTGTATCGAGCTTCGGCAAATTTCTATCAAATAAAATTACGGGCTTGTTATCATTCAACAAATCTTGTATATCTTCTTCTATTCCCTTTATGGGCGATATGATATAAGCATCAACTTTTCTAACCTTGAAAAGATTGATGAGCTCTTTTGTTTTTTCAACGTTATTCTCTGTGCTCGAATAAATAATTTTATAGCCTTTTTTATAAGCTTTATCTTCTATTAAGCGAGCAATGCTTGAAAAGAAAGAGTTTGAAATGTCTTCAACTATTAAACCAATGATATGAGAAGTACCCGTTCTTAAGCTGCGGGCCAGTTGGTTAGGTTTGTAGCCGCTATCTTTAATTATCTTTTGTACCTTTTTGATTACAGCATCGCTTATGGCCTTTTCTTTTGCCTTACCATTAATTATAAACGAAACCGTTGTGATAGATACGTTGGCTTTAAGAGCAATATCTTTTATAGATAGCGTTTTCATATTAGGATTAAACTATTTTGATAAAGATAAATATTTAACAATCAATTTTGCGGTACGTTCTGAAGCTCCAGCTGTTCCCATCATCAAACTCAGCTCATCATAATCATCTAACATCTGCGTTCTAGCCTGCCCCGAAATAATAAGCTTTAATTCAGCACTTACCTTCTCTTTAGAACAATCTTCCTGAATCAACTCTGTTACAACTTTTCTATCTACAATTAAATTTACTAAAGATATGAAACGGATTTTGACCAACAGCCTAGCAATGGCGATAGAAATAGCACCACCTTTATAAACTACTACCTGCGGCACCTTAAACAATGCAGTTTCCAAGGTTGCAGTACCTGATGCCACAACCGCAGCGTGTGCGTGGTGAAGTAAATCATAAGTTTGACTAAACACCAAGGTTGCATTGCTTTTTCCTATAAATTGATGGTAATATTCGGCTGTAAACGTTGGCGCCGCAGCTATTACAAATTGGCAATCTTTAAATTCATCTATCACACCTAACATCACCGGCAACAATCTTTCTATCTCCTGCTTTCTGCTGCCTGGCAAAAGTGCTATAATTGGTTTTTCGGTTAATCTATGTTGAGCTCTAAAATCTTGGTTAGGAGAGAAAGAAGAAATCTCATCCAACAAAGGATTTCCCACATAATCTACATCCATTCCCCAATCTTTATAAAAAGCTACCTCAAATGGCAAAATACAAAACATGTGGTCAACTATGCGTTTGATTTTGAGAACTCGCTTTTGGTTCCAAGCCCAAACTTTCGGTGAAATATAATAGCAGACCTTTATGCCATGCTGCTTCGCAAATTCTGCAATTTTCAAGTTAAAACCCGGAAAGTCAATTAATATTAAAACATCAGGCTGATAAGCTAGCAAATCTGCTTTGCAGGATTTTAGGTTTTTTAGAATGGTGCGCAAATTGAGTAACACTTCCGTAAATCCCATAAAAGCCATATCCGCATAGTGCTTCACCAAATCTCCACCTTCGGCCTGCATTTTATCGCCACCAAAATACCTGAAACTAGCATTTGTATCTTCAGTCTTTAGCGCTTTCATCAAGTTGGCGCCATGTAAATCGCCAGAGGCCTCTCCTGCTATTAAGTAGTATTTCATTTTTTAGATATGCGTATTGAGATATGAGATTTGAGACAACAATTCATCACCCAAATTACAATTAAACAGTTAAAACAATTAACCAACATCAAGCTTCTTGTGCCACTTTATAAAAGAAAAAGGCAAATCCGTATAAAAAGGTAGCACTCACAATTCCTCTAATAATATTCTCTTTGTTGATGCTATTGAAATGCTTAACCCAGATCAAGTTTACGGCAACAGATGCAATTAACAGTAAATCTGCCTGTTTGAAAACGGTGGTATAGTGCATCAAGTACCAAGCTATAGAACCTAAAACCACCGGACTAACCAAACCTATACCCAAGCCAATTAACACATGATTTTTTATTGATGAAAATAGTTTAGCCATTTACCCTAAATTTGTACCATCGGCACTTGATGTTTTCTTAGTTTGTGCAATGTTTCCGTTTAAATCCCAAGTATTTAGAATTTGGATGGCGTGATGGGCTGTTAAATCAAATTGTACTGGTACCACCGAAGCATAGCCATGATCTAAGGCCCAAACATCTGTATCTTCACCTTTATCATAATTCTCAAAAACTCCCGTTAACCAATAATAAGGTCTACGGTACGGATCTTGGCGCTCTTCAAAATCTTCTGCCCATTTAGCATTCGCCTGCCTGCAAATTTTAATGCCTTTGATTTGGTCACCTTTCGGAAAATTCACATTCAACAACGTTCCTTCTGGCAATCCCTTTTCTAAAACCTGTTCGGCAATTTGCTTGATGTACTTTTTGCAGTGCGAAAAATCAGCATCTTGCGCAAAATCATCCATGGAAAAACCAATGGAAGGAATTTTCTCGATCGCCCCTTCTACCGCGGCCGACATGGTGCCCGAGTAAATCACATTGATGGAATTGTTCAATCCGTGGTTAATGCCAGAAACACATAAATCTGGCTTTTTGCCTTTAAAAACCTTGTTAACTGCCAATTTTACGCAGTCAACCGGTGTTCCAGAGCATTTGTACATTTCAATTGGTGGATACAAATCGACCTTGTCAAAACGCAACGGTTTACCAATGGTGATGGCATGGCCCATACCCGATTGCGGGCCATCTGGCGCTACCACAGTTACATTTCCTATCTCACTCATTACCTCAATCAGCGCTCTTATGCCAGTTGCGGTAATGCCATCATCGTTAACTACTAATATTGAAGGTTTAGTTTTCATCGTGTTACTCATTATTTGTATGAAGAAACTATCGCGGTTTATTATTTGATAATAACAATAAGGGGATGCCACGACGTTATCACATCATCAAAAATACAAGAAAATATGCTAATCGCCTCAAATAACAGTTTTATTGGTGCAACATCTTTATAATACAATTGTCTTTGTATATTTGAGTCATAACTTATTTAACATGAAATTTAAACTTATACTATTTGTTTGTCTGCTCTTTGCAGGATCAAACTTGGTTGCTCAAAATGCCACGTACCAGTGGAAAACAGCAACTGCCGGAGGTTATACCTACAAGTATGTAACCAACGACCCTTCTAAAACGCGTTTTTATACTTTAAAAAATGGATTGACGGTAATTTTGTCGCCAAACTACAAAGAACCGAAAATTGAGTACCGCATGACCATTAGAGCTGGTAGCAATACCGACCCTAAAAATGCTACTGGCTTGGCGCACTACCTTGAGCACCTTTTATTTAAAGGAACCGATAAATTTGGTACTGCAGATTGGGCAAAAGAGAAACCTTTGCTGGCTAAAATAGATGCCCTTTACGAAAAGTACAACAAAACTACAGATCCTGCACAGCGTAAAGAAATCTATAAAGAAATCGATAAGGTTTCTGGCGAAGCATCTAATTTCTCTATTGCAAACGAATACGATAAAATGATGCAAGGACTTGGTGGTAATTCTACCAACGCCCATACCTGGTACGAAGAAACGGTTTACAAAGAAGATTTTCCGTCTAACGTGACCGATAAATTCTTAACCATTCAAGCAGAGCGTTTCCGCAATCCGATTTTCCGTATTTTCCATACAGAGTTAGAAGCTGTTTACGAAGAGAAAAACAGAGGTTTAGATAACGACAGTTGGAAATTGGACGAGGAAATGATGGCGAAATTGTTTCCAACGCACAACTACGGACAACAAACGACCATTGGTACTATTGAGCACTTGAAAAATCCTTCGTTGGTAGAAATTAGAAACTACTACAACAAGTACTATGTACCAAATAACATGGCTTTGATTTTAGCTGGAGATTTAAATCCGGATGAAATGATTAAGAAAGTTGACAAAGCTTTTGGCTATATGGTATCAAAGCCCTTGGCACTTTATAACCCTGCACCAGAAAAACCGTTAACTCAAATCCAAAAGGTTGATGTTTATGGGCCTAGTGCAGAAATTGTAGAAATCTACTACCGTGGTTTTGCCAATAATACCAAAGAAAGTTTAATGCTTGCTTTAATCAAAAGCATTTTAACCAATGGTAAAGCTGGTTTGTTCGATATCAACCTAAATAAAGCGCAAAAAGTATTGAGAGCCAATGCCACCTATCAGCAAATGAAAGATTATGGCGTTTTTAACTTATCTGCACAACCAAAACAAGGACAGAGCTTAGATGAGGTGACCAAACTTTTGTTAGAGCAAATACAAGTGTTAAAAGATGGAAAATTTGATGATGAATTATTGAAAGCAATTGTAGCTAACCAAAAATTAAGCTATTTACAAGCTTTCGATAGAAGCAGCAACAGAGCTGACATTCTCTCAAATCAGTTTGTGGCACATCGTGGCACCAAATGGAACATGAGCTTGAGTGACATAGATGAAACCGCTAAAATCACTAAAGCACAGGTAATTGCTTTTGCCAACACCTTTTTTAAAGATAATTACGTAATTGGGTATAAGCACAAAGGTGAAGACAAAAACACCATCAAAGTGGAAAAACCTACAATTACGCCTATCAATGCTAATGCAGGTTTAACTTCTCCATTTGTTAAAAATATCTTGGAAGCACCAGTTAAGCCTCTTGCGCCGAAGTTCTTAGATTATCAAAAAGATATCACCTTTGGTAAATCTGGCATAGCCGAAGTTTTAACGATCAAAAATACTGAAAACTCAATTTTTAGAATGAGCTATCGTTTTAATTTGGGTTCAAACAACTATAAGTTATTGCAGTACGCAGCGTCTTACCTTCCGTTTTTAGGTACTGATAAATATACAGCCGAAGAGTTAAGCAAGCAGTTTTATAACATTGCTTGTACATACAGTTTAAACGTGGGCCCGGAAACTACTACCATTAACATTAGCGGTTTACAAGAAAACTTTGATAAAGCTGTTACTTTAGTAGAGCACATTTTCGCTAATGTAAAAGCTAACGATAAAGCATTGGCAGAGTTAAAAAGCAGTATTCTTAAATCAAGAGAAAATGCTAAATTGAATAAAGGTGCTATCATGAACGGTTTAACCTCTTATGCGCAATATGGAAAGTTAAATCCGTTTAATAATGTTTTAACTAATGACGAAGTGAAAAACATTAAAGCCGAAGATTTGATTTATACGCTTAAAAACTTAAACAACTACGAGCATGTAATTACTTACTACGGACCAAAAGATTTAGCTGCATTTACAGCAAATATTCAAAAGGCACATGCTTTACCAAAGGAGTTCACACCTGCTGCACCGGCTAAAGTTTACACTTATGCTGTTCAAGATTCGAACAGAGTTTACTTTGCAAATTACGACATGGTACAGTCGGAAATTCGCTGGCTAAGAAACACAGGCTTGTACAATAAGGCAGATGCCGCAACTATCGAGGTGTTCAACAATTACTTTGGTGGCGGTATGGGTTCTGTAGTTTTCCAAACTATTAGAGAGTCTAAAGCGTTAGCTTATTCTACATTTGCTACTTATGCATCGCCAGATAGAGCCGACAAGCAATACAGTATGGTGGCTTATGTAGGTAGCCAGGCAGATAAGATGAACGATGCCGTTGCTGGTATGAATGAGTTATTAAACGTATTACCTAAGAGCGAAAAAACTTTCGAAGGTGCTAAAACAAATTTATTGAGCAATTACGAATCAGACAGAGTGTTAAAAGACGCTATCTTTTCTTATTACTTTGCTGATAAAAAATTAGGTTACACTTACGATTCGAGAACAGATAGATACAAAGAAATTAAACCTATTACTTTCGATAACATCAATGCTTTTCATCAGCAAAAAATAGCTAACCAACCTTACACTTATTTAATTGTTGCTTCTGATAAAAGAGTAAAACAAGAAGATATGGCTAAGTTTGGCACTGTTAAAACTTTAAACTTAGAAGAGATTTTTGGCTACTAGCTAAATCTTCAAGGCAATGAAACAAGCGGCATTCTTTCGGTAGGATGCCGCTTGTTTTATTTTTTACTATCTTAGCTATATCAGTAAAATCTCTCCAAATTAACCGTATGCGCATATTCCTTCTCGTTGCCATCTTACTCTTTTTCGGTGGAAAATTGATAGCTCAAGATCCTATGGCAAGCAAAATAGCTACTTACGGACAGGGAAAAGCAGACGACTTTTTGTTTATACACTATGACAAAAACGTATACGCAAATAATGAGATGATTTATTTTACAGGATATCTGATTTCGCCAAATATTGCAGACCATAAAGTTTTATCGGTAGCTTTAATTAGAGATGCCGACAGTTTGGTAATACAAGAGCGTAAGTTTTTAATGGAGAGCGGGATTTCATTTGGCAGTTTAATAATTCCCGACAGTGTGTTAGTTGGCAATTATCATTTACTGGCCTATACCAATTTACTTTTAAATGGTAACCCAATGGCGATATTTAAACAGCCCATCACCATAAAAAGTGGCTTAGAACCAAATTACAAAGCTTCTTTGAAGATAGTAAAACCTGCAACAGCAATACAAAGCAACAATAGCGTACTCCTGTCGGTAACTTCTAACGACAATAGATTTCTACCCAAGCCAACCAGTGTAACTTATAGTTATAACGGAAAAACTCATCAAACTAAAACCGATGGCTTTGGACAAGTAGCCTTGCAACTTCCTATTTTAAAAAACGGAGATCAAAACCTGAAAATTAAGCTTAAGTACGAAAAAGATAGCAGCTTTATGAACATTGTGCTACCAAAGTCTAAATACAAGGCTTCGGTAAAGTTTTATCCAGAAGGGGGAAATATAATTGATGGTTTAGTTAACAACATTGCTTGGGAAGTTAAGGATGAGCGAAATGCACCGATGCCTTTGAAAGCCATTCTTTACGAAAATGGTTTTGGCATAGATACCCTAGAAACAAACAGTTACGGAATTGGTAAATTTAGGTTTTTACCAGCTAGCCAAAAAGAATATCATTTAAGATTGGTTCACTCCGAGTTAATAGACAGCAACTATTTTCTGCCTAAAACACTACAAGACGGTATTGCTTTAGAGGTGCGCAATGCCTTATCTTCAGACACGCTAAATTTTGTTTTGAGGACAACTAAACCGCAAAACGTATTTGTTAGACTTCATAATTTTAGAGAAAGCTTTGTTTATGCACCAGTAGAGTTAACTAATCATCAACAAAATATCAAAATGCCTATAAATTTTAAAGGGCTTGCCACTTTAACGGTCACAGATAGTTTAAATCGCCCGTTGGCAGAAAGAATGATATTTTGCAATTATGATGATACGAAGGCATTAATTGTTGCAACTGATCAAGAAAATTACCAAAAGAGAAAAAAAGTTGAGCTAAAAATCAACCTAGAAGATATCGAACAGGAAGCAATTGTTTCTATTGCCTGCGTACAAGAAAACAGAATAGAGCAGGGAAAAATGAATGATATCCAAAGTTATTACTACCTGCACAACCAGCTTGAACAGCTACCCGCAAGTATTTCTGGAAACGCTTTGTTAAATAGCGCATACGTGAAAGATATACTTTTAGTGAAAGGTTGGCGAAAGTATTCGTGGGCAGAATTGTCGAATATGAAAGCTCCTACGAAATTAAAGATTGATAGCCTAGTTCTTAGTGGCACGATTGTGAAAAGCAACAACAAACCAATTAACAAAAGTGTATCAATTACAAGTTTAGGAAATAACAACATTGCTTTCATAAACACTGATGTGACAGGAAATTTCGACGTATCGCTTCCAGCAACATTAACTCCTTTTGATAAGAAACTATACTTATTTATCACAGAAAACAATAGATTAAATTACCAAATAAACCTTAATGACGGATACTCAAACCTAAACAAGCGATTAGCAAAGTCATCATTTTCTTCTGTTTTTCAACTACCTTCTACACTTGTAAATTCAGAAGAGCTAAAATTAACTTCAAAAGAAAAAGTGTTGCAACTTAGGGAGGTGGTTATCACCAAAGGGAAGGACGCCTTGTTTTCAGGAAAGTATGGTGCTAACGCCTGTGGAGATTACGTTTGCCTTTATAATATCTTAAATTGCCGAAACCACCCAGGAGATTCGAACAACACGCAGCCAATTCCAGGGCGACAATATATGTTAGACGGTGTAAAAATAACTTATCAGAAATGTTCAACAGAAGATGAAAAAATCGGCTACACGATGATCAATGGTCTATCTATGCATAAAGAATTTTATGTAGATAGCTACCAACAACCAGAGGAACCTGCCTATTTTTCTACCCTTTACTGGAATTATGCAATAGGAATTAGCAAAGGACAGACCTCCACAATCGAATTTTATACAGGAGATATTACTAGTAGATTTAAAATTATTGTGCAAGGAATGAGCAAAAAAGATCTGATTTATCAAGAGCATAGCTTTAATGTAACAGACGATAAAAAATAGCGTAAATGAAAAGGGCCTCAAAATTGAAGCCCTTTTTTTATAATGATTTAATCCATTTCACTAATTCGTCCCTACCTTTTCCAGTTTTTTGCTGAAGTCTACCTAAAAGCTCATCATCTTTTCCCTCCTCATACTTCAAATCGTCATCTGTTAAATCGGCGTAAGCCTGCTTAACTTTCCCCTTAACTTCGTTCCACATTCCTTTTAATTCTAACTTATCCATGATTAAATGTTTTAAATATTTAATTGATTTAATTATAGAGTTAACAATAAAGACTTCATATGGTTTGAAATAAAAAAAGCCAGCAAACGCCGGCTTTGAAACTAATTGAATAAATACTTATGCCTTAGCTGCTTCAATAATTTCCTCTACTACTGCTGGATCTAACAAAGTTGAAATATCACCTAAGTTTGAGGTTTCACCTTCGGCAATTTTCCTCAAAATTCTACGCATAATTTTACCAGATCTTGTTTTTGGCAAACCAGTTACAAACAAGATCTTATCTGGTTTTGCAATAGCACCAATAACTCTAGTAACTGTTTGTAGAATATCCTTTTTGGTTAATTCTGCATCTTGATGATGGTTAGGATAAATAATAAACGCATAAATACCTTGTCCTTTCACATCATGAGGGTAACCCACTACCGCACTTTCTACCACACCAGCGTGCATATTGATCGCATTTTCTACCTCGGCAGTACCAATTCTATGTCCAGAAACATTCAATACATCATCTACCCTACCTGTAATTCTATAGTAGCCATCTTCATCTCTTAAACATCCATCGCCAGTAAAATACATTCCCGGATAGGTAGAGAAATAAGTTTGCTTGCAACGTTCATGATCACCATAAGTGGTACGCAACATACCCGGCCAAGGGAATTTGATACAAAGGTTTCCACTCACATCATTGCCTTCAATTTCCACACCGTTTTCATCTACCAAAACAGGCTGTATGCCCGGCAATGGTAAAGTAGCGTAGCTAGGTTTAGTTTTGGTTACCGTAGCAATTGGCGAAATCATGATACCGCCGGTTTCTGTTTGCCACCAAGTATCTACAATTGGTGCGTTACCATGACCAATCTTCTCATCAAACCAATGCCAAGCTTCTTCGTTAATAGGCTCTCCTACCGAACCTAATACTCTCAACGAACTTAAATCTTTTCCCTCCAAAGGTTCGTCGCCGAAGCCCATTAAAGATCTAATAGCCGTTGGTGCTGTATAAAGTGTGTTTACTTTATGCTTTTCTACGATATCCCAAAAACGAGATGGAGTTGGATAAGTTGGAACTCCTTCGAAAATTAACGAGGTAGCACCTTGTGAAAGCGGGCCGTAAACAATGTAAGAGTGACCGGTAATCCAACCAATATCTGCGGTACAGAAATAAACTTCATCCGGTTGGTAATTGAATACATTACTAAAGGTATAGCCTGCGTAGACCATATATCCACCGCAAGTGTGTACTACGCCTTTTGGTTTTCCGGTAGAGCCAGAAGTGTAAAGGATGAACAACAAATCTTCTGCATCCATTTCTTCTGCTTCGCAAACTGCATTAACGTGCTTCACTTCATCTTCCCACCATACATCTCTACCTTTTAGCATACTTACTGGAGTTCGTACATGTGTAAGTACAATTACTTTCTCTACCGTTGGGCAGCCAATAAGTGCATCGTCAATTACGTCTTTCAAAGGAATAGGTTTTGCACCACGATAAACGCCGTCTGCAGTAACGACCAACTTACATTTCGAATCGTTAATTCTATCAGCAATAGATTTGGCAGAAAAACCACCGAAAATCACTGAATGCACCGCCCCGATACGAGCACAAGCTAAAACAGCAATGGCCAATTCTGGTACCATTGGCATATATATACAAATACGATCGCCTTTTTGCGCACCGTTTCTTTTTAAAACGTTAGCAAAACGACAAACGGCTTCGTGCAACATCTTATAAGTTAAGGTTACACTGTCTTGATCTGGATTATTTGGTTCCCACACAATTGCAGGTTTATCTGCATTATGTTCTAAGTGTCTGTCTAAACAGTTTTCTGTAATGTTAAGCTTAGCGCCTTCAAACCATTTAATTTCAGGCTCTTCAAAATTCCATGAAAGAACTTTGTACCAAGGTTTTTTCCATTGAAAATTCTGGGCTACTTCGCCCCAAAACTGCTCTGGGTTTTCAATACTTTTTTTGTAGCTTTCTTCATACTGCTCAAAAGATTTGATCTGCATAGTATATTTATAATAGGTTTTGGATTTGTTCGATTGCTAAATTAAGTAATTAAATACTATAAAAACATCAAAATCGTCTCAATTTTATAAACAGCCTATCAATAAACACCCTTTCAAATTTCATTTTTATCAATTGTAAAATACTGATTAAACTGTTGTCCATTTAGCCACAGATGTAAAGATTTTTATTGCTTTTAAACAAAATTGAATCAAAACACTATCACTAGATTACGGATTTTGGTTCCAAAAACTTCAATTCCCCAAACTTCTATCCGTAGTTTATCTGTGTATCTGCTACTAAATTATTCCAAATGCACAACAGGTTGGTAATGAAAAAGCCCCAAAAATTTGGGGCTAACATGGAGCTTATAACTTAGTTATATATCTTAGAAGCTGTTAAATTTCAGTAAAACTTTTTACTTGTTGGTCTGAGCTTGTCGAAGACTACTTGATGAAGAATGTTTCGACGAGCTCAACATGACACCTATATTTTTTGCAAAGGAAATTTAAACAGCTTCTTATAATTTACGCTTTAGTAAAAGTTTTATAATCACACAAAAATAATTGACTTTGCAATTAACTGAAATACCTAGAAGTTAGTATTTTGGCAAAAACTAGCACATTAAAAAAGGACAAACAAAATATCTCAAAATATTTTCGCAACGCACTTGATGATTAGAAAAATTATTCTGATATTTGCAGGCTCTTAAAAAGAATTAAGCGACGAATAACAAATAACAAAATAAAGTCATGTCAAGAGTTTGTGATTTAACAGGAAAAACCGCGATGAAAGGACATAACGTTTCTCACTCAAACGTTAAAACCAAGCGCAAGTTTTATCCTAACCTACAACTTCAGAAATTTTATATCCCTGAAGAAGATCGTTGGATAACACTAAAAGTATCTACTTCGGCTATTAAAACCATCAATAAAATTGGTGTTTCTGAGGCGATTAATCGTTTCATGAAAAAAGGATATTTGTAAAAAAACATTTGCCGTACCTACGGCATAAATAAATAAAGAAATGGCAAAAAAAGGTAACAGAGTTCAAGTTATTTTAGAATGCACAGAGCATAAAACAAGTGGTATGCCTGGTATGTCTAGATATATTTCTACTAAAAACCGTAAGAACACTACAGAGCGTTTAGAGTTGAAAAAATACAACCCGGTTTTAAAGAAAGTAACCGTACACAAGGAGATTAAATAATTTTGAAGGGGTAAATGATTGAATTATAGAATCGAAATTCAGTCATTCTTAATTCACTCACTCAATCATTAAATTTAAAAAAACATGGCAAAGAAAGTAGTTGCAACCCTTAAAACAGGTACAGGTAAAGAATATTCAAAAGTGATCACAATGATTAAGTCGCCTAAAACTGGCGCTTATTCATTCAAAGAATCAATCGTTCACAACGATCACGTTAAAGATGCTATTGCTGCTGCAAACAGCAAATAACAATATTTTAGAATAGCTTAAGAGCCGTTCCGTACTAACGGAATGGCTTTTTTATTTTATAAAACCGAGATAAAATTATGGGTTTATTCGATTTTTTCAAAAAGAAAGAAACCGCCCCTGAAGCTCAGGAAGCACTAGACAAAGGTCTAGAAAAAACCAAGGAAGGTTTTTTCAGTAAGCTAACTAAAGCCGTTGCCGGAAAATCTACCGTAGATGATGACGTATTGGATAATCTGGAGGAAGTGCTGGTAACTTCTGACGTAGGTGTAACTACCACCTTAAAAATCATCGAAAGAATTCAGGAGCGTGTAGCAAGAGATAAATACCTTTCTACTTCTGAACTTAATGGATTATTAAGAGATGAAATTCAGTTGCTGTTGGCAGAAAACAACAGCAATGATTTCAGAAATTTCGAATATGGCGACCATAAACCTTATGTAATTATGGTAGTGGGCGTAAATGGTGTTGGCAAAACTACTACCATCGGCAAACTTGCGCATAAACTGAAAAAAGAAGGCTTAAATGTTGTACTTGGCGCTGCTGATACTTTCCGTGCTGCCGCTGTTGACCAGATCAAACTTTGGGGAGAACGTGTTGGTGTACGTGTGGTTGCACAGGCTATGGGATCAGACCCTGCTTCGGTAGCTTTCGACACTTTACAGTCTGCAGTTGCCAATAAAGAGGATGTGGTAATTATTGATACCGCTGGTCGTTTACACAACAAAGTTGGATTGATGAACGAATTGGGTAAAATCAAAAATGTAATGCAAAAGATTATACCTAATGCGCCACATGAGATTTTATTAGTGCTGGATGGTTCTACTGGTCAGAACGCTTTTGAGCAGTGCAAACAATTTACAGAAGCTACAGATGTAAATGCTTTGGCCATTACAAAATTAGACGGTACAGCTAAAGGCGGTGTGGTAATCGGCATTTCTGATCAATTCAAAATTCCAGTTAAATATATTGGTGTTGGAGAAAAAATGGACGATTTGCAGTTGTTCGATAAGAAAGAGTTTGTGAATAGTTTATTTAAATAGGCTGAGATTTCATAGATTTTAGGTTTCACTGAAGTGGATGATTACACAGATTTTAGGATTACACAGATATAATGATGGAAGCTAAAGACCTTGAAAATTATGATGATTTAACCAGAAAAATAATTGGCTGTTGTTTTGATGTTCATAATACACTTGGTCCAGGCTTTCTTGAGAAAATTTATGTAAATGCTTTAAAAATAAAACTCCAGCAAAAAGGTTTATCATTTGAAGCTGAGAAAGAATTTATTGTAGAATTCGAAAATGTAGTTATTGGCAAATTTAGATGTGATTTATTAATAGAGAACAAAGTGATTGTAGAACTGAAATCTGTTACTGGATACCAGCCTAAATTATTTCAAAACCAACTTATATCCTACTTAAGAGCAAGCAAAATAAAAACAGGACTTCTTATCAATTTTGGAAACACCAGCTGTGAAATTAAGCGCCTATCAGTATAATCAAGTAAAAATCGGTGTAATCCCAAAATCTGTGTAATCATCCCGAAGGAAAAAAATGAAAGTAAAAAAAGAAAAATCATTATATCAACCAAAGATTAACGTAATTACCTTAGGCTGTTCTAAAAACACTTACGATAGCGAGGTGTTAATGGGACAATTGAAAGGCAACAATCTTAACGTTGAACACGAGTCGAACAAGTTAGGGAAAGATGATATTGTAGTAATTAATACCTGTGGTTTCATTGATAATGCCAAACAAGAATCTATCGATACCATTTTACAATATAGCCAGTTAAAAGAAGAAGGTAAAGTTGGAAAAGTGATCGTTACCGGCTGCCTTTCTGAGCGTTACAAACCAGATTTAGAAGCTGAAATTACTAATGTTGATGCTTTTTTCGGAACTAACGATCTACAAAATATATTACATTCTTTAGGTGCTAACTATAAGCATGAGCTAATTGGCGAACGTTTGTTAACCACGCCATCTCATTTTGCTTATTTCAAAATTGCTGAAGGCTGTAACCGTCCATGTTCTTTTTGTGCTATCCCGCTAATGCGTGGAAAACACGTTTCTAGGGATATGAACGAGTTAGTAAACGAAGCTAAAATACTAGCTGCTAACGGTACTAAAGAACTGATTTTAATTGCACAAGATTTAACCTATTACGGGTTGGATTTGTATGGAAAGAGAAATTTAGATGAACTTTTACGCCGTTTATCAGATGTAAATGGCATTGAGTGGATCAGGTTACAGTACGCCTACCCTGCAGGTTTCCCTATGGAGGTTTTAGATGCCATGAACGAGCGTGAGAATATTTGTAAGTATCTAGATATGCCATTGCAGCACATCACAGACAATATGCTGAAATCAATGCGCCGTGGTACTACAAAGCAAAAAACTATTGACATCGTTAACGAAATTAGAGCTAAGGTTCCAAATATCGCTATGCGTACCACTTTAATTTGTGGTTACCCAGGTGAAACGGAAAGTGATTTCGAGGAAATGTACCAATGGGTTGCCGATACTCGTTTTGACCGCTTAGGCTGTTTCACTTATTCTCACGAAGAAAAAACACACGCTTACGATTTAGTAGATGATGTTCCTGAAGAAGTGAAACAAGAACGTGTGGATGCCATTATGGAGTTGCAACAAGGTATCTCTTACGAAATCAACCAAGAAAAAGTGGGCAACACTTACAAGGTACTGGTAGATAGAAAAGAAGGTGATTTCTTTATCGGACGTACCGAATTTGACAGTCCAGAAGTTGATAATGAAGTGTTAATTGATGCAAATTCAGGTTATGCAGCTATCGGAAGCTTTGTAAATGTAAAAGTAGACAGAGCTGAAGATTTCGATTTGTATGGACAGATTGTGAAATAGAATTCAAAGCATAGTATATTAAAAAGGTTGGGTTAAATAATTCGACCTTTTTTCGTTTTAACAACAGCCAAACATTGATAAAGTGTAAAATAAACCGAATGACTACTCTTGTTTCAAAATTTAATTTAATTTCGAAATGTGAAGGCTAAATACATTTCTTATCAGGATACACATTCGTTCTCAAAACTGGTTTTAGACTACGTGAACGATGTAGATTTTCTCAAATCTTTCTATAGTTACAGGCCCGATTTAGGCGGTTTAAAAAAAGCTGTAGATGCGCATCAATTTACTGGCGATAGAAAGATTTTAGTAGCAGCTTTACGAAAACAATACTCTAATATTAAGGTTAACCAGGCAGTAAGTGCAAATATTGATTTACTTGCTGCCGACAATACTTATACCGTTACCACCGGACATCAATTGAACCTTTTTACCGGCCCACTATATTTCATTTACAAGATTGTAACTACTATTAATTTAGCGCTGGAGCTGAAAATAGCTTATCCAGAGCAAAACTTCGTCCCTGTTTATTGGATGGCTACCGAAGATCACGATTTTGAGGAAATCAACCACGTGAGTGTAGATGAAAAGAATATCAGCTGGATACAACAAACCAATGGTGCTACCGGCAGACTAAGTACAAAAACTGTCGCTGCTGCAGTGCAAGCTTATAAAGGATATTTAGGCATCAGTGAAAACGGAAAAAAACTAGCTAGACTTGTAGAAAAAGCCTACTTAGAAAATGAAAACCTAGCCGATGCCACACGAGTGTTGGTTAACAGTTTGTTTGAGCAGTACGGTTTGGTCATTATCAACGCCGATGATACAGCATTGAAAGCACAGTTTGCAAATATTATTAAAAGTGATATTACCGAACAAAATAGTGCTCGACTAACGGAAGAAACCAGCAAAACTTTAGAAGAAAGTGGTTATAAATCTCAGGTAAACGGAAGAGATATTAACTTCTTTTACTTGAAGGAAAATCTTCGTGAGCGGATCATAAAAGAAGATGGTTTATATACGGTTAATCATACAGAAATCAAATTTACAGAAGCAGAAATACTGACGGAAATAGAACAGCACCCTGAAAGATTTAGTCCAAATGTAATTATGCGACCACTGTACCAAGAGGTGATTTTACCTAACATAGCTTACATTGGTGGTGGTGCCGAAGTTTCCTACTGGATGCAATTAAAAGCCAATTTCGATTTCTACAATGTGAGCTTTCCAGTACTCTTATTACGCAACTCAGCTTTAGTAATTGATAAGCGAAGCTTCGCCAACCTCCATAAACTAGGCTTTAATTTTGAAGATATTTTTCTTTCTACCGAAGCTTTACAGGAAAAGTGGATAGAAACCAACAGCAATGCAACACTTCATCTAAATGATGAAAAAGCAAACATCAAAGCTGTTTTCGACAAGATCAAATTAAATGCATTTAAGATTGATAAAACTTTAGAAGTATCCGCCGATGCGGTATTGACCAAAACGGAAAAACTGATAGATAAACTAGAGAAGAAGTTTTTTAGAGCCGAGAAAAGAAATCACGAAGTGTCTATTACACAAATTGAAAATCTGAAAAAGCGTTTGTTTCCTGGGGGAACCCTACAAGAACGTGTAGCTAATTTAGCACCAATGTATGTAGATTATGGCGATGATTTTATTTCATCATTAATAGAAAACTTTGAACCACTAGGCGGAGATTTCACCTTGATACTTGCATAAAAATGATTGAATGACTGAATTTTGAATGAATAAATGAGTAAATGATTGAATAAACCACAAAGACACGAAGAACACAAAGCAGTTTTCAGTTGGCAACTTGCAGTTTACAACTTTAAAACATTTCAACCTCCCAAAAGTTACTCAGTTTTCAATTAACCGATTAAACACTTAACCGATTAACCACACTTCCAACAATAAAACAATTCAACCATGTTCATCACTTTTACCGAAGAAAAATTAAGAACCTTTACTTTCAACGTTTTTAAGAAAATGGGCTGTTCTAATGAGCATGCTACTTTAGCAACCGATGTTTTGGTTCGTTCGGATTTAAGAGGAATTGATTCACATGGTGTGGCCAGATTGAGCGGCTATTATCGCCTTTGGGAGAAAAATAGAATTAATGCTACACCAAATGTTAGGATAGTACACGAAACGCCAACTACTGCAACTGTAGACGGCGATGCGGGCTTAGGTTTAGTTGTTGCTCCTTTCGCGATGAAAATCGCCATTGAAAAAGCGGAGAAATATGGCAGCGGTTGGGTTTCAGTGAAAAATTCAAATCACTTCGGCATTGCTGGCTACCACGCTTTAATGGCTGTAGAAAAAGACATGATTGGTATCAGTATGACCAATGCTAGTCCACTGGTTGCCCCTACTTATGCAAATGAACGTTTGTTGGGTACCAACCCAATGTGTTACGCTTTTCCGGCAGGCAAATACCCCGCAGTTGTAGTTGATATGGCCACTGCAGCCGCAGCTAATGGTAAGTTAGAAATTGCTCAAAGAGCTAATGCTGAAATTCCAGATGGTTGGGTACAAGATAAAGATGGTAATGGTTCTATTAATGCAAGCGAACTAAAAGCTGGAGGTTCATTACTTCCGCTGGGTAGCGATAAAGACCACGGCAGCCACAAAGGCTATGGCTTAGGGGCAACGGTAGATATTTTATCGGCTGTACTTTCTGGCGCAAATTACGGACCTTGGGTTCCTCCTTTTGTGGCATTTTTAGAGCCAGATCCCAATCCGGTAGGAGAAGGAATTGGGCACTTTTTAGGCGCTATGCGTGTAGATGGCTTCCGCCCTGCACAAGACTTCAAAGATCATTTAGATAATTGGATTGAGCGTTTTAAAAGTGCAAAAACAGTTGATGAGCGCAAGAAAGTAATCATTCCAGGCGAACCAGAATATCAGTTTGAAAACGAACGTAAAATTTCGGGTATTCCGTTAATTGATGTAGTGGTAAATGATCTGAATAATTTAGCTGAGAAAATTGGGGTAGAAGCTTTGTAAATACCTAGAAGTACGGAGACAATGGTAGTTATATTTTCATAGCTTTGGTAAAATGAAAGATAACATTCTCTTTGTTGTGGCCCTTGTCTTTGCCCTCTGGTTTGCAGCGACAGCATATATCTGGATTTATTGGGCAGCGTTGATTATCTCCTACCCTATTGGCATTGCCAGCTTCTTCATTTGGCGTTTTATCAAAAAAGATGGAAAAAAACGTAATAAGATAATTCCTATTTTACTAATTGCAGGCCTAACTTTATCTCTAGGAATATTAATATTTTTCACTAGATAACGTAAGTTATTTCTTCAGCTTAAATAAACGAAAATTCTCCCTATAGGTAAGAAAAAAAGACTGATTAAATTGTAAGTTTTTCTCAGCGTTATCCAAATCGAAATGAGGTTCAAAACGAACATCTAAAAACAAGTTTGGCAATAACTCCCGTTGATATTGATACCTCAGCATTAAAATTCGACGCTTATCAGCTGTGAAACCGAAGTTATTTAAGTTTTCAGAGACTGATTGATATAATGGCATTCCTTTGATAGTGATGAATTGATTGCCCTGCCAATATGAAGCGGCCAAATTACCCCAGCGTGTATCTGCTCCGGCGTTAAGCCACAAGCCAAACCCTCCTCTATAAGCTCTGGTTTTGGTAGGAGAATTATCTTTATAAGCCGCTATATAATTATTGGTATACACTTGCTTTATATGATAGCCAATATTTTTGCTCAATGTAAAACCACTGGCGGCATTCAACAAAGTTGACAAAGGAATTTCGTTCAAAACATCTATCTGTCCACCAGTATGGTAAATTAAAGCTTGCGCAGGAATACTGAGCTTCCATCCGTTGCTTTTAACTAAAGTGATATCTGATGTGAAACCACCAGCAATTCTCTCTTTGGCCGCATCACTACGATAAATCATCTTCTCCCAAGCAATCCAAGCATCTAAACTGAATTTCTCTTTATCTATTAATAGTTGTGTGCCGTACTCAACTGGCGTAGTTATTTTACGTTCGAAGTTATAGAGTGGATCAATGTAATTGTGTTGGATATTTCCCTCTAAACTCCCGAAAACCAAAGTCAAATCTTTCTTGCTATACTTCACATTGAACAAAGGTTTGGCATCATATAAACCTCTTTCATTGCCAAAATCTTTTCTTAAATAAGCTCCCGCAGTAATGGCTAAATTTGGATGTGCATAGTAAGTAACTTGTGGTTCTATTTGTGTGCCATACAGCGTATATCCATCATGAAAATCATTAGAATATTCATAATTTCTAACATAGTTGAAGTTGTAGAAATTAAGATGTATCTCATGGGTTAAGCTATCCGCAGGGCGAATTCGATTGTACAAATAGTTATTATTTAGCTGGGCTTGAGCCAAATGAACAAAATTGAAGAATAGAGCTGCGAGTAAATATTTTTTCATTAGAGATTGCTTTCCCGAAACAGTCGGGGTAAACTGTGCCTCGCAATGACGTTGCCATTAACGTCATTGCGAGGAGGAACGACGCGGCAATCTTTTAAATCTTATCCACCTTTCTTCTCCCTATGCTTCTTATACAATTTCACCGCCATCATGATTATTGCAGAGAAAATAATTAGGCCGATTAGACCGTACACCCAATTCACGGCACTTTTTAAAATCACGGTAAATACAATCGCCACCAATAAAATCGTCGCTACTTCATTCCACAAACGCAACTGGTTAGATGTCCATTTGGAAGTGCCATTACGAAGCTTTTTCATCACATTTTGGCAAATGAAATGGTAAATCAGCAAAAGCAAAACAAAAGCCAACTTAACGTGCATCCAAGGCGTTAGTAATAGTGTTGGAACTAGATACAGCATCAAAGATCCTGCTACCACGGTTAATATCATAGCTGGTGTTGCAATGATGCTCCACAGCCTGGCGGTAATTTTAGCATATTCCGTAGTCAAGATAGATCTATCAGGCTCTGGTTTATTGTTAGCTTCGGTGTGGTAAATGAACAAGCGAACGCCATAAAATAAACCGGCCATCCAGCTTACCATAAACACTATATGTGTTGCCTTAATATAAAAATAATATGCTTCCATAAAAAATCCCCATTCGGGGATTAAAATTAGTTAATACTTAAACTCTTTCACTACTTCGATAGCATATTTTACATTATCGAAAGGAATATCCGGCATAATGCCATGACCTAAGTTGAAAATAAATCCATTCTCGCCACGCATACGCTCAAATAATTTATGGATTTGTGCTTTAATTACAGGTTGATTTGCATACAAAATATGTGGGTCTAAGTTACCTTGAACAGCGATACCAACAGGCAATGCTTTTTTAATATTCAACAAATCAGCATTCCAATCTACAGAAATTACATCTGGTTTTGCTTCTGCCATAATTGGTGCAAAAACAGAACTTCCTTTACAGAAAGAAATTACCGGAATGTTTGTTCTATTTAAACCAGCAATAATCTGTTGGTTGTATTGGTGCGAAAACTCTTGATAATCGTTCCAAGATAAGGCTAAAGCCCAACTATCAAATAATTGCAAGGCATTAACGCCAGCCTCAATTTGAAGGTTCAAATAATCGGTAGTTACCTTAGCAATTTTAGCCAAAAGCTTGTGTGCTAACTCAGGGTGATTATGAATTAAAAGCTTGGTTAACTTGAAATCTTTCGAAGAACCACCTTCTACCAAGTAGCTCATTACCGTAAAAGGTGCACCGGCAAAACCAATTAACGGGATACTGCCATTTAAACGTTGTTGAATTACTTTAATCGCATCAGCAACATATTGTAATTTATCCAGACAATCAGTAGCCAAAGCATCAATATCAGCTTCGTTACGTACTGGATTAGCGAACTTCGGTCCAACTCCTTGGGTAAAGCTCAAATCTCCGCCCATTGCCTCGCCTGTTACCAAAATATCAGAGAACAAAATCGCGGCATCAATACCTAACAAATCTACAGGTAACATGGTTACATCGGCAGCAATTTCTGGGGTTTTGCACATCTCTAAAAAAGAGTACTTGTTTTTGATTTCCCAGTATTGTGGCATAAACCTACCGGCTTGTCTCATCATCCATACCGGTGGGCGTTCTGTTTGTTTTGAAAATGCTGCGTCTAAAAATAAATTGTTCTCCATGTTTCTAATTCGCCAGTTTATTGGCCTCTTTCTCTATATTTGATATAATTTCTATTGCTCTTGATGATGTTGCAAGCTCTTTAGCTTTTCCTGTATAAGCCAATACCCGTTCCACATCCCGTTTTCGGAGCGCTAAGTTAGCTAAATGGATCAACACATAAGCTTTATCGTTTTTTCCGCCCAAGGGAAAGCGGCTCGCCAACTGAAAATGAAACTCAGCTTTTTCATAATCTTCACGTTTTAATGCGATGTTGGCACGCATAAACTCGTAAAACCCACGTCTGCTTTTTGATAAATGATCAGGATTTTCTACCTCGTCCAGCATTTTTTCTGCTCTTTCGTAATCAGAATTTTTGAAATGCTTAGACGCTAAAAGTACCGAGCCATGTTTAAAATGGCTCCACAAAATAAAGGCAGCTAACATCCCAGAAATTGACGCCAGCTGGTATTGTTGAATATACAAACTTACCAGCGCTGAAACAGCGAAAATCGCTATTAAGATATATCTGCCTGCCTTATTGTACATTAGTGAATATCGGTAAATTTATAACCTACTCCTCTAATGGAGTGGAAATAAACTGGATTTTTTTGATCTGGTTCAAAATACTTACGGAACGTTAAAATGAAGTTATCGATAGTTCTGGTAGATGGATATACGTCGTAGTTCCACACTGTTTCCAAGATTTGCTCACGAGAAACTGCCTCGTTTTTACGCTCAATCAACAATTTCAACAACATGGTTTCCTTTTTGGTTAAAGGCACTACGGTACCATCATCTTGTTTCAATTCAAAAGAGTTGAAGTAGATAGTTTTATCTCCAATTTTGTAAGAATTTAGTTCTTTTAAATCGTCTGATTTTAAGCTGCGTTTCACTAAGATACCCACACGTAAAATCAGTTCTTCAAGATTGAAAGGCTTTACCAAATAATCATCGGCACCTTTCTTCAAGCCCATTACCCTGTCTTCGCTGGTATTTTTAGCGGTTAAGAACAAAATAGGCACTTCTGTATTTTCTAAACGAATAGTTTCACAAACTTGGAAACCATCCATTTCTGGCAACATTACATCTAAAACTACTAAGTTAAAGCGCTCTTCCTTAAATACTTTTAATGCTGTTTTCCCGTCTTTAACGGCATGAACTTTATAACCTTCTAATTCGAGGTTTAATTTGATGGCGTCTAACAAATGATCTTCGTCTTCAACCAATAATACTCTTAATTTTTGTGACATATTAATTAAATGTTACTTCAAAAATTGCACCGTGAGGTACGTTATCTTTAACGCTAATATCGGCGTCGTGGTTTTGTAATACTTCCTTAACAATAAATAAGCCAAGTCCAGTACCTTTACTTTTACGCACATTTTCATCGCCCACACGGTAAAATTTATCGAAAATATGCATCTTTTCGCTATCGGGAATGCCCAAACCCTTGTCTGAAACCACTAATTTCGGCTTACCGTCATTTTGGCACAGCTCTACTGTAATTTCGGCACACGGTCCAGAATACTTCACTGCATTTTCTACCAAATTCGTCACCACAGATGACAATGCAAACTGGTCGCCTTCAATTTCAATATTATCTTCAATTTTTGTAGAGATAATTTGCTCGCAACCACAAGAATGAACCTGCAACCTATCGGTAATTCTAGCAACCAAATCCGAGAAATTGAATTTCTCCTTCGGAAAAGAATAAGTTCTGCTCTCAATTTTAGTGGCTAATAGCATATTCTCCACTAAATCATCTAACCGTTCCACATCTTTCAACGAGTTTCTGATTAACGTAGTGCGCTGTTCTTTATCTAACTCTCTGCGCACAATGGTTTGTAGCGAGAGTTTTATTGCTGCCAAAGGCGACTTCAACTCATGCGTAATCGACATCAAAAAGTTTTGCTGTTGTTCTTTCAAACGATGTTCTTTTTTGATGGATGCATGAATGAAATACGCACCGATACCTAAAAGAAAGAGGAAAACTGCACCTTCGCCCATAATCATCGGCATACGGCTGGCATCAATTTTTACTACTAAAGCACCCCAGCTAATCAGCTGACCTAATGCGTAGAACAGTAAAACGTAAAATATGATTATGGATTTCTTCATTTCACAGCTTTTATTTATGCCAAAAATAGCTTAATGTTCATTAAAACATATTGAATGAATGCAATAACTTTTTTCACGTACACTTAATATTCAGCTAAGTTAAACTCTATTTACAAGAGTATTTATATATAACCGGATTAACGCTGTTATTTGTGTAAACCTTCTCGACATTACCATTGAAATCGTATGCATATTTATATGTAAAATTAGGCCCTGACATTGGATTTACAGCATCATAAATCATGCTTGATAAGAGGTTTTTAGATTGTTTACCAAAAAACTTTAACAAAGCTCTATCAATCGCTATATTGCTATCTTCATCCATAAAGTTCGAAGGTCTTAAATCCGATCCGTATTCAAATGTGCTAACGAACGGACTAGTGTATGTAGGGGTATTAGGATAGGTAACTGAAGTTTCACGTCTGATCATGTTTTCATTACTCCAGATATACTTGGTCGAATGAGTTACAACGAGATCACCATTTCTACTAAAACGATCATCTCGATCTTCTATTAAATTGCCTTGGATATTATAGATAAAGCTACGTATAAAATTACTACCATCAGTCATCTTCACTATCCTTTTATTCGCATCAAGCTGATAAATTTGGGTATAGTTTTTAGTACTAACTTCTATTGTAGAAACATTATATGTATACAAAAACATGTGGTGTTGATTTTTGAAAACCGTGACTTCGCCTCTTTCATTGTAAACAAAGGTCTCCAAATCTCCGCTTCTACTTACTTCAGACAACAAACAATTTATTGATGTTTTTTCTTCTGGACTGAATGCTTTTTTAGAGCAAGACAAAGCCAATAGCATTATACTCAAGAAGAAAATTAAAACTAGTTTTTTATTTTCAAGCATTATCACAAAACAATCAGTAAGCAGACTAATAAAGATATCTATTTATCAAGCAAAATTGAACTTTTTAAAAACATTTTTCTACCGTGCTTCGGTTAGGCTAGTCCCGCTTTTCGTTACTCCCGATGAAACTTGTGAAACAAGCAAGCATGCAATTGAAAAGAACAAACTGCTATGCTTAAATCGGGATCCACTTCAATCGGGTTTAGTTAACGACCACCCCCCTCTCTCCCGAATGCTCGGGGTCTCCGTTCCTATTACCGTCATTGCGAGCTTTGCGAAGCAATCTTACAACACCTAAAAAGAATGGAGCTTTAAGATTGCTTCGCAAAGCTCGCAATGACGACCATTATTAATTAGCGTATACAACCTCCAAAGCCTCAAATATCGCTTGCTTCGCTTTATCTAACTCTACCTGCGTATGTGCTGCACTCACAAAACCAACCTCATATCCCGATGGGCCAAAGTAAATACCTCTGTTCAACAACTCACGGTGCATGATTTTAAATTTATCCATACTAGTTGGATCAATAGCTTCAGCGGTTTTAATATCTTCAGTTGTAAATGCAAACCAAAAAATAGAACCAACAGTAAATATCTTCAACTCATAACCTTTATCAGCAATATGAGTTTTCAAATCATTCACAAAAGCTTGTGCTTTGGCATTCAATTCTTCGTAAAAACCCTCGCTACTTAATATCGTTAAAGCTGCAATTCCCGCAGCCATTGCCACCGGATTACCAGACAATGTACCTGCTTGGTAAACGCCGCCATCAGGAGAAATGTGCGCCATAATCTCGTTAGAAGCGCCATACATTCCCACCGGCAAACCACCACCAATAATTTTTCCGTAAGTAACAATATCAGGCTTGATGCCGTAATAAGCTGCCGCACCCTCAAAACCTACCCTAAAGCCAGTGATTACCTCATCAAAAATCAACAAAGCACCATTTGCAGTACAAGTTCCACTTAAAAACTCAACATAGTCTTTGTCTTGAATTAGCAAGCCATTATTAGCTGGAATACCTTCAATAATTACCGCAGCAACATCATCTTTAAATTGAGCAAATGCTTCTGTAATCGCTTGCTTGTCGTTCAATGCAATCACAATAGTTTCATCTGCAAATGCCTTAGGCACACCTGCCGATGAAGTTTCACCAAAAGTTACCAAACCAGAACCTGCTTTAACTAAAAGCGAATCGCTATGACCGTGGTAACAACCTTCGAACTTGATGATTTTATTTCTGCCAGTATAACCTCTTGCCAAACGAATGGCCGACATTACCGCCTCGGTTCCAGAACTGGTGAAACGAATTTTCTCTACAAAACGATTGTTTTTGATAATCAGTTCTGCCAACTCATTTTCCAACGCAGTCGGTGCGCCGAAGCTCATCCCATTTTGCATTACTTCGGTTACTTTCTCTCTAATTTTGGCGTTGTTATGCCCTAAAATCAATGGTCCCCAACTGGCACAAAAATCAATGAATTGGTTACCATCGGCATCCCAAATGTATGACCCATCGCCTTTTTGAATAAACAATGGTGTACCGTAAACAGATTTAAAAGCACGTACTGGCGAATTTACGCCACCAGGAAAATAAGTTTTCGATTTCTCGTATAGTTCTGCCGATTTGGCTCTTGATATGTCTTGCATTTATTTTAGGGTTTAGGGTTTAGGGTTTAGGGTTTAGGGTTTAGGGTTTTAAGCGCAAAACAAACCTTACGCCTTATACCTATTGCCTTACACCTCTAAAGCCATTTATTCTCTACAATATCTCTAATGTGGTAAGTGGTAATGATGCTGGCTCCTGCTCTGGCAAAAGCATACATTGTTTCCATTACAACTTTTTGTTCGTCTATCCAGCCTTTTTCTGCGGCTGCTTTGATCATCGAGTATTCTCCCGATACGTTATAAACAGCAATTGGCAATTTGGTATTTTGTTTCAACCTAGCAATTACATCCAAATAAGCTAAGCCCGGTTTTACCATCAGCACATCTGCACCTTCTGCTTCGTCTAACAAAGCTTCTCTCAAAGCCTCATCTGGGTTGCGAAAATCCATTTGGTAAGCTTTTCTATCGCCTTTGCTTGGCGCACAATCTGCCGCTTCTCTAAACGGACCATAATAAGCCGAAGCAAATTTTGTGGCATGGCTCATTACCGCTACATTTTCAAAACCGTTACTATCTAATTTTTCACGGATTGCAGCCACTCTGCCATCCATCATATCTGAAGGCGCTAACATATCTGCACCAGCTTCTGAATGTGTCAAGGCCATTTTCGCAATCAATTCTACGCTCAGATCATTTTGAATGTAGTCGTTGTGCATAATACCGCAGTGACCATGATTAGTGTAAGAACACACACAAACATCAGTAACCACATACAAATCATCCCCAAATTGCTTTTTCAGTTCTCTTACCGAAACGGGCACTAACGAATTGCTGTCATAAGCAGATTTTGCATCTTCACTCTTTTCATCGCCCACACCAAACAGCATAATTTTATTGACACCTAAACTCAATCCTTTCTCCACATCCTTCAACAAAGTATCTGTAGAAAAATGACTGATACCCGGCATTGCATCTATTGGATGAACAACATTATTTCCCGGTACCACGAAATATGGATAAACAAACATATCCTTCGATAATTTCGTTTCAGCAACCATTTCTCTTACAATGGGATTTTTTCTTAGCCTACGTGGTCTATGTATCATAGTATTGTGATATGAGTATAGCGTATTGAGACGCTAATTTATATTTTCTTCTTTCTTGGAAAGCACCTGCTCTGCAATAAATTAATTCAGTCCCGCTATTCGTTATATCTTTTTGTTGTCACTGCCTTTCCATTTCTGTCATGCTGAGTTTATCGAAGCATCTAATTTAAAACCAATCCTTCGACAGGCTCAGGATGACACCAACAAAAAGGATTTCCACTTCTATAGGGTTTATTTTACAACGTTCTCTGCTTTATTGGCAAAAGTTCCATCTACTGCAAAAATGCAAAGACAGAAACATAATTATCTGATGTTTCTGTCATTTGTAAAGTCTTTACGTTGGGTTAACAATTTGTTTTAGATCCTTCGACTACTTGTTCCGATTTCATCGGAAAGCTCAGGATGACAAAATCGCCTATTTCACTTCGATACCAAAAACAGCTTCGGCTAAACCAATTTCGTCTGGCGAATATGGCAATACGTATTTCACGCCCATTTCATCAAACTTTTTACCTGTAGAATTACCAATGGCAATTACTTTTTGCTCAGGTTCAAGCAGGTTATCTACAAAATACGCATCCACATTGCTCGGACTGGTAAATACCAATACATCAGCAGATGAACCATCTATATTTTCTTCCATCACCGTTTCGTAGATTGGCAAGTCGATTACTTTAGTGGTTGGTGTCAAGAATTTCTGCATAGTTAACAGCGAGTCTTGGGCACGAGGGAAAACCACCGTTTGTCCGTCTGCTGCTTTTGCAAAGTCTTCCGCTACTTCTTCAATCTCACCACCTTCGCCAACAAAATCTGCCAAATGACCAAACTTGCGTAACGAATCTTCCGAACCTCTTCCAACTACACCAAATTTCACTTTTTTAGGTAAAACCGGATTTAGCTTGAAAAAGTATTCTACACCATTTCTACTGCTAAAGAAAATCCAATCTGCATTTTTAAGGAAGAAATCATCCAATACATTCACAATTGGGAAAGTACGGATTAACGAACGTCCATCAATTGCTATGTTTTGTTTTGTTAAAGCTTTACGGAAATAACTGTTTTCGCCAACTTCCCTCGAAATGAAAACCTTTGCCGCTTTCTTTCTTTCTGCCGCAAACTTGGCTACAATTTGTTCAGCTAAACCTTCGGTTGATGCTGCTCTTAAGAACAAACGGTCTGGAAAATCTTCAGCAGTTTCTGCTTTAGAAGTCCAAACTTCGAACTCACCATCTTCTTTTCTGCAGAAACAACCTAAAGGCATGTGGCAACCACCTTCAAAAAGGTTCAGCACTTTACGTTCTACCGAAATCGCTTCTACCACTGCAGGGTCATTTATCTTTTGAAGCTCGTTAAAAAGCTCCGAGTCATTTTCTCTAATTTGGATAGCCAAAGCACCTTGTGCGGGTGCAGGCACAATCTCGATAGGATCAATTACTTCAACGTGAAATTCGCTTAAATCTAAACCTAAACGATTAACTCCGGCTCTTGCCAAAACAATGGCATCATAATCTTCATCACGTAGTTTTTGGATACGAGTTGGCACATTACCACGTAAATCTTCAATGTTCAAATCAGACCTTAAGGCCAACAATTGTGCTTTACGACGGTTAGATGAAGTACCCACCATTGCTCCTTTTTTCAAAGAAAGCTTTTGGCTAACATCTACACAATCTTTTAAAATCAGTAATAATTCGGCTGGATCTTCTCTTTCTGGTACTGCCGCAATAATTAACCCCGGAGGATTGGTTGTTGGCAGATCTTTGTGAGAGTGAACTGCGATATCAATTGTACCGTTGATTAGCTCGTCTTCTAGCTCTTTAGTGAAAAAGCCCTTTCCTTCTAGCTTATCTAAGCGAAGATTAAGGATTTTATCGCCCTGCGTTTTAATGATTTTCAGTTCTGCCTCTATGCCAATGCTAGCTAATCTGTCTTTAGTGTAGTTGGCCTGCCAAAGGGCTAGATCACTACCGCGGGTTCCAATAATTACTTTCTTCACTGTATATTATGATTTTGCGCTAAAATAAGAAATTGAAAGATTGTTTTATTGTTGAATTGTTATATTGTTGAAAGGTTGGAAGGTTGAAATGTTATGATCTTACACCAATCTCATATATCACATCTCGATACTCAAATCTACTAGCTATTCTTAACTAGAATATCTTTCGCCATCAACATAGGCACGCTGATGTATTTTTTCTCCATATAGCTAATTACCTGCTCTAGAACAGCTTTTGCCTCGTCGTCAAGAGAATTAATTTCATCAGCAAATACTGTATTTACAGCTTTTTCTTTGATCTCTTTGATTTTTCTTGGCACTTCGCTCATTGCCAACTCAATACGACGCTGACGTAAAACCAATTCGAATTCTTTGATATTTTCTTCGATGATATGCTCGGCATTGACCAATTCATCGTAACGTTCTTGGATGTTTTTGCGGGCTACTTCCTTTAAAGATTCTACCTCAATGTAGTGAATTGGGAAGTTCTCCCTTACTTCTAAAGCTGTATCGTTTGGCACTGCTAAATCTACAATTACCTTTTTACCGGTTTCTCCGTTCAATAAGCTTTCGTAAATTTCTGTAGTAATTACAGGTTCTGTAGCACCGGTACAAGTGATAATTACATCAAATCCACCCTTAAAATTAGCTAGTTCTTCTAAAGGAAAAGCTTTACCATTTAACTCTTTCGCTAAACTTTCTGCTTTTTCTAAAGTTCTGTTGAAAATAGAGAAGTTAGAGTATTTATGTTTCTTAAGATATTGGGCAATATTGTTATTGGTTTCGCCTGCACCAATAATTAGCAAACGAGAATTGCCACACATATTTAATTCGCGTAGTTTCCTATAAGCTAAAGAAACTACAGAAACCGGATTTCGAGAAATATTAGTGTGTGTATAAACCTCTTTGGCAGTTTTCACCACTCGGTTCATGATCATACGCATGTAATCGCCAGTAAAACCAGCCTCTTTACAAGCTTCGTAGGCCTTGCGTACTTGTGCTAAAATTTCTTTTTCGCCCACCACCAAACTCTCTAAAGAACACGATGTACGCAAAAGATGATTAAAGGCTTCTACATTTTCATAAGTAGATACGTTGTTGATGAAATTTTCCATGTACTCTTCTGGAAGTCCCATATCCAGCACATGCAAAAACCTAGAAATAAACGACCTGTCTAACTGAGCTGCAGAGGTAAAAATAAACTCGACCCTATTACAGGTACCTACATAAAATATCTCTTTGATATTCAGCTCAGACTGGATATTACGCAACCTATCATCCAACGTTTGCTCACAGATAACCAATTTCCCTAATGATTTTAGGTCAATTTGTTGATGTGTAAATGCAATAATCTTTAAATATTCCAAAATGGTTAGCCCTGTTATTTTAGCGCAACAAAAGTAATAAGGCAATCGGGCTTATCTGTCATTAAGCTGTAATTTAGGCTAATTTAGAACGGTTTTAAATTAATTGAGAATTTAAAACCCTAGTGCAACAATCATTTATCAAAGAAAAATGAGGTTTAGTAAGACAAAAATAGCACTTCTTAAAGTTGAATAATTTAAACTGTTAAAGTAAGGTAGACTTGTAGAGTTTAAATTAAAAATATATGAAAAAACTTTTACTAATAGGATTGATTGCTGCAAATGCATTTTTTGTAAAGGCGCAATCAAATACTGCTTTTACTTATAGAGGAACCATTGAAGCAGCAGCGAACAGTAGCTCATTAGCAAGTGCCAATAGTGCGTATGGGGTTTCCGAAGGTATTTATGGAAACACATTATTTGCTACGGACAATAATGTTTATACCTCTATCAGAAATACATTTAGTCTTGTTACAGGTAACAAATACCTAGGTATACTAAACAAAATCAACATCGACAACACTAATAAAACAATAGCTTTAAGCGCTCAAGTGGCCCTGCCAAATGTTAACAATACAGATCTTTCAGTTGCCTTTGCAAATAAAAAAGCACCTGCTAGAGATTTCGAAATTGTAAAAAATGGCAATTACGAATACTACCTAACTGCTTCCTCCTATAACAAACAGGTAAGCTACAGCCCAATAAATTCTTTTACGCAAAGCCTTAGCGCAAGCCCTATCGATATTCTTTCGGCAACAACTAATGTTATTTTACCTCCTCCTATAGCAAATATTGGCACAAATAATCCAGCCACTTTTCAGTTTGATAATTTTGGTAAAAAAATTGCTGTTTCGGGAAATAAAGTGGCGATAGCCGGAAATATCTATCAAAGCGCATCGCCTTATAATAAATATGGCTTTGTAGCAATTTACACTTTAAACGCCGATGGAACTTTTAGCACACCAACAGCATCAGATGTTATCATTAGTTTTTTGAACGAAACCTATTTTGGTGACAACATACATTTTGATGGCGACGATCTATTTATCCAGAGCAACAGTACGAGCAATAGAAGAGGGGAAGTAATTAGATTTAGAAAAATGGATACAAACGGCCAATTTTCAAGTAGCGGTACTTGGAGAGGGCTTCAAAATTACCGAGCTAACACCCATACTACGCCACTTTTTGGCACTCAAATTATCACTACTCCTACCTCTATTTTTATCAATTCACCAGAAAACAACCGTTTATTATGTTACAAAAGGGAATTAGTAGTTGGAGAATACAACACAAATCCTTCCTACTACAACGGAATTGAAGTGAGTGCTCACGCTCAAACTCTCGCATCAGTATATTCGAACGGTAAGTTTAGTACATCAGTGGCAAAAAGAGGTAATGTAATTGCTATAGGAAACCCAGAATCTACCGTTGGAGGTTACACAAATGCTGGTGCCGTACACCTCTACACTACCAAAATGGATAATGGCATTGAAGTTATTGATGCTACGACCGCTAAATTTTTAATTTCCAATGAACCATCTACAGATGCTAAATTCGGTTCTTCTATTGCCTTTTCGCCTACACAAAACAACATTTTTGTGGCCAAAGAGAGCTTTGTGGGCACAGCATTAACCAGTCCAGGCGCAATAGAATACTTCACTTTTGATAGCACGCTTCCAGTTGCATTAACCAACTATACCGTAACTAACGTAAACCACAAAGCCGTTATTAGTTGGAGCACCAGCACAGAAACCAACAACAGCTATTTTATTTTAGAGCGCAGTACAGATGGTATAAACTTCATCGAAATAGCAAAAATTGCTTCTAAAGGCAATAACAGCGAATACACTTTTACCGACCACACACCTGCTTTAGGTTCTAACTATTACCGTTTAATGCAATTTGATTTAGATGGTAAAAACGAAGACCTAGGTATAAAGCCTGTAACCATCAAAAGCTTAAGCGCTACCGAAATTAGTGTTTATCCAAATCCTGTGACCAATGTTTTAAATATTAATGGGAACGGGCATCAGCTTCGCTTAATTACCATTTATAACATTAGCGGAAAAAAGGTTATAGATATTAAACCGAACAACAAAACCGCAGTGAGCATAAACGTTAACGACCTTAGCAAAGGTGTTTATCTTGTTAAAGTTAGCGGTGAAAATATAGCGCATAGTACAAAAATTATTAAGTAAGCTCAAATCACTATGTAAAGGAGGTCTATCAAGGTAAATCCGATAGGCCTTTTTTCTTTTATACGAAATTCTATATCACAACTTGATAAAAACTGAGATAGGTTTCATAAAACAAGAAAGAGCTTTCATAAAGAAGCGCAAAAACCTTAAGACAGGTTAATGATTTTTGTACTAAACTTTAATTTTATGAAAAGACTTTTACTTTTAGTTATTACATGTTTTCTTGCTGAAACTAGCTTTGCCCAAACGCAGCCTTTAGTTTTTACACACGTAAAAACCAGTAAGGCTACTATTACTGGTAGCAGCACAATGAATGCGGCCCACAACAACAGCATAAATGCTTATGGTTTTGTAAATGGTAATTATGGAAAGAAAATAGTTGCTACAGATGTTAGTATGTTTAGCAGTATTACAGGCAAAACATACACCACCCAAACGTCTAACGCGGGAGTGTATGGCAACATTCCGTTTTTTACTGTTACACCAACTGATTTATCATTTACCAAACATGTCGCTATAACCCACGACTATACTGTCGGAAATGGAAATGCTACCGCCGATATAGGTATCGTAAAAAACGGCAACTACGAATTCTTGGTCACTTCTAACAGTTCCTCATATGAAGGAAGCCCTGCACAAGCAAATAGAGGTTCAGTTTCGTATATATCAACCAGTGCTAACATGTCTACTGGTGGGTGGAACCCAACTGGTATTAGTAAAAGCAATGTGATAGCACTGCCATCTAATATCTTAAATAATTGGTACCATAATGGCACTGCACAATACACAGAAGTACGAAATTTTGGTAAAAAAATAAGCACTAGCGGCAACAGGTTGGCTGTATCTGGTCAGCTATACAGCTCAAACAATCAAGTCTCAACAGGCTTTGTAGCTATTTACGAGCTAAATACTAGCGGAAATTTCGAATGGAAACATACGTTAACTACCTCTAGTAGAGCCGAAAACTTCGGGAAAAATATTTACATAGATGGTGACGACATTTTAATTGCAACAGAAGAAGTATTTGGTGTTACCCCTTCTCCATTTGTGTATCGTTATAAATATTTCAATTTACAGTTTAGATTTCTACAAAGATTAACGCCTCCAACCGATTATGCAGCTACTTTAGATCACGGATCATCATTGTTAATTGCTAATGATTTATTGGTTATTGGCGACCCATCTGCAACAAAAACTGGTTCTAAAAAGGGGGCTACATACATTTATACTAGAGAAACAACTACAGAAAATTCATCACCAGACGGTGGTATAGGCACCCAAAAAGATGTTAGGCCAAATCTAGACATCACCTTAACAAATGCTGACTTTAGTACTGTAGATAATAGCTCATTAGGTTCTGCTTTGGCTTTTAAGGATGGTTTATTGGCCATAGGCAACAAAGATTATAATACGTCTGGCAAACCTTCTAAAATGGGTGGGGTTCAATTTTTTAGACGTACAGGAAACACTTTCAATTTTAACTATACAACTACACTCACCGCTAATGAGCAAGTTATTGATGGCGGGTTTGGCTACGGACTAGCCTTCTCACCTACCTTAAATCAGCTATTTGTAGGTAAGCAAACCTTTGCAAGCAATTTCACACCTAATGCCGGGGCCATTGAGTATTTTACCTACACAGAAACCACCCTACCTGTTACCTTAACCAGTTACACTGCAACTAACATACACAATAAAGCTGTAATCAACTGGAAAACAAACACAGAAACCCACAACAGTCATTTTGTTTTAGAGCGCAGTACAGATGGAGTAAACTTTACCGAAATAGCTAGAATTACAGCTAAAGGCAATAACAGCGAGTACACATTTACAGACCATACACCTGCATTAGGTGCCAATTACTACAAGCTTACCCAATTTGATTTCAATGGTGATAGTGAAATGTTAGGAGTAAAACCTGTCGCCATCAAAAATTTAAACACTGCCGAAATTAGCATTTACCCCAACCCAGTTACTGATGTTTTAAACATTAGCAGCAATGGCGAAAAACTTGTTAGCATTGCTATTTATAGTACTAGTGGCGTAAGAGTTAAGAACATTAAGCTAAATAATGAAACTGCCACAAGCATCAATGTACAAGATCTTACCAAAGGTATCTATATCGTAAAAGTTGATGGTATAATTAGCCAGCGAAGTTTCAAAATCATTAAGTAAGTAAACGCAATCAAAACTATACATAGGCCTTTTGTTAAATCCAAAAGGCCTTTTTCTTTGTTATTTAAATAGATTATCTAATATTTGATAGCAGAAAACAAATACTATGCACAACGAACAATTTTCACTAATAGGAGCTGCTGGCAAACCCATACATGGAGATTTAACTTACCACAAAAATAACACAAATACACCTTTGGTTATTTTTGTACATGGCTTTAAAGGCTTTAAAGATTGGGGAGCTCATAATTTAGTAGCTAGATATTTTGTACAGAATGGCTATCGATATCTTAAATTCAATTTGTCACATAGCGGTGTAACACCCGAAAAACCAAAAGACGTAAGCGATTTAGATAGTTTTGCATCCAATACTTTTAGCAAGGAATTGGTAGATGTAGATATCGTTATTAATCATGCCGTTACTTATTTGGGCGTAAATGATGTATATCTGATTGGACATAGTAGAGGTGGTGGTTTAAGTATTTTGCAGGCAGCTAGTAATCCTCACGTAAGAGGTTTGATTACTTGGAGTTCAATTGCAGACTTTAGCAGTTTATGGAAAAAGGAGCAAGAAGAAGATTGGCGAAAAAATGGTAAAATTGAAGTTATAAATGCTCGCACTAAGGAAAAAATGCCATTAAACGTAACACTGCTAGAAGATTTTGAAGCAAACGAAGCGCAACTAAATATCGTAAATGCCGCAAAGCAGATTAACATACCTTGGTTAATTGTACAAGGTGATGATGACGTGAATGTGCCTTTTGAAACTGCTGAGAAACTGGCCAATGCCAATCCTGCTAGCAGGCTAGTAAAAATTGAAGGAGCAAACCATGTTTACGGTGCGGTACATCCATATCCAGACGAAACTTTACCGCCACAATTATTTGAAGTTTGTGAAAAGAGTTTGAGGTTTTTGAATGAGATTTAAACTATTGATATTGAGATACTGCGCTTAACAGCGCTTCTTTCACATTAAAACGTAATCGTTCAGGCAAAACTACCTTAACATTAGCGCCATGTGACAATATTTCTTGTTCTAAATCAAAAGTTAAATTAACCATAAGACTTATCTTACATTCCTCTTCATTATCTATTAGAATTTGTTGTGTATGATGTAATGGCAAAGTCTTTATGTACTTTCCCTGAAATGGTGTAAAAGAAAGCACTACTTCCTCTACAGGCTCATTATCTGGAGCAATAATACCAAAACAATTATTGAACATTTTAGCTACGCTATAATTTAAAGGATAGGTAAATTTCAGTGTTAGTATACTTAGATTTGATAAACGATCTAAAGCGAAAATTCTAACATTTGCACTTTTACAATCTTTAGCTATCAAATACCATCGGTTTTTAAACTCTTTTAGCGCATAAGGCTCAACAATACGCTCGTTCGGCTTTTCTTCCCAAAACTTATGATAATCAAATTTTATCCTCAATAGATTTTTAATGGCATGCAGCAAACCATACATACTTTCTGTACCTTGGGGACGTTGTTTCTCTAAATGGATAAATGGCTTTAAATCTTGTGCCATATTCAACGAACTGAAAGTATCAAAAGCTTCCACCATACGCTGAAAGTTCATGTTATCATTCTCATCGTGAACAATGTAATAGCCTTTATGCTGTTTAGAGTGCTCGATATCTACCCCAAAAAGATTACGTATTTCTTTTAAATCACGTTGCAAGGTTCGTTTTGAAAAGCCAATATCCAGCGTATCATCACGCATTTGCAGGTAGTTTAATTGATTTGCAATGTAATGTTGCAAATCTTCAAAAGAAGTGTACTTTTTAACCTTTAGCTTTTTAATGATAAGCAGATAACGAGAGAAATAACCTTTTTTAGACATGAGATAATTGTTTAAACCAAAAATAAAGAAGTAAAGCGACAAAATATGTCGCTTAAAAATTATTTGTTATGTTTCACTAAATATTTACAGCATTATTCACTGTCCTGCAAATTTTCAAACAGCGAAAATTTTCCACGAAGTCGCAATAGAATACTTGTTGATGCACCATTTCGAGTGTCCACTGTAATTAGTTCTGTCACTTCTCTGTTCAAATCTTTGTTTTCATAAACTGTAAAACCATAATATTCGGGACGGTATAGCAAATAAAGTTTATCTACGATTCGCTCAATATCTATCGTATCGTGAAAATCGTAGAGTAAGGGACGTTTATCTTCTCGTTGCTCCACAGTGCGGCTTAACTGTGAGAGCACAATAATTGGCATATCTAAATCTTTTGCCAACTGCTTAATATTCGACAGGATAAAAGCGATTTCTCCCTCCTTTTCTTTACGGATATTTCTGTAGGCTGTCATTAACTGAAGATAATCGATAATGATGCACTGAACATTCTGGTAATTCTTATACCTCCAACATTTTGAGCACAGCTCAATTAAATCGATATTCGATGTATCATCAATAAAAATAGGCAGATGATTAAGTTGGGGAGCCCCCTCAATTAATTCAGTGAACTCTTCATCACTCAAAACCTCTCCCCTATTTAACTTACTGATATGAATTTGCAACTCATTTCCTATAACTCTACTTGCCATCTGTATTGCCGACATTTCCAGGGCAAAGATTGCCACTCCAACTCTGTAATTGGTGGCAATGTTTTTTGCTATTGAAACACCAAATGCAGTTTTCCCCATTGCAGGTCGCCCAGCAACCACTATCATTTCTCCTTTTTGCAAACCTCCAGCAAGCCTATCTAAATCATGAAAACCTGTTGCAATGCCCGTAATTCCATTCTGATTTCTTTTTTGTTCAATCTCTTTGATTACCTCGTCTAAAATTTTTCCAGTTGAAGTATTTTCCATTTCTCTTTGTTTTTAATATGATACAAAGTTGAAATTGAAGATGCCAAAGGGTGACGTTGGGAAGGCTAAATTAGTTTATTCAAAATCCCTTTAATCAAGCATTCAGGATCATTATTAATAGTTTTTTCTATTTTTTCAATAAAAACACCTACATCATCCAGTGAACATATTTCATTGACATCGAATGTATAAAGTTGTTTCCAGCCATTTTTACTAAAATGAGCATCTTCTATATGGGTATTTAATTCTCCCCATAATCCGATATGAAGTTTATTGTTTATATCAAAATGGAAAGTTACTTTCTTTTCAAAATCAATATCTTTCCAAAAATCAATCGTTTCTCCCCAATAAAATCCAGAATTGTTGAGTTCTCTGTTTCCCTTTTCTAAATTATAACGAGCAATAATTGCAGTGATTAATTCATTACGAAATCCATCAATCATTACTTTGTCATACCAAGCCCCAGGTCTCACGACAAATATTTGATTATAACCCCATTTTAATTTATATACTTTTCCTTTTTGCATCCATTGATGAAAGTTGTTGTGATAGTATAGTTTTTTATGAACAATACATTGTTTTGTATTTGTCTCCGCTATTAAGGAATCTTGTTTTATAGATTTTTGAATTTCACTTTTTATTGATGCGATGGTATTTAGTTCAATGAGTTTTAAAACACTTTTCTTTAGAGTTTCATTTCTTCGCAAATGTGTTTTCCAGTTGATTTCATCACTTATAAAATTAAAGGCTTCTAAAAGCCCCCAATTATCAAACTGAGAAATCACGTATCTCATCAACGAATGACTTTCTCCATCTATTAATTCATTTGATCCTTTTTCGTTAAATAATAAACAAGAAATTTTGAAACGTCCGCTTAACGATTCTGCCATTTCGACTTTGTTCATTAAAAAACCGATACTTCCCTCAAACAATTGATGTCTTTCAGCTTCATGGATGACTTTTTCCCATTCTTCTCTATTTTGAAGTATGAATGTAGCTTTTTCCTTTTCTTCCAATAATTGTGCTTTGTGGATATTATTCAATGAATTAATATAACCGTCTAAAGAACCATTTGTAAGACTATTATAAATGTCTTCAGAATATTTGGCAATATTTCTGATGACGGTCATTACAGTCTTGTTCGCATCGACACTCCTAATGTCAGGATCAGAAATCAGATTCCAAACAACTCTCATCCATTCTTTAAATTTTTGAAGGTCAAAATCCGCAGTAGAATTTAAAATATACTGATTAATCGCATCAAAAATCATCCGATCATCCATCGTAAAATTATCTTGTTTGTACAAGCTATAATTGAAGGATGGCTTTTTCCATAATGGCTGAATGTTATCTTGTATTAGCAAATTGTATTTTGAGTAAAAATCGAGTATGTGTTCAAGATTTTGGATGAAAGAAGTTGTAATAAGTGAGTTGTTTCTATACAACTCGAAATTTGAGTAGTAAAGTTCTTTCTCTTTTTTTTGCAATTCTTTATATACCTCATTCTTGTTGATGTCAGATCCAATATGGTTAATTATGAAATCATTAATTAGTATTCTATGAACAAACCTGAAAAAATACGCATCAACTGATTTTTCATCATGGTTCTCTATGTTACCTAAATGATTTTTTGCTTCTAACCAAAACAAATCAGACCAAAGATTATCAAACTTATTTGCAATGATATCATAGTGATTCAACTTAACGTCATTATCCATTCCTTGCATAACTTCAAAAATTGGATCGGTTTTTATGAACCCAACTATATCCGCTTTAAAATTTTCAAAGGACGACAATACCTTTCCTCTTGCGTTTAATTTGATGTATAAATCATCGGTCAATTTAAATTGATCCATTGGCAAGACATAAAAAGCAATAACACTCTCTGTTAAACTCTCTAAAAGAGAACCTTTCTTGTCAGATTTTTGATAGATATTGTGGATTGTTTCTAATGTATTCAATGCACCACTTATAGTTGGATCTAAAGAAAAATGTTCGTTAAACCAATACGATTTCTCGATACTTTCTTTTGGATTTCCTTCAACTTCAAAATCGACTAATTCTTTAAAAAACCGCCTAGAGGTATCCCTTGTTTCATAAGAGAATTTCGAAAGTATATGTTTGTACGTTTCAAACTCTTCCGGATTGTCTTTGGTTTCGACCTTTATAATGTACCAATGCAACAAAAATAACGTTGTAAGTCTTTGTTGCCCATCCAATGGAAGAAAAGAGTTATTCTGATCTAAAGAGCCATAAATAAAATCGAGTTTTAAGTTTTTTTTGGCTTCCAAATGTTTAAACAATTTACCAATAAACTCTTCCCTAAGCTCTTTGTTATCTTCTCTACCTTGTGCATAATCTCGCTGAATTATAGGAATGGTAATATTAGAAATACTTTTTTCTTCGTAGCCAATAGGATGTGAAGAAGCCAGTACTTTGAAATTATAATCCTCTTCATTATTCAATATATAGTTGATAGGTTCTTTTAAGAACTGTAAAAGACTGTATGTTTTCATTATTTCATAAATTTTGACAGAGATTTTTCAATCTGTTTTTGATAATTTTCAACATCACTTTTGCTCCAACGCGTATGCTTTTTAGTGTTTCCAGAAAAATATTTTAGAAATACATTTTTTGTAGCAATCGGTATGTAAACACCTCTTTTATCCTCATCAATAATCAGTCTTCGCTTAGTATTGAAATAAGAATTACCATAACTCCGATTTATTCTATCATTTAAAATGGTTAGATTACCAATATCATTTTTACTATTCTCATCTAATTTATCAGGTTCTTTTTCAAGAAATTCATTGACAATTACAATTGTGGATTCTAATATTTCATTTAAGTTTTCTTTATTAATGTTATCTTCTTCCCATTTATCTTCTATATCTGATTCTTTGAAAAGAGGGGTTATATTTTCTTCAAAAGGTTTTCCAATTTCAAAACCAAAGTCAAGTTCTAAGTCTTTTAAAAACTCAATTTTTTCTTCAGATTTTAAGATACTAACTTCCTTTTCTGTTTGGGAATCAATATGTTCTATGTCGTAATTTACAGAGCTGTAAAGATCAAAAGGTAATCTATAAATTTCCTCTCCTTTACTGGATTGAGATAAAGAAACATAACTTTCGATATTGAATAAAAAGAAGAGGTTTCTCAGTTCTTTTTTATCAGAATTATAATCAATACTAATTTTATTGTCTTTTAAAAAAGATTTGCTGTCGTTCGATATTGTATCTATTAGATAATTGGTTAGCTCTTGTTTGGTTTTAAATTTTCTTGAAAGGAGTTCTAAAATAACATTTCTCTTTTTTCCTTCTTTATTTTGCATGTAACCGATGTAGTGATAGTGTTCAGGATGGTTATGCCATTGTAATAATTTTTCAAATACCTCATTTACTTTATCCCAAACAGTTCTTAAATCATCTGTTTTTTTCGTTTCTTCTGAAAAATAGCGAAAAACACTATGTTTGTCTGTTCCAAACCAACGATCAAAAACAATCTTGTCCTTTGTTTCATTTCTTGCGGTAACAAAAAGTAAATCAAAAATATATTCTATTCTTGATGGGTATTCTTTTTGAGGTTTTAAGAAACCCCAAAAGAATTTTGACTGCAACTGATTTTCTATCTGTTGCCATTCTTTTGAAATACTATATTTTATCGACTTACTAACAACATCATTCTCTCTAAGAAAAGAAGCTTTGATCAGTTCCGCATTTGTCAAAGGTATTTTCCCGACATTAAATCTTCTAAAAACCTCAATACTATTATCCTGTTCTTCTACTTCATACCATATTACTTTTACGCAATTAACTTTGAATGAAGTGAGCAATTTTAAAAAAAGAATCGGATATTTCGGTTCTGCGTTCTGAAACCACATGAAAATAGTTTTATACACTTCTTTCATATGATAGAAATCAATATTGTTTTTCAATTCCTCTTGTTTTTCTAAAGAATTGATGTAGTTGTTGAAATCTGAAAGTATCTCTCTACTTTGCTCCCTGACTTCATAAGTTATTGAAGGTAAATATTCAAGGTGTATTTCATTCTTTAATATTTCTTTTAGAAAATTCAGAACAATAGTAACTGTTGTAATTCGCTGTTGTCCATCAATTACCTCATAAATAACGTGATTGTCAAAATTAAATCGATGTAATTTAATCATTTCTTCATTAGATAAACGCTTTACGACTATAGGTTGTAGGCAGTAAAACTCTTCTTCTGATTTATTAGACTGATCTATAAACTCTTTGAAGTCATTTAAAAGGTCATTTACTTGATTTTCGTCCCAGCGATATCCTCTTTGATAAGATCTAATGAAAAAAGCTTTATTCAGTAAATTTGCAACAGGCTCTAATTTTACTCCTATATTCATCATTTTTTACTTTTTACAAAATTTAAAATATTTTTATCGCAATATATGCACAAGCCTCCGCATCAGCCAAGGCATTGTGATGATTTGTAAGTGTAAACCCTAAGTGCTCCGAAACGGTATGCAGTTGGTGGTTTGGCAAATCAGGCAGTAGTTTTCTTGAAGCCCTACAAGTACAATGAAACTGATAATTTTGATAATCCATTTCGTAGAAATTGTGAACAGCTTTTAAACAACCTTCATCAAAAGGGCTGTTATGTGCCACCAAAGGCAAACCGTTTATTCGATTGCCTATTTTCTGCCAAACTTCTGGAAACGTTTTTGCACTTTTCGTATCCCAATAGTTAATGCCGTGAATATCGGTTGCCCATCCACAATAAAAATTAGGCGTTGGTTTAATCAATTCGTAATAACTATTAACAACTTCATGGTTTTCTACAAACACCAAACCAACACTACAAACACTACTTCTATACTGGTTTGCCGTTTCAAAATCTATTGCTACAAAAGAATTCATTAGTAAATAAATTATCACGCTAAATTTACACCACCACAACGCCATTGTACGTCGCTATAAAAACAATTTAACACTTGCCTCAAACCGTCATGTTTTGGCGTAATCGCAACCTATCTTCACAGCCAAAACAATTAAAACATGGAGAACAACAACGTTAAAAAGCCTTTAACAGATAAAATGAACGAAAATTTGGCAGAAATGAATTACGTATTTACCGACATTGGCCAAGCTACTATAAAACTTAGCACAATACTTAAAAAAGATGAAGACGAAGAAAGACTGCTTTGGCTGCAAACATTTGAAAAAAAATTATTGGAAGTGAAAGAAAAATTAGAGCTGCTGAGTTTAGTCTACAAACCTGAACTTGACAAGTATATGATTACAGTTAGCAACTGCCTCGAAATTGAAAGCAAAAGAATTAACTACATGAAAAATCTATTGGTAAAGTCTCAAAAGTATGAGTACACTGCACAACTACGAGACATAGAAAAAGGAATTGAAGAACTAAAAGAATTATTCAGTTTAAAAAAGAATGGCTAGCTTAAATTGAAAAAACTTAAAATAAATCTCTTTGGCGAAAGCTTCATTATTAAAAAACTAACGCCCAATATCTTTTTAAAAGAACAATTAGCTGAAATAGCTACTACAAATAACATTAGTTTCAACGAGGTTATACAGTCGCCACCATTGATAGATGACATTGCTAAATGCGATTGCGAAATTATAATCCAAGGTCTTTTAAATACTTACAAAAACCAAATTGAGGTATGGTTTGGCGGTAAAAAAATACTCAAACTTAAAATGCCCAACCTAAATGCCAACAACTTGTTGTTTCCATTGTACAAATGTGAAGTTAATGAGTTTTCATTATCGTTTTTACAACCAGCTTTTTACAATCAAAGAGCAGAAATAGGACTTATAGCTTGTTATGAAATCTCTTTAGAAAGCTTCAACATTGATGATTTAATTTTTCAAATTTCAAACCTAGAAAACAAGATGTTATTAACTGGAATAAAATATAAGGATTGCGTACTGTTCTCGCTAAAAACGGACACGTTGATTGTGCAGAATTTTTATTTCAGAAAATTTACTGATTTGAACAATAATTTCATTCCTTAAATCCCAATCTTTACATTTAAGCATGCAATTCTTCCAAAAACAAACATCCCTAAGAGCCCGCAGCCGTGGCTTTCATCTGGTTACCGATGAAATACAGCAAGCCATTCCAGAAATTAAAAACATCAAAAATGGAATGCTGCAGGTCTTTATCCAACATACATCAGCATCATTAACTATTAATGAAAATGCCGACCCAACGGTGCGCTTAGATTTTGAGACTTGGATGAACAAAGCTGTACCAGAAGGCGATCCCGATTATGAACATGACTATGAAGGTGATGACGATATGCCCGCCCATATTAAATCATCATTAATGGGCGCCTCTGTACTTATACCCATTACCAATGGAAGATTGAATTTGGGAACTTGGCAAGGAATTTACTTATGTGAGCATCGCAATAGAGGCGGCAGCAGAAAAGTTGTGATTAGCGCTTGGGGAAGCTGAGATTGTTAAATTGACCTATTGCTCAATTGTTTCGGCAACATTTGAATATCAATAATAGGACTTAATGTAACCCACTCTAACTTAGATAAACAGCACTTCTATTTATCTTATGTTATTTGCAAACACTTTAATGCTTGCTGTTTATAGTTCCTTCCAATTGGCAGTTCCTTCCCTAAAATTTCTACTGCGTAGGTATAGTAACTCTCTACTTTTGTGGTAGCAATAATAAACGATTTATGTATTCTACAAAATTGATCTTCGGGCAATAGCTCTTCCAAAACAGAAATTTTCTGCTTGCTAATAAGCACCTTGTCCGACAGCACAACCTTCACATAATCTTTAATGCTTTCTATCCAAAAGATATCCTTTACATTAACCTTAACGGTCTTTCTCTCTACCTTTAAATACAGAAACTTATTTACTTCATTAGCCGATGCAATTTCAGGAACTAAAATACTTTGCTTCCTTGCTCCCAAAACAGTCAAGGTTTTATCCATCGCTTTTAAAAAACGATTAAAAGGAACTGGCTTAAGCAAATAATCTATGGCATCCAGCTCAAAACCATCTACGGCATATTCGCTGTAAGCAGTGGTAAATATCACCTTTGGTGGATTTTTTAAGCTTTTTAAAAGCTCAATTCCATTAATCCCAGGCATTTTAACGTCCAAAAACATTAAATCGATCTGTTTTTGCTGCAACGTGTGAAAAGCTTGCACACCATCATTACAAGTAGCTATCACTTCCACTTCTGGAAAACTCTCCAAATATTTTGCAATCACTTCAATGGCGTGTGGTTCGTCATCAACAATTAAAGCTTTAATCTTCATTTCAAATTATATACTTAAGTTTTGTGATAGATCAATTTTTAGGATTACGGCAAACATCTCTTCTTCATCAAATATCTTTAACTGATAGGCATTGGGGTAAATAAGTTCTAAGCGCTTCTTCAAGTTTTCTAAACCTATATTACCATCCTTTTCCATAAGTTGAGTTGCTGGTTGCTCTGGTTTGCTGTTGTTAATTTTGAATTTCAACACCTCGCCTTCCATAATCAGTTCAATATTGATCCACGCTTGCCCTACTTTTTCTCCAGCACCGTGCTTAAAAGCATTTTCTACCAAAGGAAGCAACAACAAGGGTGCAATCTGATGTTTCTCTAGTGCTCCCTCTTTTGTAAAATTGAAATCCAAGCGGTCTTCGTACCTCATTTTCTCTAAAAGAACGAAGTTCTCCAACATCTGCACGTCTTTCTGCAAAGGCACTTTCTCTACGTTACATTCGTAAAGCATATAACGCAAAATTTGAGAAAGCCCCATCACAATTTCTGGGGACTTTGGAGAATTATTCAACGTTAGCGCATACAAGTTATTCAATGTGTTAAATAAAAAATGTGGATGTATTTGTGCTTTAAGCAAGTTTAGTTCGGCTTCTAAAGCAGCTTGATGACGTTGATACCAAGCTTTAAAAAATTTAATAGCTACCCCAAACCAAACAATGAAATTAGCTCCCTTTATTGCGTTGAGATAGTATACCAAATTAGAAAAGCGATCCCAACGAGTGCCTTGTACTTTCTCCCAATTACGGTAACCAAAGCTTTTCAGATAAAAATCGATATGTGGCTCTACTAGAAATATATCTATTGTCCTAGTAATGGCAGGCATTACAACAACAAATAGAAGTAAAATAACGAAAAACTGAACGTATTTACGTTTCAGCAGAAACTTTGGAATAATTATGTAGGCTAAAGTGTAAAAATACAGCATGTGCACAGGCAAAAGCATCAAATTACTTTCTAAAGCTACCAGTACGGGTTGTTTTTCGTAACCGTAAACAAAAGATGTTAAAAACCATACCGAAAGCCAAAAAGCAATATGTAACAATAGTCTCTTTTTATCGCCCCCTTTTTGTTGATATGCTTGTATCATTTGCATTTTCAAAAATACATTTCTTAAGCATTTTATAACCAAATTTTAGACAAACGACACTGATTTACTTACCAACGACAACCCTTAAACATTTTAACGTAAACAATTGATGATGAATGAGCTTTACCGAGTAAAAAATGCTATTGATAGGCAACGGTACTCCTTATGTACATAACAGTTCAATCTAGTTTTACAATGCAATAATTTAGCATGGTAAACATTAAAAGAATGACATCATGAAAGTGGCAATACTCAACATTATAATTCTTATAGTTTTAATACTGGTAGCGCTTGCTATTGACGCAAAAGCACAAGATAGCACAGTTTTAAAAAAAGCTGATTTTACAAGTTGGGTGATTGAAAGTAATACGAAAACTCCGAAAATTTCTGCGATAAAATTTTATAATGCAAAGCAGGAATTGATTTATCAAGAAATAATTAGCGGAAAAAATATAAATGTAAACCGAGTTAAAGTATTAAAGAAGCTTAACGAGGTGGCTAGATTAATAGAAACAAATAGAAAAATTACACCAAATAACCTAGTAGCAGCAAGCCTTAAAGTAAATTAAAGCATAAAAGGGGATGTTTAATACAAGTTACCTATACTGTACTCTTTTTAAATGAATAAAGATATAGCTTAGTTAAAAATACCAATCAACGCTTGTAGCATCCTCTTTTTATTCTTTTTCTATCCAATTACCATCTGCCCTAATAATTCCAATTAGCTCATCGATGGCATTTGCAGTATTTACATTTTTCTTTACAACTTCCTGTCCGCGGTAAAGTGTAATCCTATCAACACCAGCACCAACATAACCATAATCTGCATCTGCCATTTCTCCCGGACCGTTCACAATGCAGCCCATTATTCCAATTTTAATTCCTTTTAGGTGCGATGTTCTAGCTCTAATCGCCTGGGTGGTTTCCTGTAAATCGAACAAGGTTCTTCCGCAGCTTGGGCAAGAAATGTATTCTGTTTTTGAGATACGGGTACGGGTAGCTTGCAAAATACCAAACGAAGTTGAGTTGATGACTGACAAAGGAGTTTCTTTTGAGTTGATCCACACACCATCACCAAAACCATCGATAAATAACCCTCCCAAATCTGTTGAACTGTACAGCTGAAAATCCTCTAAACCGACACCGTCAAAAGTTCTTTCGATAATTACAGAAAATTTCAAATCTGCAGTCAACAATTTTGTAAACGCATGGCGAATGGTTTGCATCGCATTTTCAGCCTCGGTAGCTAAAACTAGTACAACGCTTTGTAAAGACGATAACTTCTCAGGAACCAAATCTTCTGCTAAAACCCTTACGAAATTTAGTCTATCATCCTTAACCTCGGCCTCAATAAATTCATTTAAACTAAATAAAGGATGGCAGTTCTGCTTATCGGCCAAGCCGAACCAAGTCTGGTAATTGTATAATTGTTTTAATCCGCCAGGAAAAGAAAACGACGGTAACTGATTACCCAAATAAACCATATCGCAAGCTTGGTCGGTAAGGTTGTATTTATCTAGCAAAGCTGAATAGTTAAACCCTACAGCATTTAAAATAGCTGGATCTTTTAGGTTTTCATTTTCGAGATTGATAATTACTCTTGGCACCTGGTGACCGCCAAAGTTTTCGATTTCGTCAGTAAGCCTGCGTTTGTATTGGAAGGGACTATAACCCCCTAGCCCCCTAAAGGAGGAACCTTTTTTATTCAAATTGGCTTCAGCTATTTGTAACTCCCCTTTTAGGGGGTTAGGGGGGTATCTATTAGCCAAAGCTCTTGCCACTGGAGCTTCAAACTCTGGATCTTCGGTTAAGGAAACCCTAATGGTATCACCCAAACCATCTGCCAGTAAAGTACCAATGCCCACTGCAGATTTGATACGACCATCTTCACCATCACCGGCTTCGGTAACGCCTAAGTGCAAAGGATAGTTCATTCCTTCTTTTACCATGGTTTGTACCAATAAACGGTAAGCTTGCACCATCACTTGCGTATTGCTAGATTTCATGGAGATCACCAAATTGTAGAAATTTAGATCTTCACACATTCGGATAAACTCCATCGCCGACTCTACCATTCCGTGCGGCGTATCGCCATAGCGGCTCATGATGCGATCTGACAACGAACCGTGATTGGTGCCAATGCGCATGGCAGTGCCGTATTCCTTACAAATCTTTACCAGTGGCGAAAATTTATCGTAAATACGGTTCAGTTCTCCTTGGTAAGCAGCATCAGTATAATCTATATTTTCGAATTTCTTTTTATCAGCATAATTGCCCGGATTTACACGTACTTTTTCTACGATACGTGCAGCTACTTCTGCTGCATTTGGTGTAAAATGGATATCGGCAACCAAAGGTACATGGTAACCACGCAGACGCAACTCTTTTTTGATGTTGGCTAGATTGTCGGCCTCTTTAATACTTGGTGCCGTGATACGCACATACTCGCAACCACTTTCTACCATGCGGATGGTTTGCTCAACGGTTCCCATGGTATCCATCGTGTCGGTGGTTGTCATAGATTGGATACGGATTGGATGATGCGCACCCATTGGCGTATCTCCTATCTGCACTTCACGTGTTACAAACCTAGAATATTGGGTTAAGCTGTTACAATAACCTCCGTCTAACAAAATTGCTTCTTTTTGCTGCATGGTGTACAAAGATATAAAAAGTTAGACTGTTAAATTGTTAGATTGCTGTTATGTTCAGTTATTCAAAACTCAATCATTAATCATTTCTACAACAACCTATCTTTAACTACTAAAGTGCTTGCCATCGAGTCATGTAAACATTGCTGTTTTTTGTTAAGGAAACAATAGAGATATCCGAAACCGAGCGTCATATTTGATACTATCTTAGCAAGATTTCTAACTAATGCAGTTCCTGTAGAAATTGCTGCTCCATCATCACCTGTTACTTTTATGTCCATCATTTTCTTTCCAACTGTACCTTGCGTTTTGGAACTTTCACCAATAACATTGTACAAAAATTTTGTAAAAGGTATTAATAAACATACAGTTGCTACCAAAGCAATTCTATTGTCCTTATCTTCTATAGAGACAACAGCGATTGCTAAAATGATTGCATACACTAAAGTGATGATAAAAAAATCAATTGCCCAAGCCATTAAGCGTTGATCGAAACTGGCAAAATATTGGGGTGTGTGCTTAGGTTTACGAAACCCCATCAGTTCACGAAGTTCTTCTAGCTCATGAGCTTCCTTATAGTCATCCATGCCAGGCTTCCTCACGAAAGTATCCGGAAAGATTTCCATTTTTTTCAATTCCTCTAAAGTATATGGCCCCTGAGGTTTACCTTTTACAACAATAGTGTACAAACTGGTTTTTGGTTAAATTGTATCTAGCTTAATTGCCAAAGGTATAAAGGTAGTTAAACTAACTTATCGAGTAAAAAAAGCTGTTACAAAAATGGTTGGTGATAACACCAACCATTAGTAAAATGTGAGCTCCCCTGGAGCTATTTGCGAATTATAGTAGAAATTGCGATTAAATACTACGAATGTTCGGAAGATCTAAAATTGGATAGATTGCTTCACTCTTCCCGCTTATCCTTACGCTTCAGTTCGCAATGACGCACCTATTTTCGTCATTGCTCCGATGTGTCCACACGATAGGAATAGTCGGGATAAACTATTCAAAATTCAATCATTTTTAATACGTGTCTACTTCGAAATTACTCAAACCGCCATCAAGCTTAATAAACACCTTGTTTTTAGAGCCTTCATAGTTTGGCGTTTCATAATAACCATCATCCTTCTTAATGAAGCCCTTAAAATCTTTAGAAGCCAAACCTGTATGGGTTTTAATTCTACAGCCAGAACCTTGAGGTACTTTAATTTCTACATTGGCAACACCTGTCTTAACATTTACATCGGTAATAGGTAACAACTCTCCAATTCTGATTTTCAGATCTGCTGCACCACCATCAAAGTTCAATGTTCTAATTTTGTACTTGGTTAAGTCGAAATCTAGCTCTCCAGCACCCATAGTAAGGTTTAATGTCCAAAGTGGTTGCGTGTTTAAGCGCACTCTTACTTGATTACCCCCCGAGTTGAATGTCCAGTTATTTTTCTTACCCTTACGTCTGTCGTTCATTTTAAAGGTTAAGGTATTGGTGGTATCTGTGGTGGTTTTTGTTAATGAAAAGTTTCCTTTCTTTTTATTTACACTTGCCTCAAAAAGACTATCGGTAGCATCACTAAGTTTAAAAGAAGTACCTCCTCCAGATAAATTCAAAATGGTTTTCTTGCTCGAATCCGCCACGTTGTAAAGTTCTGAGAATTTTAGTCCTTCAAAAATGGTATCGTTATCATTGTGGATATCATCCCAATCAATGTCAGCTTCTATATTTTTATCTTTCCAAAACCCAAGCCAACCTCTATGTTGAGGCTTTTCTTGTCCTCTAACAAATAAAAATGCCAGGGCAATAATGAGAATGGCTAACGAAACAATGCTTCCGGTTTGTGAACCATTCCTATTTAAAAGCATATTCACACCGCCAATAATTAGGAAGATTGGCCAAAAGCCCCAAACGTTTCTCCAGTAAAACTCTATGATATTAAGGTTATCTAGCAAGAGCACACCACCAACGAACAGTAGTAGTACACCCCATATTATTCTTTCGTATTTCATTATTATATTGTTAAAGGTTGAAAAGTTATAATGTTCGAACGTCGAAAGGCTCTTGTTTGTTAACTGCCAACTGAAAATTGTTAACCGACCCCTTCAGCTTGCTAATATTTCGTCTCCTCAGTAGTATCAGTATTTGTTGGAGGTGTTTGCTGTGTTGGTTCTGCAAAACCGCCTTTATTTTCATCTTTACGCTGCGCTTCTTCGGTAGTTTTCTTGAAGTTTTCCCACTCGTTTTTGCGTTGGTTTTTAAAGATCAGGCTTACACCTAAAGCAACAATTGCTAATGGCCATAATTTGTAAATCTTAAAGATATTAAACCAATGAGGTACAAGATCTAACTGTCTCATCAAGAAGTAAACCCCTAACACCAATAAGATTAGGCCTACTACAGTTTTGCCTGTATCGTTAGTTTTTACCGGCGGTGGATTATCAAATTTGGTAAACGCATCGGCGTTTTGCGTATTCCACTTGGTTTGCTCCGTTTGTTGAGTTTGGCCTGCAAAAGCTTCTGGCGAATTGAATATTGAACCACCTTGAGGATTTTGCTGATAAAAATTCTTAAAGTTCTTGTACTTAACCGATGGATCGTTGTTAACTGGCGCCACAATCCACAATACGATGTAAGCCAAAACACCACTACCAGCTAAAAATATCGTTGTTAATACAAATAACAATCTGATGATAGTTACATCAATTTGCATATAATCTGCCAAACCAGAAGCTACACCAGCCACTGCTTTATCGTGATCGTTTCTATATAGTTTCTTTTCCATTTTTCATCTATTTAATTTTATTTTTAGCGGTGATGAAGCTGCCATAATTTAATATCATATTCTGTAGTTTTGAAAATTATGGCGGTTTCGTTTCTCCTTTCTAAAAATCTAAAGGGCTTAGTGTTACCTCATCTACATTTGCTCCATCACTTAGCAGCAGTACAGTCTTGATAACCTTGGCAACATCTTCGGGCTGTACAAACTTTGCTTTGTCTAGGGTTGTTCCTTCCCATGAAGCAGTGTAAGTAGAACCCGGAATTACCGCAGTTACCTTAACCTTATAAGGGGCTAATTCCTTTCGGATTACATAATTAAGACTAAGCATAGCTGCTTTTGTTACACTATAACTTCCAGCATTTTCTACTGGATTTTTGCTTGCTACCGAACAGATATTAAAAATATGCCCAAATCCTTGTTCACGCATCAATTTTCCAATCCTTTTACTGATAAAATAGCTTGTGTTTAGATTAACCTGCAGCTGATTTTCGAAAACTTCATCTTCTTCATCTATTAATGATCCAGGCACAAAAACACCAACGTTATTCACCAAAACATCAATTTTTGGAGCAAAAGCTAGTGCTTCCTCTACAAACTTTAACACATCGCTTTTCACCCCACAATCTGCTTCAACAGTTAATACATCTACATTAAAACTTCTTAGTTCAGCTTCTAAGGTGACTAATTCATCGAAATTTCGTGAGCAGGCAATGATATTATACCCACTTTGTGCCAATTCTAGTGCGATAGCTTTTCCAATTCCTTTTGTTGCTCCGGTTATTATTGCGTTCATATAAAATTGTTGTGATGTTGAAATGTCGTAAAGTTGAAATGTTGTTTGTAGAAACGAATTGATTGCCATTACAACAATAGCGCAATTTAGCAATTAAACAATTTTACACACCCTACCTTTAAACCTACAAAAGAGGCAATAAAATTCCAATCGTTAATATTTTTTCAATAATTAAGCTAAGCCAGAACATTTTTGTTGTTTCTTTGTATATTATTGAGTTAAATTAAACAATTGTTTATTAGATGAATTTTACCAATTTCGGTCGATACATACTCCTTTTAAGAGCAGCGTTTAAAAGGCCCGAAAAGACGAAAATATACATGAAAGCCATTTTTCAACAGATGAATTTCATTGGTGTTGGCTCTCTAGGACTAATCAGTATCATTTCTACATTTATCGGGGCGGTAATGACTTTACAAATTGCCTTCCAATTGGTTAGCGATTTCATTCCCAAAACCATCATAGGATCGGTGAACCGCGATTCATCAATTTTGGAGCTTAGCCCAACAATTAGTGCTATTGTATTAGCTGGTAAAATTGGTTCGGCTATTTCCTCAGAAATTGGTACCATGCGAGTGAGCGAGCAAATTGATGCTTTAGAAATTATGGGTATCAATGCTCCAGGCTACTTAATTTTACCTAAAATTATTGCAGGTATCACCATGGTTCCGGTACTCGTAATTATTTCTATGGTATTAAGTATTACTGGCGGATATTTAGGTGGTACATTATCTGGTGCGGTTGCTCCTGCAGAATATATTCAAGGTATTACTACAGATTTTAACCCATTTACTATTGCTGTTGCGTTGGTTAAAGCGTTTGTTTTCGGCTTTATCATTACTTCGGTACCAGCTTATGAAGGATTTTACGTTAAAGGTGGTGCTTTAGAAGTAGCGCAAGCAAGTACCCGTGCAGTAGTGGTAAGCTGTATCAGCATTTTAGCCTGCGATTATATTGTAACCCAGTTAATGTTATGATCGAGATTAAGGATATACACAAATCGTTCGGTGATAACGATGTACTAAAAGGCATTTCTGGTAAATTTGAACCAGGTATTACCAATTTAATTATCGGTGGCTCTGGCTCTGGAAAAACTACACTATTAAAGTGTATGATTGGGTTGCACCATCCAGAAAAAGGAAATGTAGAATACGATGGCAGGGATTTTACACAATTAAATACAGAAGAACGTATCGAGATCAGGAAAGAGATTGGCATGCTTTTTCAGGGTTCTGCCCTATTCGATTCGATGACTGTTGAAGAAAACATCATGTTTCCTTTAAATATGTTTACCGATCAATCTAGAAGCGAAAAGCTTGATCGAGTTAACTTCTGTTTAGAGCGGGTAAATCTCGAAGGAAAGAACAAACTATTTCCAGCAGAGCTTTCTGGAGGGATGAAGAAACGTGTGGGTATTGCTAGAGCGATAGCAATGAACCCTAAATATCTTTTCTGCGATGAGCCCAACTCTGGTTTAGATCCAAAAACTTCCATCGTTATTGATGAATTGATTAAGGAAATTACGGAAGAATATAATACCACTACCATTGTAGTTACTCACGATATGAACTCCGTAATGGGCATTGGCGACTACATTATGTTCTTGCACCAAGGTAAAAAGTTTTGGGAAGGTTCTAATAAAGAAATCGCTAAAACTGATATCGAAGAGCTTAACGATTTCGTATTTGCGAGCCGTTTCATGAAGGCTGCGAAAGATAAATTTTAAAATCCTTATCTTTGTTGTATGATTGGTGCATACGATAAGAAAAATATCATCAAAAAACTTCAAGAACTTCCTATAGAATTATTGGGAGAAGTAGAAGATTTTATTGATTTTTTGAAAGCCAAACACGCCAAAGCTTCGGCAGAACCAAACAAGGTGGAAGAACCTAAAAGCTTATACGGAGCAGCGAAGGGTCTGTTTATTATTCCCGATGATTTTAACGAACCTTTAGATGATTTCAAGGAGTACATGTATTCCTGTGATAATGTACAACTTACCTAGTTCTTGATTATTTAAAACAACTTTCGCATTAAGATTGCTTCGTACCTCGCAATGACGATTCACATAATATAATACATGATACAACTGCTTACACCAACACACTGGAAAGATTACGAATTAATTGACTGCGGCGATTTTGAGAAATTGGAACGTTTCGGCAACCTGATATTATCTAGACCAGAGCCGCAAGCAGTTTGGAAAAAAGTATTGTCGCCAGAGGAATGGAGGAAAAAAGCTCATATCACTTTTCGTGGTCGTTCTGCTACTAGCGGCGAGTGGGTAAGGCACAACAAAAGTGTACCCGATCGTTGGAATGTAAACTACCAAAATGACGAGGTAAGCATCAATCTTCGTTTAGGTTTGACATCGTTTAAACATGTTGGCGTTTTTCCAGAGCAGGCTGTAAACTGGGACTACATTTCATCATCTATCAAAAGTTTTAAAACTCCAAGCCCAAAAGTACTGAACCTTTTTGCTTATACAGGCGCAGCTTCTTTAATTGCTAAAGCGGCAGGAGCCGATACCACTCACGTTGATTCGATTAAACAAGTAGTGAACTGGGCTAACGAAAATCAAGAACTTTCAAAACTAAAAGATGTACGTTGGGTAGTTGAGGATGCTTTGAAGTTTGTAAAAAGAGAATTGAAACGCGGCAAAAAATATAATGGTATTATCTTAGATCCACCAGCTTATGGCCATGGGCCAAATGGCGAAAAGTGGAAACTAGAAGATCATATCCAAGAAATGATGCAAGATGTTGTTCAGTTATTAGATCCAGAAGAACATTTCTTGATTTTAAATACCTACTCGCTTGGTTTTTCTTCTGTAATTGTAGAGAACTTGATTAAAACATCGTTCCCACAGGTTAAAAATTTGGAAACTGGAGAGTTGTTCTTACAAGCTACTTCTGGTATTAAATTGCCCTTGGGAGTATTTGGTAAATTTAGGACCCCCTAGCCCCCTAAAGGGGGAATTATAATAACGAATTCCAAATAGCAAGCTGTTTTCTAGTCCCCTTTAGGGGATTTAGGGGTAAAAGAGAAGCCCCCAAATCCATGGAGGCCTTCCCTAAACAAAACAAACTATTAATAATTGAGATACACTAACTAACCAACTATCCTTTTTTAACTAGTTTATATTCTATAACAGGCTTGCCACGAGTACCTGCATCGTTTGCATGAAAACTATTAAATTTCAATTTGTAAACATTGCCGGAACCATCTTTTATAACATAGAACACCTTTGAATTTACACCAGCTGATGCCGCTGGGCTCGTTATTCTCCACTTAGACCCAATTTCATCTCTATTAGATAAAAAATTGGTGCCAGCTACGTCAGCTTCAGCATACGCAGCATAAGATTTCGTATCTGTAGAAATTTGTGCAGCAGTAACACCTCCTAGTTTATTAAGGAATACTAAATCAGAAAAGTTATACGGCACCATTTGACCGAAATTAGTTTCATAGACCGAATATCCCCATACTATATCCCAACTCGCTTTCTCTGGCTCTACATTAACAACTGTACCGCTTGTTAAAGAAATGAACTTGAAATTAAAACTTGCATCTTTAGCTACATCAACTGACTTAAATCCTGATGTTTGTTTAATCGTTCCATATTGCACTGTATAGCCACCTGTAGCATTCCTGGTCACTAATAATTTAATCCACGCTCTGGCTGCGATACCTCCACCTGTACCTCTGTTTAAGATAATAACCTTGTTGTCAGATGCAGTTGCTGAAACTGCTGGAATTACAGTAGAAGAAATACTTCCGTTAATAGGATCATAGAAGTTAAAATCTTCTGGCTTTGGTGACATCTGATTAAATCCAAGCACCAAACCAACTGTGTCGGCCTCTCCAACAGCTGTCAAACTATTTGCAGTTTGAATAACTTTAGCACCAGCACTGGTTGAATTATTGATAATTACTCTAAACTCAGCACCTGAATAGAAACCCAAATCCCATGAACTTCTAAGAACAGGAGTTTGTTTATCAGCACTAAAATCTACATAAACACTATTTGCCGCCGAAGCTCCATCTTCCGTACCAGCTATTCCATTTAAAGTCATTGTACTTCCATCAGATGGTGGTACCACAATAATGGGATCGACTTCATCTTTTGAGCAGGCTGTAAATACTGATGCCAGCAATGCCACCGCAAAAATTGAGTTAAGTTTATTCATCTTCTTTAATTTATTTTTTAGTTAATAATTAGTTATTGATTAAGATTTGTTCCAGTTGAAAGTAAGTCCCAACACGTAAGAACGGCCGTAGCTATAAGCCACAGAGCCCCCGCCGCCGCCATGAGGGCCACTAGATCCTGTTTCTGTATTACTAAGTTGAGTTACATCGAACAGGTTCTTAACACCTGCATTAATGGTAAATCGTTTGTAGATATTTTTATTGAACATGATGTCCGTCCAACTGAATGCACCAATTTTAGTTTCCTTCACACCGTTTGGCACCGTATTATCGGATGTATAACCTGGTCTTTGGCCTGTGTATTTGAAAAATGCGCTTATAGATGCATCTATTTTTGGCAGGTTGTAAATCAGGTTACTGAATAATTCTGGTGTCCAAGAAAATTGCGGAACTGCCATATTATAGTCGCCTTCAGAAAACGAATTGTACCTACCTATGTAAGACAAACCTAAATCAGCCTTTAAAGCTTTGTAAGCAAATGTATTGGTTAGCGATGCGCCTGTAGTTTTAAATCTTCCTACATTAAAAAGGCTAGTAACAGTATTGTCGTTAGGATCTTGAGTAAAACCAATTCTATTCTTGAAAATATTGTAGAAACCAGAAAGATTTGCAGAGTAACGAATTTCATTTTGATTGATTGGTGACCACACGAAAGATCCATTAAAACTGTTCGAGTGCTCTGCTTTCAAATTCGGATTTCCGTAGATGGTATGGCTGGCATCCACAAAGTCGTAATATAATTCTCTTAAAGCCGGAGCTCTAAAACCAAGGGCATAAGCTAACCTGAAATCCAGATTATCCGTTAGTATAAATTTGGTGTTTAATGATGGAATTACTGGCGGAGCGTCATAAATGGAGTTTTTAATGAACCTTGCTCCTGGACGTAAACTTACTTTTGCACCTAACTTTATTTCCGAAGATAGAAATAGCGCATAATCTTCAATTACTGGATTACCTTTAATTCTATTGGCACTGGCTTCATCCCTGTTATATTCTAACCCACCTTGAAAAGAAATCATATCAGATGCCTTGTAATAAGCTACCCCCCTAAAAATGGCTGTATTAAATTTGGCGACATCCTGTTCTCCTTGCCCCGTACTTAACACCTTGGTTCCTGTAGCAAAGTTTTGCTCAATGGTATTTGTTTTCCTTTGCAAATCTGTATAGCCCAAAACTCCATTGATACGTAGTTTGCCTGATAAATTGATGTCTGATTGCAACTGATGGGTATATCTATTGGTAATGTAAGTAGGAAATTTAGCTACGTAAATATTTGGGTTCATGCCTGTCTGACTGGCAATTTTCTCATCCACCAAATCCAATCTATACCAAAGATTAAACTTGGCATTTTCGTATCCCACTTTGGCATTGCCGAGATACTGATCCTTTGCCCTCCACCAAGTGATTAATGGCATCTCTTGAATGGTAGTAGTTTTGGGCGGCACATTCCATCCACCAAATTCATTCCTACTGAAACCAGCTAGCGCATGCCAACCTTTGTTTCGCCAGTTGAGCGATATATTTTTATTGTGCAGACCATCACCTGCTAAAGTGCCATATTCCTTCCCAACTGTTTCTTCTTGCAGTCTAGCAGATACACCAAATTTTGCTTGTCCTGCTCCTTTTGTGATAATGTTGATTACCCCAGCTAAAGCATCGGTACCGTAGGTTACAGAAACTGGCCCTTCAATCACCTCTATTCTATCAATAGTATTGATGTCAATTTGGTTTAAGCTTTCCCTCGAATCCGAACGGTCTATTACAGGCACACCATCTAATAAAATTTTGATGTTCCTTCCGCCCATACCCATTAGTTCTACATCACTAATACCTAAAACCAAATCGTTGCTAAACCTAAAACCAAACTCAGTATTTAAGATTTGCTGGATATTGGTAGCTCCTCTTAATTTTATTTTTTCTGAGCTGATGCTACGCACATTGTAAACAGAGTTTTTTACAGATTGCGCTTCGTATTGTCCCGTAACCACTACTTCGTTTAACTCATAAGATTTTTCTTTGATGGTGATGGATTCTAGCTGCTTATCACTAGTTTCATTAATAGCTACCTGCTGTTCTTCACTAGAAACGCCCGACTTAATTATCAAGATTGAACTACCGCTTAGCGCAGAAATTCTAAATCTTCCTTCAGCATCAGTATAAGCGATGTTTCTCGTTCCTTTAATCGACAATGTCAATCCTGATGCTGGCTGTCCATCGGCAGTAAGCACTTTACCTCGCAATGTAATGGTAGCAGTTTGCGCAAAAAGGATATGTAAGTTTAAAACGAACAGAGTAGCTAGTAGTAATTGTTTTTTCACCTTATTTAGAATGATTTCAAATAATAGCGCAATATTAAATATTTATTTAGACTAATTACAAATAATATTCAAAGTTTTTTCACCATTCTATTTTAATTCGCTGAAAAACATCTATTTTAGAGAGTATATATTTTTTTGTGTCGATGTTGATAAGTAAGCTTAACAACTTTTAACAAATGATGTATTTTTGAAAAATTTGAATGAAAGCAAAAGCTGCTTAATACCTTTGAAAGCATTAACTAAAAAACCAATAAATAGGATGAAATTCACTAAGATCGCAAGCATGATCTTGGTAGCTGGGGCTACCATCTGTACATTTACTCAATGTACCTCTGATGCAAAGGATAAAAAAGGCAAAGACGGTGCAAAAGGGGCTGACACTACCGCTACAGCCAAAGAAGAGGAAGTTGCAACTATCATCCCTGTGGATAGTGCCAAATATAATGAGCTTGTAAAAACCAATGCCAATGGCGATACTACTGGTAAATGGCCAGTAAAAAACCATCCTATTCCTTTGGACGGAGCTATATTGCCATTTAAGCGCATTGTTTGTTATTACGGTAATCTTTACTCTAAAAAAATGGGTGCTTTGGGCGAGTACGAGCCAAAAACCATGTTAAGTATGTTAGATAAAGAAGTTGCTAAATGGAACAAAGCTGATCCTTCTACTCCCGTACAACCCGCTTTACATTATATTGCAGTAGTTGCCGCTGGAGATCCTGGTAAAGATGGAAAATATAGAAACCGTATGCCATTTAAGCATATCGACTCGGTATTGAACATTGCTAAAATGCGCAAAAACATGATCGTATTTTTGGATATTCAAGTGGCGTTAAGTACTATACAGGTTGAATTACCATTATTGGAAGAATACTTAAAATTACCGAATGTTCATTTAGGTATAGACCCCGAGTTTTCGATGAAAGGCGGTGTATTACCGGGCAGAAAAATTGGAACTTACGATGCTAGCGAAATCAACTATGTTTCTGGTTACTTGGCTAATTTAGTTAAAAAATACAATTTGCCTCCGAAAGTATTTGTTGTTCACCGTTTCACGAAAAAAATGGTAACTAATTCACAAAGCATTAAATTACGTCCAGAAGTACAGGTAGTAATGCACATGGATGGCTGGGGCGAACCTGACCTGAAATTTGGCACTTACCGCCACTTTATTTACGGAGAACCTGTACAGTTTACAGGCTTTAAAATTTTCTACAAAAACGATTTGAAAAAGGCACCTCACAGGTTAATGACACCAGAAGAGTTGCTGAAACTAAAACCGCGACCAATTTACATACAATATCAATAAGCCGGAGGCTTGTTGGAATTAGGGTGTCGGAAGTCTTTCTGACACCCTTTTTCTTTACCCCTAAATCCCCTAAAGGGGACTTCGTAATTAGTCCCCTTTAGGGGATTTAGGGGTTTAAAAAGTTAACAATGCATGCTGGCTCGCCGTATGCAGATCCCTCCAAACTCTATTGATCTCGGTTTCTTTTTTTGCGGCTTCTAGACCTGCGTATGGGTATAAAGTATCTACAACCCGCCTAGACTGATGTGCTAATTCTCTGCTCAACCTACTCACCTCTTTCAATAGAGTTTCATCAATAGATTTTTGATGAATTAACTGATACCATGAATTATCAAAAGCTTCATAAAAATGTTCGCGAATGGTGGTCAAGGTATGTTTACATTTCATTAATTCATCCTCAAAAAAAGAAACTTGTTCCGGCAAATACCTTTTGAAACCAGAACGATTGAAAAAACTATCGTTCACTAAATCTAAAAAGCGTTTAGCCATCCCTAAGCTATTCACCGCCAAAGTAGTTTCTGCTAGTTGTAAAAATGGATAGTCAAAACCTTCATCAGCAACCTTAGGTTCGTTAATTTTAAAAGAACGGTTAGCTGGAACTTCTACATCATGAACGTCAAAAGCATGACTTCCCGTGGCTACCAAACCAAAATAAGACCAACCCGATTGTATCTCTACTTCATCTCTTTTTAAGATGAAAGACTTGATAACTGGCTTTCCTTCTTCATCTAAAATATCAATCCCATTTTCATCTTGTAGGGTGCAATTTGCGGTAAAGATAGTGGCATGCAAGGCACCACTGGCGTATTTCCAATGTCCGTTGACACAGTAACCATTTGCTGTCTTTTGAGCCGTACCTCCAACAGCACCGCTACCTGCGAAACAAACTTTTCTGTCGGCAAAAACTTCCTTTGCCAACTCTTCATCCAAAAAGCCGGCAAACCAACCTGCACCGCTGCAAAGGGTAACCGTCCAAGCGGTACTACCATCTATATAAGCCAAATCTTCTTCCAGCCTTAAAATCTCAGGCAGCTTTTTTCCTGGTCCACCGTAGGCAACTGGCACGTACAATTTAAACCACTCTTCCCTGTAAGCTATTTCTAAAACGCCTGGATGTAATTCTCCTAAAGCTTCAGATTGAGGCGCTAGTTTTAAAATGGCTTGCTGCCAAGTTTCTGTAAGTTGTTCCATATTTGTTTAGATATGAGTATTAAGACTGTAAAGTTAACCCCTAAATCCCCTAAAGGGGACTTTGCATAGCCACATTGAATAGCACCCCCCTTTAGGGGGCTAGGGGGGTGTAGGCTGCTAACTGTAACTGCTTCTTATAAATTTTCTTCCAATCGAAATAACCGAAAATGGCCACGATGAAAAAGAACAATGTAAGTAATGAGAATAAAACCAAATCTTTATGCCAAAGCAGAGGTATGGCAACAATGTTTGATATATTAAGGAAAATCCAGTTTTCTATTTTACGACGGGCTAACAACCACATGCCCGCCCAAGCTACAGAAGATACAAAAGCATCTAAAATCGGTACATCAGAATTGGTGAAGTTGACTAAAGCATAGTACAATACAAAATAACCAACAATCGAAATGGCTAAGGCTATCTGTAGTTCTTTTCTGGTTGTCCAACTTACTTGTACCACTTCTTTCCTTGCTTTGCGTTTGCTCCAAATAATCCAACCGTAAACGCTCATGACCAAGTAGTACATACTCAATAAACTCTCTGCATATAACTTTACGTTGAGTTTTAGATATAATCCAAGCAAAATTCCAATAATACCTGCTGGATAAAGTAAGATATTATTACGCTTAGCCAATAAAACTTCGGCAACACCAAAAGCCACAGCAAACCACTCTAAGTAACTAATTGCACGAGCCTGCTCTACAAACAGACGTAGATATTCCTGAATTTCCATTCTCAATATTTTGCCCAAAGGCGATAAAAAATAAATGAAAACTGCTTTCAGGGCGAAACAGTAATTGGCTTAAACCTCTAAATTTAATCCCTACGTCGGTATTATCCGCATCAGGTGTATCTAAGGCAGAGGGTTGGAAGGTTAAAGTGTCAGAAGTTGATAGTGTTTTACCTTCTGCCTTCCCTCCTTCTAATCTTCTACCTTAGAATGGGTATAATCTCAGCCTGTTAAATATTGGGTATTAAACAAGCACCCCTTTGAGTTGGGCAAATATAAAACAAATCCTTATCTTACATAGAAATTCATAAAATTAAAAACATGAGAGTATTTACTACCTTTTGTCTCATATTTTCCATGACAATATCATTAAAAGCACAAAAGGCAGACACCAATGGTATGACCGAAATGACTAAGGGTGTAACTGCATATAGTGCAAAAAATTATACTGAAGCTATCAATTGGTTTAAAAAAGCAGCTGAGAAAGGATACGTAGATGCAATATATAATATAGGCGTAATGTATGGCAATGGAATAGGTGTTGTGCAAGACTATACTGAAGCTGTGAACTGGTACAAGAAGGCGGCAGAAAAAGATAATATCGGGGCTATGGTAAATCTTGGAGTAATGTATCATGATGGATTAGGTATAGCTAAAAACTTTACCGAGGCCATTAAGTGGTACACAAAGGCAGCAGAAAAAGGCAGTACAAACGCAATGCACAACCTAGGCTTAATATACACCAATGGAAATGGCGTAAAGCAAAATCATACCGAAGCTATGAAATGGTTCAGAAAATCTGCCGAGCAAAATAATGCAAACTCAATGTATAGCATAGGCTTGATGTATGCCAATGGAGAAGGTGTTGAGCAGAACTATAACGAAGCTATCAATTGGTATAAAAAGGCGGCAGAAATGGGGGAAGAACGCTCAATGCTTAACATTGGATTATTATATGATCAAAAACAAAACTATACTGAGGCCTTAAAGTGGTATACAAAAGCAACAGAAAAGGGAGATTATAAGGCTATGAATAATATTGGGGTATTTTATCTAACGGGTCAAGGTGTAGAAAAAAACTATACCGAAGCTCTTAAATGGTTCAAAAAGGGAGCTGATAAAGGTAACATCGAAGCATTACTTAGTATAGGATTAATGTATTTACGCGGACAAGGTGTAGAAAAAAATAATACAGAAGCACTTAAATGGTTCCAAAAAGCAGACGCAAATGGAAATACAAATGCAAAAAAATATATAGACTTATTAAAAAATCGCACCAGTAACAATTAAGCTAAAGTTCCGTTATGTAACAGCCGTCTTGATATTTGATATCAAAAAAATATAATTTAAAGCCTTACTACTTGACGTTAACAAGGCTTTTTATTTAAAATATTAAAATAAAGAACCCTGCCCCTTATCATCTATCTTAATATCTCCAGGATTGGTAATCTCGAATGATATTTTCTTTTTCTGAACAACTGGTTCTGCAGGTTTTTCGCTGTCTGCAGTTTCTGTTTTCACTTCCTCCTGTTTCGGTTCTTCTATCACCAAAGGTTTAGCAGCAGATTTAAAACTAGGTTTTGCTTTCTTCGGTTCCTCTGGCTTAGCAGCAGCGTCAAAAGTCGGACTTTCTTCATTTGGCTCTGGCGTTACCTCAGCAACGTGAATTTCCTCCACAGTTTCTACATCGCCATTCGTGTCTTCTTCGCCACCTGTCGATGGGTCTGTATGCACCTCTGTAACTTCAAAATGTGCCTCTTCTAGTTCAGTTAAACCGATTTCAAGCTCAGCATCAACTAATGCAACTTGCTTAACAACATGTGGTGTCAACCTATTTCCGTTAGCTTTCCATCCCTTCACATCAATTAAACTCGCTAATTCAAGCTCTAAAGTTTCTGGAGTTTTGGTCTTGCCTTTTTCAACATCAACGGTTAGCTTGGCATCTTGCTTTCCGGTAATGAAAACCATTTTCGAGCCATTCTCTTCACTGATAAAGCTCACCACTTTACCAATTGGCTGTACCTCGAACACAAATCGTTTTACGAAATAATTCTTCGCTTTGCCATCGTAATGCACCACACCATAAACATGCTCTGGGTTGTACTTCTGCATTAAAACAATGCCCGGATCAAAGTGATTGCTCAGCTCGAAAGTGCTCAGTTCATAGGTACCGTTGCCGTAAACCTGTAATATTTTATCGTCGCCATCAAACTCGCCCAAATATTTACCTCTTCCATCCACGTTTAAGCGTTTCAAGATATCATCGTACCAAATTTTGATACCCGCTAAAGTAGAAACGCCCTTCGTTTTTAGCACCACTTTTTTGATAGGAAACTTCACCACAATGTTCCCCATAGAGCTACGTCCTTTGATGGCAATATTAGCGAAATCGATATCAATAGCCAGCTTTTTCAGCTTAGAGTGAGGTTTCAACTGCACCGAAACTACTTCTGCCTCTCCATTTGGGTTAGCAGAAAAATATAAGGACTTAGAACCCTTAGTGCCTTTTGTTAAATCGTACTCCTTATCGCGGGTTACGCCCAACACCGAGAAACGCTTGATGTAACTGATACCGCTGCCACCATCTTTATAAATCATGTTGTAAACGGTACGCTCATCGCCTTTTTTGAAAACCTGCGCATGAATAATGTTCTTGCCCACAAAAGTTTTATCCGCCACTTTGGTTACAATAAACCTACCATCCTCACGGAAAACAATAATCTCATCTATATCTGAGCAGTCTCCAATTAATTTGTCTTTTTTAAGACCTGTACCAATGAAACCATCCTCTGGGTTCATGTACAGTTTTACATTTGCCAACGCAACTTTAGCCGCCTCTACCCTATCGAATAACCTAATCTCCGTTTTACGCTCGCGTCCCTTACCATATTTTGCTTTAATTTTCTCGAACCAAGCAATGGTATAATCCGTTAAGTGGCGCAAATGCCCTCTCACGGTTTTCATTTCATCTTCCAAAGTCTTCATCATCTCATCCGCCTTTTTCACATCAAAACGAGTGATGCTACTCATTGGCTTATCGATAAGTTTTTTGAAATCTTCGGGCTGAATTTCACGATATAACGAAGCCTTAAACGGTTCGAACAAACGATGTAAAACCTGCACTACCGTATCAAAATCTCCAGAATTTTCGTATTCCGGATTTTTGTACATCCCTTCCTGGATGAAAATCTTCAACAAAGAACTAAAGAAAACACGCTCCTGCAATTCATGCAAACGAATTTCCAACTCTTGCTTTAACAGAGATTTGGTAAACTTCGTGTTCTGCTCAAGAATATCATTTACACTTAAGAAATGAGGTTTATCGTCCTTAATTACGCAAGTATTTGGCGAAATGGAAACCTCGCAATTGGTAAAGGCATAAAGCGCATCTATCGTTACATCTGGAGAAATACCTGGCGCCAAATGCACCACAATTTCTACGTTTGCAGCCGTGTTATCCTCAATCTTCTTAATTTTGATTTTGCCCTTATCATTTGCAGATAAAACGCTATCAATCAAAGAGCCTGTAGTTGTGCTGTACGGAATTTCGGTAATCACCAAGGTCTTTTTATCACGCTCCGTAATCTTTGCACGCACCCTAATTTTACCACCACGCTGACCTTCGTTGTAGTTCGAAAAATCGGCCATACCACCCGTAAAAAAGTCGGGCAAAATGTTAGACCTATTTCCCCTCAAAATCTCTATCGAAGCATCTATTAGTTCGTTAAAATTGTGGGGCATAATCTTGGTTGCCAAACCTACCGCAATACCTTCTGCTCCCTGCGCCAACAGCAAAGGAAACTTCACCGGCAAAGTCAAAGGTTCGTTGTTACGGCCATCGTAACTTAACTGCCAAATGGTTGTATCTGCGTTAAAAACTACATCGTTCGCAAATTTCGACAACCGAGCTTCAATGTAACGTGGTGCAGCGGCACTGTCGCCGGTAATAGGGTCGCCCCAGTTCCCCTGACAGTCAATCAGCAAATCTTTTTGGCCAATCTGCACCATCGCATCCCCAATAGAGGCATCCCCATGCGGGTGGTACTTCATCGTGTTCCCAATCACATTGGCCGCTTTGTTAAAACGTCCATCGTCCATCTCCTTTAGCGAGTGCATAATACGGCGCTGTACGGGTTTAAAACCATCGTTAATGTGCGGTACAGCCCTATCTAAAATTACGTAAGAAGCATAGTCTAGAAACCAATTTTCGTACAAACCATTAATTGGAATAACGGTATGCTTGTGTTCTTCAACACGTTCCTCTTCGGGCAAATTGGTTTCGTTTAAATCGTCCAGTTCTTCACTCATGCGCTAAAAAAAGTTTTTGGGATGCGTAAATATAAGACTTGAAGCCCATTTTTACGACAGAAGTTTTTAACAATTAACGTTAAGTTTTTGGTTTACAACAAGCTGACGAATTAGAAAAGCAGAGACAGTAGTTCTTCGTTTCCGAAAGTCCCGCTATTCGTTTCAATCTTTTTGAATTCTATTGCCGTCATTTCGAACGCAGAGAGAAATCTCAAAGTTAGATGCTACTATGTACAGATTTCTCTCTGCGTTCGAAATGACGCTCCAAAAAGCATTTCCACTCCTATCGGGTTTAGAAAACTTAAACCTGTGCACAACACCTGCATTTTAAACCCGGTAGTAGCGAACACGTAGGGCAAACCTATGTTTGCCCGAAGTAAAGCGAATAACGGGGCTATCCAATTATCGTGGCCACTAACCTTGCTTTTCTAAAACAAAAAATTATACTGATTTGCATCCAACAATTCATCAATTAAACAATCAAACAATTTACTAAAACTACTCGCAAGTCCTTATCTTCGCCTTATGTCTATGTTTGCGATAAAAGAACAAATGGATGCCTTGGTTGCCGAACTGAACCAGCATACCTACAATTATTATGTTTTGGCCATGCCAACCATCGGCGATTACGAGTTTGACAAGAAATTGGAAGAACTCGCCAAATTGGAAAAGGAACACCCAGAGTTTGCCGACCCCAATTCTCCTACACAAAAAGTGGGTGGCGATATTACCAAAACTTTTAACACCGTAAGGCATAAGTGGCCAATGTTATCGTTGGGCAATACTTACAATGAGCAAGACCTTAGAGATTTTGACGAACGTGTACGCAAAGCCATCGGCAATAATTTCGAATACGTTTGCGAGTTGAAATTTGACGGATTATCGATGAGCATTACTTACGAAAATGGTGTAATTACCCGTGCAGTAACTCGTGGCGATGGTACGCAAGGCGATGATGTAACGGCAAACATTAAAACCATTCATTCTATTCCGCATAAAGTAAAAGGTACCGATGTACCTGAAACTTTTGAAATACGAGGCGAAGTTTTTATGCACCGAGCAGCTTTTGAGCGATTGAACAGAGAACGTGAAGAGTTGGGCGAAGTAACTTATGCCAACCCAAGAAACTTTGCCGCCGGAACGGTTAAAATGCAAGACTCTAAGGAAGTGAAAAAACGTCCGTTAGATTGCTTTTTATACGGTTTATATACTGACAAGCAGTTTTTCAAAACGCATTGGGAAAGCCTTGAAGCCGTTAAAAGTTGGGGCTTTCATGTTTGTGAGCACACTAAACTAGCTGGAAATATTGAGGAAGTTTTAGAATTCATTCACTATTGGGATGCTGAACGTTTCAAATTGAGTTACGATATTGATGGGATTGTAATTAAAGTGAATAGCTACGCCCAACAGCAAGAACTAGGCTTTACAGCTAAATCTCCCCGCTGGGCTATTTCTTACAAATACAAAGCAGCCGAAGTACAAACGGTTTTAGAAAAGGTTACCTACCAAGTTGGACGCACGGGTGCAGTTACACCTGTAGCCAATTTAAAGCCAGTAGTTTTAGCGGGCACAACGGTAAAAAGAGCAACGTTGCACAATGCAGATGAAATTACACGTTTAGATTTGCACGAAGGCGATACAGTTTGGGTAGAAAAAGGCGGCGAAATCATTCCTAAAATTATCAAAGTAAATTTAGAGCTAAGAAAACCCGATACTAAGGCTATCCACTTTATTGAAAATTGCCCAGAATGCGGCACGCCATTAATTCGTAAAGAAGGCGAAGCTGCTTATTACTGTACTAATGATGAAGGTTGCGGCCCGCAAATAGTGGGTAAAATACAACATTTTATTGGTCGCAAGGCAATGAACATTGATGGCTTAGGCGATGAAACCATCGAGACTTTTTACAAACGTGGTTTGGTTCGTCACATCAGCGATTTGTATAAGCTTCATGAGAAGGCAGATGAACTGAAAGCTATCGAACGTTTCGGTCAGAAGTCTATTGATAACATGTTAGCTGGTATCGAAAAATCTAAGGAAATGCCTTTTGAAAAAGTACTTTTCGGATTGGGTATCAGATATGTTGGCGAAACCGTTGCGAAGAAATTAGCAAAAGGCGTAAAAAATATCGACAATTTGGCAACAGCATCTTTAGAAGAATTAACAGCCATTGATGAAATTGGTATCCGCATTGCAGATAGCATCCATGAATATTTTGCACAAAGCAGCAACATTTCGCAAATAAACGAATTGAAAGATGCAGGTTTATGCTTTGAAGTAAAAGAAACAGCAAATAAGCCTCAAAGTGATAAATTAAATGGAAAAACATTTGTAATTTCGGGCGTTTTCGAAAAATATAGCAGAGATGAATTGAAGAATTTGATAGAAGAAAACGGAGGCAAAATCTTAAGCGGTATCTCAGCAAAACTCGACTTTTTAGTTGCAGGAGATAATATGGGACCATCGAAATTAGAAAAAGCCACCAAACTGAATATCAAATTAATTAGCGAGGACGAGTTAGAACTTTTGATTAACCACTAAGACACGAAGAACACCAAGAAAAATTATAATACAACTTACAGCATATCTACCGTATGACTGAAGATGAAATAGCTAAAATTATTGTTCAAGCTGCTTACAATGTACACGTACAGCTCGGACCTGGTTTATTGGAATCTGCATATGAAGCTTGTTTAGTTTTTGAACTAATAGATTTTGGATTAAAAGTTTCTTCGCAAGTGAATTTGCCTTTAAATTACAGAGGTGTTCAACTTGAATGCGGTTACAGAATTGATATCTTAGTCGAAGACAAAGTTATTATTGAAGTAAAATCAGTAAATGAACTTAACAACGTTCATTTGGCTCAAACATTAACCTACTTAAAGCTAAGTGACTATAAGCTAGGTTTACTAATCAACTTCAATGTTGTAAGAGTAAAAGATGGAATAAAAAGGATTATAAACGGCAATTTATAATTACAAGTAAAGCAAATTAATGAAAACACCTTTGTGTCCTTTGTGACTTGGTGGTTAAATAACAATAAATAAAAATGAACAAATTTCACGGAACAGGTGTAGCATTGGTCACACCTTTCAACACCGATGGCTCGGTAGATTATCAGGGCTTAGAGCGCCTGATTAATCACTTGGTTAATGGAGGTATTGAGTACCTCGTATCTTTAGGGACAACTGGCGAAACCGCTACATTAAGCAAGGACGAGAAGAAGAAGGTGTGGAAATTTACCGCTGAAATTAACAATGGTCGTTTGCCTTTAATGGCTGGTATTGGTGGCAATGATACTTTAAGCGTTGCCGAAGAAATTAGAACTTTCGAAAGCACTGGCTACGATGCTATTCTTTCCGTTAGTCCTTACTACAACAAACCTAACCAAGAAGGCGTTTACCAACACTACAAATATCTAAGCGAAACTAGTCAATTACCAATTTTGCTTTACAACGTACCTGGCAGAACTGGTATTAACATGACACCAGAAACTACTTGTAGGTTAGCTCATGATTTCAAAAACCTAATTGGTATCAAAGATGCCGCTGGTTCTTTTGACCAGTTTAACCAAATCATGAGAGATAAACCAGCAGATTTCATGCTAATCTCTGGTGATGACCCTGTGGCACTACCAATGATGTCTATTGGTGCTGTTGGTGTAATTTCTGTAATCGGAAATGCGGTGCCAAGACAATTCTCGGATATGATTAGGTTATGCTTAAACGGAGAATTTGCAAAAGCTACGCCTGCACACTTAAGCTTGCTAGAATTTACTCGTTTGTGCTTCGCAGAAGGCAACCCAGTAGGTGTTAAATCTGCTTTAAAACAATTAGGTATTTGCGATGATGGTGTGCGTTTACCGTTAGTTAAAGCAAGCACAAGCTTAAACGCAGCTATTGCAGCACAATTGAAACAGTTGGCGTAAGTTAACGCCACTAAATATATAAAAAGGCCCGATAGGAATTTCTATCGGGCCTTTTTTTTTATGCGATACCGTCATTGCGAGGCACGAAGCAATCTGTTATACTTTGAGCTTTAAGATTGCTTCGTACCTCGCAATGACGAGCAGACTTCCTATATTAAAAGTGTTACAAGCAAAGCCATGTTAATGTAAACTGCAGACATATTAATTGCTTATATTTATTACACACACTTAAAACACCCAGATGAAAAAATTAGTACTATTGCTACTTGTGCTAGGCACAATGAGCTGTAACGTAATGCAGTATTACGAACCGAAGTTTACCTTAGGTATGGAAGAGCAAGAGTTTAAGCGCTTCAACAGAGGGGCAGTGCAGGTTTACGGAGAAAAGAACAATGACACTGTCATCTACCGAACATTTAATCAGATAACAAACTCGTATAAGTTTTTTGTTTTTGAAAAACAGAAACTAACAAAATTTGAAGAGGGTTCTTATCCAGATGACCACAAATTCATGCGGATTTAAGCAAAATAAAAAAGCACCTTGGTCAGAGGTGCTTTTTCGTTCACAAGCGTTTCAATTAAGCCTTGTTTTTAGTTTCTTGCACTTCTAAGCGAATGCTCTGAGCTAGATTTTTTAAATCTTGCATACCTTTACGTACACGTGTTCCAGCTGCGCTGTTAGATTTAGAATAGAACTTGTCCACATCAGCTTCTAAAGCTGCTACTAGTGCTTTTACTTCAGCAAATTTTTTCATTTTTTAAATACTCCTATTAGTTTTTAAGGTTTTGATTAATACTCTATTACTAAAGTAAGAGGTTTATTTTAATAAAAAAATACCTCGCAGAAGAAAAAGTACGGTTTTTTGCGTTTTTTTTCCACAAATCATACATTTATTCACAGCAAAGCACTGTAAATCAAAAACTAACAAAAAAGCCCCGATAAAATCGAGGCTCTTAATCAGCTATTTTATTCTCCTCTCGGAAACAAATGCTGTTGATAATAGCCACTTTTCAATTTGTCTGCAACCTCACTAAAGGCATCTAGCGTACGGTTTACATCCTCAATTGTGTGTACTGCGGTTGGAATTAACCTCAACTCAATCATCCCCTTTGGAATAACTGGATACACTACAATAGAACAGAAGATACCGTAGTTCTCTCTTAAATCATGTGTTAATGCAGTTGCTTCAGAAAGTTCGCCTTTTAAGAAAACTGGAGTTACTACTGTATCGGTTACACCGATATCGAACCCACGTTCTTTCAAACCATTCTGTAAATTGGTAGCAATGTTCCATAATTTTTCTCTTAACTCTGGATTGTTTTTAAGCAGCTCTAAACGCTTAATTAATCCAATTACCATTGGCATAGGCAATGCTTTAGCAAAAGTCTGCGAACGCATGTTATACCTAAAATAATCAGTTAAAGTTTTTGATGAAGCTACAAATGCACCAATACCCGCCATTGATTTAGCGAAAGTAGCGAAGTAAACGTCAACGCCTTCAATGCTGTCTTGCGCTTCATGTGTACCCGCACCTGTTGGCCCCATTGTACCAAAGCCATGCGCATCATCAATTAGCAAACGGAAATTGAACTCTTTCTTAAGTTCGATCAGTTCTTTTAACTTACCTTGCGCACCAGACATACCAAATACGCCTTCAGTAATTAACAAGATACCACCGCCAGTTTGCTCAACCAGCTTAGTAGCTCTTTGCAATTGTTTACGGGCATCTTCTACATTGTTGTGCTTGTACACAAAACGTTTTCCCATGTGCAAACGCAAACCATCTAAAATACAAGCGTGCGACTCACCATCGTAAACTACTACATCGTTTCTGTCTAGCAAAGCATCAATAATAGAAACCATCCCTTGGTAACCGAAGTTTAAAAGAAATGAATCTTCCTTACCTACAAAGGCTGCTAAATCTTGCTCTAATTGCTCGTGATATTTCGAGTTACCCGACATCATACGGGCTCCCATTGGATATGCCATCCCAAATTCTGCAGCACCTTGCTCGTCTGCTTTTCTAACTTCTGGATGGTTAGCTAAACCTAAATAGTTGTTTAAGCTCCATACCAAATGCTCTTTGCCTCTAAACTGCATGTGAGGCGCAATCTCTCCCTCTAATTTTGGAAAAGAAAAATACCCATGCGACCATTTTTGGTGTTGACCAATTGGCCCCATGCGTTTCGCTACTTTATCAAAAATATCCAATGTGTTATATTTATGTGTAAGATGTTATTGTATAGTTATTAACGAGCGCAAATTTACGGTTAAAATCGCGATTTGGCAACTTAAATCATTAAGCTATGAGCACTGTCCGTCATCTCGACTGGAGCGCAGCGAAAACGGAGAGATCTTTTAATCATCTATTCAAGAGTAAGTCATATACTACAGCAAAGTTCACCACTCCGATATTTCAGTAGTTAAATCCATCCACTCTTTATTTAAGTTGCCGACCAAGTGCTCTTTCTTTTTTCTACTCCATCTCTTTAACTGTTTTTCTCTCGCTATTGCCTCTTCGATAGTGAAGAATGCTTCGTAATAAACACAGATGCTTAAGTTATACTTAGCTGTAAAAGAGTTGGGATGTACTTTATTCTGATGCTCATATAGTCGTTTTCTTAAATCAGATGTAACGCCGATATACAAGACACTTCTTTGGTAATTAGACATTACATAAATGTATCCGCCTTTCTGCATTTTTTATATTTATTTCTTTCGTTAATTCAAAGATTTCTCCATTTCGCTGCGCTCGAGTCGAAATAACGGCAGTCTAACTTCTCGCCACAGCCGCAAAGGTTATCTTACTTTTTGGTCTAAGTAATAAGTTTTTTTCGTCCATCTCAATCGTATTGGAGAGATCATTAATTTTGATATCCAAAGATTTAACTTCGTTGATTTTCAATTCTCCATTTCGCTGCGCTACAGTCGAAATGACGATAGCCAGATTTTTGAGCATACCTTCAAAGTCCCCCCTTAACTAAGCGTGTTAATGTACATTCTGCCGTCATCTCGACCGTAGTGGAGAGATCTTTAAATTTAACATCAAAGATTTCTCCGTTTCGCTGCGCTACAGTCGAAATGACGGGCTAACTTACTAGCGCAAAATGAAAAAGCCTCAGCAACATCAATTGCCAAGGCTTTAACTTATTTAAGTTAACTCATTAGTCCACATTGTCGTGCAAGAATGAGTTGTTAGGTCTAATTCCTGTTTCTCCATCTTCATCGTTAGTTAAGGTAAACCTAGATACTTGCGACTCTGATGAATGTTGGATTTGCTGCAACTGCATTTGTTTACGTTGATATGCAGGCACATTCTCCAATTCTTGTAAACCATTAGTGGTTCTCAACTTCATGCTCAGATCTTTTAATCTTAAGATTCGCTCTTTTGATTTCCTTAACTGCTCTTCAATTGATTCGTCTGTTTTATCTTGATCTGCACTGAACTCCTGAATTGGCTCTGGTGTAGGCATTGTCATTACAGGCGTTTCCTCTACTACATCTTCTTCTACAGAAGCAATTGGCGTTTCAAAAACAAATTCAGTTTCCGCTACCTTTACTTCGAACTGAAATGCTGGCTCCTCAATTTGAGTTGGCTCTTCTTCTGGAAGCTCCTCTTCTACTAATTTATGGAAAACCATACCATTATCCTCTGGAGCTGGCGCTGGAGCAGCAGCAACTGGAACTGGCTTAGCAATATTAAACAAATCACCAAATAAGTCTGGCTGTTTTGCTTCCTCTGCTTGTACTTTCAATACCGGCTCATTACTTACCGGAGCTTCTTTTGGCGTAATGAACGAGTTAACAGGCTCAACAGGTTTTACCAAAGGAGCTTCCTCAGGCGTTAACAAAGAGATTTTTTTAACGTTCTGTTTGTCTTTCTCTCTTTGCTCTGTAGTTTGGAAACCAGTAGCAATAATCGTTACCGATATTTTATCACCCAAGTTCTCATCGATACAGTTACCCCAAATTAGGTCGGCACTTAAACCAGCTTTATCTTGGATATAATCTGTAATGATCGAAACCTCATCCATAGTTACCTCTTTAACACCGGAACTGATGTTTAAAAGGATATACCTTGCACCTTCAATCTCGTTATCTTTCAATAATGGAGATGCCAATGCACCTTCTACTGCTGCTAATGCACGGTTATCGCCATCGGCAGCATAGCTACCCATGATACAAACACCACTTTCATTCATTACGGTTTTCACATCTTTAAAATCGACGTTGATATAACCTGGAACAGTGATGATTTCTGCAATACCTTTAGCAGCTGTGGTTAAAATATCATCTGCTTGTGCAAATGCAGAACCTAAAGTTAAATTCCCGAAGATCTCACGTAGTCTATCATTAGAAATCACCAAGTAAGAATCTACGTATTTCTTTAACTCTTCTAAACCGTCATCAGCTTGCATTTTACGTCTTTTTCCTTCAAAAGAAAACGGCGTAGTGATGATTGCTACGGTTAATATATCTAGCTCTCTAGCTGCTTTTGCAATAATTGGACTGGCACCAGTACCAGTACCACCACCCATACCTGCTGTAATAAACAACATTTTGGTTTGTGGGCCTAACATGGTTTTGATATCCTCTATATTTTCTATAGCAGAATTTTTTCCAACCTCTGGAATAGAACCAGCACCCATCCCTTCGGTTAAGCTTGCTCCCAACTGTACTTTGTTAGGAATTGGGCTAAACTCTAAAGCTTGTGCATCAGTATTACAAATTATAAAGTCTACACCAGTAATTCCTTGACGGTACATGTGGTTTACCGCATTACCTCCACCACCTCCAACACCAATAACTTTGATAATTGAAGATTTATCTTTTAACATTTCGAACTTCATATTGTTATGAATCAGTAGTTTAAAATTCTAATTTGGGCTGTTCATTCCTTTTGTAATATTAACACTTTTTTAACATTCGTTTTCCACAAGTGTTAAGAATGTGGAAAATTCCTGAATTGTGGAAAAATATTACTATTTGATATAATCTTCGTCGCTAACGTTCATATCATCTTTGATAAATTCCGTCGCTTTTCCTAACAATTTATCGAACAAACCCACACGTTTCGTTTTCTCTTTAACTTCTTTTGGCTTCTCTACAAATACACCAGGCTGTTTCATTTCTTCCAACATCTCTTCCGCTTTTTGGATACCTTTAATTAGCAAACCAACTGAGGTTGCATACATTGGGCTCTTCAAATCTTCGTAGATATTTTTAGCCATATCTTCGTACTTAGATAAGTGCTCGTTCGGATATCCAACACGGCAATCTAAACCAGTTACGTACTCTACCATTTGGTTAAGGTGTTTCAATAAAGCACCACCACCGGTAATTACCACACCACCAATTAGGCGTTTTTCGTATCCTGATGATTTAATTTCATAATAAACATGCTCTACAATTTCTTCCATACGGGCCTGGATGATGTAGGCAAGGTTTTTCACAGAAATTTCCTTTGGTTCGCGACCACGTAATCCTGGAACGCAGATAATCTCGTTTTCTTTGTTTTCTTCTGCAAGGGCAGAACCAAAGCGAGTCTTCAACAATTCGGCTTGGTTACGCATTACCGAACATCCTTCTCTAATATCTTCGGTTACACTATTACCACCAAATGGAATAACCGCTGTGTGGCGAATGATACCTTCGTGGAAAATGGCTACATCGGTTGTACCACCACCAATATCAACTAGGCAAACACCTGCTTCTTTTTCTTCGTCGCTCAACACCGATTCAGAAGAAGCCAACGGCTCTAAAATTAGTTCCTGTGTTTGTAAACCTGCATTGGTTACACAACGCATGATATTTTTAACCGCAGTTACTTGACCAGAAATGATGTGGAAGTTAGCTTCCAAACGCACTCCTGCCATACCAACCGGATCTTTGATACCCGGCTCGTTATCTATGGTAAATTCTTGTGGCAAAACATGAATAATCTCTTCTCCCGGAGGCATTACCAACTTGAACATATCGTCAATTAACTTGTCGATATCTTTTTTGCTGATTTCATTATTCAACTCTCTACGAGTTAAAATACCTCTGTGCTGCAAACTCTTGATGTGCTGACCTGCAATACCCACATTAACCACTCGTATCTCTACGTTTGATTGTGCGCTTGCAACTTCAACAGCCGCATTAATGCCTTGAACCGTTTTTTGGATGTTCGAAACCACGCCACGAGTTACACCTGCAGACTCAGCTTTGCCGATCCCTAAAACTTCAATTTTACCATGATTGGTTCTGCGTCCCACAATTACGCAGATCTTGGTAGTACCGATGTCTAATCCGACTACGATTGGAGATTGAATGGTAGTTTTTTCTTTGCCCATAACCATTATTATTTATTGTTGAGTTTGATATTATCTGTTAGTTTTTGTTACTGTTTTCTCTTTGGTAGTTGTTTTTTCTTTTGCAGTGCTTTGCTTCTGCGAAGGCGCTTCTGTTTTCGCCGTTGTTGTTTTCTTTTCCTTCTCTTTACTCTCTGTGCTCTTTGCAGGCTCTACGCTTTTTGAAGCCTTATTTTTATCTGTTGTATTTTCTGTTTTCTTAGCTTCTGTTTTAGCAGCGGCTGATGTTGTTTTCTCTTCGCTAGTCGTCTCGTTGCCCATTGCCTTTCTTATTTCATTTTGGATAGTAGACTGCACTGCCGCGTCTATAACCTGTCGCTGTTTTGCTGCAGAATCTAGTACTACGGGTTTCTCCAGCTTTTTAATCGTTAACGAATCTCTCTTCTCTGCTACAATCTGGTTTACATATTTTAAGTTGATAGAACGATAAGCGTTCCATCCAACCTTTGGCATTGCTTGTTTATAAAAAGCCAACAAGTTATCCATCTTAGTACCGATATCTTTTGCATTCCCTAATACGATGCGTTGGTTACCAACACGAGGTATCATTTCAATATCGCTCTTGTCATTAATGTAAAGCTGTTCAATCTGTGCATCCCAAAGTGTATCTCTCTTTACATACATTGCAGTTTTGTACAAATCTTTTGCAACGTTGGTCATTAACGTATCTACCCTGCCGTTAAACCCTTCCAGAATGTTACCTGTAGCCACTAACACATTTGCTGTGAAGTTTGGCGAAACCGGCATTTTCAAACCATCGCTATCTACATAGTAATCCTGGCCACCTGCATTTAAAATTCTAAGGATCGGCTGACGCTGTTTTACTTCAACGAATACAGTTCCATTCATATCTGCATAAACCTTTACAAAACCGATGTAAGGATTTGCAGCAATGCTCTTCTCTATTTCATGTAGGTTAACCCCTTGCAGGTTTCTACCAATTAAATCACCTTGACTTTGCTTTAAAATTGCATCTATCTCCTCTATTTCAATAAAATTGTCCGCTCCCGGAATCAATATTTCAATCTTGGCACACTTTACCGATTTCTTTTTAGTATCGATAAAACCCATTAATACCACCACACCCGCCAAGCACGTGAGCCAGGCAAACCCTTTAAATATCGCTTTCCAGTTTATTCTTTTAAGCATGGGTTAAGGTGTTCTTTAATGGTTCTATCAATGTATCTATGTCGCCTGCACCAACCGTCAAAGTTAGCTCAGGGTTTCTACTTTTTATCAACGCTAACACGTCTTCTTTAGCACAAATTTGTTTATTCGTATGAACAATCTTATCTAACAGCATCTGCGAGTTTACGCCTTCGATCGGCAATTCTCTTGCAGGATAGATTTCCAACAGGATAATTTCATCAGCTGTGCTTAACACTTTGGCAAATTCATCTGCAAAATCACGGGTACGTGTAAACAAGTGTGGCTGAAAAATTACGGTTAGCTTCTTATCGGGATGCAATTGTCTAACTGCATCAAAACAAGCTCTTAGTTCTTCAGGGTGATGCGCATAATCGTCTATGTAAATATGCTCATTGGTTTTAACGATGGTTTCGAACCTGCGTTTCACGCCTTTGAAACTTGCAATGGCCTTTTTCACGCTTTGCGGATGAATGCCTAAACTTAAAGCCACGCCAATGGCAGCGGTTGCGTTCTCGACATTGTGCTTACCTGGCATCGCCAACTTCAAATCTTTAATGGTATTATAACCATCTTCAAAATCGAATACGAAGCAACCCTCTTCTACTCTTATGTTTTTGGCATTAATGGCCGATGTTCCGTTTGCACTGTAGGTAATTCCGGCAATTGGCAATCCATCCTTAATAAACAAACGGCCTTCTGGTTTTAACTGCGAAGCGTACAAATTGAACGACTCGTGCAGATGACTTTCATCACCGTAAATATCCAAATGGTCGGCATCCATCGATGTAATTACCGCTACATCGGGATGTAAGGTTAAGAACGAACGGTCGTACTCATCTGCCTCTACCACTACCACATTGTTCTTTCCGTAAAGCACATTACTGTTATAGTTGCTGGTGATGCCGCCTAAAAATGCTGTACAACCAAAACCAGTATCAGTTAAAATATGTGCTACCATTGATGAGGTTGTAGTTTTGCCGTGGGTACCAGCTACACCAATGCAATACATACCTTCGCTAATAATCCCTAGTACTTGCGAACGTTTCTTCAAATCGAAACCTTTGCTTTGGAAGAAATTAAGGATGCTCGAATTTTTAGGGATTGCGGGCGTGTAGACGATTAAGGTATCGTCGTATTTTTCTTGGAATGCAAACGGAATGGTATCCTCTTCATCTAAATAAGAAATCACAATTCCTTCGTTCTCCAATTGGATAGTCAAATTTGTACGGGTTTTATCATAGCCGCAAACTACGCAACCACGTTTTGCGAAATAGCGGGCAAGCGCACTCATGCCTATGCCACCTATGCCTACAAAATAAACCCTATTAATTTTTGACAGTTCCATTTTTTCTTTGAGCTGAAAGCGAAAAGACTAAAGCTAAAAGCTGCCTTCTCTCTGTTCATTGTTTATTATTTATATCTATCGTGCTTTGGTCTTTCTACTTTAGGCTTTCAGCCTTTTATTAATTTCAACACTTCTTTTGCTATCACTTCATCTGCATTAGCAAAAGCCATTTTTCCTATATTCTCACTCAGCTGCGCTGATTTTTCTTTGTTTGTTAACAGTTCCAATGCCTGGGCTACCAAGGTGTCTTCGGCGGCTGTATCTGCAATTAGTAATGCTGCGTTCTCTTTTACCAAAGCCAAGGCGTTTTTAGTTTGGTGGTCTTCTGCTACATTAGGCGAAGGCACTAAAATCACGGGCTTTTTGATTAAGCAAAGCTCTGCAATGGTTCCTGCTCCAGCTCTAGAAATAATTACATCCGATGCTGCGTAAGCCAAATCCATCTGATTTAAAAACTCTAGGATGCGCACATTTGGATGATACTCTACACCCAACCTTTCAATAACCCCTTTGTAGTAGAACTTGCCGGTTTGCCAAATTACTTGCACATCTTGTGCGATGATTTCTGCTAAGTGTTTTTCTACTGCCTTATTCAAAGTACCTGCACCTAAACTTCCGCCAGTAACTAAAATAGTTTTCTTCAAAGGATCGAGCTTTAACAACTCTGCACCTGCATGACGACGACCATCGATGTTGACAATGTTCTTCCTCACGGGATTTCCTGTTTTCAAAATTCTATCGGCTGGAAAAAAAGTTTCCATGCCATCAAAGGCTACACAAATCTTCGCTGCCTTTTTACCCAACAATTTATTGGTAATGCCTGCGTAAGAGTTCTGTTCTTGTATCAAGTAAGGTATATTTTTTAGGGAAGCCGCATAAAGCAACGGACCAGAAGCATAACCACCAACCCCAACTACTGCATCGGGTTTAAAATCGGCAATTAATTTCATCGCTTTGCGCACACTACCTATAACCTTAAAAGGCAGTCCCAGGTTTTTAAAAATTGAACCTCGTTGAATGCCACTTATATTTAGTCCCACAATTTTATATCCAGCCGCCGGAACCTTCTCCATTTCCATGCGACCTTCTGCCCCAACGAACAAAATTTCGCATTGCGGCGAAACTGCTTTTAGGGCATTAGCGATAGCAACGGCGGGGAAAATATGCCCGCCTGTGCCACCACCGGATATGATAATTTTTGGGAAATTATTCATGTTGTTTTATTTCGTTGCGTCATTGCGAGGAACGAAGCAATCTTGTTGTTTATATTATTTATCTATGCTTGAGATTGCTTCGTCATTCTTCCTCGCAATGACGAATGCGCTCTAACCCATCGCTGGAATACTTCCAACAACTACTTTATTTTCTATTTCTTCTTTTTTAGTTTTACCTACGTTTTCTTCCACATCGCGGCTTACACTTAATATAATACCAAATGCAATACTTGTAAATATCATTGAGGTACCACCCATACTTACCAGCGGTAAAGGCACACCCGTTACCGGACCTAAACCTACCGCTACCGCCATGTTGGCAAAGGCCTGTATGGTTAAGCTGAAACTCAAGCCCGCGGCCAGCAATGCTCCAAACGCTTTGGGACTTCGGTTAACAATCCGTACACATCGATATAGCAAGACCAAGTACAACATAATAACGGCTAAACCGCCCACCGTTCCATATTCCTCAATAATAATGGCGAAAATAAAATCGGAATATGGATGCGGTAAGAAGTTTCGTTCTGTACTGTTGCCAGGTCCTTTACCTAACAAGCCACCAGTTGCCAATGCAATTTTTGAATGGTCAGACTGGTATGTTTTATCAGAGTGTTGTAATTCCGGATGCAAGTACGAATTGATACGTGATTTGTAAGTTTCTCTCCTTGGTCCTAAAAACACAACAAACATTAACAGCACTAAACCACCTGCACAAACCGTGGCTATTTGTTTGATACTGATACGTCCAATGATTAACAACAAAATACTAACGCCAAACAACATTAATGCGGTTGATAAGTTAGCTAATGCAATTAACACAAAAACCACACAAACCGATCCCATGATTGGAATAAATGCACTTTTTACATCTTTGATATTCTCTTGCTTACGGGTCAACATCCTTGCTAAAAAGGTAATTAACGCCAGCTTAGCTAAATCTGAAGTTTGAAATGTTAATCCGATTACTGGAATTTTCACCCAACGGGATGCATCGTTTAATGACTGTCCGAATGCTAACGTGTAGAGCAACAAAGGCACAGTTACAATCATCAAAATCTTAGAAATACCAGCGTAATACTTGTAATCGAGCAAATGCGCAATGTAAATCATACCAATACCCAGCAATACGAAAATTACGTGCTTAAACAAAAGATACCTCTCTACAGAAACACCTTTCTTATAAGCGATAGCGCCAGTGGCACTATACACCACCATAATAGAGATCATCGAAAGCAGGATAATGATGATCCAGATCCAACGGTCGCCTTTGGTACGTTCTAAAAGTGCGTTGATGTTAAACATTTTACTTCTTTAATTTGATTACACGGATTTTATGATTTCTCCGATCTCTTTATTTTCTACACCTAAGAAACCTTAGGTCATTTAACTTTAGGCATGTAGCATTTCTACTTCTTTGGCTGCTTAACCTCAGTCTTAATCTTTATTATAGTTCTTTAACAGCAGCCTTAAATTGGTTACCACGATCTTCGTAATTTTTAAACAAATCGAAACTTGCACAAGCTGGCGACAACAATACCGTACTGCCTTTTTTAGCCAAGTGATAAGCCACTTGAACCGCTTCTTCTGCAGAAAACGTATTCACAATCACTTCCACATCATCTTCAAAAGCATCGTGTATACGTTTATTATCTTTACCCAAGCAAATGATTGCCTTTACCTTGCTTTTCACCAAGTCACGCAGCATCTCATAGTCGTTACCCTTATCTACACCGCCCATAATTAAGACCACATCGCTGTTTACACTTTCTAGCGCATACCAAGTTGAATTTACGTTGGTAGCTTTCGAATCGTTAATGTAGGTTACATCATTAATCTTTGCCACAAACTCTAACCTATGGTCAATGTTTTTGAAATTACCCATGCTTTCGCGGATAGTTTCGTTACGTAGCTCTAAAACTTTTGCTACGATGCCCGAGGCCATTGAGTTGTAAATGTTGTGCTTACCTTGTAAGGCTAACTCTGAAATTGACATGGTTAGTGTGTTGTTTAAATTTGTATTGATGTGGATATTGTGCTGCGCTAAATAGGCACCTTGTTCTACTTCCGTTAGGATAGAAAAAGGATAAGTTTTGGCTTGTATATTTACGGTAGCTAGTATTTTTTTCGTCTCTTTGTCGTCTGCACAGTACACAAAAGCATCGGCTGATGTTTGATTTTGTACAATGCGTATTTTCGAAGCTGCGTAATTCTCAATTTTGTAATCGTATCTATCTAAATGGTCTGGTGTAATGTTTAGCAATACTGCGATATCAGCCTTAAAAGCATACATATCGTCTAGCATAAAGCTTGATATTTCTAATACATACCAATCAAACTCTTTGTCCGCAACCTGGGCAGCAAAACTGTGACCTATATTTCCCGCTAAGCCTACATTTAATCCCGCATTTTTAAGGATGTGATAGGTTAATAAGCTTGTAGTAGATTTACCATTTGAACCTGTAATGCAGATGGTTTTTGCATTGGTATATCGTTTTGCAAATTCAATCTCTGAGATTACCGAAATACCTTTTTCTACCAATGCTTTCACAATTGGTGCTTTTGAAGGAATTCCTGGACTCTTTACTACTTCCGCTGCATTTAAAATCAATGCTTCGGTGTGTTGGTTTTCCTCGAAAGGAATATTCATGTGCTGCAAATCCGTTTTGTAAGCATCAGCTATGCCGCCAAAATCTGACACAAAAACATCGAAACCTTGCTTTTGCGCTAACTTAGCTGCACCCACACCGCTTTCGCCTGCACCCAAAATAACCATACGCGAACGCACAGCCGTAGTTGACTGAGGTTGGTCTTGCGATATGTTGTTATTTGAGTTCATTTTTTATTTTTAGTGTGATTTCACAGATTTAGTGATTACACAGATTTATATTTTTTATTCCCCTGTCTCTCACCACCTAAGACACCTTAGGTCATCTTAGCATTTTATTTTTATGTCTTTCGTTTCTAATCTTTAGTCTTTCAACTTAGGTCTTTATAACTCTATTCTATCTCAATTTTAATGTCACAAATGCAATTACCGCTAGTAAAATCCCGATAATCCAGAAGCGGGTTACAATTTTAGCTTCGTGATATCCTTTCTTTTGGTAGTGATGGTGCAATGGCGACATCAGGAAAATCCTTCTGCCCTCGCCAAAACGTTTCTTTGTGTATTTGAAGTAGGTTACCTGCAAACTCACCGATAAAACTTCTATCAAAAACACGCCACATATAATTGGAATTAACAGCTCTTTTCTAGTCATGATTAGAAATACTGCGATGATACCTCCAATAGTTAAACTACCTGTATCACCCATAAAAATTTGAGCCGGATACGAATTGTACCACAAGAAACCTATACATGCTCCAATAAAAGCACTGGCAAAAATGATCAGCTCGCCACTGTTAGGGATGTACATGATGTTGAGATAATCGGCCATCACCGTATTACCAGACACATAAGCAAATACTGCCATAGTTACACCAATAACCGCCGAAGTTCCTGTGGCCAAACCATCAATACCATCAGTTAAATTCGCCCCATTTGAAACCGCAGTTACAATAATGATCACGAACAACAAGAACACCGCAAAAGCATATTTCTCATATCCCTTGCCTAAAAACTTAACTACTTTGGCGTAATCAAACTCATTGTTTTTATAGAATGGAATATTGGTTTTTGTAGATTTTACATCTTGTGTGTAGTAGTAAGTTTCGCCCTTTTTACGCAACACCATTGGCGCAGTACTTTGCACTTTTGCAGTGTCCAATTTCGCTGTTTCATCCACCGTTTGGCGCACCACTATACTCGGATGAAAATACATGGTACAACCCACAATAATTGCTAAACCTACTTGTCCAACTACTTTAAATCGTCCTGCTAAGCCTTCTTTGTTCTTTTTAAAAACTTTGATATAATCATCCAAGAAGCCAATTGCACCCATCCAAACGGTGGTTACAATCATTAAAATAACATAGATATTAGTTAGGTTAGCGAACAACAAAGTAGGAATTAAAATCCCCATCAAAATCATGATACCGCCCATAGTTGGTGTACCTTGTTTCTGCATTTGTCCTTCTAAACCTAGGTTACGAACAGTTTCTCCAACTTGCTTACGCTGTAGATAATCGATAATTCTACGACCATAAACCGTAGTGATAATTAAAGACAAAATGATAGACAGAGATGATCTGAAAGTAAGGTATTGAAACAACCTTAAGCCCGGAAAATCGTAGTTTTTATGTAGATATTCGAATAATAAATATAACATCAGCTAGCTTAATTTAGTTGTTCTTTAATGAGCTCTTTATCATCAAAATGATGTCTTACACCATTGATTTCTTGGTATTTTTCATGTCCTTTACCTGCAACCAGAATGATATCGCCCGGTTGGGCCAAAAGACAAGCGGTTTTAATGGCCTCTCTTCTATCTAAAATGCTGATCGTTTTGCGTTGATTAGTTGGCGAAACTCCAGCTTCCATATCTTTTATAATTGCTTGCGGATCTTCGGTACGCGGATTATCAGAAGTTAAAATCACTTTATCGCTCCAATCGCAAGCCACCTGTGCCATTATCGGACGTTTAGTAGTATCTCTATCGCCACCACAACCAATTACCGTAATTACTTGTTCGGTTCCTTTTCTGATGTTCGCAATAGTGCTCAACACATTTTGCACCGCATCTGGCGTATGTGCGTAATCTACAATTCCAACTACGCCCGATTTTGATACGATATAATCGAACCTTCCTTCGGCACCAGACAAAGCGCTAAGCGTAGTTAACACTCTCATTTTATCTTGCTCTAGCAAAACTGCAGTAGCATAAGCCGCTAATAAATTGTAAGCATTAAAAGAGCCTACCATTTTGAAATAAACATCAGTTTGATCTACTTCTAAATGCAATCCACTGAATTTATTCTCGATGATTTTTGCCTTGAAATCAGCCATCTGTTTCAACGCATAAGTCTTTTTATAAGCTTTGGTATTTTGCAGCATCACCATTCCGTTTTTGTCGTCGGCGTTAGTTAAGGCAAAGGCCGATTTAGGCAGCATATCAAAAAAGCCTTTTTTCGCTTTGATGTAATTATCGAAGGTTTTATGGAAATCTAAATGATCGTGAGTGATGTTAGAGAACACAGCACCAGCAAAAGTCAATCCCGCAATGCGATGTTGTGAAACCGCATGAGAACTCACTTCCATAAAGCAATATTCGCAGCCAGCATTCACCATATCACGCAACAGTTCATTTAGCGCAATTGGATTTGGGGTTGTGTGCGTAGCCGGCACCACTTTATCATTAATCTGATTTTGAACCGTAGAAATTAAGCCTACACCATAATTTAGATTACCGAACAACTGAAAAAGCAGCGTAGCAATAGTGGTTTTACCGTTAGTTCCAGTAATGCCTACCAACTTCAAATCTGCCGAAGGATTACCGTAGAAATTGCAAGCAATGATACCTAGTGCTTCTGCAGAATCTGCAACCTCTACATAGGTTACTTGCTCATTTAGTTGTGAAGGAAGTTCTTCGCAAACAATTACACTTGCTCCGGCAGCAATGGTTTGGTCAATGAATTTGTGTCCATCAACCGCTGTACCACGAATAGCAAAAAACAACGTCCCTGGATTTACCAAACGAGAATCAAAAGCCAAGGCAGTTACCTCTACCTGAGGCATTCCCTTTAAGCTTTTAATCGAAACTCCGTAAAGTAAATCTTGTAAGTTCATATTTTCTATTAATGATTAATTGAGTAAATGAGTAATTTTTAAATATTGGACTATGCTCCAAGACCATTTTCTCATTTCGTCATTTCCTCATTTCAAATTTTCTTATTGCAACATTATATCTACTACCAAACCTTTACCGATCCTACTACCAGGATGTATAGATTGGCTGATTACTTTTCCACTACCTTTAACTCTGGCTTTTAAACCTGCATTTCCTAATAGGAACATCGCATCTTTTAAGCCCATCCCATTTACGTTTGGCATTACACCTTTTACTGGTGTATTTTCTTCGTAGGCCACACCATTGTTGGTATCAACAGAATTGAAATAACCTGATTTTGCAGCGTAGAGCGCTTTAATGCCAAACGCGTTGTAAACTTTTTTAGTTGCCTGACTTTGACCTGCTTTAGCTTCTGGAGCAACTGTATTACCAGCCAAACGTTCTTCAACTTTGTTGTACATATTTACATCGCTGGCGTAAATACGATCTGCCACTTCCCTAAATACCGGACCCGAAACCAAAGCGCCGTAATAAGCACCTTTGGGATCGTTGATTACCACAATCATTGAATATTTAGGTTTATCAGCTGGGAAATAACCAACGAAAGAAGCCTGATATTGACGTTTAGCTTTATAACCTAAATTCGCATCAGCCACTTGCGCCGTGCCTGTTTTGCCAGCAATCTTATACAAAGGATTATGTACCACCTGCTTACCGCTACCGTTAGTTACCACACCTTCCAACATTGCTTTTATCTTGGACAAAGTCTCATCAGAGCAAACCTTCTCATTCATCACCTTTGCTTTAAACTGCTCTATCGGATTACCCAGCCTTCTAATTTCTCGCACAAAAATTGGTGCTACCATTTTACCATCGTTAGCAATAGCATTGTATAAAGTCAACATCTTGAGAGGTGTTAACATCATCTCATAACCATAAGCCATTTGTGGCAGCGTCATGTTTTTATTCCAACTTTTGGCGCTTGGATTTTTAACCCAAGGTTTTGCTTCACCAGGAATTTGCAATCCTGTTTTCTCGTGTAAATGCCAATCGTACAAATGATCCGTGAATTGTTTCGGATCAGTGCTGTAATGCCTATTAATTAACTGCGCAATTGCAGAGTTAGAAGATTGCTCAAAAGCCTGCTTCACATTCAACGTACCCACACTTCCGTGCGAATCTTTAATGACATGGCCACCTGGCAATCTGTAGTTCTCGGTACCAATTAAGGTTGTGGTATCTACTTTTTTATCTTCCAACAAAGCCATGTACGAAGCCAGTTTAAAAGTAGAACCCGGATCTTGATTACCTGCAATAGCGTAGTTGAACTGCTCTTTATAAACACCTTCTTCTACTTTTGTGAAATTTGCCACCGCTCTAATCTCTCCAGTAGCCACCTCCATTACAATTACAGAACCATGGTGCGCTTGACTTTTAATCAGCTGTTTTTCTAATGCACTTTGCGCTAAATCTTGGATATTGATATCGATAGTTGAAATGATATCCGCACCGTCTTTTGGTGCTACTTCAGCGTCGCTATTTACCGGAATCCAAACGCCACCAGTAATTCGTTGCCTCAACTGTCTTCCAGTTTCACCATTGATGTAATTGCCATAAGCACCTTCTAAACCTACGCCATTGGCTACATTTTCATTTTTATATCCGATAGTCCTGGCTGCCAAAGCTTTAAAAGGTAAAATTCTACGGTTTTTAGGTCTAGCCATTAACCCTCCAGAATGTGTACCTATATTATATAAAGGAAAGGTTCTTACAATTTTCAAATCCTGATAAGAAACCTTGCGCTTAATAAGCAGATAACGAGCACTATCTTGCCTAGCCTTACGCAACAACCGCGAATAATCCTTTGCACTTTTATCTTTAAAGAAACCTGAAAGTTTCATTGCCAAAGAGTCTACTTTCGAGTTAAAGATTTTGTCGTCTTGGATACCACCAGCAAACAAATCCATCCTTAGTTCATATTCTGGAACTGACGTAGCCAGCAAACTACCATCTACAGAATAGATATTGCCACGGGTAGCCTCAATTTCAAATTCTTTGATCGATAAACTATCGGCCATAGCCACCCACTTATGCCCTTGCCTAAATTGCACATCGCATAACCTAACGAAAACCGCAAGCGCAAAAAGTACAATTAGCCCAAAAGCCAAGTACACTCTGAGTAATATGTTTGCCCTGATATTCATTATTTAACTTGTACTATTATTTTTTTTGGTGGCTCAATCAATTCTTCCAATCCCAACGTATCTACCTTTTTGGCCACCTCGGTCATTTTGCTTTTAAACATCAAATCCGCTTTCAGCGATTTGTATTCCCAACTCGACTCTTTCACCTCTTTACTTAAGCGATCTATATCTCTTATTCTTTTTACCGCCATGTGGCTATTAGCGATATAAATCATACCCAACACACACAAGAAAATCAAGTAAGGAAGCATATCAGTTGCCGTCTCCTTAGAAACAGCACCGTCTACGAACAACTTTCTAAAAAAAGCTGTTGCACTACCTTCTTTCGCTGGCTCTTGACGCTCTTTCTTGCGAGGTTCTTCTTCCTTTTTCAGAACCGGTTCATCTTCTTGAGCTAATTCTTCCTCTAGCTTTTCCCTAAACCTATTCACCGCTTCTCTCCTCCGTTGACTGAAGTCAACGGCAATGATAGCCGTTCACCGATTCTTAGTTTTGCACTGCGAGATCTACTGTTACGAGCCAACTCATCCGCATTGGCCACTATTGCTTTTCTGGTGATGACATCAAATGGCTTTTGATCATTACCGAAAAAATCCTTCTCCACTTCACCTTTAAATTTTCCCTTAGCCAAAAAATTCTTTACAGGCCTATCTTCGAGCGAGTGATAAGAAATGACCACCAAACGACCGCCTGGCTTTAACACCTCTGCAGATTGCTCCAAAAAGCGCTCTAATACTTCAATTTCACCATTCACCTCGATACGCAAAGCCTGAAAAACCTGCGCCATATATTTATGCTCTTTTCCACGAGGGATATGAGCCGCAATTACATTTTTAAACCCAGACAAAGTTTGAATTGGCTCATCCAAACGAGCTGTTACGATAGTTCTAGCTAAAGATTTTGCATTTTGCACTTCGCCATACAAGCCGAAAATTTTATGCAAATTCTCTTCGGTGTAAGTATTGAGCACTACCGCAGCAGTTAAAGCCCGCTGCTGATCCATACGCATATCCAAATCAGCTTCAAAGCGAGTAGAAAAACCTCTTTCTGGCTCATTAAACTGATGAGAGGAAACACCCAAATCAGCCAAAATTCCGTCCACCTGCCTAATTCCCAATAAACGGAGATTATTTTTCAGGTATCCAAAATTTTGATCTACAAAACGAAAACGAGGATCATCTATCTTATTTCTTTGCGCATCAGGATCTTGGTCAAAAGCAACCAAAATTCCATCAGCACCTAAATGCTTTAAAATTTCACGAGAGTGTCCGCCACCACCAAAAGTCACATCCACATATACCCCATTTGGCTTAATCGCTAAACCATCAATACACTCTTGCAACAAAACAGGCACATGGTAATTATTCTCCATCAGCACCTCCTTTGTTCTGAACGCTCTTACCGCCCATCACCTCTTCTGCTAATGCAGCAAAGTTTTCAGGCACATCATCAAAAAGACCATCGTAAACTTTCTTATCCCACACTTCGATTTTATCCAACTGACAAGCCAAGACCAATTCATTCTCGATACCAGCGTACTCTACCAAAGTTTTGGGCAAAAGCACACGACCCGCAGCATCAAGCGTTAACGGCATCGCTCCACGCTGAAACGCTCTCACAAACTCACGATTCTTTTTCTCGAACATATTCAACTTGCTCAACTCGGCTACGGTTTCATCCCAAACTTTCTTTGGATAAATCACCAAGTTCTTCTCGAAACCCCTATTCACAACCAACCCATCTCGCTCTACATCGAGCAATTGCTTTTTCAGCAAAACAGGCACCATCAAGCGCCCCTTCGCATCCATTTTGCAATCAAATTCTCCTATGAGTTGGTTCATTTATAGTAGCTACACTTTTTATCTAGTGTAAAAGTAAAGCACTTCTACCACTTTTTACCACTTTTTACCACAAAAAAGTTTTCAACACACTTTTCTTACCACTTTAACCCACTTTTTAATATCGCTGGGGCATTTTTGCTGGTGGTAAAAAAAGAAAGCGGCCCCGACTTTTCAGTCGGGACCGCTTATATACAAGGAGTTAACCTTTATTTTTTAAAATTTATACAGCCACAGATGCACAGATTAATTTTCATGCTCGTTGGCGGGGACGCCAACGAGCGCATTTGGCAACCTAACGTATTTAACGACAGCAGCCCCTCCCTAACAATGCTGGCTCGCCAATCAAAAGCCTTCAATATTATCTAAGCCCCAAACAGGAGGCACTTGCTAACGTTGGCGTCCCCGCCAACGTGCTATCCCAATTGAATACTATTTCTGGATAGCAGCTACACCTGGCAATTCTTTGCCTTCCATATATTCTAGTAAAGCACCGCCGCCAGTAGAAACGTAACTCACTTCATCTTCTAAGCCAAATTTCGCAATTGCCGCAGCCGAATCGCCGCCACCAATTAACGAGAATGCACCATTTTTGGTTGCCTCTACCACAGCTTCGGCAACAGCTTTGGTTCCTTGTTGGAAATTTTCCATTTCAAAAACACCCATCGGACCGTTCCAAAGTAAAGTTTTAGAGTTTTTAATAATATCACTGAATAACTCTATGGTTTTTGTACCGATATCTAAGCCCATCCAATCTGCGGGGATGTGACCACTATCTACCTGATCTTTGCTAGCCTCGTTGTCGAATTTGTCGGCAATTACGGTATCAACAGGCAATACCAAGTTTACGCCTTTAGCTTTTGCTTTTTCTAATAACTCCAGGCAAAGTTCCATTCTATCAGCTTCTAACAACGAAGTACCGATTTCGCCACCTTGTGCTTTTGCGAAAGTATAAGCCATACCACCACCGATAATCAAATTATCTACTTTTTCTAATAAACTTTCGATCAATAAAATTTTATCAGAAACTTTCGCACCGCCCATGATAGCAGTAAATGGTTTTTCGGCATCGTTAATGATTTTCTCTGCGTTCTTTACTTCTTCAGCCATTAAATAACCGAAATATTTCTTCTCTGGAAAAAACTGCGCAATAATGGTTGTAGAAGCATGTGCCCTATGCGCCGTACCGAAAGCATCATTTACATACACATCAGCTAGCTTCGATAACTTTTCTGCAAAAGCCACATCTCCTTTTTCTTCCTCTTTATAGAAACGAAGGTTTTCCAACAACAAAACATCACCCGGAACTAAATTATCAGCTTTGTTAACGGCATCTTCACCAATGCAATCATCAGCAAATTTTACAGTTAAGCTCAACATACGAGACAAATCTGCAACAATATGTTTTAAAGAATACTTATCTGTTGGTCCTTCTTTAGGACGGCCCAAGTGCGACATTAGGATAACCGAACCACCATCATTTAGGATTTTTTTAATGGTTGGCAATGCAGCACGCATCCTTTTATCATCTGTAATATTGAAATCGGCATCTAAAGGAACGTTAAAATCCACCCTAACGATGGCTTTCTGGTCTTTAAAATCAAATTGATCTACTGTCTTCATTGTTTTCTATCTTCTATATTAGGTTTAAAATCATGATGCAATGTGGCCCCACACCCGGAATTTCAAATTCTTCTGAAACAACATCGAAGCCTTGTTTCTTGTAAAAATCTACAGCCGATGTGCGGGCATTGCACCAAATATACTCAGCTTTTGCCTCTTTTATGTAATCTACCGCATATTTTACCAAAGCAGCACCATAACCTTTCCCAAAGAAAGGTGCATCCGTTGCCATTCCGCGAAGCTGATAACCTGAAGCCTCTTTATCTTGCATATTTTGCGGAAAAAAAGTTGCCACAGTAGCAATCTCGGTTTCATCCACATAGTAAGCTAAATGAAAAACGCCCTCAATGTTATCCGTTGGAAAAACGCATTCACTTTCGGGTGCGCCATTTCTTAGCATCTTACTTCTTAATGGGAGCACTAGCTCTAAAGGAACAAATTTGATCATGGTTGCTTAATATATTGCTTAATTGTAAGATTGTTTTATTGTTGAATTGTTTTATTGCTAATCATTGCAATTTGCAAATTAATGGTTTGTAGTTCAATCTTCGGCTATTGGTCATTGATTATTTGTAATTTGATTATTATTAACCGTAATTATCCTTTCCACTACATCAGCCAATCTATTTGAGTAACCCGATTCGTTATCGTACCAGCCCACCACCTTTACCAAATCGCCAACAATAGAAGTCAGCTGCGAATCAAACACACAAGAGTATGGATTGTTGATGACATCGATAGAAACGATTGGATCTTCTGTATATTGGACGATATTAGACATTGCTCCGCTAGCTGCAGTTTTAAAGGCATCATTAATAGCTTGTATGGTGGTTTTCTTTTTAAGGATGCAGGTAAAATCGGTTAAAGACCCATTTAAAACTGGCACTCTTATACCTGCCCCACCCAGTTTCCCATCTAAATGCGGAAAAATATGCGTAATAGCCTTTGCAGCTCCTGTGGTAGTCGGAATAATAGATGAAGAGGCGGCCCTTGCTCGACGGAGATCTTGGTGTGGCGAGTCATGCAAGTTTTGATCGCCCGTCATAGAATGCACCGTTGTAATGTAACCATCTTCGATACCCCAAATGTCATCCAACACTTTCACCATAGGCGCCACGTTATTGGTAGTACAAGAAGCATTAGAAAGAATTGGCGACGAGAAATCTACCGTATCATCATTAACACCCATTACCACCATTGGTACTTCTTTATCTGGCGCTGGCGCAGAAATGAGTACTTGTCCTGCGCCTGCCTGCAAATGTTTGTCGGCCCCAGCCTTATTAGCAAACCTACCTGTTGCTTCTACTACTAAGTCGATTTTTAAATCGGCCCAGGGCAAATTCTCCGGATTAGCATTAGCTAAAACTTGGATTTGCTGACCATCTATATGCAGATAATGATCGCTAGCAAAAACCTCCCCACCATAGACACCATGAACAGAATCATACTTGAAAAGGTGCGCTAAAGTTGTAGCTGTAGTTAAATCGTTAATGGCAACGATATTGAATTTTCTTTGTAACGCAGCACGCAGGAACATCCTACCGATGCGACCAAAACCATTGATGGCTATATTCATTTTGGTTGGCGATGATAAATGTAGAACGATATCATTCTACGTCACAAAGCTACCAATATCTGCAGAATAGAAAATCAGAAATTTAAATAAAGAAAAAACTATGACACCTTTACAGTATCCTTCAAGAAAACATCCTTAATGGTATAGGCTTTTGTCGCTTTTCTACCTTTTACATAAGTGAGTATAGTATTGAATACCATACAGATGCCTATTTGTAAGAAGATGAGTGCAAAATTACCCAGATGACTTAACAATAGGGTTAGCGCTATCATGCTCCCGTTAAATGATATAGTTACCAACAATATTTGTTTTGCATTTAGGCCCAAGCGTAGCAAGCGGTGATGAATATGGTTTCTATCTCCTCTAAAAGGAGATTTTCTGTTAATTAATCTGATGAAGAATATACGAAGTGAGTCGAAAATTGGGACGATAAGTACCGCGACCGCAATGGCTGGTGCAGAGCTGAAAAAAGGCCCAGGAACCACACCAACTTTGTTGATTTCGATGAATTTAATGGCTAACACTGCAGATACCAATCCAATAATTAAGGAACCAGTATCGCCCATAAAAATTTTTGCTGGTGGATAATTAAAAATCAAGAAGCCCAAAATAGCGCCCAACATTGAAAAAGCGATAAAGGCATAAGCTACATCGTTACCCAAGGCGAAAAACACCCCAAAACATAAGCTAACAATTGCCCCCACAGTGCCCGCTAAACCGTCTACACCGTCTATTAAATTAAAAGCATTGTTGATGAAGATAATTAGTGCGATGGAGAAAATACCACCTGCTATAGGGTGTACATCCCAAATATTGAATACACCATAAAGACTCGATAATTTAAAATCGCCAAGCACAACCAGAATTAAGGCTACTACAATCTGTAATGCAAATTTAGTACTCGGACTTACGCCGTAGATATCATCCTTAATCCCTAAAGCGAATAATAAGATACTCGATGCGATTAAGAAGTTTGCCTCTTGATAATGTACGGTTGTAGCAAACAATAAAACGGTAATGGTGAAACCACAAAAAAGGCCTATTCCGCCCAATCTAGAAATATTTCCTTTATGCTCTTTGCGATGTAAATCTATAGAATCAAATAAACTATGCTTGTTAGCAGCATGGATAATTGAAGGTATGGCAAACCTAACCAATAGGTACGCCAAAGTAGTAATAGAAATATAGAACACCAAAGGGTATTCGGCAAATAGTTGTTTGGGCATTGTCGTTCTATAAATGATTGACAGTCAAATTTATGATTTATTTAAACAACTCAGTTGTAATATTTCAAAAAAAGTAAAACCTTTAGGAATACACATACCTAGTTTTGGGTATTTTAAACCATGCAAGGCAAACAAGTTCATATAGGGTAAAAGGTATAGTTTAATTTTCAAGCTGGATATTGTACCACCTAAAACACCTTAGTTCATCTAAGATTAGATATTAATATATTGCTGATGTTAAAAAAACTGCTTTACTTTCCTTAGCTTTTTAAGTAGCAGAGCAAATATAGGTAATGGGACTTTGTTATGTTTTAAAGCTGCATAATCATTAAGAAAAGCAGCATAACGATGTTTAAGCGATTGATTACTCATACCACCATTACGCATTTTAATCATCAGCTTACGCAAATGCGCAGTGGTGATTCTGTGCTTGTAGAGATATCGAAGCATCAACTCGTAATCTGCCGCAGAACCATAATTGAGCTGATAAGCACCAAATTGATTAAAAAGTGATGTCTTTATATACAAGGTTGGATGAGCAGGCATCCAGCCCAGGGCTAAATCTTTTGGTTTTGCTTCCATAGCCCTCCATTTACGTTGAATTTTACTGACATCATCCTGTGCCACATAATTTAAGTCGCCATATACTGCATCTATTTTTCGTTGCTGAAATAGTTCGACCACTTTTGTGATCACATCTTCATCGGCAAGCAGATCATCTGCATTTAAAATACCGACCACTTCTCCAGTTGCTAGGGCTATCCCTTTGTTTAAGGCGTCGTACATTCCCTTGTCTGATTCTGAAATCAGTACAGCAATACGATCTTGATACTCTTGCGCAATTTGAAAGGTACCATCAGTAGAATTACCATCAATTAATATATACTCTATGTTAGGATAGTTTTGCGCTAGCACGGATTCGATACAATCGCGAAGATGTTTTTCCGCATTATAAACTACCGTAATGATGGTTACCTTCAAAGTTCTTAGATTTATTGGTTGTAAAAATACAAATACTGCGCAATAGCGGAAATTATTAATTCACCATGTGTGAATCAAAAATGCAAGTATTGTGCTAGCTTACAAAGTCTTTCAAGCAATTTTGGTTATCGAATTCCCGAAGCTTATTAGTTATGGCTGAAAGCCTATCGATATACTAGCCAATGGTACTCCATTGGCTTAATGAATAAGAATATCGCCCTTAAGGGGCAATATATCAATAATTTTCTAAGCTAATCCAACCAATGCTTCGCACTTCTAAAACAGTACTTTCTTCGGTGCTTGTTCGGTTAGTGTTCGTACCTGCTTCGGTAAAATGTCCCTTTTACCAAACAAGCACCGAAGCAGATACGAAGCAAACCTTTAGTTAATGGCAATTCTACCTTCAATTTTTCAAGCCATTAGCAAGGCATTAACTTATCAGCATTTGATAGAAAAAAAAGCATCTCTTGTCAAAGCTTAAAACCTGTGGTTTTGAAAATTCTAAACACCTGTTTTTTAATTTTATCATTTGACTAACAATAAAAAGTTGTAATTTGCACCTTCATTCAAACTAATGAAGTACAACAAATTATACCTAACAACACCTTTTTTAATTGGTCTTGTTGCACTGCTGTTGAGTTCTTGTTCCTTTAGAAACAGGCAAGCATTGCTAAAGACACCATACGATGCCGATACTGTAAAAACTGTTAGGGTGATTAATGGAACCGTTGCAGATAGCGAAGATTACTACAACCTTATTAAGCCAGAAGACGAATTGGCCATTAGGAATGTACAAGACATGAGGCTAATTGTTAGGGACGCACAGACAAGCACCAATATCAACAATCAGCAAACCTTCACAACTTTTAAAGTAAACGCCAATGGCGAGGTGGTACTTCCTAAGGTTGGCAATATCAAAGTTGCGGGTCTAAACCGCACACAAGCTGCCGCCGAAATCCAAAAAGCTTACGAAGCTAAAGAATTAAATGCTCCCTTAATTGATGTACGTATTGCCAATGCCTACATTGTAGTATTGGGCGAAGTAGGTAAGCAGGGTAAATATATCATCGATAGAGAAGATTACGAGCTAATTGATCTTTTAGCAGATGCGGGCGGTGTGAATATCAATGCCAACAGAAAAATGGTGAGGATTTTTAGGGGCGACAGAGCCAATCCAGAAATTATCCAAGTAAACTTAAACGACTACAATTTTATTAAAGACCCGAAATTGAAACTACGTGCAAAAGACATCGTATATGTTGAACCCCGTAGAATTGCCTCAAGCAGCCAAAATTTCCAAGCTTATTCTACATTTATCCAAGTTGGATTAGTTGCTGTGAATACCCTATTACTTATTTACAATATTGCCAAATAGATGGAACAACAGGTCAACGGAAACGCGAATGTGCAGCAAGATATAGACTATGTTAAAATCGTTAAGATTGTACTTAGTAGATGGTACTGGGTGGCTAGTACAGTTATCATCGCATTGGTAATTGCCTATATTTACCTTTGGTATACGCCAGAAACCTTTAGCACCAGCGCATCGTTAAAGTTTGATGAGAAAAAATCAGAAATTTCTGAGCTCTTGAATGTTCGAAATGCGTACGATCGCACTAACAAAATGCAGTCGGAGCAGTTTGTAATCCGTTCTAGGGAAGTCTTAATGAATGCGGTAGAAAACTTAGACTATAAAATTTCTTTTTTTCTAAAGGGCAGGGTTAGAACCAGCGACATCTATCCTCAAAAACCCTTACACATTGCCATTATTGAGCAAGATAGCCTAGATTTCACCCGCTCTTTGTTCGAGTATGAGCCTATCGACAGCAAGTCATTTAAACTGAGTCATCAACAAAACGGGCAAGAAGTAGTTAAGACTTATCAAACTGGTCAAATTATTGCTGTTCCGGGTATCAAATTCAAAATCACCAACAGTACATTTTCTACCAACAACAGTTCTATTTACTGCTTTAAGTTCAATTCGCCATCCAATTTTATAGGGCGCATTGCAAGCGGGTTGAATATGACCGAAACCAAAGGAACCAACATCCTTAGTTTATCCCAAACTGATAAAAATCCTTTCTTTGCTACGGATGTATTAAATGCAGTAATTAAATCTTATGTAAGTTACGATCGCGAACAAAAAACTATATCAGCTACGCAGACTATTGATTTCATCGACAGTCAGCTGCAAAACATGTCTAATGCTGTAAAAACATCTGGTTCGGAGCTAGAACAGTTTAAAGTGGCTAACAAAGTGTTAGATATTTCTGCTACGGGACAAGATGTAATGAAAAAATTGACCGATTTAGAGACGGAGAAAAACACACTCAATCTGCAAGGTATTTTCATCAATCAGTTAGAGAAGGAAATTGTCAACAATAAAAATCTGAATGCCATTAATTACAATTTGCAAGGCATTACAGACCCCATGCTTGGTTCTCTGTTGGCTCAGTACAATACGCTACTATCGGAAAGAGAAGCGGCTCTTGCCACCTTCAAATCAACTTCAGACAAGGTACAACTAATCGACAAGCAGATTTTAGATATTAAATCGGCTTTCGTAAGTAATGCCAATAGCCAGAGACAAAAAAACCAAAAAACTATCGCTTTTTTAGAACAGCAGATAGGTTCTATCAAGCAAACTTTCAATACCATTCCCAAAGCCGAACGTGAGCTCATTAACCTTACGTCTAATGCGGCCATCAACCAAAAGGTTTACAGCTATTTGTCGGAAAAGAAATTAGAGGCACAAATCAGTAAAGCAGCCATTACTCCGGGTGCTACCATTGTAGATTTTGCCTTGTACAATACCAACGCCATTGCTCCTATTCATAAAAAAACCTATATCAGTGCTTTAATTATGGGCTTAGTGGCTGGTATAGGCCTGGTATTTTTGGTAAGGATGTTAAATCCGTACATCTACGATAAGGAAACCATCGAAAGCTTAACCAATATCCCTATCATTGGGGTAATTAGGAAATATCAGGATGCGATTGACGAAGACAACCGTCAAATCCTTTCCATTAAAAACCCAAAATCTCTTTTTGCAGAATCGGTAAGATCGGTAAGAACCAATTTGAGTTTCTTAGCTTCAGAAAAACAGAGCAAGGTAGTGTGTATCACTTCAGAAATTTCTGGCGAGGGTAAATCGTTTACCACTGTAAACTTGGCCAGTACTTTAAGTTTAATCGATAAAAAGGTGATTGTAATTGCGGCGGATTTAAGGCGTTCGAAATTGCAGCATACATTTAAGGTAAGCAACCTCAAAGGGCTAAGCTCTTATCTTTCAAACCAAACTGAGCTGTCGGAGATTATTTTTGATACCGAAGTAGAAAACTTAAGATTCATCCCTGCCGGACCAGTGCCACCTAACCCATCAGAGTTATTGTATTCTGATAAGATGAAACACCTTTTGGAAGAGCTAACCAAATCTTACGACTTTGTGATTGTCGATTCGGCTCCAGTTGGTTTGGTTTCTGATGCTATTCCTTTGATCAGAATGGCCGATGTGAATTTATTTGTAGTACGTTCTGGCGTATCTCGATACCAAGCAGCTTCTGTACCAGAGCGGTTATCGAAAGAATTTAACCTCTCTAATATTGCGATTATTTTAAACGCATTTGATAACGACATCCTACACAGCAGATATTATACCACCAATTATACAGGCAGTTACTACGCCAATTACTACTACTATTCCGATTATTCGAATACGGGCTATGGTAGTGGCTACTACAGTGACGAGCCAGACAAGAAATGGTGGGAGTTTTGGAAAAGGAAATAGACGATGATCGATAGTTTGTACAGATGGTATCCGGTGTATACGAATTCTAGAGCAGAGAAAAAGGCCTATCAAGAACTACAAAGAAAAGGAATTGAGGCCTATTTACCGCTTAGAAAAGAAGTGAAGCAATGGAGCGACCGCAAGAAAATTGTGGAAGAACCTTTGTTTAAGTCTTATCTTTTTGTTCGTATCTCCAACAAAGAACACGCAGAAGTTTTCATGACGCAAGGCATTAGCCGTTTCCTGTATTTTTCGGGGAAAATTGCGATCATGCCTGATAAGCAAATGGAAGACTTGAAGCTATTGATGGCTTCGGGCGAAGATTTGGAACTGATTGAACATGATATTCAGCCTGGTGAAAGAGTATTGGTTAACGCCGGTCCTTTTAAGGGAATGATTGCCGAGCTAGTGTCTATTAAAAATAAAAGAAGCCTGGTTTTAAAACTAGAAAACTTGGGCTACGCAATTGAGGTGAAAACTTCGATGGCTTATGTAGAGCCGTTAGCCCCTAAATCCCCTAAGGGGACTTAAAGAAATGAGAATGACAAATGAGTAAATGATTGAATATTCCTTTAATGTTCATCCGTACTTATTTAATCATTCGGAAAACTAATCATCCGATAGCTATCGGATCAAAATTAATACCCCTAGGTACCGAAAATGGGACTGAAAGGGCGAAGCTGTGGGTTTAGGTTCATTAGTTCATTTGGTTATTGGTTATTAGTTCAAATTGAAAGTCCTCTTCCTTACTTTAAAAACATTCAGCTTTACAGGCGGGATAGAAAAGGCTTGCAGGTCACTCCTCTATGCACTGCAACAAAATGAGGATATTGAGCTGACCACCTACTCGATGTATGACAACAATACTCATACAGACCAGCGTTATATTGCAAAGAGTAGCTTTAAAGGATTTGGTGGAAAACGAGTTTCTTTTGCCTTAGCCTTAATAAAAAAAGCATTTAGTACAGATAAGTTGATTTTAAGTCACATCAACTTATTGCTATTCGGTAAAATAGTTAAGCGCTTAAAACCAAGTGCAAAAATTATCCTTTGGGCGCACGGCATTGAAGTTTGGAGAGCAATCCCCAATTGGAAAAAGAAGTTCCTACAAGAGAAATCCGAAATTTGGGCGGTAAGTAATTATACCAAACATCAATTGATAGAAAGGCACCAAATTCCATCAGCAAACATTAAAGTACTCAACAACACAATTGACCCTTTTTATAAAGTGTCTGAAGATTTTTCTAAGCCCAGTAATTTGTTAGAGCGTTACCAAATCAAGCCCAATGATTTTGTATTATTTACTTTGACCAGATTATCAGCTACTGAACACGCCAAAAACTATGACTTAGTGATTAATGCAGTGAAAGCACTGAAAGATCGGCTTCCTCAGCTCATTTATGTTATAGGCGGTAAAGCCGACGAGCAGGAACAAATACGATTGACACAATTGATCGAAAAGCACAAGCTTACCGAAAGCGTAAAAATCATTGGCTTTATAGAAGAACGGGAAATTGAAGCACATTATCACTTGGCAGATTGTTTTGTGCTTCCTAGCAAAAAAGAAGGCTTCGGTATTGTGCTCATAGAGGCTGCCGCTTGTGGTTGTCAGGTCATTGGTGGAAACGTTGATGGTAGCACAGATGCGTTGCTAAACGGAGAACTAGGTCAAATAGTGGCCCCAGATAGCGAAGTAGAAATTATTGAAGCCATACAAAAAGCAATCCACAACACTCAGCATCAACCAAAACTACAACAAGAACTGACGTTGCAAGATTTTGGTTTTGAGCGATATATCGATAAGGTTAGCTGTTTAATTGCAAAATCGGTTAACTGACACCAACCCATTAAAAAAATCAATAGATCTGCCCAACTAAACGCTTCACGCCAAACGCAAAACTAATTCATGAACAACCAACAAACATACGACTGGAGCATTGAGCCGCAAAACTCATTGCTAGATCTCAAGTTGAAAGACACTTGGGCCTACAGAGATTTACTTTGGCTCTTGGTAAGAAGAGATTTCGTGTCGTTCTATAAACAAACCATCTTAGGACCACTTTGGTTTTTTATACAGCCCTTGTTAACCACCCTTATTTTCACCTTCGTTTTTGGTAACCTCGCAGGAATTAGCACAGATGGTTTACCTCAGCCCCTATTTTATATGGCTGGTATTACCGCTTGGAACTATTTTGCCGACTGCCTGACTAAAACCTCTACCGTTTTTAAAGATAATGCCAATATCTTCGGTAAGGTATACTTCCCAAGATTAATTATGCCCTTAAGCATTGTGGTGAGTAACTTGGTGAGATTTGGTGTGCAATTCCTACTGTTTTTACTGGTAATGGCTTATTATTTTTTCATTGCGAAAGCAGATTTCAGTATTACCTGGGCCATTTCCTTATTTCCATTAGTGGTTGTTTTAATGGCGCTATTGGGCTTAGGTACGGGCATGTTAATTTCGGCAATGACGACTAAATACCGCGATTTAGCTTTCTTAGTTACGTTCGGAGTACAGCTGTTGATGTATGCCACTACAGTCATCTACCCCTTAAGCACTGCTTTAGAAAACTATCCGTCTTATTCTTGGATCATCGAATACAACCCAATGACCCCATTGATCGAGACTTTTAGATATGGTTTTTTAGGCAATGGCACTTTTAGCTGGGGGGCAATTGGCTATACTACTGGCATTACCCTAGCTATACTTTTAGTAGGCATTGTAGTATTTAATAAAGTAGAAAAGAATTTTGTGGATACGGTTTAAAAAAATGTATCTCATTTTTTTAAAACTAGGTTAAGATTAAGACTAAGCAGCCATCTCAACTCAATGCAACCCCAACCATTATTCAGTGTCTTAGTTGCCAACTATAATAACGGAAGGTACATTGCCGAATGCCTAGATAGCGTTTTAAAGCAAGATTATCCAAATATTGAAATTATTATTGTTGATGATGCTTCTACGGATAGTTCATTGCAAATTATTAAGCCCTACCTGCAACATAGCAATATCAAATTGTTTAGCAATGAAGAGAACAAAGGCGTAGGTTATACTAAAAAAAGATGTATTGATGAAGCATCTGGTGAAATCTGTGGGTTTTTAGATCCAGATGATACGCTTACACTCGATGCCATTAGCCAAATGGTGGAGGCACACGCAAGCAAGTCTGACGCTGCACTAATTTACAGCGACTATTATGAGTGTGATGAGCATTTGCAAATCACTAAAGCGTATAAAACTGAACAAGTGATCAACGGGCAATATGACTTTTTTAATGATAAGGGAATAGGTCCATTTGCTACGTTTAAAAAAGAATTTTACGATAAAACTAACGGTTTAAATCCTGCACTCAAAAGAGCGATAGATCAAGACCTTTACCTAAAACTTTATGATACCGGCAATTGCATCCACCTTCCAAAACCATTGTACTATTATAGGTTTCATGATAAGGGTCTATCTACCAATGCGCAGGAAGATTTGGCCTACTATTGGTTTTGGCTGGTTAGAATATTAAGAGCGCAAGAAAAGGGAATTACTTGGAGCAGCATTTCAACGATACTTTTATTCGAAGAAAGCGCATCTGGTATTTGATTCCTCTTGATGAGAAATTTAGAAAATCGTTTGTATTTAAGGTATTGAGAAAATGGCTAAAATAATGCTTTCCGTTATCACCATTAACCTAAATAATTTCGAAGGTTTGAAAAAAACGATGACCAGTGTCTTCAAACAGACTTATCAAAACTTCGAATACATCATTATAGATGGTGCATCAAGCGACGGAAGTGTAGCACTCATCAAGGAATATCAAGAGAAAATTAACTATTGGATTAGCGAGAAAGACAGCGGTATTTACCAAGCCATGAACAAAGGTATCAAACAGGCAAATGGTAAATTTCTTTTATTTTTAAATAGTGGTGATACGCTGTACCATCCCAACATTTTAACAGAAACTGCTGCAAAAATTAAAGATGACAATGCTAACATCTTCTATACCGATGTAAACTTTGTTGATGAAAAACTAAAGTTTGCTTGGATAAAGACCTATCCAAAAACAGTGAGCGATAGTTTTTTTATAAAATCTTCTTTATGCCACCAAACGATGTTTATAGAAAAAAGGCTTTTTGAAGAAATAGGCCTTTATAAAGAGAACTATCAATTATCTGGCGATTGGATATTTAGTTTCGATGCCTTTAAGAAAGGTTCTGTATTTAAAAAAATAGATGAAATTGTACTTTGCAATTTTGTTTTAAATGGATTTTCTAGTGATTACAAGCTCAGTCAAAAAGAAAGGGGAAACTTTTTACATCAGTGTTACCCCCAATACTCAGAACAATACAGACTGATAATCAAAAAAAAGGGGATCTTTACAAGAATCCTCTTAAAGGCAAATAGGTTGATCGCAAATCTTAGCAATGGCCCTAAAAAAAAAGGTTACTTGCGCTACATTAATTCAATCTCAACCTCTCAACCTCAACCTCAACCTCAACCTCAACCTTAGCCTCAACCTCAACATGTCTAACATCGCGATAAAAGCCGAAAACCTTTCCAAAGCCTACCAATTAGGAGAAATTGGCACAGGTACCATTAGCCGAGATTTGGAACGTTGGTATGCCCGCATTCGTGGCAAGGAAGATCCATTTTTACGTATCGGCGAAACTAACGACCGCACCAGCAAAGGCGCTTCAGACGTTGTATGGTCACTAAAGGATATTAATTTCGAAATTGAGCGGGGCGATGCCGTGGGTATTATTGGACGTAATGGCGCAGGTAAAAGTACCTTATTAAAAGTATTAAGCCGTGTCACCTCCCCTACATCTGGCCGTATTACCGGTAAAGGTCGTATCGCTTCTTTGTTAGAAGTAGGTACTGGTTTCCACCCAGAACTCACTGGCCGTGAAAATATTTACTTGAACGGTGCCATATTGGGTATGCGCAAAAAGGAAATTACTCGCAAATTCGATGAAATTGTAGATTTTGCAGGCGTAGAACGTTATATAGATACTCCTGTAAAACGTTACTCTAGCGGTATGTATGTGCGTTTAGCTTTCGCTGTAGCTGCCCATTTAGAAAGTGAAATTTTAATTGTAGACGAGGTATTAGCTGTTGGCGACGCTGAATTTCAAAAAAAGTGCTTGGGTAAAATGGGCGAAGTAAGTAAAGGGGAAGGTAGAACGGTACTATTTGTGAGCCATAATATGGGGAGCGTTTATAAGCTTTGCAAAAAATCAATGATTCTAAACTTTGGAAAACTAACTAATATAGGGGATACAAGCTCAATAATCCCAGAATATCTTCAGTTACAAAATGAAAATGAAATTACAAAAAGTACTTTAGATGATAATTATGTTATAGAAGAGTTATGCTTTAGCAATACACAACTCCATAGTCTAGAAGATATCCAACTAAATATCAGAATTAGATCTAGCGAAGAAAGAACTATATTTTCTCTCACACCATTAATTTATAATGAATTTAATCAAAGAGTAGCTATCATTGATCTAAGAAATGACTTAGGGTCAAGTGTTCGCATAGCTTCCGATGGAGCATTGAATATCAAAATTGCAATCAAGGACTGCCCATTAATAGAGGGGAAATATCAGTTAGGTTTTTATCTTCAAGATAATATAATTTCAAAAAATATCCTTGGGGTATACAACTTTGAAATTCTATCGGCAATTAATAACGATAACGATTTAACCTTTGAATATGACCCTTCGGTACGCGGTCTAATGAATCTACAAACTAAAATTATTTAATGATACAGATCATCAAAAAAATTATCAAAAGAACCTTTTTCAAATGGTATTGGAATTTAAAAGGCACTTTTCCTTACTATAAGCATCAGGTTTACTTCCCTAAAAATAGTGTAATATTCCTTCGAGCTATAGAAGAAGGAATATATGAAATGGACAATGTTAAAATTCTAAATAATTTGGTTAGAGATAACACATACACTTTTGACATAGGAGCAAATATAGGTCTAATGGCTATACCTATATTGTCTAGAAATAGTAATAATCATGTGATTTCTATAGAACCTTCCCCTAGTTCATTCCCTTTTCTATCAAAAACTCACAAAAGCAGTAATTTCAATAAGCAGTGGCATCTAATAAACAAAGCCGTTTCAAACAAAAGTGGTACAATCGACTTTCAAATTGCAACAACAGAAAATGCTGCTTACGAAAGTGTAATGAATACTTCTCGTACAAATTTTATTAACTCTATACAAGTTGACTGCACAACAATTGATGAGATATGGAATTCGTTTAATAACCCAGAGATTTCCTTCATTAAAATTGATATTGAAGGAGCAGACTTATTAGCGCTACACGGAGGCAAAGAGTGTATCAAAAAATGTAGGCCTTCAATATTAATGGAATGGAATAAAATAAATATAATCCCATTTAATCTATCAAATTTAGATCTTTTGAAATTCACAACAGACATAGATTATACAATATATGCACTACCTTATTTTAGCAAATGCACTACTATCAAAGATTTAGAATTATTATCTAAGATGGATGAAAATTTCTTACTTATTCCGAATTAGATGAGCGGAAGTTTACCTAAAATATTATATATATCGGATGTATCGGCTGTTAATACTACTGGAGGTGAGTTAGTATTATTCCGGCTCTTAGAAAACTACCCTGGGGAAGTTCGAATCATTGAAAGCAATCTTAAGGAAAATGATGTTAATAAAAAACTACCAGTAGAATATGTTAAACTTAGATACCCTTTAAGTCGTCTTTATAAGACAAGATTTACCGCTGTTTATAATACATTAATCTATTTTCTATCATATTTCATACAAAAGAAATTGATGAAACTAATTAAAGACTATAGACCTGACATTATACTCTCTGTTTCTCATCACCTACTTTATATAAATGCATTTAAAGTTGCTGAAAAACGAAAAGTACCGTTCATCTGTATACATCATGACTACTTTTATCATTCCGTTGGACTACTGCAGTTTGCAAAGAAGCATTTAACAAGGGATTTTCAACAATTATATACAAAATCTAAAAACCTCTGTGTTTCGGAATTTCTAAAAGAATTTTACGAAAATAAATTTGGCAAAACTGATGCAGAAATATTGTACCCTCTCCAGCCATTAACAAGGGAACCGCCTCAAATAAATTTTTATGATAAACAAAAATTAACGTTTGGGTATTTGGGCTCGATAAATACTCCGGGATTAATAAATGACATGATTAAGTTTGCTCATGAAATTGAGACGTCTGGCCACAAATTAATTCTTCTTAGTAATATAACTTTAAATGTTCTTAGAGAAAATGGATTAAAAACTAACAACATCGTAATAGGTGGATGGGTTGAAGCAAAAGATTTAGTTGAATATATTCAAAAAAATATTGACATTTTATTATTAATTCAAGATATGTCAAAGTTCTCCAAACAAAGCGTGTCGACAAATTTCCCAAGTAAATTAGTTGATTATACTTTAACAGGTCTACCAATTGTAATTATTGGAAAAGAATATTCAAGCGGAATTAAGTTTGCTAAAGCTAACCCCGAAATATTTTACACAGTGGAAGAAATTGCCTCTCAGCAAATAAAAAAATTAACGGACTGCTCGGTTGATTTTAATGTTAGAAGAAAGTTTGGAGAAAAGGCTTATAAATTTGGTAAAGAGAATTTTGCAAACCATATTATAAAAACAAAGTTCTATGGCTTTATTAAATCCTATCTTAATAGCTAATAGATTTTCCTAAAAAACAACATGTTAGAAATCAACAACAGATATGTTTTAAACCTCTCCATTGTAATCCCAACATACAACCGGCCTGAAATACTACAAAAAACCTTACAGAGTATATCGTTACAGCAACACCAACCATATGAAATAATAATTATTGATGGCTCTAAAGATTTTGAGAAATCCACTTCGTCGATGTGGCCAAACTTATCAAGTATAATAGTTCACGAGAAAGCTATAGAATTAGGAGCAGCAAAACAACGCAATCAGGGTATCGCACTTGCAAACACAGATATTATCGGGTTCTTTGATGACGATATCATTCTAGAAAAGGATTGCATTAAAATTTTATGGGATGGTTTACAAAAACACCAGAATTGCGGCGGAATAAATGCCGTAATTACAAATCAATCTTATCATAATCTTGGTAGCATAAGCAAAATGTTTTATAGGTTATTAGGGGGTGACACTTCGAAGTCCCTTGCAGGCAAATGCATTGGTCCAGCAATTTGCTTTCTTCCTTCTTTAGAAACAAAAGTAGAGTATGCAGAAGTGGATTGGCTGAACTTGGGATGCACTTTTTACCGCAAAGATGCACTGCCAAAACCTGTGTTTGACCATCATTTCGTTGGTTACTCCTTGATGGAAGATTTAGCTTTGTCACTTCGAGTTGGTCAGAACTGGAAATTAATAACTGCAAGCCAAGCTCACATTTATCACGATAGCCAGCCAAGTGAGGGTAAAAGCAATATTTTCATCAATTCAGAAATGGAGTTGGTAAACCGATTTTACATAATGAAACATATCCGAAATCAAACAGGATTAAAAGACTATGTTAAATTATTTCTGCAACAATTGTTTTCTGCCGTAAGTTCAAAGAAGATTCTATCTATAAAATATTTAAAAGGAAAATATTCCGCATTAAAGAAAATACAAAAAATTTGAAAATCTTAATAGGTATAACCTCTAAAAATAGAGCTTCTATTTTGCCTAAATCAATTAAGTCGGCATTAAGCCAAGATTACTTAAATAAAGAAATTTGGGTATATGATGATGCTTCTACTGATGAAACAAAAAATCTGGAAAGTTTATATCCTCAAGTAAATTGGCTTTTCTCTGATTTGCCTAATGGTTACTTATATGCCCGAAATCTTTTTATGCAGAAAGGAGGTTACGATTATTTTTGTAGTTTGGATGATGATGCTTGGTTTGTCGACCATACTGCAATTAGAAAAGCATTAGATCATATGCAAGCTAATCCCAATATTGGTGCATTAGGTTTTGATATGTTAACTCCTGATTCCCCGAAACGATGTAACGTTGTACCCTATATTATAGAGTCGAATAATTTCATCGGCTGTGGACATATTATTAATTTAAAAGCTGCAAAAAAAATAGGCTATTACACCCCTAATCCCGGTTTTTACGGTGGAGAAGAAAAAGACTTCTGCATCAGACTAATTAATGCTGGTTATAAAGTAGTGAATTATAAAAGCATGTACGTTTGGCATGAAAAAACGATGCTTTCAAGAGACTTAGCTAACCAACATCTCTCGGGAGTTTGTAATGATTTAGTATTTACTTACCGAAGAGCACCGTTATTCATTTTAATTCCATCTATTTTAATTAAATTCTACAAGCACTTAAAGTTTTCATTAACCTACAAAAAAGAACCGCTGCTAAAACCATGTTTACAAGGCTTCAGATTTTTCTTTAAGTGGTTAATAACAGGAAAAACTCACAGAAATCCTGTTAGCTTAAATGCTTTTACAACTTTTATTAAACTAGGAAAAAGATCCTCATGAAATATTTTATAGAATCTTTATTTTTTAGAATTCCGAACAGTATTAAAAGCAGATTTAAAATATTAATTTACCGATTTCTAGGGGCTAGAATAGGTAAAAAAAATCGTTTTGAAAAAGGATTATTACGTCGAGCCACACAGATAGAAATAACAGATCACAATACTTTTACCTCTACGTACAAACTTTGGCCAGAGGATACCGCTTTTTCAGGAAAAAGAATAATCATAGGCTCTTATAACTATTTCAACAAAAATATGATGCTAGATGCCTGTGGTATGATACAAATAGGCGATTATAACATGTTCGGTCCTGACGTTTATATCACCGATTCCAATCACACTTTTGGCGATGGTATATCGCCGCAAAAAGCACCTATGCAACGTGGAAAAGTAAAAATCGGCAACCACTGTTGGATTGGAGCAAAAACGATTATCTTAAAAGATGTAGAGTTAGGAGACTATTGTGTGGTTGGTGCTGGTTCGGTAGTGACTAAAAGCTTCCCAAATGGCTCAATTATAGGTGGCGTTCCTGCAAAACATTTAAGTAAAAAAACCGAATAGTATGTTAACACCACAACAAATACAAGAAACATATTACGCCAAAACTTCTGAACAATATGATAAAATGCATCTCTTGGAAGGGAATGACCTTGAACATGATTTAGCATTGCATTATCTAATTTCGCTAATTAAGAAGTTTAAAATTAAATCAATTCTTGACGTAGGTGCCGGAACAGGAAGAGCCATCTCATTTTTAAAGAGCAATTTTCCGTATCTAAAAATTATTGGCATTGAGCCTGTAAAAGAACTTCGGTTAATAGGCTATTCGAAAGGTTTAAAAGAAAATGAGCTCATTGAAGGGAATGGTTATAAAATAAATTTTGAAGATAATTCAATAGATCTCGTATGCGAGTTTGGCATACTACATCACGTTGAGACACCTTCTCAAGTAATCAAGGAAATGGTACGAGTTTCCAAGAAAGGTATTTTTATTTCTGACTCCAATAATTTTGGGCAAGGTTCTCTTCTAAGCAGAACAATCAAGCAATCACTAAATGCACTAAAATTATGGCCAGCTTACAACTGGCTGCGAACAAAAGGAAAAAAATATCAAATATCGGAGGGAGACGGGTTATTTTATTCCTATTCAATATTTACGGACTTTAAGTTAATTAAAAATCATTATTACGACGTATACATATTAAGCACTACGAATACGAAAGGGATTAGTATCTACAGGAACTCGCCACACGGTGTAATATTTGCCTTTGATAAAATCTTATAAACATTTAAATTGAAAAAACATATCCAATTTCTAGACGGATTACGTGGCTTAGCTGCGCTTTATGTTTTAATAGGCCACGCTAGATGGCTTTTATGGGAAGGCTTTCAACATGGGATTAATGTTCATCCCAATGACTATAGCCTTTTTGAGAAGCTTCAAGCTTACTTTTTCACGATATTTCGTTTTGGTCATAATGCTGTGTTATTATTTTTTGTGTTATCTGGATTCGTAATTCATCTAAGCACACATAACTCTGCGAAAAGGCTGTCTGTAGATTCAAAATTTTGGATTAAATATTTAAAAAACAGGATCAAACGTTTGTATCCAGCATTCATATTTGCTATTTTACTAACAGCTGCATTAGACTATATAGGCAATAATATTCTAAATTTCAGTAATTACAGAACTGGATCAATATATAGTTCTTTTCATTTGAATGAAGAAAATACATCGATAGCGACATTTCTCGGCAACTTACTTTTTTTAATGAGAACTTATGTTCCTATTTTTGGCTCTAATGGGGCAACATGGTCACTTAGCTACGAATGGTGGTTTTATGTTATATACCCTTTTTTCTATTATACAGCAAAAAAAAATATAGTCTTAGCTACTATCTTACAAATAATCTTTTTTTGTTTAAGTTTTAAATTTCTTGATTGGCCTATCCAATTACTGCGTGATGTTTTTTCAATGATGTTAATTTGGTGGTTGGGAGTGCTTTTAGCAGAAGTATATTTAAGAAAAATCAAAATTAATTTCACACATCTTTCTATATTAATTTTAATAATACCTTTCGTCATATACAAACCCTCTTCATCATACAATGATATTCTTTGGGGTTTAGGCCTAGTTGGATTGTTAAGTTTCTTTTTTTCACTGAATGAAAACAATATACTTATTAAAGTCCTTATCAAACTCAAATGGCTTGGAGATTGTTCTTATACGATATATATTATCCATGTCCCAATATTAATTTTTGTACACAGCTATATTTTAGAAGTAAATAATCATAAGCTACCCCAACACTTTTGGTTTATTTATCCTTTCGTGGCTTCCATAGTTCTTATAAGCTATTTATTGTCAATGATAATAGAAAAGCCTTTTCTAAATAAAAGAAAGTAGATCTTAATTATGCAATCTCCAAATATTACGATTGTACATCCTGGTACACAGCATTCTCCCCATCTAGCAAGAGAGCTCTATAATTTAAATTTATTAAAGTATTATGTAACGTCATTAGGCTTCGCGAAGAATTCATACTTGGAGAAAGTCGTGAAGTCACTTCCTATATTAAATAGAAGATTATCACTTAGATTTTTCGATGGCCTTCCAAACAACAAGATTAAAACATACCCTTTGCCCGAATTGCAACTTCTTTTAAAAAAGAAAGTCAATCCTTTGTTAGACGTCCGAAAAGAAATTAATAAAAGAAACGAAAAAATACAACTTTCAGTAAGTAAAGATTATATAAAAGAAAGTGATATCATAATTGGTTATGACACTTCCTCTTGGATAATCGCACAACGGGCGAAAGACATGGGAAAAACATTCATTCTCGACCAAACGACTTGTCATTCGAAAACGAAATCAGAATATATAACTAGGTTACGTAAAGAGTATCCCGAGTGGTATAATGATACTTTTCACGAAAACAAATCAATTCTTTTAGCACAAGAAAAGCTGGAACACGATTTAGCAGATTTGATTGTCGTGCCGAGTCGTTTTGTAAAAAATTCTCTTACGGAAAACGGCGTGGATTCAGAAAAAATTTTAATTAACCCATACGGCATTAACAATCAACAATTTAAAGATATAAATATTAGAAATTATAGGCAAAAACTTGTATTCTTATTTGTTGGTTCTATTAATGCAAATAAAGGAGTTCCTGATCTCTTAAAAGTTTGGACCGAATTAAAGCTTGCTGATTGCGAACTCTGGGTAGCTGGATATGGCAACTTGCCTGAAAAAATTAAGCCATTACACCAATCCATTAACTTTCTTGGTAAAATAGATAAAAATAAACTTCCTAATATTTACAATGAGGCTCATGTGTTCATATTTCCAAGTTATTTTGAAGGCCTAGCTCAAGTTCAAATTGAAGCTCTTTCTTGTGGGCTTCCCGTCGTTGGAACTTATAATTCTGGAGCAACAGAATTAATAATTGCTGAAGAAAATGGTTTGGTTATCGAAGCTGGTAACATCGGCGAGTTAAAAAATGCAATAATTTGGTTTAATGAAAATAAAAATAAGCTTTCAGATATGTCAAGAAAATCTAAAATAGCTAGTGCAAACCAAACTTGGGAGAACTATGGAAATAGGTGGAAACATATTATTGAAAATCACATATAGTTTTTTTTAAACCTCTAATATAATATATGCTCGTAATTTTTGCCACCCATCCCATTCAATATCAGGTACCATTATGGAAAAAAATGACCGATGCTGGCATTAATTTAGAAGTGTGGTACTTTACCGATTTTGGAACGAAAAAAAGTTACGATGTACAATTTGATAAATCTTTCAGCTGGGATTTACCGATGCTGGAAGGATATAAATATCGCTTTTTAGAGGTAAACGCAGGTGCAGTTCCAAACAAAGGATTTAAAAGTATTTTCATTAGGGAGAATATCAAAAAAAAACTAAGAGAGTGCAAAGCTACACACGTATACATCAATGGATGGCAAGTTTTTGCTTATTGGCAGGCATTATGGGCTGCAAAGTCTATAGGATTGATTACAATTTTTAAAGGGGAAAGCAACGATCTCAAACCAGAAAGCAAATGGAAATGGCCAATAAAGAAATTGCTATTAGCTAATTTTTTTAAGAAAATCGATCATTTTCTTTATATAGGCGAAGCAAATAAAAGGCTTTACAAGAAATATAAGATTAAAGACGAAAAATTGCTGCCTGGTCTATATTGTATAGACAATGATAGATTCAAAGAGCAAGCAGGAAAACTTTATTCTCACAAATATACCCTACGAAAACAATGGGGCATTCCCTCTAATTCATTTTGCATTCTATTCTCAGGGAAGTTTATCGAAAAAAAAAGACCCTTAGACATTATTTATGCTGCCAAACAGCTGTCTGCTAACAAACTTAACATTCATCTTCTATACGTTGGCGATGGAGTCCTTTACCCCGAGATTAAAAAGGAGGCCAATATTATATTTGATAAGGAACTTGGACTAGTAAACAGTTGCAAAGAAAATGAATTAAACATTTCAATTACAGGGTTTCTAAATCAAACGGAGATACCTAAAGCTTACGCAGTAGCAGATTGTTTAGTACTCCCATCAAACTTTGGTGAAACTTGGGGACTTGTTGTGAATGAGGCTATGGCTTCTGGTTGCCAGGTGATAATATCCAATTCTTGTGGCTCTGCAGAAGACATTGGATTAAAATTGGGAAATAAACACGTTTATCACACTGGCGAAATAGATCAACTTTATCAATCAATTTTACATTCAATGTCCAACAAAAAAAGTAGTCAAGAACTTTATAAAATAATTAGTCAATATTCTTACGACAGCACTATTAGCGCCGTAAAAAAAATCATGACATGCCGTTAAAAATACATGCAATTATCTTGGCTTTAAACGAAGAGGATTTTATTATTCCTCAACTAGATACTTTGTATAACTTTTGTAGTAGAATATCTATTATAACTCAATATGATAGAGATTGGTATGCAAGTTTCGTCAAGCCTGACAACACTGCTAATCTCATTTTGAATTATCCAGATCCTCATGGTAAAATACACTTTACTGTTAGAAGGTTGCCAGATGAAGCAGCAGCGAGGAATATGGAAATGCTTTCGTTTAATGGAAAACCGTACAAAGGTACTATTTCCCATGGAAGGGCATTTAATGAAATTATTGATTTTCACGAAGCACCAGATTACTTTTGGATAGTAGATGCAGATGAGATATATGATATACAAACTATTCCTAGCATACTAAAATATTTAGAACAGAAAAAACCTAGAGGAATGCGAGTTACTGGGTATAATTACGTTGAAAACTGGCACCAGCGGATTCCAAATAGTATTATAGATTTTACTCATTTCGGCTTCATCAAGCCAAACTTACTTTTTGAGCAACGCAGAACTATTTCATGGAATTTACAACGCTTATCTAAGTTATTCAAAATTTTGCGGTTACCAGATTTATCTGACAATATATACGGTTTTATTAACTGCCCAAAAGAAGTTGGAGTATTTCATCATGCCTGCTGGATAGGAGATAAAGAACGCATATGGAATAAGTTCCAAAAATCCAGTCATTCCGAATCCAAAACATGGGATACTGAATCTGTAAAGGATTTCAAATTTGAGAATATTCCTTTTAATGAATTACCCACCAATATACAAAATGCCAATTGGCCTATAAACTTTATACATAAGCGTGAAAAAAACTAAGATATTTGCTATAGTACCTTCAGGTTTTTGTTTTGGACTACAGTTTATTACCATTGATTTCTTCAGAAATTTTACAAAAATAGACAGCCTATTTCTTCTTACTAAATGGAGCGATGGCATGTTTAAAAAATCACTAAACGAAAATTCGATCCCTTATACAGAAAGTTGGCTAGGTTTCATTTCCAAAAGTCTAAAAACCGAATATGTAAAAATGACAATACATGGCACTAGCAAACTTCCGCTATTGTATTATCATTTCCTCAGAACCTATTATAGATTTAAACCAGAAGCGCTATATTTTGCCAATAGACAGGAGCTAATTCTTTTATATCCTGTACTTAAATTATTTGCAAAAGTCCCTGTTTTATGTCACCTCCATGATCCACCACCACCCACACCCTTTCAAAAAAGGTCGTTTAGATTTTATGACAAACTTGTAACGCATTATATTTCCATTTCTGATGACGTAAGGGATAGAGCTTTGATGTTGGGTATGAATGCCTCAAAAATAACGACGATTCATAATGGTATAGAGATAAAGCAGACAGATTATGAAAATTTAATTTTTAGAGAGAAGTGGTCTGAGGAATCAATAATTATAGGAATTACTGGTCAAATGACGGAAACAAAAGGACATCTAGATCTACTCGAGGCTTTTATTTTAGCGAGAAAAATTGATCAGAGACTGAAACTCCTAATAGGCAGTAAGCCGATAGAGCCACTGTATACAAAATTAAAAAAACGAATTGCGGAAGAAAACATCGCAGATTTTGTTCAATTTACTGGATGGTTAGACGAATCGAAAACCTTTTACGACAACATTGACATGCTAGTTTTAGCATCTAGGCATGACGAAGGATTCGGATTAGTTGTGGCAGAGGCAATGAGTTACAGAAAGGTTGTAATTGCTACAAAAAGCGGCGGTGCAAAAGAAATTATAATAAATAAAGAATCTGGTTTTCTAATAGAGAAAGGTGACATATCTGCCCTTAAAGACTGTATATTGCATGCGTCAGAAAACAATATGGATTTAGTTAGAAATAACGCTTACAACAGAATTGATAATCATTTCAATATCAGCATCCAATCAAAAAAACTAGAAGATTTTATCATAAAATTTGCAAATAAATGTTAGCGGCACAGGCAATTTTCACCCTAATTGCTATAACTGTTATTTTGTATCGGAAGAATAGCCATAATGCTATATTATGGGGAATGTTGTTTCAATGGTTATCGATTAACATAAAAATTTTCTATGCCAGCTATTTAGGAGTAGATTTTTTAGAACTAGACATCCCTACACTATCGGTAGAGAATGCGATTATCCTTTCGAACATTGGAATTATAATCATGTCGATAGTAATAGCATTAATTACAAGAAAAATAACATACACCACTTATCATAAAATAGATTGGCAAGTAGCAAAGAAGTCACATCATTTATACATCGCTTATAGTATAGCTTTTACTATATTAAGTCCTTTAAAAGATATCACCATAATTACTCAGCTCTTCGTATACCTAGAGTTAATCAAATTCTCTATACTTTTCATTGCTTTAAACTATGTACGCATTGGAAAACCTAATGAGGAAAATATATTTTACATTTTCCTCATCATTGAAATTATCATCTCGTTTACAGGGTATTTTGCCGACTTTAAAGATTACTTTTACATTTTATTACTTGTTCAATTATATAGACTTTTTACAGACAGAAAGGTTTATAAAGCAATTAAGTTATTTCCAATTGTGATACTGCTGTTATATTTAGGAGTGATATGGTCATCCATTAAAACGGAATATAGAACGTACCTCACTGAAGAAGGTGCAGAAATTAATACCCAGATTACCAGAACTGGAAATTCCTTGGGTAAATTGTTAGAATTAGCTAACAATCTGAATGAAAAAACATTTGATGATGGACTTGATAAATTAATCAATCGTATTTCATATGTAGAATATTTTGGAGAGGTAATTGATAACGTCCCGATAAACGTACCACATACAAATGGACAGAACCTCATTGAATCTACTATTTTCGCTTTTCAGCCTAGGATACTATTTCCAGGTAAAGCCATTACAAATGACAGTGAAAGAACAGCAAAATATGTCGGACGATTTATATCTGGCACTGAATCAAATACATCAATAAGTTTAGGATATATGGCAGATGGGTATATTGATTTTGGCTTTTATTATTTTTGGATTACTCCATTGCTAATTGGTATTATCATAGGAACATCATATTTATTACTATATAAACAAAGCCCGAATAAAGTATGGTCTTTAGCAATAACTTTTCCATATTTTACTCTCTGCAACTTTTATGGAGCGGATAGCTTTAAAGTAATACCTCCACTGATCTATTATACTATTGTCGCGATTATTTTCATTAAATATTTATTGCCGCGTATATCAAAATATAACTAATAAAAGTAATTTTATTATTAAAAAACGTTAAGGTTATCTAACAAATACTATGAACACTATCATAAAAAAACAAAGAACCTACATCCCACAAAACCTAGAAATTAAATGGGAAAACTTATCCCCTATTTTCGAGGAATTACAAAATAGAACAATCAATAGCGCTGCTGAATTGGAGCAATGGCTAAAAGATAAAAGCGAATTGGAGGCAGCACTAGAAGAAGATTTCGCTTGGCGCTATATTAAAATGAGCTGCGATACGGCAAATGAACAATTGGTAACCGACTTTCAATATTTTGCTACAGAGATTGAACCGAAAATTGCACCACTTGCTAATGAATTGAATAAGAAATTAGTAGAAAACCCTTATGTAGATGAGTTAGATGAGCAGAAATATTTCGTTTACCTGCGTGGCGTTCGCAAGGCTTTGGAGTTGTTCAGGGAAGAAAACATTCCTTTGTTCACTGAATTACAGGTGAAACAACAAAAGTATCAAGGGATCACTGGTGCTATGAGTGTTACCATTAACGATCAGGAGTACACTTTAGAGCAAGCCAGTAATTTCTTGAAAGATACTGACCGCAACGTTCGTCAGCAGGCATGGGAAACGATCCAACAACGCCGATTGGTAGACAAAGACCAATTGAACATCCTGTTTGATGAGTTGGTGAAACTACGTCACCAAGTAGCTTTGAACGCAGGTTTTGAGAATTATAGAGATTACATGTTCCAAGCTTTGGGCCGTTTTGATTATACCCCAAGAGACTGCTATAAATTTGCAGAAGCCATTGAACAGGAAATTGTACCAATCTTAAAGGAGCAAGCCGAAAAACGTCAACAAGCTTTAGGCTTGGCCGAATTGAAACCTTGGGATTTGGAAGTAAGCACGACGGGGAAACCGGCATTAAAACCTTTCCAAAATGGTGCAGATTTGATTGACAAGTCAATTGCTTGTTTTAATCAGATCGATGCTGCTCTAGGCGAAAAATTGGCCATCATGAAAGCGAACAATCTTTTTGATGTAGAAAGCAGAATGGGCAAAGCTCCTGGAGGTTACAACTATCCACTGGCAGAAACGGGTGCACCTTTCATTTTCATGAACTCGGCCAATTCACTTCGTGATTTAACGACCATGGTGCATGAAGGTGGTCACGCCATTCATACCTTTTTAACGGCCAATTTAGAACTCAACGATTTCAAACACTGCCCTTCTGAAGTAGCAGAACTGGCTTCGATGAGCATGGAGCTGATTTCTATGGACCAATGGTCGGTGTATTTCGACAAGGAAGAAGATTTAATTAGAGCGAAAAAGGAACAGTTGGTTGATGTATTAAAAACTCTACCTTGGGTTGCGGTGATCGATCAATTCCAGCATTGGATCTATACAAATCCAGAACATAACGCTGCTGATAGAGAAGAGGCTTTTAAGCAAATCTATACCCGCTTTGGTGCAGGCTTTGCAGATTGGACGGATTTTGAACAGCAGTTTGGTAACGTTTGGCAAAAACAGTTGCACTTGTTCGAGGTTCCATTCTATTATATTGAATATGCAATTGCACAACTGGGCGCTATTGCAGTTTGGAAAAACTATAAAGAAAATCCTGAACAAGGATTACAACAATATTTGGATGCCTTGGCTTTGGGCTATACTAAACCAATGAACGAGATCTACGAAACTGCAGGTATTAAGTTTGATTTCAGCGCAGAATATATCAAAGAGTTAGCAGGTTTTGTGAAGGAAGAATTGGAGAAATTGGGGTAAAAGTAGCACGTCATTTCGATGAGGAGGCACGACGAAGAGAAATCTGTAAACTATTAGTACTGCAGTGCAAAATATACAGTATTACCAATAAACTAACAGATCTCTCCTCGTTGCACATCGTCGAGATGACGGAGAAGCGGGAGGTTTGGACGACGGTCGAAAGGTCGCGTCATTCCTCCTTGCACGTCATTCCGAACGCAGAGAGGAATCTGCAACCTAGTAGCACTAAAAAACATAACGCACTTCAAAAAAACTAACAGATTTAACTTCGTTGATTTTCAATTCTCCTTACGGTCGAGATGACGGGAAAAATGATCGTGTGGATGCAAAACAAGAAAAAAATCAACAAAAATGCAGCGAGGCGGCTTCATCTACATCATGACCAACAAAAATAAAACTACCTTATATGTTGGTGTCACTTCAGATCTCCGCAACCGAATTTACCAACATAAGGCACATTTACATCCAAACGCATTCACAGCAAAGTATAACTTAGATTGTTGTGTGTATTACGAAACGCTCTTCGGTATTGAAGAGGCCATTGTTAGAGAGAAGGAAATCAAAAAGTGGAGAAGGGAGAAAAAACAGGAATTAATAAATCGATTAAATCCTCAATGGTTGGATTTATGGAATGAGATAAGTGAGTGGTGATGTGGAATAGTACATCATTCCGGATGTCCACTCCAGCACGTCATAAAAAGTGCACGTCATTCCGAACGCAGAGAGGAATCTGCAACCTAGCAGCACCCGAAAAACATAAACCACTACCAAAAAACCAACAGATCTAACTTCGTTGATTTTCAATTCTCCCAAAGTCGAGATGACGGAAAATGAAAGGTTTGGATGACGGAAAACACAAGAGCACACCAAAGCCACATCAAAGCTAGGGTTCAAGTAGGGATAGAGTACTGTTAGTGTACTGTTAGTGTACTATGTTATGCTTGCATAGTATAAAATGAGAACTTAAATGTACTTAGATATCTTATGCATGTAGTGAATAATACTTTTTTCAATTTAAAAAACATAACATCCTTATCTCTAAGTATTTAAAAAAATTAACCTCTTTTATTGTACACCCCGGTCTTCGACCACCCCTCTGAAAGAGGGGAATGGAGAGCGAAATTCCCCTCCTTTGGAGGGGTGCCTAAAAGGCGGGGTGGTTATTTTGATGTTGATTTTATTTTATGATAATGCACTACGAGTATCTTATGAGGTTAATCAAAATCAACCAAATCTAAAATGAACTTATGTGTCTTAGGTGGTAAATAAAATCCTTTTATCGCATTACGATACCCAATCGAGTTGGGTATGACGATAAAATTTAGGGGCTTCGATAAACTCAAAACAACAAGAAGTCTATTTATTTTTTTAAGTTTGAAACATCATCAAACAAAACCTAGCAAATGCTAAACAACCTATTCAGAAAGAAATCAGTTAGCAAAATATTGGCCGATGCCCAAAAAGGCTATGGCGATCATGAAGCATCACTTCATAAAACTTTAGGCGTAAGAGACCTTACAGCCTTCGGTATTGCCGCTATTATTGGCGCTGGAATTTTCAGCACCATTGGTAAAGCAAGTGCCGATGGTGGTCCTGCGGTAATTTTCCTATTTATCTTTACTGCTATCGCTTGTAGTTTTGCGGCTTTCGCCTACGCAGAATTTGCGTCGATGGTACCTGTTTCTGGTAGCGCTTACACCTATTCTTACGTAGCATTTGGCGAGTTGGTGGCATGGATCATCGGCTGGTCGTTGATTATGGAATATGCCATTGGCAATATTACGGTAGCCATTTCCTGGTCCGATTATTTTACCGGATTGCTCTCCTCCATCAAGATCCCCGCATTAGGTATTAACGGTATCCATGTGCCAGATTGGGCGAGTATGGATTACCTAAGCGCTTACAATGGCCATAAACATGCCGAAGCTTTGGTGAATGCAGGCAAAAGCATGGCAAACTTAGACGATGCAACTAGAATTGCAGCCAATGCTTGGAACACCGCACCGCAAATTGGAGGTTTCCATTTAGTAGCCGATCTTCCTGCCCTGGCTATCATCATCTTTATTACTTGGTTGGTGTATAGAGGGATGAAAGAATCTAGAAACGCCAGTAATGCCATGGTAGTGGTTAAGCTTGCCGTAATTTTATTGGTATTGGCGGTAGGTGTATTTTATGTAGATACCGAAAACTGGAACCCATTTGCACCTAACGGGATATCGGGTGTATTGAAAGGCGTTTCGGCGGTATTCTTTGCTTATATAGGTTTCGATGCCATTTCTACTACAGCAGAGGAATGTAAAAATCCACAACGAGATTTACCCAGAGGGATGATGTGGGCTATTATCATTTGTACCACGCTGTACATCGCCATTGCCCTGGTTTTAACCGGTATTGTAAAATATAACACCTTAGCCGTTGGCGATCCTTTGGCTTACGTATTCGATGCCATCGATTTAAAATTAATGAGTGGCATTATTGCGGTGAGTGCCGTGTTCGCCATGGCATCTGTACTGTTGGTGTTCCAAATGGGTCAACCTCGTATCTGGATGAGCATGAGCCGTGATGGTTTATTACCTCCCGCTTTTTCTAAGATCCACCCTAAGTACAAAACGCCTTCATTTTCTACGGTAGTAGTGGGTTTTGTAGTCGCAGTGCCATCGTTGTTCATGAATTTAACTACCGTTACCGATTTATGTTCTATTGGCACCTTATTCGCTTTCGTATTGGTTTGTGCCGGGGTTTTAGTACTTCAAAACAGGCCCGATGTGCAACGCGGTAAATTTAAGATCCCTTATGTAAATGCCAAGTTTGTGGCACCCCTATTACTAATTGGGGGCTTCATAATCGCCTTTACACAATTTAAGAAAGAAACCATGGCTTTTGTGACCAACGAATCCAAAGTGATCAGCCCCGTTACCTTTGTCACTTCTTTGAATGCAGAGGAATTACAAACGGTGAAGCAAGAAATCAGTGCTAGTCCGGTGGTGTTACAAGGCAAACAGATTGATGCGGAAGCTTACCTAAGCAACCTAAAAACGGAGCAATATGAAAGCTTTATGGCTAAATCAGCCATTGGCGAACATAAGAAATATGAAAGTGGTTGGCATTTGTTCAAGCATAAAATCCCGATGTGGATATTTTTGATCATTTGTCTGATCATGACCTATTTATCCATCGTCAAAAATTTATCCCTAATTCCAGTATTGGGACTAATCAGCTGTTTGTACATGATGTGCGAATTGGAACTGAGCAATTGGGTAGGCTTCGGTATTTGGCTAGCAGTCGGGCTTGTTGTTTACTTCTCGTATGGTTATAAGTACAGTAAGTTGTCAACCCCCAACCCCTAAAGGGGAGTATTTACACGAGTGAATAATAATTCCGCATTTTCTAAACATTATACTGTTTCCACCCTTCAGGGGGCTAAGGGGGTATGAAGATCATCCAAATATGTGCGGCTTATAAACCAGCCTACGTTTACGGCGGGCCAACCATGTCGGTTTCCAAACTGTCGGAAGAACTGGTAAAAGCAGGCGAAGATGTGATGGTATTGACCACTACCGCTAACGGCAAAGATGAATTGGACGTGCCAACTGGTAAAGAAACCTTAGTAGATGGCGTGAAGGTGTATTATTTCAAACGCTTAACGAAAGATCATACGCACTTTTCTCCGTCCCTTTTGAGTTTTCTGCACCAAACCATTAAAAACGCTAAACGTCAAACGCCCAACGCTACACGCAATACGCTAAACCCACAACTCATTGTCCATATCCATGCCTGGTGGAACTTGGTGTCTATTTTCTCTGCGCTGGTAGCCAAATGGTATGGGGTAAAAGTTATCTTATCTCCAAGAGGAATGTTGACCAGCTACAGCCTCAATAACCGCAATTCGAAGGTTAAGGATACTATCCACTTTTTCTTGGGCAAACGTTTGTTGAAGTACGCACATATCCACGCCACCAGTGAGAAGGAACGAAAAGATGTATTACAAACGTGTGAAGTAAATGGTGTTACTGTAATTCCCAACTTTGTCCGCTTTCCCAGTTCCGTCCGACCTGAAATCGGAGAATGGTCGACCGGGGTGTCAAGTAGCCAACCAGACACCTATAAACTGTTATTTTTATCTCGCATAGAAGAAAAGAAAGGCTTGGAGCTACTATTTAGTGCTTTATCGCAAGTAAATATCCCCTATCAACTTTCTATTGCTGGAACAGGCGAAGAGAGCTATATTAAAAGCTTACAAACCTTAGCTACGGATCTGGGTATAGCTTCCAACATAAGGTGGCTTGGACATATCGAAAAGCAATCGAAATTTGACATGATTTCAGCTAGCGATTTAATGGTACTCACCTCTTACAATGAAAACTTCGCCAATGTAGTGATAGAGAGTTTAGCAATGGGCACTCCAGTATTGATTAGCGAGGAAGTTGGTTTAGCAGATTATGTAGCAGCAAATAAGATAGGCTGGGTAACATCTTTGGATGTGGAAGCAATTGTTAGGAATATCGAACTATCTTACAAAGACCTTACGAAAAGAACATATATTCGTGAGACTGCGCCAGCGTTAATCCAGCACGACTTTGAAGAAAGTAGATTAGCAGCAACTTACGTCAAATTATATCAAAACAGCTTTAAATGAAATCAGCGGTTACCGTAATCATATTAACCTACAACGAAGAAAAAAATATCAGAGCTTGTTTAGAAAGCGTCGCCGATTTTTCAGAAAACATATTCGTAGTAGACTCAGGTTCCACTGACCAAACCGTAACTATTGCAAACGAATTCGATGTAAAGGTTTTTACCAACCCATTCGAAAATTATGCACAACAACGTAACTGGGCAATTAACACTTTACCCATCTCCACAGATTGGATATTGAACATCGATGCAGATCATCGGTTAACACCAGAGTTAAAAGCAAACATCTTTCAAAACTTAGCAAACGGCGTTCCTCAACACATCAATGGTTTTTTGGCGAGCAGAAGAACAGTTTTTATGGGTAAATGGATAAAATACGGTGGTCACTACCCTACCTATCATGCCGTAATGTTCAGAAAAGGCTTCGGTAAATGCGAAGAGAAGTTATACGATCAACATTTTCTAGTGCAAGGTGATACCATCAAACTAAAGGGAGATATTATTGACTTGGCAACAGAGTCGTTAAGTACTTTTACCGAAAGACACAACAAGTGGTCTACCTTAGAAGCTCAACAACAAATCAATAACCAAGTATCAAGTGAAACCATCACGGGTTCAATAAATGGTAATGCGATACAAAAAAGAAGATATATCAAAACCATCTACGAGAAATTCCCACTTTTTGTACGCCCTTTTATTTACTTTACTGTACGCTACTTCTTTCGTCTAGGTTTTTTAGATGGTACAAGGGGTTTAGTTTTTCATTTCCTACAGTGTTTCTGGTTTAGATTTTTGATAGATGCGAAAATATATGAGCATAAACATTTAAATAGCCAATCTAATGAGCAATAAAGCATTAGACCCTATTCTTAAATTATGGAAAGACCCTTACATAAGGTTCATCATCTATTTCATAGCCCTCTATTTCCTATTTGAAGGGTTTAATGTTGCGTTTATAGGCGTTACTGCCAAAGGTGGCATTTATATCCCTTTTTTAGACGAACATTTAAACTATATCAATTGGTGGCGCCAGTTCACTATAGAGAGTACTGCAACAGTTTTACGATGGTTCGATTACATTGTTTACACAAACAAATACCAATTGAAAGTGATCGGCAAATATGGCTTTACCATGGTGTATAGTTGCTTAGGATATGGCGTAATGAGCGTATTCGCCGCCTTTGTAATTACATTTCCCGGTAGGATTAAAGCAAGGTATGGCTTCCTCGTCTTGGGGTTGGTTATCATCCAGCTATTAAATACACTTAGGCTGGTACTATTGTCTTTATATTGGAACCGCAGAGATCCACTCGTAAATATGGATCACCATGATTTATTCAATATTGTGGTTTACGCCGTATTGATTATACTGGTGTACATTTGGTTAAAATATATTAGCAAAGTTGCTAAAGCATAACCCTGTACTCCTTTTTGTTTTAGAACATCTATCATTTTTATATCTTCGCAATCAGTTATTTAACGACAGCAAATTATTATGTATATTTTAGGAATTAATGCCTATCATGGAGATTCGTCTGCATGTATCTACAAAGACGGCCAACTTATCGCAGCTTCTGAAGAAGAACGTTTTAGGCGAATTAAACATTGGGCGGGTTTTCCTACTGAAGCCATTAACTTCTGTCTTAAAGAAGCTGGCATTTCAATTAAAGACGTAGATCATATTGCTATTTCAAGAGATCCTAAAGCAAACTTAGGCAAAAAAGCTATGACTGCGCTAAAGAATAGATTGAAGCTGAGCAACATCCTTGATAGGGTGAAAAATTTAAAAAAGGCGGCATCTATAGAAGATGAATTTTTGCAACATTTCAATTTACAGGCCGGAGAATTAAAGGCTAAAATTCATAATGTAGAGCATCATAGAAGTCATTTGGCTAGTGCTTTCTTTGCTTCACCTTTTGAAAAATCGGCATTGCTTTCTATTGATGGCTTTGGAGATTTCACTAGTACCATGACTGGCATCGGTAAGGGCAACAAAATAGAGGTGATGGAAACAGTGTCTTATCCGCATTCCATTGGTGTGTTTTATACCACCTTTACACAATGGTTAGGTTTTCCGCATTACGGTGATGAATATAAGGTAATGGGCTTAGCACCCTACGGTGAACCGAAATACTTGGATCAGCTGAGAAAGGTGATTAAGTTTAAGGATAATGGTCTTTTCGAGTTAGAACTAAAGTACTTCAATCATCCTACTAAAGGCGTAAATATGGCTTGGGAAGGAGGCATTCCAGCTATGGATAGTCTTTACAGCGAAGCCTTGCTTAGTGAGTTAGGCCCTGCCAGAAAAGCTGAAGAACCTTTAGAGCAATCACACAGAGATTGGGCTACCTCAATCCAAAGAATTACAGAAGAAGTGATTTATCACATGCTAACCCACCTGCAACAAAAAACTGGTTTAGATTCTGTTTGTATTGCTGGTGGTGTGGCTCAAAATTCTGTAGCTAATGGAAAGATTATCTTAAAAACACCGTTCAAAAAAGTATATATTCCACCAGCAGGTCATGATGCAGGAACCTGTATCGGCGCAGCACTATGGGTTTATAACCAGTTGCTAGACCAGCCAAGAACCGAACCGATGTTGCATGGCTATTTGGGCAGTCGCTTTAGCAACCAAAATATCGAAGCATTATTGAAAGAGAAGAATATCAGCTACACCAAATTAGAGGGAGATGCTTTATTTGATAAAGTAACCTCTTGTTTGATCAATTCGGGTGTAGTAGGATGGTTTCAAGGAAGAGCAGAATTCGGACCTAGAGCCTTGGGACATCGTTCAATCATTGCAGATCCTCGTCGTAATGATGCGAAAGAAATACTGAACGCTAAAATTAAAAGAAGAGAATCTTTTAGACCTTTTGCTCCGTCGATATTAAAACAACACATCCCCGACTATTTTGAGCAGGTAGATGATGTTCCTTTCATGGAGAAAGTGTTTCTAATTAAGGAAGATCAAAGAGCTAAAATTCCGGCAGTTACACACGTAGATGGCACTGGAAGACTACAAAGTGTAGACGAAACTATAGAACCTAAGTATTTTGGATTGATTAATAATTTCTATTCAAAAACGGGTGTACCTATCTTGTTGAATACGTCATTCAATGAAAATGAGCCGATTGTAAATACGCCAGAAGAAGCACTTAATTGCTTTTTAAGGACAAAAATGGATATGCTTGTTTTGGAGGATATTGTGATAGAGAGGTAGGTATTGTTTAATCGGTTAACTTGGTTAATTGTATCAGTCGGTTAATCCCATAAAGGGGATTTTGACCTAAATATCTGATAGAAAGTTTGCTATTCAATTCCCCCTTCAGGGGGCTAGGGGGTATTAATCGCTTTCCACAACAAATCTTTCAACTCTACCAATCCTAACTGCGCTACAGAAGAAATAAACAAGTGTGGAACCTGCGCTGGTAACTCTTTCGCCATTTCTTCCTTCAATTCTTCATCTAACATATCCGATTTGGTAATTGCCAGCAAATGAGGTTTCTGCATTAACTCAGGATTGAAGGCCTGCAATTCATTTTTTAAGATCTCGTACTCTTCTGCAATGGTTCTGCTGGTATCTGCTGGCACCATAAACAATAGTACCGAGTTACGCTCAATATGTCTTAAAAATCTAAATCCTAAGCCTTTTCCTTTCGATGCTCCTTCAATAATCCCCGGAATATCGGCCATGATGAAAGATTTGGAGTCTCTGTAAGAAACGATCCCTAAATTAGGTACTAAAGTGGTGAAAGGATAATCTGCTATTTCTGGCTTAGCTGCAGACACAACCGAAAGCAAAGTAGACTTACCCGCATTTGGGAAACCCACCAAACCTACATCTGCCAATACTTTTAATTCTAAAACCACCCACTCTTCTTTGCCTTGTTCTCCAGGTTGTGCAAAACGTGGGGTTTGCAATGTTGGCGATTTAAAGTGAGCGTTTCCTAAGCCACCTCTGCCACCAGCAGTTAATATTTTAGTTTCGCCATCTTCCGTAATTTCAAAAAGCACCTCACCAGTCTCTGCATCCCTAGCAATAGTTCCTAGTGGCACTTCCAAAACCTCATCCTTACCTTGTTTTCCAAATTTGTGTCCGCTACCACCAGCACCTCCATCTTCTGCAATAATATGCTTACGGTACTTCAAGTGAAGTAAAGTCCAAAATTGGGCGTTCCCCTGCAAGATGATGTGACCACCTCTGCCGCCATCACCACCATCTGGACCACCAGTAGCCGTATGTTTATCGCGGTGCAAATGCGCAGAGCCTGCCCCACCTTTACCAGAGCGGCAGCAGATTTTTACATAATCAACAAAATTGGAACCTTGAGACATGAATATTTACGATTTTGATTTACTAAGTACGATTGTTAAATAGTTATATTGTTTTATTGCTGGGATTCGATAGACTCAGCCTGACATACCGAGAACTGAAAACTGTTAACTCCTTAGTGTCCTTTCCCGAATAAGTCGGGACATGCTGTGCCTTTGTGGTAAAAAACTAAAAACATCCGTAAAAATAACTAATGTATTTCATACGGATGCTTCTTTAATAATTTATGTTTTGTGATACGCTAAACGCTAATCACCAAAATCATTTTAATACTTATCGATCACCTTACAAAGATCACCGAAAATAACTTCTATTTCGCCAATACCATTAACTTTAACCAATTTGCCTTGACCTTCGTAGTAAGGTAAAACATGAATAGTTTTAGTGAAGTACTCGTCGATACGCTTTTTTAGTTTTTCTGCATCATCATCTGGGCGGCCGCTAACTTTATGACGTTCTGCAATACGACGTTTCAATTCATCTTGATCAACATCCAAAGCAATTACACCATTAATTTTAGAACCTTTTCCTTCTAAAAACTTATCCAACTCTTCTGCTTGTGGAACTGTACGCGGAAAACCATCAAAGATAAATCCTTTCGCATCCGGATTTTTATCTACCTCTTCTTCCAACATCGCAATGGTAATGCTATCTGGTACTAATTCGCCATCTGCAATTAATTTACTTACTTGTTTTCCTAGCGTAGTTTGGTTTTTGATGTGGCCTCTAAAAAGATCGCCGGTAGAGATGTGTACTAGTTGATATTTATCAATTAGCTTTTGAGATTGGGTGCCTTTGCCTGCACCCGGAGGGCCAAAGAGAACTAAATTGAGCATTTAAGTTTGTCTTTAAAAATTAAAAGCCTTCCCGCTTGGGCGGCAAGGCTTTACCTAATTGTTTGTGCTCTCGTAGGGATTCGAACCCCAAACCTTCTCATCCGTAGTGAGATGCTCTATCCAGTTGAGCTACGAAAGCATTTCCGTATCGTTAACGGACTGCAAAAGTAATGTTTCAATTTTAAATTCGCAATTTTTTATGAGAAATATTTTAAAAGAACCATTACAAATTGTCTAATAATTTGAAAAGCAAGGCTAATGCTAGTATTTGTGAACAGCCCCGCCAACCTGTCCCGACACTTCCTATCGTGTGGACATCTCATTCCTCCCCCTTGAATCCCCCTCCAAAGGGGGACACATAGCGCTTAAGCATTTTGCATATCCCCCTCTTCGAGGGGGCAGGGGGAGGAAAATGGCATTTGCTAATATCTGTGTCCACACGATAGGATACTTCGGGATTCGCTACAACCTTTTTGTAGCACTACTACCACATCATTGTCATGCTTAGTTTATCGAAGCATCGATACACAAACAATCCTTCGACGAGCTCAGGATGACACGACAAAAAGGTTTTCGCTACTGTCGGGTTTAAAACGCAAGTTCCGTGCCTTGGTTAAAGCATTACTAAGCGCCTAACCTATCAGTCCGATTATTATTTAACTGATTTACAGCTTTATACCGGGTTATTCTAACTGACCCTGAAATAAATTCAGAGCTTGCTCCAGATATCGGAGGTGACGGGTATATTGGCACTCCGTATCCCGAAATTAATTCGGGACTAGTTTAAACGGCTTGTTTTGACATATTTAATAATCGAACTCAGGTTCATACACACTTAAAAGCTTAACGCCACCCCATTTATTTAGAACCATTAACAAATTGCAATATCAAATCAGCGGGCAAAGCTAAAGTTGCAATTCGGCTAAACCTTGCAATATTGATCCCCAAAAACTTGCCATTTAAATCGAACACTGGCGAACCGCATTCCGCAGCTTTTACATCCGCATCGTGCGCAAAAACCTTCGCAAAACCGTCACGTCTTCCAGATTTTCCACCGGTAATCCGCTCTGCGGGATGATTAGAACTTCCCATCTTCACCCCTGCTAAAACCAAAGTCTTTGTTAAGGTGGTAGTATCGTTCTTCCAAGTCAAGTTAATTTCATCATCTGGCCAATAGTTTAGTAAAGCTGGTGCAAAATCGTTCGCTTTTTCTATTACCTTACCATTAAGTGCCAATAACTCATCTCCTACTTTAATCCCTGCCTTTCCTGCTGGACTTTCAGGATTAATTAAAGAAAATAAGGCAGGTTTAGAATTAAACTTCAACATGGCACCCAAATAAGGCCTGCTGCTATTTTTCGGAAGGTTAAATATTTCACTACCGTATACACCAGACACTAATTTACCACGTTCTTTTTCAATGTAAATTAGCTTGCCCATCGCTACATTGGTTGTCGATACTTCTGATAAGTTTATTCCACCTCGCAAATCATCCGTACCACTCACAGCTAACAATGCCACATCGTTCTCTCTATCTTTGGCTACTAATGAAAGCTTCGCATTTGGATAGGTGACCAGCTCGGGGTTATCGCCAAGCATAGATAATTTCGTAACTAGAAACTGTCGTTTAGCCCCATTACTATCTTTCTGATTAAACAATGTAGCCAATATCTGTTGCTGCGCCGATTGAACTGTACTCGTTATCGCCACGCAGCTTAATTTGTCCGCTTGAGTATCAAACTTAGGATGCAATTTTTGCTGTTTGCTTTCTTTCTGCAATGTATTTGCCAATGGATCTTTTCCAATGCTATCCTTTTGTTTTGGAAAATCTAAATAAGTAGTTTGCTGCTGTAACGCCGTCCAATAGTTACGATACAAATCAACCGGAATTTCGAAGTTTTGGTCTTCGCCAACATCAACAGCACTATGCAAGCCAATCACACGCCCATGATAGTCGAACAAAGGGCCTCCCGAGTCGCCAGGTTCCATTTTACAGGTAGAACGAATAAAACCGTACTCATTTTTCACTTCGGCAACTCTACCTAATCTCAACGTTGGCAGCTTTTGATCTAAACTTTCTGGATAAGCAATACTGATACACGGCTGACCAGCAACCAGACTATGCGAATAACCCATTTCGGCAAAAGGCCAAATACCTTGGTCGGTAATCTTCATCATACCAACATCGGGCATACCTGGTGTTGTTGGATTATCTATTCGCCCCAAAGCTATAGCAATGCACTCTTTTCCGTCTGGAAAAAATACTTTATAATTTTTTCCCGGAACGGTGGTATGTGCCGCAGTTAAAATATAGCCATCTGCTGTAACTACCACGCCACTAAATTGATTTCCGGTGCGCTGATCTAGTTTGACATCAAAGCTCCAAATGCGCACACTAGCGGGGTAACTTTTTTGAACTGCTTTCGATACAATTTCTTCAAACTGTTGCAGCTTTTTCTTTTGTGCATAACCGTTAAAGCCAATGAGTAATAATACCATTAGTATCTTGATACGGAATTGATATGGTTTCATGTTTTGGGAATGGATTTAAAAAGGCATGACCATTTCTGGCCATACCAATCATTACTAACCTAATTCGATGGTGGTGGGAATTCTTCTTAGAGCTAGAACTTCTTCAGTCGCATAGACGGTTTTCTTTCGGTAGCGTTTCTATGAAAGCAAAAGACATGACCTTCCATGCGGCGTTACCTAACAAAACAACCACAATAGAATTAGATTTAAAGATCTTTAAGCAGACTTACCCTTTTGAGGCAAGCCTGCATTATTGTGCGACTATTTAAAAATTTCTGCCAATTTTGCGTTTAGAGGCTCACCCCTTAAACCATTAGCGATAATCTTTCCTTCGGCATCTACTAAAAAGCTGGCAGGCACGGCACGCACTCCATACAAACGTCCTACTTCGTTGTTCCAACCTTTTAAATCTGATACATGTGCCCATTCTAACCCATCTTTTTCAATGGCTTCTAACCAACTTTGCTTTACATGATCTAAAGAAACGGAGATAATCTCGAAACCTTTATCATGGTAGGTTTTATACTGTTTTACCAAATTCGGATTTTCTTCTCGGCATGGCCCGCACCAGCTTGCCCAAAATTCTACCAACACTACTTTACCTTTAAAACTGGCTAAAGAAACTGGTTTGCCTACTTCGTTATTTTGGGTAAATAGAGGCGCTGGTTTGCCTACCGCAGTTAAACCATTAGCTTCTATACGTTGTGCCAGCTCCTTGCCCATATCTGTTTCCCTCAATTCTTTAGATAACGCATTATAAATTGGCTGAACTTTGGCTACGTCAACTTTACTGCCCGCAGCTTCAGATAAGGCTACTAATGCGTAATAAGACTTTGGATTAGCTTTGGCAAACTCAAACTGCTTGTCGGTTCGGTCTTGCATCCTTTTGCGAAAACGCTTATCTATCTCTTTGATAAAAGTAGTGTCTTTCTTTTGCTCGGGTGTGCCGCTGTTGTACTCCATGTTTGCTGTTTTAGTAACAGCCATAATAGTACCTCCAATAACTTTGTTATAAGCTTCAGACTCATCATAAACCTTAGAACCAGTAAACTTAGCCGTTTGTAAAGAATCCTTCGATGTTAAGCTGAACTGCTCTTTACCAAAGTAGAAATAAATGACATCTCCTGTGTAAACGGCGTGTCCTTTACCTTTTCCGGTATGATCTAATGCCATGCGGGCATAAGCGTTGTTCGAAGTAATAGTTCCACTAAACTTGAACGCTCCGTCAACTAATGCCACCGAGTCTTCGCGACCTCCACCATTGTCCATATAGTCGAAATAAACCATTGCAGGCTTATTCAAATTGCCAACTTTTCCAGTAAAGTTAAAGTTGGGTGTTTGTGCTAAAGCTAACGTAGGCAGTAGCAATGCTGATAAAATCAATTCTTTTATTTTCATTTGTTCAAATTTATTTTCATTTGTGATGCAGCTACCATGAGTTAATCATTCTACTGTGTGATTTTGAAACTCATGGTGGTTTCATTTGTGTTATTTTTAGTTTGAGTTTTATAAATATCCGCCGCAATCATAATGTTCATGCGGCGGAAAATAGTATGTTTATTTTCGAGTTACAATGTCAACTGCAGCCCCTGGAATTCCGTTTATAGTTTTGGTAATTACGCCATTTACGCCTACACTAACGTTCACCGTGTAAACAGCACCTGCAGTGCCCACGGTAAGGGTATTATCGTCGGCACTGATTTTTAACATGGTGATTTTTTTACCAGCAAAATTGGCATCTAACACCCTTAAATCTTCATTAAGAGGATTGTAGCGATAAATCTTATCATTCGATGTAAAGTAAAATACATTTAAGGTATTACGTACCCATTTGCTATCTGTTTGCACCAGCGCTGCTCCAGCAAAAACTCGCTTGCTTATTGCTCTCACCCGCTTGTTGCTGCTATCAAACGTATAATTAAAACCAAGCTCGGTAATGGTACCATCGGGAGCTTTAAAAAATGCGTAAAATGTCCCTGCCTGACCAGTTTGCATGAATAGCAAATCATCCATGCCCACATTCTTTGGATCAAAAGCAGTTCCATCTGGATCTACCACATAATCTTTTCCTAGATAGCTGCCATCGCCACCAAAAGTTACAAAGCCCTTAGATTTAGTATCGAAACCGAAGTAAAAGCCAGGAGTACGTGTAAAATATTTAGACAAAAGGTAGTCGCCTGCCTGCTCATTTGCGAATTTGCCGTAATCTGGAGCAAAAGGTGCAGTAGACATTACACCCACGTACAATTTGCCATTAACCACCCCAGTAGGCACCGTACCCATAAAAGCTTCTAATCTGCCTACATTAATTGTACTTGGCTGCGTAAAAAACTGGTCATTAAAATATCTCTTGCGCAGTAAAGTACTGGCATCTAGCACCGGGCTTTTTGTTGTAGGATCATTACACAACACCCAATAGTCTTGGTTGGTAATGGGCTGGTAAGGCAGTGGATCTGAAAAGTAAAGCTGTACTGGGTTTTTAGGCAAATCTTCGTTGTGAAAAGACTTGTAAATGTCTGCTATGACCGTATTGTCAGGTTTCACAAAAGATAGCCTAGCAGTTCCATTGTCGTCACTTAAAACTAGGTTACCCACGCTGAACTCTGTAGATCCTAAAATTTTAAAGGGCACTACATATCTTAGGCCGTTACGATTATCGATGATAATTAGCTTCGAATTACGCAAACCTGGCCCTAAATTAAACACCATTCTTAATGGAAAACCAGTGTATACCGCTTCCCTTAGCTCTTCAGCGACCATAATGCGCCATTCAAAAGAAAGGTCTTTTTTCGGGTCTGCGTCGGCTATCGTTATTTTAGGATTAAGGATAAGTGAATCGCCTAAAAGCGCTGCAAAAGTAGAATCTCTAAACTCGGTCACCACAGGCTCCGAAGGTGGATGATAATCGTAATTACCTAAATCCTTTTTACAAGCTGTATATAAACCAACCAAAATGGCCAGTGTTAAAATTAATTTAAATTTCATCTTTACTAAGTTTAATAAAGGTTAAATAACAATTTGGTTGCCGCTCTCGTCAATAAAGAAATAGCTGTTAACCTGAGCAAAAAAGCGCATTACGAAACGTTTACTCGGCGCATCTTCGTTGTAAAACTCATATTCGTTACTACCATCAGTTTTCTTTACTAGAACATATCCCTTGCTCGGATTTTTAGCTATCCAAGTCGCTGGATCTTTTAGAAATATCCTAAAACTGTCGATATAATAAAGCGTTCGCGGAATTTGCATATAAGCATCTGGTTTAGACATATCTACTAATTCGGTAGTACCAGAAGCAATCAAAAACAACTGATGTTTCAATCGTCCGTAGTCGCCCAATTGCGATTGCCAATACATCCACCAGCTTGGTCTTTCTAAACGGTTAGAGAAAATGACTTTCTTGGTGCGCAATGGCAAGGGCAAATCTGCCGAAAAGTCGCCACCAGATATTGTTCTAAAACCCAGCGTCACCGATTTTTCTGCTAAACCTTCATCTATGTTCTTAATGATGATTGGGATTTTAAAAGTGGTAGAATCAGCAGGCATAGTATAGCTTGGCTTTAGGGCTTCGTAATGTAAATCTTTAACTGCTGTGGTTAACGAATCTACTACCGATAACACAAACTGACGGCTGCGTGAAGCCTTGTTACCTGTCACAATAACAGGTATCCAAACCGTGTCTTGCCCTAAACTCGGGTTGTAAGCAAAAGAATAACTAATCGTGGTTGTATCCTGTTTTTTATCTTTATCTAAATAATGTAGGTATACATTGTCGGTTGCCTCAAAAGGTGCCAACTCGTTCTTTTTACAAGCCCATAACACTGTGCTTAAAAGCAAAAAGGAAAATATGATCTTTTTCATCCGTATAAAATTTGTCTTCATTTGTGATGAAGCTACCATGAGTTAATCGTTGTTACTACCGATGTAAAATCGGGACAAGTGTGTGATTTTGAACTCATAGTGGTTTCATTGTTTGGTCTATTTAGTTTCTATTAGCTTGCTCTTCAATTGGAAGAGGAAACACAAATATTTTATCAGACGCTGAGTAAATAAATCCTGCGGTGGTAATGATATCGAGATTTAAGCGCTTGTGCATGAAGAAGCTTTGGCTCTCTCCATAAAACTCTTTTCTATATTCGCCTTTTAAGAGATTGATAAAATCTGGTTTCGAAATAGATGCACTTACGTTAGTCCCGATACCACGGTGCACCCTAAACGTATTAAAGTAATCTACTGCCGTTCCCGGATTGGTATCAAAAGAAGATTCGGCTGCAATAAGATACATCTCGCTTAAACGTATAGCCGGTGCCATTAATGGATGCAGGTTAGTTAGTGGCGTGGTATTTACAATGTATTTCTGCAGGTAGAACCTGTCAGATTGATTGGCATCTCTCACTAACCTGAACCACTGTTTGTAGCGCCAATCGTCTGCTCCAACGGTACCTAAGTTATAAATGGAATTGATTTGATCTGCAGTAGCCGAATAATCTGGATTTACCCTTGAGAACAAACCTATTAGTTGCTCCCTAGATTGAGGCACATACCATCCAAAAACAAGCTCATTATAGAAAATTCGATCTCTCTTGCTCACGTCATCAGCAAAGAAATCTGCTTGTAATGTCCATGGGAATTTTTGTGAATCGATAACTTCCTTCGCATTACTTAGAGCATTCACTTTATCATTCTTATAAAGGTAAACACGAGCCAAGGTACCAGCTACAGCGTAATAGTTCATCCTATGCCTTCTGTTCTGTAAAAACAAGGATGGATTTTTCAGTTCTGTAGCTTTTTCTCCTGTTGGATAACCCACCACATAACTAGCTGGCAAAATTGGGTCTTTACCTCTCAATAGCGTTTTGGCTTCTTGTAAATCAGCTATTGCTTTATCAATAACTTCGGTAACGGTAGAAAATGGGGTAGGTTTGGTATCTACCGTAGTTACATAAGGCATTGCCTTAAAGCTGGGGTTATTTTGATAAGAGGCACCGAACATCCTTAATAAATCAAAGTGCATATAAGCTCTTAAAGCCAAAGCCTCGCCTTTCACTATTTCATAATTTTGATCTCTGAAAAGTTCTTTGCGTTGGTCTATTACACTTAAAATTTGATTAAGGTTACCAATTTGCTTGTAGGAATGTGTCCAGATTACGCTGATTTTTTGCACATAGGCTGTAAGTGTATAATCGAATGCAGCAATCCTTATAAAGTTGGCATCAGTAAATTGATAGTTCTGTGCCATGATATCCAAATTGCTGAACGTAAGATTACCGCCATATAAATTGGCACCAGCCAAGCCTACGTAGGCACCATTTAACGCTTCCTTAAAGCCTTCTTCAGATGAAAAAAGTTCTTCTTTAGATACATCAGACTCTGGCTGTATATCTAGAAACTTTTTGCAAGAAGACAGTGCAATTAAGCTAATGAATATGATTAAATATTTTTTCATGTCTTTATGTTTAGAATGAGGCCAATAATGAAAAGGTGAAACTTCTGGCGAAAGGATAAATAGTACCTCTTTCCATTTCAATGCTCGAGGTTCTGAAAATATCATTCATAGCCAAGGTGGTTCGTAGATTTTGTAGTCCGAAGCGCTTCACCATATCTTTTTTAAAGTCGTACGATGCATAAATAGACCTTAGTTCTAACAAGTTTTCTTTTTGAACGAACCTAGATGATACGTTGGTGATCGAAAAATCTGCAATATCCTTGAAGAAAGTTTGGTCGCCAGGTCTAATCCAACGTTGGTTAAGCACGCGGCTATCTACGTTAAACCTCGGATCGGCATTTTCTACACGATCTACTAAAGTTTGGTTATAGGTATAGCCACCAAAACGGTAGAAAAAGCTGAAGCTGAACAAGAAGTTCTTGTAACCAATATTTGGGTTAATATTACCTTCGAACTTTGGCGCACCCTCGGCAATAGGCATAATATCTGCCACATCCCATGTATAAGTTAACGAACCATCTTTCTTTCTAAACATCTCTTTACCAGTTTGCGGGTCTATACCTAAAGATGGTACAGCGTAAATCATGGTCATCGATTCACCTTCGTTAAAACGTACTAGCGGAGTAGACTGTGCATTTTTAGTAGGATCGGTTTGGTACTCATCTATCTTACTATTTAAGGTGTTTAAAGAGTTGGATAAGCTTACCAACCTATTTAAATTATGTCCTAAGTTGGCAGTAACGTTAATGTTAAAGTCTTTCGTTCTTAGTGCATTTGCAGTCAAATAAACTTCAAAACCTTTGTTAGCTACGTTACCCAGGTTTTCTTTATAGGTAGTAAAACCTGTAGAAGGCACCAAATCAATATCAGTGATTAACCCTTTGGTTAATTTGTAATAATATCTTGGAGAAATCACGATACGATCTTGCAACAAACCTAAATCTATACCGGCATCATAAGTGGTTGTTTTTTGCCAGCGTAAGTTAGGGTTACCATAACCCAATACCTGTGCCCCTAAACCGGTAGAATACCAATTGTTAGGCTGATATTGGTATAAGGATCTAGACAAATAGGCTGGAAAAGAAACCGAACCCACTTCTCCAGCACTAGCTTTTAAACGGAGTTGACTAATCACTTTAGATCCTGATAAGAATGATTCGTTGTGCATATTCCAACCAATACCTGTAGACCAAAAAGGTGCAAAACGCTTGTTAGATCCAAAAGCAGAAGAACCTTCGTACCTAAAAGAAGCATCTAGCAAGTATCTATTTTTAAAGGAATAGTTACCTGAGAAGAATGCGCCTGCCAATCGGTTTTCGGTTACATTACCACCAGGTGCAGAATTTAATTTGTAGATACGGGCAAAGCCGATGTTGGTAAAACGATCGTTAGAAAAACCCTGAGCTTCCGTCAATTTATCATCGGTTCTAACGGCAACAATATTAGTTCCCAAAACCAAGTTAAAGTACTGTTCGCCAATCTGTTTATTATAACCTAAAGTTGCCTTACCATCTATGGCTAAACGGTCATTTTCTAGCAACCCGTAAGTTCCTTTATTGTTTAGTTGATCGCTAGGATAAGAATAAAATTGGTTGCTTAAAGGCGAAACAAACTTGTCGTTGCTAGATACACTTTTATTTAAGCTAATTTGACTTTTTAGGTTTAGGCTTGGTGTAATTCTCCAATCTATCGAGAAAGCATCAATAATTTCCAACATGGATGATTTATCGAAACTAGCTAGTGTGCCTTCGAACAATGGATTAAATACATACCTATTTTGGAATTGATCTGCACCATTTTGTTTAGTATCTACTCGCCAATTGGCCAATTCCTGTACAATATCACCATTTTGGTTCCTGATAGGATAATATGGGTTCATTCTTACATAGGTAGAAAAATCTCCATAGGGCGAATTGTTTCCGTTTGCCTGCGTAACGGTAACTTCGTTTCTAAAAATCAGTTTTCTACTCGGGCTGTAGGTAAAACTCATTCCGCCGCTGTAACGATCTCTGTTAGAGCCCAACATTACACCCGGAGTGGTTTCGTAGCGAAGATCTAAGCCATATCTAAATTTCTCATCACCCCCTTGTACATAAGCCGCATGTTTTTGGCGGTAAGCATTACGTAAAGCTTGCGATAACCAATAGGTATCTACCCCACTGGCAACATTTTTTAACCTATTGAAATATTCTGCATCTAGCTGCTCTTGCGTGTTACCAGCATTCTCCATCGCATCATACAATCCTGCTAACACTTCATACTTCAATTTATCTGCAGCATTTAGTACGTGATAATCTGTTAAGTCTGGCGCATTCAAAGTGGTTTCGTAATTGTACGATAGCTGGAGTTTACCTGCTACCGGCGCTTTGGTAGTAATTACAATAACGCCATTGGCCGCTCTAGAGCCGTAAACGGCAGTTGCCGCAGCGTCTTTTAATAACGTAACTGATTCTATCCTGTTCATGTCTAGGTCGGTTACTTTTTGTAGCGTAACCTCAAAGCCATCTAACATAAAAGCTGGCAAGTTGTAGTTGCTCGATAGATTGTTACGGTCCAATAGGTTGCCTGTATCTTCGATGGTAGGCAAGGCAGTAGCTCCCCTTACATTAATTCGCGGCAATGCATTAGGGTCAGAGCCAAAAAGATTGTTATCTAAAACTTTAAATGAAGGATCGAAAGTTTGGATACTCTTAATTAAACTCTGCGGATTGTTCTTCTGCAAATCTTCTCCCTTAATTACAATAGCATTACCTGTGTAGTTGTCTTTTTTAATGGTTTGATAGCCTGTAACTACCACATCTTTCATTTGTATAGACATAGGAACTAGCTTTATAACTAGATTTTTGCCACCAGATGCTGGAACTTCCAAAGGTTCGTAACCTATGTAACTAAATACGAGGATCACTCCCTCATCGGCAGTTACTATAAATTCACCTTTGCTGTTGGTTGCACCTATAGTTGCGCCGCCTTTGAGAGAAATATTTACACCAGGCAGTGTTTCTCCAGTGTTTTTGTCGCTTACCGTTCCCTTTATATCAATTTTTGCAGATTGATTTTGGGCAGTAGATACTTCATCTTTTTTGCTGATCACAATCGTTTTGTTGATAATGTGATAGCTCAGCTCTTGGCTTTTAAATAAAGTGTTCAACGCTTCGTTAATAGATGCTTTTTGAAGTTCTATCTCTACATCCTGCTTGTTCTGCAACACATTGCCCTTGTAGAAAAAGAAATAGCCCGTCTGTTTTTTGATCTCCTTTAAAATATTTTTAATAGATCCTGTTTGGCGGGGAATGGTTACGGTTTGCGAATAACTTGCCGCCGACACATGCAATGCAACAGTTAGCAATAAAATGGCAGTCAATTTCATGACCAATAAAAGTTTAGTCTTTACGTTCCGCTTTTTACACGCAGACTTGTAAAGGGTAGTTAATTTCATACCTTTATAGTTGAATGAGGTTTAATAATAAGCAGTTAGGTCTAAAACAGACTGCTTGTCCGAATTTCTGGCCGGAAGCGTTGCTGCGCTTTCGGTTTTTTTTAAAGGTACTTTCCGTTAAATTTCTGGTAGTTTTTTCATCAATAGTTTGTTGTTTAAGGGTTTGTTGATTTTGTTTATTTGCGTTTCATGCATCTTCAGGTATACTTAATCACCAATAATGGTCATTGTTTTACCTGATACTTCTACACGGATGTGGTTCAATTCTAATATTTTAAATACTTCGGCGAGATTGGTGTTTCTGGGAATTTCTCCAAAATATTTTTCTGTGGTAATTTTCCCTTTGTAAACTACGTCTATATCGTACCACCTAGATATTTGGCGCATTACCGATTTTATATCCTCATTGTTGAAAGCGAAAACTTCATTTTTCCAAGCAATGGTTTGGTCTGCATCAATACTTTTGTCTATCACTAACTGTTCATTAGAAGTACTAAGCTTAGCCTGCTGTCCGGGTTTTAAAAGCACTTGGTTATCTCCTGCTTCTATTTTTACTGAACCTTCTAAAAGAGTTGTTTTTAACGTAGGCTCGTCTGCATAAGCGTTAACATTAAAATGGGTACCTAAAACTTCTACCGTTTGATGAATGGTATTCACTCTAAAAGGTCTGCGCTGGTCTTTAGCGACTTCAAAATATGCCTCGCCTTTAAGTTCTACCAATCGTTCGTTTTTATCAAAAGGGTAAGGATATTTTAATGAACTTGCTGCATTAAGCCAAACCTTTGTACCATCTGGCAGACTCACCTGATACTGGCCACCACGAGGTGTAGCAATGGTATTGGTGCCGCTGACAGCATCAGGACTGTCTTGAACAACGTATTCTAGCTGTCCATTTTCGGTCTTGCGAATAATAATTCCGTTTTGCTTAGAAATTTCGCCATTAAGTGCTTGATCAAGATCAACCACAGTACCATCTGCTAAGGTCAATGTAGCTTTGTTACCTCCGGGAAGTACATCCTTTAGTTCTTTTTTCGCTAATACTACAGGCGTATCGGCCTTTCTATTAAAGAAGATTAGACCAAAACCTATACACACCAATAAGCTTGCAGCTACAAGCAAAGGTTTTAGAAAAGGAAATGTTTTGGTCTTTTGTAAGTTTAATCGACCAATCACCTCTTCGTGGCTTGCAGCAATTTGCTCGGCACTAGGCGAATTACGTTGATACGGGAATTGCACATACCAATCTTCCACTATAGCTTTTTCCTCTGGCGTACATTGCCCAGAAAGATATTTTTTCAACAGTTTTGCTGCATTCTTCTCCATAAATAGGAAGTTAAAGTTTGGTCGGTTATATATAGTACGGCAAAGTCCCTAGCTTGGGGGTACTAATAGTTTATATTTTTTTGAAAAAATATTTTAAGAAAGAAAAAAGACTAAAAAAGCAATAAGAATACGATGTATTACACGGATAACAAACCATATATACACCACAAAGTCAAAGAAAATTAAAAAACAATGCCAACTTAATAGATTAGGAATTGATTTTTAATAAAAAAGCAACGTAAACCACCAAACCCAACCTAGATCTAAGAATTTTTAGCGCTCTTTTTACTTGAGTTTTTACAGTTAGTTCTGAAATACCTAATTCCTCAGCAATTTCTTTATGAGATTTGTTCTGCATCCTGCTTAGCAAGAAGATCTCCCGCATTTTAGGCGGAAGGGAGTCGATCTCTTTCTCAATCAACTCTTTCATCTGCTTTTCCCGGATTTTATAATCGGTGAGCTCATGATCTTGATCAATAAAGCTCTGCAAGGAATCTACATACTTGTTTTCTACCTCTTGATGGGAAAATATATCTAAAATACGATGACGAATAGCCGTATATAAGTAAGCTGATAAATTTCCATCTGGCTTTACTTGAGTCCGCTTTAGCCACAGCGATTCGAATAACTGCTGAACTGCATCCTTAGCCTCCTCATCGTTGTTTAAGCGTTTACTGGCATGAATAAACAACAAGCCATAAAATCGATGATAAATTTCCGTAAAAGCATGCTCATCATCCTGCGTAAGCAGATAAGACAATTCACTATCAGAATATGAACGGTAGGAAGGCATGATTACACAAATGTAACTTAAAATGAGGTTAAAAGCCAATGAATACAAGACTTTTGCTCAATTTTACTATTGACCACACATACCAGAAGTAGCGCAAATCTAATAGTCTGCCAACGAAAACACGCTTTCGCTATACACCTTTAACCTATCTTTACCATTAAGAAAAGCCAGATTAATTAAAAAAGAATAACCAGCCACCCTAGCACCTAATTTTTGCACCAACTGTGAAGCAGCAACCACTGTTCCTCCGGTAGCCAATAAGTCATCGTGTATCAAAACGTTTTGCCCTGCTTCAAAAGCATCTTCATGAACCTCTAAAGTGGCACTTCCGTATTCCAAATCATAAGATTGCTGTACCGTTTTGTAAGGTAATTTCCCAGCTTTTCTTATTGGCACAAAAGGAACGTTTAACTTCTGCGCTAATGCCAAACCAAACAAAAAACCTCTGCTTTCTATTCCGGCAACTACATCTATTCGAACTTCTTTAAGTTGCTCAGCTAATGCATCCGCTATTTCGTTGCACAGAGCGGGGTTTTTCAATATTGGGGTAATGTCTTTGAAAATAATCCCTGGCTTGGGAAAATCGGGCACATCCCTAATAATTTGTTTGATTTTATCGGATACCATTTTGGTTAATTGTTGCTTACTGAGCACTGCCAATTTAGAACTTCACTCAAAAGTAAGAAAGCTTAGTATATTATTCTTAATTTTAAATAATGTATTGCGAAAATATTTATAAATGGTTAAAACCATAGCTCACGGTTTAAACTGTGGGCTAAATCAACATCAAAAAACTCACATCAATTAAATTCCAAATACGGCGCCATCTTTTGAATAACTTCCGATTTTAAAATCAAGACCTTATTCAAATCGGTTATGCTTTTATAGGGGCCATGTTGTTTTCTGTATTGAATAATGGCATTCATTTGCTTAAAAGTTAAATAAGGATGTCTTTTCAAATCGTCAAACTCAACTTTGTTAATGTCTATTTTCTTAATTCCATCTAAATCAATCTTTACCTGATCTTTAATTTCTATAAACTTTGGCGTATCTACCCCGAAAACTTCAAACAATTGTTCCTTGGCATAAAAACCTCCTAAGCGTTCCCTGTACTTTACAATCCGCCTTGCGAATGCCGCCCCAACCCCTTTGATTTTATCTAGTTCCAATGTATCGGCAGCATTAATATCTACAATTATAGGTTCTTTCTTGGTATACGTAGAAGCAGGTTTCTTGTCTGGCTGTTCAATTTTTGAAATAGAAACGTAAGGCAGTAAAGCTTCATATTTTTCGGGAGAAATAGTGTATATCTTTTTGAGGTCTTCGGGCTTATAAAACTTGCCACCTTTCTTCACATAATTTACGATAGACATGGCCTGCTTGTATGAAAGTCCAAATTGCTGCCATTCTTTTTCTGTGATTACGTTGGGATCGAACGGAAAATAACGAACCGGCTGTTTGAGATTACTACCTTCAATCTCATTCCTTGTGTTTTCGTACTTTTTGCGATGATACCTGTCGACCAGTTCTAGTTTTTGCAGCGCCAACTTTTCTTGAGGAGTTGAAATTTGATTTTTATAGCGATAATATTGATAGATGTAAGGCGTGAAGGTAACGAGCAAGATCAATAACAAAAGATACAATAATCCGTTATACTCCCGCTTGCTGAAACCAAAATTATTGATTAGCCAGTTCTTCATATTTTCATAGATTAGATAGGTATATAAATATAATCGTTAATTTTGGAATTGCATTGCACCTTATTATTTATAGATGAAGATTATAACCAAACAAGAGTTTGCCCAGGCAACCAAAATAGATAAGTTAGGCGTACCAGGACTTGCAGCCCTGTTAATGGAAGTAATGAAGCTGAACGACATTAACAAGGTGTTCTCCAAAAACCAACATTTTGAGGGCTTAGAGTTTGTGGATAAGATACTGGAAACCATTGGTGTTTCTATAGATTTTGATGAAGATGACCTAAAACACATCCCGAAAACTGGCGGATTTATTGCCATTGCCAATCACCCATATGGCGGTGTAGAAGGCTTGGCATTGGTAAAGCTGCTTTGCACCGTTAGGCCGGAAGCGAAGGTAATGGTAAACTTTATTTTGAAGAAAATACCAAACCTAAGTGAGTTTTTTGTGGCTGTAAATCCTTTTGAAAATGTGCAGCACTCGTCTAGTATTAGCGGATTAAAATCTACTTTCGATTTGCTACAAAGTGGTACGCCTATCGGGATTTTCCCCGCTGGCGAAGTTTCTACCTTTAATTTAGAAAAGCAGGAAATTACCGACAGACTTTGGCATCCGGTGGTGGGAAAACTCGTTTCAAAAGCGAAACTTCCAGTAGTTCCAATTTATTTTCATGGTAATAATGGCGTGCTGTTTAACATCCTGAGCTTCATCCACCCTACGCTTCGAACGGCAAAGTTGCCATCCGAGTTTTTGAACAAGCAGGGTTTGAAAATTAAAGTGCGTATTGGTAAGCCGATCAAGATTGAAGACATCAATTACAATAAGGACACCAATAAGCTTTTAGATTTTTTAAGAGCTAGAACTTACGCCCTAGGCACCAGCATTGAGCAGGAAAGGAAACTTTTCAATCCTATTAATCTGTTTAAGATTAAGAAAAAGCCTGCCGAAATAGTTGAAGAGACCAACAAAGAACTGATGGCCAAAGAGGTAGCCAATTTAACCGAATACAAAGTTTGGGAAGAGAAAGCCTATGAAGTCTACATTGTTCCAACTACGGGCATTCCGAATATTTTAAGGGAAATAGGCCGTTTGCGTGAAATTACTTTCAGACAGGTTGGTGAGGGCACTAATAAAAAAATAGATTTAGATAACTACGATATTTACTACAATCACCTTTTTATTTGGGACAAAGAAACGCAGATGATTGTGGGTGCTTACCGAATTGGCAAAGGCGATGAAATTTTGGATACCATGGGTAAACGTGGCTTCTACATTTCAGAACTTTTTAAAATCAAAGAACCTTTCTACCCAATTTTAAGGCAAGGAATTGAACTAGGCAGATCGTGGATCAGGAAAGAATATCAATTGAAACCACTGCCTCTTTTTCTATTGTGGAAAGGTATTTTGAAATACTTAATTCTAAATCCGCAGTACCGTTATATGATTGGCCCAGTAAGTATTAGCAATAGTTTTTCTAAGTTTAGTAAGTCTTTAATTGTAGATTTTATTACGAAAAACCATTTCGATTACGAGATGGCGCATTACGTAAAACCAAGAAATAAGTTTAAAGCAGACCTTACACCTATTGATACCGATTTATTGATTGAACAGAGTGAGAGCTTGAAAGACTTAGATGGATTGATTGGTGATATTGAAAATCATCATATTAAAATTCCGGTGTTGTTGCGCCAGTACATGAATTTGAACGCCAAAATTATTTGTTTCAATATAGACCCAAAATTTTCCGATTGCCTAGATGGATTTTTAGTAGTTGATACGCATAAAATTCCTGCAGATATTTTAGAGAAGGTTGGAAAGAACCTTTAAACCATAACAGTGACGTTGTCACATTGAGCTTGTCGAAATGTTCGCAAAAGGCTTCGACAAGCTCAGCCTGACAAAGACAACACACACCTTCAAAAAGCAAAAGCCTCGACATCCATCGGGGCTTTTTGCTATCAACTAACCTAAACTGTATGATAAATACTAACCAAATATTTAACGTCACAAATGTAGCGTGGCAATGTTAAGTCCTTGTAAAACCTGAGTTATTTTATATTTACTTAACAGGAAAAATGAAATTCTTGTAAAAACTGTGTTTTTCTCAAAAAACTTCTTGCAATTAGGTGTTAATTTTGTTTAAATTTAATGTTAACCGAATGTTAAGACATGCACTCAATTAAACGATATGGCATTTTTAAACTCTCAGTATTGCTGATGGTTTTATGCACGTTCACTAATGTGAAAGGGCAAATGCACAGCTTTGAGTTCTATGGTCATACCTTTAATATCAATGTAGATTCTAATATCATCCTTAAAAACAAGGTAGACTTTAACACACAATACATTTCATCAGCCTACCATACTTTAGAAGCTAGTAACTACCAACCCATAGTAGATACGCTTTTGGCTTTTCAAAAGAAGAAACAACTTAATGACTGGCTCTTTTATCAACTCATTAGAAAAACAGCAGAGACCATTTGCGCCAAGAAAAAAAACTATGAGCAATACACTTTATATAAATGGTTCCTATTAGGTAAAAGCGGTTACGATGTTCGTTTAATTTTAGCCGACAACAGAATTATCATGTACGTTTATAACAACGAAAAGATTTTTGATATTCCCTATGTGATACTGGATAATAAAAAATACATGTGCTTAAACTACCATGATTATATCCATACCAATTTTACATCGATACCTGATACGGAAATGATTGGCATAACTGAAGCTACCAAACCTTTCTCTTACCAGATTACCAAAATGCCCGATTTTAATCCTTCGAATTATGGCAAGAAGCAAGTGTCATTTAAATATGGCGCACAAGACTATCATTTCGACATTAAAGTGAGCCCAGAGGTAGAAAGCATTTTCAAAAATTATCCAGGCGTCGATTTCTCTTATTATTTTAACATCCCTTTAACCAAAGAAACGTACGGTTCTTTAATCCCTACATTGAAAAAGAACATAGATGGTATGTCTGTAAAAAATGGTGTAAATTATTTGATGAAGTTTACCAGATATGCTTTCTTATATGAAAACGACCATGAAAACTTTGGAAAAGAAAAGAGATTATCGCCAGAACAAACTTTATTAAATCCATACAGCGATTGCGACGATAGGGCAGCATTATTCTTTTACTTAGTAAGAGAGATTTACGATTTACCAATGATTGTTTTACTCTATCCTACGCATGTAACAATGGCTGTTCAGTTTGACAAACCAATTGGAAAAACTATCAATTACAACAACAGAGCTTACTCTATTTGCGAACCTACTCCTCAAATTAACGATTTACCAATAGGAAAATTACCGCCTAAATTAAGAAAGGAAGCCTACGAAGTAGTGTACGCATACGAACCTAACACAAAATAAAAAAGGTGCGCTGTAAACAACGCACCCCTTATATTTTATTTAATTAAAATTATCTTTTATCAGTTTTAACCCAGGCACCAGTAGTCCAATCAGAACCTGCTTGTACTGCACCTTTGTAGTTAGCAGCAGTGAAGAAAGGATCTAATGTAGTTGGATCTACTGAACCAGTAGTAGAAGTGCCTACGAATACACCTGTAATGTAAGCAGGCTTAGTGCTAGTTTCTGTGATAGTGTTACTATATGGACCAGTAATGAATGGATTACTAGTAGGGGTTAAAGTTGTAGTACCACCACTTGAAGGTTTGAAAACCCAAGGTTTAACATTAGAAATGTCTGAGTTTTTAATTACTAAAGAGTTATCAAGCACATTAGCCAAAGTACCGTTGTGCTCTACATCTACACCATTGTTAAAGTTATAGATTACGAAGTTGTGCAACTTACCTTTAGTACCTTGACGTAATTTCAAACCAGTAGTTTTACCAACATCAGAAGCTGTCTTAGGATCATCACCTGTTTTTGCAATTAATGAACCTACTAAAGTTACGTTAGATAAAGTTGGATTGGAGAACGGATTAGCTGCATTATTTGTATCGCTATTATCTGCCTCAATACCTCTATCAGCTACACCATCACCTTGTACACCAACCAAGAATTGGGCTTTACCAGACCAGCCGAAAGTCCAGTCGAAAGTATCATCTTGCGCACCGTAAGCGAAAAGATATTTTACATTTACAGTACCACCAAACCATTCGAAAGCATCGTCACCACCTCTATAAACAGATAAGTACTCTACTGTAGTTCCGTTACCTACACCTTCAAAAGTGAAGCCGTTATGTTCTTTAGTGGCAGTTTGTTTTCTACCTGTAAATTCTACACGCATATATTTCAATGTGCCAGAGTTGTCATTAGCTACTGTACCACCGTAAGTAACTCCCGCACCCATTTCTGAAGCGACACGACCACCTTCACCATTTACTGGTGCTCTACCGCATACAATAATACCTCCCCAATCTTGTTCTGTTGGAGTAGTTGCACCAGAAGTAAATACAATAGGGCTAGCAGCAGTACCTTGAGCATTAATTTTAGCTCCTGGCTCAATTAACAAATAAGCTGTTGCTGGCTCATTAGGATCGTGCTTAACAGTAACTCCGTCTTGAATGGTAATCGTTTTACCTTCTTTAACGTGAACTCCGCCTCTTAAAACATAAGTGTTTCCTTTAACTAAAGTTACATCATTTACTAAGTCGCCAACAAGTACGGTACCATTAGCTAATGATCCTGCTAATACAGTGTCTTCTTCTGTTGGCTTGTCTTTTTTACAAGCTGTAAAGGTTGAAGCACCCGCTAAAGCCACAACAAAAAAGATTTTTGAAAATTTAAGCTTATTCATTTTTTTAAATTGTTTATATTCAAAATTTTATATCACAAAGCAACAACATTAGTATTAAGAATAGATTAGCTAGTAATTACCAGTCCATCAACAAAACATTAATTAATTGTTAACTACCACTAGAATGTGTAGTTAAGGTTAACACCTATATTCATTCCTCGCTTGTACTGATTGTAAGGAAGATTATTATTTTCATACTCCTGTTGGAATTTGATATCCGGATTGAGGATATTACCAAAGTTGAAATCCAAGCCTATCTTATTGTTCAATTTTGTATTGATGATAAAATCTAAAGTATTCACAGGCATTTCATAGATATCACCCGCTTGTTGTGCTCCCGCAGCAAACAAACGTTTACCAAAAACATTGTAAGCTAAAGTAAATGTCGTGTTAGATTTAGCCGACCAGTTGTGCTTGTAGCTATAATCAAAATTGATTAAATATGGAGATGCACCAAATAAAGGCCTCGAAGTGTTTGTAGGCGCAATTGGCGTAGCAGAATTATTAATCGTTTCTTGGCTGATGTCGATTTTACTATAGATGTATGAAGCGTTAAAGCCTAGTGACATATTTTGTAAAGCTTTTGATGATGATGAGAATAAAGCCCCAATATTTCTGTTATATTCTACTTCAACTCCAGCTAACATTGCGTTATCGGTATTGATGTATGTAAATAATGGATCGGCAGAAACCACTTGACTTAACTCGATGGGTTTATCAATATATTTTCCAAATAAACTTACTGCAAAGATCTCACCGCTAGAAGGATAGATTTCATATTTCAAATCAACATTGTAGTTATCGCTATTTATCAAATTTGGATTACCTTCACCTTCAGCTATACCAAAACCAACGTTGTATCTAAATGGTGCAGCCTCCACAAATTGCGGACGAGAAATAGTCTTACTCGCTGCGAACAACACGTTAGATTTATCATCAAGCGCATACTTCAAAGTCAATGCCGGCAATATATCTAAGCCATCAATTGTTTTAACCCTAAAAGGAGAATCGTAAGTTTGGCTACCTAATTTGTAGTAAGTGTTTTGTTCAGAATACTCTGCTCTTATACCAGCAATTAATTTTAGCTTCTTATTAAATTCGAAGTTGAAGTTCACAAACGAAGCTGCAATCATCAAATCTGCTTCATAGTTATTTGGCGCATAATAAGATTCATCGTATCTAAATGAGTTTTCATCGTTACCGCTTCCTAAATTGTTATCGTTCAAATAAAGATCTACTTGGTTTAAATTAAATACAGGATTTAGACCAATTTTCGTTTCAAATTGTCTTGAATTGAAAACCCTAGATTTGTACCTGCCTTGAAAACCGAATTGCAAAGTTTTAAAAGCTGACTCAGTATTTTTTGATTTTAGCTCAGCAGTGATATTACCCGAGAAATCATCCTCATTCAAGTCTGCAAAAAACCTGTGGTTATCACTATTGTTAAGTTTCAAAAATGAATAAGTAGAAGTTTTATTATCGATAAAAGTATTTTGAACCCTATCTGGCGTACTTCCGGTAATGTTTGTATAACCTAAAGTATATTTCAAATTGAAACGTTCACTAAAGTTATTTGTACCAGAAAACTGTCCGGTTAATAATGAATTTTGTACATAAGCATTTCTTCTAGCGTAGATATCACCACTTAAATCGGCCTTAAAACCTTGCTGGTTGAAAATATCATTACCAGAATCATTAACAAACATACCAGTTACACTGTAGCTGCTCTTGCTTCCTGGTTTGTAATATAAGTTCAACAATGCAGAAGTATTCGTTGTAAAACTGAAACGTTCTGTTTGGTATAAATAATCTGGCGCTTGCTGTGCGTTATAAATTGCACTGATACCATCGTTAAAACGAAGATCATTTTTATACCCTAAACTTGCCAAGTAGCCAAATTTTCTGTTGTTGCCTAAATCGTACGAGTCGCCTCCAGATAATGAGAAACCTGTAGCTACCGGCGCTGTAATAGTTTCTGGCGACCATTTAGTTGCAAAATTCGGCTTTAAGTTAGGGCGCTCTGCAGATCTGTAGATACGCATATTATCAATAGCTTGCGGCATTGCTCTCTCACCTCTGTCAAAACCTGTAAAGTTCAAAAAGCTTCTTTGGGTGGTGTAAAAATCCTTCCCAGTGGTGATAGAATTATATCCGCTAGATAAGCCAACTTTAAAAAAGCCTTGCTCTGGATAATCTTTAGTTACGATATCGATAGAACCTCCTGAGAAATCGCCATACAATTCTGGAGAATAAGATTTAGTTACACCAATATTTTTAACTACCGAAGTAGGGAAAATATCTAAAGGAATTAACTTCAAATCTGGATTAGTAGAAGGAATTGGCAATCCGTTTAAAGTAGTATTGTTGTAACGATCTCCTAAACCTCTTACGAAAACGTTTTTATTGCCAACCATTGATACGCCAGCAATCTTACTTACACCTTCTGCAACATTAGATAAACCTTTACGACTTAACTCCTGTGCTCCAATTTTTTGAACTACTAAAGTCGAGTTTTTACGTTCTGCCAGTAAGGCATTGCTAGATTCTTTATTTGCTTTACCTGCAATTACAACTTGGTTTAAAGTAGAGCTAGATTCTTCTAGAGCAACGTTTAGGGTTGTTGTTGCACCTTCTTTTACTTCAACCAATTTAATTGTGGTTGGAAGGTAACTCACATAAGAAACTTCTATGGTGTATTTTCCTGCTGCCAGACCTCCGATACTGTACTTTCCGTTAACATCAGTACCAGCAACTTTATTTGCACCTACCACTTTAACGGCGGCGCTAATCAGCGTTTCGCCAGTTTTTTTATCTGTTACAGTTCCTGCAATTTTTCCTGTTCCCTGTGCGAAAACAAGTACACTGCCTAACACGAACATGATGGTTAGTAGTGCTTTTTTTAGAGTTAATTGTGATTTCAATTTGCCTTATTTTTAATTAGGGCAAAACTATTACCACAATGTTAGCTTCATGTTAGCTTGAAATTACCATTTGTTTACCGGCAGGTTAATAAATTGTTAAACACCGCCGGTATCGCTTTTGGAGAGCGTTTCAATTAATATTTTAAGCCGATTTTCTTGCATATAAAGTGCAATAACCAAATTGGGCCAATTAACAAAAACTTAACATCTTCTAAAAATGACGGCTTCTTACCTTCTATTTTATGACCGATAAATTGACCAACCCAAGCGAGTACAAATATGCCTGCGTAAATGCCGTAAGCCGTTGCACTACCTAAACCTACAAGTAATTCTATTTTCACAATTACAAAGCTCATTGCCGATACTACCCAAATCATCAGGAAAAACAAAACCGGCGATAGTGTAAAATAGTAATACAGTGAAAAAGCAAGTAAGAAAGATGCCCAGTTAAGGAAGGTTTGGTATTGTCCCAAGAAATCTAGCTTAGGAAATGGAATTTGCCAAACTAAGCCTAACAGACTGAAGACAATTAGAGGAACACAAATCCAATGGATCAATTTATTGGTATGATCTTGATGGCTTTCTGCATATTTATCGAATAAGATATCTATAGGCTTTCTTTCTGGCGCTTTTACAGTCTTGCTCATAGCTGGTTAATTTTGGTTTTGTAAAAGTAAGAAAAGCGATAGAAATCTATCGCTTTTAGTTTTAGTATCTTTTATAAGTCGTCATTGCGAGGCACGAAGCAATCTCTCTATATGAATTTAGAATATCGGTTTAAGATTGCTTCGTACCTCGCAATGACGATACTATCAGTGTAATCCCGAAATCGGTTTAATCCCAAAACTACTTCGCAAATGCTACCGAACGGGTTTCTCTAATTACCGTTACCTTGATTTGACCTGGATAAGTCATTTCAGTTTGGATACGGTTAGAGATATCTGCTGCTAACAATTCTGCCTGTTGGTCGGTTACTCTTTCACTTTCTACCACTACACGTAGCTCTCTACCTGCTTGTATCGCAAAAGTTTTCTCTACACCCGGATAAGACAAGGCCAATTCTTCCAACTCTTTCAAACGCTTGATGTAGCTTTCTACTACCTCTCTACGAGCTCCAGGACGAGCACCAGAAATAGAGTCACAAGCTTGGATAATTGGAGAAATCATCGACGTCATTTCAATTTCGTCGTGGTGCGCTCCAATGGCGTTACAAACCTCTGGATGTTCCTTATATTTCTCTGCCAACTGCATACCCAAAATTGCGTGTGGTAATTCTGGATTATCATCAGGTACTTTACCTATATCGTGTAACAGACCTGCACGTTTAGCCAATTTTGCATTTAAGCCCAACTCTGCGGCCATAGTAGCACAGAAATTAGCTACCTCACGAGAGTGGTGCAATAAGTTTTGTCCGTAAGAAGAACGGTAACGCATACGGCCAACCATTCTAATTAACTCTGGGTGTAAACCGTGGATACCCAAATCGATTACAGTACGCTCACCAATCTCGATAATTTCATCTTCGATTTGCTTTTTGGTTTTAGCTACAATCTCTTCGATACGAGCTGGATGGATACGACCATCCGTTACCAAACGATGTAAAGCCAAACGGGCAATCTCTCTTCTTACCGGGTCAAAACCTGAAAGGATAATTGCCTCTGGTGTGTCATCCACAATAATTTCAATACCTGTTGCCGCTTCTAAAGCACGGATGTTACGACCTTCCCTACCAATTACACGTCCTTTAATTTCGTCGTTATCGATATGGAAAATAGACACCGAGTTTTCAATGGCAGCTTCTGCCGCAGTACGTTGAATAGTTTGGATAACTACTTTCTTTGCTTCTTTACTTGCAGTCAATTTAGCTTCGTCAACAATGTCTTTTACCTGCATCAAAGCTTGCGAACGAGCTTCTGCTTTCATGTTTTCTACCAACTGATTTTTAGCCTCTTCTGCACTTAAACCAGCAATAGTTTCTAGCTGCTGTACGTGTTGATTTTTAATCGCATCTACTTCTTCCTGTTTTTTTACAGCTAAAGCAGTTTGCTTTTCTAAGGTATCTTTTTGCTTATCTAGCTCTTGTTCTTTTCTGTTGGCATTCTCTAATTTCGAGTTTAAAGATTGCTCTTTTTGTTTGATACTGTTCTCACGTTGAGCTACCTCGCTGTTACGAGATTGAACTTGTTGTTCATGCTCTGCTTTCATCTGCAAGAACTTTTCTTTTGCTTCTAAAAGCTTGTTTTTCTTTAAGATTTCCGCATTATTTTCAGCATCTTTTAAAATTTTCTTCGCCTTTGTCTGCGCCGCTACTTCTTGTTGCTTTAACAGGTTACGCAGCAGGTATCTGCCAATTACCACCCCAACAATTAAGCTGGCGAGTATGCATCCTACTATTCCTAATATTTCCATTTTCTAGTTGTTGTTTAATGTTGATGACGCTATCCATCATCGTGGTTTTGTATATAAAAAAAGCCGTTACTAAATCATTATGTTCCAAATGTGCAGCCACATCAATTAAAAGAAACATAAAAATTTAGCCACGGCCAAATTTATAGCTATAGAAAACCCCTTCGAATTTCGAAAAGGCTATAAAGAACATTTTATTTAGCGAAAAATCCGTTCAATAAACTATCTAATTCTTCAACTTTATCGGTTACTGTGGTATCTTGGTGTTGTACCTTATGCTCGGCCTTTAAAACTGCCGTTGCATAATGTAGAACCGCCATCGACAACAAATCTTGCTTATCCCTAACCGCATAATTTTCCTGGTAGTCTTTTATACGTTCATTGATAATCTTTGCCGCCCTTCTCACAATTTCCTCTTCTTCCATACTCACCTTTAAAGGGTAAATACGGTCGGCGATAGTTATTTTAATCGAGATTTCTCCCATTTTTTAGCTTTGTTTCAATTAATCTTGCCTTACTTACTTTTTAAGCAATGCTACACACTTATCAATTTCACGCACAAATTCGTTAATTTTTTGCTTTATATCAAGTGTCTTTTCACTTGTACCTTCAATACTCTTTGCCAATTTGAGTACTCTTATCTTTTCATCTAGCTCTAAATGAACACCTTTAGCACTTTCTAGAGCTTGTTTTTGTTGCTGATTTTCTGACTTCAACAACTGGTTTTCTTCCTGTAACGCAGTGCAAAGCTCAATTAATCGAGCAGTTTTTTGCATTACACTATTGAGTTGATCAGCTACAGCAGCCATCTATTATTTAATTTTGAATGAGAAAATTTCGAATGAGAGAATGTTTCGGCATACCGACTTCAAAACTTTCAACTCTAAACTTTCAACTTTAAACCTATTCTATCTTATTTCTGCTTTTGCAGTTTGCGCTAAGTTAGTAATAATCTTTTGCATAATGCTATCTATCTGCTTATCAGTCAAAGTCTGCTCTTCGTCTTGCAAAGTAAAGTTTAAAGCATAAGATTTTTTACCTTCTGGCAATTTATCACCTTGGTAAACATCAAAAACCTGTACATTTTTAACCAATTTCTTCTCAGACTTGAAAGCAATCGTCTTCAATTCGTCAAAAGTAACTGCTTGGTCTACCAATAACGATAAATCTCTTCTTACCGCTGGATATTTAGGCACTTCCTTATTGATGATTTTGTTTTTCTTCAAGGCATCTAATACAAAAGCCCAGTCAAAATCAGCATAAAAAATATCCTGTTTCAAACCTGCTGCTTTTTTATCGGCGTTGGTTACTGCCCCAAAGCTCACCAAGGTTTTATCTCCTCTAAAGTATTTTAAGCCATAGGCGAAGTTTTCATCGCTTACTTCTGCTGTTTGGAAACTCGAAAGACCTAAGCGTGTAACCACAGCATCTACCGCTCCTTTTAAATTATAAAAACTTGATGGCGTAGATTGATGGTTCCATTGTTCACTTTGTTTAGCTCCACTTAATGCGATTAACAAACGAGGACGCTCTACATATTTACCTTCAATTAAATGATAAGTTTTACCAAACTCATAGAATTTAATATCCGAATTTTTACGGTTGATGTTATAAGTTACACTTTCTAAAGCTGGCTGCAACAAACTTTGTCGCATCGCATTCAAATCAGAACTCAATGGATTTAAAATTTGAACTGCCTCTTCCTCATTCTTAGAGTTAGCTAATCGAGTTAATGAGTTACACCAAATTTCTACAAAGCCGTTTGAAGTAAGCATATCAGCTACTAAGTTTTGTATATTCTCTCTATTCGGTTTAACTGTAAAAGCCAACGAAGCATTTACTTTCGATGGAATTTCGATATTGTCATAACCGTAGATACGCAAAACTTCTTCGGTAATATCGCACTCACGGGTAACGTCTACTTTGTAAGCAGGCACCAATAAATCCAATCCTTCTGTAGTTTCTTTAGCAACGCTGATACCTAAAGCCGTAATAATTTCTTTAATCTCCGCAGCAGGAATATCCTTACCAATTAAATCAACTATGTTTTGATATTTTACGGCTACTTCAAAAGGGTTAGCTTTAACAGGGTAAATATCAGAAACTGATGAAGAAATCTCACCACCTGCTACTTCCTTAATTAATAAAGCTGCTCTTTGCAAAGCTAAAATGGTAATTTCTGGGTCGGTACCACGCTCAAAACGGAAAGAAGCATCAGTTTTTAAACCGTGTCTTTTTGAGGTTTTACGTACAGAAACTGCGTTGAAATAAGCACTTTCCAGGAATATATTAGTTGTTTGCTCAGTAACTCCCGAACCAATTCCGCCGAAAACACCTGCAATACACAATGGTTTTTCAGCATCACAGATCATTAAATCTTCTGCCGAAAGCTTACGCTCTACTTCATCTAAAGTAACAAACGGTGTACCTTCCGCACATTTTTTAACAATGATTTTCTTGCCTGCAATTTGATCTGCATCAAAAGCATGTAAAGGCTGTCCCAACTCGTGCAATACGTAATTGGTAACATCCACTATGTTATTAATTGGACGAACGCCAATTACTTTCAATTTATCTTTTAGCCAATCTGGCGATGATTTTACCGTAACACCACTAATGCTTACACTGCTATAACGTGGACAAGCATCTGTAGCTTCAACTTCTACAGCGATGTTTAAGTTTTCATTCTCAGTTGCAAAAGCACTTACATCTGGCAATTCGTGGCTTGTACGTAAATAAGCTGCTAAATCTCTAGCCACACCTAAGTGCGAAGCTGCATCTGCTCTATTTGGTGTTAAACCAATTTCGAAGAGATAATCATCATCAACGTTGAAATATTTCTTAGCTTCTAAACCTATAGTCGCATCTTCTGGCAATACCATGATACCTGCATGAGAACCGCCCAAACCAATTTCATCTTCGGCACAAATCATCCCTTCAGAAACCTCGCCTCTAATTTTCGATTTATTGATTTTAAAAGGCTCGCCTTCATTTGGATGAACCATAGTACCAACAACGGCAACTACTACTTTTTGTCCCGCAGCTACGTTTGGTGCACCACAAACAATTTGTAATGGCTCTGGACCGCCAACATTTACTTTGGTTACGCTTAATCTATCTGCATTTGGGTGCTGCGCTCTTTCTTCCACATATCCAATTACCAAGCCTTCTAATCCGCCTGGAATAGTTTGCACTTTCTCTAGGCTTTCTACCTCTAAACCAATATTAGTTAAGATTAAAGAAAGTTCTTGAGGAGTTTTATCCGTTTTTAATAATTGTTTAAGCCAGCTGTATGATATTTTCATGTTTGGGTATTGAGTAGGGCGTATTGCGTATTGCGATCATCTCACTACGCATATCTCTATACGCTATACGATTTAAAGTGCAAAGATATTATTTATAAAGGTAAAGGAGAAGGAATATAAGGATAAGACTTACGAAGTTTATCAAACTTCGTAAGTCTTCAAAAAAAAGCACCTCTCGCCGTTAGAACAAGTCCCCTTTAGGGGATTTAGGGGTTAAAACAACAATTTGACAAATACCGGCATATGATCTGAAAAATAGCGTTGGTCTTTACTATCCGTTAACACCCCATATTTCTGTACCTTGAAACCTTTGTTTACGAAAACATAATCAATCCTTTCTTTCAACGGACTGTTAAACTTGAAACCATTAAATGTCCCTTCAGGACCGTAAGGAGCTTCTATCGAAACTTCTTTACTATCACTTAAGAACGATTTGATAGTTGCAATAGCTTCTGTTTCTGGAGTTACGTTTAAATCACCCGTGTAAATAACCGGTAATTTAGGTGCAATTTCTTGTATTTTTTGTTTGATTAATTTTGCAGACTCTATTCTGGCCTGCACACCAACGTGGTCATAATGCGTATTGAAAACCAAAAACTCTTTTTTATTTAACTTATCGTAAAGTCGCACCCAGGTACAAACACGATTAAACATGGCATCCCAACCCTTACTTGGCACATCTGGCGTTTGCGATAACCAGAACACACCACCGTCTTTCTTGGTAAATCTATTTTTATTATAATAGATTGGAGAAAATTCGCCTTTACGTTTGCCGTCATCTCTACCAGCACCCACTGCCTCAAATTCAGAGTTCTCTAACAAAAAATCGTATTGTTCTGCCAAAGCTTCTTGTGTACACAAAATATCTGTATCATGAAATTTCACGAGTGCTTTTACATCATCTTTTCTTTTAGACCAAGCATTTACGCCATCTTTCTCTGTGGCGTATCTTATATTATAGGTCATTACATTAATCGGCTGATTTTTTTGAGCTTGAACTTGAAAGCCCGCCACAATTAGCAAAAGCGCTATGATAATTCTTTTCATTTCATTTAATTTTAATTTCAAATGTAAAGAATAGAAATTAAGCGAAAGTAAAATCTATGAAACATTAAACATATCCTTCATCAGCCAAGCTTAAAAAAGTGTCATTATAAACAATCAAATGATCATGAACAGCAATTTCCATCATTTTACCCAATTCCATTAGTTTCTTGGTGATACTGATATCGGCACTGCTGGGCTTCAAACTGCCAGACGGGTGATTATGCACCAATACCAAAGACGCCGCACCGTGCTCCAGTGCAGTTTTAAAAACAATTTTCGGATCTACAACCGTACCTGCCTGACCGCCCTTGCTCAAAAAGTGTTTGCCAATAACAACATTGGATCTGCTCATTAACAATACCCAAAATTCTTCATGCGGCAAATCGGCCAAGTCGGCCTTCAACATTCGATGAACATCAATAGAAGATGTCACTTTTTGTACCTCGGTTGGTTCCGCTTCCTTTCTTCTACGCCCCAACTCTAGAGCAGCAACAATGGTAATGGCTTTAGCTTCGCCGATGCCTTTAAATTTTGATAACTCCTTTACGCCAAGTTGCGCTAATTTATGGAGGTCGTTTTGGCAAGAGCCAAGGATGCGCTTGCTTAGGTCAACAGCAGTTTCGTTTCTACTGCCCGAACCAATTAAGATGGCAATGAGCTCTGCATCAGTAAGCTGTCGCCTGCCTTGTTGCAGTAATTTTTCCCGCGGACGGTCGGCCTCTGCCCAAGCTTTGATGCCGAGTTTGTTTTCATAGATAGACATAGATGTAGATTTTATTTAGAGAAGGATTTCCTCAAGCTTCTTATTTAAAGCTTCACCTCTTAAATTCATTGCGATTACCCTCCCTTCTTTGTCAATAAGGATACTTGAAGGAACCGATTTAAGATTAAACATTTTATAAACCTCGTTTTGCCAACCATCCAAGTCGGAGACATGCTTCCAAACTAAACCATCTTTTGCAATAGCATCTAGCCATTTGTCTTTATCATCATCTAACGAGACACCTAAAATCTCAAAATCTTTATGTTTAAAGGTTTCGTAAGCCTTAACCAAATTTGGATTCTCTTCCCTACACGGTACGCACCAAGAAGCCCAAAAATCAATCAACACGTATTTTCCTTTCAAATCCGAGATACTAAACATTTTACCTTTAGTATCTTTTTGAGAAAAGGACGGTAATAACTCCCCTACCTTTAGCATGTACTTAGTAAGCGCAGCATTTTTAATTCTAACGCCGTAGAATGATTTTTTTGTCTTTTCGTTAAAACTTTCATAGTATGTTTTTAACTTATCTTTAGCTATAAAACTACTATACCAATTTAGCAAGATACTTCTTTCTAGGTCAGATTTATTTTTATCTATATAAGAAAGCGCCAACTTTTCACCTCTTTTCTTGTCTTCCTCTTTTGAAGACACCAAGCCTTTCATCTCTGCTTTCAATTTATCAAATTCGTCCTGAAATTTATTTTTCTGAACAAAAGTTACTTTGGTCGTCAGAAAAGTTCGAAAATCCCTAACAGTTGTAGTATCCAATTCTAAGATTGTCGGCTTTTCACCTACATATACTTCAAAAGACGTAGTCATAACATCTTTTGGCAGATTTTCAAAATCCATATATAGACTAACCGCCTTTGGAAGTTCGGCTTTACCTATATAATGAAACTTTCCATCAACTACAGGAACGGAATCCACCAGCTTTTGGTCATACATCACTTTTAACAGACCATTTGTTGGCTCCTTATACTTTCCATAGATTTCAAACTTTTTCTGAGCGAAAACGAAGTTGACTATTGAAGAGACAAAAAGGAAGAGAGTTATTTTTTTCATCAGATTTTTTTTTAAACAAAAAAACGGCATCATCTTTCGATGATACCGTTTCTAATATCGTTTAAAAAAGCGACTATTTCAAGTTGTTAACGAACTTAGTTAACTTAGCTTTATTGTTAGAAGCTTTGTTTTTGTGGATAACGTTCTTTTTAGCTAAACGATCTAACATAGAAATTACTTTAGGAAGCATTTCTAATCCAGTTTTTTTATCTTCAGCAGCACGCAATCTTTTAATGAAAGTACGCGTAGTTTTAGCTTGATATCTGTTACGTAGACGTTTTGCAGCGTTTGCTCTAATTCTTTTTAATGCTGATTTATGATTTGCCATTGTTTAGCCTTTTATTTCTTCTTGTATTTATTTTCGGACTGCAAATATAGAGGTATTATTTTTAATTGCAAAATGGTTTTTAAAAAATATTTTCATCTAACATTTTAAGCACGAAGCTTTTGAATGCTAAACACTTATACCCATTCATTATTTTTAGATAAATTAAGGTTTTTTGGCCCGAAATTAGTGCAAAGAGCCATAAAATATTATTTTTGGAAAAAACACAGAAATCAGTGAAGAAACGTATCGCCATTTTTGCTTCAGGTTCAGGATCAAATGCCCAAAAGATAATGGAGCATTTTAAACGCAGTACAGAGGCAGAAGTCGCCTTAGTTCTAACAAACAACCCAGAATCGTACGTATTACAAAGAGCCGACAGCTTTGAAATTCCCTCTCATGTTTTCGATAGGCATGAGTTTTACCAAACTGATGAGGTATTAGACTTGCTTAAAAACCTGGACATAGACCTAATTGTATTAGCAGGCTTCCTTTGGTTAATTCCTGAAAACTTGTTAAAAGAATATCCTGGAAGAATGATTAACATACACCCTGCCCTATTACCAAAGTATGGCGGCAAAGGAATGTATGGTGATAAAGTTCATAAGGCTGTATTAGAGGCGAAAGAACCCGAAGGTGGCATTACTATACATTATGTAAATGAACATTATGACGAAGGTGAGTTCATCTATCAAGCTAAATACCGTATAGATAAAGGCGACAACTTGGAAATGGTAAAGTTTAAAGGGCAGCAATTGGAACATTTACACTATCCAAGGATTGTGGAAACACTGATTAAGAAGATAAAGAAATAGCAATAACTGCTAGATTGTTGCATTGTTTAATTGCCGCACATCTGGTTAACAATAAAGCAATTTAACAATAGATCATTTTTCTTTCAAAACCTCCTCTAAAAATCGGCTCATTTTCATACCTTTGCGGCTCAAAACAATACCCTCAAAATGAGCCAAACAGTAAAGATCAAAAACGCCCTAATTTCAGTTTATTACAAAGATGGTTTAGCACCATTAGTTGAGTACCTTGGCAAACAAGGTGTAACCTTATTTTCTACCGGTGGAACCGAGCAGTTTATTAAAGACTTAAACGTTCCTGTGACCGCTGTAGAAGACTTAACTAGCTATCCTTCTATTTTAGGTGGACGTGTAAAGACTTTACACCCGAAAGTTTTTGGCGGTATTTTAAACCGTAGAAACTTAGCTGGCGACCAAGAGCAGATTGCTCAGTACGAAATCCCAGAAATTGACTTGGTAATCGTAGATCTTTATCCTTTTGAGGAAACTGTTAAAAATGGTGGTACCGACGAAGAAATTATCGAGAAGATTGACATCGGCGGGATTTCTTTAATTAGAGCCGCTGCTAAAAACTTTAACGACGTGGTAATTATTGCATCAAAAGATGATTACTCGACTTTATTGGAACAACTGCAGGCGCAAGATGGTGCAACTGATTTAGCACAGCGTAAGGCTTTCGCTAAAAAAGCTTTCCATACTTCTTCTCACTATGACACGGCAATCTTCAACTATTTCAATAACGAAGAGCCTTTAAACGTTTTCAAAGAAAGCATTGCTAGCGCACAAACTTTACGTTACGGTGAAAACCCACACCAAGCTGGCGTTTTTTATGGTGATTTGAACGAGATGTTTACCAAACTTAATGGAAAAGAGCTTAGTTATAACAACTTGGTTGACGTTGATGCTGCTGTAAGTTTAATCGATGAATTTGAAGAACCTACTTTTGCAATATTGAAACATACCAATGCTTGTGGCGTAGCTTCTAGAAGCACGGTTAAACAAGCTTGGATTGATGCTTTAGGCTGTGATCCAGTTTCTGCTTTCGGTGGTGTTTTAATTACCAACAGAGAAGTTGATTTGGCAACTGCAGAAGAAATTAACAACTTATTTTTTGAAGTTTTAATTGCACCAAGCTACGAGCAGGCTGCTATTGACTTGTTTAAAACGAAGAAAAACCGCGTAATCTTAAAACGCAATTATGTTGAATTGAACAAAAAACAATTCAAAACTTTATTGAACGGTGTAATTGAGCAGGATAAAGATCTAATTATCGAAGGTCCGGAGCAAATGACTGCTGTTACCGAAAAGGCACCAACCGCACAAGAATTAAAAGACCTGCACTTCGCTAATAAAATAGTAAAACACACAAAATCTAACACCATTGTTTTGGTTAAGGATGATGTTTTAATTGCTAGTGGTGTTGGTCAAACTTCAAGAGTTGATGCTTTGAGACAAGCTATTGAAAAAGCAGCTTCTTTTGGTTTCAGCGTACAAGGTGCTGCCATGGCTTCTGATGCTTTCTTCCCTTTCCCTGATTGTGTGGAGATTGCTGCTGATGCTGGTATTACTGCAGTTTTACAACCAGGCGGTTCTATTAAAGATGCTGATTCTGTAGCAAAAGCTAACGAAAAAGGCATTGCAATGGTAACTACTGGTGTGAGACATTTTAAGCACTAAAGCCCCACCTAACCTCCCCAAAGGGGAGGAATGCAAATTGCAGATTAGACGTTTGCCGTTATTGCGAGGCACGAAGCAATCTTTAAGCAAATAAAAGGTTGTGAGTTTTAAGCAAAGACCCGAGTTCGCTAAACCCGATTGAAGCGGAAATATCCCGATTTTTCATCGGGAATTGAAGCGTAAAGCGGGACTTGCCTTAAAAAGCGCTACCGGTTTTGATTTTCAAAGAGAAAAAAGAAACTTAATATAATATTTTGTCTAATTTTACATTTAGATATTAGACATTTTTGTTAATACATACAATAACATACCTTTTACATGGGATTATTTAACTGGTTTACGCAGGAAGTTGCCATTGACCTTGGCACTGCGAATACCCTGATTATACATAACGATAAAGTAGTTGTTGATGAGCCTTCTATTGTGGCTTTCGACAGACAAACAAATAAAATTATAGCTATTGGTCGTCAGGCGATGCAAATGGAGGGTAAAACCCACGACAATATTAGAACCGTAAGACCTTTGAAAGATGGTGTAATTGCAGACTTTAATGCTGCAGAAGCCATGATTAAAGGAATGATCCGTATGTTGAACGGCGGTAAAGGTTGGATGTTCCCTTCGTTGAGAATGGTGATTTGTATTCCATCGGGTATTACCGAGGTAGAAAAACGTGCCGTTAGAGATAGTGCTGAAATTGCTGGTGCAAAAGAGGTTTACTTAATCCACGAGCCAATGGCTGCTGCTGTAGGTATTGGCATTGACGTGGAAGAACCAATGGGTAACATGATTATCGATATTGGTGGTGGTACAACTGAAATTGCTGTTATTGCACTTTCTGGAATTGTTTGCGATCAATCTATCCGTGTTGCGGGTGATAACTTTGACTCGGATATTGTGAATTACATTCGTCGCCAGCATAACATTATGATTGGTGACCGTACTGCGGAGAAAATTAAGATTGAAGTTGGTGCTGCTTTACCAGAATTAAGCGATCCTCCTGCTGATTTTGCGGTTCAAGGTAGAGATTTAATGACTGGTGTGCCTAAGCAAATCACAGTTTCATACACTGAAATTGCGCACTGTTTAGATAAATCAATCTCTAAAATTGAGGAAGCAATCTTGAAAGCTTTGGAGATTACTCCACCGGAACTTTCTGCTGATATTTACCAAACTGGTATTTACTTAACCGGTGGTGGCGCTTTGTTAAGAGGTTTGGACAAACGTGTGGCTGCAAAAACTAAATTGCCTGTTCACGTTGCCGAAGATCCTTTGCGTGCAGTAGTGCGTGGTACTGGTATCGCCCTTAAAAACATTGGAAATTATAAATTCTTAATGCAATAGGAGTATTGCGTATTGAGATATGAGATTTGAGACAAGTCTCAATACGCAAGCCCCAATACTCACATCCTAATCCGTAAATCAAGATGCGTAACCTTTGGATTTTTCTTAGCAGATACAACGCATTTTTCTTTTTTATTGTTTTTTTTACCGTTGGCATTATCTTAACGATTAGGAATAATGTATACCAACGTAGTGTAACTTTCAGTTCTACCAACGAAGTAGTAGGCACTGCCTATAAAAGACTGAATGTAATTAAGCGTTATTTAAACTTGGTGCAGGTAAATGATAGTTTGTCCGCCGAAAATGCAGCTTTAAAAACGCAGCTGCTTGCCATTGCCAGTATTGATAGTACGCAAATTACTAAAGTAAAAGACACGATTAACCACCAGCAATACACTTTAATTGCAGCTAAAGTTTTTAAGAACTCGGTTACACTAACCAACAATATTATCACCATTAACAAGGGGAGCAAAGAAGGTATTTTAAAAGACATGGCGGTAATTTCTCCAGGCAAAGGCGTAGTGGGCTTTGTGCAGAATGTATCTGAAAACTTTGCTACGATACGTCCGTTGCTAAACCAAGAAACGGCTATTAGTGTGGCGCTTAAGAAAGATAATGCTTTTGGCAGCTTGGTTTGGGGCGAAAACAATTTTGATTATCGTAAAGCACAAGTGAAGGAAATACCTAACCATTATAAGGTTAAAGTTGGCGATACCATTGTAACTTCTGGTTTTGGAGGATTTCCGAAAGGAATTGAAGTGGGTAAAGTAACCAACACTATTAGTACAGGTGATAGCTTTATGACTCTGGAAGTGGCATTATTTAATAATTTTAGTACGCTACAATTTGTATATGTAGTTAAAGATAAATTTGCAGAAGAGGTAAAAGCTTTGCAACCAGAAGTGAAAAATGAACAGTAGAGTAATATTTGTAAATATTTTTAGATGGCTAGTGCTATTGTTTGTACAGATTTTTCTGTTACGAAACATGGCATTTTATAACCTCTCTACGCCATTTATTTACGTGCTTTTCATTTTGGTACTGCCTTTTCAGATCCCAAACTTGCTGCTATATATCATCGCCTTCGTTACCGGCTTAACCTTAGATGCGTTTTACGATACATTGGGGGTACATACCAGTGCTTGTATCGCTTTAGCTTTTGTGAGGATACTCTTCATTTCTGTAAGTTTAAACAGAGAAGCTGTAGATGAACCTGAGCCATCATTGGGAAATATGGGCTTTAGGTGGTTTTCTTTATACGCCGTATTGTGTATTTTTGCGCATCACATTGTGTTGTTTTTCCTGGAGGCTTTTAAATTTACATCTCTAGCTTACACTTTGGGAAGGACGTTACTGAGTGTGGTATTTACACTTTTCATCGTATTATTGGTAGAGTTTATCTTCCATAATAGAAAATCGGCTTAATGGACCAACTGTTTAATAGAAAATATATCATTCAAGGCTTATTTGTGCTTATTGCGCTTATTTTGCTGGGTAGGCTTTTCTATATTCAGGTGGCTAGTGATAAGTATTTTCTCGATGCCAATAACAATGCCCTACGCAAGAAATTCATTTACCCTGCTCGCGGCGTAATTACTGATAGGAAAGGCAAAGTACTAGCCCAAAACCAGCCTACCTACGATTTAATGGTGATCCCTAACGAAGTGAAGGCTTTTGATACACTTTCTTTGTGCAACATCATTGGCATTAGCATGGAAGATTTTAGAAAGAAATTTCGGAAGGCTGTGGTACAATCGAGATATCAAGCTTCTATTTTTCAGAAGTTATTGTCAGTACAAACCTACGCTACCTTACAGGAGCGCATGGCAAATTTCAAAGGATTTGACGTACAAAAAAGAACTATCCGTTATTATCCAGATAGTATTGGCGGACAATTGTTGGGCTACATTAGAGAGGCAAACGCTACAGAAATTGAGCGCCACAAAGGTTACTACAAGCCTGGTGATTATATAGGAAAAATGGGGTTAGAGCGCCAATACGAAGTAGAATTAAGAGGTACCAAAGGCGTAAAAAACATTCTTTACAATGCTCACAACGTACCGCAAGGAAGTTATGCCGACGGTAAATTCGATTCCTTAGCTATTGCGGGAGATCAAATAACCACGACAATTGATGTTGAGATACAAAAATTGGGGGAACAATTGTTACGCAACAAAGTTGGAAGTATTGTAGCTATTGAACCCGCCACTGGCGAGGTTTTAGCATTCGTGAGTAGTCCAGGTTACGACCCCAACTTAATGGTAGGGCGTGAAACGGGAAACAACTACATGAAGATTCTCTCCAACCCTTATCGTCCGTTTTTTTCCCGTCCAATTAAGGGTCGATATTCCCCTGGTTCTGCATTTAAACCTTTAGATGCTTTAATTGCGCTACAAGATGGCGTGGTTAACGAGCTTACTACTGTTTTTTGCCCTGGTTATTACGTTGTTGGAAATAGAAGATTTAGGTGTGATCACGCAAGTGGCGATGGTAATGTGGCAGTTCGAAAAAGTATTGCTAGGTCTTGTAACGTATATTTCTACGACATTTTTGCTAGAATGATGCTAAAAAAAGGTCGCAAGAATCAGCACAAAGCCTACGATGAATGGCAGGAAAAGGTTCGTAAATTCGGTATTGGAGATACGTTAGGAATTGATTTCCCTGGTGAAAGTGGTTACAAGCTATTTACTTCAGAAGATTATACCAAACGCTATAGTAAATATTGGAACTACGGCTCTATACTTTCGGTAAGTATCGGGCAGGGCGAGATTACTACTACTCCATTACAAATGGCCAACATCATGGCTATCATCGCCAATAGAGGTCATTACATCAAACCACATTTGGTAAAAGGTATTGGAGATACGAAATATATCCACCCTAAGTATAAAGAAAAACATCATGTAGGCATAGATGCAAGACATTTTGAATCTGTAATTGATGGTATGCAGGATGCAGTAAATACATCTTGGGGAACAGCGACAGAATCTCGTATTCCAAATATCTTGATGTGCGGCAAAACAGGAACGGTGCAGAACGTGCATGGTAAAAACCACTCGGTTTTTATTGGTTTCGCTCCGCGTGATAACCCGAAAATTGCGATTGCCGTAATTGTAGAAAATGGTGGCTATGGCGGCGCTTATGCTGCGCCGATGGCCAGTTTCATCACCGAAAAATACTTAACCGACAGCTTAAAAGGCCGAAGGATTAACGGTGCGACTATAGAGCAATACAAAGCAGATAACCTGCTTCCGGTTTTAAAGGATAAATTGCCGAAAGTAAAACCTAAAGTAGATACGAGTAAAGTAGATAGCACGAAAAAATCTGCACCAATAACACCTGTATCTACAGCAAACAACATTAACAAAGCAGCCATTTTACCTAAAAATAATGCAACAACAGAATAGTAGATTTTTCTTTAATGTTGATTGGGTAACCATATTAATTTATATGGCTTTGTGCACTATTGGTTTTTTCAACATTTTCTCGGTTCGATACGATCCCGATAAATCTGAGGCCTTTAATTTTGGCGCTGAATATGGAAAACAGCTCATTTTTGTCATCTCAGGTTTAGTCTTAGGTTTGTCTATTCTATTATTCGATGCCAAGTTTTTCAGTGTATTTGCGCCTATAGTTTATGGCGTAACCATTGTTTTGTTAATAGCTGTGTTAGTTGTGGGAAGAAATGTTGGCGGCAACCAAGCTTGGATACCCATAGGCTCGTTCCGTTTACAGCCCTCCGAGTTTGCAAAATTTGGTACGGCATTGCTTTTAGCCAGATACATCAGCTCTTTTAACATCAAGCTGAACACCTTAAAGCCCATACTAATTTGTGCGGCCATTATTGTGGCACCAATGGCGCTAATTATGCTACAGCCTGATGCAGGTTCAATGTTAGTGTTCCTCTCTTTTATGTTCCCTTTGTATCGTGAAGGTTTACCTGGCAATCTTTTAATTATTTTCTGGGGTGCGGTATTGCTGTTCATCCTCAACCTGTTTGTGTCGCCTACAATTCTTATCATTTCCATTTTGGTAATTGGCGGTTTGTTCGCTTATAATAACAAAAAGCGGATGCAAAAAGTCATCAACATTGGTATTGTAACCTTGGTGGCCATCTGTTATTTATTTGTAGCAAAGTATATTTTTGAGAACGTGCTGAAACCTCACCAACGTACACGCATTGAGTTAATCTTGGGATTAACAAGTGATAACAGAGGTGCAGGTTACAATGTAATTCAATCTAAAATTGCTATTGGTGCGGGCCAAGTGACAGGAAGAGGTTATTTGGAGGGCACACAAACTAAATATGGCTATGTACCTGCACAAAGCACCGATTTTATTTTCTCTACCATAGGCGAAGAATGGGGCTTTATTGGTTGCTTCGTAGTAATAGGCTTATATGCGTTTCTTTTACTGAGGATTATCAATATGGCTGAACGACAGCGATCGGTATTCTCTCGGGTTTATGGATACAGCATTGCGTGTATCTTCTTCTTCCACGTTTTTATAAATATTGGAATGACGATTGGAATTATGCCAGTAATAGGTATACCGTTGCCGTTTATCAGCTATGGAGGTTCATCATTGTGGAGTTTTACAATATTGCTGTTTATCTTCCTGAAGTTAGATTCTAATAGGATGGGATTTATTTAACCCCTAAATCCCCTAAAGGGGACTTCAATAGAAAAACTCCCCTTTAGGGGCTGGGGGTTAATCTCTAAACCTTCTATTCAGCAACAAATAAAATTTATCTACGGTAGCTTGTTTATCTGCCCAGTTATTTTTTGCGGCGTAGTTCTTTTGGAAGAAGTTATCAGCAGCATCAAAATTTGGCATTTTATTGGCAATATCAATCGCCTCTGCGTAAGCTAAATTGTAACCATTAAATAAATCTTTAATGTAAAGTAGTTTATCGTTTAGGTTTATCGCAGACTTCAAATCGGCAATTGTACTACCTGATGTTTCGTTTAATCTAGTGCCAGTATTTTTACCTGCTAATATATCATTCAATGTGGGTTTGTGGCTTGTCTCAATCTCTACTTTTGTAGTTTCTAATACCACCTTTTTTACCTCTACCACTGGTGCTGCAACTTGTTCGATTATAATTGGTTCAACTTGTGTTTCCTCTACTTCTTCAACCGGCTCGGCTATTTCATTCACTAGAAACGGTTCTGGTCCAATTTCATCTTCCTCAAGCTCTTCAGGGTTGCGAATTAAGTTTTCTTTAACTTTCTTCTTATGTTCCAATATCAGTTCCTCTTCTTCGCTCAGCGGTCTATCAAACAGTTGCTCCGTGGTTTTTTCCTCAAAATCAAACTTATCGTCCTCAGAAAAACTACCATCATTCAAAATGAACTCAAAAGTATGTTCAGGCTCTTCATCAAACTTAAAAATCTCTCTTTCGTGTTCGGCTATTGGCACTTCTGGCTCCTCTTCAACTTCTTCTTCAATTAATATTGGTTGCGGCACTTCTACCTCTTCTTCTGGCACATTTGCGAAAGTAATTGCTTCTACCTGCTGCACATCCTTCAATTCATCACTTATTTCATCATCAATTGCAGCCTCTTCTTTTGTATTTTGAGGTATCGATGCAATTGGCAAAGCTTGTACCGGTAAATTTAATTTTTTGATGATTTGAATATGATCGGCCAAGAAATTAGCATTGGCCAAGAATAGCTCCAATTCCAGCTCGCTCAGTTGCTCAGGATTTTGAGATAAAAACTGGTATTGTTCATTCAATTCATTGAGTATATTTCCTAATTTCTTGAAAAGAGCTTCTTGTTTCATCCGTTTATTTTTTCTTTTAGATCAGCGAACCCGACATTACATTTAACAATTATTAAATCATAATGTTGTAACGAAAGTTTTGGCATTTTATGTTAATAACTGACAACCAAAAATACTATAAAAATCTATTATATTTCCTCTAGATGAATATATCTTCGTATGGCTGAGGAGAGAACGATAAGTTGCTTTTATATGCCGATTAATTATATTGCATATAAAAGCAAATTTATCTAAGTTTGGCTAAAAATACCTTTACAATGTTATTTAGCGAACAAAACTTTAGACGGGGAGAATTTAGTGGCAGTATAGAAGTAATTTGTGGTTCGATGTTTTCTGGCAAGACTGAAGAATTGATCAGAAGACTGAAAAGAGCCCAAATAGCTAAATTAAACGTAGAGATATTTAAACCTAAAACTGATACACGTTACGATGACACTGCGGTGGTATCACACGATAAAAACGCCATTCAATCTACTCCGGTTGACAGTTCATCAGCCATTTTATTGTTAGGCACCAACACCCAAGTTGTAGGCATTGACGAGGCTCAGTTTTTTGACCAAGAGCTTCCAGAAGTTTGCAACACCCTGGCGAAAAAAGGTATCAGGGTTATTATTGCTGGTTTAGACATGGACTTTTTGGGTAAACCTTTTGGCCCCATGCCTGCATTAATGGCCATTGCCGAACACGTAACCAAGGTGAATGCTGTATGTATGCAGTGTGGAAGTCCGGCGGTGTATTCTTACCGTACCGCAGCTAGCGAAGCAAGAGTGTTATTGGGTGAAAAAGACAGTTACGAGCCTCGTTGCAGAGCCTGTTTTAATGCTGTCGAGGAATGAATTAGGTAAATCATTCCATTGCAAATTAACCAATGGCTAATGAACCAATGAACGGCTTACCTAGCCACGATCATTTTTTTTGCTTGCTTAAAGTTAGAAGTATTTACGCTGTAAGTATAAATTCCATTGGGAAAAAGACTTGTGTCTACATAAAATTGGTAACTGCCTGCTTCAAAAATACCGCTTACAATCTTACTCACCTTTCTACCATCGATATTGTAAATTGTAATTTCTAGTGGAGTTTTTTCTGGCAAATCAATCGGCAGGTAGGTATAGTTTTTTGCAGCATTTGGATAGTTTTGCTTGAGCGCATATTCGGCGGGCAATACTTTATTTGCTTTAGTTTCCAATTCGGTATATTTTGTTTGTGCAGCATCGCCAACTGCTATTAAATCATTTTTACTATCTCCAGCCAAGAAAGCGTAAACCACTTTTATTGAACCACTTTTAGGAATAGTATAAGGACCGCTCCCTAGGGTAAACATCACATCGTAGCCATTGGCAACATCATGGCCTAAACCATTTGCCTGTACGCCAGAAGTTAGCGTCTTGTATTTCTCGGCTATACTGAAATAATTATCCGCCAGAAAATTACCTGGCACCTGATACGAGAGTGGGTAATAAGCGGCTGGCGCAGTCAATTTCAACAATTTAACACCAGCAAACGGATAACTGGCATTCTTTTTTGAATAAACGTAAGCTGTTTTATTCGTCGCATCGTACTGTGTGGCATTTGCTGATGATTCGTCTAAATCCCAATCGGTGAATAAGCCGGTATAGATATTTTCTAGGTCTACGCTTCCTGTATTTGAGATTTCATACTCCATGATCACATATCTATCGTCGGTAGCGGTATTGAAAGCCAAACCTTTAGCAAGTATCTTTAAACCGATGGGATTAGCGCTACCCGCATCGGTAAAAATGGTTGTACCTTCAAAATTAGCCGTAGACGATGACATCATTGCTGCTATTTGTTGTCTTTTAAAATCTTCGCCGTAACTAGCATCTATCCTGGCATTGTTCATTACCTGAGTTTCAGATTGAGCAATCATTAGGGCCGCTTCGTAAAGCATATTTTCATCCTTATAAACAAAACCCAACCCAGCTGTGGCATTTGGCTTACTGTAACCTACCCTACCATTTGAAGTTAACGTAGTGCTGATTTTATTTACCCTAATATTAAGGTAATCTAATGCAAAAACCTCTTTAAAACTTTCAAAATCTGTGTATGTACCGTTGTTACCGGTATATCTAACTGTAAAAGTAACTTCATGGTTTTCTGGTGCATTAGGCAAAACCTTCACCCTCACCGGCCCAATATCCGTTTTTGTTTCTTGGCTATTGAAATTTCCGGCATTGATATTTTGGTCTAATACCTGTACAAAAGAACTATTACTAGAAACACTGACGTTTAATCCGCTTACCGGAATAAGGAAATTCTTCAAATTAAATTTCATGGTCACTTCTGTTCCCGGTGCTCTATTCCCAGAACTTTGATCACTGATCGCAATATTTTGATAACGAACCGAAGCCGCTGTTTCTGTTAAAGCCCGATAGGCATTTAGTCTTCCGCGGCCTAACATATTTGCATAGGTTGGATTTTTAGCATCTATCGGATCGGCAGTTGCCCTTAGTATTTCACCAATTTGCAAGCCTGTATAGTTAGGATACTTTGCCTTTAACAGTGCAGCGGCACTAGACACTAGCGGCGCAGCCATAGATGTACCAGAATAATACGAATAACTATTATTGTAAACAGTATTGTAAATGCCTTGTCCAGGGGCAGAAATATCAACATAAGTGCCGTAGTTAGAAGCCGAACCTTTGGTATCATCGGCATTTAAATTTGCTACAGCCAACACACCGTCAAAAGCAGCGGGATAAATGGGAAAGTCGTTACCAGAATTACCCGCAGCAGCTACCACCAAACAGCCTTTACTAATGGCATAGTTCACCATTTCTTGACCAAATTGTCCACCTCCGGCGCCGCCCCAAGAACAATTAATGATATGCGCACCTTTGTCGGCAGCGTATTTAATACCTTCGTAACCTTTATAAATGGATCTGGCGGCATCATCAGCGCCTGCTTTTACGATCAGTAATTTTGCATTGTATGCTAAGCTCGCTACTCCTATGCCGTTATTAGACACTGCACTTGCAATACCGCTTACATGCACACCGTGATCTGCAGCGGCACTTTTTACATTCGGGTCGTTGTCTGGTATCATGGTAGTTGCCGAAGCACCACATAAATCCCAGCCTGCGTAGTTGTCTATAAAGCCATCACCATCATCGTCGATACCATTAACTGGATCTGCTGTGTTGTAGTAAATGTTTGCAGCCAGATCTTGATGAGTGATTTCAGAACCAGTATCAACAATACCAATAATCACATTAGATGAGTTTTTTAAAACATCCCACGCTTGTGGCGCTTTTACTTGCGATAAATAAAATTGCGTACTATAAGCTAAATCATTTGGCGTATACCAAGTGCTGTGAATGTAACTAGGTTCGGCGTATGCGATGTTATCACTAGCCAGCAAATTATTGATTACCTTTTCTATATTAGCAGCCCCCTGATATTTGGCATGGTAGAAAAGCTCAAAATTATATCCATTTCTGTTTGCGAGAGCCTGATTGTTTTTCGAACCTTCACTAAAAATAGGTTCTAGCGCTGTTAATGAAATTCCATTTGCCGAAAGCTCTTTTGCAGCACTTTGAGTAGCCACATCTAACCTTACACCTTCCTTAAATTTAATAACTAGTGTATTTGGCAAATAGTCGTTGGGAGTAACGCCAATAGGGAGCTTAAATATACCCTTTTTGGGCGTTTCTATATTGACCTGCCTAAATGCAAGTAAAATAAAAATGATTAAAAGAAGAAGACAACTCCTTTTCATCTTAGAGGCACTGATATCACAACATGAAGTTACCGATAACTAAACGATAAAACAAATAGCTCTAACCAAAAAAGTTTTAAAACTTAAAAATAAATGCTAATAAATACAGTGTAAAAGCAATTACAAAGTACTGAGCGAAGTTAATTTTTCACCCTGTTTTGCTCGGTCTGCGCTCCATCTGCATTGTGCCTACGCAAATTGCTAATCGCTTTGCCAAATCTGTAAGTATAGCTTACTGCAACGGTTGTAAAATCACCTCGGTTTCTCCAATTTGCTTCAGTTAAATTTAGGTTATTAATGATGCCGTTAATAGCTCTAGTTTGGAAAATATCTGTAGCACTTAATCTCAAAGTGCTGCTTGTAGAAAGTTTCTTTTGAACCGCTAAGCCCATATCGTACACCTTACCAATCTCGAACTGGACATTTCTCAATTTGGTTTGATATCTGTAATTCAATTCTCCACTCCAGCCCTTGCTTAACTTTAATTGTAGCTGCCCATTACTTGAAAAGAAACCACCCTTGGTATTTAGAAATCCAGTATAAAAATCGCTTCGCGAATGAATGTAGGTATACTGACCAAACCAATGCAGTGCCAACCATTTCGTAAAATCTAAGTTTGCATTAACCGAGGCATTGTAAACCTGTTGTTTACCAATATTCGCTGGTCGGCTGTAGTAAGTTCCATCTACAATTTCAATGGTTTCATTTACTTGGTCGCGGGTATGGTTATAACTCACCGCTGTAGTAATTTTATTTTTATAGGTATGCGACAACTCAATGGTTTGTGTAAATGATGGCTTCAAAAACGGATTTCCTACATAGTAAGTAAACTTATCTAGCGGCGAAAAGAAAGGATTTAAATCTTGATAAAACGGCCTATCTATTCTTCTGCCATAATTTAAACCGAGCTGATGAGTTGAAGTAGTATCTAATTTATAAGAGAAATATAAAGTTGGAAAAGCATTGATGTAGCTTCTTTTGAAACTAGAATCTGGTTTCATCACATTACCCAACTGATGCCCTTTAGAAATTGTCCCCTCTACCCTCAAACCTGCTTGTACAGAAAATTTCTTTCCTTCGGAGCTTAAATTTAAATAAGCAGCGCTGATATTTTCGCTATACAGAAAGTGATTACTTTTATCGTAATCTGGAGAAGTAACGTTGTTAGCCGTTAAAAAATAACTGGCAATGTTGTTAGTTTTGATGTAACTCGATTTAGCACCAGCATCTATCTTCCAATTTTTGGCTAAACTTTGCGAATAATCTGATTTTAAGCTGTAGATATTGATTTTTGCCGGCAAATATCCCGTTAGCAAATCTTGCAATGTTAAGGTGCCATCACCTGCATAAGTGTCATTATAATATTGTTGCTCTGTTCTTGTATTGTAATTAATATAATCGCCATCTACAGTAATTTCTTTGCCTGTTTTTCCAAATTTATGGCGATAATTGATGTTTGCACCGCCATTTTTGAAACTGATATCGTCCATGTTTTTAGCAACAATGCTCGAATATTTTACCATTGCTGGAGTTAACAAATTACTGGTATTATCATTCACATTATCTGCATTTCTTAGATTTCCCCTTAAAACCACGCCCCAAGTAGTAAAATCAGATTGGTAAAAATCCATTCCGGCAGTACCGTTAAAAGTGTTGCCATGCCTTTGGAAATAAGAGTTCTGATTAAAGTAATAATCTACGCTTCCATCGGGGTTTTTGTACTTTCTATTTAAGTCTAAATCGGTAAAAGTATTGCTTAAATTATAACCAAAATTGCCAAAGAAATTAAGCTTGTTTCGGCGATAGTTTAGGTTTAAGCTATTGTTTGATCTCGTTTTTTTTCCTTGGTTTAAACCCACATTTACGGAACCGTTAAAGCCAACCGCTTTATCTTTTTTTGTTTTAATATTGATAACACCTGCATTTCCAGCGGCATCGTACTTTGCTGGCGGGTTGGTCATCAATTCTATTTGATCTACCATTGATGATGGCAAGGACCGCAAATAATTTTCCAAATCGGCTCCAGAAAGAAAGCTAGGTTTATCATCTATAAAAATCATCACTCCTTGCTTTCCTTTTAGGCTAATACTTCCATTTTGGTCTACACTTACTCCTGGAGATTTTTCCAAAACATCGAGCGCAGAAGTACCAGCGTTAGAAATTAAGGCATCAACATTTACCACCGTTCTATCTATTTTACGTTCAACAAATGGCTTTTTAGCCACAACATTTACCTCATTTAAGGTCTTAGTAGCAGAATTCAGCTTCAGATCGCCCAAGTAAACCATTGCATTATTTTCGTCGACAACGATTGTTTCACTCCTGTAATTGACATAACCTATCAAAATGGCTCTAACCTGATAACTACCATTCGCCACTTTATCGAAAGAGAATTTACCATCAGCCTCTGTAAAAACAGTTTTAATTAACACACTATCTTTAGCTTTAAATAATGCTACAGTAACTAAATCAAGTGGTTTCAAATTACTATCGGTAATTTTTCCATTAATGACAGCATTGGTTTGTGCGTAGGCAAAAGTTGAAGCAATAGCTAGCCAAAAGGTCGTTATAACCTTTAGTTTAAATTTCATAAAAGCAGTTTAATAGTTCGTTGGTTTAACAGTTTGTTTTAGGTGTTAAGAATAACTCCTTGCAGCAGCTTAACTGTCCCTAATTTTAATTTAACTTCCAATACGGTATTGCGTATCTGGTCTGGTTATGTATTTCTCTTTATATTTCTGATGTATGCAAGCATTTTGTTTTACGCCGTTTACCAACATCTCATCTCTATTTAAAACATAGCTAGGATTTTCGCCAATTACAATAATGCTATCATTTAGCATATCCCTTTTGATATCATTTCTGGCATCTCTACCTTGGTGCGTTACATATACCATTACTTTTCCATCAACTTTTACGGTAGTGGTTGTGGTAGAAATTGTAGTAGTCACCGTCTTCGAAACTGGAGGAACATAAAACTGAACCGACTTAATTGGGGATACCTTGGCGCAGGTTTCAGGCGTTTCATTTGGCTTATTGGCGTTTTCTTCTTCTGTTTTAGTTGTAGCCAATTCCGAGTTGTCTACATATTCAGTTTCTTTTATCGAAGCAACAGTTTTATTTATTACTGGCTTTATTTTTTTGATTGTGCCTGCGCTAGTAATTGTACCTGCACTAGTAGTTATTACTTCTGTTGTGGTATGCTTTACCGAAGTTTGCACTGTTTTAACTGCTCCTTTAACTACCCTATTTGGTCTCTCGCTTAATGTAAAAGCTACACTTAAAGCAAAAACAAAAAGCAACGACATAGCTAAAATTGTTTTCTCTACACTGCCTAAAGAGGCTTTTTTATTAAAGGCAATTCTACGTATTCGAGCAATTAACTGTCCTTTTCCACTTGCCATTGACATGGCAAAACCCGTGGCGTTTAGGTTAAATTCTTGACAAGAAACCAAAGCTCTGAGGTAACCATTTTTATCGTTGGTACAAGAAATTGCTAAATCGTCGCAACAGTTTTCTCGCTCATCTTTAATCACTTTAGATATCCATAAAACAGCGGGATTAAAGAAGAACAATACTTCTAATATGTTCTGGAGAATATTTATCAGGTAATCTCTACGTTTAATATGCGCCAACTCGTGACTTAGAATTGCTTCTACCTCTGTCAAGCTCAAATGGTTTAACATACCGATAGGCATTAAAATAACCGGTTTAAAATGTCCAATTACCATGGGGATTTTAGCAATACCCGATTGCAGAATTTGAACACTTTGTTTAATGTACAAGTGTTGCGAAAGCTCGTTCACCTTATTTTGCCAGTAAGCTCCTGCATCAAAAACTTTTGTTCTTTTTAAATGATGAACACCTTGCAGACCAATCATCAGTTTTATTGTCTTGATAAAAATCACACCAAACCAAATTAGTAACAGCTGATTAGCATAAGCACCCAAAGTGGTTAACACGTTGTTTATATCGCCCGCAAAATTGATTTTGAAAAGCTGATTTGAATTTGAAGCTGCTGGATTTAAATAACCAGAAAGCAGGTTAACTTTATTCAGCGATTGATAGAAAACAAAAATCATGCTCAGCGAGAACATACCTAACAAGACCGTTAACAGGTTGTACCTTAAAGACGGCCTGCTGTTTTTAGTGCCCATCATAATAATACCAGCTACCAATGCCATCACCACACCTATCCAAAGCGAATGAAATAAGGTGCTATAAAGCGCATTTATCCAATCTGCAGACAAAATGTTTAACCATTGAAATTCCATAATCGTGGTTGCTTTAATATTTTGAGTTCGTTTACTTTTCTAAATCGTTCAGCATTTTTTTAATCTCTTCCAGTTCTTCTTTTGAGGTTTTTTCATTACCCAAAAGCTGCATTACCAAATTGGTTGTAGAACCTTTATATAATGTATTTACAAATCTGTCTAAGAGCTGGTCTTTGGTTTTTATTTCGGCCTGCACTGGTGCATAAATATGTTTCATCTGGCTTTCGTCACGTTTCAAAATCCCCTTGTCGGCCATAATTTGCATTTGCTTTAAGGTTGAGGTGTAATTTACATCTCGCTGCTTGTTTAGTTCATCATTCACAAAACGTACAGTACTGGCACCAAATTCCCATAAAACCTGCAATATCTCTAACTCTGCTCGGGTTGGTTCTGGGATCGAATTATTCAACTTATTCTCTTGCATAAAGCAAAGGTAGGATAACTTTCGTACGAAGCAAGTTTTATGTCGACTTTTTTTTCCCCAGTAACCGATATCTACATTAGAGGAGAAAAAAAATGTTTTGTTGCATGGCTCACTAAAATTTTCTAACGGACAGTCGTTTACAAAAATTAACACCGTCTGCAATACACCTTTTAAGTGTCGTTTTTAACCCTTCATTTCTCAAAATTTTTAATCAAATTTGATATACAACCAAATCATAACTGTATGACTAAAGAAATTTGGCTTAACCTGCCAGTTACAAACATCCAAAAAACTACCGACTTCTTTACCAAAATCGGTTTCACGTTAAACACCCATGCACCGCAAAGCGATACCATGGCATCTTTCAAAATTGGACAGAAAGATTTTATTGTTAACTTTTTTACCGAAGAAGTATTTAACAGTTTTACTCCTTTCAAAATTGCTGACTTAGAAAATAAAACTGAATGTTTGATTTCTATTGATGCAGAAAATGCAGCGGAAGTGGACGAAATTTTAGCGAAAGCCGAAGCCGCTGGAGCTTACATTTACGCCAAAGGAGGTGAAAAAAATGGCTGGATGTATGGCGGTGGCTTTACCGATTTAGATGGACACAAATGGAATGTTTTGTTCATGGATTTTAGTAAATTCAAACAGTAGATTTTTTAATGCCCCTGATGAACAGATTTTTACTAAGAAAAAAATGAGACAGTTAACATCAAGATAATTTACCTATTAAATAAAACTAACCAATCATCAACGCCATTAATCACATTCTCAACATCTGTGCATTTGTGGCTAATTTTTTTTACCATGGAAAGAATATATTTTAAAATCGAAATCAACGCCTCAAAAGAAAAGATTTGGGATATCCTCTTAGGAGAAACTACTTACCCGCAATGGACCGCAGTTTTTGCTGAGGGTTCGAGAGCAATAACAGACTGGCAGCCTGGAAGTAAAGTATTCTTCGTAAACGCTGAAGGCGATGGTATGGCATCGAAAATTGCTGAACACATTCCTAACGAGTACATATCTATTAAACATTTAGGTTTCTACAAAAATGGTGTAGAAGATTACGAGAGTGAAGAAGCAAAAAAATGGGGTGATATTTATGAGAATTATAAAATAAGCCACTTGGATGGAAAATCTATGCTTAGCGTAGAAATGGATATTACCAAAGAATACAAAGATTATTTTGAGGAGAAGTGGCCAAAAGCTTTGGAGAAGGTGAAGGAGTTAGCGGAGGGTTAGCTTATAGTTGTCGTCATTGCGAACTGAAGCACAGCGAAGTGAGAACTGAAAGAAAGCGAAGCTAAATCTAACTACATGCTTAACAAAGCGCTAGATCTCTCCTCGTGCCTCGTTCGAGATGACGACATACGTGAATTAGCACAATGAAGAACTTACAGAAACTTGCCACTTTCGTCATTTCGAACGCAGTGAGAAATCTAACCACATGCTTAACAAAGTGCTAGATCTCTCCTCCTGCCTCGTTCGAGATGACGACATACGTGAACTACCACAGCGAAGAACTTATAGTAGCTATCCCATTTCCGTCATACGAACGCAGTGAGAAATCTAACCACATGCTTAACAAAGTGCTAGATCTCTCCTCGTGCCTCGTTCGAGATGACGGCATACGTGAATTAGCATGACGAAGAACTTACAAGAGGCTTTGCCACTTTCGTCACGAACGCAGTGAGAAATCTAGCCACATGCTTAACAAAGTGCTAGATCTCTCCTCGTGCCTCGTTCGAGATGACGGCATACGTGAATTAGCACAATGAAGAACTTACAGAAACTTTGCCACTTTCGTCATTTCGAACGCAGTGAGAAATCTAACCACATGCTTAACAAAGCGCTCGATCTCTCCTCGTGCCTCGTTCGAGATGACGACATACGTGAATTAGCACAATGAAGAACTTACAGAAACTTGCCACTTTCGTCATTTCGAACGCAGTGAGAAATCTAACCACATGCTTAACAAA
>NZ_JAVHXT010000006.1:216377-263910 GCF_031119335.1 Pedobacter sp.
GAAATCTAACCACATGCTTAACAAAGTGCTAGATCTCTCCTCCTGCCTCGTTCGATGACGGCATACGTGAATTAGCATGACGAAGAACTTACAAGAGGCTTTGCCATTTTCGTCATTTCGAACACAGTGAGAACTGAAAGAAAGCGAAGCTAAATCTAGCTTCCTAAAAATTTAATAGCTGAATTAAAAATAACCAATTTCTAACAACTAGTAAAGAAGCATATCAAATTATCTGATATTATTGACTAATTAAAACCATGCAAAGAGGCGGCGCCGTATACATACTCACTAATGTCAATCGTTCTGTTCTTTATGTAGGTGTAACCTCCGATTTGTTATCCCGTTTAATAGAACACAGAGATAAGAAATACCCAAAGTCTTTCACAGCCAAGTACAACGCAATAATTTGTGTTTATTATGAAACATTTCATGACATAACAGAAGCAATTAACAGAGAAAAGGAAATCAAAAAATGGCGACGGGAAAAGAAAGACAATCTGATTAATTCCTTTAATTCATCTTGGAATGACTTGTTGGAGGAGATAAAAGAATGGTAGTACTGGAGCAGATACGCACCTATTTCGCTTCGGTACGAAGCACAGCGAAGTGAAAAAATCTAACTATATGCTTAACAAGGTGCTAGATCTCTCCTCGTGCCTCGTTCGAGATGACGGCATACGTGAACTACCACAGCGAAGAACTTATAGTAGCTATCCCATTTCCGTCATTTCGAACGTAGTGAGAAGTCTAGCTACATGCTTAACAAGGTGCTAGATTTCTCCTCCTTCGGTCGTCGAAATGACGGAAATGGAAGCAAAACAAAAAATCCCCAATCTTAGCGACTGGGGATTTTCTAAATAACTAATATCTAAATAGGCTGAAACTTTCTACAAACCTGCCAAAGCATTATTCAATGTAACACTTGGACGCATTGCTTTTCCAGCTAGCTCGTCATTTGGATGATAGTAACCTCCAACTTCTTGCGCTTTACCTTGAGCCTCAATTAACTCACCAGTAATTTTAGCTTCGTTTTCTGCTAATGCTTGTGCTAATGGAGCAAATTTAGCCTTTAACTCTGCATCTTTTGTTTGTGCTGCTAAAGCCTCTGCCCAGTAGAATGCTAAATAAAAGTGAGAACCACGGTTATCAATAGTTCCTAATTTTCTACCCGGAGATTTATCAGTAGCTAAGAATTTCGCGTTAGCTTCATCTAAAGCATCTGCCAACACTTGTGCTTTTGAGTTATCTTGAGTTTGTGCTAAATGCTCTAACGAAGCCTGTAATGCCAAGAACTCACCTAACGAATCCCAACGTAAATAACCTTCTTTAACAAACTGCTCTACGTGTTTAGGAGCAGAACCACCAGCACCAGTTTCAAATAAACCGCCACCGTTCATTAAAGGCACAATAGATAACATTTTTGCTGAAGTACCCAATTCTAAAATTGGAAATAAATCTGTTAGGTAATCACGTAATACGTTACCAGTTACAGAGATAGTATCTTCACCTTTACGGATACGCTCTAACGTAAATTTAGTAGCTTCAATTGGAGAAAGGATACGAAGATCTAATCCATTGGTATCAAAATCTCCTAAATATTTATTAACTTTTTTGATGATTTCTCTATCGTGCGCTCTGTTTTCGTCTAACCAGAAAACCGCAGGAGTGCTAGATAAACGAGCTCTGTTCACTGCTAGTTTAACCCAGTCTTGGATAGGCGCATCTTTAGTTTGGCACATACGGAAGATATCTCCAGTTGCTACAGCTTGCTCAAAAAACAAGTTACCAGCAGCGTCGCTTACACGGATAGTACCGTTAGCCGCAGCTTGGAAAGTTTTATCGTGAGATCCATACTCTTCGGCTTTTTGCGCCATTAAACCAACGTTAGGTACCGACCCCATTGTTTTTGGATCGAAAGCACCATGTTTTCTGCAATCATCAATAGTTGCAGTATAAATACCAGCGTAGTTTCTGTCTGGAATGATAGCTAAAGTATCTTGTTGCTTGCCGTCTTTATCCCACATTTGACCCGAAGTACGGATCATTGCAGGCATCGAAGCATCTACAATTACGTCTGAAGGAACGTGTAAGTTGGTAATCCCTTTATCAGAATTAACCATGGCTAAAGCCGGACCATTGGCAATAGTTGCATCAATTGCCGCTTTAACTTCTGCCTCTTGCGCATGTCCGGCAATCTTTGCGTAAACATCGCCCAAACCGTTACGAGTATCAACTCCTAAAGATTTGAAAAGCTCAGCATATTTGGTGAAAACTTCTGCAAAATAAACTTCTACAATTGCACCAAAAATGATAGGATCAGAAACCTTCATCATTGTTGCTTTTAAGTGCGCAGAAAGTAATACGCCAGTAGCTTTTGCTTCTTCAATGGCATCAACCACAAAAGATTTTAATTTAGCCAAGCTCATTACAGAGCTATCAATTACTTCTCCAGCTTTTAAGTTAGCCAAACCCTTCAATTCGGTAACTGCACCACTTGCATCTACAAATTCAATTTTAAATTGGGTATCGTTTTCAACCGTTGTAGATTTTTCAGAACCATAAAAGTCGCCATCGTTCATGTGGGCTACTTTAGTTTTAGAATCTGAAGACCAAGCACCCATTGAGTGCGGGTTAGCTTTCGCATAGTTTTTAACTGCCTTTGGTGCTCTACGATCTGAGTTACCTTCACGTAAAACCGGGTTTACAGCCGAACCCAAAACTTTTGAATATTTTGCTTTAATTGCTTTTTCTTCGTCTGTTTTTGCATCTTCTGGGAAATTTGGCAATGCAAAACCTTGAGATTGTAACTCGGCGATAGCTTCTTTCAGCTGAGGAATAGAAGCAGAAATATTAGGTAACTTAATAATATTAGCTTCTGGTGTATTAGCCAAAGTTCCAAGTTCTGTCAAGGCATCTCCAATTTTTTGATCATCTTTCAAAAACTCAGGAAAGTTTGCTAAAATTCTTCCTGCTAAAGAGATATCCCTAGTTTCCACCTCAATTCCTGCCGACGCCGTAAAAGCTTGTACAATAGGCAAAAATGAATATGTAGCTAACAATGGAGCCTCGTCTGTTTTGGTATAGATAATTTTTGATGAGTTTGACATGTTTTTTATTTTATGATGTTTAAAATGAGATGTCCAAAAAAAGGACTGGTTTGATAAAATCGCCTAAAGATAAGATAAACGAGCGAATTTTATAACAGGCTTTTGTTATTTATACGTTAAAATCAAGTGTAATTTGATGTGTTTACTGTAACAATTACACCTTCTCATCGTTCTAAACAAAACCTAAATAAACTACATCATGAAGAAAGAAGAATTACTAAAATCTAAATGGTTTAAAATTTTACTGCCTATCATTTTGCTTATTATCGCTATTGGAATTTACCAAAACGGCTATGCTTTTGGCGAGTGGCTTTATGCCAAATTACATCCATAAAGCTTAATTTCGTATCTTTGCGCCGTTAAAGAAATCGATATGTCTATTACCAACGAAACCGAATTACAAGGGATGCAAAAAGCCAGCGAAGCTGTTGCGCTTACGCTAAAAGCGATGAAAGAATATGCTAAGCCTGGTATGAGCACTAAAGAACTTGATGATTTTGGCGGAAAAATGTTGGAAGAATTTGGTGCTAAATCTGCCCCTTTTTTGACCTACAAATTCCCTGGCTACACTTGTATTAGCGTTGATAATGAGTTTTGCCACGGCATACCCCACGCACAAAGGATTTTGAAGGAAGGTGATTTAATCAATATTGATGTATCGGCAGAGTTAGATGGCTTTTGGTCAGACAACGGTTGTTCTTTCATTTTAGGAAACGACATTAACAACCATCAGAAATTGGTTAATGCTTCGAAAGAAATTTTACAAAAAGCCATTGCCAATATTAAAGGTGGTGTACGTATTTCAGATATTGGTCATCTGATTGAAACCGAAGCTAAAAAACGTGGCTACAAAGTAATTAAAAACCTTACCGGACATGGTGTTGGCCGTAGTCTACATGAAGAACCGCACGAGGTTGCTTGCTATAGAGATAGATTTAATTTAACCCGTTTCAAGAAAAATTCGGTAGTTGCCATTGAGACTTTCATTTCTACAGATTCTACTATTGCAGAAACCTTAGCCGATGGCTGGACGATGGTGGGCAACAGAGGTGGTTATATGGCGCAACACGAGCACACTATTGTGGTAACTGATTGTAAGCCTATCATTCTTACAGAGATGAACCAGATTTGGGATTAAAGCTTAGTCCCATCCTTGAAGAGAGATTTCAATTCTATTTTATAAGCAGGGGCAATTAACCTAGAGGCAATTACAGATTATAATCCAGCTTACCAGCGAGATAACAATGTAGATAAAGCGTATGAAGTTGATAGCTTCATTTTTTTGGCAGATAGGGTTTTTCATTGTCTTTTATAAGTGATTTTCTTGACGATGCAAAGAAAAACATATCCTAAAACCTATAAAAAACTTTGACTACGCACAACTACGCACCTTGCAAAGTGTAACCTTAACCGAGCTACTTAAAACTACTCACATGATGCCAAACTATACTGGATCTGCGAGCAACCCCCTCACTAGCGCTTTCCATTGCGGATAAGAAAACCCCAACATGGCAGCCCAGCCTATCAGCATATTTCTAATATTATCTGCAGTATTTAAATTATAAGTATTGGCCAATTCGTTGCGTCCATGTTCTGATGCATAGATATTTTTCCCTATACGTTTTACCTGAAATGTAGAAGTGGCTTGCTCTGTGAGAAAATGGGCAGTATCCCTGTTATTAGAAAGAGGGTTTGCAGAAGGCCTTACCCTTAAATTGAGTGCTTCCATACCTGCTTCACTGTTTTCTTCAATTTTTTCTACGGTAACCCAATCATATCCATCTCCAGCACTAGAGCCTGGGCCAGGGATATCAATCCTTAAATAATCTCCTTCCTGCACCAAACGATCTACCACATTACCGTAACTATTAGTGAGCTGAAAGTTAGACAAAGCGCTGCCCGCCAAAGCGGACCAACGATTAACGTTAAGCAATCGATGCTTTACCAATTCAAAGAAATCTATCGCCTCGAGTTCATTGTCGAACGAGCGCTTTTCAACCACATCCATTTGTTCACCAATTTTTTGTGGCGGAATACTTTGGTTTTCCAATTCCTTTTCCATGTCTTAATTATTGAGTTGTTAATTAAGTAAGCAATCTTACTTAGAAAAGTTCTTCGGAAGAAAGAAATGGGTACTTCTTGCTCATACTGACAAGTATTTATCGCAAGTTAAACATGCGCCACCCCTAAATACCTGCGGAATTAAAACCAAATAGTCATATCTCTGTTGATTTATAAGTAACCAAAAAAGAAAAGACATGAAAAAGATATTATTACTAGCATTTTCAGTGGGTTTTGCACTAATTTCTTGTAAACAAAATCCCAATCCATCTAGCCAGAACAACCTTAACCAAATTAGGAAAGACAAAATAGACCCAGCGTTGGAAAAAGGAAGTACAAATGATTTTGCCACTAAAGCAGCTATTGGTACAATGATGGAAATAGAAAGCAGTGCAATCATGATTAAGCGAACCGAAAATAGGGACATCCAAAACCTTGCTACCATTATGGTGAGAGATCATCTAATGGCGCAAAGAGAGCTCAAAGCCATCGCTAAACAAAATAAAATCAGTATACCGCAAAGATTGCCTGATGATAAAAAAGCAATACTTTCTCGCTTAGATTCGTTGAAAAATGACGAAAGAAATCATTTCTACGCACAGCTAATGGTTAAAGAGCATGAAAATGCTGTTAGCCTTTTTAGGGCAGCAAGTACAAACGAGGCACAACCTGCGCTAGCAAATTTCGCAAGGAAAAAACTGCCTACTTTAGAACATCACTTAATGGAGGCCCAACATAATTATAAGATTATGCGCATTATTAAAGGAGATAAAGATGGTATGCCTTTAAAAATTAGTAGAGACGAGGCTACGGCTCATTAATTATAATCAACTAACCGAAGGCTGATCAATAGGCCTTCGGTTAGTTGATTATAACCTACCTTAAAAATTCTTTTTAATTTGCTTTGTTAGACATCGTTTTTAACGCCGCCTCCAACTTTTCTGTTGCCATTTGCCTTAAAGTAGAGTCCCCGCCATTTAAAACCTTAACTTGATGTTGGTACTCTTTTAACAATACCGCGGCAAAACCTGGATCCTGCGTAGCGATAGCTTCGGAATTGTCCAATATATCAGCGTATTTAATGGTTTGAGCGCCAGATGAAATCCTTTTCAACCTTTCCAATTCAGCTTCCTTTCTAATCTTCCTATTCCAATGTGGATAAGCTTTCTTGATATAAACGTCTGTAAGTTCAACTACCGTACTTAATATATCCTTGGCTTCCTGTGGTAAAAAAAGCTCGCCTAAAAAAGCTAACAATTCATCTTCATGTATCGAAGTATCTTCTAAAACATCGTGTAGTAAAGCTGCGCATAGCACGTGCAACGACTGCTGCTGTGCCATACACATATACATTACCCTAACGGGATGTTCGATATAAGGCTCATTAACGTACTTCCGCTGTTGTCCAGCATGCGCATTGGTAGCAAAAGCCGCTACTTTCATTAAAATTTCTTCAGTCTGAGGCATCTTTTCTTAATTCCATTAACTAGTCTGATTTTTGTCTCTAAGGTATCGGCAGAAATGAATAAAAAAATCAATTAGCGGTATTGTAAAATCAAAAACTAAAAAAGGATGTTCAAAAGTTCTTTCTCGATATAAGATCTTTTGAACATCCTTCATACAGAAGCTTTGGCGAAACAATTGACTAGCGTTTTCAAGCACCCATTAAAGATTAGACGATACCATCACGCCTTTCATCTTCGGTATTTTGATCTAGTTCTAAATCCTCTTCAAGATCACTTCCACTACCGTCTTTGTCATAGTCGCTATCTGCAGTTTCATCGCGTTCATAGTCGTCGGCGGCTGTTTCTTCTTCTTGGTCTAGTTGATCTTCTTCATCTCTTAAAATATTTTCGCCATCACTGGCTTGTTCTTGACCGCCAATGCTTTGGTTTTCTAGGTTCGAACCTTGTTCAGTACCTTGTTGCTCGTTTTCTTGATAATTCATGATATTCAATTAAAAGGTTTGGCGACAGGGACATCCCATCGGATAGGTTTAAGTAAATTGATGAACTAAAAGTTTTTGTTATTAGAAAAAACAGTATTTCGGGACGCTTTTGGGCGTAGATATACGTTTACTCTAAAAACCAAGCCTTTAGTCAGTACTTTCATCGATATCAAAATCTGTAGGTTCTTGGTTTTCTACATCATTTCTGCCTGGGTTTAACTGGGGAATTTCCCTTTCATCGGCATTGGTACGCTGCTGTTCTTCGCCGCTTACTTCTTCGGCTGTAGTGCCTTGGTCCGAAATTCCATCATGTGTCTGCGGCCTATCATTCATATTTCCTGGGCCATCAATAACCTTTTTTTGATCCTTTGGATCATTCTCGTGTTGTGGTGCTTTATTTTCCATCGTTATCTAATTCTAAGTGAATAACAATTAAATGCACAAAATATATGCCTCTCATTAGTGAGAATTTAGAAGATTAGCCATCAGCTTTGCTACGGTACTATTATTGGTAAAACACCCCGATCAATTGGGTATTTACCCTTTAAAAAGGGGTATTTGGCTTACAAACTTCTATCTACAGCAGTGGTTTTTAATAGACATATAATCAATCATCATGGAAAAAATATCTGACACTAAAAGAATAGCAGGAAAGAGAATATTGATTACAGGCGGCACAACCGGCATAGGTAGAGCGTTGGCTATTAAATTGGCGCAGCTAGGAGCCAACATTGTTATTGTTGGTCGTCATCAAGATGTGATACAAGAAACTTTAGAGGAGATTAAACATGACGATTCGGAAACCCAAGTACTTGGTGTTGCTGCCGACGTATCTTTACAAGATGACCTTGAAAAGGTATTTATGACCGTAAATGAAGAGCTTGGCGGTTTAGATGTGCTGATAAATAATGCTTCATTAGGGTTTGGCAGTATAACCGAAGGAGAGTACAGGGATTGGGAATATATCGTTAAAACCAACCTAATGGGATATATGGCATGTAGCCATTATGCACTAACTGCAATGGTTCCTCAAGAAAAAGGACATATTATTCATATTGGTTCTATGAGTGCCGTTTCCCGTGAAGATGGCAGCTCTGTTTACGTGGCTACAAAATCTGCATTGCAAGGCTTTTCAGAATCTCTTAGAAAGGAAGTAAATCCAAAGGGGATTAATGTAACCTTGATTGAGCCTGGTGCGGTTGATACCGATATGCAAGAACAATCGCAGGAAGAAAAGTTAAAGCAAATTGAAGCAATGGAAATGTTAATGGCCGATGATATTGCTGAAAGTGTGATTTACGTACTTGCTCAGCATGAAAGAACTTCTATTGTCGAATTAAAGATTAAGCCTTTAAAGCAAATTATATAAGCAAACTCAATTATTAGGTCTTATTTATTAACACTAATCAACAGTTTTTATTGCAACTTTATAATCCTTTAAACACCGTTCTCCTAAATCTATTTTTGGATTATGTATCGTGTTACCCTCTATAATAGATTTATTAATGTAAATCAATTCCAGTGTTTCCAAATTAATCAAAATCGTATATCCATAATTTGAATTTTTATCATTTATCTCAAAATTCAAATAATATGGCAGAATGCGTTTTTCGTGATACCAAGAAGCTGATAAGTTCACTTTAGGATTTCGATGTTGTTCAAAATAAGAGCTTAAACATTTTGGAAAGATAACTTCTCTGTCTTTTATCCTTAACTTCTTTGTAGCTAAATCAAACTTAGCCGGAGTAAACTGTTTAGGCAAGCCAACAATGTTACCTTTCTTATCAATCTTTAAAATTTTGTCTTGATGAATGGTATTAGAGTTGCTGAGAAATAAAAATGATAGAAAGATTATAAGTGTTTTCATGATAATTCTGAGTTAAACGCAGATAGCAGCGATAGCCAACTCAATTTACGCTAAAAATAAATTATTTCAATTCACTTTTTCACTACCACTTCGCAAAGGGCATAATAGCCAGATTCGAATTTGCATACTTAACGTCATTCGTAACGTTCTCCGTTACCCAACTTGGTAAAGTATAGGTTTCTTCTTCGCTGGTTAATTCAATTTCTGCAACAATTAAACCCGCATTTAAACCAGAAAATACATCTACTTCCCAAGTTTTGCCGTTGTGAATAACGTAATGCCGCATCTTTTCAATTAGATTAGAACAGAATTTATCCAGCAATTCATTGGCATCGGCAATAGGAATCTCATATTCAAATTCGAGCCTACTAGCACCTTTGGTCTTGCCCTTAATGGTAATGAAACCTTGATTTGCCTTTGTTCTCACCCTGATGGTTTTGTTCGGGTCTATTTGTAAATATCCTTGTCTAATTTGTACTGGCTCAGTATCTGTTATTTTACCCCAAGCGCTTGCGCTTACTAAGTATTTATGTTCTATTTCTATGGCCATTGGTGTGAATTTGCGAAACGAAGGTAACTATTTAGCAACTAAACTTGTGAGTTTCTTAATTACCTATGGTACACAATTAAAAAACCCTGTAAGCAATTGCCCACAGGGTTTAGTTTGTTTGGAAAGTATGGTTACTGTTTCACTACTTTTTTAACAATGCTTTCTTGGATACCGGTTAATCTTATAAAATAAGTCCCCACTGGGTAAGCAGACAAATCTATTGTTAATTGATCTTGCTGCGTGTTAAGTGGAATAGATTTTAAAACTTTGCCATCTACACTTGATAATGACACACGATTATATTTTGCAACTTCAAAAGTAACATTTACCCTATCTTTTGTTGGGTTAGGGTACACATTGAAATTGATAGCCGAAAGCACAAAGTTTAGCGGTTTAACACCCAGCTCAGTGGGTTTGCCATCCAAATCTACCTGCACAAGTTTATAGTAGTTGTTTCCGTTTAAAGGCTGCTTATCTACAAAGAAATAATTTCTGTTGGTATTGGTATTACCCAAACTTGCTACCTCTCCTATTTGGATAAACTGCTTATCATCGCCACTGCGATAAATTACAAATTTACTGTTGTCATGCTCTGATGATATAGCCCAATCTAGCCTAGCTGTTTGGTTTACCGTTTTGGCAGTGTAACTGGTTAGCTGTACCGGAAGCGTAGCGTCAACAATTACCAAGGTTTGATCTACCGCTGTTGCCGCAGCGTAGTCACCGTTACCAACCTGTTTTGCAGTGATATCTACCGAACCCGCAGCTTTAATTTTCACCTTCCAAACACCGTTGTCTTGGTAAACATCTGCGATGGCTGTGTTGCTACTGGCATAGCTTACTGGCAACCCGCTACTAGCTGTAGCGTTCAAGGCAAAATCTGCACTATTTGTATTTTTTGGATTTAATGCAGCAAAGCTGATGGTTTGGGAGAACAACCCTTGGGTTTCATACGCTCCCATATCTATCACACCATTAGTTGCATATTCAAACACCCGTGGGTTACCCGCTAAGTCTAATGTGCTTCCATCTAAATCTGTGAACAGCACATTACTTCCCGTATTTACCGCTGGGCTGCTGGGCATTAAACGCAGACCATCATCGGCTGTGCCAAAAATTTGGTCTGCTCCCGCTGGGTTTACTGCATCAATAAACTTTGGATTTACATCAATATTTCCTGTTCCGACATGCCCCCCCTGTATTATACTATAGCTAACCGTTGCTGTGCTGCCACCAATACCAGCATTAGCATTTGCTGTATTATTCCACACAATTGTATTTGCAATTTGCGGCAAAGAATTGCTGTCATTATAAATTCCTCCACCGCTAGAAGCACTCTGTTGCGGGTCAAATGCGGCATTGTCAGCTATGGTACTGTTTGTTATTTTGGCGTTTGACACGTTGTTGTATATACCCCCGCCAGCTTTAACACTTAGGTTTTTTACCACAACATTATTTATGAACGTTGGCGTTCCATTCGCATTAGATATACCCCCGCCATAAATTGCGTAGTTGCCAGTAATGATACAATTGCTAACTACGGTGTTGTCGTTAACTGCTACGGTGTATACCCCTCCGCCATATCCTCTAAAGATATTCTGCGCACCATTTTCTGTGTTTAATATAATAGACTGTAGTGCAGTAATGTTAGCTTCTCCACCTTGAATTGTAAACCCATCAACTCTTACGCCACTTGTATTACTTGCTGGAATACCAGCTAAAATTAATGTATGGTGGTTCATATTGGCATTTAAAATACTGCGGTTGGCGGTAATGTTTCTTGCCCCGGTTGTAGCGTTGTAGCCTCCCAACAAGTCTAAACCTTTACGCGTAATAGCAAAAGACGCATCTCTACCTGTACCTGTATTAGATCCACTTGGATTGTAAGTACCAGCAGCTACTTTAATAAGGTTGATATCTGCATTGTTGTTGGCGTAGTTAAGTGCAGAAGCTAATGATTTAAAAGCTGTTGCCCATGTTAACCCATCTTCTGTAGCTGCATTAGATGCTGCATTTACGTGGAATGTTTTATAAGGAATGCCCCCTTCGTAAGCTCCCATATCTATATTGCCACCCTGCACACGGCTTGCACCTAAAATATCAACTGCGCCAACCTGCAACACACTTCCGGTTACATTTGTTCTTGGATCACCGGCATTAATTGTTGGGCTACCAGCAATCATTCTATATCCGTCATCTGCTGTTCCCCAAATACCATCCAAACCTATTAAATTAGCTATGCTTACAAATAAAGGTTCAGTATTTTTATTACCAGTACCTGCGTAAACTGCAGCCCCTTGTATAAGGCTATAGTTAACACTAGCCGCGGTACCGCCAATACCTAAGTTTGATTGAGCAGTATTAGCCCAAAAGATACTATTTGTTACTTTAGGCACCGAATTGCTCAAATTATACATACCTCCGCCATTGCCAGTGTTCGACATGCTATTGCTAACGACTGTACAGTTAATAAGCTGAGGACTTGCTGTGTTATTAAAAATACCAGCGCCGTAATAGCTTCCATAGTTTTTAGCTATCACATTATTGATATAAGTTGGACTTGATGATTCATTAGAAATACCTCCGCCATGGTGGGCGGCATTATCTACAATATGACATTGGCTAATCGTAACATTACTGCCCACATCTGTAGTATAAACTCCGGCACCATAACCTTTGAATATATTTTTTTGGCCCTTTTGCGTAGCGAATGTTGCATAGCCCAACGTTGTGTTATCTGCATAGCCTTTTTGGATAGTAAAACCGTCTACAGTTACGCTGTCTACCGTGGTATTAGGTATACCTGCAACTACCAACACATGATAGCTGTTATCTAAAAAATTATTGTTTGTCCCCAAGTCTCCACTAAGCACGGTGGGGTTTGCTGATGTGTTTCTTACACCAGTACTTGCGTTATAACCACCAAAAAGTTTTAAACCGCCTCTAGTAATAGCAAAAGTTGCGTCACGTGCCCCTCCTCCATATTGATTGGTTGGGTAATAAGTTCCTTTTGCCACATAAATTTTTTCTACTGCCGGATATTGATGTGCAAAATCTAGTGCCGCCGAAAGTCCTTTAAATGCTTTATTCCACTTTACACCGTAACTACTTACTGTAGCTGCAGAGTCTACATACAATGCTTTAGGTACTACACCACCTTCGTAGGCCCCTAAATCTATTGTATTTTCTAGTACACGATTGTTGCCTGCTAAATCGGTAGTAATATTTTGAGGAATTGCAGAATTTGCACCATAATTTAGCACAGGGCTACCAACATACACCCTAAAATCACCAGCTACCTCGTCTACAAACCTTGGATCTAAGCTACCGTCCAATATCTTTTTATCAGCATCTGCTGCCAAGCCTTGTATTAAACTATTGCTAATGTTTGTTGGGCTAGTTCCATCTATGGTTAATCCATAACCTTCGTTACCTGAAAGAATCACGTTAGTTAACTCTAAGTTTGTGGTACTTTTATGAAACATACCTCCACTGTTATTTGCTGCAATGGTTACGTTTATAAATTTTGGATAGCCTTGATCTGTATATACGCCACCAGCTCTAGCAGCAATGTTACCGTTAATTACTGTGTTGATCAATTTAGGATTAGATGAATTATGATTATAAATTGCGCCACCATGCCCAGTACCCCAAACGCCTACACCCCTAGGCATACCGCCATGTGCTTTGTTCTCAGAAAAATAACAGTTTGAAATTATTGGAGATGAATTGTCGTTAAACATACCTCCACCGTAAGAATTACCACCGCTCATATTTGTCCCACCTTCTCCACCTACGGCCTCGTTACTTAAAAAATTGCAATTATTAATTACAGGAGAAGCGTTTCGATTAAACATACCACCGCCATGGCCGTCGCCTCCTACTGCACGGGGCCAGACATGATCGCCACTACCGCCCTGCGTACGCCCTTGTGTTATGGTAAAGCCATCTAGAATAGCTGCATTGGTCAATCCATTATTCTCATTTCTAAAAACACTCTGTCCATTACCTTTTAAAATAGTCTTGTTGGTTTTCCAATTGCGTTGACTTAATTGAGTTTCGGTTCCGTTAAAGCCACCGTATATTTCTACCTGTTCTTTCATACTGTAAAAAGCACCACCATTTGGTTGATACGTACCCGCAGCCACCCAAACTTTATCTCCTGCATTAGCGGCATCAAGTGCATCTTTAAAACTTTTGATGGCATTTTGCCAAGTAGCGCCAGTGTTATCTCCAGTTGCGTCTGCTTTTACATATATTAAGCCTTTAGCCTGTACAGCTATTTGATAAGCGCCTAAATTTATAGTACTTCCTTGAGTACGGGGACCATTGGTAATATCTGTGGTAAATCCAGCTGGTAAAACATTAATGTTTCCTAAATTTGCAATAGCACTGTTCGTATTAAAAACTAATCCGTCGTCTGCCGTTCCCCAAATATTATCTGCACCGTCCGGATCTTGTTTATTCCTAAAATAAGCACTTGAATTTTCGTCAAAAATATGATTAGCGGCATTAGCGGCAACACCTTGTATTAAACTATAACTCAAACTATGAGCGCTACCGTTGGTCACATTAATACCATAGCTGGTGTTATCGATAACTATATTATTAGCAAACTCTAAATTTGCTGTACCATGATGATAAACAGCTCCACCATTATTTTTATAAATGGTTAGATTAACTAATTTTGAAGCACCCTGATTGTTTGCTATAGCCGCACCGTTTGTTGCCGTATTATTGTAAAACACTGCACCAGCAATAACAGCATTTGTAATTTGGTTGAATATTGCACCGCCAAAACTTGTACCAGCAGTACCGCCATTAGTATTACCAGCTAAACCTTGATTGTTTTCGAAAACACAATTGAAAATTTTTGTTGTAGAGTTATAATTATAAATTGCTCCTCCGGTACCATCACCCGCCTTGTTTTGGCTATTTCCATTACCTCCAGTAGCTACATTATTGGTAAAAACACAATTACTGATAAAAGGAGACACATTATAGTTGTAAATACCGGCTCCTTTTCCATCCTCTGCAGGCAGGCTATTATCTGCATGCTTACCAGTAAATCTGCCATTGGTAACTGTAAAACCATCTAATATCGTATTGTTTGTTAAATAACTATCTTCGTTTGCTATCACCCTAGCATTATGACCTTCCAAAATAGTTCTATTGATAGTCCAATTTCGCTGCGATAGGGTCGCTTCTGTACCTGCAAAACCGCCGTAAATTTTTACACCTTCTTTTAGGTAGAAACTTCGTCCATTATCAGGTCTATAATTTCCTTTAGCTACCCATATTTCATCTGTAGCTGCAGCAGTAGCAATAGCACTTTTCAAATCTCTAAAAGCGTTTGCCCAATCCGCTCCAGTACCTGTACCATTTGCATTTCCATTTACATAAATACGCCCTCTGTAAGATGAACTGCCCCCTTCATAGGCTCCCAAATCAACAGTACCACCTTCTATGCGACTACTATTCGCTATATCTTGGCTATAACCACTGATAGCACTATTACTACCCTTGTTAAGGACGTAACTTGTGTTGTACAATTTCAAGCCATCATCGGCCGTTCCCCAAATATTATCTGCACCAGCCCCATTATAAATATTGAAGAAAGATGGATCTAGTGTTCCTCCCAAAATATTTTTACTTGGATCGGTTGGTATGCCCGAAATTAAACTGTGCGATATAGTTGTTTGCCTATTGGGTTCTATAAAAAGATCGTAGCCTTCATTTCCGTATATGATAGAGTTTGTTATGGTGAGGTTATCATTGCTATTATGTTTCATCCCTCCATTACTATTACCAACTATAGTAACGTTAATGTATTTGGGGTGGCCTTGGTCATTAAAAACACCACCTCTATCGTTTGCACCATTTTTATAAATTACAGTACCAATAAATGTTGGGCTTGAATTATTATGATTATATATTGCACCGCCATACCCACCTCCACCAGGTCTATTTAACCATCCATTTCCTCCATGCCCATGATTATTAGTAAATACACAGTTAACAACTAAGGGAGAAGAATTATCATTAAACATCCCGCCTCCAAAACTATTTCCTCCGGCGCCACCAACGCCACCTCCTCCACCTCTTACCGAATTATCAACAAACACACAATTTCTTATCACTGGAGAAACTTCTCTGTTATACATTCCGCCTCCATGTGCATCGCCGCCGTTTTGACCTAATCCTCCACCTCCTGCTTGTACTCTTCCCTCAGTAATGGTAAAACCATCTAACACTGCTGCATTGGTTAGGTTATTAGCTTCATTTCTAAAAACACTCTGTCCATTGCCTTTTAAAATAGTTACATTAGTTTTCCAGTTACGCTGGCTCAGAGAATTTTCTGCACCTGCAAAACCACCGTAAATCTTCACACCTTCTTTCATCGCGAAACTTTGTCCACTAGCTGGCTGATAGGTACCTGCAGCAACCCAAAGTTCATCGCCATTGTTAGCTGCGTCAATAGCAGTTTTTAAATCATTATAGGCGCTTGCCCAATTAGTGCCACTGCCAGGACTGGTGTTATTTACATTTACATATTTTATTGCTGCGTTTGCTACAATTGCATTGCACAGCAAAAAAACAAATAATGAAAGTAGATTAAAAAGGTAAAATTTCTTCATCTTTTAAAGTTTAATATTGGTGATTATGGACATACCATTGAGGGGTAATGGTATTAAAAAAGCTTAATCCAATGATGGGAAAATTGAGCATTATTTTGATTTGCGTTTTTGAGGAATAGCTGCGAACTGTGCAAACTTTCTCTACGCAAAAAAAGAGTAAATAGGATTATCGCACAATAGCTAATATTAGCTATTGACGGCGCTTTGTCTCAAAGAAGCTAATGTGAAAATGAGAGCTCAGTAAAGATTTACTGCTGTAAATTTAAACTCGAGTCCTTACTATTACTAAAATGTATTTTCAAGTATTATTTTTGAACCAAACACCCCGGTCTTCGACCACCCCTCTAAAAGAGGGGAATGTAGAGCGCAATTCCTCCCGATATGTCGGGAGGTGCCCAACGGGCGGGGTGTCTAAAAAAGCAAGCAACTAATAACCCTTAAGAAACTATTCTATTCTGAATAGCCAAACGCACCGCTTCGGTGGCGCTGTTTACATGAAGTTTCTCGTAGATTTTTTTAATATGGTTGCAAACCGTAAAATAGGAAATATCACTTTTTGCGGCAATCATCTTATAACTATGACCATCAACCAATAATTTAAGGATACCTTTTTCTCTTTCGCTCAGATTATAAGATGGTGATATGTCTTCTTCCCTAAAAAATTGCAATAACTTTAAGGCTACCGTTCCTGTCATTGGAGCACCGCCTTCAAAAGCATCTCTCAGTTGATCCAACAGTTTATCTGGTGGTGTTTTTTTTAAGAGGTAACCATTAGCACCTGCTTTAATCGCTTCAAAAATGTGCTCATTGTCGTCAAAAACGGTCTGCATAATAATAGGCAAACTCGGAAATTCTGTTTTGATGACACGGGTACCGTATATTCCGTTGCCCAATGGCATATCAATATCCATTAAAACCAAATCTGGCTGTGCAGCTTTTACCATAGCCACCGCCTCGGCAGCACTTTCAAAAGCCCCCACGCATTCCATATCGTGGCACATATTTAGCAACATCGCTAAACTGTCCCTTCTGGTACTATCGTCATCAAATATGATAATGCGTTTCTTCATTCTTATTTTTTCCGTTTTAGGTCTTATAAACTAAACCATAAAAATTCTATTGCCCTTGTCAGTCTGAGCTTGTCGAAGACTAATTCAAAAATGTTTCGACTATTTGCACCTAAATTTTGCGAAGCTCAACATAACGCCTATGTTTTACATATTATAACCGGCCACCGCAATCAACGTCAGCAAAACTATCATCCTTAAAGTCAGCACCCAATAGCTAATATTAGCTAGCGGCTACAAAGGTATCTTCAATGTAACGGTAGTGCCCTTATCCTCTTTGCTCGAAATTGTAATCGCTGCGCCCACTTCTTCTGCACGTCTGTTCATATTAGACAGTCCATTTCCCGACCTTTTAGCAGAAACATCAAAACCGACACCATCGTCACTTATTATCATAGAAAATGCTCCAACTTCTACTTTCATCAATACATTGATCGTTGTAGCAATGCTGTATTTCACGGCATTATTAACCACCTCTTTATAAATCAGATAAAGATTTTTCCGCGTGGCCATGCCTAAAGATAAATTACCTACATCGCCATCGGCCGTAAACTGAAAAACGATCCCGGCATGCTCGGTCATATCGGCACCAAAAGCTCGCATGCGGGCAATTACCTGCTCCATCACATCCATATCGGGGTTAACGCTCCAAATGATATCGCCAATGCTTTCTTGAACATTTTGGGCATTTTGTTTGATCTTTTCGAGGGTATTTCGCTGGGGATCTGCCTGTGGCTGCATCAATAGCGAATGCGTGTACAAAGAAATGCTGCTCAATGTACTGCCAATATCGTCGTGCATATCAGCGCTCAGTTTTTGCCGCAACGCCATGATCCTGTTAAGTTCTTCTATCCGCTTCCTGTCTTTCTCTATTCTGCCTCGATAATATCTAACTACTAAAATAACGATCAGCAATATGACAAAAACTACAATTACAGCTATCATACGTATTTGAGATACCTTCTTATAGCTTTCTAACTTAGCCTTTTCCTCAACCAGTTTTTCTAAGTCGGTACGTTGCTGTACCCGCATTAGTAGTAAGCTATTAAAAATCGAGTCGTTTTGTTTAATAGCCTTAATAGTAGAATCGCGATAGGCCAGTGCAAGCTTTTGGTTACCCGTTAGCTGATAATAACGACTACGCACTGGGAAAAACTTCTCTAACCTTTTTAATTGCCTGCTCAGGGCAATATGGTGTCGGGCACTGTCTAAAAGTACGTTGGCTGCTGCCCATTTTTGCTCTGTAAGGTAGATATCTGCCAAAGGGATTTCTGCTCCAGATGCCAAACCGTAATCTTGCGTCTTTAAAGCCTCGTTTAAATCAATAATTATTAGGGGTTTTGCCTTTTCGTATTCCTTCTTTCTATAATAACCATAGCCTATGTTGCCTAGAGAAATGGTGCGGTAAACATTGAGCATTTTTTTCTCTACTGCTACATCTACTGCCTTTTGCAGGTAATGTATAGCCGAATCTATCTGGTGTTGCTCCATAAAACTCAGGCCAATGGTATTATAAAAATCCCATTGGTTACTGGCATAGTCCACTCCTCTTTTGCCTAATTCTATTGCTTTTTTATAGTCTTTAAACTTATAAAATGCAGAGGAGATTTCTGCACAATAATTGGCATAATTGGTGATTACGTTAGCTGGATAGACTTCCAATAGTTTCTCCAATTTAAGGTAGGCGCCAAATGCTTTTTCATAATTAACAGCAACCATAAAATAATAGTAGCCAATATTTTGATAGCACATGGCCTGTATATTAGGATAAGCTTTATATTTTTTTTCTATCTGTTCGTAAAAGCTGTCAACACTTGCAGGGTCACGATCTATTCTACCCGTAAACTCAATTAATTCTACAAAAGCCTGCAGTTCACCGTCTTTCTGTTGCTGAAGTTTTTGCTTTAATACTTTTCCGATAGCGGGACGGCTACTTTTATCAAAATAGTAGGCTTTGCGTAAAGAATCTAACCACTTACCTTTTTCATAATCGTCTTTCCATTGAGCAGATACATTGGATACACTTAATACAAAACATAACAGAAGGAGAAAATACGCTTTCAACGGGATTTACTTTGTTTTGCTAAGATAGGAAACCTAAACAAATTAAGAATAACTAGCTGAAGTCAAATTGTTCATTAGTCATTAGTTCATTGGTTATTGGTTATAAAATTCGCTAAATGGTTTTAAGTTCGGTTTTTGCGTAAGTTGTTCATGTGCCATCCTTGTGTGGTTCATGTACCATTCATGTGTCATCCTTGTGCCGACCATGTGTGTAGGTGGTGCGGAGCTTGTGTTGGCTGGTTTTTTCCTCAACGATTTGCTCCTATCCCGTCATATCGATGAGGTACGAAGAGATATCTAGAATTATGCCGAATCAATACTGGTTTAAACAGCAGCGCCCACATGTTGTATAACCCTATATTGGCTTTAACGAGATTTTTTATCTCCTCTATGGCTGTACAAGCAACCTCTATTATTTTCAATATTAAATGATTAGCAATTACGTTCTGTCTGACATGAAATTGCGCCATTGCATGTACAAATTACTTTGAACCCAGTGAGCATCATCGATCTCACCCTGTGGTTGTGCAAGCAACCTTGTAATTTTTCAACTTATAATCATTATCTGCTGTAAAATATCTTACGCAAAGTCCGCCATTGCATGTACAAATTACTTTGAACCCAGTGAGCATCATTGATCTCACCCTACGATTGTGCAAGCAACCTCTATTTTTTTCTATATCTACTTTTTAGGTATCACATTCTGTTTGACGCGAAATTCGCCGTTGCATGTACCAATTACTCTGGCTCCAGTGAGCATCAACGATCTCACCCTGCGGTTGTGCAAGCAACCTCTGTTATTTTCTATATTAAATGATTACTAACCACGTTCTGTCTGACATGAAGATCGCCGTTGCATGTACAAATTACTTTGAACCCAGTGAGCATCATTGATCTCACCCTGCGGTTGTGCAAGCAACCTCTGTAAATATCATTCTACAATTACCTGTATCCCTGCTCTTTCAGCTTTGTAGTTAATTTTTTCTTTTAAGCTATAGTAACTCCAGTTCTGTAATAAAAAGGCGTCTTCTTTGGCAATTTCCTCCTTCTCTTGCTGATTAACCAATAGCAATGTGGCTGCTTGGTGTTTAACACAAAAGTTAATGAGCATTCTACTGTACACATGTAATTTCTGCTCCACATAGCGTTTTTCTAAGTGTCGGTAATCATCCAAGCTTTTCATCTTTCTCTTGCGCCCATGCCCACCACGATTAAAAGCTGCACCTTTTTGTATCCTATGGATAGCTGCCTGAATGGCCAACCTGCGATGTAAAAATTCTTCTTTGTTGCCGATGGCATGCTCGTGTTTTCCAATTTTTACTGTAATGGGATGTTCAATAGACAAAGTTGCTTCGGCAATTACGGCAGGGTCTAAAACATGTTGCTCCTTTTCAATATGTATAGACGCCAATAAAAACACCTTACCCTCTACTAGCTGCAAGTGGCTCACACGAAGTTTTAAGGATCCTGTCCTTATGCGTTCTAGCATGTTTTTTTTATCCGATTTATCCCTACCTAAATAAGTTCTGAAGGGAATTTGGAATAGTTTAAAGCAATAGTTCCTACCGTCTGGAGTTAGCGTAAACTTGGAAATTACATCTGCTCCAAATGGCATGGGAATATGCTTTTTATAGTTCCTAAGCGACTTCTCCCCTTTCCAGTAGGCTGCTTTTTCTTTATTAAAGTAAGACAACAATCCGTGATTTAAATTACCTAGAATATTCATCGGCATTTGACCCTTGAAATGTCTAGAAAGTACATGATAAGTGGTGCTTTCCCGAGACAATTGGAGTATCCCATTTTCATCTTTCTTTTGATTGGTTAGCTTTAGCTTGATGTCTTCTGTGAGGTAGAAAAAATCTTTTACCTGTTCTTGCACAAACTGATGGCTAACAATCATATTGGCAGCCTTAAAGCAGATGTTTTGCCACTGATACAGTTGAGCTTTGGCCTGCTTAACAAATTCAGCATCCTCACTATCTATGAGGAGCTGAATTTTACGAGTAATTGTGATGGTTTTAGTTTCCATAAGTATATGTTTTACTTTTTTAAATTCTCTTCGGCTGGTCGGGCCTTCTTTTTTTTAATGTGAGGTTGATATTTTCAATTGTATTAAAGAATGCTCCGCAGTTCCATTGATGAAAAGAAGCAAACCTGAAGCTTTAGCGAAAGCATACTTACAGATAAAATATAATAGACTAATTAGGTATAAATCTAGGCTGCTTTGCCTAGCTAGTTACGGCTAGCTTAGGTCAATAAGTCGGTGTAAGTTTCGCCCTTTGCTTTTATGTTTCTACTAAGGCTAATGCATCTCTACCGCAAAGGCCAAGGTCGATTAAACGGGTATTAATGATTTTGCCGAGGCTCGAAATGATGCCTATCTTAAAAATCCACAATTAACCAAATCCACAATTAACCGATTAACCAAATTATCAAATCCACCTGCTCATCAAACCAACCAAAAAACCCCTTAACTTTTAACTTTCCTAATCTTCGTCATTGCATTTACAAAAGCCTTTTGGATATACCCTTGGTTTAGGTTCAGTTCTCTGGCTATTTCTTCGAAACTGTATTGCAGTTCATAACGCATGTGTAAAATAGCCGACTGCTCCTCGCAAACATCGCCCTCAAACTTAAAGGTACCGGCTTGTCCCACTGCTTCCAATTTTTGCGTATCAGTAATAATTGCCCTTAGGCAAGCCAACGTTTTCTCCACCTTTTTGGCCACCTGATAATCGGAGATCCCTCCAACATGCCAGGCAATACGACCATAGTCGAAACTATATTTGATGCACAAACGGACAAACAGTTGCTGATCTGGATTAAGGTTGGGGATCACGCTTTCTACCCGTGCCCATTGTGCTTTGAGTGCTTCTTCTGGTTCTCGCTCGTAAAGCATTTCTTCTTCGCTTTCCAGCCTCGGGTCAAATCCAGCCATCCAATCTTGGTAATTTTCTATTTCATCGAGCCGCAGCATATTGCGCTGAAACTGATGGTTGCCCGTGCTATAAAATGCCCTGCAACCTGCTGCTGTTAGTTTTTTCAATAGTTGCTCTATCTCTTCTGTGGAAGCCATCTGCTGCCTTAAAAGCCAAAGCCTCAAAAAAGCCTCATTCACTATACAGCCTGCATTTACCTCATCTTTAATGTATTTCAAGCCCCAATAATAATACCTATGGTACCATAGCTTGTAGAAGAATTCCAGTCCTTGCTCATTTCCCTCTCGAAATTTATTAAAGTGGAGGGCGTAATTTGTTTTCATAGTCTTAGTTAGTTAGTTCAATTGTTCATTGGTTCATCGAGCAGTCGATTATTGTGATTTGGTATTTGATTATTGGAATTTGGTAATTTGTTCCTTGCCCCTACCTAGACATTCCTTCTCCCTTGAGGCATTTAGCCTTATTTTTTCCGAAGCCCAACCCCTCGCCGTCATTGCGAGGGAGTGTAACGACCGCGGCAATCTCCAAGTTAATTAGCACTGCCCCACCATACCCGAACTCTCTCCCTTTAGGGGGAGATGCCGAAGGCAGAGGGGGTTACACCGGGCTCTTAGGCTTCAAAGGGTAAAGCCTATCAAAAAGATAAAACGATACAGGTTTGGATGTTCGGAAAGAAAGGCCAAACAAATGACCTCGTTGCCCATTGCAACGATTAGCTAAAGATAATACCGATGTCGTTACTCTTCCCATTTACTTGTATTGAAGTTGCAAGATTTTACTAAAATCTATTTAACTATACCGAATATAGAAACTAAAAATTTTGTATGCAAATAATCCCACAAACAAATTGTGTATTTTTTATCTATTTGTTATGTGGAAGAACTCAAAAAAGAAGAAATACTTAAATCATTCGGCACTCATCTAAAAAACATTAGAAATGAGAAAAAGATCAGTTTACGTATCCTTGAGCAACTTTCAAATGTAGATTACAGCCAAATTCATAGAATTGAAAAGGGCGAGACTGCACCCTCTCTAATTACTTTACTTTCTTTAGCAAAAGGATTGGGGATTGACCCAAAAGTACTGTTGGATTTTTAAAGCAAGAAAAAAGCTTTTATGCAAGAAAAAAATCTAACCTATTTGAGACTTTTTGTAGTGCTGCTGCCCTTGCTATTATTTTTGATATCGCTTACTCAGGTCGCTTTTACTAACGAAGGCACAGATGAGATCGCAGTAAATCAATCTTATCTTGTATTATTAGGCGGACCCTTTATTATTTTAGGTGGGGCTACATTCGAATGGTTAACATGGATGGCTAACCCTTTAGCTCTTTGTGCTATAATCCTGTTCTTAACAACCACCAGAGCAAAAAAATTATCTAGTCCAACCTTTATACCAAACGACTGGATCTTCATCTTATCCATCGGTGCTACTGTAACTGCGTGGCAATTCAGTCTTTGGAAAGAAGTAATGAAATCAGAAAGTGGAAGCATGGGCGACATTTTAAGCTTAAATGCGGGCTATTGGCTTTGGGCTATTAGCATCTTGTTACTAGCTTTAGGTATTATTGTATATTTTATTTTCTTGAGAAAGTTTTTAGCAAACAAGGCCAAAACTCTTAAAGATTGACAATTATTGTTATCGCTTTTTTACTATCATAGAGTTAAATATAGCATCATCAAGTTGTTGGTGGTTCAAAGTAATTTTTAATTTCCTTCAAATAATTTTGAAATTCGAGAGGCAACTCTGAGTAATTTTTATTCTTTAAAATCGTGTCACAGTTAAAGTTGCTTTTAATTTTCTTTATGTCTTTTCCTGGGAATAATTTGAGCAAACTACTTCGTGCTTCTTTTATCATTTCAGCTTCTTTATTAAGAAACAGCTTTCTTTCATCTTCCTCTTTGCACAATTTTAAGGCATTCTGTATACTACTTTTCACAGTTTGATTGAAAGCGTCCGTTATCTTAATATTTACTTCATAGTCTTTTAGTTTATCTTCTGTATAATAACTATCCGTCAGAACTGCAAAATTTTCAATTTCATTAACTGGTAAAAATTTGACAACATATTGCTTGAATTTTTTATAGTTGCTATTTTCTATTTTTCGAGTTTCTAAAAAAGTTACTTGTTTTGTTGTAAAGCCATCTCTATCTAATTGCCTAAAAATTTGCGGTTTATATGTATTGTCTTCTTTTATCAAATGTAGTAATGCAGCCTCCACTTCTGTGTTTGTACATCCTTTAGATGATATAACCTTGAAATCCGTTCTACCAATACCAAGTTTATCAAACAATAAGTTTTCCCACAAACTTATTGACGTAGAATCCTCGCAAATGAATACCTTTTTAGGAAATAGATTTTTTAGATCCTTACTGATGTTATCAACTTTCGTTTTTAAGTCAGTATTTTCTTGCTGTTGAGAGGCAATGAGGTTTTTTAATTCTTCAAGTTGATTATTTGAAATATGCCTAACCCCTACAATTTCTGCCATAGATTCTCCAATCATTTTCGAAATTTTTTGTGCATTAATACCCCATATATCACGCTCTAACATCTTTTTGTTCTCAGAACTTGAATTTGTCAGATCCTTAAAAAGCCCTTCGTAATATTCATTAATGGGAATAACTTTCGAATTATACCTATCTGATTTCGTTGACTTATCTTTTTCATAATTCACTCTAAAAACCGTTGTAGAATCATTTGCCTCAGATAGAGCAAAGGCAGGAGAATGCGTAGTAAGAAAAATTTGAGCAACTTTCCTAAAAGTTGATTGGAAAATATCAGCCAATTCAAATTGTCTTTTGAACTCAAATGCAATTTCTGGCTCTTCAAATCCCCACACATAAAAATGCTTTTTATCATTTTTGGAGATAAACCAAAGTAAAAATGAAAAAAACTGCATTTGAATCCCATCTCCCCTATTTCTTAAACTTACTTTTTGAATTTCTTCTTTACCCTTTCCTCGTTTCTTTATCTTAATTTTTTCACTCGTTTCAAAGGCTAAGGATTCAAGCAATGTGCTAAAATTTACATTTGCTTCAATATCAATATTCATTAACTCTTTAACACTAGTTGTTAGCTCTTTCAATTGACTATCAATACCAGATTCCATTTTAACAAAAGCATCTTTTAAATCTTGAGATTTAAATCTTTTGTCAGTAGAATTTGCTATTTCCTCTATTAATCTTTGAATTGATTCTCTGAATTTTAAATCCCTAATTGCAGGAATATAAACGAATCGAATTTTTTCACTTATAACACCATTAGCTCTACTAAAAGATTTACTATCTGGCTTTAACTCATCTCCATCTTTGCCATAAAATTTAGTCTCTTGTCCACCGTCAATGCGAAAAATTTTCTTTGCAGAAAACCCTTCATTTATTCCTTCCGTGTCGCCATAATTTCCTTTTGCAATTTTTAATTCAATTTCTATGTTTCTTTCACCTCTGACATTATTATCTCTAAACCACTTATTAAAATCAGTTTCAGGATTGTACCTAATATTTAATTCTGATTGTCCTGTAAAAAATAAATTTAATGATTTTAAGATATTTGATTTTCCACTGTCATTACTGCCAGAAAAAATGTTTAGCCCTAACGATTCAAAAGTCTCGTTAGGTCCAACAGACCTAAATTTTGAAATTCTTACTGATTCAATGTATCTCATAATTGTTTAGTAGAGTCTATTACGTTTAGCGATAATTGTTTATATGCGCTATAAATTGAATATAAATCCAAATATGGTCTGCTTTGCGAAACTTTAATGTAAAAATACTTGAATTTAAACAGAGAAGATCGAGCTTGAGATATTTAGATAAGGCAATATAAATGAAGGGTTTGAGATTTGCAAATTGTTTAGGTTCTAGTTGTTTGGTATGTTGGATGCATATACTAATGCTTTAAGATCTTTTTCATTCTATTATTCTCGCTTAGGTAATGATATTTTCTAGTGTTTCTTCGGTTAGTGTTCGAGGCTTGTTCGTACCCGATTCGGCAAAAAGGCCTTTTTCCCGAACAAGCACCGAAGCAGGTACGAACACAAGCCTTAGACATATACTAAAAAGCTTCGTGGTTTAGCTAGGTTTCGAGTAGGTTAAAGGTAGGGTTCAAGTAGGGATAGAGTACTGTGAGTGTACTATATTATGCTTGCATAACAATATAGAAAATTAAGAGCGGGGCATTAAGCTTGAATGATCAAAGAGTCACTTAAAACAAAAAACCCCGAATTTACTTCGGGGTCTGTGGAAGTGGTGCCTGCTGGGATCGAACCAGCGACACAAGGATTTTCAGTCCTTTGCTCTACCTACTGAGCTAAGGCACCTCCCGTTTGGGAATGCAAATGTAGTTTCTTTTTTTGAAAGGCAAAATTATTTTTGAAAAATATTTCTAAAATAGAAGCAGAAACCAATTTTGACGCTATAAATCAACGCATTAATTTTTCATCAAAACATAAACTAATTCATAACCGTTCTAAATTCAATAAATTATGCAAGCATAATAAATGTTTTAAAACGAAATATTTTAACTTCGTTGTACCATTACGCTAGATTAATTATGGTTTCACAAATTATATTCGTCATCTTGGCCCTAGCTGGCACTGCGTTATTTGCTTACAATGCCCGTAAGGTTATTCGCAATATCAAATTGGGAAGAGCGACCGATCGTAGCGACAAACCACAAGAAAGGTTAATGACTATGCTCAAAGTCGCTTTTGGACAAACTAAAATGGCTGTGCGGCCAATTCCTTTTTTCCTGCATCTCATCGTTTATCTAGGTTTTGTCATCATCAATCTAGAAGTCCTCGAAATTGCAATAGATGGCGCATTCGGCACACATCGTGTGTTTGCGGGACTGGGTGGTTTCTACAGCTTTCTAATTGGCAGTTTCGAGATTTTGGCAGCTGGCGTTTGGCTGGCCTGCGTAATTTTTCTCATCCGTAGAAATATTTTAAAGTTGAAACGCTTTTCTGGTGTGGAGATGAAAAACTGGCCGAAGTCAGATGCCAACTACATTCTCATCACCGAAATTCTGTTGATGACAGCTTTTCTAACAATGAACGCCGCCGATGCTAAATTACAGGCTTTAGGCGCAGCTCATTATACCGCAGCAGGTGCTTTTCCAATTAGCTCGTGGTTGCATGGCTTACTACCAAACACCGTTGATAGTCTAATTTTCATCGAACGCTTTTGCTGGTGGTTCCACATTGTTGGTATTTTCGCATTTTTAAATTACCTACCCTATTCGAAGCATTTCCACATCATGTTGGCCTTCCCCAATACTTACTTTTCAAAGTTAACACCAAAGGGACAGTTCACTAATATGGATAGCGTAACCAATGAAGTAAAAGCGATGCTAGACCCTTCATTTGTACCTGCTGATGCCGCACCCGGAAAATTTGGTGCAAAAGATATTCAAGACCTCAGCAGAATTAACCTACTGAACGCGTACACCTGTACAGAATGTGGGCGATGCACTTCTGTATGCCCAGCGAACATTACTGGAAAATTACTTTCTCCACGTAAAATTATGATGGATACCCGCGACCGTATGGAAGAGGTGGGCAAAAACATCGATAAACATGGGACAGATCACCAAGATGGAAAATCGTTGTTAGACGATTACATTACCAGAGAAGAAATTTGGGCCTGCACTAGTTGCAACGCTTGTGTAGAAGCCTGCCCTGTAAACATAGATCCACTAGAGATTATCATGGAGCTAAGGCGCTACGCAGTGATGGAAGAATCTGTTGCTCCTGCAAGTATCAACGCCATGCTTGGAAACGTAGAGAACAATGGCGCACCTTGGAAATACTCGCCAGCAGATAGGTTTAATTGGAGTGAGGGGAATTAAGAGGAGTTAAGGTGAAAGGCGGAAGGTCGAAGGTTAAATAGCAGAAAGCCTATAAAGCAAAAAACAAAGGAGCTAAGTGATACAAAGGATGAGATTAGGATTATTAACTAGTATAGTTTTATTGTTTTTTTGCGCATGTGCTCAACAACCAAAAGATGAGCCAGCAAAAAGCAAGTATAAAATCCCAACGTCTATAGGTTTTGTTAGCGACTATGAGAAAAACTTTAATTCGGCACAAAAAGACTCGCTTCGTAATTTGGTAGAAGCATTTGAAAAAGAAACAGGTATTGAAATTGCAATTGCCACTTTTGATACCACCATGGTAAGTAAAACAGACTTTAACGACTTCACTTTGGCAACAGCGAATGATTGGGGAGTTGGCAAAAAAGATGAAAATAATGGCATTCTGATTGGCTTTTCAAAAGGTCATCGAATGATGAGGATAAACAATGGCTACGGGATCGAAAAGATGATTTCTGATGAGGAAACTCAAGAAATCATGAATAAATATTTTATCAGCAACTTTAAAAAGGATCTCTATTTCAAAGGAACTTTTGAAGGCACAAAAGCTTTAGAAGATTTATTGAGAACTAAGATCAAAAAGTAATACGCCAAACGCAATACGAAAACAATGGAATTCAAAGTACCAACAATGGCCGAAATGATGGCCGCAGGAGAAGAACCAGAAATATTATTTTGGGTGGGCTGTGCCGGCAGTTACGACGAACGAGCACAGAAAATTACCAGAGATATCTGTAAAATCTTACATCATGTAGGTATGAAGTATGCCGTTTTAGGTACGGAAGAAAGTTGCACTGGCGACCCGGCTAAAAGAGCAGGCAACGAATTTCTTTTCCAAATGCAGGCAATGGCTAACATCGAAGTATTGAACGCTTACAATATCAAGAAGATAGTTACCGGCTGTCCACATTGTTTCAACACCATTAAAAACGAATACCCTGGTTTAGGCGGCACTTACGAAGTCATCCATCATACCCAACTTATCCAAGATTTAATTAACGAGGGCAAACTTAAAGCAGAAGGTGGCGAAAGCTTTAAAGGCAAAAAAATTACCTATCACGATCCTTGTTACTTGGGCAGGGCAAATGGCGTTTACGAAGCTCCAAGAAAAGTATTAGAAGTTTTAGATGCCGATTTGGTAGAGATGAAACGCTGCAAAGCGAATGGCTTGTGTTGTGGTGCTGGCGGTGCGCAAATGTTTAAAGAACCAGAAAAAGGTAAAAAGGACGTGAACATTGAACGTATTGAAGAAGCCTTAGCTACCGAACCGCAATTTATCGCAGCTGGCTGCCCATTTTGCATGACCATGCTTAACGATGGCGTGAAGCTTAAAGACAAGGAACAAGAGGTTAAAGTATTAGATATCGCAGAGATTACGGCTAGAGCGAATGGATTGTAAGTTGTAACTGTAGCACTAATACTTCGTCATCCCGAATTTATTTCGGAATCGTAATGCTCTAGTAGGCAATTAAGGAAACTACTCGCCACTGGGCTCTTACTTTTTGACCGCAAAAAGTAACAAAAACTCTCGGTTGCCTATTTTTCTTTCAAAGTAAATACTTTGGCTTATCGGTGCAAACCGAAAAATAGGAGACCGAAATGAGCTGAACGTCGAGATTGTAGGGCTAACGCAAGCAGAGCTTAAACTTAAAATAGTGCGCTTCTCGCCCCTTTGGGGAGAGATGCCGAAAGGCAGAGAGGGGCTTTATTTATTAGCAACCAAGTTAGGCTGCGTTAACGCTCTTAAATGACTAGCCAGTTCATTCAGTTTTTCTTCGTCAATGCCTTTTAAAGGAACCACTAAATAGGTCGACATGCTATCAATAGCACCTTGCTTATCGTTACGGGTTTGTACAATCACATCATCATTTTTGGTATGCAGCCAAAGCTCGCCGCTCTTGGTGTCACCATAATAATCCATAGATTTAAACCTGCTCAGATTAAACGCAAAAAACTCCTCCTTGCCGTTGGTGTAAACCTTTCTGTAACGACAAAAACCAGTGTTAGTAATCTTCAGTTCATATAGCTTTAAAGGCTCTTTTTGCCCGTCTTTGTCATAGTGTTTGTTCAACATACTATGTATAAAAACCCGACTATCTTCTGGTGCCGCAAAGCCAACCAACAGTAAAAAACTTAGGCCAAACGAAAAGAAAACCAACTTTTTTAAGGACAGTGTAAACTTTTGCATGAGAGTTCCCGTTTAAAAGGTGGAAGTTAAATATTTTGATAAATTTGAATATGATTTTTTCTCCACAATCTAAAGTTTGGATCTACCAAAGTAATCGAAAGTTTACGGAACAGGAAGCAGCAGAAATAAGCGATATCCTAAATCGTTTTGTTGACCAATGGACCGCTCATGGCTCGCAGCTTAAGGCAAAAGCAGAGATCTTCCACAACTATTTTATTGTACTCACGGTAGACCAAGATGTGGCTAATGCTACGGGTTGTTCAATCGATTCTTCGGTAAGGGTAATGAAAGAAATTGAAAGCAAATACGGTTTGGATCTGTTCGACCGTTTCAATATGGCCTACAAGATAGATGGCGAGGTACACGTAGCAACCAAAGAAGATTTTGAAACACTTATTACCATCAAAAAAATTGGCTTAGACACTGTTGTTTTCAATAATTTGGTGCAAACCTTAGCAGATTTTGAGCAAAAATGGGAAGTACCTCTGCAAGATAGTTGGCATAAGAACATATTTGCAGAACAGCTAAATGGTTAATTGTTTAAATTGGTTATTCGGTTAACTGATTTTATTTGAAAATGTGCGTTCAGTACATCTTGGCAGCTGTAGTCCCGCTATACGCCATAATCTTTTTGTATTCTTTTGCCGTCATTTCGAACGCAGAGAGAAATCTGTTAGTAAGAAGCATTTCACTCTGAGATTTCTCCTCATACTTCGTCGAAATGACGCAACAAAAAGTATTTACGCTCCTATCGGGTTTAGGAAACGTAAACCTGTGCAGAGCACCTGCATTTTAAACCCGACATAAGCGAGCACGACCCCGATATTTCATGGGGAAGTAAAGCGTTTGGCGGGACCAACATCGAATAGTAGCACCACCTTTGCTTTTCAAAAAGTTAAAATCAGTCTGTTATCTCCTAATAATTAACCATTAGCAAACAACTTGTATGTTTATTTGTTAACTTGGGATTACAGATACCATCAATGAAACGTTGGCTCAAAATTTCTTTAAAAATAGTAGGTGCACTGCTCATTTTACTTATCCTAGCTTGGGTAGGTGCGGCATACTACATCAGCAAAAACAACAAGGCTATTTTAGCCAAGATACTTAATCAGGTAAACACCAAAGTGAACGGAACGGTCAGCGTTTCGCACATGGAAACCACCTTGCTTAAAGGCTTTCCCGGCATATCTGTATCTTTAAAAAACGTATCGCTTAGAGATAGCTTATGGCAAAACCACCAACACGAACTGCTTAACGCAAAAGATATTGATGTTTCGCTGAATGCGCTTTCGCTGGTTGTGGGCACAATCAACATCCGCAAAGTGGCCATTAACAATTCAAAAATTTATTTGTATACCGATTCTACTGGCTACACCAACACCAGCATGTTCCGCACCAAAAGCCAGAAAAAGGCAGAGAACAATGATGATAAGTCGAACGATTTACAGGTAAGGATTATTGATTTGAACAAAGTGGATTTGGTGATAGATAACCAGAAACGCTTTAAGCTTTTCAGTTTTTATGTAGACGAACTGAAGGGAAAGATAAAATATCCGTTTGGCAGGTGGGATGGCGATTTCAAACTGAAAACACAAGTTCGAAGTTTTGCTTTTAACACCAGAAAAGGCAGTTTTTTAAAAGATAAAAGCATTATTGGCAACATGACGGCACATTATGAAGATGAGGCGGAAGTGATAATTATTGATCAAAAACAAATTAAGATAGGTGACGATACTTTTAGCATTGGTGCAAATATTAACGTGGCCGAAAATAAATCTGCTTTTTCTATTGCCATAAAGGCCGATCAGATTATGTTTCCGAACGTTGCTAAACTGTTGGCGCCAAACATCTCTACTAAATTGCTAAGATTTGGCATAGAGAAGCCCATTGATGTTACCGCTAGTATTATTGATAACGGCGATAAAACCAGCAGCGACCCACTTATTAATGTAAAGATGACGGTTGCAAATAACAACCTTTCTATTCCATCGGGCAATTTAACAGATTGCAGTTTTACAGGATTTTTCTCTAACCAAGATACCACCAGCAAACCCATTGGCGATGCAAACTCTATTATTCGCTTTTATGGACTGAAAGCGAATTACTACAACGCACCAATTAGAATAGATACTTTTACGGTTTCGAACTTGGAAAAGCCTTTAGCGCAGGGTTTGGTAACTTCGAAATTTAACCTAGAACAACTGAATGGTTCTTTTGAGGAAGAAAGTTTCAAGTTTGAAAAAGGCACTGCAGATTTGAGCTTGTTTTGTCAGGCAGATATTGACAATTTCTTGTTTACTAAGCCAATAATTCATGGCAAAATATTGGTAAAAGATGCTACCATCAACTACCTGCCGCGTAATTTAAAGTTGGTAAATAGCTCCCTAGATTTAAACTTTAACCAAAAAGATTTAAATATTACCAATAGCAGGCTGCAGTTGGGCAAAAGCATACTGAACATGAGTTGTAGCATCGAGAATTTCTTAAACTTTTACTACACCGACCCGCAGAAGATAGAGGCTAAAGTGAACTTGAGCAGTCCGAATTTGAACCTGAGCGAATTTATGCCTTTTTTAGGGCCACGACAGGCGAAACGTAAAAAAACATCCAGCAAGAATGCCATTAAAGAAGCTTCGGAACAATTAAGTGCGGCTTTAGAAGCCTCAAAAGTGCATTTGCAGTTGAATGTTAATAGGGCGGTTTACAATAAGTTTGTAGCCCGTAATTTAAATGCAAACATTTCCTTAATTGGCAATGGTGTTTACTTCAATAAAATTGCAGTGCAACACGCTGGTGGCAATATTAATTTCAACGGCAAAGTGGAGCAATTGGGTGCTGTGAACAAAATGCAGCTGAACGCCAACATTGCACGGGTAAGTATCAAAGAGTTCTTTTATGCTTTCGATAATTTCGGTCAGCAGTCTATAACTAATAAAAACCTAAAAGGATTTCTTTCTGCTAACGTAAATGCATCTGGCAATGTAACGGCAAAAGGAAATATGGTACCAAAATCGATGTACGGCAAGGTAAATTTCACTTTAGATAAAGCAGCTTTGGTAGGTTTTGATCCTTTAGAGAAAGTAGGAAAGTTTGTTTTTAGAAGCAGAAATTTATCAAATGTAGAATTGGAAAAACTAAATGGCGTACTTACTTTACGTGGCGACAAGGTAGATATCAGCCCTATGAAAGTAAATTCAACTGCACTTAACTTTGATGTAAAAGGAGTTTACAGTTTCAATGGTGGCACTAACATCGCCTTAGATATTCCGTTGCGAGATCCTAAAAAAAGTGCTGATATTATTGACAAGGAAGAAAGGGAATTGGCTAGGATGAAAGGAATTGTACTGCACTTGAAAGCAGTTGATGAAAATGGTGAGCTTAAGATTAAGTGGAATAAAAAGAAGGATAGGGAAGAAAACTAAAAATCCAACGGCCCCAACCTTTTCATATTTCGCATAATCAAGTATTTTCTATGTTGAATATAGCTTGTTGCTTTGTTCGGGTTCCAACGCAGCGGGTTAGGGAAGCAAGCAGCAATCAGCGCAGCTTCAGAGCGTTTCATTTTTCTGCAAGAATGGCCAAAATAGGTTTGCGAGGCAGCTTCGGCACCGTAAATACCATCTCCCATTTCAATTACGTTTAGGTAAACTTCCAAAATGCGTTCCTTGCTCCAAAGCACCTCAATCAGCAAGGTAAAATAAGCTTCAAAAGCTTTGCGCACATAAGAGCGCCCTGGCCATAAGAACACATTTTTAGCAGTTTGTTGAGATATTGTGCTTCCGCCTTTAATTTTCTTTTTCTTGACACCCTGTTTTTCATTGCTTTTATAAGCCTTCTCGATAGCTTTGATATCAAAACCCATGTGCTTCAAAAAAAGTTGGTCTTCGGCACTAACCGCAGCACGTTTCATATTGTCAGAAATCTCCTCAAATTTCACCCACTCTTTTTTAATTTTGGCAGGTTTTCCATCAGCTTTGCGTTCCCAATTGCGCTGCACCATTAAAAAAGTTATTGGTGGATTGATAAAACGATAGGCCAGCACCCAAATGAAAGAAAATATAAAAAACCAAAGCATCACTTTTCCTACGGCAATTGCGATGCGCTTAAATAAAGGTCTTTTCGATGTGTGTTTCTTTGGTTTGCGAGCCATTAATGCAAAGGTATGTTTTTTGAATTAAGGTATTATTCATTATTTGAAAAGCAATGTTCCAGATACTATCTAGTGTTAGTCCCGCTATGCACTTCAATCTTTTTGAGTTTGTCAACCGTCATTTCGAACGCAGAGAGAAATCTCACAGTAAATGCAGTTATCGAACAGATTTCTCTCTGCGTTCGAAATGACGCTACAAAAAGTATTTCCGCTGCTATCGGGTTTAACCTGCAAGTGCTGTGCATATAAAATAAAAACCTCTCCCTAACCCTCTCCTTTGTAAGGAGAGGGAAACAAACAGTACATACTCCTTGCTTTTCTCTCCCTTTTAGGGAGAGATGCCCAAAGGGCAGAGAGGGTCTTAAATACGCTGTTTAGAATTACTTTCGTATGTTAATTAAACCCGATTGTAGTTAAAATACTTTTTGTGACGTCATTTCTGACGAGGAACGAGGAGAAATCTGTTGCATAGAAGCATTTAACTTTGAGATTTCTCTCTGCGTTCGAAATGACGGCAAGAGGACACAAAAAGATTGCAACGTAAAGCGGGACTATAATTGCCATGAAATACTGGCAAACATTTTCTAAAAATCAACATACACAATCGTAATTCGTAAATCTAAAATCGTAAATTTGGTGATGCTAAAAAAAGAACGTTACCGTCATTTTGTAGAGCATTTTTCTACCAAACAACCACACGCCGAAACTGAACTACACTACAACAATCCCTACCAATTGTTGGTTGCGGTAATTCTATCTGCCCAATGTACCGACAAGCGAATTAATCAGGTAACGCCGGCACTTTTCCAGCGTTTCCCTAACGCTAAGGCATTGGCAGAAACTACGCCAGATATTGTGTTCGATTATATTAGAAGCGTTAGTTACCCCAACAATAAGGCAAAACATTTGGTGGGCATGGCCAATATGTTGCTCAACGATTTTAACGATGAAGTACCATCTGACGTGAAAGAGCTACAAAAAATGCCCGGGGTGGGCAGGAAAACTGCAAACGTGATTGCATCTGTGGTTTATAACGAACCTGCAATGGCGGTAGATACGCACGTTTTTAGAGTAGCCAATCGTTTGGGACTAACTAAGGGCAAAACACCATTAGCAGTAGAAAAAGATTTGGTAAAAAACCTTCCAGAACATACCATTGCAGTGGCTCATCATTGGTTAATTTTACACGGACGTTATGTTTGTGTAGCTCGCAGTCCGAAGTGCGAAATATGCGAACTGACCTATTTTTGCCAATATTTTGAAAAGCTGCAGAAAGCTAAAAATATGAGCAAAACATAAAGGAGTAAAAAATATTTCTAAAAATATTTGCACTTAATAAAAACATTTCGATATGTTTGCTAAAATTATTAGTTAAACATAATTTATTTATTTGCCGAAACGTATTATATTTATTACCAGAATTTAAAAGACATGAATCCGAATACAGAAAAATTAAAAGCGCTACAGCTTACTTTAGATAAACTAGAAAAATCTTACGGTAAAGGTTCTATCATGAAACTTGGCGACCAAGCCGTAGAAAGTATGGAAGCCATTTCTACTGGTTCTATCAGCTTAGATATTGCTTTAGGCGTAGGTGGTGTACCTAAAGGACGTATCATTGAAATTTACGGCCCTGAATCTTCTGGTAAAACTACTTTGGCTACCCACATTATTGCCGAAGCGCAGAAAAAAGGCGGCATCGCTGCAATTATTGATGCTGAACACGCTTTCGACAAGTTTTATGCAAAGAAATTAGGTGTAGACACAGACAACCTCTTGATCTCGCAACCAGACAATGGTGAGCAAGCTTTAGAAATTGCTGATAACTTGATCCGCTCTGGTGCTATTGATGTAATCGTGATTGACTCGGTTGCTGCATTGGTGCCAAAAGCAGAGATTGAAGGCGAAATGGGCGATAGCAGAATGGGCTTACAAGCTCGTTTAATGAGCCAGGCATTACGTAAATTAACAGGAACAATTGCTAAAACTGGCTGTTGCTGTATCTTCATTAACCAATTACGTGAAAAAATTGGTGTAATGTTTGGCAACCCAGAAACTACTACCGGTGGTAACGCATTAAAGTTTTATGCTTCGGTACGTTTAGATATCCGCAGAACTTCTCAGATTAAAGATAGCGATGAGGTATCTGGTAACCGTGTGAAGGTGAAAATTGTGAAAAACAAAGTTGCTCCTCCTTTCCGTTTGGCAGAATTCGACATTATGTTTGGCGAAGGTATTTCTAAAGTGGGTGAGATTATAGATTTAGGTGTAGACTTTGGTATTGTTAAAAAAGCTGGATCTTGGTTCTCTTACGGAGATACAAAATTAGGCCAAGGTAGAGATGCGGTTAAACAATTATTGTTAGACAATCCCGAGTTAGCAGAAGAAATTGAAACTCGAATTAGAGAAGAAGTTACTGGAGAGCAGTTGGAAGAACAATAGACTGTACAGTAATTGAACATATTAAAGGGCACAGTTTTAATGAACTGTGCCCTTTTACTTTTATAGTTTTTTCTTTAGCAATGAAGCACCACCAAACTACCTAAAACTCGAAGGCTTTGGTGCGGCAGCAGGAATTTTCTCTTTCACAAAAGAAGAGTCTAACCTTACAATAGTATAGGCTGCAATTACTGCCCCAATAAGCAATAGCACTAAACCGAGATAGTTTTTTTTCTTATCCTGCTTAATTACCCAAATTAAAAAAACGATTAGCGGTATCGCCAATAAACCAAAAAAGATAAAACTGTTTGCTTGCATATTATTATTATGTGCTAAAAATTCATTCGGGCCATAGGCGAAACCTCTTGACCAACAAAGTCATTCTGTAAAAATTTCTGATAACCAGCTATAGCAATCATGGCCGCATTATCTGTACAATATTCAAATTTTGGGATAAACACCTCCCAGCCTAGCGTATCTTGTAAACTTAACAGCGTATTACGCAGGCCAGAGTTTGCCGAAACACCACCAGCTATTGCAATTTGATTACAATGATACTCCTTCGCTGCTTTTTTTAATTTATTAAGTAAGATATTGACAATACTATGTTGTACCGAAGCACATATATCTGCCAAGTTTTCTTCTACAAACGCCGGATTTTCTTTAACACTATCTCTAACAAAGTAGAGAATTGCGGTTTTAAAGCCGCTAAAGCTATAATTTAATCCCTGTATTTGTGGAACTGGAAATTGATAAGCCGTCGGATTTCCTTCTTTAGCATATTTATCAATCAATGGCCCTCCCGGATAAGGTAGGTTTAAAATTTTCGCAGTTTTATCAAAAGCTTCGCCCGCAGCGTCATCCAAAGTCTCCCCTACTATTTCCATGTCGAAATAATCTTTCACCAATACAATTTGTGTATGTCCGCCAGAAACAGTGAGGCACAAAAATGGGAATTTTGGTTTTGGGTCGTCAATAAAGTGCGCTAAAATATGCGCCTGCATGTGGTTTACCGAAATTAAAGGTAGATCTAATGCTAACGCAAAAGATTTAGCAAAAGAAACACCAACTAATAGGGACCCGAGCAAGCCCGGCCCTTGCGTAAAAGCAACACCGTCCAGCTGCTTTTTGTCCACTCCTGCTATCTCTAGGGCTTGTTGTACGGCGGGCACAATATTCTGCTGGTGTACCCTAGAGGCTAACTCAGGAATTACACCTCCATAATTTTCATGAATTGTTTGGTTTGCAATAACATTGGCAGTAATTTTGCCGTTATCACAAATGGCAACCGAAGTTTCGTCGCAAGATGATTCTATAGCTAATATGATAGGCACTGGAAAGATATTTAAGCTACAAAATTATTAAAAAACTATTAAAAATACTTCTGTGGATTATCGCTTCGATCATTATTTTGGTTGCAGGCGTACTCTTTTCCCTACAGTTTAAGCCTGTACAGACCTATGTAGCCAAAAAAGCTGCAGATTATTTATCTAAAGAATTAAATACAACCGTAAGTATTGGAGGCTTATATGTAAAACCCTTTAAGTCTGTTGTATTAGAAGAACTGTTGGTTTTAGACTTGCAAAAAGATACTTTAGCTCATTTTCCAAAGTTTTTAGTTGACCTTAACCGTTTATCACTCAAAGAGAGGATTTTGGACATCAACACTGTTCAGCTAAACGATGGCACGTTTTTCTTGAAAAATCAATTAGATGGAAATTCCAACCTTGATTTTATCATCGATTACTTTGACAGCGGCGAACCTAAGAAACCCAAGAAAAAGAAGAAGAAATTTGAAATTCTTTTCGATCGAATTATCATTAATAATCTTCATTTTAAATACAAGAACCTTAGAGACACTCAAAAAGTTGAAGGTGTAAACTTTGAGGACGTAGATGTAACTGAAATGAATGGTATTTTTGAGGGATTTAATACCAAGGATCACCTCATCCAAGCTAACATCAAAAACCTAACGTTAAGAGAAAAAAGCGGCTTTTATCTTAAAAACCTAAGTGCATTTACTACTGTAGATAGCAATGCCATAGAACTGAAAAACCTACTACTCGTAACCAATAAAACCCGCCTCACCGATTATTATCAGATGAAGTTTAAAACCTTCAAAGATTTTAGTGATTACGAAAATAAGGTGAGGATGAAGGCTAACTTTATAAACAGCCACATATCTTCAAGTGATGTAGCTTTTTTCGCACCAGCGTTAAAAAACATGAAGTTAGATTTGGAGGTTGACGGTCAAATAACTGGCTTAGTTAATGATTTAAGGGCAAAAAAACTTTCCGTGAAAGCGGGAAGAGCAACCTACATTAAAGGAGATTTTAACATGAAAGGACTTCCCAATTGGAACGAAACTTTCATGGATATGAGAATTGATTTAGCCGGAACTAACAAAACCGACTTAGATAATATCCTCACAGATCTAACGGGTAAACGTGTTAAATCAATTCCAGACATTGTTAATAAATTTGGCAACATTAACTTTAATGGACGTTTTACCGGTTTCCAGAACGATTTTATCGCCTTTGGAGAATTTAAAACAAAACTAGGCCGTTTACAATCGGACGTTAACATGAAGATTGATAAGAAAGGGGTGCCTTCTTACTCTGGAAATGTAAAAACCTACGACTTCCACATTGGCGATCTTCTTAACGAAAAATTATTGGGCAGAATTAGCTCAGAACTTTACATTAAAGGGCGTGGCACCGAGGTTAAAGATTTGAGCGAAGAATTGAAAGGGCAAATCAGTTATTTAGATTTCAAAGGGTATAGATATCGCAACATCAACATTAATGGTACTTTTGAGAAGAAATTTTTCGATGGAAGCTTAAAAGTTAACGACAAGAATGTACAGTTGGACTTTGATGGTGGCGTAAATTTAAACCCAGAACTACCGATTTTCAATTTCAAAGCCGACATTCGAAATGCCCGTTTAAAAACCTTGAAACTCTACAAAGATTCGCTTAAGGTAGATGCGATATTTAGCACCAATTTTTCTGGAACTAATCTCGACAATATTCAAGGTAGTCTACTGCTGCAAGAAATCACACTTAACAACCTAAGAGGTATTTACAAAGTAGATTCTGTGTTTCTTAACGCCAGAGGCACTGGCTTAGATAGAAGTTTAAGCATCAATTCTGATATTTTGGAAGCAGGCATTAAAGGTCAGTACGATTTAGGAACTATTGTATCCTACTTTAAAACCATTGCAAAAACCTATATCCCATCATTAAAAACAGAGATTGTTAATTACAAAACGCAGGTATTTGATTTTAGACTAAAAATTAAAGACTTTGAACCTATTGCCGAATTGATTTCTCCAGGTTTGGAAATCGACGAACAGTCGTTACTGGTTGGAGCCTTTGATTCGAGGAACAAAACAGCCACTATGGGGGGCATTATCAAGCGCCTTAAATATAATGGCGTAGTTGCAAATAATATTATCATTGATCAAAACACTTCCGAAAGACAGCTCACAGCAATTATCTCTTCAGATCGAGTAGATCTGAATGACAGTCTTTACATTAAGAACGTCAACATTTCAAACATTTTGCGTAACGATAGTTTGGCCCTCAACGTAAAACTATCTAACGCAGACGATGCCAACCAACTGGATTTAAACGGCTTGGTTGAGTTCTTACCAGACACATCTAAAATCAGTATTTTACCATCCAACTTAAAAATAAACTACGAGGATTGGAACATTGAAGACAAGGTTCAGATTAGTTTTAATGGAGGAAAAACCAAAGTCGAAAACTTTTCATTAAGCAACGGAAAGCAAGATTTGAAAATAGACGGTGTCATTTCTGACGACCCTTCAGATGCCCTATTGGTGACATTAGAAAACTTTAGGCTTTCTACCATTAATCCATTTATGAAAGGATCTGGATTTAGCTTTGCAGGAATAGCCAACGGAAAAGCAAGAATCAATAGTATACTCAAATCGCCGCAGGTAAGAGATAGCCTGCATATTGATTCGCTCAGCTTTAACAATACCTATATCGGTAGCCTTACGGATACTTCTTCGTTTAACAGCACCAGTAAAATTGCTTCGGTTTATACTAAAATTGTTGCTGCTGACAGAGAAACATTCAATATAACGGGAAATCTGGATGCCGCCCAAAAGCAAATTGACCTAAAGGTAAACCTGAACAATAGTGAATTGGCAATTCTAACTCCTTTCTTAAATAAGCTGGTGTCTAATCTAAAAGGAAAGGTTTCGGCAGATTTAACAGTTAAAGGTCCTTTCGATCAGCCTTTGATTAATGGAGATATTACGCTTAACAAAGCACAACTGACGGTTAACTACCTTAAAACCACCTATATAATAGACGATCAAGTTTCGGTAAACAATAGTGCTATTCAATTAAACGATCTAGTTTTAAAGGATTTAGAGGGACACACTGGAACTGCAAACGGTAGTGTAGATTTGAAGGACATTAACAACCCAAACATACAGGTAGAGCTAGAAGCTAAGGGCTTAATGGCACTGAATACTACTTCAAAAGATAATGCGATTTATTTTGGTAAAGCCTACGGAACCGGTAAATTCTCTTTCAGAGGGCCTACCAACGATATGTTTATTGACATTGATGCGAAAACAGAGAAAGGAACGGTTTTTAGCCTTCCGCTTAACAGTTCCGAAACGGTAACCGATAAGGACTTCATCACCTTTGTGAGCAAAGACACTACGAAAGTGGTAAAGAAACAAAGTAGTTTCGAAGGTTTGAGCATGAGGTTTAAGCTATCGGTAGATCCTAATACTACGGTGAATATATTTACAGTTTTAGGTAAACTAAGTGGTACAGGAAATGCAGATCTAGAACTAAATATTTCTAAAGTTGGCGATTTCGAAATGAAGGGCGATTACATTATTGAAAGTGGTGTATTTGATTTTACGGCGAGAGAAGTAATCAACAAGCGCTTTGAGATTAGGCAAGGTGGAACAATTAGATGGACAGGAAACCCAGTTAATGCACAAATTAACCTTAAAGCAATTTACATGCTACGTGCTGCACTTGGCGATTTATACCAAGCTGCAAACCGTGATGGAAGTAGTAACGCTACACAAGTTGCCCAAACCGAGGTAGAAATGGGATTAACGGGACTTTTGATGAAACCAGACATTAAACTTGATATTTTCTTCCCAACCTTACCAGCGGTTAAAGAGGAATTGCAATCTTACTTTAACGATGGCAACAACATGAATACGCAAGCGCTGAGCTTAATTATTCAGCGCAGGTTTGCCCCAGGCACAGGTTCAGAAAATTTAAGTCAGCAGTTAGGTTCTGTAGGTACAGGTACAGCAACCGATTTAATCTTTAACCAGCTTAACAATGTACTTTCTAGTTTAAATTTAAACTTCGTTGATATTAACATCAGGTCATTTAACGAAGCCAGTGCCTCGTTCAAATTCTTTAACGATAGGGTAATTGTAAACGCCGGAATTACCGATATGAGCAAAAGTTCTATAGATAACACCATCGGTTTTAGAAATCAGGTTGGCCGCGAAGTTGAGGTTTTAGGATTGATTAAGAAAGACGGTAGTTTGGTAGGTAAAGTGGCTAACAAACCGCCTACCATACAAAGTATATTTGCCAATCCGGGTATAGATCCGTTCAGAAATATCACTTCGCTAGGATTAATCTACAATCAACAATTTGATACTTTTGCTGAGCTGATGCAGAAAATATCGGGCAAGTACCGTAGAGAGCAGAAAAAGAAAGAAGCAGAGAAAGAGAAGCAACGTATTAGCAAAGAAGCGATCATTAACGAGAGCAAGAAAAATCAACGGAAATAATATTGGTCTCAAGTCCTCTTTCGCCATCTCGAACAAAATGTTCCTTTCCAATTTAACGTAAATAACGTGAGTTACGGGTGTTTACATCTGATTATCAGATGTTTGTACATTTATTGATTTCGAGTATTGTTTAAAGCTGCCTTAAAAGCTGATGCTGACCTGTAGTGAAACGGAAAGCTACGGAGTAAAATAAATTCAGCATGACGAAACGCCCATATCCCGTCACCCTAACCTGTAGCGAAGCGGAAAGCTACGCAGTAAATTTATTTCAGGGTCTGTTAGACTAGATTAAGACCCAAAACTCACGTTAAATAAAAAAGCGCCAGAAATATTTAACTCCTGACGCTTTCTTATAGTTCAATAAGTATTTAGCCCTTCAAAATCTGATGGCCCATTTTATCTCTCTTCGCAATTAAGTAAGATTCGTTATGCTTATTGCTTTCTATCTCAATTTCAATATTTTCTACAATCTCTAAACCGTAGCCAATCAGGCCAGCTCTTTTTGTCGGATTGTTAGACATCAATTTCATTTTGGTAATACCCTGCGCCCTTAAAATTTGTGCACCAACACCATAATCACGTTCGTCTACCTTAAAACCTAACTGAATGTTCGCTTCGGCAGTATCCAAACCAGCATCTTGCAAGTTGTAAGCATGCAGCTTGTTTACCAAGCCAATACCTCTACCCTCTTGGTTCATGTACACAATTAGGCCTTTCCCCTCCTTGTCAATCATTTCCATAGCCTTATGCAATTGTGGGCCGCAGTCGCAACGGCACGAACCAAAAATATCTCCAGTAACACAAGAACTGTGGATACGTGTTAAAACAGGCTCGCCTTCTTGCCACTCGCCTTTAGAAATAGCTAAATGCGTAGCGCCATTGCTAAGTTGCGTATAAGCAGTCATCTTAAAATCTCCCCATTGTGTAGGCAAGTTTACCGTAACTTCCTCCTTAATTAAACTCTCGGCAGCCAAACGATAACTGATCAAATCTTTAATAGAAATGATTTTTAAATCGTGTTGCTTGGCAATCAGCATCAAATCTGGCAAACGAGCCATTGTGCCATCTTCGTTCATAATTTCTACCAGCACACCAGCAGGTTCAAAACCAGCCAAACGAGCAATATCTATGGTAGCTTCCGTATGTCCAGTTCTACGTAAAACACCTTCTTTTCTAGCCCTAAGCGGGAAAATATGTCCAGGTCTACCTAAATCTTCTGGTTTGGTAGCCGGATTAATTAACGCTTGCACCGTTTTAGCCCTATCATGTGCCGAGATCCCTGTGGTACAACCCTGCCCAATCAAATCTACAGATACCGTAAATGGCGTTTGATGTAAAACGGTGTTGTTCTGCACCATTAAATTCAACTCCAACTTATCGCACATTTCTTCAATAAGCGGTGCACAGATTAAACCACGTCCATATTTAGACATGAAATTGATGATCTCTGGCGTTACATTTCTAGCCGCAGTTAAAAAATCGCCTTCGTTTTCACGATCCTCATCATCAACTACTATGATAATTTTGCCAGCCCTAACATCGGCCAGCGCTTCTTCTATTGTATTTAATTTAATTTCCATTTTGGCTTTATAACAAAATGAATGAGGTTTTCGCCTCACTTTAATTTGAGTACAAAGGTACAACCTTTAACAGCAATAATTGTACTGAATTATAATTATAACGTAAGTTTAGTGTACAGTTGCAAAAGGGTTTATTTTATCTGAAAGAGCATTCTATAATTAGAAAAGCAATTTTCGTACTGCTATCTCAGCGCAGCCCCGCTGTACATTACAAGTCCGCACTCGTTCCTCGCTTGCGGGCTTTTCATTTCCATCGGGTTTAGGTGGCAAAATTGTACAACAACTTTACGTACTTGCCAAACCTCCGAAAACTTTGCGGTTAATTAATGCTAAGAAAATAAGAGTTTCGCAAAGAACGCAAAGGCTAAACGAGCATGGTTTACAGGTGCTTTGCACAGGTTTTTGTGAATTAAACCCGATAGAAGCGAGCACATAGGGGCAAACCTACGTGTTGCCCCAAGTAAAGCGGATAGCGGGACAACGGTCGCCATGAGCACGACCACACATTTTCTTATTCACTAATAGAAATTACCGTTATGGTTTCTTCACCTAACTAGGTTCTACAGCTTTCTTCTTGCCAAGTTTTTTGAACAGCCCAACCACCGTTTGTTTGTAGTAATCGATATCGAAAAGCGCAGAATCTACCGTAGCCTTGTAAGTTAAGAAAATTCCGACCGGCGTGAGTATGAAAATAGCCATCCACATACCAACAATAGGATCTAAAGAGCCTTCTTTAGCAGATTTTTCAGACACTGTAGAGATAATATGATAGAAAAGGAAGAAAATTACAGCAATTACCACCGGCAAACCTAAACCACCTTTGCGGATAATAGCCCCTAGTGGTGCGCCGATGAAGAATAGCAACAAACAAGACACCGCCAAAGTATATTTACGTTGATATTCTATTTTTGCCCGTAAAATTTCCTTACTTCTAAATTCGTATTCTGACAATTGACCTTTTATGGTCTGTTTTAAGGCATCAACTTGGTCGTATGCACCTTGCAGGGCTTGTATCCGCTGGTCTTTTGGCAGTACCATAAGCACACTACCCTTAATAGTTGCAGGTGGCGTTTTAACTTTAGTATAGCCCTTTACATAACTGTTTTGCTTGAAGTAATATTGGGCATTGGTTTGCAATGCTTTACCCACGCTGTCCAGATCTTTGGTTAAGGAATCTCGCCTATGCAATAGCTCTTTTCTGTTGAGCATAGGTGCATTGTTCTTGAAATTCTCTTCCTGTGTACGGGTCATGTCCTTAAAACTACTGAAGTCGAATTTCACCTCAGTTTGTTTAAAGCGCATACGCGTTAACGACTGCCGTGGGTTATAACCACCACTGTTAGATGCCGCTTCTTGGTAACGTACGCCATTCACCAAGTTAAGTACCATGTAGTTACCATCAGACGTTTTAGACATTTTACCCTTCTGAGCCATAATAATCTGCGGGATGCCGTTTCCGCCATTATGGTCGTAAATCATGATGCCGTAAAGCGAATCTATAGCACCTTCGCCTTTACGCTCTACACGCATAGAATAGCCTGGAATACTGTTGTTAAACACGCCTGGCTTAATAAGGAAGGATAGTTTTTTATTTCGTACATCCCAAAGTAGCGAACCGTATTTAAGGTTGGCCTTGGGCAGCATATAATCTGAAAAGAAGAACGAAGCTACCGCCAAGCCTACAATGAGCACTAGAAGTGGCTGCATGGCTTTACGCAGTGAAACTCCGGCAGATTTAATGGCAACCAGCTCGTAATTTTCACCCAAGTTACCAAAGGTCATGATAGAGGATAGCAGAATAGCCAAGGGCAGTGCCATGGCCACGTTAGATGCCGATGCGTACATCATTAGCTCGGCAATTACATACCACTCAAAGCCTTTGCCTATCAAATCATCGACGTACTTAAACAAAAAGAACATCAATAGAATAAACATCACAATAAAAAATGTGACGGCAAAAGGCCTAAGAAAAGCCTTTATCAGCAATAAATGGATCTTTTTCAACTATGCAAAGATAGGCAAAGCCAATGAAAAGTTAAAAGTGTTAGCTACCTATTACAGCAAAAACGATTAAACTTAGGCTCCTAGTACGCTAAGAAGATAAGTAATTTGGTTATCCCAAATTTGCTTTCTCTCTTGGATAGTATCTTCTGTAGCAAAATCTGTGATGGCCAAAGCTACATCATTGGTAAGTTCATCTTGAACAATTTCCATTTCTGTATAGCAATAAGGTTCATCATCGACCCATTTAAACTTCACGAGCTTATTTTCTTTTGCGCTAATGAGTTTCGCTTTTTGCACCTCTCCATCCCAAGTAAAAGTATAGGTTTGGTCTCTAAAAATTACATCATCAGCAAACCACTGCGCCAAACCATTTGGCTCGCTTATAAAGCTATATAGTATACGTGGAGATGACCTTATTGCGTATTCTAATGTAAATTTCTTCTTTTCTGACATCCTAACTTCTGATTTATATTTTTCTAAAGAAAAGTATTTTCTTTTATAAAAGCAAAGTTTTAGGAAATAAGTATTTTTTTTGCTACATCTATTAGATTTGAGCCTTTTATTATTAGCTAAATAATTAGAAAACAAGCTATGGGAGGCTTATCATTTCGACAAAAAAACCTTTTCAAATAATTTTCTTGTTTATGGTATTAAATCCTATATTTGCAGCTCGAAATTTTTCGGCGGGGTAGCTCAGATGGTTAGAGCGCAGGATTCATAACCCTGAGGTCGGCAGTTCGATCCTGCTCCCCGCTACTAGGTAAAAGCTCACAGAAATGTGGGCTTTTTTTTTTGCAGAACAGCATGTTTACCGTTTACATTTTATATTCTAAACAGTTCGACAAGATTTACATTGGCTACACCAGCAATCTAGAACAAAGGCTGTTGTCGCACAATGCATTGGCAACGAAAGGTTACACGATAAAATTCAGACCTTGGGAAATTCTCCATACAGAAGTTTTCGAAAGTAGATCAGAAGCACTCAGAAGAGAAAAGCAGCTAAAGTCTGCCAAAGGTAGAGAGTTCATCAGAAAGCAACTATTGATGCAATAAGAATATTCTCATGCCATCAGATGGTTAGAGCGCAGGAATTCATATCCGCCAGCTGGCGGACGGCAGTTCGATCCTGCTCCCCGCTACTAAGGCAAAAGCTCACAGAAATGTGGGCTTTTTTTTTTTTGCAGAACAGTATGTTTACCGTTTACATTTTATATTCTAAACAGTTCGACAAGATTTACATTGGCT
>NZ_JAVHXT010000007.1 GCF_031119335.1 Pedobacter sp.
TAACGCCAGAGTTTACTAAGTAAGTTTTAACAGAGTTAGCTCTGTCTTTAGATAACTTCATGTTGTATGCAGCAGTACCTTCACTAGATGCATGACCTGCAACTGTTACTTTACCACCGTTTTCACGCAATACTGAAGATAATTTATCTAAAGTTGGATAAGATTCTGTTTTTAATACTGAGCTATTGAATTCAAAACCGATAGTTTCGAAACCAGTAACACCTGAATTAGGAGCAGTTACTGCAGCTTGCTCAGGGAATTTGATTGTACGACCTGAACCATCAACTACAGCACCTGGAGCTGAATTAGGTTCTTTGTCAAACATATCAGCTACACCGTCACCATCGCTATCTTTTTTCAAATCATCAACTGATTTTTCAACGTTAGCAACACGGTTTTTCAAAGCCTCAACTTCTTGACGTAATGAAGGATCTTTCAATTCATCATACATCATTGCTAATGGGTTAACCCAATCCAAGTTTGGTTTAGATTTAGAACCTAATGAGAATTCTAAACCAGCTGAAGTATAAGAGAATTTATCTTTAGAACCAGTAGTAGAGTAAACTCCGTTTAAGTTATCACCATCAACAAAGTTCATTGTATAAGCTAAGTTGAAAGATACGCGATCAGAAACTTTGAACTTAATACCAGCACCTACAGGAACGTAAGCTTCTTTGATATATTTTTTGTCTCCATTATCACCATAAACTTCAGCTAAATTTTTAGGATCAGCACCGTTCAAGGCAGCTCTGTAAGCAGCAACACCGTAACCAGCAGTCACGAAGAAGTTAACAGAGTTCTCACGACGTAAGAAATCTACAGTAGCTACATTTACAACACCTCTTAAGTCTGTTGAGTAAGCAATCTCTGTTTCAAATTCTCTGATACCAGCTTTAGCACCACCTGGAGCTTTTTCATTGTTGCCAGAAAGCTTTCCACGGAAAACGTTACCTTCTAAACCGAAAGCGTGACCTAATTGCTTGCGTAACGAGATACCGTAACCTAAGTTAACGTCCCAGTTAGTGAAGTCGTTTGATCCGCCAGTTACAACAACAGGAGCCAATACACCTGCGTTAACACCTAGTGACCAAGTTCTGTACTGTGCTCTACCACCAAATACCTTGGCAGAAGAGTTGGTTGCAGGTGCATCTTGAGCGCTAGCTAGAGAAGAAACTCCTACTAATGCTACTAAAGAAGCTGCAACGCCCTTTTTTAAAGTAGAATAATTCATAATTTTCTTTTTAAGGTTAAACAAAATATTTTATTGTATAATTTTTTGTCTTACAAAATTAAACAAATTTTTATAATCTCAAAACCTTTATACAAACTCCGTTCCAAACAACCATAGTTTTAGTATTTATTCTTAAAACCTATAGTTTTAATCTGAAAATCAACACTTTGAAACACAACAGTGAGATATTAATATTTAATACAAAATAGGTTAAAGTGCTGTATTGTACAAAACACACTATGTAGTATAAGTCCTAAAATATATACATTTGCAACAACACATTAAATCCATTTTTCTATAAAACCATACAGGTTAAAACCGTCTTCCAACCTACTCCTACTAATTTCCTTTAACAATTCTCCTTTATCGACACCAAACATTCTCCTGGTTTGGATTAGCCTATAGGCATGCTCTGCAAAGAGATAATCTTTAGCCATTCTACTCTTATTAGTTTCTATATTTTCAATCCATTCGCAAAGCACATCAACTCCCAACTGTTTATCAGCTACCGTTTTAAATACGGGTGTTTCCTGGTGTTGTTCATCCACCATCTTTTTCAACCTATTTGCAAAAACATCAGCACCTTCTCTATCTGCCTTGTTGACCACAAAAGCTTGTGCAACTTCCATCAGGCCCGATTTGATATGTTGTATTTCATCTCCGGCTTCGGGGACCAAAACCAAAATTGTTTGATCGGCTAAACCTGCAACTTCAATTTCAGACTGCCCTACACCAACTGTTTCAATAATGATAAGATCGAAATTAGCTGATCTGAGCACATCTGTCATTTCTATAGTTTTTGCTGACATCCCTCCTAGAGAACCTCTTGTAGCAACTGAACGGATGAACACATGTTCATTGTTGAAGTGTTTAGTCATACGGATTCTATCGCCCAATAGCGAACCAAAATTGAACGGAGAAGTAGGATCTACTGCCAATACAGCAACCTTTTTATTTTTCTTAGAGAACTCTGCTATTATGGCATTTACTAAGGTGCTCTTTCCGGCGCCTGGAGGACCAGTAATCCCTATTACAGGAATTTCACTGTTTATATCAAGACTTTTTAACAAGTCTTCGGCAGGTTGGATATTGTTTTCTACCAAGGTTAATGCCCTAGCTACCGATAGAAAATTACCTGCTTTAATTTCTTTCCTTAATTTCTCGATATCAATCTTTCTAGAAATCATATTGGCAAATAAACACAATTAATCAGTTATATGTAATAGAATACCTTAATATATTATAATGACAGAAGATTTTTTAAAAACTGTAACTTTGTTTTCTTATGCATTTTAAATGAAAATATATTTTAGATTATTATCATTCGCCAAACCAATTGAAAAATTTGCGATACCTTATGTCATTGCTACGCTATTGTCTGTTTTTTTTGGCACTTTAAATCTAGCACTCTTATCTCCTCTGTTTGAGACATTATTGAAGACAAAGCAATCCGCTATCAGCAGTAATATTGATCAAGAAAATTCTTCTAGTTTTGATATTTTGGGAACATTCAGGGAGTTTGTTAACGATTCTATCGATGCTGTTGGCGCAGAAAGAACACTAGTTTATGTTTGTATTGTTATTGTTTCTTCTGTTTTACTTTCTAATGTATTCAGGTATCTGTCTCAAAGAATAATGGAAGACCTTAGGGTACACACACTCTTAAATTTCCGTAGAACAGTATTTAACAACGTGATGAATTTGCACGTAGGGTACTTTAACAATGAACGCAAGGGCGATATTATTTCTAAAGTAGCTTCTGATGTTCAAGTAGTGCAGTTCACAGTAACCAATACGCTTCAGGTTGTTTTTAAGGAACCACTACAACTCATTTTTTATATCGTAGTTCTGCTTAATATATCCGTTAAACTAACTTTGCTTTCATTAATTGTAATTCCTATTGCCGGTTTTATCATTAGTAAAATTGTAAAGCGATTAAAAAGACAAGCCAAAGAAGCTCATGAATCTTTTGCAAAAATGATTGGATTTTTGGATGAAGCTCTTGGCGGAATTAAGATTATCAAGGCCTTTAATGCCACTGAAAGGACCAAAGAAAAGTTCAATGAAGAGAATGTTTTTTATTCCAATCTAAACCGAAAAATGGTGCGCCGCCAACAATTGGCTTCGCCTGTTTCAGAATTTCTAGGCGTTTTAATGGTTGCATTTATTGTATGGTATGGAGGTACATTGATTTTAACTAATGATGAGAACGCTTTGGCTGCGGCTGATTTCATTACCTATATCGGCATTTTCTCTCAAGTAATGCGCCCAGCAAAAGCAATAGGAAACTCTTTTAGTGGAATCCATTCTGGTATCGCCGCTGGAGAAAGAGTGCTGGACTTGATAGACACCAAACCTGAATTTGCAAACAAAACCGAAGCACAACCTTTGGGAAATTTTAGTCAAAGTATCGCCTTACAAAACGTTAGCTTCTCTTACGCGGAAAAGGAAGTACTTAAGAGCATCAACATAGAGATTAAAAAAGGCACAACAGTAGCACTTGTTGGGCCTTCGGGAGGAGGGAAAAGCACACTGATGGATTTACTTCCTCGTTTTCACGACCCCCAAAATGGCACTATTAAAATTGATGGGCACGACTATAGAGATTTAACCGTTGAAAGTCTTCGAAGCCAGATGGGCATCGTAAACCAAGAATCGTTTTTGTTTAACGACACCATCTTTAACAATATCGCCTATGGCAAGCCCGATGCCACGGAAGAAGAAGTAATTAATGCCGCTAAAATAGCTAACGCCCATGAGTTCATTGTTAACGCTGAAGACGGTTATCAAACTTTCGTAGGCGACAGGGGTAACAAGTTATCTGGCGGACAAAGACAGCGTGTTTGTATTGCAAGGGCTGTACTTGCTAATCCGCCAATTATGTTATTAGACGAAGCTACTTCGGCTTTAGATACAGAATCAGAAAAGTTAGTTCAGCATGCGCTCAATAATTTAATGCAAAACAGAACTTCTATTGTAATTGCGCATAGGTTAAGTACTATTCAACATGCAGACACTATTGTTGTAATCGACAAGGGAGAAGTAGTAGAAGAGGGCAGCCATAGTGAGCTTTTAGCAAAAAAGGGGCTATACCATCGCTTAATTGAAATGCAAACTTTTAGTGAATAAAAATATTTATACTAATATGATGTAGTAGTAGAAATGTGCTTCAGTAAACATAGCTTATTTGCTTAATTAGTCTACCGTAAGACTCTAAGACAGTATATTTCCTATTGTTTAAAATGACTCAAAAAAATCACCTCATACTTGTTCTTAAGGATTTCAACGAAGAATTAATCCTATTTTTAGAGATAACTTTAGCTAAGCATTAAATCAAAAGTGAAAAGTATAGAAGACAGCTTTCCTAACACGCCGAAAAAGCCATTAATTTCAGTAGCGCTTTGTACTTATAACGCTGGTGAATATTTAGAGAAACAACTTCTTTCGATTTTTGCACAGACTTATAAAAACATCGAAATCGTTGTTGTTGACGACCGCTCCAATGATGGAACCTACGAGTATTTGATAAAATTACAAGAGCAGAATAAACAACTAAAAGTTTTTAGAAATGAGTTTAATTTGGGCTTTAATAAAAATTTTGAAAAAGCTATAAGTTTATGTACCGGCGATTTTATTGCAATTAGTGATCAAGATGATATTTGGATTCCAGAAAAACTGTCGGTGCTAAGTGATAATATTGGTAATAATTGGTTAGCTTTTTCGAATTCAGATTTAATAGATAAAAATGACCAGCCGTTAGGAAAAACGCTATTAAATATTGATTTCAATATTAGCGAAAGAACTTTCAAAAGTATCATACTAAATAATTATGTAACGGGACACACAACGCTATTCTCAAAAAACTTTGTAAAATATTTTTCACCAATTCCAGCAGTCGGTTACTACGATTGGTGGATGGGCTTCATAGCGCATTATCACGACAAGATCACTTACGTTAATCGGTGTCTTACTTTATATCGCGTACATCATAAATCGGTGATTGGGAGTATTAGCAGCATGGATAAAAAAAAGCTAAAAAAAGCAATTTGTAGCGACCTAACAACTCAACTGATATCGTTTAAATCTTATAAAAATCTTACATCAAAAGATCGAGATTTAATCCGAAAAATTGCTACCGCTTATCAGAGACGCTTTAGTTTGTATTTCGTTTGGATAATTATTTCAAGATATAACAGCTATTTACCTGACCAAAAGCCTAGAAGTCTTTTGGCGAGATTCTTTTACGCCTTAAAATTTAAAGTAAAGTAACATTTTTAAGCGATGATTTCTTTCTATACTCATTGATAGCTTTAAAATATCCTCGCAAAAAGTTTTTGAAGCCTATTTTTTTAACTAGCCCCCCAAACGAGGCAAAATCAAACAAACCGAGGTTACTAATTTCCCTCGCTAATAAGTTTTTAATTTTTTTTGCATTTTGAGCTAGTAATTTCTTTGAATCTTTACGATTTAATGGTAAGCTATTAATTAAATCTTGTATATATCCTCGCAAGTCTATCTCTAGGCTTAGCATACGAGCTTTGTTCTGGCTCATACTGTTATCGTGCACTCTAATCATAGCAAAAGCCTCTACATTATCTACAAAAGTAACTTTGCCAACAACAGAGCACCTCAACCAATATTCCCAATCTTCAAGGCTCCTTAACTCTTCATTAAAGAATCCCGTTTTATCTATAATGCTTCTCTTTACAAGCGCTGCGTTAACTGGCATAATATTATAGTCAATTAGAGCCTTCCAAGTTGAAAATTTATCCCCTACTAGTTTAGGCATCCAATCTCTATTTGTAAGTTCTAATGTTTTGTAAAATGTTTTTGGGTCTTCATTCGAGAAATAAACTGCATTTGTATACGAAATGTCTAAAGTATGGTCTCTCAAAAAATGCTGTAGTTGAATTTCCAGCTTTCTCTCAGACAAAAGATCATCTGCATCTAGGAACTGTATGAATTGCCCCTTAGAGTGTCTTAATCCTGTATTTCTTGCGGCAGAAAGCCCTTTATTGTTTTGGTAAATATATTTTATGCGTTTGTCCTTCTCGGCCAAATTCAATACGATCTCTTTGGTATTGTCCACCGACCCATCATCCACAACCAATACCTCTATATTGCTGTAGGTCTGCAACGTTACATTTCCTAGCGTATGCGCAATAAACTTTCCGTAATTAAAACTAGGTATGATTATAGTAATCAACATTTTGATCTAAAGTTCTATCAAATATTTAAGTTCGTAAATTTATGTGTTTATTTGTAAACAGTATGAAAATTGTGCGGTTTTTAGGCGGTCTAGGAAATCAGATGTTCCAGTATGCTTTCTACAAGAGTTTAGAATATCAAAATATAAAGGTATATGCAGACCTGTCTCATTTTGGCAATTATGACAAACATAACGGGTATGAACTTTCAAGAATTTTTGGAATACGGCTTAAGCATGCGCCAAATCTATTTTTAGAGCTGTTAAAACCACAACAAGAAAAATGGATTTATAGGAAAGCGAGAAGAGTGCTCGGTTTGAGAAAAAGTTATCAGGAGGAAAAAATAGAATTTTCTTATGATCCCAATGTCTATTCTAAAGGAAATAATTACTTGTGGGGCTATTGGCAAAACGAAAGCTATTTTAATAATATCAGAGTAAATCTCTTACATGACTTTAATTTTCCTAAGCCCGAAGACAAGAGAAACGAAAGTGTATTGAAAGACATAATGGACAGTGTTAGTGTAAGTTTGCACGTGAGAAGGGGCGACTATCTAAAGGACCAAAATTTAGGCGAAATATGCACCTCCGAATACTATAATTTAGCTATAACCTACATAAAAAACAAAGTAACTGCTCCAAAATTTTATATTTTTTCTGATGATATAACTTGGTGTAAAAATCATCTTTCTGATGAAGAAAACATGATATTTGTTGATTGGAATACTGGGATGGATAGTTATAATGACATGTACCTGATGAGTAATTGCAAACACAATATTATCGCAAATAGCTCCTTTAGTTGGTGGGGCGCATGGCTTAACAGCAACCCTACTAAAATTGTAATAAGCCCGTCTCAATGGATAAAGAATTCTGAGCTTACCTTATCATTAAATGATTGGATAAAACTATAAAAATGCCAGAAGTATCAGTATTTATAGCAGCTTATAATGCCGAGAGATATTTGGCCGAAGCGATCATTAGTATTCTTAGGCAAACCTTTACTGATTTTGAAATCATTATTGTTAATGATGGATCCACGGATCAAACTAGCAAAGTAGTACAGAAATTTTCTGATAACAGAATTCGTTATTATGAGAATGAAAAAAACATGGGGCTAGTATTTACCCGAAATAGATTAAAAACACTTGCTGAAGGCAAATATATTGCCATATTAGATAGTGACGATATTGCTCACATCGATAGAATTAAGTTGCAACACGATTATCTGTCAGCAAATCCTGATGTTGTTTTATGTGGCGGTCATGGGCGGCAAATCGATGAAAATGGCAATTTTGAAGGAAAACTCATTGAAGTGATTAGCGGGGTAGACCTAGGCCCGTACTTGTTACTTAGAAATCCGTTTATAAATTCATCCACCATGTTTAGACGGGATACCTTTATGTCGATTGGGGGTTATAGAGATTTCCCTATAGCCGAAGATTACGACTGTTTTGTAAGAATGTCGGAAATGGGAGTGGTAACTAATTTAGACAGCATTCTGGTTGATTATCGTATTCATGGAACTAATACCACTACGATTTACGCTGACAATCTGGTTGTCTACCAAAAAAGAGTGATCGAATATATACTGTCGTCTATTGGACTTACAGAAATAGAGACAAAAACAAATCTATATTACGAGATTTTTTCTAATCAATTATCTCAAGCCAATCTGGAATATTATAATCGGTTGCTAGCCGAAATTAAATCAGCCAATGATAAAATCAAAAAATACCACATCCAAGAATTTAAAGATATCTTACATCGCTTATGGTATTCCATCGTCATGGATCAAAATATTAAAGTAAACGCCCTAAAAGTTTTTATGGCGTCCGAAGTTTTCAATTTAAACTCTTTTACAGCTAAACAATTTAGAAAAGTATTTAAAAAATCGGTAAAACACATTTTTAATTATGCTTAAAAAAATAAAAAACTTTTTTAAACACTCGAAATCAGCATCAAAACTTTTTATAAAACAATTTAAGATTTTAAAGGAGCAAGAGAAATCAACCCTAAAAAGGTTTGATCTAAATGAAGTTGATTTGTACCCATGTTTAGATGATGCAACATCTAATACTGGTTTCGATAGACATTATATTTACCACCCGGCTTGGGCCACTAGGATAGTTAAGTCTTACAATCCGGACAAACATATTGACATCTCTTCTACGTTACATTTTTGTTCTATTTTATCGGCATTTATTCCAGTTGAATTTTATGATTATAGGCCCGCGAATCTTTCACTGCCTAACTTAAAATCTTTGCCAGGGGATTTATTAAATCTTCCTTTTCCGGATAGAAGCGTGGCATCTATCTCATGTATGCACACGGTTGAGCATGTTGGCCTAGGAAGGTACAATGAGCCTCTGGATTATGATGGCGATTTAAAAGCTATAGCTGAACTGAAACGAGTGTTAGTCGAAGGAGGAAATTTATTATTCGTTGTTCCCTTGGGAAATCAAAGCAAGATAATGTTTAATGCTCATAGAATATATACGAAAGAAAGTGTATTGTCTTTGTTTGCCGACCTAACCCTCCAAGAGTTTACTCTTATTCCCGAGGATGAAAAAGATGGCGGCCTAATAGCAGACCCAAGCGAAGGCTTATTGGAAAAACAGGCGTACGGATGCGGTTGTTTTTGGTTTAAAAAATAAAAGGAGCGACTGCCCGCTCCTTTTTTATATCAATTAAACGCAAGCAAGCCTATAACTTACGTTTTACCTCTACTTGTTCGTAAGCTTCTACGATATCTCCAACTTCAATGTTATTAAAGTTTTGGATATTCAATCCACACTCGTAACCTTTAGAAACTTCTTTAACATCATCTTTATAACGTTTCAATGAAGCCAATTCACCTGTGTAAATTACAACACCATCACGTACGATACGGATTTTGCTATTTCTGGTAATCTTACCATCTAATACCATACATCCAGCAATTGTACCAACTTTAGTGATTTTGAAAGTCTCACGGATTTCTACGTTAGCCACAATCTTCTCTTCGAATTCTGGTGCCAACATGCCTTCCATAGCCGCCTTAATCTCATTGATTGCATCGTAGATAATAGAGTACAAACGAATATCGATTTGCTCTGCCTCAGCTAACTTACGTGCACCTGTTGATGGACGTACTTGGAAACCGATAATGATCGCATCTGATGCCGAAGCTAACAATACGTCACTTTCAGAAATTTGACCTACTGCTTTGCTGATCACATTGATTTGTATCTCTGGCGTAGAAAGTTTCAACAATGAATCTGCTAATGCCTCAATAGAACCATCCACGTCACCTTTGATGATCAAGTTCAACTCTTTAAAGTTACCAATCGCCAAACGACGACCAATCTCTGCCAAAGTGATGTGTTTCTGGGTACGCAATCCTTGCTCACGCATTAATTGCAAACGCTTATTCGCGATATCTCTTGCTTCAGTTTCACTTTCTAACGCATTAAATCTATCTCCTGCAGTTGGTGCACCTTGCATACCCAATACCTGTACCGGTACAGATGGACCTGCTTCGTTTACCTTAGCTCCACGTTCGTTAAACAATGCTTTTACTCTACCACTGTAGCTACCTGCTAAAATTGGATCTCCAACTCTTAAAGTACCACCTTGTACTAAAACCGTAGTTACAATACCACGTCCTTTATCCAAAGTAGCCTCAATAACAGTACCTGTGGCACGTTTATTAGGATTAGCTTTTAACTCTAATAACTCAGCTTCTAATAATACTTTATCTAATAGTAAGTCTACGTTTAAACCGCTCTTACCTGAGATTTCTTGTGATTGATATTTACCACCCCAATCCTCAACCAAGATATTCATTACAGATAACTGTTCACGAATTCTATCTGAGTTTGCACCTGGCTTATCGATCTTAGTAAATGCAAATACCAAAGGAACACCTGCCGCTTGTGCGTGGTTAATTGCTTCTTTAGTTTGTGGCATCACCGCATCGTCCGCAGCTACTACAATAATTGCAATATCTGCAACTTTAGCACCACGAGCACGCATCGCTGTAAAGGCCTCGTGACCCGGAGTATCTAAGAAAGTGATTTCTTTGCCAGCGCTGGTAGTAACTTTATATGCACCAATGTGCTGCGTAATACCGCCGGCTTCTCCAGCTACCACATTTGCTTTACGGATATAATCTAATAACGAAGTTTTACCATGATCCACGTGACCCATAATGGTAACCACAGGAACTCTTGGCAGTAAATTCTCTTCCGAATCTTCCTCTTCGATATTGATATCTTCCTCTTCATCTGGTTTTACGAATTGGATTTCGTAACCAAACTCATCAGCAACAATGGTTAAGGTTTCTGCATCTAAACGTTGGTTAATTGACACGAACATACCTAAGCTCATACAGGTACCAATAATTTTGGTTACCGGTACGTCTATCATGTTCGCTAATTCGTTGGCAGTAACAAACTCTGTTACTTTCAACACTTTCGATTGCAATTCTTCCTCTAATGCTGCTTCTTCTGCAGAAAGTGCCACATCATCACGTTTTTGACGACGAAGTTTAGCTCTCTGTGCAAATTTACCAGATTTACCAGCACCACTTAAACGAGCAAGTGTTGCCTTGATTTGATCTTGGATTTCCTTTTCTGTTGGTTCCTCTTTTGGAGTATTACCACCAGCAGCATTTCTATTTCCTTGATAGCCTGGACGGTTATTATTTCTGTTACCTTGATAGCCACCACCTTGACCACCGCCAGGACGGTTACCTTGATAAGGCGTTCTTTGACCGCCTCCTTGTTGGTTACCACCGCCTTGCGCACCAGTTCCAGGCTGACCTTGTTGTTGTCCGCCAGCACCAGGAGCGCCCGGTGTTTTCTTACGTTTACGCTTACGTCTAGCATCAGCGTCGCTAGAAGACGATGCCACAGGCTGGTTTCTTCTATCTGGTGTAGTTGGCAATTCAATTTTACCAATAATATTTGGACCAGATAATTTCACCGAACGAGCTTTGATTACTTCGTCTTTTGGTGCCTCTACAGGTTTTGCAGCAGGCGTTTCCACAGGTTTAGCTGCCTCTACAGGCTTGCTTTCAACTTTTTCTTCTGCTTTTACAGGCTCTACAGGCTTAGCAACAGGTTGTTCTACCACTTTAGGCGCTTCTGCAACCGGTTTCTCCTCTTTCACAACAGGAGCAGGTGCTGGAGCTTCTTCTTTTTTAGCCGCAGGGCGTGTCTTAGGATTTAAATCACTAAGATTGATTTTGCCTACCACTTTAACTCCAGGGCGAGAAGAGTCTTCCGTTGTTTCAACAGGCTTAGTTTCTTCCACCTTTGGAGCTTCCTTAACTGGCTCTGCAGGCTTTTCTGCCACTGGTTTTTCAACTACAGGCTTTTCTGCAGGTGTAAATTGATTAAGGTTCTTAATTAGAACACCCTCACTTTCAAAATCCTGATTTTTCTTCGCAGGTTCAGGAGTTTTTTCTATTGTTACTTCAGGTTCATCGCGACGAATTTTGCCAATAACTATTTGGTTAGCCTCTTCTTTAACAATTTTATCTCCTTGAAACTCTCTCAACAAGACATTGTATTGCTCGCCCGAAAGCTTGGTATTAGGCTTATTATCCACAGCATAGCCCTTCTTACCAAGGAATTCTACCGCGGTAGCGAGTCCTATGTTAAGCTCCTTTGCTGCTTTTAATAACATTATGGTTTTGTCGTCTGACATTGATTATCCTCTATTTTTTCTAATTATACAAAAGTAACGTTTATTCTTATTAATTCAAGTATCTAGCTCTTATTCAAATTCAGACTGTAAAATAGCGACTACCTCTTTAATCGTTTCTTCTTCCAAATCGGTACGTTTTACCAATTCATCTAAAGAAAGAGCTAATACACTTTTCGCTGTATCTAATCCAATAGCCTTCAACTCGTCAATAATCCAGCTTTCAATTTCGTCTGAGAATTCTTCCAAATCCACATCCTCATCTTCTTCATCAGCTTCGCGATATACATCAATTTCATAACCGGTTAACTTACCAGCTAATTTAATGTTGTGGCCACCACGACCAATTGCCAATGATACTTGATCTGGCTTTAAGTAAACCGCAGCACGCTTAGTTTCATCATCTAATTTAATAGATGTGATTTTTGCCGGACTTAAAGCACGTTGTATATATAACGAAATATTGTTCGTAAAGTTGATTACATCTATATTTTCGTTCTTTAACTCTCTAACGATACCGTGAATACGAGAACCTTTCATACCCACACAAGCACCTACTGGGTCAATTCTGTCATCATAAGATTCTACAGCAACTTTAGCACGCTCTCCTGGTTCGCGAACAATTTTCTTGATGGTAATTAAACCATCGAAAATTTCTGGCACCTCCAATTCGAATAAACGTTGTAAAAATTCTGGAGCTACTCTAGAAATGATAATTTTCGGCGTAGCATTGATCATGTCTACTTTAGAAATTACCGCTTTAACTGAATCGCCTTTTTTGAAATAATCTGCAGGAATTTGTTCTGTTTTAGGCATTAACAACTCGTTTCCTTCGTCGTCTAATACCAAAGTTTCTTTTTTCCAAACTTGGTAAACCTCTCCAGTAACAATCTCACCAACTCTATCTTTATATTTCTTGAAGATTTCGTCTTTTTCTAGTTCTAAAACCTTCGAAACCAATGTTTGGCGAGCGGCTAATATCGCTCTGCGACCAAAACTTTCTAAGGTAATTTGCTCGATATAGTCATCGCCAACTTCTAAATCAGCATCGTACTGATGTACTTCTGCCAATTCAATTTCTAGATCATCATCTTCAGAGAAACCATCTTCCATTACCTTTCTGGTTCTCCAGATCTCCAAATCTCCATTATCTGGGTTCACAATCACGTCGCAGTTTTCATCTGTTCCGTATTTTTTACGCAACATACTACGAAACACCTCTTCCAACACGCTAATTACCGTAGGGCGGTCGATGTTCTTAAAGTCTTTAAACTCTTGAAAAGAATCGATTAAATTAATATTGTTCATTCTATTTAAATGAAATTAAAACCTTTGTTTCTGTTATATCATTCAATGCAATTTGGCTATTTACCAATTGCACTTTTTTACCTTTTTCCTTTATTGCTTCTTCGATGGTGATGTTGTTATCCGTCACCTCGATAAGCTTGCCTTCTTTCGTATCACCATTTGCCAATTTTACAGCCAAGGTTCTACCTGTATTTTTTGCGTACTGCCTATTTAACACTAAAGGCTCGCCAACGCCAGGAGAAGAAACTTCTAAATTATAAGCAGTTTCAATTGCGTTTTCTTCTTCTAAATGGAAGCCAACATGCCTGCTAATTGCCACGCAATCTTGTATGCTTATCCCCTGATCGCCATCTACATGGATGATCAATTTATTGTTGGGCAACATTTTTACGGCTACCAAAAACAGTTCTGGTCTGTCCGCAATTTTTTCTTCTACCAGCGCTCTAACTCTCTTTTCTACCTGCATCGTATTAAATTATTGCTAAATAAAAAGAGGGGACACTCGTCCCCTCTTTTCTTGTTTTGCCCTGCAAAGGTAAAAAAATATTTTTAATTTAAAAAATCGATTTGGCTTAGCTTGAATGTTTTAGAAACTAAATCTAGCGCCGAAAGATATATCCATTCTTGCCATACTCTCTCTGTTGTTTTTATCAAGCTTTTCATTAACCGAACCATTTGCGCTTGTATAGGTAATATTGCTCAAAGTTCCTCCTACAAAAGAAATCTGGGTGCCTATTGCGAATTGTTTGGTAATGTTATAGTCGTAGCCCAAATCTAAAGCAGAGCCTACAGTATCGCCAGTAGTTTTTACAAAACCATTATGGCTCCAAAAACCCATATAACCTAGAGCAGAGGTAAAAACAAATAAGTGTTTATTGTCTGCACTTCCAAATTTTGTTCCAAAAGTAGGGCCAATAAATGTGTGAACCTGATCTGTTTTTATATTAGCATTTGCCCCTGGCCCAACCGTTAAAAGTCCTTCATGCGAACTACGAAATTGGTTAAACTTTAAGCCTACACCTATGATATTAGAAACGAAATATGCTCCATCTACCCCATAGTTGATACCTGATTTTAAAGCCGAAACATAGTCTTTATTCTCAGCACCAACGCTTTCGGCGGTTTTTGCCAACAGCCTACTGAAACCGCCATTAAGCGCTATCCTGAATTTTCCTCCTTCTAGCTTTTTGGTTTTAGTTTCTTCTTGTGCACTGGCATTCATAGCGCAGGCTACTAGAAGTGCAAAAAATAATTTCTTCATGATTATTTAGATGGTTTTAAATAGTTGATGTGAAGATAGAGAATACGTTTATTGCAAACAAAAATTAATGCTCCAAAACCGGCGCACTGCTTGCCAATTTAGTTCCCTTAGCTTTTACAATTTTACTTACCCTGCTCATTAACCAAATACTGATGATGGTAATGACAACGATGATGTAAGCGACTATATCGTAATGTTGTAGTGGCTGACCTTTGCCCGCCTGCGTTACAATTAAGCCCGATACTGCCGCAGCAACACCTCCAGCAATTTGCTGCAACGAAGAGTTGATGCTCATGAAAGCTCCACGATCTTCTGGCTCTGGAATAGCACTGGTTAACGCTTGCGAAGGGATCATCCTACTCATAATACCAGCCATCATTAGTACATTGAGCACAACCACCCAAATGAAAGGTGTAACTGAAAGATTGGTATAAATGACGCACATCACCATCATCCAGATAGAGGCCACAGCAAATATTTTCAGCTTGCTTATTTTATCGCTAAGTCTGCCTATCATTGGCAAGATAAGTAGCGAACTGACGCCAGAAACCATAAATAACATTGGTAACTGACTTTCGGTAATCCCTAAATTATTGATAGCAAACGCACTGCCGAAAGGCATCATCATAAAGCCACCAATAGAAAGTAGTGCAGTTGATGTAAAACCAATTCTGTGTTTTTTCTGGATTACCGTATGCCACAAATGCGCAATTGCAGATTTATTTCTTTGGATCAACAGGTGTTCTTTTACAGGTTTTAACTGAAGGGCAATGAGCACTGCAATTACGATAGCTATACCCACTACTAACCAAAAAGGTGCTTCCCAGCCCCAAATGTTGGCAAGATAAAGTCCGATGGGCACACCCAAAACCTGACTGGCACCAAAAGCCATTTGTACGAACCCCATCACTCTACCACGTTGTTGCAAACTGAATAAATCGGTAACTATGGCCATAGAAATAGAACTGATGACCCCACCGAAAAGTCCGGTGATAATTCTGGCAGCCACCAACTGAACGTAGGTATGGGCCAAACCACAGAAAGCTGTACCTAAAATGAAACCGACATAGAAGAAAAGTAGCAGTTTTTTTCTGTCGAATTTATCTGCAAAACCTGCGGTTAGCAATCCAGACAGACCAGCACTAAAGGCATAAGCAGACACAGCTATACCAAAATCTGTTGGACTTAAGCTCAGCGATTTCATTAAAATATCGCCCAATGGCGACATCACCATAAAATCTAAGATGACGGTAAATTGGGTAACGGCCAGTAAAAAGATAACCAGTTTTTGATAGGCAGAAAAAGTGCTCGATTGCTTTGTTGACATTTATTGGGGATTGCAGCACAAAGATAGCCTATCGCTGCAATATTTTTTCTTTCCACTTAATGTTGTGCCCCAAATCTGATTTTAGGATATCACTCGTTTTACCAAAAGATGATTGTAGCACAGTTCTGATTAGATATTTGCGGCCCTTAACTAAAGCGCTGTCTGGCATAAAAAGCAAATCGTTTCCAACTACCGACAGCTTTCCATCGATATCTTTATCCTTATCAGGAAAATCGTCATCAATTTGAACGATATTGACTAAATTAGCACTAACAGTTTTGTTGGTAAGCGCTTGCTTTAGCTGGAATAAATTGGCTTCTTCAATTCCTGCGAAAACAATCTTACTGCTATCGTTGGAAAAGGCGATGCTTAAATCCTTTTCCTTGTTAAAACTACAGGAAGTAAAAAATAAACAACAAGCTGCGAATAATGTTATCTTGCTAAACATTTAACTAAGTTACTATGATTAAACTAATTTTTGAAGTACTATTAATGGGCTTGGCCATGATGATTGGCGCATTTTTAGTCCCTGGTGTTTCTGTAGATGGTTACGGAAGCGCTATTATTGCCGCCATTTTAGTTGCTATTGCCAATGCTACCATCGGTTTGGTATTGAGGTTTTTCACCTTTCCGTTAAACATTCTTACGCTTGGCTTGGTCTCTTTTATTATCTCTGTATTGATGATTTTATTGGTAGATAGCTGGATGAAGGGGTTTAATACCTCTGGATTTTTATCGGCAGCAATTTTAGCTATTGTGGTTACCGTTATTAAAATGATATTGGATGCTGCTTTTGGGATGGAGAAATCTTAAGCTTCTATAAAATGAAACCACATAGGCACAATAGGAGTATAACTGAGAAAATCTGTAAAAAACCTATGTGTCTATGTGGTTCAAAAGAAATTTAAGCCAAAATACTCCTACTAATCACCATTTTCTGTATTTCAGAAGTTCCCTCATAAATCTGGGTAATCTTAGCGTCACGCATTAATCGTTCTACGTGATATTCTTTTACGAAACCGTAACCACCGTGAATTTGAACAGCTTCTACAGTAACATCCATAGCTACTTTACTGGCATAGAGTTTAGCCATAGAACCCTCTAAAGTATAAGGCAAACCTTGATCTTTTAGCCAAGCCGCTCTATGAACCAACAATCTGGCTGCTTCTATTTGGGTAGCCATGTCTGCCAGTTTAAAAGCAATGGCTTGATGATCTGCAATGGGTTTACCGAAAGCTTTACGCTCTTGTGCATAAGCCAAGGCCAATTCGTAAGCGCCTGCAGCAATACCTAACGCCTGAGCTGCAATGCCAATTCTTCCACCTTCTAAGGTTTTCATGGCGAATTTAAAACCAAAACCATCTTCGCCAATGCGGTTTTCCTTAGGCACTCTCACATCGTTGAACATCAGCGAGTGCGTATCTGAACCTCTAATGCCAAGCTTATTTTCTTTAGGACCAACGGTAAAGCCAGACATTCCCTTTTCTACAATAAATACGTTGATGCCTTTATGCTTTAATTCTTTATGAGTTTGTGCAATTACTAAATAAGTACTTGCTGTACTACCATTGGTAATCCAGTTTTTGGTGCCATTTAGTAGATAATAGTCGCCTTTGTCTTCTGCTGTGGTTTGCTGCGAAGTTGCATCAGAACCAGCTTCGGGTTCAGAGAGGCAAAATGCGCCGATTTTTTCACCAGAAGCTAAGGGTTTAAGATATTTTTCCTTTTGCTCTTCAGAGCCGTATTTTTCCAAACCATAGCAAACCAATGAGTTGTTTACCGATACCACTACCGACGCAGACGCATCTATTTTAGAAAGCTCTTCCATTACCAGCACATAAGAAATGGTATCCATTCCGCCCCCGTTGTATTTTGGGTCAACCATCATTCCCAAGAAGCCCAGCTCGCCCATTGTTTTTACTTGCTCGGCAGGAAATTTCTGATGTTCGTCTCTTTCTATTACTCCTGGTTTCAGTTCATTTTGGGCAAAATCCCTAGCAGCTTGCCTAATCATTTGCTGCTCTTCGCTCAGTTCAAAATGCATAGTATTTAAGGTATATTGGTTAATGCCAAATATAGTATTTTTAAATAATACTATGCAAACATAATAATTTTATCAGCCTCGCAACTAGAAAGAAGCCACATAAGTATCTATATAGTTAGCCCTGTTTGTTAGGTATTGCTTAAGCTTGGCCACATCATTGGTAAAATTGACATCGCCCTTTTTCCAAAGCACATAATCCGCATCTTTAGACAATTTGATCTGCTTCGCATAATTATCAACAAAGGTTAATAGCACTGGCAACTGATTGGTTTTAAATGCTTGCCATTTTTGTTTGTACAAAGCTTTAATCGTTGGGTCGCTTAGCAGCCTCATAAAAAACTTATAGCCAGGCCTGGTAGACACGCTACTGCTAAACAACGGTCTTGTTGCCGACGAGAAATGTACACCGCTTCCCTCGTAGCCATAAGCCCAATCGAAATCCCACAACGGCCCCATACAATACTTGCCATTTTTGGGCTTATATAAATAGGTGCTCTTAGGATGGCTTAACTCTTCATTATCTGTTAAATTGGCCACAATTAAAAAATTCACCAAAATATCTTTGTCCATATAATCGAGGTAGTTATTATTAGGAAAGCTAGTTGCAAAAACTAAATTCTCTAAGGTTTGAAAGGCCATTTGGTGAGCCGCAACTTCGCTTTGCGCCGTTAATTCTGGATATTTAATATTTACAGGTAATTGATAATTTGTAGATTTGAACTTATACGTTTCATCGTAATATGAGTCCAACTCCAATAAAGTACCTCCATCAGCAATATTAACCCTATTTTCATCTACTTCTACCTGCTCTGTAAACAAATAGCTCCCCATATAGGTGTTATTAATGGTCACATCTACCGGCACAAAATGATTGGTATATGGAATATTTAGCAATTGTCCGGCTTTTAATGCTACTGCATTTAACATTAACGTGCCATCTAAATAATTTGCCAGAAGCACCCAATTTTTAGCCTTAGGCAAACCAAAAATAGAAGTTTTGCTATCTAGTTTTAACCGATACGGTTTTTTTGCATAAAGCCATGTTGAGTTTCCTCTGCCCTTAATACTTGTAGTAGTATTTACATCGGCATAAATTCCTTTGCCATCTATATTTACGGTTGCTTTTAGATAGTTATCTTTTGAAACAATAGGGCTATTGCCGTCTGTTACAATGTAGATATGTGGCGTAGCCGATACCCATTTTACTTTTATATTTACATCTTTTCGATATCCTTTGCTAGATATTAATGACACCACATTGTTTGCTGAAAAATCAACAGTAGTTTGCCCGCTAATAAGCTTTACGTTATTTATTAAAACTTCTTTTGCTTTGGTAACAAAAGTTGGTTTCAGTTGCTTGTTGTCTAATGTCGTTGTTGTTGCCAGAACAGAATCTCCCTTAAACTGAAAGCCTACATCCTGCTGTAAATCGCTGTTTTTTGCCTTTTCTAATATAAACGATTCGAAAACTAGCTCATCATCGGTAATAGCGTTTATTTTTAAGGTGTATTTAACTGCTGCCCCATCTTCTCCGGCAATTTCATAAACAATAACATTTGCAAAATTATTAGATGTAAAGTCTGTTTTTTGCGCAACGCCATTAATGGTAATACTTGTTCCTTCATAGCTAAACGATGCCACCATTTTAGACAAGTTCATTCCTTCTGACAATGTAACAAGAATGTCGTTGCCTTTTATTTCTGCAATAATATCGTTTGATAAAACGGTTGGGTTATTTTCCTTCTTAAGTGTGTATGAAACTAATTTAGCCGTAGCCAACGCTGGCTTACTGGCTTTTTTTTTACAAGAAAAAGATGCGATCAGCAAAAACAAAACGCATAGCACACGTAAGGATATTCTCATTAGGTTAGTGGTTAGTATTTAACCCTAAGATACCCTTTGCCATCGTTCTTTAGGCACAGGAAACAAACGTTTGTGCAGTGAAATATCTGAACAAGAAAGATTTTCTATTTCAACAACCTATTGTTGTCGTCTGGGAAAACCAAGATTGGCTCATATTTCTTAGCCTCTTCTATCGGTAACGAACCGTAAGATATAATGATTAGAATATCGCCAATTTGCACCCTTCTTGCCGCTGCGCCGTTTAAACATATAGCACCCGAACCTCTCTCGCCTTTTATTACATAGGTTTCAAAACGCTCGCCGTTGTTGTTATTAACGATTTGCACTTTCTCATTTGCAATAATGTTGGCTGCATCCATCAAATCTTCATCAATGGTTATACTTCCTACATAATTCAACTCGGCCTGGGTTACCCTTACTCGGTGTATTTTCGATTTTAGAATCTCGATAATCATGCGGCAAAGTTAGTGATTAAGTTTTACAGTTTACATCAAACAGTTTTCAGCTTAAAGTCACAAAAGTTAACGAAAATAAATAACATCGCTATTACTTTGCAGCTAAATTATAGAACCAATTAATTTAACCACCTAAGGCACCTTAGTACATTTAAGTCTTAGATTTTCTTAGATATCTAAGATGGTAAAAAAATAATGCTAATTAATAATTACGTTGTCTATCAGCCTGGTTTCGCCAACTTTTGCAGCCACCAAAGCCACTGTATTTTGATTTGCTTTTTCTGTAATGGGCAAAAGTGTATCGCCATCTGTAATGGTCAAATAATCTAAAGCTACCCCCGGAATAGCGTTGATAATCTGCTTTGCTTGCGCCAACAAATCTGCTAATGGATATTTATTGTAGTTCGCTTCTATAAAAAACAGGGCTTTGCTCAAAACCAGCGAGTGTTCCCTATCAGATTTACTAAGATGGATATTCCTAGAGCTCATGGCCAAACCATCGGCCTCCCTAATTATAGGACAAGTAACAATTTGCACATCAAGATTTAGCGCTGTCACCATATTCTTAATCATCAGCACCTGCTGGAAATCCTTCTGACCAAAAAATGCAATATCCGGCTTTACGGCATCGAACAACTTAAACACAATTTGGGTAACCCCTTGGTAATGTCCTTTTCTGAACTCGCCTTCCAATACAAATTCCGCTTTGCCTAAATCAATTGACCAACTTTCTGGTGTTGGATAGTTAGGGTACATCTCTTTAACCGTCGGCATGAAAACAAAATTGCAGCCAGCTTCGGTCAACATTTTAATATCATGCTCCAACGGACGTGGATATTTCTCTAAATCTTTTGGGTCGGTAAATTGTGTTGGGTTCACAAAAATGCTGCAAACTACAATATCTGCCTGTTTTTGCGCTTCTGCAATTAACGAAAGGTGTCCGTTATGCAAAGCACCCATGGTGGGCACCAAGGCTATTTTTAATCCTTTTACCTTCAAAGGCTTTAATGAGCTTTCGAGTTGGGCAACAGTGGTTATTACTTCCAATATCTTGTGGTGTTTTGAAACCGCTAAATTGTACATTTCTGCATAACTTACAAAGCGGCAATAGCAAGATATTGATAAATATTAATATTTTCCGTACCTTTGCCCCTTGATAATCTTTAAATTAACAGTAATTTAATAATATATGGAGATGGCAAAAACGAAGCTACTGATTATTACCCATGAGATGTCGCCTTTCCTCGAACTCACTAAAATTTCTGAAATTACCCGCCAATTACCGCAGGCTATGCAAGAAAAAGGATTTGAAATCCGCATCTTGATGCCTAAGTTTGGCAACATTAACGAAAGAAGAAATAGGTTGCACGAGGTGATCCGATTATCAGGGATGAACATCATTATTGATGACAATGACAATCCTTTAATCATCAAAGTGGCGTCTATACCAGCGGCTCGTATGCAAGTGTATTTCTTGGACAATGAAGATTATTTCCACAGAAAGTACGTGTTTAGGGATAAAGAAAATAAGTTCTACGCAGATAACGACGAGAGAACAATTTTCTTCTGTAAAGGAGCTTTAGAAACAGTTAAGAAATTAGGCTGGTCGCCTGATGTGGTACACTGCCACGGTTGGATGACTGCTTTAGTTCCTGCTTATATCAAAACTACCTACAAAAACGACCCAACGTTTAAAAATTCAAAAGTTGTTTATTCGGTTTATGAGAACTGCTTCGGTGAAAAACTGAATGCCGACTTTCACAAGAAGGCCGTTATGAACCACATGACAGCTGATGATACTAAAGCTTTTGCCGAAGGCGATTGCAATAGTTTACATATTGGTGCTATAACCCATTCAGATGCAGTAGTTTTTGCTGACGAGAAGGTTGATGATGCGGTGTTAAAATTTGTTAAAGATTCTAATAAGCCAACTTTAGCCTTTAATTTAACCGAAAATTACGACAACTTCTATTCTTTTTATGAAGAAGTTACTAGTGATGAATTGGTTTCTATAGCATAATAAAAAGCTTTATTTAAGAATAAATATGAGATTTTTAAAATTAGACTTATTAACCCTGTTGATAAGTCTTTTTCTTTTCGCCTCGTGCGAAAGTACTTCTACCATAGGTTTGGAAGTTGACCCTGGCAGTGCCATACAGGGCAACCTAATTGATACTGCAACCGTCTCTTCTAGAACAGTACAAGAAGATGCTGCCGCAACAGCAGGACTTGCTCGTTACCCATTTGGTTACGCTAACGACCCCATATTGGGCTCTACTAACGTTAGCTTAGCGCTTGCGGTAAACCTACCAAATGACGCTTACGACTTTGGAACAAATCCTGTTCTTGATTCGGCGGTTTTGATTATGAATTTCAGCACTGATTTTTATGGTGATAGTACCGTAAATTACAATATCGACGTTCATCAGCTAAGCAACAATTTGGCTAAGGAAACCTCATTTCTAAGCTCAAGAACTTACGCAAAAGAAAATACATTGTTGGCAACCTACAACGGAAAGGTTTTTCCTACTACACCTTTTAAAGTTACCAACGTGCTAACTGGCGCACCAGATACATTAATGACGGTTACACCTCAGTTGCGCCTTAAGCTTAACAATAGTTTTATAACCGATAATGTGGTTGCTTTGCCAGCGGCAACCAAGAAGTACAATTCTTATTTCCAACAAGCATTTAAAGGCTTGCATGTACAAATTAGACCAAGTTCTACAGGAGCAATGGGTAATGGAGGAGTAATGTTCTTTAATTTCTCGAATACTTCAGCCAGTCCTTCAACTTCTGGTTTGGTATTGTATTACAGAAAGCAAAATGCTACTACAACTACACTAACAGATACCGTCTCTGTAAACTTTCCTATCAGCAATACATTGGCTCCGGTGGCAAGCACTGTTGCACACACTTATTCTGCAGAAGTTCAAACACAATTAAGTGCTCCAACAACTCAGCAGTTTGGTTTTACCTACCTTAAACCTCTAGGTGGCTTAAGAAACAAGCTTAGCTTTCCTTATTTGAAAAAGCTAAAAGCTGAAGTTGGTAAAATGGTAGTAAACAAAGCGGAACTTATTATTGACTTAAGAAGTGGGACGGATGTCGCTCCGTTTAGAGCGGCACCTCGTTTAGCGCTTTATAGGTTCGATATTGCGGGCCAAAGACAGAACTTGCCCGACAATGATACCGGAAATGGACAAACTTACTTTGGCGATCCAAGAGCAAATCCTACAACGTTCGGTGGATACTTCGACTCGGTTAATAAACGTTATGTGTTTTCGGTTACTGCTTATATACAAGATTTGTTAGATGGAAAGACCGAAGATTATGGCACTTACCTAGCGGTAACTCCCGCATCGGCACTTCAAGTTACGCCGTCATTTAGCACAGCATCAAGAGCAATAATCGGCAGCTTCAAGAAAAATCCCGCAGCCGGAGATAACCTTTTGAAACTCAATATCTACTACACGAAATCGAATTAGATTAAATTTCACGCAAACGTTTGATTAAATCACCCTAAAGAGATATTTTAGGGTGATTTATTTTTTAACCCCCGAAATTTTATGTGTGGAATTGTAGGCTACATAGGCTTTAGAGAGGCCTGGCCGATAGTATTAAAAGGTCTAAAAAGGCTGGAGTATAGAGGTTATGACAGCGCTGGAATTGCGTTGATTAACAACGAAAATTTAAACATTTATAAGAAAGCAGGAAAGGTAAAAGAGCTCGAAGATTTCTCTAAGGGAAAAGATCTTTCAGGCTCAATTGGCATGGGACACACCCGCTGGGCCACTCACGGTGCACCTTCCGACAGAAATTCCCATCCGCATACTTCGCAAAAAGGAAACCTTAGTATCATCCATAATGGTATCATAGAAAACTATGCAACCCTAAAAGAAGAGCTCATTTCTAGAGGTCATTCTTTTAGCAGCGACACCGACACAGAAGTGCTGATCCACCTGATCGAAGACATCTACCAAAACAACAACACTGACCTGACTGAAGCGGTACGTTTGGCCTTAAATGAGGTGACCGGCGCTTACGCTATCGTCATTATGGACGAAGAAAATCCAAACCAGCTAATTGCCGCAAGAAAAGGTAGCCCGATGGTAATTGGTGTTGGTCAAGGCGAGTACTTTATTGCTTCGGATGCTACACCAATTGTAGAGTATACCAAAAACGTAATTTATCTAAACGATAATGAGATTGCTTTTTTAAAAAGAGATGAGCTAGAAATAAAACGTCTGGATAATGTAGTTCAAACCCCATACATCCAAGAATTAGAATTGAAGCTGGAGATGCTGGAGAAAGGTGGCTACGAACACTTCATGCTGAAAGAGATTTACGAACAACCTCGTTCTATCCGCGATTGCATGAGAGGACGCATATATCCAGAAGAAGGCAAAGTACAACTTGGTGGCATTAAGGAATTTGCAGATAAGCTGAAGAACATCGATAGAATTATCATTGTAGCTTGCGGAACTTCATGGCATGCAGGCTTGGTTGGCGAATATCTAATCGAAGAATATGCTCGTATACCGGTAGAAGTAGAGTATGCTTCGGAATTTAGATACAGAAACCCAATTATTACTGAAAAGGATGTGGTAATTGCTATTTCGCAATCTGGCGAAACTGCCGATACTATGGCCGCTATTGAGATGGCAAAGGAAAAAGGAGCAACCATTTTCGGAATTTGTAACGTAGTTGGCGCTTCCATTCCTCGTATTACACATGCTGGCGTTTACACACATGCAGGCCCAGAAATTGGCGTTGCTTCTACCAAAGCATTTACTGCACAAGTTACCGTACTTACGTTGATGGCTTTTTACATGGCGCAACAAAAAGGCACACTTACCAATTCTAAATTAACAGAACTACTTACCGAGTTAGATTGTATTCCAGAGAAAATACAAACGGCACTTCAATCTAACGAGATCATTAAAGAGGTTTCGGCTAAGTTTAAGGATGCAAGCAACTGCTTGTTCTTAGGTCGGGGTAGTGGTTTCCCTGTAGCGTTAGAAGGCGCATTAAAGCTAAAGGAGATATCTTATATCCATGCCGAGGGATATCCGGCAGCAGAAATGAAACACGGACCAATTGCTTTGATAGATGAAGAAATGCCGGTGGTGTTTATTGCTACCAAAAATTCGTCTTACGAGAAAGTAATTAGCAATATCCAAGAAGTAAAAGCAAGAAAAGGACAAGTAATTGCCATTGTAACCGAAGGTGATACAGACGTTAAAAAGATGGCAGATTATTGCATTGAAATACCTGATGCTAGCGAAGCATTTTTACCTCTGTTGGCGACTATTCCCTTGCAGTTATTATCTTACCACATAGCGGTAATGAGAGGTTGCAATGTAGATCAGCCTAGAAACTTGGCAAAATCTGTAACGGTTGAATAAGTACACCAAACCCATATACAATAACGCAGAAGCCCCGAACAGCAATTGTTCGGGGCTTCTGCGTTTGTTATTTAAGTTAGTTGGTTGTAAGAACGATTAGAAAGGTAAATCTCCCGTTTCGTCTATAGATGTAGAGAAATCATCCTCTATTTTATTGTTTGTTGTATTACCATTGTTCTGCGTAGGTTCAAAATCACTTTTTCTACCTAACATGGTGAAATTCTCTGCAACAACTTCTGTAACATATTTCTTTACCTTTTCTTTGTCTTCAAAAGAACGGGTCCTCAATTTGCCTTCAATGTAAACTAGCTTGCCCTTCTGTAAATATTTAGATGCTACTTCGGCCAAACCTCTCCATAACACAATATTGTGCCATTCTGTTTGTTCAACCCTTTTTCCGTCTTTGTTAAATGTCTCTGAGGTGGCTAATGGAAAACTCGCTACGGTAACACCTCCTTCTAAGTGCCTAACTTCGGGGTCCTTTCCCAAGTGGCCCACTAAGATTACTTTGTTAATACCTGACATAAATATATTTGATTAGTCTATATGTTTTTCAATAAAATCCCCAATAATTTTTGGGTGAGGTAATTGTTTAAAAGCTTCAATTTTCACCGATTTAATGTCGGTGTGTTGATTAAAGTTAACAATATAATTATCTATTGCAAAAAATTGAACATATATTATTTGGTGGGTTAGCACGTGCTTTCTACTCTCTAAAACCCTTAGCTCTAAACCCTTGCCAAATAGCTTTTCGATTTCCAATAAAAACTCAGCGTTTACAATAGGCGTTTCTTCCTGTGTTTCTATCAAAGGAAAATCATATAAGTGCTGCCAAACATCTCCAGGTTGGCGCTGCTTAGCGAGTATTTCACCATCAGTTATACCAACAAAATAATTAAACCATCGTTTTCTAATTTTTACCTTTTTTAGCTTGATAGGTAGCTGGTCTATTTTGTTGTTTTTATAAGCATAGCATGTTGTCTGTAATGGGCAAACACCACAATTTGGAGATTTTGGTTTGCATTGCAGGGCACCAAATTCCATTATTGCCTGATTGTAAATGGATGGCTGTTGATCTGCAATTAATTCTTGTGCCAGATTTGCAAATTGTTTAATCCCAGCATTTGAATTGATGGGCTCTTCAATTCCAAAATATCTTGCCAAGACACGGTAAACATTACCATCTACCACTGCACGACTTTCATTGCTTGAAAAGGAAGATATCGCGGCGGCTGTATAATTGCCAATCCCTTTCAATTTAACTAATTCATTGTAACTGGAAGGAAAAATGCCTCCATAATTTGAGACCACGTGCCTTGCCGTATGCAGCATGTTCCTGCCTCTAGAATAATAACCCAAACCTTGCCAGAGCTTTAACACGCGTTCCTCGGGTGCGTTTGCGAAGTCCCTTACGTGTGGGAAATTTTCCAAAAACTTAAGAAAGTAGGGCATTCCCTGCTCTACTCTTGTTTGTTGTAGAATAATTTCCGATAACCAAATCACGTAAGGATCTGTAATGCCTCGCCAAGGCAAATCTCTCTTGTTTTTTAGATACCAAGCAACTATTTCCGACTGAAAAGACATTGTAACAAAAGTACAACAAATGCGTTTAAAAAGGCAAAAGTTGCAGTAAGATGATGGTGGACGGTACAAATAAATCATCTTTTATTTTCCTATCTCACTAAAAAGCAATACTTTTGCAACCCCAAATTACATGTAATTAAAAAACACACACAATAATTAATTAATTTTAGAAATATGACTAAGGCAGATATTATTGCTGAAATATCAACAAAGACAGGGATCGAGAAAGTTGACGTTCAAGAAACAGTAGAAGCGTTTTTTAAAGTAATCAAAAACAACATGATTGCTGGCGAAAATGTATACGTAAGAGGTTTTGGCAGTTTTGTAGTGAAAAAAAGAGCTCAAAAAACTGCTAGAAATATCTCTAAAAACACAGCCATCATTATTCCAGAGCATTTTGTTCCTAGCTTTAAACCAGCAAAAGTATTTGTTGACAAAGTGAAAAACAACACTAAAAAAGCTAAAGCTGAGGCTTAATATTGATTGTTATGAAAAGCCCACGCACAACACAAATTGTAATTATTGCAGGCATTGTATTGCTTGTGGGCTTTTTATTTAGCCAAGATATTAAAGGCTTAAAGCCCAAAGAAGAAGCAACCGCCGAAATGCCACAAGAGGCACAAGCACCTAGCTTAAGTATAGAAGAAGTATCTGCAACTGCCAAAAACCTTATTAGTAACGCTGCTGCTAAAGAACTTACTTCTCTAGAAGCTGCTTATCTAAAAGCGAAAGGCGAAGAAAAGGTAATTCAAGCTAAGTCTTTGGCTCAAAGATGGGATGATTTAGGACAATCGGTTCCTAGTGCTTTTTATTTGGAAGATGCTGCTTTAGGCGAATCTTCTTTAAAAAACTGGTTGAAAGCAGGCGATAAATTTCTGGAAGTATTTGATATTACTAGAGATAGCTTGGTTAAACCTGTGATGTTGCAAAAAGCAAATCATGCTTATGAAAAAGCCATTGCTATTGATTCTACAGACCTTGATGCAAAAACAGGAATGGGAATTACAATGGTAAATGGTAGCGGCGCACCAATGGCAGGTATTACCATGCTATTAGATGTGGTTAAAAAAGACCCGAAAAACTTTAAAGCCAACATGAACTTAGGTATGTTCGCTATAAAATCTGGTCAATTTGACAAGGCGATTACTCGTTTTCAAGACATCATTAAAAACATTAAAGCAACTCCAGACGCTTATTTTAACTTAGCTTTCGCCTATGAAAGCCTAGGAAAAAACCAAGAAGCTATTGATGCTTACTTACAAAGCAAAAAACTTGCGGCTAACCCAACTTTATCTAGTTTCGTAGATAAAAAGGTAGCTGAGTTGAAAAAATAAAAAAGAATTAACAACATTTAAATTTTAAAATTATGCCAAGCGGTAAAAAAAGAAAAAGACATAAAATGGCTACCCACAAACGCAAAAAACGTTTAAGAAAAAACAGACACAAGAAAAAATAATTTTTCTTGATAGTATGGCCGAAAGTAAATGCTTTTTTAAAGGTGTTTACTTTTGGATTCTAAGTTTTTTGGTCCATGTGTTAATAAGGCGTAAAAGCCTTAAAATCTGTAGCTTTGGTAAAAGAATTAATAATAGATTCTACTCCTACGGGGGTAACCATAGCTTTAATTGAAGACAAACAACTTGTTGAACTTCACAAAGAACACGTTAACAACAACTACGCTGTAGGCGATATTTATTTAGGCCGCATTAAGAAAATTATGCCCGGCCTAAACGCTGCGTTTGTGGATGTTGGTTACGAAAAAGATGCATTTTTGCATTACTTTGATTTAGGTCCACAGGTGCAATCTTTGATAAAGCTAACGAAGATTAGACGTAACGGCACACCGGGCACTTTACTAGATAACTTTAAATTAGAAGCCGACATCAACAAAGCGGGAAAAATCTCGGAAGTTGTTAGCAAAAATTTATTGGTACCTGTACAGATTGCCAAAGAACCCATTTCTACTAAAGGTCCAAGACTAAGTTCAGATCTTTCTATTGCAGGAAGATACACTGTACTTGTTCCTTTTTCTAATGTAATTTCCATCTCTAAAAAGATAAAAAGCAATACCGAACGTAATCGTTTAAAAAAGATTATCGAAAGTATTAAGCCTAAAAATTTTGGGGTAATCATTAGAACAGTTTCTGAGGGAAAAGGCGTTGCCGAGTTACAAAAAGACTTACTTGATTCTATTTCTAAATGGGAAAGCTTTATGAAAAAGCTTCCGGAAACAGAGCCTGCTAAGCGTGTTTGGGGTGAAATGGATAGAACATCAACGCTTATCCGCGATATTTTAAGTACCGATTTCACCAACGTATATGTAAACGACCAAGCATTATTTGAAGACATTCGTTCTTATGTGCACGAAATTTCTCCAGAAATGGAGCGTATTGTAAAACATTACAAGCACAAAGAACCAATTTTTGACCACTTTGGGGTTGAAAAGCAAATTAAAAACGGTTTTGGAAAAACTGTAAACTTGGCCGGTGGCGCCTACTTAGTGGTAGAACACACCGAAGCTTTGCACGTTATAGACGTAAATAGTGGTAATAGAACCGCTAGCAAAGAGAACCAAGAAGAAAATGCGCTGCAGGTTAACAAAGAAGCAGCAAAAGAAATTGCCCGCCAGTTGAGGCTAAGAGATATGGGCGGTATTGTGGTGATCGATTTTATTGATATGCACAAACCAGCCAACAGAAAAGTACTGTTTGACCACTTAAGAGAGCTGATGCTTTTGGATAGAGCTAAACATACCATTCTGCCTCCTAGTAAATTCGGTTTGGTACAGATAACCCGTCAAAGGGTAAGACCAGAAATGAACATTGTAACGGTAGAAAAATGTCCTACCTGCGATGGAACTGGCGAGATAAAGGCAAGTATTGTATTAATGGATGACATTGAAAGCAATATGACCTATATCCTGCGTGAGCAGAACGAAAAAAATATTACGCTATGTGTACATCCTTACATAGCAGCCTTTATTAAAAAAGGATTGATTTCCTTACAATGGAAATGGTACTTTAAATTTGGGCAATGGGTAAAGGTGAGAGAGTCTTCTTCTTATCACTTAACAGAGTTTCACTTCTTGTCTGCTAAAGACGAAGAGATTAAGCTCTAACCCTTAAGCAATAAAAAGTCTCGATGAAAATCGGGACTTTTTCGTTTACGGTACTCTAAATCTTATATGCCTTATATGGTCAATATTTTAACCATATAAGGCATATAAGATTTTTTAAACTTGCTGGTGCTTTTAAAGCGATTAAACTTAAATTCGCAAGGTAAAAAATCGTAACTCGTACATCTAAAATCATAAATCCCTTGGCTAAAATCAAATCAGCATATTTCTGTCAGAGTTGTGGGTATGAATCTGCAAAATGGTTGGGTAAATGCCCTTCTTGCAACCAATGGAATACTTTTGTAGAAGAAGTAGTAGAAAAACCATCTGCTGGCAATGCGGCCGTATGGAAAACTACTGTTGGCGGAACACAAAGAGTAAATAAGCCAAGCAAGCTTGAAGAAATTCAAAGCGCCACCGAAGAAAGAATTTTAACTGGAGATATTGAATTAGACAGAGTTTTAGGAGGAGGCTTAGTTCCTGGATCTGTTACCTTAATTGGCGGCGAACCAGGCATAGGAAAGTCTACGTTGATGTTACAACTGGCATTGAACATTAAGAAAAAACGTGTGCTGTATGTTTCGGGGGAAGAAAGCGAACAACAGATCAAGATGAGAGCTGAGCGCATTACCAAAACCCCACAAGCTGAATGCTTTATCCTTACAGAAACATCAACCCAAAATATATTTAAGCAGTTAGAACAGTTAGAACCAGAAATTTTGGTGATCGATTCGATACAAACCCTACATTCTGCACACATCGAATCTACGCCAGGAAGTGTATCTCAAGTTAGGGAATGTACTGCCGAGCTACTTCGTTTTGCCAAAGAAACCGCCACGCCAGTTTTTCTGATTGGTCATATTACCAAAGATGGCGCTATTGCTGGGCCGAAAATTTTAGAGCACATGGTAGATACCGTACTGCAATTTGAGGGAGATCGACATCATATTTATCGCATTTTACGCTCTATTAAAAATAGGTTCGGCGCAGCTGCAGAATTAGGAATTTATGCCATGCATGGCAATGGGCTGAGAGAGGTTTCCAATCCATCGGAAGTGTTGCTTTCACAACGTGATGAAGAACTGAGCGGCATTTCCATTGGTGCAACTATTGAAGGCGCCAGACCAATGGTGATAGAAACACAAGCTTTGGTAAGTATTTCTGCCTATGGTACTCCGCAACGTTCGGCCACAGGCTTTGACACCAAAAGAATGAATATGCTACTGGCCGTACTTGAGAAGCGATGCGGTTTCCGTTTAAGTGCCAAAGATGTTTTCTTAAATATTGCTGGAGGAATTAAAGTAGAAGATCCAGCTATAGATTTGTCTATTGTTGCGGCCATCATTTCTTCACATGAGGATATTCCGGTTTCTTCAAAAATTTGCTTTGCTGCCGAAGTTGGTCTATCTGGAGAAATTAGAGCAGTTAACCGAGTTGAGCAACGTATTTCGGAAGCAGAAAAGCTAGGATTTGAAAAAATATTTATCTCAAGTTATAACCTAAAAGGGATTAACAAGGATAAGTTTAAAATTGAACTGGTTACTGTTGCTAAAATTGAAGAAGTTTTTTCTGCACTGTTTGGATAGCCGTGAAGCATCATTCTCAAAACGAGTAAAACATTCCCTGCCAACAATCAAAAACATCGTTTATTTCAAGACATAAACCAAAATAATCTGCTGATTTTAAGCAAAATAACTTTGAGCCTTACACTTTTTCATTAAATTTGCTTTACTCTAAAAAAGAATATACAGCAGTATGAAAAAACATTACTTAGTAAAGGCTTGTATAATAGCGCTAACTGTAGCCACAATTGGTTGTAAAAAATCAACACCAAAAGATGGTGATGAACCAATCTTAGATAAAAAAGGTCCTGAAGTTGTTTTAAATAATAATGAAAGTGCTCTAAATGCGAGGATAAGCTATCCAAATACTGCGGTTTCCTTAATGAGCGTGGGTACAAAAGGTGTAGAATTTAGAGAAGATTTTAGTCAGTACAATTTACAGCTTATAGCCGAGGTTGCCGCCCCAACGCACCAAGGGAAAACCCTGCAAGCTACCCATATTGATTTCTCTGGCAACAAAGTCTACGTATCTTACAATACCCGTGGCGAAACCTATTTAGGCGGTGTTGATGTTTTTGATGTAAGCAATGAGGCGCAACCAAGATTAATTTCTCAGGCGATCATGCCCAATACCGACATTTCATCGGTTGTTTTCAACAACAACTTCGTTTACTTGGCCTCAGCTACTGATGTTGATAAAGACGCTTCGTTAACAGCTCCAGCAGTGTTAGATAGAATTGCCTTGAGCAATGGCGTACTGACAAGCACAAGCGGGCGTGTACAGCTCAAAGGTTTTGTAGGAAAAAACATCTTAGCTAAAAACAACAAGATTTATGTAGTTTCGAGCACACAAGGCGGATTAAGTGTTATTAACCCAACCGATTTCAAGGAAGAAAAATCTGTAGCTATTACTGGTTCTAGTGCCTTGGCAAGTAATGCAAGTGGAAGTAATATATTCGTATTAAAAGATAAGCCCGGTCAAATACTAGGTTTAAACGCTAGCGATTTGAGCGTAGCAAAAACTATCAATTTAGCAGCAGACTTACCAGAAACGGCCTCGCACATAGAAACTATAAATGACAACTTTCTACATGCTGCAGGAAAGGCTGGATTGAATTATTTGAGCAGCACAGGCTCTTTAATTGACAACATCCCTGTTCCAGTTATTGCAGGCGTAGATCCGGAAGATATTGTAACCAACAATGTTTCTATCAATAATAACCTCATCTACATTGCTAATGGGGCGGCTGGTTTGTATGTAGCCAAGCTTGAAGGCAGTACATTGGTACTTTTAGGTAAAGTTAGCTTAGGTGCATCAACCAACTACGTTAAATCTAGTGGCAATTTAATTTTTGTGGCTACGGGTACTGGTGGTTTAAAAATTTTAAAGATGACCGCAATTGCCAATAGTAGCTCTACTGTAGCTTGCGATGGCAGAGCTACGCTAGCTTCGGACGCAAATGGTTGGAGAAATTTAAACACTGGTGTTAAAGAATACTTTACTGGAACCACTACTTTAGGTGGTTTAAACGTAAATACGAATGCTATTTTTGATTTCTGTGGAAGTCTTACTTTAAACTACAGTTCTAACATTAATACTGGAGGTGCATTTTTAGTGAACGGAGCCTTCGTATCTAACCAGCAATTTAACATCAATGCTTTTACAGAGGTAGTGGGCAGTGCAAATTTCAAGAATACGCTTACAGTTAATAGCAATGGCAAACTGAAATTACTACCAAAAGTAAATGGCGAAATTTATCCTGTTACAGGCGACTTCAACGTTAACGGATTGGCCGAAATCAACAACGGCAGTTTACAGATCAGCAATAAACTAAGTATTAACAGCAGTGGTCGTCTTCGCTTGGTAAATACAAACTTAGTTGTTAATGGCGATTTCGATTTAAATGGAACGATAGAATTTGTTGGTACTTGCAATGTCATAATCAACGGAAGATATACCAGAAACTCTAGTGGAAACGTTATTGGGACAAACACCGGAAAAGTGTTATAAGAGATTGATGAAGAACACATTTTATTTAGAAAGATTTTAAATATCTTTGTGCACAACATCAACTAGATAAAATTATAAGTATGAAAAAATTAATATTAAGTTTAGCGTTTTGTGCATTGGCAACTATGGGCTTTGCACAAGAAAAAGTAGAAGGTCAATCGTTTGGCGAAGGCGTTACTAAAGGAAATATCATTTCAGCTAATGAAGTTAATGCTAAATTAGGCAAAGAAACTAAGGCAGACATGAAGGTTGAAGGAGAAGTAGTTAGCGTTTGCAAGAAAAAAGGTTGTTTCATGAACGTTAAAATTTCTGATAAAGAAACCATGTTCGTAAAATTTAAAGATTACGGATTTTTCATGCCAAAAGATATGGCACCTGGTACAAAAGTAGTAATTGATGGTTTTGCAGAAAGAAAAGTTACTTCGGTTGAAGACCTACAACACTACGCCAAAGACGCCAAAAAATCTCCAGAAGAAATAGCTAAAATTACTGAGCCTAAAAAAGAAATCGTTTTTGAAGCAAAAGGCGCTGTAATTGTAAAGTAATTAGAAAGGTTCTCCTTTTTAATATTGATTGATTGAAAAGCCTTCCCTTAATTGGGAAGGCTTTATTTTTTTAACGACAAGTTTAAGTGTAATGGTTAAAGCTGAAATATTAAAGCTGTTTGTAATATTTTTATTTAACCAATATTTAGTTATTAAATTTTTTTAATTACTGTTTTTTATTATCTTCACTCCATTAACAAATGAAACCATAATATAAAATGATGAAACTGACCAAGATTACACTATTCGTTGCGGGCATTTGCTTTGTTGGCTCGAATGGTTATGCACAACAGCTTACTAAAGCCCAAAATGATGAGTTGCTAAAAGCAAAACAAGGAGCAATAGTTAGGTTAGATGGATTTTTAACAGAAAAAACCGCTCAAATTGCTTATCAGAAATACCCTACTCCGGGCCCACAATATATCATCTCCGACGATCCTGAATATATCAGGGTACCTGAAGCCATTGCGCTAAAAGAAAGTGTTGTTCCAGGCGCAGTTCGCTTCTACCTATATAATGTTAATGGCATTAAAGAGCCTCAAAAGATTGATAGAAAAATCATCGCCATGATTAAAAACACGGGCAAAGCTCCAATGCGCATCAAGATGTTGAAATACGTTACACAAAAGCCTAGCACGAATTACTTCAAGCTAGGAAAAGAAGGCTTAGCATCGTTTTTAGCTGCGCAACCAAGCGAAGAGGTACGTGTAGTAAAACCTGGTGAAGCTGTGCCTATAGACGAAAAACTAGAACAATATGTGGTGAAGTATGATGAGCTTGTACACGGATTTTACGAGTTTTTGGTAGATCAGCCTGCAGAAATTACAGTACTACAAACAGATCTCAAAACTAGCGGTAAAGATGCTTTGAAAAGAATTACAAATGTATTGCCTCCGAAAACAAAGAGTGGTGCTGGCAGAGGTCTTTACGGCGTAAGCAATTATCACGTAGCCAATACTTCGGTAATAGATACAAAAAACGGAACTTCTGCTTTAGTTGTTGCTGACGGCGCAAGTGACCCTTGGATTATCGGTCGTGAGGGCACTACTGGCCAAATCGCTAAATTAGCGGGCAATTACGGAGTAATGTACGATATCGAACTGAAGTGGAAAAGTACAGACGGCAAGGGTTTAGCTTTAATCACTTGGAACTCACGCTCGGCAGACAACCAATGGTGCAGCGGAATGGCAGCAGCAATGAAAGTTAGCGGTGGAAAGTTTAACGAAGGAATTATTCAACTGCCAAAAGACCAATTGGTAACTAAAGCCGCACCAGAAGCGGTGTTGATACAAGTTTTTAAACCAACTGGAAATGGCGAAGAACAAACCATCAAGTTAACGTATTCACCTCCGGGAGCTTCATGTTTGCCAACTCCTTTAATTTTCGTCCCAGTTGACTTAAATCCATAATGATGAGGCTTATCAAACTCATCTTAACGATACTGATCTTGAGCGTGTGCAATTTACATGCTCAAGATCTTTTGACCATATCCTCCCCAAAAAACCTGAAGCAAACAGACTCGGTTTTAGTTTATAAACCGCAGCAAAGTTTCTTAGAAAAACTACCTGTTGTTTACCTTTTGCACGGGCATAATGCCAACTACAAAAGCTGGAGCAAACTAGCCGATTTGCAAAAGTTGGCCAATCAATATCAGTTTATTGTGGTTTGCCCCGATGGTTTAAAGAAGAGCTGGTATCTAAACTCGCCAAACAAAGATAGTTTACAATACGAGTCTTTCTTTTTAGAGGAGTTGATGCCCACCATCAATCGAAAATACAACGTAGATCAAAACAACATATTCGTAACGGGAGCCAGCATGGGCGGTTTTGGAGCGATGTACATGATGATTAAACATCCGCAGCTATTTGCTGGCGCAGGAAGTACATCTGGGGTATTAAACCTTCATTATTCGGCCTTTAGGAAAACAACCATTGCTTACCTAATTGGCTCTTACGATGAAAAGAACAAACTATACGACGAGTATTCTCCAGTGAACAATTTACAGTCGCTCCAAGGTTTAAACAAGGCGCTCATTTTCGATACCGGAACAGAAGATTATTTATACATCACCAGTAAACAGTTTAGACAAAAATGTGATGATCTTAAAATAAAAGCCACCTATGTTGCACAACCAGGAGGTCACACAGGAGGTTATTGGAGCAAATCTATTTTAAAACATTTCGAATTCTTTTCGGAACATCTAAAGAAATAAATACCATGAAAATATTTGTAAAAACGCTCACTAAAGCCCTGTTTTTGCTAGTTACATCCATTTCATTCGCAAAAGCTCAGCAAAAAAATGAGTTGACTTTAATACCACAGCCATCATCCGTAACGTGGGGTACAGCTACTTTTAAATTTGATAAGCAAACTACTTTATTGCTGCCAAAAGGCGATGAGCATACTGCATTAATCAAAAACTTTAGCGAACAGCTTTCGGGAATTTTAAAACAACAAGTTAAGACTAACACTAAAACAAGCGGTAAAAATTTTATTCAGTTTTCTATAAATAAAGATTTAGGGAACGAAGCTTATAAGCTACAAGTTACCAAGCAAAAAATTGAAATAAGTGCTGCTAAGCCTTCTGGTTGGTTTTATGGTTGGCAAACACTTATGCAAATTGCTAGGTTAAATCTACTAAACGGAAATAGTCATCAAATTCCAGAGGTAACGATTACTGATGAACCGAAATTTGCTTGGCGTGGTTTAATGATCGATGTAAGCAGACACTTTTTTGACACGGCTGTGCTGAAAAGATACATCGACCAGATGTCGAAATACAAGCTCAATGTTTTGCATTTACATTTAACGGATAACCAAGGCTGGCGGATTGAAATAAAGCAATTGCCTAAATTAACCAGTGTTGGCGCATGGCGTGTGCCTAGAACTGGCTATTGGAGCGGAATGCCAGCTCCCGAACCCGGCGAAGCTACCACTTACGGAGGTTTTTACTCTCAAGACGACATCAAGGAGCTAGTTCGATACGCCAGTACACGCTTTGTGGATATTGTACCAGAGGTAGATTTACCGGGACATAGTTTGGCTTTCGTAGCATCCTATCCAGAAGTTTCGTGTACTAAAACGCCGCAGCAGGTTTTGGCTGGCGACCCATGGAATGCGAAAAGAACCAACGTGGTTTGCGTAGGCAACGACTCTACCTACACCAAAATAGATCAAATTATCGGCGAGCTAGCTGAGATTTTCCCTTCTAAATACATCCACATTGGTGGAGATGAGGTGACCAGGAACTATTGGAGCAACTGCAAAGTTTGTCAAAAACGCATACAAGACGAAGGTCTTAAAAATGTAGATGAGCTGCAAAGCTACTTCATTAATAGAGTTGCCAAAATCGTAAAGGCTAAAGGCAAAACACCAATTGGCTGGTACGAAACATTAGAAAAAGGTTTGGATACCGGAATTGTGCAAATGAGCTGGAAAGATGAAAAAGGCGCTGTAAAATCTTCGAATGAAGGTCACAAAGTAATTTTAACACCTGCTTTTTTAACCTATTTAGATTTTTATCAAGGAGATCCTTATTTGGAAAATGCGCCATTTACAGTAAACCGATTGAGCAACAGCTATAAATTTAATCCACTGCCAGAAGGGATTAACGTTAAAAACGTATTAGGCGGACAAGGAAGTTTATGGACAGAGCAAGTGCCAAATGAGCGTAAACTGCAATTTATGACTTGGCCAAGGGGACTAACCTTGGCAGAAAACCTGTGGTCTGCAGCTCCAAAACCGACCTGGCCGATTTTCCTTAAAAAAATTGAAAGCCATTTGCCTTTATTGACTTTAGATAGTACAAATTATAGTGCTTATTTCTACGATCCAATTGTATTTGCTAAAAAGGGTGATAACGGAGATATTGTGTTAACCATTGATACTGAAGTTCCTAATATCGCTGTACATTATGCTTTTGACGATACCGATCCGGATCAGTTTTACCCAAAATATAAAGGACAAGCAATTGCTATACCCAAAGGAGCTAAAAATATAAGAATGGTTAGCTATCGTGGCGACACGCAGAAAAGCAGGATAGTAAAGCTTCCAATTGCAGAACTTAAAAGAAGAGCAAAACTTTAGCAACGTTTTAAGCTGGCGGCCAAAGTAGTAATTAACATAGGAAATTTGTCATCCAGAGCGCAGCGAAGGATCTATTTTAATCTACAATTTAGATCTTTCGCTACTTGAATATAAATCGATTATCCACGTCATATCTACCGCAGCAGAGATATCTTTAAATTTAACTTGATCTTCAACTTTTTCTTGATAAAAAGTTGGCAAAAATCAAGGCTGCTTAGCCTAGCTTGTTACAGCTCGATAAAACTTTAATTGCGCTGGCTGAAACGTGTGAACGTATGAAAAAACTCGAAAGTGACAAAACACTTCTGCACCCAGCTTGTACTGTAAATGCTTTGCGTGACTGCTTACGTTTTATCGGCTTTCACGGCGCTATGCTAAGAGGCCGATATTCGTTCTTAGCAATGTATCATCTATATTTAAAGGACACTTGTTTACTGCGACAGTACCATTAACTTAGGAAATTTGTCATCCAGAGCGTAGCGAAGGATCTATTAAATATACCTCGACCGAGCTAAAATAGCATTAGAGCATGCGCTCCCATGAGCTACAATTTCTAAACCAACCCGAGTAATCGGTTCCTAACCAATAAACAGGCACCGATTACTCCTGCTTTTTCACCTAATTTCGACATTTTAAGCTGCGTATCATTATTAACCAAGCTTAACGAGTACTTGTTCAAAGCACTTTTAATAGGTAAACGGATATACTCTCCCGTTTCCGCCAAACTACCTCCTAAAATCACCATTTCTGGATTAAAGATATTGATCAACACCGCAATACCTTTACCTAGGCGCTCTCCAACTTCAGCTACTAATTCTATTGCCAATACATCGTCTTTCATCGCAGCTTCAATAATATCATTTAGTTTAATGTCATCTACAGGCATATTTGAAAGAACCGAAGTAGATCCCTCTGCAAGCTTCTCCTTAAACTTGCGTACCAAAGCCCAACCCGAAGCCTCTGTTTCTAAGCAGCCTTTTTTACCGCAGCTACAAAGAATTTCATTGTTAAAGAATGGAATATGTCCAAACTCTCCGGCAAAGCCAGACTTACCGTAATAGAGCTGACTGTTAATCATGATACCAATACCCATTCCGTAGTCCATATTTAAGAAAAGTACATTCTCTTCTTCGTGAACTACGCCTGCTGAAAACTCGCCGAAGGCCATTGCCCTCGAATCGTTTTCTAAAAATATGCGCATTCCGATATTTCTTTCTATCACGCGGCTAAGCGGCTCCTCATTAAAATGGAAGAAACTGTAACTATAGCCTGTAGAATAATTGATACGTCCTGATAAATTCAACCCAGCTCCTAAAATCTTTTCTCTTTTTACAGGCGCTTCTTTTATAAAATTATTAATAAGCTCACAAAGCTGATTTAGGGATTCTTCACTATTATTTAAACTGTAAGGGATATTAGCTTTAACGTGTACTAGGTTCTTCTGTAAATCGGTTAGGCCAATATTAATGTGCGACTTCTTTACATCTACCCCAAGAAAGTAACCAGACTCCATTACCAGGCCGTAAATATTTGGCTTTCTACCACCTCTAGACTGCAGTTTGCCAAAATCCTTAACCAAACCTTCGTTGATTAATTCGTTCAATATGTTATTGATTTTAGGCGTACTTAAGCCTAGCTCTGCGCACAAATCTGCAATAGTACAATTGCCATTTTTGCTAAAGTAAGCAACAATGGCCTTCTTTAGTGTGAGGTTCTTATAGGCAACACCAGAGGTGTTTTCGTTGCTTAATTCGGCAAAAAATGTCATCTTCTTAAGAAATTTTAAAAATCAAAAATAAAATAATATCTGATTTAACCTACTATAACGTAGTTATTTTATCGATTTAGCCAATTCATAAACACAAAAAATTAAAAAACTAATTCAACTTATTAATTTTTTTAAAAAAGTTTTTATATTTACCGTGCAACTAACTTACAGATAGTAGAGAGATTCGTACCTCTCCAAAAAACAACCGAGTATGAATTTGAATTTTACCAAACTTCTTCTTTTTTCCTTATTAATTACCTGCGCTCAAGCATTTGCACAAGTTGCCCATAAAACAGATGTGCTGATTATTGGCGGCGGTGCAAGCGGCACAACTGCAGCAATTCAAGCTGCTCGAATGGGTGTTAAAGTGCTTATTGTAGAAGAAACAGAATGGCTGGGCGGCATGCTTACTTCGGCGGGCGTTTCGGCTATAGACGGCAACCACAATATGCCTTCTGGCTTGTGGGGCGAGTTTAGACAACATCTTTACGATTATTATGGCGGACCTAAAGCTGTAGAAACAGGCTGGGTAAGCAACACCCTATTTGAACCATCGTTTGGAAACAAGACGTTGAAAACCATGGCAAACCACCCAAACATCACCATTTGGTATAAAAGTGGTTTAACCAACATTGCTAAAAATGGTATGCTTTGGGCAGCCGAAGTGAGCAGTAAAGGCAAAAAACAAAACGTAGAAGCCAAGATTTTAATTGATGCTACTGAGCTTGGCGATGTGATGGCAAAGCTGAAAGTTCCTTACCGTGTGGGCATGGACAGTCGCCACGATACCGGCGAAAGCTTTGCACCAGAGAAAGCAAATAACATTGTACAGGACTTAACTTATGTAGTGGTATTAAAGGATTTCGGCGCAAAAGCAAACAAAACCATTAAAAAACCAGAGGGATATGACCCTAAAGAATTTGATTGCTGCTGCGATGTTCAAGATCCTGCTTCGCATGACAATACCCCAAAAATTGATTGTAGCCAGATGATTACCTACGGCAAATTGCCAAACGGAAAATACATGATTAACTGGCCAAAATGTGGTAACGACATCTATATGAACGTTATTGAGATGAGCGATGCTGAGCGCAAAGAAGCTTTGAAAAAAGCAAAACTACATAGTTTACGTTTCATCTATCATTTACAAACGAAGCTTGGTTTTAAAAACTTGGGCATAGCTGATGATGAATTTCCGACGGCAGATAAACTACCAATGATTGCTTATCACAGAGAATCGCGTCGTTTAGATGGAAAAGTGACCTTAACGTTGAATGATGTAAGCGCTCCTTATACTCAGAAAACTTCGCTTTATAGAACTGGTGTTGCCGTGGGCGATTACACAATAGATCATCACCACCTTAAAAATCCGGAAGCACCACAAATTGATTTCGTAAAAATAAAAGTGCCTTCTTACAATATCCCTCTGGGTGCTTTGGTACCTAAAGATACCGAAGGGCTAATTGTTGCAGAGAAAAGTATTAGCGTAACCAATATCGTAAATGGTGCTAGCAGATTGCAGCCTGTAGTTTTAGGAATTGGGCAAGCAGCCGGAGCTTTAGCTGCAACTGCGGTGTTAAGCAATACCGATCCTTCCAAAATCAACATCAGAGCAGTACAAAATGCCTTACTAGAAAGCAACGCTTATTTGATGCCTTTTATTGATGTTAAACCTAGCGATGCTTCTTTCAAAGTAATCCAAAGAATTGGTGCTACAGGAATTTTAAAAGGAACGGGCTTGTCTTACAAATGGGCAAATCAAACTTGGTTTTATCCAGACCTGCTAGTTAGCGAGTGGGATTTGGTAAATGGATTGAAATCTCTTTACCCTTCATTTGGCGAACTACATCCATCAGGAAATTTAGTTACTGCTAGCTATTTAGCTGGCACAATTAAAGAAATCGGCAAAAAAGAGGTGAGCGAAAACCAAGTGATCGATTTTCTGAAGCAAAACAATTTCAAAAATATAACTCCAGAAAGCATGCTAACAAGAAGAATGGTAGCACACGCTTTAGATCATTTCTTAAATCCATTTAAAATGGAGATAGATTTTACTGGAAAAACAAAATAAGAATTAAACAACCTAACAATTAATATTTTTTAACCATGAAGAAACGATTTCAAAAAAAGAGAAGTTGGTTTTTCCCTTTGTTGGTTTTCTTGCTTTCCTTGTCTGTGTCTGCTATGGCACAAACAAGGGTAGTCGGAATAACAACCGATGAACAAGGAGAAATTCTAACTGGCGTAAGCGTAACAGTTAAAGGAACCAAGCAGGTTTCCATTTCAGACAAGGATGGCAAATACCAAATTGTGTTACCTTCCGCCTCCTCGACCTTAGTTTTTACCTATGTAGGTTACGAGACTCGGGAAGTACAAACTTCTGCCGGAACGCTAAATATTTCTCTAAAGGCAAATGTTTCCACCTTAAATAGCGTAGTAGTTGTGGGTTATGGAACAGTTGCTAGAAAAGACTTGACAGGATCTGTAGGGAGCGTAAGCGTAACGGATATGCAAAAAGCACCAGTAAGATCACTAGAAGAAGCCTTAGCAGGTAGGGTAGCTGGGGTGCAGGTTTCATCTTCAGAAGGTGGCCCAGGCGCTTCGGTAGATATTGTTATTAGAGGAGGTAACTCAATTACCCAAAGCAACTACCCTTTATATGTTATTGATGGTTTCCCAATGGAAGATCTAAACAACTCTGGACTAAATGCCTCAAACCCTTTAAGCTCTATAGATATTAACGATATCGAATCTATAGACATATTAAAAGATGCATCGGCAACTGCTATTTATGGTGCTCGTGCTGCAAATGGTGTAGTAGTAGTTACTACAAAACGAGGTAAAGTGGGAAATCCAACCATTACCTACAATACATATTACGGATTGCAGAATAGTAATAAACGCATGGAACTATTAAATCCTTATGAGTTTGTGAAGTTACAAAATGAGTTGGACCCTATTCAAACTAGAAACTTATACCTCACTAAGGTTGAAGGAACAGAAACGACTATACTACCCCTAGATTATTACAAAAACGTAAGAGGAATTGACTGGGAAGATCAAATTATGCGAACAGCAGGTATGCAAAGTCATTATGTAAGTATGTCTGGCGGTACTCAAAAAACCAAATACAGCGGTTCTTTATCCTATTTTGATCAAGATGGTGTAATCATCAACTCCGGGTTTAATCGTCTACAAGGAAGATTAACCCTTGATCAAGAAATTTCTAGTAAGGCAAAGTTTGGTATGAATGTGAACTATTCTGGCACCAAAAACTTTGGTACGCCTCCATCGCAATCTACCTATCAAAACCAACTTAACCTTCTTTACAGCGTTTGGTCATACAGACCTGTTACTAGATTAAATTCAACTGTTGATTTGATAGAAGTGCCAGTAGATCCAGAGATAGATGGTGGTGCTTTTGAATTTCGATACAATCCGATCTTAACAACACAGAATGAGCTTAGGGAAAATCGCGGTGAAAACTTAATTACTAATGCTTTTTTAGAATACGAAATCATTAAAGATTTAAAACTTAGAATATCAGGAGGTATAACTAAAGGTACTACGCAATACGATACTTTTAACAATTCACTTACCCGCTCTGGAAACCCAGGAACGAACAATAAAGTTAATGGAGGTATCAACATCTTTAATTCTACTACCTGGCTAAATGAAAATACGTTAAGCTATCGTAAAAGGTTATCAAAAGACCACTTGATTAATGTTGTTGGTGGTTTTACATCTCAAAAAGGCACATCAAGGGTATTTGGAGCTTACGCCAAACTAATGCCTAACGAAGGCTTAGGGCTAAGCGGTTTAGATGAAGGCGTGCCATTATCTATCACCTCTAGCTCATCTCACTACACCCTTTCTTCTTTTTTATCTAGGGTAAATTACGATTATAAATCGAAGTACTTATTTACAGCATCATTTAGAGCTGATGGATCTTCAAGATTTATCAATAATAAATGGGGATATTTCCCATCGGCGGCTTTTGCTTGGAAAATAAGTGAGGAGCCTTTTATGAAGCAACTTAAGGCTATCTCATCTGCTAAATTGAGAACAAGTTTTGGTTACACAGGAAATAATGGCGTTGGTAACTTCTCTGCTTATCCAAGCTTTGTACTTCCACTATCTGCTGGATACTCTTTCGGAAACCAGCTTATTAATGGGAGTTATGCTTCTAGCATAGGAAATTCTGACTTAAAATGGGAGACTACACAACAAATAGATTTGGGGCTTAATGTCGGTTTCTTTAAAGAGCGATTAACCTTAGAAATAGACGCTTATAGAAAAACTACAGACGATCTTTTGCTAAACGCAAACCTTCCCGCTAGTACCGGCTATACCAGACAATTCATGAATGTAGGTAAGGTACGTAACCAAGGCTTGGAATTTACTTTAAACTTTGCTCCATTAAACAAAGGCGACTTTAAATGGAACAGTAGTTTTAATATTGCTTTTAACCGTAACAAGGTACTTGAGCTAGCTCAAAATGAATTGTCGATGCTAACCTCTCAATACTGGGGAGATGATTGGGCTTTGATACCTGGCTATATTGCTAAAGTTGGCAAACCTGTCGCTCAGTTTTATGGTTATGTTTGGGATGGTGTTTACAACTATGACGATTTTATAAAACTTGGTCCAAATAGCTATAAGTTAAAAGATAATATTACTGCAAACGGTACTGTTAGAGAGAATATTAAACCAGGAGACGTTAAGTATAAAGATGTAAATGGCGATTTAGTTATAGATCAAAATGATAGGGTCGTAATAGGAAATCCTATTCCTAAGCATACTGGTGGTTTTTCAAATAATTTCAGCTACAAGAATTTCGATTTAAGTATTTTCTTTCAATGGTCTTATGGTAATGATATTTACAATGCCAATAGGTTAATGTTAGAAACAGGACCTAGATTTAACGTCAACCAGTTCGCCTCTTATGCTAACCGCTGGTCGCCTGAAAATCCAACATCTAATATTCCAGGCGTAAGGGGCACATTAACCAGCGCCTATTCCACCCGAATAGTTGAAGACGGTTCTTTCTTACGTTTAAAAACTGTACAGCTTTCTTATTCGCTTCCTAAAGCATTCTTAAATAAGGTGAAACTGAAAAATGCTAGAGTATACACTTCGGCACAGAACATTCTTACATGGTCTAACTATTCTGGCTACGATCCAGAAGTTTCAGTTAGAAGAACTGCATTAACTCCTGGATTTGATTATTCAGCTTATCCTAGATCTTTTGTAGCCACATTAGGGTTAAATGTTAACTTTTAAAAAAGTATATTATGAAGAAATTATATATATTATTGGCTTTAGGCTTACTCTTTTCTTCTTGTAAGAAGTTTTTAGACACGAAGCCTACTGATTTTGTTTCGCCAGGAAACTATTTCAAAACAGAGACCGATATCAATACCGCGTTGGCGGGTGTCTATGATATCCTCGGAAAAACGGGCACTTATGGTAGATCATTCTATGTAGAGTTCGACTTGAATGACCAATGGTTTGATTCGAGAAGTAATGTGATTACAGGAATGACCGTGAACAATTATACCATATCGGATAATACAATCAACACCACATGGGAATTATTGTATGACGGTGTAAAGCGAGCAAATATCTTTTTAGAAAATGTAGATAGAGCAGAGATAGAAACAAAAAAGAAAAATTTTGCTAAAGGCGAAGCTATGTTCTTACGTGCTTACTATTATTTCCTGCTTTGTAACTATTGGGGCGATGTTCCTTTGAGAACTACTTCAGTAACTAGTGCTAAAGAAGTTAACTTCAAGAACACACCATCTGCTCAAATTTACGACTTTGTAGCTGCCGAAATGGAAAAAGCAGCCGATCTTGTTGACGTAAGCACTTCTTTCCAATATAACAGCAGAATAACAAAAACAGTTGTTTGGGGCATTTTGGCAAGGGTAAATCTTAAAATGGCTGGAGCACCACTAAACAAAACCGAACGTTATGCTGAAGCAAGAAAATGGGCTAAAATGGTAATCGATGATGGCAAACATTCTTTAAATCCTGATTACGAGAACGTGTTCATTAAGATGTGCCGAGACGAATATGATACCCAATATCGTGAAAGTATGTGGGAAGTTGAGTTCAACAAAATATCTACAGGTGGGCAGGAAGAAGAAGGATCTGTTGGTTCTATCAATGGGATAGCAAATTCAGATAGAGTTTTTGGCTATAGCTATGGCGTGCCCCGTGTTACCCAAAAATACTTTGATTCTTTTGAACCAACAGATGCTAGAAGAGATTGGAACATCGGTCCATACAGTTATGGAACAGTAAATGGAATTGCTAATTCGAGAGTTTATTTTAATTCCACACAAATCTATAACAGGAATACTGCAAAATGGAGAAGAGAGTATGAAACAGCACAGCCTAAAAACTTAGGGACAACTCCAATTAACTTCCCTATTTTACGTTATGCTGACGTGCTTTTAATGTTTGCTGAAGCTGACAATGAAATTAATGGCCCAACCCAAGAAGCTATTGAATATGTAGAGCTGGTTCGTAAAAGAGGTTATGCGATTGACTTTAAAGGGCGCATCATCAAAACTATCAATGTTACTTCGGGAGGCGCTGGTTATACCGCAGCTCCAACAGTGAGTATTTCTGGCGGTGGCGGCTCTGGAGCATCGGCTGTAGCAACAATAAGCAATGGCAGCGTTAATGCTATCAACATCATTTTAAGAGGTTCTAAGTTTACTTCAATACCAACCATCTCTCTTACGGGAGGTGCAGGTACAGGGGCAACCGCCACTGCAGCATTAACTGACTTAACCGATGCGGATGTAAATAGAAGCATTAATAAAGTTGATTTTAAAGAGCTTATTAGAGAAGAGCGTAGCAAAGAATTAGGCTATGAGGGTTTGAGAAAGTTTGATCTTGTAAGATGGGGCGAGTATGTTAGTACAATGCAGAATCTCGCTACCGAAATCAGATTAGGCGCTCCTACTAATTACAGATTTGCAGCAACTGGGGCCTCAAATGTTACAGATAGGGATGTTTTAAATCCGATTCCTTCTAGAGAAGTTATGCTTAATAAAGCAATTAGTCAAAATAAAGGTTGGTAATTAATTATTAAATCATGAAAAATTTAATTTATTCACTGGCATTAATCTCTGCGCTGTTCCTTTCGGCGTGCAATAAAGATGATGTTGTTACGCCAGATTTTAATGTCGATGTAAATAAAAAGGAGGTAAAAGTAAACGATTCTATCACCTTTACTTTCGCTGGCACCCCAGATGTTATTACTTTTTATTCTGGAGAAAAGAACCGCGAATACCAGCACAAAGATAGAACCAAATTGGAAGGAGGAAAAAAAGAATTAACTATAAAAAGTCAAGTTACCTATGGTCGTCAAACTGATAACCTTAGACTAATGGTTTCTTCTAACTTTGATGGAAATTATACCGTCGAATCTCTAAAGGCGGCAACGTGGACAGATATTACTAGTAGATTTACATGGTCCGTGTCTCCTGCGGGTGTACTTGGTCCACAAACAACCTCTCCAACAGTAGATGTATCAGACCTTTTTGTTGAGGGCAAACCTTTGTTCTTTGGTTTTAAATACCAAGGGGAAGCTACCACAACCGGTACAACTACCACACAAAGAGGGTGGAGAATATACGATTTTAACCTCAACAATACATTCCCAGATGGAACAGTAGCCGCAATAGCTACCCGTGCCACCGGCGGTTGGCAACCTATCAATGTTACCGATGCTGTACTAGCTAATGGCAATAGCAAATGGGTTTATATCAGTACCATGTTTTACTATGACCCTGCTTCAAGTCTTTTAGCTTCTGAAGGCTGGTACGTAACAAAAGCGCTTTTGGCAGATGGCGTTTCTCCAGACAAGGGCGTTCCAATAAAAGAATATAGCCAGCGTAGAGAAAGCTACAACTATGCATTTAGCACTCCCGGAACTTACAAAGTTACTTTCGTTGCGTCTAATGTAAACTACACCGGCCAGAAACAAGTAGTTAAAGAAGTAGAAATTAAAGTGGTGCCTTAGGCTGTACTTAATGAACAAACGTTTAAATAGTCTCGATGCTTTTAGAGGGCTTGCCATACTTTGTATGGTGCTCTCTAGTAGCATTGCTTTTGGCGAAATGATGCCGGCTTGGATGTTTCATGCCCAGGTTCCTCCGCCAAACCATGTATTTAATCCCAACTTACCGGGCATTACATGGGTCGATTTGGTATTTCCGTTTTTCTTGTTTTCTATGGGGGCGGCCATTCCTTTGGCATTAAATAAAAAGGCTGAGGCGGAACCATTCTATAAGATATTCATACAACTATTTACACGATTAGCACTTTTGGTGCTTTTCGCAATTTTCACCTTCCATGCTAGGGCTTGGGTAATGGAAAAAACACCAAGCACATTTACACATCTAATTTCTATTGCGGCGTTTGCCTGTCTGTTCCTTATTTACGGAAATTGGAACGTTTTTGTAAACACCAAACTTGCCGCAGCTTTAAAAATTATCGGTATTAGCTTAGCTGTTGCTTTCTTAGCTTTTTATGCTTTTGCCTACGGCGATTTCAGTTTGGCAAAGAGCGATATCATTATCATCGTATTAGCTAATATGGCTTTCTTCGGTGGCTTGATTTGGTACTTCACTCGTAAGCAACCACTTTGGCGAATTGCGATTTTACCTTTTGTGATGGCGGTATTTTTAGCTTCCAAAGAAGATGGCAGCATTAATGAATTGATTTTTAACAGCACTCCTGCCGACTGGATTTACAAGTTCTACTACCTTAAATATTTGTTCATTATTATTCCGGGCACTTTTGCTGGAGAATGGTTTATTAAAGAAAGTAAGAACGAAAATTCCGAGGCCACCCCTAAAAAAGTATTGTCGCTTATTGCGTTAATTGCTATTATCATCGTTTTTGTAAACCTATGGGGATTATTTACCAGAAACTTAGAAGCAAACCTTTTGCTTAATATTTTAGGATGCACATGCTTATTACTTCTAGCAAGAGATGTAAAAAAGAGCGACCTCGTTAAGAATATGATTTCAGCTGGAGCATATCTACTTTTATTAGGCTTATTTTTCGAAGCTTACGAAGGCGGTATCAAGAAAGATTTTTCTACCTACAGCTATTATTTTGTTTGCTCTGGATTATCGTTCTTAACCTTATTAGCTTTCAGCTTAATTGAGAAATTGGGCTATCTAAAATCAGTAACAAACTTTTTAGCCAGCAATGGTAAAAACCCAATGATTGCCTACACTGCAGGAAATTTATTGCTTATCCCATTATTAAAAATTACTACGCTCTCTACTTTTTTAGATGCAATGAATACCAGTGCCTTTATCGGCTTTGCCAGAGGTGTTATATTTACAGGTATTGTTGCATTAATTACCGTTCTATTTACACGCCTCAAATTTTTCTGGAAAACCTAACAAACACACAATTGGAACAAAATAAAAATATCAACCCCATAAAATGGATACCGAGCACATGGTTTGCTATGGGTTTACCCAACTTGGTACTGGGCGGTACATTGCTATCGCTTTTGTACAAAAACATGGGTTTTTCAGATACTGAGATTACCGTTTACACGGGTATCATCATTTTACCTTGGAGCTTTAAACCACTTTGGGGGCCGTTTATGGAGCTGTACAAAACCAAAAAGTTCTACATCTACGGTTCTCAAATATTAGCAGGGCTATTGTTCGCCGTTGCCGCTGGTTTATTGTTTCTAGATAATTTCTTCGCCGCTTCTGTAGTTGTCTTTTTACTGATTGCCTTTTTAGGTGCTACGCAAGATATCGCTGCCGATGGTCTGTACCTACAATCGTTAAGTAATAAAGACCAAGCTAAATACGTAGGTTGGCAAGGAACGTTCTATAACTTCGCCAAACTTTTCTCTAACGGAGGAATGGTGTTTTTAGTAGGCGTACTTATTCCGCTTTACGGCAACACCAAAGCTTGGGCGATTATTTTATTGGTTTACGCCGCAGTAATGTTTTTGTTGGGTTTGTACAACAAAAAAGCTTTACCTCAAACACAAACCCAAGTTCAAGTGCAAACTACGGCACAAGTTTGGCAAACGCTAAGTGACGTAATCACCAGCTTTTTCAGAAAGAAACACATTTGGTTCGGTATTTTATTCATCGTTTTATATCGCTTTGCGGAGGGACAAGCCATTAAAATTATGCCGCTGTTTTTTAAAGCCGCGAAAGATGTTGGTGGTTTGGGGCTTAGTGAAGCCACTTTAGGTATGCTCACCGGTATTTATGGCACCATTGCTTTCGTACTGGGCTCATTAACTGCCGGATATTTTGTATCAAACAAAGGCTTGAACCGTAAAACTTTACTGTTGCTTTGTGCTTGTTTTAACCTGCCGTTTATTACTTACGCTTACTTGGCATTTACACAAACATCAAACTTATTTATCATTGGAAGTTCGGTTGCTATCGAGCATTTCGGTTACGGTTTCGGTTTTATCGGTATCATATTGTTTATCATGCAGCAAATTGCACCAGGCAAATATCAAATGGCACATTATGCTTTTGGTAGCGCTATCACTTATTTCGGCTATACGTTGGCCAGTATGATTAGCGGTCCAATTAGCGATTATTTAGGTTACAAAGACTTTTTTATATGGGTGCTAATTGCAACTATCCCAGCTTTTATTGCCACTTGGATTGTGCCTTTAAAGAAATCTGAAGAAGAGAAGAACCAAGGGGAATTGATTAACGAATAACATGAAGAAATTAATATACACCTTTTACTTTATCGTTGCTGCTCATTCGTTGAATGCGCAAGAAACCGTTGCTGTAGATAGTGGCTATGTAAACAGCCACTATACGCAACGATTGGATTTTTTTAGAAAGATGCCCAACCGCAAAGGAGAAATTGCTTTTGTAGGCAACAGCTTAACCGAGGGCGGAAAATGGCAGGAACTTATTCGCAAGAAAAACATCATTAACAGAGGCATTAGTGGCGATGTAACTTATGGTATTTTGGCTCGTTTGGATGAAGTTTTAGAGTCGAAACCTGCAAAAATATTTTTGTTGAGCGGCGTAAATGATATGAAACGTGGCACTCCAAATGATGTGATTTTAGCCAATTTCAAACGCATGATTGTGATGGTAAAAACGCAATCGCCGAAAACCAAACTGTATATGCAAAGCTTACTGCCAGTTAATGAAGCGATGTTACCAGCGACTTATGCCCAAGTGAAGAACAGCAAAATCAATGATTTGAACCAAAAGCTGGAAGCACTTTGTAAAGAAATGGGTGTGTTTTACATCAACCTACATCCAGCGTTAGCTGATGAAAAAGGGAATTTGAAAAAGGAATTGAGCCTAGACGGCTTGCACTTGCGCCACGCTTCTTATGTGTATTGGGCTGAGGAATTAAAAAGATTAAAGGTTATTTAAGGATGAGGAATACAAAAAATAAATTAAATCGTCATTGCGAGAGTTTACTCCGATATGTCGGAAAGGAACGACGAAGCAATCTTTCAAATATGATAACCTCTCGCTTTAAGATTGCTTTCCCGAAGCGTCGGGATAAACTGTGCCTCGCAATGACGGCAGGGTGCACAAGTCTGCTTATCATAGCAACCGTATTCTTTAGCGCCGCCCAAGCACAAACCGTAAAAATCGATAGCAATTACGCCAATTGGTACTATCAACAACGCATGGAGTATTTTGCCAAAACGCCCATCCCTAAAAATGCGATTATCTTTTTAGGAAACAGCATTACCGAGAGAGCGGAGTGGCAAGAATTATTGGCAGATAGCAAATATCCGGTAGTAAACAGAGGCATTGGTGGCGATAACTCTTTCGGCATTTTAGCTAGAATGGACGAAATTGTAGCCGCAAAACCTAAAGCCATTTACTTAATGGATGGCATTAACGACCAGTTCCGCAAGCTGCCTCATGATGTAAGTGTGTACAACTACAAACGCATCATCAGAAAGATTAAACAGCAGTCGCCAAACACGAAAATTTACGTGGAAAGCTGTTTGCCTATTAACGAAAGCATGACCAAAGAGGCTTACACCAAAGACCGCAATGTTTTGGTGCCAGCACTCAATAAAAAAATTAAGGCATTGGCCGAAGAAGAAGGCGTGACTTACATCGATATCTGTCCGCTATTTCAGGATGATAAAGGTGTATTAAAGCAAGAATTTACGATGGATGGCGTGCATTTAAAAGCCGCAGCCTATATCGATTGGGTAAAATTTTTAAAGGATAATAAGTATTTGTAAGGTTGGTTAAAAACCTTTCATCAACATAATTAAGAAGAAAAAGAATGAGAATAACGGGAACTTTTATTGATGAGATTTCTCACGATATCCCACACCAAAACTGGGGAAGAGAAGAATGGGCAAAGGATTTTGCGCACATGAAAGCAATGGGGATTGATACAGTAATTCTCATTAGGAGCGGTTATCGCAGGTTTATTACCTATCCATCGGTTTACCTAAAAAATAAATTTGGCTGCTACGAACCGCCTATCGATTTGGTAGAACTGTATTTAGAACTGGCGGATGAACACGACATGAAATTCTATTTCGGTTTGTACGACAGTGGCCATTACTGGGATACAGGAAATTTACAGCACGAAATTGATGCTAACCGCTACGTTATCGATGAAGTTTGGGCCAAGTACGGACACCACAAAAGTTTCGGTGGTTGGTACCTGAGCATGGAAATCAGTCGCCGCACCAAAGGAGCTACCGAAGCTTTTAACACTTTGGGCTTGCAGTGCAAAGGCGTAAGCAATGGTTTGCCAACTTTCATCTCCCCATGGATTGATGGTAAAAAAGCGGTAATGGCTGCGGAAGCGACCTTGACCAAAGAAAACGCAGTATCGCTGAAAGAACACGAAGATGAGTGGTCGGAGATTTTTGCTGGCTTAAAAGGTTCTATCGATGCAGTTGCTTTTCAGGATGGCCACGTAGATTACCACGAGCTGCAAGATTTCTTTGAAGTGAACAAGAAAATGGCTGATAAATTCGGTTTGCAATGCTGGACCAACGCCGAAAGTTTCGACCGCGATATGCCCATCAAATTCCTTCCTATCAAATTCGAAAAACTAAGATTAAAACTAGAAGCGGCAAGAAAAGCAGGTTACGATAAAGCCATCACTTTCGAGTTTTCACACTTTATGAGCCCACAATCGGCTTACTTACAAGCGCAACACCTTTATAATAGATACCAAGAATACGCAAAGACTTTATAAGATGAACAAGTACATAGATATATACAAGAACGAATTGCTAAACGAGATTGTTCCCTTTTGGAGCAAAAACTCTTTAGATAGAGATGCAGGGGGATATTTTACCTGTTTAGATGCCAAAGGAAATGTCTACGATACCGATAAATTTGCTTGGTTGCAAGGCCGTCAAATCTGGACATATTCGATGCTTTTTGATAAAGTAGAAGCCAAACAAGAATGGAAAGATATTGCAGAATTGGGTGCTTCTTTCATGAGAAAACATGGTAGAGATGCCAATGGCGATTGGTATTTTTCTTTTACCAAAGAGGGGAAACCTTTAGTGCAACCTTACAACATTTTCTCTGATTGCTTTGCTACAATGGGCTTTGGCGCACTTTGTAAAATCAACAACAGCAATGAAGATGCCGACATCGCATTAAAGACTTTCAACAGAATTTTAGAGAGAAGAAACAATCCAAAAGGTAAATACAGTAAAGGCTTTCTCGGTACCAGAGATTTAAAGAACTTCTCGTTACCGATGATTTTGTGCAATCTATCTTTAGAGTTAGAGCACTTGTTAGATAAATCTACCGTAGATGGTTTAATTGACGAGGTTTTACACGAAGTGATGTCTGTGTTTTATCAACCACAATCGGGATTGATTTTGGAGAACGTTTATCAGGATGGTAGCTTCTCAAATTCTTATGAAGGAAGAGTAGTAAACCCTGGTCACATTATCGAAGCCATGTGGTTTATCATGGATTTGGCCGTAAGGAAAAACGACAAAGCGTTAGTAGACAAAGCTCTTGAAATTGCATTTACAGCATTAGAATTTGGTTGGGATGATAAACATGATGGTATTTTGTACTTCAAAGATATCAAAGGGCATCCGGTACAACAATTAGAGTGGGACCAAAAGCTTTGGTGGGTACACGTAGAGGCTTTGGTAACTATGGCAAAAGGCTACGCCATTACCCAAAATGAAAAGTGTGCAGTGTGGTTCGAAAAACTTCACGATTACACTTGGAAGAACTTTAGAGATGCAGAAAATGGTGGCGAGTGGTACGGTTATTTAAATCGCAGAGGCGAAGTTTCTATTCCTGCAAAGGGTGGTAAATGGAAGGGTTGTTTCCACATTCCAAGAGCATTATATCAGGTTTATCATACTTTAGAAACAGTGGCTGTACCTGCGATATGAGACAGAAGATTTTCCTAATAATTTTTCTTTTAGCCAATAGTGCATGGGCACAAAAAGGCAGCTTCACACTAGCTTCTCCAGACGGAAGGCTTAAAGCATTAATTAATACAGATAAACGTATTGATATTTGCGTGCTTCAAGAAAAAGATACCGTTCTAAGGCCTTCAACAATTAAAATGGATATTGTTGGAAAACCTTCTTTTGGAACTAATCCGAAAGTTGTAAAGAGCATTTTTTCGAAAAATAAACGACAAAAAATAGAAAGCCCTTTTTATAAGAAAAGTACTATTTCGGACACTTATAATGAAGTAAGCCTTTCATTTAAAGGAAACTATAGCCTAACCGTTAGAGCTTATAATGAGGGGGTAGCTTATCATTTTTCGAGCTCTTTAAAAGAACCTTTTTTAGTTAAAAATGAAACTGCCGATTTTATTTTCCCCGACGATGCTAATGCCTATATCCCCTATGTAAAAGTGAGAGGTGCTGAACTAACGATGGAACGTCAGTTTAACAACTCTTTCGAAAACACTTATACCTATGGGAAACTAACGGCTATGGATACGAATAGGCTTGCCTTTTTGCCTTTACTTATAGAAACAAAGAGCAAGAGAAAAGTACTGATTACAGAAGCTGACCTAGAAGCATATCCAGGGATGTACCTCAGGAACATTGATAGAAAAAATAAGCTTTCGGCTGTATTTGCGCCCTATCCTAAAACTTTAGAACACGGCGGCTATAACAAATTACAGTTATTAGTTAAAGAAAGAGAGCCTTACATTGCTAAAGTTTCGTCTCCTAGAAATTTTCCTTGGAGAATTATTTCCGTAGTAAAAAATGATGCAGAACTTCTAGATAATGATATGGTCTATAAATTGGCTTCTCCATCTAAAATTGATGATGTTTCATGGATAAAACCAGGAAAAGCAGCTTGGGATTGGTGGAATGCATGGAACTTATACGGCGTAGATTTTAGAGCCGGAATAAATACTGAAACCTATAAATACTATATTGATTTTGCATCAAAAAAAGGATTGGAATATGTAGTGATTGATGAAGGTTGGGCTGTAAACTTAAAGTTCGACCTCAAGCAAGTTGTATCAGCTATCAACCTACCAGAGCTAATCAATTATGCTAAGCAAAAAAATGTGGGTATCATTTTATGGGCAGGATATTATGCTTTCGAAAAGGATATGGAAGAAGTTTGCAGGCATTACTCGGCTTTGGGAGTAAAGGGATTTAAAGTAGATTTTATGGATAGAGACGACCAGTTGATGGTGGATTTCTATTATAAAGCGGCAAAAACAGCAGCAAAGTATAAACTAATCCTTAACCTTCATGGTGCTTACAAACCTACCGGACTACAGAGAACGTATCCAAATGTGCTTAATTTTGAAGGCATACATGGTATGGAGCAAATGAAATGGGTAGATATCAAAACTGACCAAGTTACTTACGATGTTACTTTTCCATTTATCAGAATGGTAGCGGGGCCTGTAGATTATACACAAGGCGCAATGAGAAATGCATCTAAGAACAACTACAGAGCAGTTAGTCAAGAAGCCATGAGCCAAGGTACCAGATGTAGACAATTAGCTTCCTATATCGTGTTTGATGCGCCACTAGCTATGCTATGTGATAATCCAGTAAATTATGAGAAGGAAGAAGAAAGCATCTCATTTATTTCTAAAATACCAACCTTTTGGGACCAAACCTTTCCTTTAGAAAGTAAAATTGGAGAATACATTGTTATCGCCAGAAAAAAAGGTGATGACTGGTTTATAGGCGGCTTAAACAATTGGAACAAAAGAAGTATTAATTTGGACCTTTCGTTTCTAAATAAAGACGCTAAAGAAGTGGAAATTTTTGTTGATGGAATTAATGCTGACAGGGTTGCGAGAGACTACAAAAGAAAAAAAATCCAACTTTCAGAAAATAGAACTTTAAAAGTAGATATGGCACCAGGGGGTGGATTTGCCATAAAAATATCTACACTTAAGGTGAATTAACAATGATTATTTTTATCGCGGGGGGAAAATATTAAAACTCCTCTCGTGATAAATTTAATTTGAGATACACCTATATAATGCTGTTTAAATGACGTCCTAGTCTTCTACGCCGAAATATTGCATGCATTTACTTCTCTTAAGATACGGCAAAAAAACAAAGGGATGTTCAAATTGAACATCCCTTTTCCTTTTCTAACTGACCCTGAAATAAATTTATTACATAGCTTTCCGCTTCGCTACAGGTCAGCGTGACGAGATATTTGCGGTTCGTCTCCCGAAATAAACGGGACTAGCTTTTAGGAGCCTGTTGTAGTCGATTTATTTAATCGAAGTTGGGTTAGTAGCAGAAACGGGATGTTCATCTGAACATCCCGTTTTTATAATAAAACTCGTTTTAATTAACCCTCAAAGTTGCCGAGTTATACCTCACGCTTACTTTCACATTAGAAGCACCACCTCTACCAATTGTTCCAGTGTAATCTTTTCTAGAGCTGCTACCTCTATCATCGTCATCTCCCACTCTTCTAGCATTTATACCCTCTCCTACTTTTAAACTTCCATATTGGGTATCTACATTTAAGCTGCCTCCATAGTTTGAGGCAAAACCTAACATTACGCTTAAATATTGTGCATCTATATTTACTATTTTACTACTTGCCTCTACCTTCTCTACAGACAACCTGCTGCCATATTGACCTTTGGCAGTCATGTTTCCAGTTAATCTTCCAACTCTAACTGCCGCATATTGAGCGGTAAGGCTTAAGTTATCAACTTGCTCAATATTTAAACCGCTACCATATTGTATCTTAATCCCTGCATCTCCTTTAATCGCTCCTACTTTTACCGAAGCGTACTGTGCATCTAAATCTAAGTTACCACCTACTGAAGCAATAGTTAAACCACTGCCATATTGTTGTCTAATGCTTGCGTTTCTTTTCACATCACCAATACGTACAGTAGCGTATTGAGCGTTAAGGTTCAAATCTCCAATAGAGGCGATGGTTAATCCGCTACCATATTGCTGTTTGATAGTTGCTTTATTCACATCTTGCAAATCAACACTAGTGTATTGTGCCGAAATAAAGTTATTGATATTGCTTAAATTTCCTGTAATTAGTTTTCCGTACTGTACCCTAAGCGATGTTGGTCCCGAAAAATCTGGTAATTCTACATTTCCGTATTGCTGCGAAGCAGTGAGTGCAGCGCTTGAAGGCAAATAGACGGTCATAAATATTTTCACTTCTCTACGCCATCTTTTACCGTTTCTGCTGCCATTTCCCCAATTACCATTTCTATCTTCCATTTGGGTTTTGAAAACAGCCTCATCACCATTCTTCGAACTCGAGATAGAAACATTGTCGATTAGCTTTTGGGCTTCATCTTCCGAGTTAGCAAATGCTCTAATGTCAGCATCAACTTTTACTTCATTTTTATCCCAGGTTTTAACAATAAGATTTCCATAGATATTAGAAATATTCACTTTCTCTCCCCTGCCCAAACCATAAGATTTTGAAAAAGATTTTGTTCTTTGAGGATCATCGTACTGACCCTGTTGTGGAGTGGAAGTCGTATAGGTTTCCGTAAATGTTTCCGTCTTACCGTTTTTGGTTGATCTATGACGGGTAGTGGTGGTTGACCTTGAAGTACTGTTACTATACGACTCAACTTGTGGTGTTGGAGGTGTTGGTGGCGTAGGCAGTGTACCGCCTACTTGTGCACTTGCTTGCATAAGAACCCCAAAGAAGGTCGATATGCTAAATATGATTTTTTTCATTTGCTTTAAATTGTTTTGAGTTTATTACTCGTTTGTTTGTTTAGAGCAAACCTGTTTCAAATACATTATAACCGACGTCGAACGAAATAAGTATTAGATGGTTTTCTCCTCTTTTTTATATTGATTGACTTGATTGATAATATATAATTGCTGACTAATCATCTGCAATTGTATCTCTAGATTTTTCATCATCGCTTTGCCCACCAAACCTTTATTAGGGCTTGTTTGTAATTGTTTTTTCAGTTCCTGATAGTCGTTATCTAACTTTCCCATATCAGCTATAAACTGTTTATAAAGTTCAGGATCTGCTCCCGCTAAAGTTTGCAGACTGTCTCTTTTTTCTTCGATTAAACTAGTGAACCTTACTTCCTTTTTACCCATCCCAGGGTTAACATCTGCAACCAAAATCTCAGCACTTGTTCTTTGGTATTGGTAGCCAAAATAAACCCCTACTGTAAGCACCAACATTGCAGCAATACTCATCCATTGATACATTCCAAAGGTCTTTTTAACTGGCTTTTTTTTATCCAATTCGGCTTCTATTTTGCTCCACAGCACATCCGATGGACCTTTTACCTCAAATTCTCTTTTGTTGTCTTTTACAAACCCCTCTAATTTATTGCTCATCTTGCTACTCCTTTCGTTACTAATAAACTATTCAACTTTCTTTTTGCTCGCATATACTGTGTACGCGATGTATTTTCTGTTATTTTTAAAATATGTGCAATTTCTTCGTGGTCGTACCCTTCAAAAAGGTATAAACTTAACACCACTCTATAGCCATCAGGTAGTTCAGCCATTGCACTCTTTATAGCTTCTACCTTTAAATGTGTTTCTTCAAAATCTGGCGTTGGTTCATCTGGCACATCTACCTCATCTACACTAACGGTTTCCATTTTTCGCTTACGCAAATAATTAATAGACCTGTTAATCACGATTTGTTTTAACCACAACCCAAAAGTTGTTTCCTGTCTAAAATCCGCAATGCGATTAAAAGCATCTAAAAAAGCTTCCTGCAAAACATCTTCAGCTTCGGCATCGTCATTCACAATTCGCAGTGCCACGTTGTACATAGCCGTAGCATACAGCTTGTAAATTTCAAATTGTGCTTTCCGACTGCCGTTGCGGCATTCGTTTACTAAATCTGCATGCTTGTCTATGTAAACTGTTTCCAAATTTTAAACATTCTCTAAAGCGTTCTAATCAAAAGACAACGTGGTTTTCAAAACGTTGCACCGTGCTACAAAAATATTTTATTTGTTTTAGGAAAAGCAGTTTCATTGTTACTATTTTCGGAGTTCTGCTTTACGCTGTAATCCTTGTATCCCTCTCCCGCTAGTTCAAATGTAGATAAACTGAAAGATAAATCTCACCATTATAAATTTCTCATTCACCTTCAATAACGTAACCCAGACTCTCTCATATTTTACCTTCCTGAGACTAAGCTTTTTCTGCTAACATCTACCTTTGTGTAATTAAATAGAAAGAAATGAAAATAGAAATATGGTCTGATGTGATGTGTCCTTTCTGCTACATAGGCAAAAGACATTTAGAACAAGCATTGGCAGATCTTCCTTTTCAAAAAGATATCGAGATTGATTGGAAAAGTTACCAACTTAACCCAGCATATAAAAACGAGAATAGCGAAAGTTTGTACGATTACCTTTCAACCAACAAAGGCATCAGTTTAGCGCAAGCCAAGCAAATGACAACCCAAGTTGCAGAAATGGCTAATAATGTGGGTTTAAAACTTGATTTTGAGAAGAGTATTCCAGCTAATTCTTTTAATGCACATCGGTTAATACATTTTGCTGCAAGCAAAGGCAAGCAAGATTTAGCAGAAGAAGAATTATTTAAAGCTCATTTTGAAGATGCGAAGAATATTGACGATGTAAATGCGCTTTTAGATATAGCTACTAACTTAGGTTTAGATAGAAATGAAACAAAATCTGTTTTAGAAAGCAATGCTTTTGAAGAAGAAGTGAGGTACGATATTTACGAAAGCCAGCAATTAGGTGTTAGAGGCGTCCCATTTTTTGTGATGGACAGAAAGTATGCACTATCAGGAGCGCAGCCTGTAGATGCGTTTAAACAAACGATTACGCAAAGTTATAACGAATGGAAAGTAGCACAAGAAAATTCATCCTTAAAAAGTTTAAATACAACGGATGCTAATAGTTGCGATGAGAATGGTTGTGAGGTATAGAGACCGACGTTAATGATTCATGCCTCGCAATGAAGGCAAATTATAAAAAAAAGGCGATTAGAAATTCTAATCGCCTTTTTTTAATTTGTTGCTTACTATTATTTATTCAAAGGAGCCAACTTATTTGTGTTTTTGCTCAGCTTCGAGCTTTCGGTTTGCTTCATGAAATCAACCATGATATTCATGCTTTCATCCTCAATAAAATCAGAAGCTTCTTGTTTCGGTGTTTTCTCTCCTTTTTTAAGTGGAGCTAATCCTTTTTCTGCTCTAACTTGGTTTAACCTTGCCAAAGATTTAGCTTCCAGCGCCTCACGTTCTGCTTTTAATTTCGTTTCATTTAAAGTTACCGAAGTTTCGTTTTCTCTTTTCTTGCTTTCAGCGATGTCTTCTTTCAGCATTTTGTAATCTAGCGATTTCGTCATACGTTTTTCGTGTAACTTATTCAGATTAACCTTAATCGCATTCAAATCATAAACAGTGTTATAAGTTGATGGATTTACCACATCGAAAGGCAAAGCAGAAGGCTCGGTGTCTTCTCCAATTTTATCTAACGGATAGATAGATGGGAAATTCACATCAGGGATTACACCTTTATGCTGTGTACTGTTTCCGCTTACACGGTAAAACTTAGCCATAGTTAAGTTAATTTGACCTAACTGAGGCACACCATTTTTATCTACAATAGTTACTGTTGGAGAGTTAAGATCTTTCTTCGCTGCTTTTTTCTCGTCTTCGTTCTTTTTAAACAATGCCGCCAACTTTTGCAGCATCGAAGAGTTCATTAAAGAGTTTAGATCGATAGAAGACTGAACCGTTCCTTTTCCATAAGATTGGGTTCCCATTACAATGCCACGTCCATAATCTTGTATCGCACCAGCGAAAATTTCAGAAGCAGAAGCACTTAATCTGTCAATCATTACCCCAAGAGGTCCATCCCAAGTAATGGCATTGTCTTCATCTTTATAAACTTTTACACTATTTCTGTAATCCTTAACCTGCACTACAGGGCCTTTGCCAATAAATAAACCAGAAAGTTCAATCGCTTCGTTTAAAGAACCACCACCGTTTGCCCTAAGGTCAACCACAATAGCATCAACCTTGTCCATGTTTTTAAGTGTGTCAATCAATAAACGAACATCTCTAGTGGTGCTCTTATAGTTCGGATCTCCGGCATTTGCAGCTTTAAAATCTGCATAAAAAGCAGGAATTTTAATCACCCCAATTTTGTAAGGTTTGCCATCATTCTCTACAGTTTTTACAATCTTTTTAGCCGATTGCTCAGCTAAGATGATCTTCTCTCTTACCAAGGTAATAATTTGCGGCTTAGATGAAAGTTCTTGTCCCGAAGGAATAACTTTTAAACGAACTGTGGTACCTTTTGGCCCCTTGATTTTAGATACTGCGTTATCAATTCTCCATCCAATAATATCCTCAAATTCACCATCGGTACCTTGCGCAACAGCAATGATTTTATCGCCAGCGTTAAGCTTTTTGCTTTTAAAAGCAGGACCACCAGGCATTACAGAGGCAATTTTGGTCACTTCATTTTCAGATTGTAAAACAGCGCCAATACCTTCCAACGAACGCGACATTTCTTGGTTAAAGGCTTCAGCATTACGTGGGTTAAAATAGTTGGTATGCGGATCAATAGCTTCGGTAAATGAGTCCATCAAGATTTGAAATACATCCTGATTGTTGAATTTTGCCGCTTGAGATTTTAGGTTGGTATAACGTTTAGTTAACGTTTCCACATTTTTCGCTTCGTCTGTACCAGCAATCTTAAGGTTTACCAGCTCATATTTCACACGTTTTTTCCAAATTTCGTCTAGCTCAGCTTTGCTTTTGGTCCAGGGAAGTTTTTCCCTATCGTAAACATAAGTGTCGTTTTGACTAAAATCGTACTTGTTCTTAATCTGAGAAACGGAATAATCTACACGCTCATTATATCGCTTTAAATAAACATTAAAAATGTAGAAAGGCGTACTAAGATCCCCAATTCTTAAATCGTCATCTAAGCTGTGTCTGTTAGCTTCAAATTCTTTGATATCACTTTCTAAGAAGTAATATTTAGACGGGTCTAAGGCTTTGATGTATCTATCAAAAATAATCGATGAGATCGAATCGTTTAGCTTTATCTTCTTGTAGTTATAATTCTCAATTAACCCCACTACTTCTTTAGCTACCAAACTTTGTTGCTCGTCTGGTTTTATGTTCGAAATACCATCTACCGGTTTTTGGGCCTTTGGCGAGGCTGTGCAGGCTAAAACTGCAGCGGTAAAGGTAATGGCAAATATTCTTTTCAGCATTTCTCTAACTGTTTTAAAATCCATTCTTATAAAATCATTATCCAATATGATACCAATTTCTTAAATAAACAAAAAAGATACAGTTTTAGTCTGTATCTTTTTTGTAAAGATTGTAAAAAGAACGGGATCTATCTTACTAAATTGTTTTTCATTGCCAAAACAACCAGCCCCACAATACTTTTCACTTTTGTTTTCTTGAAGATATTCTTTCGATGCGTTTCTACCGTTCTCTTACTGATGCTCAGATGTGCGGCAATATCTTCGTTACTATACTCTTGTGTAATTAAACGAATAATTTCTAGTTCGCGAGCACTTAACAGCGCCGCAAGGTTTGTTTTAGGTTTCATGAGAGAGGGCTTTATTTAGATAAAATTAGAGAACAAGAAAATCAGGTTAATACCCAGAAATAGGTATTTTACGTAAATTCGATTATCCCTTTTTTAAAGTTCTTTCGGCTATTATAGCTCTAGAGCTTTTAATAAGCTGATTGTATTGTACGGTATTGTTGTTCTTGGAAAGAAGCTCTGCGGTATTTAGATCTTTAACAGCCAGTTGGTAGTCTTTCTTTTTGATTTTAACAGAAGCAATACCTAGAACAGATTCGATGTAGGCGTTGTTATCCTTCAACTGCTGAGCTAATATTCCTTGTTGGGTGTAAAACCACAAAGATTGCGGAAGTTTATTTGCCGCATAGTAGATTTTGCCCAGCTGTTGGTAGGCCGACATTTGTCCCACTTTGCTACCTATTCTGCTGTAATTTTTTAAGACCTGCTTTAAAACAATTTGCTCAGCTTCGCTATAGTTAGAAAGTAGTACATGAATGTTACTTAAGCGGATTAGCGTTGCGCCGTAGCGGTTATATTTTTTGTCTTGCTTGTATTCTTTTGCTGCTTTGTTAAAGGTAACTATGGCAGCATCAAAATCGCCAAAACGTTCGTAACGCTCCGCATCTTCAAAAAACTCGTCGGCAGCGGTGCGACTAGCATTGCCCAACACAGCCAAGTTAACAGATAATTGAGGCTGATGATTTTGCTCGGCATTTGGTCCAACAACGTTTTGTGCGTTTGCAAAATTTGCAGTACCAATTGATAAGGTTAATAGCGTTGAGAGTGTGAATATCTCAAGTAGGTAGATTTTTTTCATCTATTTATATTTTCATTGGCTTGGAAACCGTCATGGCTTGGTTTAGGCTACAACATCCAAGACAATTCACAGCACAAAGATATAAATTTTAAGTTACAATAGTTAAATCGTTATTTTCCAAACACTTTAGCGCTGTTAATTTGCAATTTATAATTGCCTCTCACATGAAAATTTATGGTAATGATGTAACAAATCATCTTTAAAACCATCGAATCATAAAAAACTTAAAGCTATGTTAGTAACCACAACAAATAATGTAGAAGGTAAAAAAGTAGTTAAATACATTGGCCTTGTAACAGGAGAAACAATTATAGGAGCAAACTTTTTCAAAGATATTTTTGCAGGAATTAGAGATATTGTAGGAGGACGTTCTGGTTCGTATGAACAGGTATTGCGTGAAGCAAAAAATACCGCAGTTAGCGAAATGCAACAGTATGCAGCAGCAATGGGTGCCAACGCTATTATAGGTGTTGATTTGGATTATGAAACTGTAGGAAGCGGGGGTAGCATGTTAATGGTAACTGCTAGCGGAACTGCAGTTGTTTTGGAAGATTAAACCCCAAACCCCTGAAGGGGCTTCGACCGAACATAAAAAAGCCCGAGATATCTTTTAAATATCTCGGGCTTTATATTTTTTGAGTTTTAATCCCGATACTTCGGGTTTTCAATACATTTAACTTTCTTATTAGCGTTGCGGCATTTTCGGCATGTTGCGCATCATTTTTGCAGCCGCCGCTGGATTAGAGAACTGTTTCATCACCTTTCTCATATCCTCAAATTGTTTTAAAAGCTTAGTTACATCCTCTACCTTGTTGCCAGAACCTTTTGCAATTCTAAGCCTGCGGCTTTGTTGTATCGAATCTGGATTTTCCTTTTCGTAGGGTGTCATCGACTGAATAATCGACTCAATTCCTTTAAATGCATCATCGTCGATATCTACGTTTTTCATCATCTTTCCAACGCCAGGTATCATGCCCATCAAATCTTTCATGTTACCCATTTTCTTGATTTGTTGGATCTGACCGTAGAAATCGTTAAAATCGAATTTATTCTTGCGGATTTTCTTTTGTAATTCGGCAGCCTCCTTCTCGTCAAACTGTTGTTGAGCACGCTCTACAAGGGAAACCACGTCGCCCATGCCCAAAATACGAGAAGCCATCCTATCTGGATAGAATACATCCAAAGCTTCCATTTTCTCACCAGTACCAATAAACTTAATAGGTTTATCAACCACCGATTTAATAGAAAGCGCAGCACCACCACGGGTATCACCATCTAATTTGGTTAATACCACACCTGTAAAATCTAAACGATCGTTAAATACTTTAGCTGTATTTACCGCATCCTGACCAGTCATCGAATCTACCACGAATAAAATCTCGTGTGGTTTAGTCTGTACTTTAACCTCCGAAATTTCGTTCATCAAAGCCTCATCAATAGACAAACGACCAGCAGTATCTACAATAATTACGTTATTGTTGTTCTTTTTACCTTCGGCAATACCTTCCAAGGCAATAGCCACAGGATCTTTCGATTCTTTATTTGCGTAAACCGGCACACCAACTTGCTCACCTAAAACCTGCAACTGGTCAACAGCAGCGGGGCGGTAAACGTCGCCGGCAACCATTAAAGGTTTTTTGCCTTTGCTTTTTAAGTGTAATGCCAATTTACCAGTGAAGGTTGTTTTACCCGCACCATTTAAACCAGCAATTAATATTACCGTTGGGTTGTTTTTCAAATCCAACTCGGTAGCTTCACCACCCATTAAGGCAGCAAGCTCGTCGTTCATAATTTTGGTAAGCAATTGCCCTGGCGAAATGCTGGTCAATACGTTCGATCCCAAAGCCTTTTCTTTCACTTGATCGGTAAAAGTTTTGGCCGTTTTGTAATTTACGTCTGCATCAAGTAAAGCCTTTCTAATCTCTTTCATGGTCTCTGCCACGTTGATTTCAGTAATGCTTCCCTGTCCTTTTAGAACTTTAAATGCCCTATCTAACTTATCCTGTAAATTTTCAAACATTGCTTGATAATTAAATTTTTAAGATTGCAAAGGTAAAGAAATTTACGATTTTATCCCTTACGAAAAGGAACGATTTTGAATTGAAATTGTAGCGCTAAATATTTTGAAAAGCAATAGCAGCGAAGAAAGTTCCGATAGTGCCGCTTTCCGCTTTACTTGGGGCAAACACACAGGTTTGCCCCTACGTGTTCGCTGCAATCGGATTTAGATCACAAATTTTGTACTACTATGAACTTTGACAGACGTCTGGCAAATGGGATCGTGGTTTGTCAAAGCTTTTTGCATTATGGTATTTCCCGCGTTGGCGTCTTCGCCAACGTGTACTACTTTAAAAAATGGTTGAAACCATTGTTAGGGCGTTCGCTTTTTGCCCACGATTTAAATCGTGGGCTGGGGAGAAATGTAAAAAATTAAGGATTGATATAAATCCGTTGGCCGGGACGCCAACAAGAGAATAAGGAAACTTTGTGTTCTTTGTGCCTTTGTGGTTATCTTAATCCTAGAAACTAGCCCCGACAGCAGTGAAAATACTTTTTGATGTATTTCTGTTAGTGTTTTTGCCAACGATCACAAAAAGATTGCAACGAAAAGCGGGACTGCCACTAAATAGCAGCACTACACTTGCGCTTCAAATAAAAAATTATCTTGGAAAGGTAAAACTTACACCGAGCGCCAAAGCCTGACTGCTTTGCACCTTTAGGTCCATGTCTTTATCGTACAAAATAACGCCGGTTAGCGAAACGTTCAAGAAGCGGTTCAATTTCGAGGTAACTACTACATCTAAACGATGATCAGTTTCTTTAACATCTTCGTAGGGTATGAACATATTATATTTGGCCTTTAAGATGGTATTTTTGATGATCTCCTTTTCCAAATTGCTTACCACCTGAAAAGCAAGGTCGTTTCTTAATTTCTTGCCAACCTCTACACCAAAGTTTTTGGGATTAGTTTTGTAAATGGTGGTATCTAACACAAAAGTTTGGCGAGCCGTACCTGTACCAATACGAGTAGAAAACACTTTACTTGGCTTATACTCGAAACCCAGTGATTGGGTTAAATAACCTGGCGACATAAACCTAGAAAGTATTTTTGCAACCTCGTTACCATTGGCATCTCTACTATAAGAAAAACCTTTATCAAACTGCGATTCGAAACTTAAAGAAGCGAAGAAATACCAGTTTTTAGATAATTGTACAGCGGCTTTGTTATCCCAATAAATACGGTCGTTGGTTTTCTTTTGCAGCTGGTCTTTGTTCTTCACCTTTCCGTATTGCAAAATAACCTCGCTGGTGTAACTGTAACTTTCTTTGCTATACTCTGCTTTATGGTTTAACAGTGCGCCAATGGCAATAGAGTTGGTACCACCTCCTTTCCAGTTATCGCTAAATGAAGCTTGGTTGGCATTGATACCAACGGTAGCCTTTGTTTTCCAATAGTTGATTTTTGCCTGTACCAAAGCGGGTTTAAGCTCTACGGGTTGGAAAGTGATTGTACCCAACCTAGATGGCAACGGATTTCGCTTCAATTTAATCTCCATATCTTTTAAGGGAATAGGAACAGTGTCTATTTCTTGGGCAGAAGTAGAGAGGTAAAATCCTGAAATCGCAAAAAGGGTAAGTATTAAACGCTTCATTTTCTACAAAATAACGCAAAATTTTATGAAATATTGATAAGGGAATTAGCTTTATGCTACAAAATTAAGCCTTTATTAATTTTAACCAATTATATCTTTTCCTCGTAGTTAGATAGGTTAGTTCACATTCGTGTAGATAGGCTTCTTTTTCGAACACAATATTTAAATATGCTTTATAATGTGACTTGTAAATAAGCAGGTTGATGAGGTAATTGAGCAAATAAAGCAGGTAAAAAGGAATTAAAAGCAGCTCTAGCTGTTGTTGGTGGTGTATTTTCTCGTGGTTAATCAATACCACATCATTTTTATAGGCCTTACTTTTAACTAAAATAAAAGGATAAATAGCCATTGCAGCTGCCGGCAGTTTTTTAAAGACAATAAAAAGTGCCATTAATGTTGGTCTATGGTTAGCTTAGGCAAGGTTGGCAAACGAAACATTGATGGGTTACGCTTGTAAGAAGCATAGCTATTTTTCACAAATTGGATAAATTGATATTCGGAAGCGCTCAACACAAACTGGTAGGTTGGGCGGTACTGTGTCATGAAGTCTTGTAGGTTTTCTTCTTTGATATCTATTAACGCCGACACGTAATTTGGTCTGTAACGATAGTCGATCACTTGCTCTTTGTAATCTTTTTCGAGGATTTTTTGTAGATGACGGGCATTTTTACCTTCTCTGCTCAGCAGGTTATAAATGGCATCGATACCCAATCCAACGCTGCCCATACCCAAGTTTAGCAAATCTTTACTGCTCCCCTTGTCTAGTTTGTATTTGTATTCTTCTAGCTTAGATTTATACAGTTCTTGCGGAGTTTTAGCTTTGCCATAAATGCTAACCTCTTTTAATCTGATACCCATTGAACGGAGCTGAAAAACGATAGCGCTTTGTCCGCGGTAAACCACTGTATCCATTGCATGACCACTTAATGCAGCAAAAAGGGTGTCGCCCAATTTTACTGGCGCAGAAAACTCACCTTTGGTGTTGTTGTAAAAACCTTCGTCTACAGACGAGTTGTAGATGTAAACTTTTGCCAATCGGAGTTTGGTGTCTTTATCTACCACAAATCCTGGAACCGTTTTTTGTTGCGCAAACGTGTTTAGGGCACTCAGAAATAATATGGACCAAAATAGTATTCTCATTAATTAAGCAAAGCTACAATTTATAAAAATTGGGCTATTTATCTTAACATTATTTAACTACCTGCAGTTTTTGCCCAATTTTAATATTATTGTCTGGCAATTGATTGATAGCTTTTAGCTCATCTACCGATATTTTATAGAGCTGACTAATCCTATACAAAGTTTCGCCCTGCGATACGGTATGGAATTTGCCGTTTTCTAAACTTGCTGGCGGATCTTTTGGTGCCACACTAACTGGCGTGTATAATTTCTTTTCGTTGGGGATATTGGCATTAATTTCCTTAAAGACCTTATCTTCTCTAGCCAGTTTTTCACGTTCGCTTTCAGACTGATCGTACTGATATAGCTTGTACTTATCAATAATGTTAATGAGCAGTTCCGGATACCTTGGATTGGTGGCATAACCCGCATTTTTTAAGCCAATAGCCCAATTTCTGTAGTCGTTTTTATCTAGCTCAAAAAGTGCCGCATAGCGTTTACGTTTTAAAAACTCTGAATGGTCCTTGTAAGATTCCCGAGGATCTTTGTACACTCTAAAGCAGTCGTCGCGGTTATCGTCGTCTTTGTAGTAGGCTTTACCTTTCCAATCTGAGGTACATTTAATGCCGAAATGATTGTTAGCGTACTTTGCCAAATCGCTACTGCCGCTGCCCGATTCTAAAATACCTTGCGCCAAAGTGATGCTTGCAGGAATACCAAATTTATTCATTTCTTCTATTGCGATGCCTTTAAAAGCATCGATATAGGATAGGGTGGTGTAAGAAATAGGAGTAGGGTTGTCCTTTTTAGCATTTTTTTCAATTTGCTTGTTGTTTTTACTGTATTGTCTTGTTTTACAAGCACTGGCAAAAACCATTAAAAAAGCTAAGAAAAAGAGTTGTCTATTTTTACTCATGTTGCGGCATTAAAGTTTTAGTTTTTGTCCCGGTTTTAAAGCGTTTGATTTAAGCCCGTTTTTGCTTATTAGTGCTTTAACGGTAGTTTTGTTTCGCTTGGCAATGATACTTAAATTATCTCCCTGCTTTACGGTATAAGTTCTGCTATTTTTCTTTTTAGGTCGATAAACAGGTTTTGGCTCAACAGGTTCTATGTAATCTTCTGGGCGATTATCATATTGGTAAAGTTCGTATTTATTGATAAGTGCAATGACCTGCGAAGCCCAAGTTCTGCTGTGGGCATAGCCGCCACGCTGTATTCCTCTTGCCCAAGCTTTAAAATCGTATTGGTCGTGCTTATCGAAAAGCGTGTTAAAATGGTTACGGCTTTTTAAGAAAGTGATAAAATGATTATAAGACGAATCTACCGTTGGAAAATCTCTGTACGCAGAGCGGATTTCGGTATTTGAATTTTTGCCCTTAAAACCAAAATGGTTTTTGAGGTGACGGGCAATTTTACTTTTTCCTGCAGCAGATTCGTGAATGGCAACGCCTAAGATAATACTTGCTGGAATATGATGTTCTTCCGAAAGGTCTTGTGCAATGTCTGCATATTCTTCGATGTATTCTTCGGTTGTTTGTGCCTTTGCAAAAAAAGCAGCGGTAACAAGAATAAGGAGAAGTAGAGTTTTTTTCATTGTGTTATCCTTTAGCGTCATTTCGACTGTAGGGAGAAATCTGTTATGTTGCTGCAGCAATACTATCCTGGAGATTTCTCCCTACGGTCGAAATGACGGGGTGTAATTACTTCTTTCTAATGACAAACAAGCCATCTCTAACGGGCAAAATCAACTTTTCTACCCTAGTATCTTCATTTATTTTATCGTTAAAAGAACTGATGTTTTTAGTGTCTTTATCTTGTGCGTTGTTTACAACTTTGCCGCTCCAAAGTACGTTGTCAACAATGATTAATCCGCCAGCACGCACTTGGTCAAAGATTAAATCGTAATAAGTTCCATTGTTTTTTTTATCAGCGTCGATAAATACTAAATCAAAAGTTTCGCTGATGCTTTTTAAACTTTCTTGGGCATCGCCTATGGTGTATTTTATTTTTGAGTTTAAAGGAGATTTAGCAAAATTTCCACGCACCATATCTTCTAGCTCTGCGTTGATATCTAAAGTATAGATAATACCGTCTTCAGTTAAACCTTCGGCTAAACACAAGGTGGCATAGCCAGTAAATGTGCCAATTTCCAATATCCTTTTAGGCGAAATCATTTTGCTAAGCATACTTAAAACCCTGCCTTGATAATGGCCGCTCAGCATTCGTGGCATCAAAACTTTAAGGTTGGTTTCTCTGTCGATATGTTGCAGCAACTGGTCTTCGGGCTCGCAATATTTTATTAATAGTTGTTGTATTTTAACGTTCTCTTCTTCGCTTACCATTATGCTTATAAACGGTTTTGTTCCATAAAATATTGCAGAATTATTGTGGCCGAGATGGTATCTACTCTTTCTTTATCTCTTCTGTCTGTCTTTTTCAATCCACTTTGCATAATAGTAGCATGCGCCATTTTTGAAGTAAAACGTTCATCTACCCAATGCTGCGGAATAGTTGGGAAGTTCTTTTTTAAAATGGTAGAAAACCCTTTAACGTGCTGGTAATTTTCCGAAGGCGTACCATCCATTTGTTTGGGTTCGCCTAAAACAAAAGCATCAACTTGTTCTGCCATCAAGTATTTTTTGATGAACTCAACCACGTCTTTAGGGTGTATGGTATCTAGTCCTGTTGCGATAATTTGCAGCGGATCGGTTACGGCAATGCCGATACGTTTGGTGCCATAATCGAAAGCCATGATACGTGCCATGTGGGCAAAGATAATGTTTTTAAAATTTATGGCTTTTAATTAGAAATTAGGATTGTACGGGCCTTGTTTTCCAAAACTGTAAATAATTTATGTTTACCCGTAGTGCATTATACTTTTTTTAATTTGAAAAACATAGCATTCTTACCTATAAGTACTTAAACAATTTAACCACTTTTATTGAACACCCCGGTCTTCGACCACCCCTCTGAAAGAGGGGAATGGAGAACGAAATTCCCCTCCTTTGGAGGGGTGCCTAAAAGGCGGGGTGGTTATTTTGATGTTGATTTCATTTTATGATAATGCACTACGGGTATTTATGTTTATTCCATTTTAAAAGCAAAAGACAAAAAAAACGGACAGCCCAATTAAGAACTGTCCGTCAAAAATCAAACATTAAAATTCTCTATTTATACAGCTGGTTAAACAGCCATTTAAATGTACCGTGAGTTTGCGATCTGAAAGTAATTTCTGGACCAAAAGCATATAACTTCCCTTTTCCATAATCTGCTTCGAAGGCTGCCACACCATCTTTCAAGTAAGCTTGTCCCCAAGCCCAACCACTGCGCAACGGTTTATCGGTAGCAAACCAAGCTAAAGGTTTCACCTTCGCTTTGTCGTCGGTAATTTTAAATACCGGACTGTTATCAAAATACACATCGGTATTTTCATCTAAGCCCCAGTTTGCTGCCAATTTAGCATCCGTTTTTACACTCAAAACACTTCCAGGAACGTAGTACTTATCGTTAGGTAAACGTTTTCCATCTGCAGTAAGCAAAGCGTTTTTAACTGGCAAGCCTAAATGAGCCGCCAAATTCGTCGCCGAACCTATGGCTACGATATTTCCTCCATTTTCTAGGAAAGCTTTCAATTGTGGCACCGATTTCTCGGCAGTCATTCTGCCAACTCTTCCTTTAAATTCATCTGGGATATTTTCAACTGCTGGCGGATTAAATCCTCTTCCTGATCCTTCATTACCAAAAGCAGGAACCGAACCGCCCATCATAATCAATACATCATAGTTATCTTTCAATTTGCCAGCATCAATATCTGGCGGATAAACTACTGTAATATCATAATGGTACTGCTCCATGATGTACCTGATCCAACCCGATGGCATTGAGCCACCGTAAGTATCCCAAAGTGCAATACGCGATGGTTTAACTTTTACCGCTCCTTTTGGTTTGCTTGCCGCAGTTACCTTCATTCCAAAATTATGCTCTGCTTTGTTTAATGCAGTCTTAGCCGCTGCCGAAGCAGGAACATAGAATGAACCATCAGCTGGGTTTCTCAATACTTCAACCTTTGCTTTTAACAGTTCATTTACAGCCAAATAACTCTCGTTAGCTTGTGCGCTTAAGGCGTAACCGCTAGCGTTAGGCAAAGCTTGAGGAGTTGCTTTCAGCAATTCGCCAAAAGGTGTTTTTTGGAACGGGCCATCAAAAGCATTTACAATTCTATCGAACTTTACATTCATTAAATAAGCCAAAGTCCAACCTGCGGCATCATAAGGTGCTGTTGGCGGGCCGCCTTCGTATTTAAAATCGTTTGGGTGGTCTTGTGGCTCAAACATATCCAACACATGTGGTCTAAATGCTTGGTCTGTTTTTACTATATAAGAACCTGCCGGATATTGTTTACCTTCTACCGTGAAAGGAGCAGTAGCTTTTTGCACCACCACACCGGTTCTAATCAAAGCATTTAAAAAACGGATTGCCGTAGTAAAATCTGGCTGATCTGCAGAAATGATATAACCTCTGGCATCACGCAACTTAGGATCTTTCATTACTTCATCAAAAAACTTTGGATCCATACCTCTTCTACTTCCGCTGTTATCCGATTTTTCCTTCTTTGCCGCAGCATTTATGGCTTCTATCTTTTGAGGCGAGAAAGACCAAGTATCTTTACTTCCTCTCTCGATAGAGTTCTTGCCCATTTTATACACATTAAACAGCAACTCATCGTGATAACGTTGCGCATAATTTAATACCGCATAGTTTAAGGAAACCGAATAATCTATCGCATTTTTAAAATACCATTTTTGCGGCGTAACCGGATTTGGAGAATCGCTATTTGGCAACAAACGAGAGGGCACCAAAGGAATTTCCATTGGCGTGGGACTACCCACAATTTCGGTTAACAAACCTACCATGTTATGGAAATAGGTTGTTGTTCTTAAACCTCCATTGTACCAAGTAGAGAAAACAGAACCGTTACGTTGCGTGTAACCCGGCTTATCTTCCACATTTAAGCGGTTGTGCATTGCTGCTCCAACAGCATCTAAACTTGTCAGGATAATTGGATCGAAAACGTAGTTATGTGGATCACGAAATGGAGGACCAGCCACTACTGTTCCCGCAGGTCCAGATTGGTGATGGTTATACATAATTTGCGGGTTCCATTCGATAAACAGCTGGCGCCCCATATTCTGCGTTTCCTTCAAATTCAGCATAAAGAAATCGCGGTTATTATCGTGCCCTGCATATTTTTGGTACATCCTTGGCAAACCTGCTAAAGATCTTTTCTCTGGAGTTTTCTCCCTCAAGTACCAATTGGTTTGCAATTCTTGTCCATCTGGGTTGGCATGTGTCATTAAAATAATAACCTCATCTAAAATCTTCGTAGTTTCTGCATCAGTTCTACTCACCAAATTATAAGCCGTTTGAATTAATTGGTGTGCACCCACTGTTTCGTTGGCATGTAAGCCGCCATCAATCCAAACTACCGCTTTACCTTGCTGAGCCAAATCTTTCGCTTGTTGGTCGGTCAAACCTTCAGCTCTTGCTAATTTTTGAGAAATGGCTTTGTATTTCTCCAAGTTTTTGTGGTTTTCTGGCGAAGTAACAATGAGCATATACTGGCTTCTGCCCTCTTCGGTTTTACCAATATCAACCAGTTTTACCCGTTTTGAACTGGCTGCTAATTTTTTAAAATAAGCTTCGGTTTGAGTATAATTAGCCAATTGGTAATTATCGCCAATGGTAAAACCAAAATGTGATTTAGGAGATGGTACTTCCTGCGCAACCGCATTGAAACTGGTAGCCAACAAGAACATCCAAACGCCTTGCTTTAAATATCTTTTTATCATACTATTTTATGTTTGAAGGTTATATCAAATATATGACAGATAAAGCGGTGGCGAAGGACCTCATTAAATTTGTTACATGAACGAAGTTAGCCGCCTAAAGGTTGCTGCTCAGAGGCTTCTTCTATAAGCCTAAAATTATCCGAAATCTGATCTTTTGTTAAGCGTTTTAATAGGGGCTGTTCTATCTTAAACTCCCTATATTCATCAGGGCTCATAATAGGAATGCCCGATACAATGGGGTAAACTCGTTTACACTCATCACAAATTAAAATTCCTTCTAAAATGTTTTCATCAATGTCTTTTAATGTGATGGTTAATTTTAAATCGGCTTTATCAAACGAACAACAAAGTTTATTAATAGTTTCTATTCTCATTTTATTGGGCTTTTATTTTTTGCTTATAAATTCTAATCGCTTCGGACGGTTTATCAGCCTCCATTATTCCAGAAACTATTGCAATTCCCGAATAAGGTAGTTCGTTTAACATTTCTATATTTTCTGGTTTTATGCCTCCCGCTAAAAAAATAGGTAACGATGTAATTTTTCTAGCATCTTTAACTGTTTTAAATGTTACTAAATCACAACTATTTGCCGTTGATGAGGAGAACATGGAGCAAAAAGAAATGTAGTTAAGTTCATTATCATTTGCCCATTTAACCACAGATAAATCGTTATTACACGTAACTCCTGTAATAATTTTTCGGCCTAGATCGTGTTTTATTTCATAGATGTTATTTTGAATTTCGTCAAAATGAACACCATCTAAATCTATTTTTTTTAATAGCTGCCACTGGTTATTGATAAGCACAGGAATATTTTTTTTATGGCACAACCTCAGTATTTCATCAGTAATTTCTAAGGGATCTTCATTAGGCTTAAAATTATCCCATATTTGAATTATTGCTATCTCTTCACTAAGAATTTCGTTAAGCTTGCTCAACAATGTTTCTCTTTTTACAGACGGGTCAATAATGAGATAAATTCCATTTTGCACTGTTTTCATCATTTCCATCCATTTTTTAACGCCCCAAAAAACGCAGCCCAATAAGGATCTGTTTCCATATACTCCATTACAGCAGCTTTATCGTTGGCAACAAGAGTTATTCCCTTTTCTTTTTCACATAGCTCCCCAACTTCTATACAGGGAATATTTTTTTCGCCCAGTTGGGCTATCACTTTAGCCGATGCTTGTTTTTCGCAAGCAATAATCATGGAACCCGCCCCAACAGAATACCTTGGATCTATATCAAAAATCCTGCAAACTTCGGCCTGAATTTCTGCAATTGGTAACTTGTTATTATAAACAATAGCTCCATTTCCAGAGGCTACGGCCAGTTCATATATTGCACCCAACACTCCTCCTTCAGTCACATCATGCATTGCTGTAACGTATGAATTTTCATCATTTTTACCCGCTGCAACCAATGCGTCTTGCAATGATGATGTATCGTAAAACGAATTACATGCTTGTTGATAGATTTCTATTCCGGCTTTATTTTTTACGGTTTCCGGAAAGCTCATGGCAAGAATTGCAGACGACAATAATGCACTAGTTTTTGTTACCAAAATTGCATTCCCTGACTTTGCCGATGTTGACACCAATAGTTTGTTTTTAGGCGCTATTGTAATTAAAGTCCCTCCTCCAGCAATTGTAGAGTTCTGGCCTTCAATAAACCCTGTGTGTCCTCCCGTTATAGCAACTTTTATTGCCGAGCAGAATTTATGTATATATTCCCAATATACCTTAAAATCGGCTTTTGAAAAAGTGGAAGGAAGGTTTAATACAAACTGGCCATACATAGGTGCATAGCCTGTGGTAGCCATGTCATTTGCCATAAGATGAACAGACAACCATGCTGATTCCTCTAGCCCAAGAGAGGGTACTAAAGATAAAGGATCACTAGTTAATGCTAAAGCCATATCTCCCGGCAAATCAATAACCGAAACATCAACACCAAACCCAGCTCCAGTAACCACCTCTTTACGCTTGTAACCGCAATTGTTATAAATGAGCTGCTCGAATAATTGATGGTCTATTTTACCAAGCTTATCATTCATTATTTTACATCTTTTAGCTGTATGTATAGCCCAAAAAAATCGCCAAATGGAAGCCCCCATTGCTGGACAGGAAACCATTTTGGAAGCCCTGTACAATTCCAATGAATGGTATATTCGCGGCCTTCGAGTGCTTTATGGATAATCTTTGTAAGCATTTGTGGAGAGTAAAAAGTAGCGGTAATGTAGAAAGGATTCTTTCCAAAAATTTGTTGTACCCTTCGCCTTACTACTTTGGTAGAGTAGCGGTTCATCATGCCCATGGCTACGCCATACTTGGCTACTCTTGCCGCTTCTCGTATTACCTTTACCGGGTCTTTATAGTATTCAAAAGTGGTAATAAATGCCAGAGCATCAAAAGTATGATCCTTAAACGGCATATGATGTGAATCTGCCATTACCAAATCACCTTCAAAAAGATGCTTTGCTTGTGATAACATCAATGGAGAAATATCGCCTCCCGTTGCTTCTATTCCTATTTCTTTCCACCATCTGGTAAAACGTGCGGTTCCGCAGCCAAACTCTAGCAAGGTTTTAACACGTTGGTCATTGCCAACCAGCTGCTCCATTACCTTTTTTTGCCAAATTTCAGCCCTTTTATAAGGCCCTTCGTACCATTGCTCGTAAGTATCGGTGTGTTCTCGGTTAAAAAACCATTCTGGTCTTCCCTGCCAGTTTTGTTGGCTTATCGGAATTAAATTGGTCGAAAATTTTTCTAAATCCATTTCTGTTTTCTTAAACTATGTCGTTAAAAAAACCAACGGAAGGAGTCTGAAAATAGATTGTCTCCACTTGCATCCCTACGTTGGCATTATCCAAATCAGGTATCGGGTATCATCTCAGCCTTGCGGCACCCCGTGCTATTATATTGGTAAATATAGGTGGTATAATTGGTGGAACAAAATTTATAGCGCTTTTAGCTAGCGCTAATAAATCCTCCTATCCAATATTTGTTTCTTTTACTCAGTGCTATTGCATAACTTCGCCCACATCATAAGTTCTTAACTTTATTTCAAATCAAACCGATGATGGTTTCCGAGTAATATCGGAATTAATAGGGAATCGTGTGCAAATCACGAGCTGTCGCGCAACTGTAAATCCTCTTTTTAGGAAGAACAGCGTTACCAACAATGCCACTGTTACAAATATTGTAGCGGGAAGGCGGTAGCACTGGGGATAAGTCAGGAGACCTGCCATAATCGAATTGACGATGTCTTCGCGTAATAGGACAAAGGGTCAGGTATGATGAGCTAGCGTACAGCATTTTTGCTGTGGCTATGTTTTTCTATTCCCTAAACACTATTTCTAGGCATTATTTAGAGTTGGGCTTTAAATATTTTTTCATTTAAACCCTTTTAAAATGCAAACTCAAATTTTGGGCTACCCGCGAATTGGTAGTCAAAGAGAATTGAAAAAAATCTGCGAAAGCTATTGGGCAGGCACCACTGGTTACAAAAATGTACTTCAGGTGGGAAAAAACATCCGTAAGGAAAACTGGGAGTTACAAAAAAACTTAGGAGTAGACATTATTCCATCTAATGATTTTTCTTTCTACGACCAAGTATTAGACCATTCTTTAATGTTTGGTGCCATTCCGCAACGTTATAATGCTGTGGCTACCAAAGCAGGTCATTCAGAATTAGATCTTTATTTTGCTATGGCCAGAGGCTGCCAAAAAGATGGCTTGGATATTATAGCCATGGAAATGACCAAGTGGTTCGATACCAATTACCATTACATTGTTCCAGAATTTTATAAAAATCAATCTTTCAGCCTCTTTTCAACTAAGGTAATTGATGAGTTTTATGAAGCCCTTCAGTTAGGTATTACCACCAAACCCGTACTAATTGGCCCAGTAAGTTATCTCCTTTTAGGTAAAGAGAAAGAAGCTGGTTTCGATAAAATTGATTTGCTCAAAAATCTTCTTCCCGTTTACGTAGAATTGTTAAAAAGGTTGAAGTCTTTAGGAGCAACGCACATACAATTTGATGAACCTTTTTTGGTTTTAGACTTATCTGAGAAAGAAAAACAGGCGTACCAAACTACGTATCAACAGTTGAGAAAAGCCTTTCCGGAACTGAAATTTATTTTAGCCACCTATTTTGGTGCGCTAGAAGATCATACCGATTTGACATTAAGTTTACCTGTTGATATCATCCATGTTGATTTAGTTAGGGGGCCACAGCAGTTAGACGAAGTGATTGGCAAAATCCCTTCGGAAAAAACGCTTTCGTTAGGACTAGTTGATGGCAGAAACATTTGGAAAAATGATTTTGAAAACTCGCTTTCCATCATTAAAACAGCGGTTGAAAAACTTGGAAAAGACCACATTTGGATTGCGCCTTCTTGTTCATTAATTCATGCTCCAGTAGATTTAGAACTGGAAAAAAACGAAGCCGTTTTAACATCAGAAATTAAACAGTGGATGGCTTTTGCCAAACAGAAAGTAGCAGAACTAAGTACATTAAAACAACTGGCGTTAGGCGAAGAAGCAACTTTGGCAAAAGAAAAATTGGCACAAAATAATAGCGCACAGCAAAGCCGTAAAAGCTCTCCTTTAATCCACAATGTGGAAGTAAAAAATAGAGTTAAAAACATCATAAACACCGATGCTGAACGCAAAAACAACTTTGCGAAAAGACGGATTTTACAACAAGAGGAGTTACAGTTGCCTGCTTTTAGTACCACTACCATTGGCTCGTTTCCGCAAACAACAGAGGTAAGAAGTTGGAGAGCAAAGCTGAAAAAAGGAAGCTTAAACCAGGTACAATACGACCAACTGATTGCCATTGAAACAGAAAAAGCGGTGCGCTGGCAAGAGGAAATTGATTTGGATGTGTTGGTGCACGGAGAGTTTGAACGCAATGATATGGTTGAATATTTTGGCGAACAATTGAACGGTTTTACCTTTTCTCAAAATGGTTGGGTACAAAGCTACGGTTCTCGTTGTGTAAAACCTCCCATCATCTACGGCGATATCACCAGACCAACTGCCATGACCGTAAAATGGACCAGCTATGCACAATCTCTTACATCGAAATACATGAAAGGAATGTTAACCGGCCCTGTAACTATTTTGCAATGGTCTTTTGTGCGTAACGACCAGCCACGCTCCGAAACCTGTACACAAATTGCCTTGGCCATTAGGGACGAAGTGGTTGATTTGGAAAACGCCGGCATTAAAATTATTCAAATTGATGAACCTGCTATTAGAGAAGGTTTGCCTTTACGCAAGGCGGATTGGAAAGCTTATTTAGACTGGGCGATTAAAGCTTTTAGAATTTCGGCTAGCGGCGTAAAAGACACAACCCAAATTCATACGCACATGTGCTACTCTGAATTTAACGATATTATTGATAGCATTGCTGCCATGGATGCCGATGTAATTACCATTGAAACTTCTCGTTCGCAAATGGAACTACTTAATGCTTTTGCCGACTTTAAATATCCTAATGAAATTGGCCCGGGTGTTTACGACATTCATTCGCCAAGAGTTCCAAATAAAGATGAAATGGTTGATTTATTGAAGAAAGCGGCTACCGTTATTCCAAAAGAACAACTTTGGGTAAACCCAGATTGTGGCTTAAAAACCCGCGGTTGGGACGAAACTAAAAGGGCTTTGATAGAAATGGTAGAAGCCGCTAAAATGATGAGAAATAGTTAATACTACTTTTAAACCTACAGACTTACGAAGCTTAGAAAACTTCGTAAGTCTTTTGATTTTAAATATCTTTGAACATGACCTTAGAAGAAAGAATAGCGGCATCAAGAACCAGCATATTTAAAACTGTATTTCCCAATACAACCAATCATTACGATACCTTATTTGGTGGCACAGCAATGCACATGATGGACGAAGTTGCTTTTATTACCGCCACAAGATTTAGCAGGCAGGTAATGGTAACCGTAAGTAGCGACCGTATTGATTTTAAAAAAGCCATTCCCGGAGGTACGTTTGTAGAGTTAGTTGGTAAAGTTACCCACGTTGGCAATACCAGTTTAAAAGTTAATGTAGAAATTTACATCGAGCAAATGTATGCCGAAGGTAGAGAATTGGCGATACACGGAGATTTCACTTTTGTAGCCCTAGATGAGAACAAAAAGCCAACAGCAGTAATTAAATAGATCATATTTAACTCCGTTTGGTCTAGTTTTTGTTTAACATTTGGTAAAACACACCTAATATGAGAAAAATATTATTGTCTACCGTGATATATGCTGGTCTTTTATTCTCGGCTTGTTCTACTACTAAATCTCCAGAATTACAGAAACTAGAAGCTAGAAAAGAGGTACTGGAACTTAGCACTAAAAGAAACCAATTGAGAATTGACTTAGAAAAAGAGAAGGCTAACAATGCTCAATTGAAAAAAAATGTACAAAGCTTAAACGCACAAGCAAATAAGAAGACAGATAAATTTTCGGCATCTAATCCTAACAGCACCGCTAAACAAGCAAGTGAAACTGCAAAACTGCTTAGAGACGTAGAAAAAGCAAATAGAAAACTTGAAGCCAGCGAAAGAAAGTCAAATAAAATCCAAAAGGATATTGATAAGGTACAGGAAAAGATAAACAAGCTAAGTAAACAAATTGAATTTGTTGATAAAACGAAATCTTAGAACGGCAATATCAAAAAAGAGCCTTGCAAAATAAATTGTAAGGCTTTTCTTTTGCCAACCTATCTTTGAGATAATTGATTTCACTAAAAATTAATTTATTACTTTCGCTTATGGCACAAGAAGACTTAACTAAAATATCTACCGTAGAGCTTGAGAAAAAAGCAAAAATGATGAAGCTAGCGATCATTACCATCAGTGTTTCTATGATTATAATGACGATTTCTGGAATAATTCTATCTATTAAAAAGGGATTTAGTGCAATGACAATAACAGCAATTGCTTTCTTTCCTTTAGTAATTATATTTTCATCACAATTGAAGAAAATAAATGAGGAATTGAAGAGTAGAGTTAGCTAAAGACTAATGCGTTAACAAATACAAATAAACGTAAACAATTGGCGCTGCAATGAGCAAGCCATCAAAACGGTCTAAGAAACCACCGTGACCAGGCAAAAAAGTACCCGAATCTTTTACGTCCAAGCTTCTTTTTAGCATTGATTCAACCAAATCGCCAAGTGTACCAAAGCTCGAAATAATAGCCGCCATACCAGCCCAAACTATTGGTTGGACTTCTGTAAATTGAAATGAAATAATGATGGCCACTACCAAGCTGGTAAATACACCTCCAAAAAAGCCTTCCCACGATTTCTTAGGCGAGTGTCTTTCGAAAAGTTTGCGCTTGCCCAATTTCATTCCAAATAAGTAAGCGCCTGTATCATTTGCCCAAAGCATCAACAAAAAAGCCAAAGGAAAATGGAAGCTGTAGTTATTAAAATCCATCAAAAACCCTAAAGAATAGAAGAAACAGAAGGGTACGGTAACGTATATAAATCCCACGAATGTGTAGGAAATGTTAGCAAAAGGTATTTTGTTTTTCTTGTACAGCTCGGCAATAAATACAGAAAAAACCAAAGGAATGATCAGCAAAAGGTATTTCAGCTCAAACTGGAAAAAATGGTAAGCAGCGGTAGTTAAAAAGATAATTGTTGCTACTGCTACCCCGATATTTCTGTGAGGGCGTATCCCACCTATTTTTACCATTCCGTAAAATTCTAGTAATGCTACAACGCTCAAGATAAGATAGAAAGCAGAGAAGGTATATGCTCCTAAAAAGATGGAGCCCAACATCACGATAGTAAAAAAGAATGCGGTAATTGCTCTGGTTTTCATGACTAGATTTGAGTATTGAGATGTGAGATATGAGACATAGTTATTTAGTTACTATCCGCTGATTTTTGGACACTTTGCTTACGGACAAACTCGAACAAAGCTAAGGTTAATATTGCACTAATTAAATAACCGTACCAAGGCAGGGCGATATCATCGGCGTTTGTGTAGCTCTGATTATTCATTTGCAAATAGTACGCCGCACAAACTGCATAAGCATTATTTAAAAAGTGTGCAAAAACTGCATACCAAATGCTGCCAGTCCAAAAGTAAACGTAGCCAAAGGCGGCACCCAGAAGCATACGGGGTAGGAAGCCGTAAAACTGAAAGTGGATAGCGCTAAAAATTATTGCAGAAATCCAGATGGCAACATGAGGGTTAGATTTGATGCGAAAGATTATTCTTTGTACAGCTCCTCTAAATATAAATTCTTCGCAAATGGCAGGAGTAATTGCAACCACCAAAATGTTAAACAACAACCCTCCAATCGTTTTCATTTTAAACATGGCTTCGGTAACCTCTGCTAGTTTATCTTCCTGTTCTCGCATCCACCTTTCTATGCTTTTTAAAAAATCTGGAAGTACCATTTTCTGGTTCCACTCAATAGAAAGCCCCATTATAGGCATCCAACAAATAGAAAGTATCGCAACCAGCATTAGTAAGTTTAGTTTTGGAGCCGTCAGTCCATAAAATTTTGATAACCGCTTGCGCTCTATAACCGCCAATAATATCGCTGGAACTAGAAATAGTCCGATTTGTTGTCCTACTAAAAATATCTTAAAAGCATCAGGGTATTTCATTTCTGATTTTAAAACACTTAGCAACACCGGCAAACCATAGCATACATATATTAACCCAGCACTAATAATGGCTAATATAACTACCCCGCCAATAGCAAACAGCAGCAGAAACAATAGCTGCACAAATGGGGTGTTCTCTGGCTTATACTGACTAGCTTGATACATTTTTATTTTTATACGTAACTTTGCAACGTTTTAATTGGCTTTGAAGATAGAAAAATGTCTGTAAAGATAGGAAATATTGATTTGGGAGAATTCCCTTTGTTATTGGCACCCATGGAAGATGTGAGCGATCCTCCTTTCCGTTATGTGTGCAAACAAGGTGGAGCAGATATGATGTACACGGAGTTTATTTCTTCGGAGGGCTTAATTCGCTCTGCGGCAAAAAGTAGAGCAAAGCTTGATATTTTCGAATACGAACGCCCAATTGGCATCCAAATTTTTGGTAGCGATATAGAAAGTATGCGTGAAGCTACAGAAATTGCCACCCTAGCCGGACCCGATTTAATGGACATTAACTACGGATGCCCAGTTAAAAATGTAGCTTGTAGAGGTGCCGGTTCTGCCCTTTTGCAAGACATTGATAAAATGGTAAAAATGACGGATGCTGTAGTAAAAGCTACACATTTGCCCGTTACCGTTAAAACCCGCTTGGGTTGGGACGACAATACCAAAAACGTTGAAGAAGTTGCAGAGCGTTTGCAAGATATTGGCATACAAGCTTTAACTATTCACGGTAGAACTAGAGCACAATTGTATAAAGGCGAGGCCGATTGGACCTTGATTAGAGAGATTAAACGTAATCCTCGCATTAAAATTCCAATTTTTGGAAATGGTGATATTGATCGTCCAGAAAAAGCTGCCAATTGGCGATTAGAATATGGTGTAGACGGCATGATGATTGGTCGTGCTGCCATAGGTTACCCTTGGATTTTTAGAGAAATAAAGCACTTTTTTGCTACTGGAGAACATTTAGCCGGCCCAACGGTCGCAGAACGCGTAGAAGCTTGCCGAACACATTTCGTAAAATCTATTGAATGGAAAGGACCGAAAGTAGGTGTATTCGAAATGCGCAGACATTACTCTAACTACTTTAAAGGTTTGCCAGATTTTAAACCTTATCGTACTCAATTAGTTAAGGAAGAAAATATAGACACCATCTATGCGCTATTAGATGAAATTGCAGACAAATATGCCAATGTAACGCCCATTTCTGAAATGGCGTGATTATTGAGTAATCCTATTTGTTAAAACTTATTATTATGGTTACAGCAACTACACAAGGCGTAAAAATTTCGGTTGACACCATTTATCAGGATGAACATTCTAGTCCTGAAAGTGGGCACTTTATGTTTGCCTATCGTATCCATATCGAAAACCTTTCCGATTACGAAATACAGTTAATGCGCCGCCAATGGTTCATTTTTGATTCTAACGGCACAGTTAGAGAGGTTGAAGGCGAAGGTGTTGTAGGTGTACAGCCGGTTATTGCTCCAGGCGAAAGCTATTCTTATGTTTCTGGAAGTAATCTTAAAACTGATATAGGAAGTATGCGTGGTCGTTATTTAATGCACCGCGTCTTAGACAATACCGAGTTTTTAGTAGACATTCCGGAATTTGAGCTGATTGTTCCTTTTAGATTGAACTAGTTTTACGATGAATGTTTCGTTCATCAGAGATTTGTACATTCCCATTCAACCTACGGTTAAATCTTACGGCACAGTCACTTATCAAGAATTTATACCGAACCCGCAACTACAACCATTTATTTACTGTTACTGGCAACTTAAAACATCCGAAAAATTAGCTGCCCCATTTAATTATCGTGTTGTTGCCGATGGCTGCATAGATATTTTCTTCGAGCTCGAAAACCCGTCTGAAAACTTTGTGATGGGATTTTGCAAGAAATATACCGAGTTTGAATTGGCTTCCGAATTTAACTACATTGGCATTAGGTTTTTGCCAACCATGTTTCCTCAGCTATTTGGAGTTGATGCATCGATTATTAGCAATAAAGCGGAAGAATTAAACTTAGTTTTGCCCAAAGTTGCATCATTTATTCAATCTTATTTTAACACAAATGTGGATATCAATTCCGCTGTTAAACTAATAGACGAATTTCTTTTGGAGCAAGTTTCTATAATGGATTTTCAAAATGATGCTCGTCTTTACAATGCCATTTCTTTAATCATGAAGAATTTCGGTGTTCTTAATATCGATGAGATTGACATCGGTTTAAGTCAGCGGCAGTTACGTAGGCTTTTTGATTTTTATATAGGCGATTCGATGAAAACCTTCAGTAAAGTTGTTCGCTTCCAAAATATCTTAAGAGCAAAACCATCAACCCAAAGTTTAAAGAATAATAAGCTATTTTTTAATGCAGGATATTTTGACCAATCTCATTTCATCAAAGATTTTAAACATTTCTATGGAGTTACGCCAAGCAAGGCTTTTGAAAGGTGATTTGGGATAAATAAACCAAAGGAATTAAGATTATTTAAGCATACCGTCTTATTTTGCTTAATGCTTAAATATCAAACTAAGTCCGATTTTTACAATTTTTGCAAAGCTCGATTAGCCAATTTTGTGTCAATGAAAGTAACACATTATCTAATTATTGCGATGTTAGCTTTAACGAGCAACATTTATGGTCAAACTAAAAACAAAAATGCCATGAAACTAAATGCAGGGATCATTACCGAAAAATTAGCAGAAACGAAGAAATTTTACACCGAGGTTTTAGATTTTGGTGTCACCTTCGAAAACGAGTTTTATCTATTATTGCACACACCCAACAAAAGTGCAGAAATCAGTTTCCTTTTACCCAACCATCCCTCTCAACAGCCTTTATTTCAGCAACCATTTAAAGGGACAGGCATGTATTTAACCATTGAGGTTGAAGATGTCGATACTTTATATCAAATCTTAAAAAAGAAAGGTGTAGCAATTAAAATAGACATTAGAAATGAGCCTTGGGGCGATAGGCATTTTGCTATTCAAGACCCAAATGGTGTAGGAATTGACTTGGTAAAGTATTCACCGCAGCAATAAAATTCATTGTAATTCCTATCTATGTCGCATTTGCAACATGCTCAATTTTAAATATTTCGTACCTGTTGTGCATTTGTGAGATTTAGCCACAGATACACAAATGAAATACAGATTTAAAACATACAAAAACTGAACTTTTGAACTAAAACACTTTATTGAGCGACAATATTTCGCTTCAATTTTATTTAAAAACAAAAAAATCAGTGTATCTGTGGCTAAATGCACAACAGGTATTTCGTGTTTTCTTTAGTAATTCTTTATTTTCGTTGTATCTAAATCATGATACGTCTCGAACTAATTGATACCGTTAAGAAACAATTTCCCAACTTAGACTTAAGCACTAAGGAAGGTATCATCAAATTCTCAAAAGTTGTAAAAGCTGAAATTAAACTGTTTGGTAATTTCTCTCCACAAGAAGTAGAAGATGTAATTGCGTTTTTAGAAAAGTACGGGAACACTTTTGATCCATTATTTAACCATAAAAATATTGCTATAATTCTTCGTGGACAGGGGGAAAACATCACACTTTCGCCAGTTAGAGATAAGCTGCCCGAAGAAACCATCCAAGAATTTAGAACACTTTTTGCTGAAAATACCCTTAACTACATTAAGCAATGTATCAAACTGAACGAATGGATCAACCTTAAAAACTTGTTTAGGGCCTATCCTTTTGTTGTTGACGACTGGGTTAAGGATGAAACATTAAAGTCGTTAAGCTTAAAGAACATGGCGCTTGTAACCGCCATTAAAGAAAAGGAATTTATAGCTTTTACAGCACAATACCCTTACGCTACAGACGTAAGCTATTTCGCCATGTTAAGTGCCGTAGATCATTTCTATTTTGATGAGGATATGCTTCGGATAAACCATGCGTTAGCGAGTTCTCCTAAAAACACATCCGATTTTCTTGTGCTGGGGAATATGATGTATGCACTAAGCTTCTACAATGCCTACAACGAGGATGTAAAACAAGTATTAGAAGCCAATAAGCGAGCTGCCCATGCCATGCTAAACATCACAGACAGTTCTACTTCCCGCAACTCGGGCTACGACGATCGTATGGGATGTATCCTTTATATCGTTTTCATTATTTTGTTAGCGATTTTGATTTTTGTAGTTGGTGTAGAAATTCCAAGAGGTGTAGTTTTAGTAATTATTCTTGCAATGAAGTTAATTTTCTTTTTATCGAAAAAATAAAATATCTAACGCTAAAATTTCTTTGTTTATTGCAGATTTACTTACCTTGATACAAAGAATGCTTGTTTTTAAATGATACAGCTACACTACCTCACATTTGCCGAAGAACAGCTTAAAACACTCGATTTTGATAACAAAACCGATGTAATCAAGTTGGAGAAAATACTTAAGGCAGAATCGAAATTAAACTCCGATTTTAAGATCAATGATATTGAAAATCTATTGGAGTTTCTGCATTTACACGGCTCTAAATTTCTACCATTATTAAAACATAAAAATATAGCCACCATTTTAAAAGGTGAAGGCCATTACATCAATTTTGCTCCTTTTAAAGAAGAAGTAAATGAGGAAGTTTTAGATGAATTTGTGCAATTGTTTGAAGATAACATTTTAAACTACCTTAAAAATTGCATTCCACAAAGCAGATGGTCGAGCATAAAAAGTGTGTTTAAAACTTACCCATTTTTGCTAAGCGACTATATTGTGCAAGAGGTTTTTGATACGCTTAGCCTAAAAAATCAAGCCATTGCAGATGCCTTAGCCTCTGGCAACTATGCCGATTTTGTAGACCGGAACCCCTACGCTTCCGATAGCGGTTACTATTCGCTGTTATCTGAAATGGATGAGTACTATTTTGAAGAGGACATTAGGCAGATTAACAACATTACCGTAGCTAAACAAAAAGAGAAAAAGGCAAACATTGCAGCACTGGGCAAAATTCTTTATGCCGCAACATTTTACAATGCCTATACCGATGAATTGGCTTCAGTACTAAAAGATAACCAAGATGTTGCCTATAGCTGGATAGATCCGCAGCAGGAAAAGTCTGTTGCCTGGACCACCACCAACATCATTATTCTAATTGTGGTTATTTTAGGAGCTATACTATTCGCAGTTGCACTACCTGGTAGTTTTGGCGGTGGCGCTTGGGTTGCTGTAATTGTGGGCAATATTGCCTATCAACTCCTTAAAAAGAAGTAACTACCTTAACCCCAATGTACCGTTCTGATCTTCTAAGTAATCTTTTGGCTTTACCTTTAACTGATTATACAATCCAGAAATTACAGCCTTAAGCTCCTGAAAGTTTCTTTTCTCAATGGCTTGCTCGCCCTTGGTAATAAGCATTTTCACGTGGCTGTGGTTATCATATTCGTTTAAATCGAGGTGTGCATAGTCATAAAACAGTGGAATATAAGCTTCGTCGTTTTGATAATACAGCTCTCTTGCCAATCGTTTTAACTCCTTAGTTTTAGATCTGATAATAGACAACTGCCCCGAGTTAAGGAAAAGTTGTTCGTTCTTAATCACGTTGCTAAAAGTACGGTCTATTTTAGGGTTAGGGCGCAACAAAAGTTCTTCCTTAATTTCCTGTTTGTAAGCCTGATATTCCTCTATTTCAGAAAGTATATTCTTACCTCTAACCAATTGATCAAACTGCTGAAAAACCTTTCTTTTCCGCTCATCAATGTTAAAAATCTTATCGGTTACTACATCGTCTTCAATTTCTATCAGCTCCCGCAACAATTCAATAATCTCAATTCTAATCGCATTAAGCCTATCTACAATTTGATCGTTTTCGTTATAACTAAACTCTTCTATTTCTGCATCAATATTTCCTAGCACATTTTCAAGCTCCTTTCTCATCTTTTCTATAGAAACTTTTCTAGATGAAGCGTTAAATACCTCTTGTTTTTCTAAATTGATAGAATCAATGAAAATCCCTATGGTTAAATCTCTGGATTCGCTTATTCCAAAATTGATTTCTATGTCTGTTCCCTTAAGCAGGTTTACTGCTAAATCTGCTGCATTAATTTCTAAATAACCAATGCCCAAATTACTTGCCGGAGAGGTAGCTGCGTTACCCTCTACGATATTGATAATTAGCTTGTCATCAGTTCCTTTTAAAATGGTTTTAGAAATGGTTTTGTATATCTTTTTTGAGAGAGGGAGGATTTCATTTTTCTTAAATACCCTTTCTAAAAATGTGGTTCCTAAGGTATCATCAACTTCTATACAGATATCGTTTGGCAAAGGTTGCCCAGAAATGTTGTAAATACCGTGATTAATTGCCAGGCGATCTTTTTCGAAAACGACCTGCTGTTGTTTATCAAAAATCTTCACATTAAAATAGTTGATAGACTTTGGCAGTAATCTTAAAAATTCGTTGAACCGCGAATGAAATGGCATTATTCCAGTGTCAAAACCGCCGTCAGAACGGGTTATTCTGTAATAGCCCGAAAACTCGTTTGGTACCAAACCTGTTAGCAATTCTTCTGGGTCTTGCGAATTAATTTCATATACCAATTTCACATCTTTTAAATGCTCGGTCTGCGTAGTTGGTTGCTGGACATCAATTGCTGTGGTTTCATTAAGCATCCGTGTTCCGGCAAAATAACTTGCCCCTACAATAATTGCCGTTGTTGGGTCTATTGTAGAATCTACATAACAATTAAAGCTGCTTGCCAAGCTAGTTCTAATATATGGAATGTAGGTAGTGCCTCCTACCAAAATAATTCTGTCGATCTGTACGTTTTGGATATTATTTTTCTCCAACAGCAGTTTCGTTAACTTGATGGTTTCTTCTACTTTTGGCTGTATGAGTTTGTTAAACTGTTCCCTTTTAATTTCAATTTCTGCAAAGTTTCCATTAAAATCTACCTCAACATAAGTAGTTTCATTTATAGACAGTTCTTTCTTTGCCTCTTCTGCCTTATAAGCGAGTTCTACAAACAGCTTATTGTAATCGGAATTTTCACCGTTTACCATTTTTTTCCAAAGACCACTTTCGTTAAAAAGCTGCTCTAATTGTGGGCACAGTAAGTGTTCTACCATCAACTGGTCTATATCTACCCCTCCCAAAAAGTTATTTCCTTCGTGATCAATAACCCGCAGGTCTCTGTCGCTAATGTTTACCAAAGCAACATCGAAGGTACCTCCGCCAAAATCGTAGACCAACCATTTTTTATCTTCGGTAACTTCTGCACTTTGGGTATTTGCATAGGCTAAACAAGCCGCAATAGGCTCTTGCAACAAGGCCACTTCGCTAAGCCCAGCATTGTGACCTGCAGTTTTGGTGGCGTTAGATTGTATGGTGTCAAAAGATGCAGGAATAGTAATTACAGCCGCTTTAGGTTTCTCCTCTCCCACAAAATTCAGCAGTTCTTTTAAGATGAGCGTAGAAAAATCTATGGCTGTTTTTTGTTCGTTTAATGGTGTATTATAAATGTAGTCGCTCCCCATTTTTCTTTTAAACGAAGAGAAAACTTGACCGGGCTGTATTTTGGTAAATTCCCTAGCTTTATCACCTATTAAAATCCTACCATTTCTGTAAGCCACTACAGAAGGTAAGGTTTCCCTAAAGCCCACTGGATTTTTATAAACATTTACCTTCCCATTTTGGAACTTCCCTATGCCAGAGTTAGTAGTTCCTAAATCAATCCCGAAATCTATATTTGCCATTTTATTCTACTATTACCACAGCTTTTTGAACAAGTGTATATTCGCCATCAATTTGATGATAAATAACTGGTTTAATTACTTTTGATATTTTATTTTGATGGTTTTCACTTAGAAAATTAGCCTCTACCGAAACGTCTCTTTCATCATATCTTTGTCCAATCGGATTAACTATTCTATAACCTTCCTGCTCTATTTCGTAGTATAATCTTTCGAAATTTCTCTTTACGTTCTGCCCGTTTTCGGTACCAAGTTTGGTTTCTATTTCGAAGATTTGATTGATAATGTTTTTCATCTTATAAAATTTATCTTCAATGGTGATGAAGCTATCATGATTTTATTCTTTCCCTTGTGAGCTTGGTTTAAATCATGATGGTTTCATACGTTTTTATTGAGTTCGTTATCGTCACTAAATTAAAATTTAATTAATGATTGCACTAATTTTTATCTTTTTAACGCAAACAAAAAAGGGATAGCTTTCACCATCCCTTTTTCTGCTTTTCTAAAATAGGTTATTCTCTGCTTCTGCCAAATAGCATTGATGCATAATAAAGCAAATTGGCTAGGGCACCTAATGCTGCTACAACATAGGTCATTGCCGCCCACCATAAAGCATCTTTAGCTTGGGTATTTTCTTCTGTTGTTTTCATTACCCCTTGATTATTTCTTAACCAAAGCAGAGCCCTATTGCTGGCATCAAACTCAACAGGTAAGGTTACAATACTAAATAAGGTAATAACAGCCAAACCCACTACTCCAATTCCCAACACTATAGGGTTACCTGTAAATCCTATCAATAGTACCCCTATCAGTAAAACCCATTGCAATAGGTTTGATGAAATACTTACTACAGGTACCATGTTTGAGCGAAATTGCAACCAACCATAACTTTTAGCATGCTGTATGGCGTGGCCACATTCGTGAGCTGCTACTGCCGCTGCTGCTACACTCCTTCCATAATATACATCAGTACTTAGGTTCACTGTCATGTCAGCAGGATTATAATGATCCGTTAACTGACCTTCTGAACTTAGTACTTTTACGTTGTAAATTCCATTGTCGTGCAGCATTTTTTCAGCTACTTCTTTGCCCGAAAATCCAGAATTAAGCTGCATTTCGGCATATTTCGAAAATTTGTTCCTGAAACGCCATTGTACGAACATGCTGAGCAGAAGTATCGGAACAAATAAAATTAAATACGTTTCCATTTCTATTAATGTTTGTTTTTCAATCTTTAGTATTCTTAAGAACTCCATATTTGGAGCATTTTGCTTCGATAAATCAAAAAGTGTTCCCATATTTATGAGAAATAAAATTTTTACATTTTTTTCATGGAAGCACCTAACTTGTCTTATTGGGAAAAGACCAATTTTTACACTACAGATATTGTAATTGTAGGAAGTGGAATTGTTGGTTTAAATGCGGCCATAACTATAAAGAAAAAGCAGCCAACACTTAACGTAACTATATTAGAACGAGGTTTTTTACCATCTGGCGCTAGTACTAAAAATGCTGGTTTTGCATGTTTCGGCAGTATTTCTGAACTCATTGAACAGGAAAAGGTTGGTGGGACAGAGTTGCTTCGGGAACTTGTAAGGAAACGTTGGGAAGGACTGCAAAAATTGCGTTCTTTAGTTGGCGATGACAAACTAGACTTACAAATTAACGGTGGTTTTGAACTTTTTAAAGCAGAAGAGTTTGCTCTTAAAGACGAATGTGTATCAAAAATAAGCCATTTTAACGCTATAGTAGAAGATATTACCAGTATTTCTGATGTGTTTTCCGTAACAAACAGCAAACCGAAAATTTTTGGTTTTAACTATATCGATTGTCTAATTGAGAATAAATTAGAGGCTCAACTAGATGCGGGCAAAATGATCAAAGCTTTGGTACAAATTGCTGCTTCTTTAGGTGTTGTAATCTTAAATAATTGCGTTGTTAATGATTTTAAGGAAGAGGAAAATTTTATTAGTGTATTTACATCGCAGGGTAAATTTAAAGTTAAAAAGTTGCTGTTTTGCACTAACGCTTTTGCCAACCAGCTTTTCTCGCAATTATCTTTAAAGCCTGGCCGTGGGCAGGTGCTAATCACCAAACCTATTGATAATTTGAAGCTGAAAGGCACTTTCCATTACGATAAAGGTTATTACTATTTCAGAAATGTGGGCAATAGAGTTTTACTGGGGGGTGGTAGAAATTTAGACTTTTTTACCGAAGAAACTCATCAATTTGGTGAAACACCTTTGGTTCAAAACACCTTGTTACGCTTATTAAAAGAAGTGATTTTACCCGATACGCCTTTTGAAATTGAACAGAAATGGAGTGGAATTATGGCATTTGGAAATGAGTTATCTCCTATTGTTGAAGAAGTTGCACCTCATGTTTTTTGTGCTGTTCGTTGTAATGGAATGGGCATTGCCATTGGTAGTCAAACGGGCCAAGAGGCTGGGGAGTTGGTGTTGAGGAGTTTTTAATTTCACTTTTGTTTTTCTGTAACTCCATATTTTATACCTGCTTTTTCGAAGAATTCTTTAATCATGTTAATTTTATGATCGCATTCTTCTTCTACAGCAATTCTCTTAGAAAAATTTTTCAAGCGTAAGCAACTAAAACATATCTCTATAAAATCAAATACTTCACCCTTTTCATTCAAAAATAATATTGCATTTCTAGGTGAGTAACATAATCCTAAATTCGACACGTGACCATTACCTATTGCATTGTAATTAAACCATATATCCGTTAGTTTATCTATTTCGATAAGATTTAATTTTTTAACTTCTTTAAACCGGTTAATACAAGCAGCCATGTATGACTTCGGCATGTTTTCATTATAAAGAACTTTGGTGGTATCAAGCTGACCCCCATTAGTTGGATCTTCAAATGAAACGAGATGAATACTGATAGCACTATTAAAGGGATAATTTTTTATCCTTTTAGAAAAACTTACATAAGAAACCCTTCCAAATTTATAGGAATTTGAGGACTCGATCGGTGCAGATTTCTTATTCTGCCCTAATAAGTCTATGCTTATTAAAATCAACAATAAAATTATAGTATACCTCATACCAATCTATTCAAAAACTACAGTCTTATTTCCTACTACAAAAACCCTATCATCAAATACCAATTCTAAGGCTTTGCTTAACACAGATTTTTCTATTTCTCTACCTGCAATTGCCATTTGCTTGGCGCCGTACGTATGATTTACGTGTATAGTTTGCTGGTTAATAATTGGTCCTTCATCCAAATCGTTAGTTACAAAATGAGCGGTTGCGCCAATAATTTTAACTCCTCTTTTAAAAGCTTGCTGGTACGGACTTGCGCCTATAAATGCCGGTAAAAACGAATGATGGATATTAATTATTTGATGCTTGTATTTAGCTACAAAGCTTGGCGAAATGATACGCATAAACTTAGCCAAAACAATATAGTCCAGCTCGTATTTATCTAACTGATGGATGATAGCAGTTTCAAAATCTTCCTTACTCAAGTTTTCATGAGAGATGTGGTGAAAAGGCACATCTAATTTTTCGGAAAGTTCTTTTAGATTCTCGTAGTTACCAATCACACATTTTACCTCAGCTCCCAACGTTTTAAAATAATTTCTTATCAAGATATCAGACAAGCAATGAAACTCTTTAGTAACCAACACAGCAATACTTTTATCCGCTTTTGGCACTACTTCTATCAACGCTTTTGAAGGAAGTGCTTTTTGTAATTCTATTTTTAATTCCTCTGTACCTTCTATTGCATTACTACAAGATATTCTAGCGAAAAACCGTTGCTCTTCTTCATCTACAAACTCACGCATAGCGATGATATTGAGTTGATGATTAGCCAGAATTCTAGTGATATTAGCCACCAAACCAACTTCATCTTTACATTGTATTAAAACTAAAAGCTTATTCATGAGCTAAATATAATAATCAAACCTTAGCTCGTACATTAATTTCGTTATTTTGTATTCTTATTGTTTAAATAAACCACATAGGCACATAGATTTTTTAACAAACTCTGTGTCTATGTGGTAAATAAATTGAATATGGAAATCGCTATTGTTGCATTATTAGTTGTTATCTTGATTTTTCTTTTTGTTTTAATTAGCAAAAAATCAAACAAACCTACCGAACAAGAATTATTTTCTATGGGCTTTTTAAAGGATGAAAACCAAAAACTGCAGCAAGAGCTTACACAGTTAAGGGCTAATTACATCAACGAAAATAACCGAGCAACAAGGGCAGAAGAAAGTTTGAAAGCACAACGCGAAATTGCCATAAAACAGCAACAAAACTTAGAAGAGCTACAACAGAAATTTAATCTCGAATTTACCAACATCGCCAATAAAATACTGGATGAAAAATCTGCTAAGTTTACAGCACAAAATCAAACAAACCTAGATCAAATCCTAAATCCGCTAAAAGCAAATATTAAAGCTTTTGAAGAAAAGGTAGATAAAGTTTATAAAGACGAAGCTGCCGAACGCAGCCAACTGAAAGGTGTTATTTTTCAGTTAATGGACCAAAGTAAGCAGATACAAACTGATGCCAATAATTTAACAAAAGCGCTAAAGGGCGATAACAAAAAGCAAGGTAGTTGGGGCGAAATTATACTGGAACGTGTATTAGAAACTTCGGGTTTGGTGAAGGACAGAGAATATAGCGTTCAAAAGAGCTTAAATAACAGCGAAGGTGAACGTTTTCAACCCGATGTAATAGTCAACCTGCCCGACGAGAAAAATTTGATTATAGACGCTAAAATGTCGTTGGTGGCTTATGAAAGAATGATTACTTCGGAATTGGAAGAAGAAAAGGTTCTTTTTTTAAAACAGCATCTGCTATCCATTAAAAATCATATTGATGGTTTGTCGGCGAAGAACTATCAACATTTGTATGGTATTAATTCTCCAGATTTTGTACTACTATTTATTCCAATTGAGGCTTCTTTTAGCGTAACGGTACAAGCAGATTCGGAGCTTTTTAACTATGCCTGGAATAGAAAAGTGGTATTGGTTAGCCCAACTACGTTATTAGCTACCTTGCGTACCATTGCCAGCATTTGGAAAGTAGATAGGCAGAATAAGAACGTTTTTGAAATAGCCGAAGAAGCCGGTGCACTTTATGACAAATTTGTAGGTTTTCTGGAAGATATGCAAAGAATTGGTAAACACTTAGAGCAAACCCAAAAAGCACATGACGATGCATTCAAAAAATTGCAATTTGGCAGTGGAAATTTGATTGGTAAAGTAGAAAAAATTAAAAAGTTAGGTGCTAAAACAAAAGGTACCAAACAAATAGATAGCAAGTTTTTGGGCGAAGAAGAATTATAAGCTTTCTATAAGCTTCAATAGCTTTTCTTCTTGTGCTTGTCTACTCAATTCGTAAAGCTCTTCTTCGGTTATTTTAGTTCTAAGTGGAGTACTATTAAAATGTTTATTAAAAGCATTATTTAACACCTTTACTACTTCATTTTCACTATTACAAACAAAGCCCGCTTCGTATTTTTTTATGCTTTCCTCCAAATCACCATGATCATTTACTGGTAGTAAAATAGGCTTTTGAAAAGCTAAGTATTCATATTGTTTAGTAGTGATAATTTCTTTTCTATCCCCATACTTTAAATGAAAGAACATAGCGGTACTATATAATTCAGAATAAGCTTGCTCTAATGGCATTTTTTTAATGATGTAAGTATAAGGCTCTAGTTTGAAGTTCTTAATAATTTCCTTTAACCTAAGCGACTCGCTGCTACCAATAAACCTAACTTGAAAATACTGTGGTTGAATTACATATAAATCAATATATTTTCTTAAAGCAGCAAAAAAAGTGGTGTCAACTAACTGATCATTATAAACAGTTCCTAAATAAGTTAACTTAAAAGTATGCGGATGATCTTTTATTAAATTAAAGTTTATTTTCTTTAGGTCATACCCATTTCTAATTACCTTTATTTCATCCTTAAATTTTTCTGGAAAAAAATTTTTAATAGATTCTGAAATGGTTATTATTAAATCAGCAGATCTTAAGTTACGTAGCTCCTTTCTCTTTAAAAACCGTTTTCTAAGAAATGAAAGTATCTTGTTATCTTCTATTAATTTATATCCAAAAACTCCAGGATCTCGGTAATCTAAGATTAATTTACAACCAAACTCCTGTTTTAAAGCATAGCCTAGATTATGTATAGCAGCAGATGGAAAAGAAACTAATATAATATCTTCTTTAGTTAAGTCTATATTAGTTTTCTTCTTATAGTTATTAAATTCTCTTCCTAAATCAAAAATTTCTTTACCTGTGAATAAATAATAACTAGCCAACAAAAATTTAGATACAATTCTTCTACCGCTATCTAGTAGTTTTTTATAGGCGTTATGAAAAAATCCTGGAGAATAACTCAAGGGAATTTCAATGAGATTTCCTTTAATTTTAATAGGCCTTTCTATTTTATTTCTATTTCCGTACACGAAATGTACTTCATAAGAGTTAGATAGGCTTTCTGCTATACTTAGTAATCTATTAAATCCAGTTTGATAAGTTTCCTTACCATGATAAGAAAATACAAAAATTCTCTTCAATAGTTGTTTGTTTGAGGTAGACAATATATTGAATAAGAAATAAATATATAAAATAAAATATATGAAATGTAGCTAAAAGTGTATAAAACAACTATAAGTTTTTAAAAGCATTCCAACCTTGGGCTTTTAATTCATGTACCACATCAGATTTTGAAATCATTTTTACACCAGAGTTTTTATCGGTGATATGACCAATTACACTGATATCTACATCATTTTTTAATTTTTCGTAATCGGCTTGTTTGATGGTGAATAACAACTCGTAATCTTCGCCACCATTTAATGCACAAATAGTTGGGTCTAAGCCTAGTTCTCTAGCAGTTTCGTAGGTTACCGGGTCAATAGGTAGTTTATCTTCATAAATGGTGCAGCCTTTATCACTTTGTGTTGCTATGTGTAAGATCTCTGACGCTAAACCATCAGAAACATCAATCATAGAAGTAGGTTTTATCTTCAGCTGTGCTAATAAATCTACCACATCTCTACGTCCTTCTGGTTTTAACTGACGCTCTATGATATAATCTTTACCTTCTAAATCTGGCTGAATTTGAGGATTTTCTAAGAAAACTTGCTTCTCTCTTTCTAAAATTTGCAAACCAACGTAAGCACCTCCCAAATCACCAGAAACACATAATAAATCGCTTTCTTGTGCGCCGTTTCTGTAGGTTACATCTTCTTTATTAGCATAGCCGATGCTGGTGATGCTAATTACCAGACCCTGCTTGCTCGATGAAGTATCGCCACCAATTAAATCGATGTTAAATTTATTACAAGCCAACTCAATACCCTTGTAAATTTCTTCAATAGCTTCTAATGGAAACTTACTAGAAACTCCTAAAGAAACGGTAATTTGAGTAGCAATGCCGTTCATGGCATAGATATCGCTCAAATTAACCTGTACCGCTTTGTAACCCAAGTGCATTAAAGGCACATAAGACAAATCGAAATGTACACCTTCTAACAATAAATCTGTAGATATTAAAGTTTGCTTATCGCCGAAATTCAAAACTGCAGCATCATCTCCAACTCCTTTTACAGAACTTTCGTGTCTAATTTGAAAGTTTTCTGTTAAGTGTTTGATTAATCCAAATTCACCTAATTCTTCTAATGAAGTACGCTCTTTATTCTCGAACATTATCCTTTTCCTTTAATATCTTTTAAAATCCATTGTAACTCTCTATCGTAGTTACTTATTCTATCTTTTAAGGTAGATTGTATCTCTACATCTGGAAAAACGCCTCTACCATACAAATCTTGTTGATAAATGGGAGCCATCCTATTTAATCCGAACCTTAAAGCTAATTTACTATTCTTCAACGTAATTACCGGCATTCTACCAGCGGTACATTGATTGAAACCACCACCAGTTTCTGTACCCACAAAAGTAGCTCTATTTATACCTTTTAAATTAGCACTTATTAATGAAGAAGCAGAGAAACTAAACTCATTAATTAGCACATAAACTTTGCCTTTGTAGTTATTTTTATGAGGTTTTTGAGGCTTATATCCCTTCATAAATGAGAAGAAATTACCTTCTTCATCTTCATAAATATTACCATTGTCGTTAAATGCAGTAAGGTAATATCTCATTTTTTTTAAGCCAGTTTGATATTTATCTGCACTAAAACCACCATTGTTAATTGGCTTAGCTAAATACACAAATTCTTTATCCGTTAGGTAAGAAAACAAGGCCAAACTTGCACTTAAAGTTCCACCAGGATTGTTCCTAATATCGATAACTAAATTCTTACTTTTTGATAAAGCTATACTATCAAAAACTTGTTTATAAAACAGTGGAAAATTAGCACTAGGTATGCTAAAACTTTTAATTTTTAAGTAGGCGATATCTTTCTCTTTATCTAGAAATTTAAAATCTAGCTGATACTCGTTGTTAACTTTGTTGCCCCTATACTTTAGTGTTTCTTTCACTTTTTTAACGGGTGCTTTCGCAATAGTTTTAGCAGTATCTAACTTCTTTTTTTCTTCCGCATCTTTCTTTTTATCATAAAATGAGATGAAGGTGTTGATAACTGTACTATCTGTTTTAAACTTAACAGAAATGCTATCTTGCTCAGAAAAATAAATCTTATAAAGGTTTGCGAAGTTTCTTTCTATTCGTTTGTTCTTTGATGCTGAGTTATATCCATCGTAACTAAAACCTGTGGAAACAATGTTAAAAATCTCTTTTGGAGCTAAACCATTAATTTCTAAAATCTCTGTTCCAGTCTTAATACTTTTGTTTTTACTCTTATTGTTGATCACTATCAATTTATCATCAGCCACAGCATAAGTAAACTGATTTAACGGATAAACTTTGTTTTTAGCAGCTTCTCGTTCTGTTTTATCTTTTACAATTACCGATGGAAATCTTAAAGCGGTATGACCACATTTGATAGCTGCTACTACCGGCGATAACTTTTGATAAAATTGAGTTGTAGTAAGTGGTTCGTTAATCGCATTTTTTAAGCTATCAAACTTATAATCAAGCTGTTTTTTAGAAATGTACCAATATAAACCAGGATGCCCATCTTTTAAAATTTGATGAGCTAAATCTATATCTTTTTGCAAAGCTTGTACACTGTGCTTTTTCTCTGTAATGGTTGCATTATATTCCTTTACAGAAGAACAAGCAGCTAACGAAGCTGTAGTTACTAGCAATAAATTTCTAAAAAAGCTTCTTCCAATCATTTACAAACCTAATTGTGCAGAAATTTCCAACATTCTTTCGATAGGTTTTCTAGCTTCCTCAATAATATTTGCCGGTACTGTAACTTCTGGCATTCCGTTTTTGATACACAAATAAAGTTTTTCCAAAGTATTTCTCTTCATGTACGGACAGTCGTTACATGCACAAGCATTGGTAGGAGGGGCCGGAATGAAGGTTTTATCTGGACAAGCCTTTTGCATTTGGTGGATAATTCCACTTTCCGTTGCTACAATAAACTCTTTTGCGTCGCTATTAATGCTGTATTTCAACAATCCGGTAGTAGAACCAATGTAATCTGCCATTTGCAACACTGCTTCTTCACACTCTGGATGCGCAATAAACTTCGCATTCGGATGACGTTCCTTCAACTTGGTAATCTTCTCTCTTGAGAAAATTTCGTGCACCATACAAGCACCATTCCATAGAACTAAATCTCTACCTGTTTTTTTAGCTACCCAAGCACCTAGATTTTTATCAGGACCAAAGATAATTTTCTGGTCTTTCGGCAAGCTTTCCACAATTTGTACCGCATTTGTTGAAGTACAGACAATGTCACTTAGTGCTTTCAGTTCAGCTGTACAATTCACATAGGTAATCACCAAATGATCAGGATATTTCTCCTTAAATTTTTTGAATAAATGCGGTGGACAACTATCTGCCAACGAACAACCAGCCTTTAAATCTGGCAATAAAACCTTCTTTTCTGGAGATAAAATCTTCGCTGTTTCTGCCATAAAATGCACCCCAGCAAAAACAATTACATCAGCTTCGGTTTTTGCAGCTTCTTGTGACAAGCCTAAACTATCGCCAATATAATCTGCAATATCTTGTATATCAGGTTCTTGGTAGTAGTGTGCTAAAATAATTGCATTCTTTTCTTTTTTTAGTCGCTCTATTTCGGCAAATAAATCCAGCGTTGGATCTATTTTTTCTTCTATGTAACCTTTTCTGTTAAGTTCTTCTAAAATTTCCATTACTATGCTTTTTAGCTACAAATGCTTTTTAAGTATTCGTTAATTTTTTTGTAAAGATACAGGCTTTGAACTTTATCAACGCTTCAAACAAAATATAATTTAATTAAATAAATAGATTCTTATTCTTTATTAGTGTGTTGAAACTGTTAGAAAGAATCATGAAAAAAATGTTGTAAAATGACTTATCCCATAGTTATCAACAAATTTTGTGATTTTTTAATTTAAACTTACGTTGATTCTCAATGTTATACTTTTTATCCTTTTAAATTATCAATATCAAAATGTGTATTGTTAAGTATGTTGTTAAAAGTTGATAACCTAGTTAAATGTGCTTAAAAAATCTTCAAAAGATTGTGTCAAACTTGGCTTTTTACTTAGCTTTAAACAATCAAAAGTAATTGTTACGATAATTTATACATTGAATTCACAGGCTTGTTAACGTTATCAACATAGTTGTTATATATTATTTAAATTAATGAAGAAAGTAGATTTTTTAGTGATTGGATCTGGTATAGCCGGACTGAGTTTTGCACTAAAAGCAGCTAAATATGGTAAGGTACTGATAGTTACCAAATCTAACGAAGACGAGTCGAACACGAAGTACGCACAAGGTGGTGTAGCAGTAGTTGTAGATAAGTCCGATTCCTTCGAAAAACATATACAAGATACGTTAATTGCTGGAGATGGTTTGTGCGATAAGGATATTGTGGAAATTGTGGTAAAAGAAGGTCCAGAACGTATTCAAGAGATTATAGACTACGGAATTAACTTCGATAAAAATCCGGCTGGAGTTTTTGATTTGGCAAAGGAGGGAGGCCATTCTGAACACAGAGTGCTTCATTATAAGGATGTTACAGGATACGAGATTGAAAGTGTATTGCTTAAACAAATCCATCAGAATGAGAATATAGAGATATTAACGCATTATTTCTGCTTGGAGCTGATTACCCAACATCATTTGGGAGAACATGTGGATAAGAGTAGTAAAGACATTAATTGCTATGGAATTTATGCTTTTAACACAGAGATTAACCATGTTGAGAAAATATTAGCGAATGTAACAGTGTTGGCAAGTGGTGGAGCTGGACATATTTATGCAAACACCACTAATCCAGTTATTGCCACAGGCGATGGAATGGCAATGGTTTACAGAGCTAAAGGAAAAGTGAGAAATATGGAGTTCATTCAGTTCCATCCAACAGCCTTATATCATCCTGGAGAATATCCTTCATTTCTCATTTCTGAAGCAGTTAGAGGTTTTGGCGGAGTATTAAGAAGAAGAAATGGAGAAGAATTTATGTACGAATATGATGAACGTGGCTCTTTGGCACCTCGTGATATTGTTGCTCGTGCTATAGATAATGAAATGAAAAAATCGGGAGATGATTTTGTGTATTTGGATATAACTATGCGCAAGAAAGCTGATATTCTTACACATTTTCCTAATATTTATGCCAAATGTTTATCCATTGGTATAGATATGACTAAAGATTATATACCGGTAACACCAGCTTGTCATTATATGTGTGGTGGTATTTTGGTAGATGAATATGGAAAATCGTCTATCAACAATTTATATGCTTGTGGCGAAGTTTCTTCAACAGGATTACATGGCGCTAATCGTTTGGCTTCCAATTCTTTATTAGAAGCCACTGTTTTTGCTCATCGTATATTTGTGTCAGCTATAGAGCGTTATCAACACAATGTGATACCAAATAACATTCCAGAGTGGGATGATAAGGGTGTAATACAATCTAACGAAGATATCTTGGTTACACACAATCTAAGAGAAACACAGAAAATAATGAGCGATTACGTAGGTATTGTTCGTTCCGATTTTAGGTTAGACAGAGCTTTGAGGAGGCTTTATCTGTTGTTCGAAGAAACAGAAGAGTTCTATAAAAAGAATAAGGTGTCTGTGAAATTATGTGAATTACGTAATGTAATCCAAGTGGCGTATATGGTAATTAAATCAGCCAAAGCTAGAAAAGAAAGTAGGGGATTGCATTACACCACAGATTATCCACAACATGCTAACGAATTAGTTGATACAATTATTTAACCCCTAGCCCCTAAAGGGGAATTATTAGCATGATGTTAATTATATAAGTTTATGAATGACAGTAATTCAAATCTCCCTTTAGGGGGTAAGGGGGTTATTCTCCCTGTTAAAAATGTATATCCACAATTTGGAAGTGATTGTTTTATAGCACCTAATGCAATCATTGTAGGTGATGTTAAAGTTGGAAGAAACTGTTCAATTTGGTTTAATGCTGTGGTTAGGGGAGATGTGAATAGCATCACCATTGGTAACGAAAGCAATATACAAGATGGTGCTGTAATTCATGCTACCTATTTAAAGGCTGCTACATTTATTGGAAATAGAGTAAATGTTGGACACAATGCTATTGTACATGGTTGTACCGTGAAAGACAACGTTTTGATAGGCATGGGTGCCATAGTAATGGATAATGCAGTTGTAGATGAATATTGTATCATTGCTGCTGGGGCTGTAGTACTAGAGAATACCATTTGCGAAAGCGGTTATATTTATGCCGGTACTCCTGCAAAAAAAATAAAGCCCATTACCGAAGAGCAAAGGGCTTTATTGAACAAACTGCCTGATAATTACATCATGTATGCTGATTGGTTTAAATAACTAATCGTTTCTTGAAGGGCCAGTATCGGTATTTTGTGGAAGTCTATTTTCTACTTTTGCCTTTTCCTTTACTGTTGGAGTTGGCAGAGGTGGAGTTGAAGGTATATTGATGACTTCATTTCTATCCCAATTTGCTCTTATAGACAGCTCTTTAGTAAAATACCAAATCGCTTCTGGTTGTGTGCCTTCTTTCACATTTCCGGTGTCCCAAATGCCGTTTCTGTTATTATCGTAAACAATTCTGCCGAAATAAACACCCTGTTTGTAATTGGCTAGCTTAACAGATGTTTTTTTAGCTATTGGATAAGCAGCTATCACATTTTTATCCTTGTTTACAATTTCTAGAACATATCTTTTGGCTGTATCTGTAGGTTCTACACTTAAAGTTAGTGTTCCGTATTCGTTAGCATCACCAAGCATGAATTTCTTCGTCAATTCCTTGTTCTTTGCATCAAAAATAGCGGTTGTAGCATTTTCCCTAAGTAATAATATATAATCTTCTTTAGCTCGCCACTTGTATTTGATATGATATTTTAAGATGTCTAGACTGTCTTTTATTAGTGTAAACTGACGTGGAATACTATCTTCTAAAAGTACAATCTTACTTTGGTCTATATTCTTTAGTGGCAAGTTAAAACTTAGTGTCAGGTCTTTAAATGGATTTAATGTGCCACTTTCTAAATTGTCGTTAGCGGTTACAGCACGGGTGTACGTATCTCTTTTTGATCTCGTTAGTTTAGCGGTATCAAGTGTTTTACCATCATTTTTAATAGCTATTTTTACAGAATCGAATGATAAATCGTTGAGCCAAAGATTAACAGTATCTTTAGTTTTATTAAATTGAAACTGCTTTCCTTGGTCCACTGCTGCTGGAAAAACTACCGTTAAATCTGGATTTTTCAAACGTTGATTAAAACTTAAAAATATACTCCCGTCGGCATTTAACCTTCTGTCTGTGATGCGAAAATCTGGTGCTAGCTCTTTAAATACACCTAATCTAATGCTGTCTATATTCTTATCTAATACGAAAGGTTCTTTTAAAAAGCCAATTTCGTCACTAATTTGTTGGTAAATTCTATCGCCTCCTTTTTCCTTCAATGCATAAATTTTATAGGTATCTTTTTTAAGATTATTCAATTTAAAATTTCCGCTGCTATCTGTAAGTGTAAATATTGGAGCACGTTTTTTACCAAATAAACTATCTCTAGATAAAGGCAAAATAAAAACTGTAGCTTCTAGCTCAGCTTCACCTGTAAGTGCATTAGTTACATTTCCACTAATACTCAAAGAGTCTAAGGTAGGACCGGTAGAGAAAGCATAGCTGAAGTTTTTTAATTCGTTGCTTTCATTTAAATCTACAATAGACTTTCCAAAATTTAGCGTATAAGTAGTGTTTTTCTCTAATGTATCTGGTAAGGTAATTTCTAGTCGTTTCAATTTTGCTCGTAGCTCAGGAATTTTTTCCAATTCAGGAGATATAGAAAACTCTTTAAACTCATTATTCAATTTAATATACTCGTCAAATTCTATAACAATTTTTTTTGAGTTAAAATTTGTAGTCAAATTTGCTGGAGTCATTTTTAGAACCTTAGGTGGAATTTCATCTCTTGGACCACCTTGTGGAGTTTGCATAGCAGCACAACCATAAATTAGTAATGCTACTAACGTAAGCAGTGAAAAATGAGTTAAAATTTTTGAGTTTCTATTTTTTAGCATTTATAGGCTTTTTAAGCGATTTTTATTCTTTTTTAACTGATAATATTAAAATTTAGAGTTACGCTTTTATAACGCTTTATTTTAAGTTGTATTTTATTTAATTAAATAATTGATTTACAGTTATTTAGCTATATGAACCATTAAAACGGAAATATCTGATGGAGAAACTCCAGAAATTCTTGATGCTTGCCCTAAAGTTCGTGGTTTTATCTTCAATAATTTTTCGCGAGCTTCTTTTGATAAAGATACTAAAGTGTTGTAATCAAAATCTGGATTGATCGCTTTATCTTCCATCTTCTGCATCTTACTTACAATCTCTTGTTCCTTTTCAAAATATGCTTCGTATTTAATTTTGATTTCTGCTTGTTCAACAGTTTCAATTTCAAATTTATTTAGTAGCTCGTTAAAAGGTTCGCTAACTTTTCTAATATCGCTGATATTCACTTGAGGTCTACTCAGCACACTAAATAGTTTTACATTTTGCGTAAGAGGAGATGTACCCAATTCTTCCATCAGGGCATTCGCTTCCGACATTTCTATGCCTTGCTTTTTAGTAAAAGCCACAATATCATCAGAGTTTTTGATCTTCTTATTGACGATTTCTAATCTTTCATCACTTACTAAACCTAAGCTATGCGCAATAGGAGTAAGGCGGATATCAGCATTATCTTGACGTAGCAGTAAACGATGTTCTGCTCTAGAAGTAAACATTCTGTATGGTTCTTCAGTACCTTTTGTCACCAAATCATCTATCAAGACACCTATATATGATTCAGATCGCTTCATAATCAGTTCATGTTGGTCATTGACTTTCTGATGAGCATTTATTCCTGCTATAAACCCTTGACTTGCAGCTTCTTCATAGCCTGTAGTACCGTTAATTTGGCCTGCGAAGAACAAATTACTGATTAATTTAGTTTCTAAAGTCAAAGAAAGCTGGGTAGGAGGGAAATAGTCGTACTCTATGGCATATCCGGGTCTAAACATCTTCGCATTTTCGAAACCAGGTATCTGTGTTAATGCTTTGTATTGTACATCTTCCGGTAAAGAAGTAGAAAATCCATTTACGTAAATCTCACAAGTATTCCAGCCTTCTGGTTCTACAAAAATCTGATGGCGTTCGCGTTCAGCAAAACGATTGATTTTATCTTCAATAGAAGGACAATAGCGAGGACCCAAACCTTTAATTCTGCCAGTAAACATTGGCGATTTTTCGAAACCTTCCTTCAATGTTTCATGTACTTTGTCATTGGTGTAAGTGATCCAGCAGCAACGTTGATCTGTTGGAAGTTCAACATTGGTATATGAAAACCTACCTCTTTCTTCGTCGCCCCATTGTTCTTCCATTAAACTATAATTTAATGATCGGCCATCAATTCTAGGAGGAGTACCTGTTTTCATTCGCCCAGCTTCAAAGCCTAATTCTACCAATTGCTCAGTTAAACCAGTTGCGGATTTTTCGCCAGTTCTGCCACCACCCATTTTTTTCTCGCCAATATGGATGATACCATTTAAGAAAGTGCCGTTAGTTAGAACAACAGATTTTCCTTTAATTTCTACACCTAAATTGGTTTTCACACCAACAACAGTATTGTTTTTAATCAAAAGAGAACTTACCATTTCTTGCCAAAAATCAATATTTGGTGTACGTTCTAATGATAACCTCCACTCTTCTGCAAATCTTTTTCGGTCGTTTTGCGTACGTGGGCTCCACATCGCAGGACCCTTAGACTTGTTAAGCATCCTAAACTGAATAGTAGTTTTATCGGCAATGATACCCGAATATCCGCCCATAGCATCAATCTCTCTCACAATTTGGCCCTTAGCTACACCACCCATTGCGGGGTTGCAACTCATTTGGGCAATAGTCTCCATGTTCATGGTAATTAGCAATACCGATGAACCTAAATTTGCAGCAGCAGCAGCAGCCTCACAGCCAGCATGACCCGCCCCAACTACAATTACGTCGTATTCTTTAAACATATATTTTCTATGTTTCACGTGAAACATTTAGTGTTTATTCTTTTTTATATGATGTTTCACGTGAAACATCATATAAATTTCATTTATTTTTCTGATAATTCTATCCAACGCTCCATTTCTTTCTCGATAGTTTGATTGATTTCTTCTATCGATTCTGATAATTCCTGAATTCTAACATAGTTGGATGGATCTGTATTATTTAGTTCTTGTGTAAGTATTTTAACTTTATTTTCGTTTTCAGCTAAAGTATCTTCAAGCTTTTTAAATTCTTGTTGTTCTTTAAAACTCAATTTACTGCTGGACGATTGAACAGGTTTTTGTTCTTCTGTTTTTTGTTTTTTAACTGCCGCTTCTTTTTCTTGTTCTAAGCTGTTACGATGTTCTGAATAATTGCCGTTGAATATTTTGACGTTTCCATTGCCTTCCATAATGAAAAGCTGATCACTCATTTTGTCTAATAAATATCTATCGTGTGAAACAAGCATCAAAACACCAGGGAAGTTCTCTAAAAATTCCTCCAATACATTTAATGTGTCGATATCTAAATCGTTAGTAGGTTCGTCTAAAATTAGAAAATTAGGATTTTGCATTAAAACTTTCATTAAGTGTAAACGCTTCTTTTCGCCACCACTTAATTTTTCTACTAGACCATGTTGTTTCTTAGGGGGAAATAAAAACAAAGTAAGTAGGGCAGAAGCAGAAATGGTCTGACCATCTGCCATCTTGATATATTCAGCGTCTGCTTTTACAATGTCTATTACTCTTTCTTTCTCGTTAAAACTTAAACCTCCTTGTTTGTAATACCCGTATTGCGTAGTATCTCCAATATCAACCTTGCCATTGTCTGGATTTAAGTTTCCGGTAATGATATTTAACAAAGTTGATTTGCCAGTACCATTTTTCCCTGCTAAACCAATTCTGTCGCCTTTTTTGAAAACGTAAGAAAAATCTTCGATGATAGTTACGTTATTAAAGCTTTGGTTAATATGGTCCAACTCCAGAATTTTATTTCCTTGCCTGGCCATCTTTACATTAAGCGTTACCTTTTGGTTGTCGCTTCTTTGTTTTGTTCTTTCTTCAAGATCATAAAAGGCATTTATTCTAGATTGGGATTTAGTCGTTCTAGCCGCCGGCATTCTACGCATCCATTCCAATTCTTTCTTTAAAAGATTTTTGTTTTTTTGGAATGTAGCATCGTCTTGTGCTTCTCTTTCTGATTTCTTTTCTAAGAAATAAGCATAGTTTCCATTATAAGTATAGGTTTTTCCACGCTCTAATTCTACTATGGTGTTGCAAACATTATCTAAGAAATATCTATCGTGCGTTACTAATAATAATGTTTTAGCCCCAGAAGTTAATATTTTCTCTAGCCATTCGATAGTGTCAATATCTAGATGGTTGGTAGGTTCGTCTAAAACATATATCTCTGGATCTTCAATTAATAATTTAGCTAAAGCTAGCCTTTTGCGTTGACCACCAGATAAGGTATCTATCTTTTGTTGCAAATGGTTAATGCCCATTCTGCTTAAAATTGTCTTTATTTGGTGTTCGTATTCCCAAGCGTTATGCTCACTCAATTCATCATATAATCTGTTGAGCTTCTTTTCATCAGGATGCTCTTGCTCAATTAATTCTTCATATTCTTTAATCAGCTGTTGTTGCTTATTGTCAGCAGAAAATATGAAGTCGCTAATTGATGAATTATCTGGAAAAGAAGGTTCTTGATCTAGAAATCCAATCTTAGTAGATTTATTTTTAACTATTTTTCCCTCTAACGGAGCAAAACGCTCTGCTAGAAGTTTCATTAAGGTGCTTTTTCCGGCACCATTAACCCCAACTAAGGCAACACGCTGCCCAGCATTAATTCCTAATGTTAAATTTTTAAAAAGCCATTCGTCGTGATAGGCGTGGCCGAGCCCCTCTGCTGCAATTAGTGTACTCAAGATACTTCGAAACGGTTATGTAGTTAAGCTACTCGTTTTTTGCAAGTAGCGCCATCAAAATAAATGATGAAAATTGTTACAAAAGTAAGGAATAATAACTGCTTAACGCTTTGTAGCTAACAGATTAGTTTGTAGAATGGCAAAAAATTACGTGCCGATGTTGTGTTTAGTTGAGATTAAATTTATCGTTTTGGATATTCATAACGTTAGATGCAGCAAGAATTGATACGATTAAACCCCCAATAACTATAGCAATAAGCAGCTGAAGTGTAGAGTACAAGCTTGTTCCTCGTACAATTTTTTGAGAATCTTCTTTGAGCTGCTCGCCAACAACGGTTTGAATTTTGGTGAGTTGGGTGAGCAATGCTGACATATCTAAGAAGGACTTTTCGCCATTATCGTAGAGCTTTCTTAGGGATGCTTTATCTAGGGAATTTGCATTTAATAAAATGTTTTTTTCCAATATTTTATTTTCAAGTAGCTTTACTTTTAATTCAGTTAAATGGTTCTTCTCATTTGTTACCAGATAGGTCTTTTCATACTTAGCTAAAAGCGTATCAATTTCCTTATCGTAGGCTTTTAATTTTGCGTTTAGTTGTGGAATGCTCAGTTTATTTTCATCGCTATAAACGAAAATTTCTAATAGAAAGCGCTTGGCATATAATTTTTCTGAGATGTAAAAAATGTCGGTGGCGGGAATTAATCTATCATTATAAAGCGAGGTGAATGCCTTCTCCATATTTTTTATGCTTCGATCTTCTAAAAGTCTGATTAGAATGGTACAAGCCATAATTAAAAAAAGCAGAATAGCTATTTTGGTTTTCTGTTTTAGAGAGTAAGCAAATTTCATCTTTTACTTCGGTTTATGATGATGAAACGCTCCAAATTTGGAACAGGTTTCATATTTGGTTGGGTTAAATAACCTCCAATATAGCTATAATTTTTTATACTGAAATAGGCTGATGTTAAGGCAGGAGAGAAATTAGTTGGATAGTAGTACTGAATATAGTTAAATAGCCCCGATTGAACGGAAAGCCCGCAATCCCGATGTCAACTCGGGAGCGGACTTGGAGAGAAAGCGGGACTTGCGGTTGATAGTTGTAATGATATTGCGCTTCAAAAAATATGGTGCAAAAAGAAAGCGGGCATCCACCCGCTTGATTAACTAAAACTAAACTAAATTTATATGTAAATATGAATTTTAAAAGATGGTTAAAACTTCAGTGCCTGGAAGTTCATTTTTTACTTCTTGTTGCTGTGCCACCGCTGTATTCTTAGATTGGATACTGCTGTTTTCGGCAACAAATTTATCGGTGTTGATTGCAGCTGTACCATTCATAATTGCGTTGTAATCGGTAGTGTTGCCAGATAATGTTAAGCTAGATTTACCGTTAACTTTTGCAAATAAATCGATGGTGTTTGTGTTGAGGGTTGCTTTAGATTGATCTTTCAAATTAACCTCTAAAGTAAGTGCATTAAACTTGCCGCTTGTTTTTACGGTAGCATTGTCGCTAGCAGTAATTTCATTTAATTGATTAGCGTAAACCACTACTGTTAAAGTTTCTTTTTCGAAAGAGCTTATTCTCAACTCGCCGTTTCTTTCTTGTACTAAAGCATTTTTTGCATAGTAGTTATCGTAAACCTGTACGCTCTGGTTAGCACTTTGAACCAAAATAACTTCAACGTTACCGGCAATGTTTAATTTGTTGAAGCTTTTAACTTCGCTAAGCACTGTTACTTTTTTAGTCTCTTTTGCGTTTACGAAAGATGGAGCTGTTACGCTAATTGCTACTGTTAATACTGCTGCGAATAAATTTTTAATAGAAGTTTTCATATTGTGTGTGTTTTATATCTGTAAATAATTTCTTGTTTTTAAACTTGTTACATCTATAAGACTGCAATACGGAGAAAACGTTGCATGAGATATGGCTGTATTATACCATCGATTGTAAAGTTTCGACCAACGCCAGTAATTTTTCTACCAACGGGAAGTAAGATTTTGGTAAAATAGAAAGATGGCGGCGTTGAGTGGCTGTGTTAGATGCCGGGTGTTTCTATCGAAACTTGGGTTTGATTTATAAAGAGGGGACGCGTTACGAAAAACCGTTTGATAGGAGAAAGACTTACGAAGTTTTCGAAACTTCGTAAGTCTAAATTTTCTAAGTCCTTTTTACCAAATAGAAATCTTCTTTGGCTGTCATTTCAGTTTTAGCCTTCTTTGTTTTGTCTTTATAACCCAAAAGGTGTAATGTACCGTGAATGATGATGCGACATAATTCATCATGGGTTGAGGCTTTATTTTGTTTCGCGTTATCTTTAACTCTATCAATGCTGATAAAAATATCACCTAAAATCGTTTTAAGCTCTTCTGAGTTGTCGAAAGTGATTACATCTGTATAGTAGTCGTGTTGAAGGAAATCTTGGTTTACACGCAGTAAATATTCGTCTGAACAAAAAATGAAGTTTAACTCGTTTAATTGATAGCCTTCTTGCGCAATCGTTTCTTTGATCCAAGCTTTGACAGCATTTTTCCCTTTTAAATTGTAATTGATGTCTTCGGTAAAGAAATTGATTTTTGGCATGGAGATAATTGAAAAGGCAAAGTTAAAAAAGAATTCACCACAAAGGCACAAAGAACACGAAGGCTTTTTGTCAAAAGTAATGCTATTTAAATTATAAAGGCATCGGAGGATATATTTTCGAAAAAATGCAAATCTTTATCTTGGTGTCCTTAGTGTCTTAGTGGTTAAGCTCTAAATGGTAGTTTACTTTTTAGTAGAATTTAATAATTTAAAATACTCGGCAACTTTGTTTTTGTAGTAATAATTCAAGTTTGGTGGTAATTTCTGTATCAGCTCACTTTCACTTTGCATACTCTTATTAAATTTTTCTAGCATTTGCTGATAAGAAGGAGGAAACTGTTTTGCGGCATTGCTTTCGCGTTTTTCATCCTGTTCTTGCTCTCGCTGGGCTTTCTCGGCATCCAATAATTTCACCATCAAGTTTTTTTGGCGGTTAATTGTTTCTTGGCTAATGCGTTTGTTTACCAAATCTAGCTCCGATTGTTTCATTTCCTGCACGGCCTGGTTCAAATTGCCCAGTGAACCTTTGCCGTCCTTATTTTCTTCTTTGTTAATTTTCTCCAGTGCTTCTCTAATCATTTGTTGCTGCTGCGCCATTTTAGCAAATTCTTGGCTCATTTGCCCTTTCGGAACAGTACCCATGTTACCTTCACGTTCCATTTTTTCCTTGGCCTGCTGCATATTTTTGTTCAGCTGTTCTTGCATCTGTTGCAATTGTTGCATGCCTTGTTTTTGCTTGCCTTTACCGCCCTTCGCATTTTTCATTGCGTTTTGCAATTGCTCCAAAGCTTCGTTAAGCATCAAAGCCAAATTGTTTATAGAAGTCATGGCAAACTGTTGCGAACGATTGGCTTCGCCAGTTCTTCTATCGCCCAAAAATTCTATCGCTTTGCCCATGTTGAAGTTGATTTTCTCGACCTCGGTATTTACGGCACTTTCAATTTGTGGTACACGTTTACTCAACGAAAACAAACTATCGGCAATGGTTTTCATGTTATCGCGGATCATGTTCTGCTTTTGTGCCTGGGATACATAAGCCGGATCTGATGCGCCCATTTTACGCAAAGCCATCATTACTTTTTCCTGTTCAAAGGAAGAACTCAGCAAGTTTTCTAGCAGCTTACGAAGCTCTTGTGCATTTACCTTATTTTCTTCTTCGGCACCAGCTTGCTGCTGTTCTTGCATTTGCTGTGCCAACTGCTGCATTTGCTGGCTCGCTTGCTGTTGTTTTTCCGAAGCTTTCTGATTGTTATTTTGGTTCAGCTGCTCCTTACTTTCTTGCTGTGTCTGCTCAATCTGGTTGGTTTCCTTTTCCGGATTTTTATAATCGTTAGGACGCTCCAAGGCTTGGTTTTTCTTCTCCAGTTCTTGTAGTTCTTTTTTCAGATCCTTGAAATCTTTATTAAGTTGTTCTTGCTTGCTCTTTAAATCTTGAGGAGAAGAATTTTGCTTCTTGCTCTGGTCAGACAAATCTTTTTGTTCCTTGGCCATCTCATTCAAGCGATCGATTTTGTTCTGCAAACTTTGCTCAAACTCCAACTGCTTGTAAAGTTCCAAAATACGGTCAAGTTCGTTTTTTACAGATTTATTGTCCATCTGCATTTTTGAAAGTTCCTCTCTCGTTTGATCTTTTCTGTTTTGGTCCATCAACTGTTGCAGCTTTTGCAAAAGCTCTTTGGTTTTTTCATCCAAAACATTATTAAAAAGTTCATCAATTTTTTTCTGCTTTTCTTTCAGCTCTTCCGTCAGTTGACCATTTTCCTGTTTGTCGAAATTATTTTTCTCGTTCAGTTCCTTAATGTCTTTAACCGCTTGGTCTAGCTGTTTTTGCTTATCCAGCAATTGCTCAATTTGCTTTTTATCCTCGAAATTCAACTGTTTTTTATCCAGTAAGCTTTCGCTCAATTTCTTGCTATCTTTTTCAATGCTGTTGGCCAACTTAATGGTTTGCTCCATTTTCTGTTTCAACGACTGACTGCCTTCAGCAAGTTTTGCAGCAATTTCTTGTTGCGTTGGCGCTTGGTAGGTTTTAATTTCCGAACGAGTAACTTTTGCACCGTTTACGCCGTCATTATCGGCCACTTCAAAAAAGTAATCGATGCTTTGGCCGGCTTTAACCGTAATTTCGTTTAAGTTCCAGAGGTAAAAAAAGTTGTTTTCTATTTGTTGGTTTTTAATGGAAATCGCTTTTGCCCCCTGCCCAATAACTTTGTTTTTATCCTTAATTTGATATCTGAATTTCAAAGACGAAAAACCATAATCATCATTAATTACACCTGTAAAATATAAAGCTTTGCTGCTCAAACTATCAGGAGTTTCGGTTACAGAAATGCTAGGAAATTGGTCTTTGATTACGGTAAGTTGATGACTTAGCGAATCGCGTAGGCTTACAAACTGATTTTTAGGAACGATTTGGTAATTCGTATTTTGTTTGATGACAGAACTAAAATTGGCAATGTTTTCTACCACGCTAAGCTGATGGATTTTTTGCTGCAAAATGAAACTGATTTGCTCGCTGTTTTCAGTTTTCAGTTTCCAGTTAACTTTTGTCCCTTCGGGAATGAGCAAATCGCCAACGTTTGCCACATCTTCACTTTTTCTTTTCAGGTAAGCTGGATAAGCCAAAGTAGCACTTAAATTTAATAGCGATGGACGTGGTTTTACACTGATAGTATGGCTTGCAGAATTAAATCCACCACCGCTAAAACGGACGGCCTTATCTTTTTGAACGTTCTTAAAAGTATAGGTAAAATGACTGATGTCCTGCTTCTCCAATTTGTAGCTGTTCAGGCCGTCTTCCAAATAAATATCTTGCGGAAATTCATCGCCCGTTAATTTCACTTTAATGGTCAAATCATCGCCCTGCGTAATATTTAAACTCTTGTTCTCGACAATAAAATTGAAAGGCGCTTTTGGCAAAACCTCTTCGTTGTAGCGGATAAAACTACTAGTGCCTTCCCGCAAAATTGCTGGGGCAATAATCCCAATCAACAAAATGATAAAAAGAGGGAGAGCGATGTACTTGATGTGTTTTTTATTATCGCCAAGGTTAATTGCGGTAGAAAAAGGAATAGGTTTTAATTCGTTAATCTTTTGGTCAATTCCAGCCAAAATTAGCGCACTGTTCTGTGGCGAATTGTCTGCCAGTTCTTTGAGCTGTAAAGTATTCAATAACCTATCCTTAACATTAAAGAAATGATTTCCAATTAAGTTTGAGGCTTCTTCGAGACTTAAGGTTTTGCCTAACTTGAAATAAGATAGCGCAGGTTTTACAATCCAGAAGAGAATTGCGGTTAAGGATACCGCGATAAAAGCGTAAAAAAGTAGTGTTTTGGTAGAGATGCTTGGATAACTGTAGAAAATCCAAACGAAAAGGAATAAATACAGGCTTAAAATTAAGGCAGCAGCATATATGCTACCACGTAAAAGTTTATTGAGATAAAACTTTCGGGTAAACTCATTGATTTTCGATATCAGTAAGTTATAGTTGTTGCCCATTTAGTTGTTTAAATTAAACACATAGACACATAGAAATTTGCTATGCAATTGCGTAAATCAAAAAGCTCTGTGTCTATGTGGTATATCCGTATGTAAAACGACAATAAAGGTAAAAAATGTGCGTCTAAATAAAAATAGGCGAATTAGATTGAAAAAACTTTCGAATTGTTTTGAGTAAATGATGCGAAAGCGTAAATTAGAAACAAAATACAACAATTTAAAACCTTCGGTAAGATTTTTATCTTCGAATAAAACTAAATACACAAATGAACAAGAAACTTTTTGTAGCTATTTTAGCACTAATGATTACAGGAACAGCATTGGCACAAAAGCAAATTAAATCGTGGAACAAAAATTTGGTTATTGCGCATAGGGGAGCGTGGAAAACGCAAAGCATGCCCGAAAACTCTATTGCATCATTAAAGGAAGCCATTAGGTTAGGCTGTTTCGGTAGCGAGTTTGATGTTCAGTTTACCAAAGACGGTATTCCGGTAGTGAACCACAATGCTGATTTTTTAGGTAAAGACATTGCAACCAGCACCTACCAAGAACTGTTGGATTACAAAAAACTGAGCAACGGCGAAAATATTCCAACATTGGTAGAATATTTAAAAGCTGGCATGAAGCAGAAAAAAACAAAGTTGATTTTAGAAATTAAACCTCAAAAAACGCAGGAAAGGGAAGAGGCTTTGGCAAAGGCAGTAATTGCTACGGTTAAAGAGCTAAAAGCTGCACCTTGGGTAGAATACATTACTTTCAGCCATTTTATTGGCAAATATGTAATTGCTAATGTACCTGGCGCAAAGGTTTCTTATCTAAATGGCGAAATTGCACCAGCACAGTTAAAAGAGGAAGGTTTTTACGGACTGGATTACAACCAAAGCGTGTTCAAGAAAAACCCAGATTGGATTAAGCAGGCTAAAGATTTAGGCTTAATCATTAATGTGTGGACGGTAAATGCAGCAAAAGACATGGATTTGTTTTTAAACCAAAAAGTGGATTACATTACCACCAACGAACCAGAATTGCTTTTTACGAAGATAAAGTAATTGGTTAAATGATAAATGGCCCCATCCGCAAACGGATGGGGTTTTTTATTTAAGAGGTATTTTGCGTAACGTTTTGGGTAGTGGCGGATTTTTAGTATAAATCCCGGGCGAAGCCGTTCGGCCTCGCTTTATTGAATTTGACCATTTGCTCAAGTGTAAGTTTTACCTTGCCTTCTAAAACGAGGGTAAAAACATCTTTCTGGCGCAAGCGTCCGCTTGTGCCTATTCCAAAAATCTTATCTCCAACAGGCCTTTTTCTCCTGCATAATCTCTTGCGCTGCTATAAACGTAATCTTCTGCAGAAGAAACAAAACCAGAAACCACGGGATTTTGGTGCAGATATGCTAATTTCTGTTCCATCATGTAATTGTCCCAAAGTTCTATCGGATGATTGTCTTGCTGCCATAACTGAAAATCTTTATTATTGCTATTCTGTTTCCCTGCCCGTTCCATCATCCACAATAGCCATTCTTTTCTGCTCTCCTGCGGATGCTCAGTAATTGCTTTTCTTAATGTCCTGGAAGTATGGCTCTTGAAATCCCTCAATATATCTTCCATCTTGTTGCCGCTTGTACCAATAATTAAATGCACATGGCTGGTCATGATACACCATGCGTACACCACCAAGCCTTTTTCTTTTTGGCAGTACCTAAGGCTGTCCAACAGCACTTCTCTATACTCGTTCCGCACAAACAGATCTAGCCAATATACTGTTGCAAAGCTTACAAAGTATGGCAAGCTTTGGTCTCTTATCTTGTATTTACTACTCATATTACAAGATAATTATTTTTTAGTTAGAAAGATAAAGCCATAAAGCAAAGCTCAGTCTGGCGCTAGCGTCCGCTGGGGACTAGTTCTAAAAAAACCTAATTAGTTATAGACACAAGCACCGCTACGCTAATGCTTGCGCTAGACCAATTGCTTGGGCCAGATGGGGCTTTAAGTTTCGCCCGAAATGGAAGCAAAGCCAAAGCTTTATTACTAACTTAAATATTAATTACTGAAGAACAAAGTTTTGCATCGCCCGGGCTTAACTTAAAACCGCTGTTATGGGCAGGTTGTTTACGGAAAGCCCCTTGATAGTTTGATTAGATCGTTTGATGACTGAATTAGGACAAAGCTGTGTCCATACATAAATTCTTCTCCGTTTTGGTAAGCTTCTAATTGAAGGAACATATTTTGTCCGCTGAACTCAAAGTTGTAATTATAGTAGATGTTTCTGTCTTTTCTATGAAGTACAAGTTTAGTAGGATTAATAAATTCGATGTAGTCGTGTGTTACTGTATCCTTTATTATTCTAGTCAGGTTGCATAATGATGTCAAAGGTAATTTATCTAAAAGAGTATTTTCTTTCCATTTCCCTTTTAAGACTTGAAAATATTCTGCACTTTTAGTTGCCTTCTTTATTTCAAGTGAGTTCAAGTAAGCTCCAAAAATTTGTTGCTTTATTCTAGAAAATGTCAAGTTTTGCCAATCGCAAAATCGATTTATTTTTATTGTGTCATTATCTTTAATTACCGTGTAGTATTGAACATATGAACTTACAGATTTTTCTTTACAAGGTTTAGATTTGTATTTTGCCGTTAAGGATAAAAAAGAGTCGAGAGTTTTTTTTTTTGATATCTATCTAATTTTATATCTGATATGAGGACTTTGTCTGTATTAGGATGAGCAATGCTTCCGATAATATTGTCGCCTATTTTCTTAAAGTAAAGTTCTTCATATGACATTACTTCGTCTCCATGTTGAAATCCAATTGTTAAAGTTCTGAAGGAAGTTGTCGAACTTTGACAGTTAACGAATAACACTGTTGCTAGTAGGATTAATAATTTAAAATGTCTTAGCATTCTTAAGTTTTTAAACTTGCCCATAACTAGTATATATGTCTGATCTTGTCAGACAAAGCCAACCTAAATCAGGTTGCTTTATGCAACTAATTTATTAAATCAATTGCATATTAAAAACTGTTGAGGATTGTTTTAAATATGTAGTTGAGCATTTTGCTTTTATTGCACAACCATTGTAAAATAAACCTTGGCGAAGCGGTTTCCCGATGTTCTGTATCTGCTTGCATTATTGCACAGGCCTCATCGGGATTAGCGAAAGCAAAGGGCTGCTTTTGCCATGGGCACTGATGGTGCTTTTCAAAAAAGAACATATAAAAAAAGAGCGCATAAAAAAAAGTCCCAACCACTAGGCTGGGACTTTTTCTTGGTAAAATATGATAATAATTAGATTACTTTCACATTAACGGCGTTTAAGCCTTTTCTACCGTTTTCAACGTCGTATTGAACTTTGTCGTTTTCACGAATTTCGTCGATAAGGCCTGTTGAATGTACGAAGATTTCAGCGTCACCATTTGCTGGTACGATAAATCCAAAACCTTTAGTTACATTGAAAAATTTTACTGTTCCTTCTTGCATTATATTATGTATTAAGTTTGCAAGGTACAGATTTAAATCTAATTACAAGCAAAACTTGATTTTTTTCAAAATTATAACCTTTAGCGACGCTAACGATTGCCGGCCAAACTAATGGTGATTTCGCTAGAGTGTGGAATGCCTATTGTTGTACCTGGTTTAATGAAAAGTAAGTTTTTAAGGTAAACATCTGCTATGCCTTGTATCAATTTTTTACGGTAGGGCATATCGTCTGGCAAAACACCCTGAATCCGGTTTACATATAAGTTCCCTTTCACATCTACAATTACCGAAAAGCGATAACGAAACTGCTTGTACGATTTGTTGATCTCGATTTTGTACTCCGGGTACATATAAGCGTAAGATTTCCTGTGCGCACCGCTATCTGCATAACCAATCAATTTTACAGAAACGTTTTTGCTGTTGGGCTTTAATTCTACAATCTCGGTGGCTGCAAAGGCGGTATCAGGGTTTGCTGGATGTTTGTAGGTCTTTTCTGCTAGTTTTTTAATAAACGCAGTGTCTTGCTTGGTAGGTCGCTGTAATTCGCCAACGGTGGTTTTTAGCACTTTTTCAATGTAGTCTTTGGTGTAATAGGTAGAGTTTACATCAGATACTTCTCCCTTTGCGATAACAAGCGCTTCTACCTGTAAGCGTTGTAAAATCAAACTGTCTTTAGCAATTGTTTTTGCCCTAAAGTATTCGCGAGCAAAGTTGTAAATCTGCCCATGGTCGTGTAGCAAATAGAAAGCTTCCATGCCTCGCTTTTCTGGACTGTAAGCCAACATCGTATCGGGAGCTTTGTGCTCTATAATCCAGTTTGGCACCAACATAAAGCCATCTTTGTTAAAGGATAGACCATTGCTGAAGCGCCTTTTCACTTCGTAAAACCTAATGCCATCTACATCTTTAAAGGTCAAACCCGTGGTAGGGTTTTTTCCGTCTGCTCCTTTGTTTTGGTTGTTGCAGGCGTATAAAGAAAGGGCAAGTAAAAATAGACAGGTTAAGCGGGTAAATTTCATGTTATGGTATAAAGGCATTTTGCTGCAAATTTATTGTTTGCCTTTGATAAATATAACGTTGGCCACCTTTCTTTCGCCTTCGTGGTCCCATTTTTTATTATCTGATGGATGGTTGACTACGCCATTTTCGCCATAACCGTTCACCCAAAGTGCGGTAGAGCCTCCACCGTCTAAATTAATGGCATTGCTGCAGCCCAACCACTTCATGATTTTGGTGAGTTCAAAAAGACTCATTCCTGCAGATTGGTTTTGTCTTCCATCAACGGTGAGTAGCAAAACGCTGCCATCGGGCCTAATTCCTATTGCACTACGTGGATGCCTAGCTTTGTTGAACGAAATGGAGTCTAAAGGTTCATTTTTGTCGTTTAAAATCAGCAGAGGCCCACTTACCATCACGTTTTTATCTGTAAGGGAATTTTCCCAATTTTCACTGCTGTCCCATTTTTTTATGGCAATTTGCTCGTTGTTTATCACCACAGCCGCCTCTTGGTGGAAGGTTCTTTTGTTGTTTTTATCTAACCTTGTTGCGTTAATAATCGTGTCGTTTACTTTGAGGAAATCTACGGAGCCACCGTTTTTCATGTCGAAAAATGTACCGTTAATTACCGCTGTAGCATTATATTTTTTGGCAAAGGCCGATGTTTTGATGAGTTCTTTGCTATCGTAGCCGATATAAAACTTAGGTGCCTTTTTGTGATTTTTTACTTCAACAAAGCTGATGTACTGGTTGGCTTTAAACAGCGAGCTGTCAGAAAATTGATAGGTGTAAACCTTTGTTTTTTTGGCTACCGATTGTTTCTCCCATTTTGCTTTTGAAAAGCGTAAAGAGTCGGTGTTTTGAGCAAACAAATTACCCGAAATAAGGGCTAGGAAAAGTACGCGGAAAAGAGTTTTCATTTGTGTTTATATTCGTTTTTTTAGTCTTATTAATTTAATGAGGAATGATTTTTCACGCCAAACTTCTAATATAACGCTGTAACCATTTTTGGCCTTAAAGGTAGTGCTAATTTCATCTAGCGTATAATCGTCTATTTTTTTGAAGTTGATAGAAGTGATTTCGTCCCCGGCTTTTAATCCAGCGAGGTCGGCGGGAGATTCGGGTTCTATTTTATTGATCAAAGTTCTAGAAGGAGGACCACTCTCCGTGTAAAGTTCTATACCAGACATATCATGTTCAAAAATCCGATTGAACTTATCGTTCTTTTTGATATACATGCAGTTGTTTCGATAATCGTAAATGGTATTAAAACGAGTCAAAATTTCTGCTCCCAAATTGGCATTTCGTCCTTTGTTTCTTAACGAATCAATATTGTATATAGGGTAGTGCGAAATTACATCACTAAACTTAAAACTGCCTAATTGAAGCGAAATAAGGCGGCCAATTCTGCCTTTGATATCGCCCGTTAATCCATTTCCCAAATTGGCTTGCATGGTAAAATCTGGTTGGGGAAAAGGTTTAGAATCTAACGATTCAAGAGAAATGGCATGGCTGGCGCCACAATCTACTAATGCTTTCACATATTTTGCACCCAAACCCTCTTGCTCAATATTTAGCAGCACATAAGGTTTGTTGTCCATCAGCTCTAAGGGAATGCGTTCACCTTTCAATTTTGTTTTTTTCTCTGGAGAGATAAACCTTATAGTTTTGTTAGAGTAGCTTACTTTTACCGTAAAACTATTGAAGAAGTTGTAGCCTATCAAACCGTAGATTTTTTTGCCTACAAAACCCGATAAAGAAAACACGTCATTTTTCAGGAAGACAGCGGGAATACTGCTTGCTTCGGCATCACCAATTCTCACACTAGTTGCGCCTAAGAATGCGTCTATACCTTCAAAATTTCCATAACCACTAATTTTTATGGGGCGTGGATAGCTTACCTTCAAGCTCTCTTTTAAAGTGGTATCGGTAACTATCATAGGGCTAACGCCTGTATCCAAAATAAAGTCGAATGGGCCTTTGTCGTTGATATAGATTGGAATAATGATTAGGTTCTTTATCAGTTCAAAATACATCGTTTGTTGCTTGCGGCCCGATGCAAATTTGAAATCTTGCGATTTCGCCAAGTTATTGTTGAATAAAAAGCACAATAGAACCAAAAAAGCAAGGTGTTTTGTAAAATGATTGCTTGGTTTAATGCTGTTCATAAATCTAAATTAATAAATTAGTGCACACTTAACCCCAAAGCTGTTCTAAAAATATAAAGCCACCCTAGCTCATGATTAAATTCAACCTTAAAACTATTTTGTTTAGCACTGCTCTTGCTGTGATTTCCTCATTTTATGCCTGCAAGCCAAATCAGATCATTGCAAAAAAGGTAGCTAAGGAATTTAAAACCTCCGAAATGTTGAAGAAATATCAGGTAGGTTTTGCACTTTACGATTTAGAAGGAAAGGAAATGATTTTTCAGAAAGATGCGGATAAATATTTCACGCCAGCATCTAACACCAAGCTTTTTACACTTTATGCAGGCTTAAAAATTGCTCCCGACTCCATTCCTTCTTTAAGATATATCGAAAAAGGAGATTCGCTTATTTTTTGGGGAACAGGAGATCCTTCTTTGCTGCATACCGCGGTAAAAGGCACTAAGGCCATCGAATTTTTAAGAAATACCAATAAAAAACTTTTTTTTGCCAACGGGCGATATACTGGAAATTTTTTTGGTAACGGTTGGAGCTGGGATGATTACAACGATTACTACCAGCCAGAAATTTCTGAGCTTCCTTTGTTTGATAATGTGGTGCTCGTTACGGCTAAGCAGGCTGGAGAAATGAATATTTCACCGAAGCACTTCAATTCTTGCTTCGTAGCAGACAGTAACAGTAAAGCAACAAAATTTAGTGTACAAAGGGAGTTTTTGAACAACAGGTTCCATTATCCCTTCGCAAAAACAACGGCAAATTACGAGCAGCAGATACCATTTAAAACGGCCACTACATTAACCCTTACTTTACTATCTGATACTTTGAACAAAGATTTGCAACTTGTTGATTATGCGATGCCTAAGGAGGCTAAAACCATCTATAGTTCTAAAAGCGATGATGTTTTTAAACAGTTAATGCTACCTTCTGATAATTTTGTGGCCGAGCAATTGCTCTTAACTTATGCCGATAAATTGGGTTTGGAACTCAGTACTTCCAAAGTAATTGCTGCAATACAAGAAAAGTACCTCACCGTACTGCCAGATAAACCAAAATGGGTAGATGGCTCTGGACTTTCTAGAGGGAATTTATTTACTCCGAGATCATTGATCAAATTGTTGGAATTAATTTATGACGAAGTTAACGATCAACAAAGGTTATTTGCCATGATGCCGGCTGGCGGAAAATCGGGCACACTTAGAAATGCTTACCCTAAAACAGATACGCCTTTTGTGTACGCAAAAACAGGAACATTGGGAGGTGTGCACAACCAAAGTGGCTATATTCTTACAAAAAAAGGTAAGCTGTTGCTTTACTCTTTTATGAATAACAACTACGTACAACCAACCGCCGAAATTAGGAAGGAAATGGTAAGGGTGGTAACAGCTATTCATGAACGTTTTTAAATACTCAAACTGTTAAAAAATAAATTAATGAGGAGCCTATTAATTTTTATCTTAATTTGCATTGGTTTCCTAGTTAGAGCGCAAGATCAATTAGTATATCAAAGTAAAAATTTACCAAAATCAGATACTGTTTGGGTGTTTAAACCTAAAAGTTACCAAGACCATAAAAAGTTGGCCTTAATATATCTTTTACATGGATATGGAGGTAATTACAAACAATGGAACAGTATAATGGACGCTCAAAAATATGCCGATGAATACGGGTTTATAATCGTTTGTCCAGACGGGTTGCATGATAGTTGGTACATCAATAGTCCGGTAAAGAAAAATTGGCAATATGAGACGTTCTTTTTCGATGAACTTTATCTAGATATCAAGAAAAAATACAAAGTAGATGAGCAAAGGATTTTTATTTCTGGTCTGAGCATGGGCGGACATGGAGCTCTTTCTTTTTTTATAAAACGTCCAGATTTATTTGCAAGCGCAGGAAGCACCAGTGGAGGAGTTAAATTGAGAGATTTTTCTGCTAAATACGGGTTAAGTAATTTACTTGGAAATCCAAGTAGCGAGGACCCAATGTGGGATGCTTATTCCGTTGTGCCCAATATACACAAGCTGAAAGGCATTAGCAAGCCTTTCATTTTTGATTGTGGCTCTGACGATTTTTTTTATGATTATAATAATGAGCTAAAACAAAAATGTGACGAATTTAAGTTGAAAGCCACTTATATTTCGCAACCTGGAGCGCACAATAGGGCTTATTGGTCCAAATCAATCAGACAGCAATTCGAATTTTTTAAAAGCCATTAGCCAAATTAAAATGAAATCCCCAAATGTAAGGTCATCATTATTGAGTACCGAAAAAAAATTCGATCAGCTGTCCCAGAAAATTTCAGCAGAAATACTTTATCACCAAGAAAACTATCTTTATTTTGGGGGAACAGCCTATTTGGGCATTCCCCAAAATAAAGAAATGACGGAACTTTACATCAAAGGTTTAGAACTTTATGGCCTTAATAATGGCACCAGTAGAGGAAACAACGTTCAGCTGAAAATTTATGATGATGCGGAAATTTCCATTGCCAAAAGATTTGGTGCCGAAGCTGCGCTCATTACTTCCAGTGGCTATTTGGCAGCGCAACTCACCGTTTCAACCTACGCAAAGAGCGGGGTGGTTCGTTATGCACCAAATACGCACCCGGCCTTGTGGCAAAATGAAAATCCATCGGTTACGACGACGTATACCACATGGAGTACAAACATCGTTGCTGAAATAAACGGAAGCGATGACGATAACTGGGTTTTGATTAGCAACTCCCTGAATAATCTTGTTCCAGAGATCTACGATTTCAGCTTTGTTCATCAAATAAATCCTTCGAAAAAAGTTGTTTTAATTATTGATGACTCTCACGGTATTGGTTTACTAAACAGCGGAAGTAGCGTGTTTAGTAATCTTCACCATGCAGCAAATGTAGAAATCGTAGTGGTTGCTTCTATGGCAAAAGCATTAGGAATAGATGCTGGTGTTGTTTTAGGCGCTGAAAAATCGATAGCCAAACTAAAGCAGAGCGATATATTTTATGGTGCATCACCACCCGCTGCGGCAGGTTTGTATGCTTTTATTCACGCAGAACAGATTTACCAAAATGCTTATAATAAGCTTCAACAAAACGTAAAATTGTTTAAGCAAAAGCTAACAAATAAAAATGATTGGCATTTTGTTGCCGACTTTCCTGTATTTTTGTCCAAGCAGCCGGCTATAGACCAGCGGTTATTGGAGCATAAAATCCTGATTTCTTCTTTCCCATATCCAGACAGAAATGGAAAGAATTTAAACCGTATCGTCTTATCAAGTTGGCATAGCGAAAACGACATTTTAAAGTTGGTTGCGGCCCTTGGCTAGCATCCTGCTAAGGTAAAAAGGATTTAGTATGAAAAAATTATTACTCTTGTTTGTATTAGCATTTGGTTTGCAGCAAATGCTGCATGCACAAAAAACGCTAAAAGTTTGGATTGTAAGACACGCAGAAAAGGATACCACAGATAAGAAAGATCGCGATCCAGATTTATCTTCGGCAGGTGCAGAAAGGGCCGAAGCTTTAAAGAAAGAGCTAAAAGGACAAAGAATTGACAGTATTTTTTCTACAGATTATAAGCGTACCAAGTTAACAGGATTTCCTTTAGCAGATATTACCGGCATCAGTATAAAAACTTACAATCCTGCAATGGCAAAGGATTTGGTTAAGTCCCTAAAAGAAAATGCTCTAGGCAAAAAGATCTTAATTATCGGTCACTCTAATACTGTTTTAGAAATGATAGAAGCTTTTGGTGCCAAGAGGCCAGTACCTAGCATTGCTGATGATGAGTACGATTATCTTTTCTCTTTGACCGTAAAAGGCGACAAAGTAGACGTAAAGACCAATAAGTATGGCTTAAAAAGCAGACCATAGGTCAATTTCACAAAATTTTGAAGAGCAAATTTCTGCAACTAGGTTCTTGTAGTCCCGCTTTCTCTGCAGCCAATTAAAAAAATTGGCTTCCTTTCAATCGGGTCTATTTTACAAAAGCTTTTGCTAAAATTTATTGAGTTGGTGCTGCATTAACTAAATTGCAGTGCAACTAAATATGGCATTTGCGCTGATTGATGCCCTGCAAAGCGAGTGTTTTGCAAAGGTTGTGGTTAACTAAACCCGACATACGTGAATGCCCAATTTTACAAGTTTACGCCGTTAAATTGGCAGTAACATTGGCGGGACTGGCAAAACCCTAGCAGCACGGCAGTATCTTTTCAAAACCTATAGCTTTTCGAACGGAATATCCATCAAATCGTAATCTTGCCAGCCAATAAAATCAAAGTGCCACCATTCGTTGTAAATCACTTTAAAGCCGTGTGCCTGCATGGTGTTGATTAAATAGTTGCGGTTTTTGATAATGTGTGCAGGTAAATCATTGTAATGTGGTGCCGCTGCGGCTTCGAAACTGTCGTAAGGTGTAGGCATTGGCACATCTTTTCCAGTTTTTAAATCGATGATACTTAAATCAACCGCACAACCTCTATTATGTTTTGAACCTTTTGCGGGATTGGCCACAAAGTTTTTGTCGCTTGCTTTTTGATAGAAAGAAACGGTAACAGCGTAAGGCCTGTAGCCATCGTAAATTTTAAGTCCGTAGCCTTTTTTCTTCAATTCTGCTTGAATTAGTGTTAACTTTTCTACCACAGGTTTGCGAGCGAAAGCCCGTGCCTGCTTATACATCACCTGCTTCATAAAGTTGTCTGTTGTGGCATAGCGGATATCTAGCACCACCGAAGGAATAGCTTTTTTGATGTCTACCAGTTCCAAGTTTGGATTTTTAGCGACATCAGCTTTATACTGTTGATAATCGTTAACTACTTTTAAGCCGTATTTATTTTGGGCATTTTGTTGTGCGCAAGCGCTTAAGTTTAAAATGGTAAATAGAAAAAGCAAGCGTATCATGATAGGGGATGTTTTTTTGATAAAATTACTGATTGGAAAGGACCAATAGTTCTAAATCTTTGTAAGGTAGGTTGTACATGTTTGCTAGGTCTTTGTTCGTTAAATGACCTTGATAGCAATACAAACCATCCCTAATTCCTGGCTTACTCCAAACCATATTCATTAGTCCGCCCATATCGCCTATATCAACCAGGATTGGGGCGAAAATGTTCGTTAGGGCGTAAGATGCTGTACGAGGTACGCGGGAAGCAATATTTGGCACACAATAGTGAATTACATCGTGTTTTACAAAAACCGGGTCTTTGTGGTTGGTCACTTCTGAGGTTTCGAAACAACCGCCTTGGTCTATGCTCACGTCAACCACTACAGAATGTGGTTTCATTCTAGCCACGGTTTCTTCCATTACTACGCAGGGGCTACGGCCATGGTCGGAACGGATAGCGCCAATAACAACATCACAAGTAGTAATAGCCTTTGCTAGTACAATTGGCTGCATTACAGATGTGAAAACTCTGCTGCCTAAGTTATTTTGTAAGCGTCTGAGCTTGAAAATAGAACTGTCGAAAACCTTAACCTCTGCACCTAAAGAAAGCGCTGTTCTAGCGGCATATTCTCCAACCGTACCCGCTCCTAAAATCACGATTTCAGTCGGTGGAACGCCTGTAAAACCGCCTAACATTAAACCTTTACCGCCAAATGCACTGCTTAAATATTCTGCAGCAATAAAAATGGAGGTTGCACCAACAATTTCGCTCATGGCACGTACAACCGTAAGCACGTTGCCTTCATCACGGATGTTTTCGAAACAAAGCGCATTGATTTTTTTGGCCAGCAAAGCTTTGAGGACGTCTGCTTTCAGCGTACCAATTTGAAGAGCTGAAATTAGTGTCTGCCCTTTGTGCATTAAGCCAATTTCTTCAATGGTTGGTGGCGCTATTTTCACAATCACATCGGCAGCCCAAACATCTTTTTTATTGAAGGATATTTGTGCACCCTGTTCACTGTAATCTTTGTCGCTAAAATTGGCACCGTCACCAGCGCCGCTTTCCAACATCACTTTGTGCCCGTTATTAACTAGCAGCGCAACAGATAGCGGCGTTAAAGCAATCCTACACTCCTGGTAAGACATCTCTTTAGGAATTCCAATAAATAAGCTGTTGCTTTTCTTTCCAGTTTCTAGCATTGCTTCCTGGGTTTGTAACAACCCTCTTTGAGCAATGGCAGCCATTTCATCGCGTAGTCCTGTAGCCATTATTTATGGTGTAGTTTAAACCTTGAAGATACGAAATTTAGTTCTATACCGATATATAAATTGTATTTAGGTTTTTCCTCATCGATTATTTTAGTTAAAGACAGTCGCAAGGAATTGTTTTCTTTTACTATCATTGTCATTACAAAAATATACAATGAAAAACCTAAATATCATCTATTTGCTCTTCCTCGTTGGTCTATCTTTCAAAGCCAAGTCCCAAATTAAAATTGTCGATTCATTAACCAAACAACCAATTGTAGGAGCAACCATTTCCATAATTGATGAAAGCCCAATCAAAATTACGGATCAATACGGAAATTTTGATTTTCAAGATTTAGGCTTAGATGACAATAGATGGATCGCCATTAGCTCGCTAGGATATTCAAAACTAGTGCTTCAGGTTAAAAAGGCCAAAATTAGTGACACCTTACGTTTAAAGCCTGCGATTTATCAGTTAAATGAAGTGAGCATCAGTACGAAAAAGTACAGCAAACATTTAGTTGGCGGTGGCATGACCTTATTGCACGGCGATAATCATTGGGGAGGTTATGGGTATGAAGAAGCTAGGTTTTTCCCCAACGATTATAAAAAAGACAGTAAAATTCTAGCGGTACAATATTTTGTGGTTACCAAGCAACCATTTCAAAAAAAGACTAAGGTTGATTTGAATAACGCATTTGGTGTTGGCATTTATGAAGCCAATGCCGATGGAAGTCCGGGAAAGCCATTGTTAACAGAAGAAATTTTGGTAAAAGCCGAGAAACACGCCAAATGGGTAACTGTAAACCTAGAACAGTATAATCTGCCGATGCCAAAGTATGGCTTTGTAGTAGGCTTCAAAATATTTCCTGCATCCTTTTATGGTGAAAAAAATGGTTTTGTTAAGGTTGAAGATTTTGTTGCCCCTCTGCTTGCCATTAAAACATATATCAAAAAAAGTGAAGACTCATGGCACCGAAGTTTGTTTAAACATCACAAATGGACAAAAGAAACTCATTCACATTTTGGCATACGAGCTATGGTTGCAGAAGCAAAATAACCGATATAAAGCTTTGGTAATCTTACGTTGAAACTTTTACGAATTCAAACAACCGCTGCTCATTGCCAGTAACGGTTATTTCAACTTTGATGTAAGCTTCTGGAAGTAATTCTTCTATTTTTGATGGCCATTCTACGAGGCAGTAATTTCCGCTGTAAAAATATTCCTCGTAGCCAATATCGTAAGCCTCTTGTTGGTTTTTCAACCTATAAAAATCGAAATGATAAATCGGGCCATCGGTACTTTCATATTCATTAACAATAGAAAAAGTTGGGCTGCTTACTACATCTTCAACTCCTAAAGCTTCGCAAAGCGATTTGATGAAAGTGGTTTTGCCTGCCGCCATGTCACCTTCAAAAATGAAAAACTTTTGTCCTTCTGCAAAGGCCAATAATTCTTTTGCAACGTGAGGTAATTCAGCTGTGCTATTAATAGAGATGGATTTCATTTACACAAAGATATAGCTTAAGCACATAGATACATAGTTCTGCTATTGAAATTCTATGTGACTATGTGCTCATCATTTACTTAGATCCGTAAGTTACAATAGGGATAATCATTTCTTCCATTGAAATACCGCCGTGCTGGAAAGTCTCATTGTAGTAATTCACAAACTGGTTGTAGTTGTTTTGATAAACGAAATACTGATCTTCCTTTGCAAAAATATAGTTAGAGCTGATATTTACCTTTGGCAATTTCGCATCATGAGGATTTTTAATTAAAAATACTTCTTTCGGATTGAAATTGAGGTTTTTACCTTGTTTGTAGCGGAGGTTGGTATTTGTGCTTCTGTCACCAATTACTTTACTAGGATTTTTTACCCTAATGGTTCCGTGGTCTGTTGTAATAATTAGTTTTATACGTTGTTGCGATAATTTTTTAATTAAATCCAACAGTGGAGAGTGCTCAAACCAAGATAAGGTTAGCGAACGGTAGGCCGCATCGTCATTTGCCAGCTCTCTAATCATCTGCATATCGGTTCTGGCGTGAGAAAGCATATCCACAAAATTGAAAACAATGGCATTAAACTCGTTGTGCATCAAATTATTCACTTGGTCTAGCAAATCTTTCCCCTGATCGAAAGTGAGGATTTTATTGTAGCTGAACTTACAATCTTTTCTTAAGCTGCGCTTGATTTGTTCACCCAAAAATGTTTCTTCATGCAAATTTTTTCCACCTTCATCATCATCATTTTGCCATAGCGATGGAAAACGCTTTTCCATATCAAGCGGTGTTAAGCCTGAGAAAATCGCATTTCTAGCGTATTGTGTTGCTGTGGGTAAAATACTCGAATAGGTATCTTCTTCTTCTAAACGGAAATACTCAGAAATTAGAGGATTAATGATTTTCCATTGGTCGTATCTTAAGTTATCAATTAAGATAAAGAATACCGGTGTGGTATCATTAATTAGCGGGAACACTTTTTTCTTAATCAATTCGTGAGAAAAAAGAGGTGCATCACTACTGCCATTGATCCAGTCTAGGTAATTGTTTTCAACAAATTTTGAATAGAGCATGTTGGCTTCCGATTTTTGCATGGTTAAAATCTCATGCATTTGCGGATCATCCAATTTTTCAAGTTCTAGCTCCCAAAAAACAAGTTTCTTATAAACATCTACCCAATCATCATAACTTAATTTGTCGTTTAGGGTCATCCCTATATTTCTAAAATCTTGTTGATAGGCCGATGAAGTTTTCTCGCTTACTAGACGCTTGTTATCAATCAGTTTTTTGATGGTCAGTAACACCTGCTTCGGGTTTACCGGCTTAATCAAGTAGTCATCTATTTTAGAGCCAATAGCATCTTCCATCAGATTTTCCTCTTCACTTTTAGTGATCAATACCACTGGAACATCAGAACGTATATTTTTAATGGCAGAGAGCGTTTCTAAGCCTGTGAGGCCGGGCATATTTTCGTCTAAAAAAACTAAATCGAAATGTTCTTTCCCAAAAGCCTCAAGCGCATCATTACCGTTTGTAAAAGTGCTAACAGCGTAGCCTTTTTCGTTCAATAATAAAATATGAGGTTTTAGTAAGTTAATTTCGTCATCGGCCCATAATATCTTCGTTTCCTGCATTTTATATCGTTTTTGTGTAATTTAAGAGATTTAAAAGCGCTTAGCTTTTCTACTGTCGATAAAATTAGCAATTTTTGTACCGCATATACTTTTTTTAACCCTTTTTAAGATTTGAACAAAAAGAAAATCATTAACGATCCGGTTTACGGCTTCATCACCATACCAACAGAACTTGTTTTCGACCTTATCTCGCATCGTTATTTCCAGCGTTTAAGGTACATTAAACAGTTGGCTATGACCCACATTGTTTATCCGGGGGCGCTGAACACAAGATTTCACCACGCTTTGGGGGCAATGCACTTAATGAGTTTGGCCCTTGAGGTTTTAAAAAACAAAGGCCATGAGATTAGTGCAGAGGAAGAAGAAGCTGCGACCATCGCAATTTTACTGCATGATATTGGTCATGGGCCATTTTCTCACGCTTTAGAGCATACTTTAGCGCAAGGCATAAAGCACGAGGATATTTCTTTGCTGATGATGGACAAGCTAAACGAAGAGTTTGGCGGCAGACTAACCACAGCAATCAACATCTTTAAAGGAAAGTATCATAGGAAATTCTTTTGTCAGCTCATTTCGGGGCAGGTAGATTTAGATAGGATGGACTACCTCAATCGCGATAGCTTTTATACGGGCGTAAGCGAAGGTGTAATCAGTTTTGATCGTATCATCAAGATGTTCAACATTGTTGATGACCAATTGGTAGTAGAAGAAAAAGGAATTTATTCTGTAGAAAAATTTTTGATTGCCCGTAGGTTAATGTACTGGCAGGTTTATTTGCATAAAACCGTTATCGCTGGCGAGCAACTTTTGGTGAAAATTTTGGAACGTGCGAAAGAGCTAACTTTGGAAGGCGTTACACTTTTCGCTACACCGGCCTTGCAGCATTTTTTGGTTGATAACGTAAACTCAGCGAATTTCTTTGAGGAAGAAATCCATTTGCAACAGTTCTCTAAGCTAGACGATCAGGATATTTACGCTTCTGTAAAAGTTTGGGCAGATGCCGAAGATGTAATTTTGTCTAAGCTGTGCAAAATGTTGAATGCAAGAAAGCTGTATAAAGTAGAAATCAGTAATGAAGCACCAGATCCGCAACGCGTAGAACGAATTGCTTTTCAAACTGCTGTTGCATTAAATATCGATGACGAAGACCTTTCTTATTTTGTATTCACAGATACCATTACTAACAGAGCATACAATGCCGAAAGCAGCAATATCAATATATTAATGAAAAACGGCACATTGTCTGACATTGCAAAAGCATCAGATTTATCTAATTTAGAATCGTTAGATAAGACCGTTAAAAAGCACATACTGTGCTACGTTAGAGATATTTAAGCTTTTTTAACAAAATATTGATACAAAATTGCCGTTACTTCGTCTTACAATTACTAAGTATTGATAATTTGTTCATATCGATTTAACATTTAACTTTGTAACATGCAATTTACTGCCAAGCAGATAGGCGAATTTTTAAACGGAACAATAGAAGGCGATGAAAACGCTCAAGTAGGTACGCTTTCTAAGATAGAGGATGGCGCTGCTGGCTCGCTTTGCTTTTTATCAAACCCTAAGTATGAGAACTTTTTGTATCAGACAGATGCGTCTATAGTAATCGTTTCACAAGATTTTGTGCCAACACAGCCGGTTAAAAGCACTTTGGTAAAAGTGAAGGATCCTTATAGTGCCTTTACTATTCTGTTAGATAAATACAATGAAGTAATTAATGGCAGTTCAAAAGAGGTTGGGATACACAACTCGTCTTACGTACATCCTTCTGCAAAGATAGGGCAGAATGTTTATGTTGGCCCGTTTTGCTGCGTAGAAGAAAACGTTGAGATAAGCGATAATACTAGAATATATGCACAAAGCTATATTGGAGCAAACAGTATCATTGGCAGTGCTTGTACTTTGTATCCTGGTGTAAAACTTTATAAACATACCGTTGTAGGAAATAGGGTTACCGTTCATTCAAATACTGTAATTGGTAGTGATGGCTTTGGCTTTGCTCCGCAAACGGATGGGTCTTACAATAAAATCCCTCAAATAGGCAATGTAGTAATAGAAGACGACGTTGAGATAGGGGCCAATACTGCCATTGATAGGGCTACAATGGGCTCTACCTACGTACGTAAAGGTGTAAAATTAGATAACCTGATACAGATTGCACACAATGTAGATGTTGGTGCAAATACTGTAGTTGCCGCTCAATCGGGTATTTCGGGCAGTACTAAACTTGGCGATAATTCGGTAATTGGAGGTCAGGTTGGTATTGCAGGGCACTTAACACTTGGCAACAGAACACAAGTTGGTGCCCAAGCAGGTATAAATTTTAATACAGAAGAAAATAAACAATGGCACGGAAGTCCGGCCCAACCTTTAAAAGATTGGATGCGCTCAACCGTGATATTCAAAAAGTTGCCAGAAGTAGATAAAAGGGTAAGAGAGTTAGAAGCTAAAATAGCAGCGCTTACTGCTACTTTAGAGAAAATGACAACAACACAAACACAATAATGAACGTTAAGCAAAGAACTATTAAGGGCGAAATCTCAGTTAAAGGAGTTGGATTACACACCGGAGCAAACGTAACTTTAACTTTTAGCCCAGCACCAGAAAATCACGGATTTAAATTTCAACGCGTTGATTTGCCTGGCGAACCAATTATAGATGCTGACTGCGATAATGTGACCGATACAGCCAGAGGAACTACAATTTCACAAAACGGCGCAAGTGTGAGCACAGTAGAGCATGTAATGGCAGCTTTGGTTGGGATGGATTTGGATAACGTTTTGATGAAGGTAGATGGTCCTGAAACTCCTATTATGGATGGAAGTTCTATCAAATTCATTGATGCTTTAGAACAAGTAGGTGTTGCTTTGCAAAATGCTGATAGAGAATATTTTACTATCCCTCATAATATTATTTATACAGAGCCAGAGAGAAGTGTAGAGATTGTTGCGATGCCGCTAGACGATTATCGTTTTACCTGCATGATTGACTATAATTCTCCTGTGTTGGGAAGCCAACATGCCGGAATTACCACTATTGGCGAATTTAAAAAAGAAATTGCTTCTTGTAGAACTTTCTGTTTCTTGCACGAATTAGAGTACCAATTACAACACAATCTTATTAAAGGTGGCGATTTAAATAACGCTATTGTAATTGTAGATAAAGAAGTAACTAAAGAAGAGCTTCAGCATTTGGCTAAAATCTTTAATCGCGAAGAAATTGATGTTGCTCCGCAAGGTATTTTAAATAATATGGAGTTACGCTACCAGAACGAGCCTGCCCGTCATAAACTATTAGATATGATTGGCGATTTGGCTTTGGTTGGTATGCACCTGAAAGGCCATATCATGGCTGCAAGACCTGGTCATGCTGCAAATGTGGCATTCGCTAAGAAGATTAAAGCAGCAATTAAGAAGGAAAAGGGAAAGAAAAAGGTTAACGTTTACGATGTGAATGCAAAACCATTGTATGATGTGGTAGATATCATGAAAATTTTACCTCACAGACAACCTTTTTTGTTTGTAGATAAAGTACTTGAATTAAGCAAAACTCACGTAGTTGGTGTTAAAAACGTAACCATGAACGAGGAGTTTTTTAAAGGACATTTTCCCGGAGCACCGGTATTTCCTGGCGTTATTCAAATTGAAGCAATGGCACAAACAGGAGGTATTTTAGTACTCAGCACGGTTCCAGACCCCGAAAATTACCTTACTTACTTTCTTAAGATAGATAATGTGCGCTTTAGGGCTCAGGTACTGCCAGGAGATACTATTGTGTTTAGGTGCGATTTAATGGAGCCTATTAGAAGGGGTATTGCACAAATGAAAGGCGTTGGTATGGTTGGCGACAAAGTTGTTGTTGAAGCCGAAATGATGGCGCAAATTGTAAAAGTAAAAGATAGCGAGACTACAAAATGATACAACCCTTAGCATATATACATCCGCAGGCTAAAATTGCGGATAACGTAGTGGTAGAGCCTTTTGCGGTAATACATAAAGATGTAGAGATTGGCGAAGGCACTTGGATTGGGTCCAATGTGGTGATTATGGATGGTGCTCGTATTGGTAAAAACTGCCGTATATTTCCAGGTTCGGTAATTTCTGGTGTGCCACAAGATCTAAAATTTGCCGGAGAGGTAACCACTGCCGAAATTGGCGACAACACAACTATCCGCGAATGCGTTACCATTAACAGAGGAACAAAAGATAAATGGAAAACAGTGGTTGGCAGCAATTGCTTGATCCAAGCGTACTCGCACATTGCTCATGATTGCCACATAGGCAACCACTGTATTTTTTCTAATAGTACCACCTTGGCAGGCCATATTACCATTGGTGATTATGTGGTTTTAGCAGGTTTAGTTGCTATACACCAGTTTGTAAAAGTAGGTTCGCACGCTTTTGTAACAGGTGGTTCGTTAGTACGTAAAGATGTGCCTCCTTATGTTAAGGCGGCAAGAGAACCACTTTCTTATGTAGGAATCAACTCTGTAGGTTTGCGCAGAAGAGGGTTTTCTTCAGATCAAATTAATGAAATTCAAGAGATTTATCGTGTACTTTTCGTGAAGAACAACAACGTAACCAAAGCGCTTGATGTGATCGAAGCGGAGTTTCAGCCAACAGAAATTCGGGATGAGATTGTTGATTTTATTCGTAACTCGAATAGAGGCGTAATGAGAGGCTTTGGCTCTGGCAGCTAATTGCTATACAACCAACATGGCTACAATATTGTAGCTCATGCTAGCTTCATCACCTTTTAAAAAACCTTTATCCTGATGAAAATTATCCTTGAGAATTTAGGTAGAAGATTTAATAAAGAGTGGATATTTAGGGATATCAACTATGTTTTTTCTAAAGGACAACAATATGCCGTGCTTGGACCAAATGGGTCAGGAAAATCAACTCTGTTAAGTGTTTTGCTGGGCAACCTCACACCTTCTGAAGGTAAGCTTACCTATAAAGATGAAAAAGAAATCCTTCCTGAAAACATCTTCAATTCCATTAGTCTTGCTGCGCCCTATTTAGATTTGATAGAGGAGTTTACTTTGCAAGAAACGATAAACTTCCATTTCAAATTTAAAGATTACCAAGAAGGCTTTAATGCTGCTGCAGTTTTAGATTTACTTGCACTGAGCAAAGCTGAAGACAAGCCGTTGAAATATTTCTCATCGGGAATGAAGCAAAGAACAAAGCTGGCCTTGGCTTTTTGTACAAATTCGCCTATCTTGGTTTTAGACGAACCCACATCAAACTTAGATACCCAGGGCACGGAATGGTATCTAAATCTAGTTGAGAAATTTACAAAAGATAGATTGGTTTTAGTAGGCTCAAATCAGTCTTACGAGTACGATTTTTGTAAATTTCAGCTAAATATATCAGACTATAAAAAGTAAAATTAATATGATAAATGTGCCAAAATATAGGTTTAAACCTGTTAAAAGCGCATCTAAAAAATATTTTTAAATTGCTATTGTGTAATTAAAAAATAGTGTATACCTTTGCGCCACGAAATAAGGGCGAATATTTACCCTAAAATTTCAAAAAAATGGCAAAAGCATCTGACATTAAAAATGGCAACATTCTACGTTTTAACGGAGAATTGATACAGGTTGAAGAGTTTATTCACCGTACGCCAGGAAACTTAAGAGCTTTCTATCAAGCCAAAATGCGTAACGTAAAAACCGGCAAACTGGTAGAGTATCGTTTTCGTGTTGATGAAGAGGTAGAAATTTGCCGCGTAGAGACCAATAATTATCAGTATTTGTACGAAGATGGTACTTACTTGGTGATTATGGACAACAATACTTACGAACAATACAACGTGCCTAAGTTTTTATTTGGTGATGGTGTAAAGTTCTTAAAAGAAGGGATGACAGTAATTGTTGCTTTCGAAAGTGAAGAACCAATTATGGCGCAAATGCCCGAAAAAGTAGAGTTGGAAATTACCTACACTGAGCCTGCAGTAAAAGGCAACACTTCAACAAGTGCGTTAAAATATGCTACTGTTGAAACTGGAGTTGAAATACGCGTGCCCATGTTTATTAACCAAGGCGATAAAGTTAAGGTTGATACCAGAACAGGCGATTACGTAGAAAGAGTAAAATAAATTTTCATAGTTTAGTTTTAGGTTTAGGTTGATTGTGGCTTCGGAGTGGTTCCCGAAGCCATCTTTTTTTGTACTAAATTTTAAAAATTGTTTTTTACCTTGCGGCGTCAAAAAATAAAAGTACTTATTAGATAAAATTGTAATGGCAAAGGCATCAGAAATAAAAACAGGCAACATTCTTCGAGTAAACAACGAATTGGTTACTGTTGATGAGTGGAACCACCGCACACCGGGCAAAGGAGGCGCATTCTATACTGGAAAGTTCCGTAACATTAAAACAGGTAGAATTGTAGAAGCCCGTATGAATACCGACGAAGCGGTAGAAATCTGTCGTGTAGAGACAAATGATTACCAATATTTATACGAAGAAGGAGATTCTTTAGTAGTAATGAACAACGAAAGCTACGAACAATTTAATGTAGAAAAGGCACTGTTTGGTAATGCTATCAAGTTTTTAAAGGAAGGAATGAGTGTGTTGGTTTCTATGGAAAGCGACGAGCCAATAATGGCGCAATTACCCAACTTCGCTGAATTTGAAATCACTTACTCAGAGCCAGCAGTTAAAGGCGACACTTCTACCAACGCATTAAAAGCCGCAACGCTTGAAAATGGCGTAGAGGTAAAAGTTCCTTTGTTTGTAAACCAAGGTGATAAAATTAAAGTAGACACGCGTACTGGCGAGTATGTAGAGCGTGTAAAATAGTGTCAGGATTTAAGGATTTTTAGATTTTCAGGATTTATTTTCTTTTATCTTTAATAAAATTGATGGCTTTGGATAGATTTCCAAGGCCATTTTTTATAACTTAGCACTAAACGTTGTCATTCAGAGCGTCGCGAAGAATCTAATAAACTCCCAGATGTGGCAGAAAAATCAACCCTCAGAAAACAAGCATTAGCACAAAGAAAGGCATTACCTGACGACGAGTTTTTGGTGATGAACCAATTGCTGTTGGCACAGTTTAAAACCTTAGATTTCACGGACATTACGAGTATCCACGTTTTTCTGCCCATCGTAAAAAAGCGTGAGCCAGACACCTATTTAATGATTGATTGGTTGCAGGAAAATCGTCCCCATATCCACATTGTAGTTTCAAGGGCAAATTTTGAAGATCATTCTATGAGCCATCATCCTTTTAGTAAAGAAGATTTGAAGGTAAACTCCTATCACATTCCAGAGCCTCAAACTACGGTGCTTTTTGAAGGTAAAATTGATATGGTTTTGGTGCCCTTGCTGGCTTTTGATAAGAGGGGTTACCGAGTTGGCTATGGCAAAGGTTTTTATGATAGATTTTTATCAGGAATTGAAACATTGAAGGTTGGCGTTTCGCTTTTTGAAGTTGAGAAAGAAGCTATTTCGGATGTGCACGAGGATGATGTTCGTTTGGATTTGTGTATTACGCCTATGCAAGTTTATCGGTTATAATTACTCTTGGATATAATTTTTATACCTTTGAATTTATTTCAAATAACAATTATGGAAAAGGACTTTAGAATTACTACTGCGAAGCAATACGAAGAAACCATGATTGCGATGTTTGAATTACAGGAACAAGAAGAGCCTTTAACCGCAAAAGAGTTAGCCGATATCGAAATTATGGCCAAGGCTGCCCAACGTTACGAAGACGAGGAGCTGTAATTTGTTTTCCCGCAGATTTTCACAGATTGAACCGCAGATTTAAGATGATGCGAGATTTGCGTTATCTGCGTAAAAAATCAGCGGTTATCAGCGGGAAGATTATTTTTAATAAAATCACTAATCAAATAAGCAATCGTTTTGCCTATAGTGTCATCTTTTCTGCCATCATTTAATTGATAAGCACCTTCACAAATGTGTAGGTAAGAAAATTTGTTCTGTAGCTGCAAAACTAACTTTCTTACTTCGTTTAAGCTAAAACCACTTGATGTAGCAGCGCTAGATAAGATACTTGCCATACAATCTAAATCAATTTCTAAGCCTAAAGGCGATTTTACGTCTTTTAAGAGGTTTTTCGCTTCGTTCAAGATGTCTTTGTGTTCGTTCAGTAAATCGTCGAAATAAACAGCTTTAATGCTTTCGTTTTGGGAGATAAAGTCTAACTGGGCTTCACTCACATAGCTTTGGTGCAATCCGAAGATGCGGTACTGGTTTAAATAGCCGTCTTTAATAGCTGTGCTAAACCCATTTCCACTGTGTCTTCCTTCTTCTGGGGTGCGTAGATCTGTGTGTGCATCGATATTGAGCACATTAACTTTGGTTTGCAGGGCTAATGAAGCTCCCTTAATTATAGGATAACAGTTGTTGTGCCCGCCGCCAATTACGATAGGTATTTTTCCAGCCTCAACTATTTTTTGAATGATGGGGAAAATCAGATCATCAATTTCTGCAACAGCCTTTCTGAGGATAGTAACGTCGCTTGTGTTATTTTCTGGTATATCAAATTCGCCGAGCACTAAAACATCTTCCCCTTTTAGAAAAGCATTTTCTTGTACGTTAAGGAACGATTTTAAAGCAAGTTTCCAAGCGGTATGTGCCCCGCCAACACCATAGTTTGCTCTAACACCGATATCTTCTGGAATGCCTAAAAGGACGAATTTGGCAGAAGTTTGTGATAGGTCGGCAGTTTGGGGAATTGTTTGTGCCCTTTCGCCAAGCTTGGTTTCCCCGTCACGTTTGTTTACGAGGTTTAAAATATCGCCCTGCGAAAAAACTTTGAAGCTAGCCATGGTAAATCTCTCCGTTTAAAATTACCGTTTCTATTTGGCTTTGACCGAAACTATAAGGCAAATAAGCTAATGAAGTCATTGGGTGGGTAATAAATAAGTTTGCCTTTTTGCCAATGGCGATACTGCCCATTTCGTTGCTCATTTCCATTGCTGCGGCGCCATTTAGTGTTGCAGCATTAATGGATTGTTCGGGTGTCATTTTTAGTTTGATACAGCCCAAGGACACCACAAAATTCATGTTTCCCGATGGGGTAGAACCAGGATTGTAATCGCTGGCCAAAGCTACAATGGCATTGTTGTTTATTAAATCTTTGGCATTGGCAAATGGGATGTTGATGTAAAACGAGCAAGACGGCAAGAGCGTTGCGATGGTATCGCTATTGCTTAGTGCTTCTAAAACCTCCTCGTCGGTTTCTTCTAAATGGTCTACCGAAATAGCCTGATGAGCAATGCCTGTTTGGACAGCTCCAGAACTAGATAACTGGTTGGCGTGGATTTTCGGTTTCAATCCATAAGTAGCTGCTGCGGATAAAATTTGTGCAGTTTCTTCGTTAGAGAAAAAGCCTTTTTCGCAGAAAACATCAACATAATCGGCTAAATTTTCTGCAGCAACTTTCGGTATAAGTTCGTTAATAATTAAATTGATATAAGCTTGGTGGTTGTTTTTGAACTCGGTGGGGTAAGCATGTGCTGCCAACAAACTAGCTTTAATAGGAATTGGAAATTTGGCTTTTAAGCGTTCGATAACCCGAAGCATTTTCAACTCGCTTTCTACCGTTAATCCATAACCACTTTTAATTTCTACAGCGCCAGTGCCTTGTTTAATCATGTCTTTTAGACGGCTGCTTGCACTTTCAAAAAGTTCATCTTCAGTTGTTTTTTGAAGCTTATTTGCCGAGTTTAAAATGCCTCCTCCGGCTGCTGCAATTTCTTCGTAAGTTTTACCAGCAATTTTCAAAGCAAATTCTTCTTCACGAGGTGCCGCAAAAACAATGTGGGTATGGCTATCGCACCAAGAAGGGAAAACGAAGCGGTCTTCTGCCGAGATTTGAGATTTGAGATTTGAGATTTGAGACGGGATTTTGCTCATCAAACCAAAATCCTTAATTAGGCCATTTTCCAACAATAGCCAAGCATTTTCTAAAATAGGCAATTGGTTTAATTCGCTGCCGCGAAGAAAGAGTTTTTCTTTCGGATGTACACCGACTAGGGCTTTGATATTGGTGATTAGCATCGGTTAATTGTTTAAACTGTAGAATTGGTTAACTGTTGCAGGGCGATTAAACGATTTCAACAGTTAACCGATTAACCTTTTATTGTAGTTCCAATAAAATTGGGCAGTGGTCGCTATGCAATGCATCTGGTAGAATGCGTACATTTTTTAACCTGTTTTCCATTTCTTTTGTAGATAAGTGATAATCGATACGCCAGCCCAAGTTCTTGCCTCTTGCACCTGCACGATAGCTCCACCAAGTGTAATGGTGTGGGTCTTGGTTAAAATGACGGAATGTATCTATAAATCCATTGTTGATGAAAAGTTCCATCCATTCGCGTTCTTCGGGTAAAAAACCTGATGAATTAGCGTTAGATTTTGGGTTATGAATATCAATTGCTTTGTGGCAAATATTATAATCTCCAGAGATGATTAGGTTTGGATAGCTTTTTCTAAGTTCGCCAATGTAACTGTCAAAAAACTTCATGAACTCGTATTTTTTTACCTGTCTTTCGTCGCCACTAGAACCTGATGGAAGGTAGACGCTCATTAGCGAGAAATCTTCAAAATCGGCCCTTAAAATTCTGCCTTCAGCATCAATCCAAGGTTCGCCACAACCGAACTCTACGTGCTTTGGCAAAACTTTCGTAAAAATTGCCACACCACTGTAGCCTTTTTTCTCTGCCGGAAACCAATAGTGATGGTAACCTAAGTGTTCAATCAAAGCTAAAATATCAGGAATTTGTTCTTTTAGTGCTTTTACTTCTTGTAGGCAAACCATGTCGGCATCGGTAGCTTGTAGCCAGGTAAACAAGCCTTTGGTTGCTGCGGCACGAATGCCATTTACGTTGTATGATATGATTTTCATTTGTGATGCTATGATTTAATGGCTTTAGCCATTTCTTTTTGCGCTTTTTTCAATTCTTTCTCCAATCTTCTCACTTCCCGTTTTTTCAACACCGTCACGGTCATTTTTACATCTTCTTTTGGGCGGTTTGCCGTACCAGTTTCTACGCTGGCTATGCTATCAACCATCTCTAAACCTTTTACTACTTCGCCGTAAGCGGTGTAGCTCCTATCTAAATGTGGCGTGCCGCCAATGGTTTTGTAAACTTCACGTTGGTTAGCAGGAATTTTATGTTGCAAACGGTTTTTTTCAACATTGTTCAACTGCTCATCTGTAAAAACTTTGCCCTGTACCAAATAAAATTGGCTTCCGCTAGATGCCTTTTCTGGGTTATTATCTCTAGCTGCGGCTAAAACTCCCTTTTTGTGGAAAATGCTGTCTCTAAACTCTGCAGGAACGGTATAGCCTGGGCCGCCGTTACCCAACATTGCTTCCGGTGTAGCGTTTTTCGAATCAGGATCTCCACCTTGTATCATGAAATCTTTAATCACCCTGTGAAAAATAGTACCATTATAAAAACCTTCTTTTGCTAGTTTGAGGAAGTTATCACGATGTAGTGGTGTTTCATTGTATAGCCTAACAATACATTCTCCTTTGGATGTTGCAATTTTAATATATTGATATTTTGGTTTTGCGGCGTATGCAAAACTGCAGCAAAATAAGAGGCAAATTAATAGAAGTTTTTTCATGACGAATTGATTTTCCGCTAAGTTATTTAGAAAACCTTAAAAATGAAACCACATAGATACATAGTTACGATTAGTTCGAAAGTAGTCCAGTAACATCTATGTTTCTATGTGTTAAAAAGCAGAAAATGTCTGCCTAAAGTTGAAATATCATCTCCGGTTTTAAGCACAACAAATAATTGGCTACCTTAGTAACCGATGAAGCTTTACATTAAAAATATGGTATGCGACCGCTGCAAAATGGCAGTTGAAGATGTTTTTAATAAACAAGGCTTATATCCCTCCAATGTAGTTTTAGGAGAAGTAAACCTGCAAGAAGCTAACTTAACAATCTCGAAATATCAAGATATTAGGGCAGCATTGGAAAACTTAGGCTTTGAATTGCTAGAAGACAAGAAAAAAGCTATTGTTACACAAATCAAAGCTGTCATTGTGGAGTTGGCACATTACAGCAAAGAGCCTCTAAAAGTAAATCTTTCCGAATATTTAAGTGCCAAACTGTCGACCGATTACGCTTCGTTAAGTACGACTTTCTCATCAGAAGAAAATAATACGATTGAGCATTATTATATCCAACAAAAAATTGAAAAAGCCAAGGAGTTGTTAAGCTATGGCGAGTTGACCTTAAGTGAAATTGCTTTTCAATTGAACTACAGTAGCGTTGCACATTTGTCGGCGCAGTTTAAAAAAGAAGCTGGATTAACACCATCGCAATTTAAGCAAGATTTGAAACGCCAGACGCTAGATAAAATTTAGTTTCCCGCAGATTTTCGCTGATGAAATCCGCAGATTGAAGGGGATTTTTAACCAATCTTTAATTCGGAACATTCTTAAAAACGTCAATTCTCTCTTAAATCTGCGCCTAAAATCCGTGTAAATCTGTGGGGAAAATACCAACCGAACAACTTTCCTTTCTTAACATACATCAACCTTTTGCGCTATTTGCTGTTGTAACTTTGTGTTCAAATAGTTGAGACCAAATTCCTCACATTTAAAAATTCAAAAGACATGAAAAGATTATTCTTATTTTTATTAGCAACGAGCTTAAGCATAGCAACGTTTGCCCAAACAAAGTGGACAGTAGATCCAATGCACTCTTTTGTTAACTTCTCCGTTAAACATTCGGGTATTTCATTTGTAGATGGAAATTTCAAGAAGTTTGAAGGAGGTTTTATTTCATCTAAAGCTGATTTCTCTGATGCTAAGATTAGTTTTACGGCAGATGCGGCTAGTATTAATACCGGCGTTGATCAAAGAGATAACCACTTAAAGTCTGATGACTTCTTTAATGCAGAGAAATTTCCTAAGCTAGCTTTCGAAAGCACTTCCTTCAAAAAAATTAAAGGTAATACTTATGCTTTAGCTGGTAAACTGACCATCCGCGATGTAACGAAAAATGTTGTTTTTACTGTTGTTTTTGGTGGTACGGCTAAAGATCAACAAGGCAATACCAAAGCGGGGTTTTTGGCGACTACAAAAATTAACCGTTTAGATTATAACGTAAAATATGACCCAACTGGTGCTGGCATTGCTAAAGACGTAAACATTACGTTGAATTTGCAGTTTGCGCAAGCAAAGTAAAAGCATTTCCCGCAGATTTTCGCAGAAAACAACGCAGATTTCACGGATTTAAACATCTGGTTTATCTGCGGAAAAATCAGCGAAAATCTGCGGGTAAAACTTAACAAAATGAACACACTAAGTCAATTCAAGAATTTTACTTCCAATCTATCACAGAGTGATGTGATGCCAGCTTTATTTATGGGTCACGGCTCGCCAATGAACGGCATCGAAGTAAACGAGTTTAGCAAAGGTTGGGCAAATATGGCGAAGTCAATTCCTCAACCAACTGCAGTTTTGGTAGTTTCTGCACATTGGTTTACTAATGGAACCAAAATAACTGCAATGGATTTTCCGCCAACTATTCATGATTTTGGTGGTTTTCCGCAGGCATTGTTCGATGTTCAGTATCCAGCACCTGGAAATCCAGCGTTAGCTGAAGAAACAAAAAACCTAATTACTAAGGCCCATGTAGAACTAGACCACGATTGGGGTTTAGACCACGGTGCGTGGACGGTAGTTAGACATATGTATCCAAATGCAGAAATTCCGGTTTTGCAGTTGAGTATCGACTATACTAAGGGTGCACAATATCATTACGATTTGGCAAAGGAACTATCCGCTTTGCGCAAAAAGGGTGTATTGATTTTAGGTAGCGGAAATATGGTACACAACCTGCGTATGGTTAGTTGGGAAATGATTAACGGTGGCGGTTACGATTGGGCGCATGAAGCCAGCGAAAAATTCAAGTCGGCAATTTTGAATAAAGACCATCATTCGCTCATTAATTTTGAGCAAATGGGAAGTGATGTAAGATTGGCTATTCCAACACCAGAACATTATCTACCACTAATGTACATTTTAGGTTTGCAGAGCGATAAAGAAGAAGCTTTGTTGTTTAATGATAAGGCGGTTGGAGGTTCGTTGACGATGACTTCTGTGAAAGTCGCATAGCCGTTATCCTTTATTAGCTCTAATTCTGCTAAGCGAAACCTGCGTGATGCCCAAGTAAGAGGCGATATTTCCTAGTGACACCCTTTGCAAGATAGAAGGAGATTGTTCCACTAAATCGCGGTAACGTTCTGTCGCGGTTTTAAATTGCAGGCTCATGAAACGCTCTTCGGTTTTGACGAGTTCTTGTTCTGCAAACTTACGGCCCCAATTTGCTAAGTGAATGTTTTGACGGAACAGAGTTTGCAACACATTACCCGAAATTCTGTAAAGTACGCAGCTCTCTAATACCTCGATGCTTTCGTAGCCGGGTTTGTCTTTAAAGAAACTGAGGTAGGAAAGTATGATATCGCCTTCTTCGCCAAACCAAATTGTAGTTTGCCCTTTAGCTGCATCTACATAAGCTCTGGCAATTCCCTTTTCGATGAAATAAATATAGCGCTCAATTTTACCTGCGTTTACCAAGATTCTTCCTTTTTTAACAGAAATTTGTTCAAATTGAGCTAAAAGCAATTCTTTTTCTGCTGCGGGCAACAGAAAAATTTCATCTATCTTATTGGATATAACGGTCAACGGCTGAGATTTTAAAGCACAATTTAATTTTTTTATGTGAATAGTGTAACCTAATTTTTTTTGCTGTTGTCATAATTCACAGAACACGGTTCGTAACAATTGAATATTTAACAAAAAATTATAAAAACCATGAGTGGAGAATTAGTAGCCATCACAATGTTTGTTGGCGCATTTGCATTAGTTTTTGGCATCAGATACCTTATCAATAAAGAAAAGATGGCCATGATTGAAAGAGGGATTGACCCAGGGGTGAAAAAATCGACACCTAAACCTTTTATAAGCCTAAAATTTGGCTTGTTGATGGTGGGGATAGGCTTGGGTTTATTGGTATCGTTATTTACTGTGAGAGGTTTATTCGGAAATGATATGACCAATGCAGAGGAAGGCCAGGCGGTAGCAGTTTATTTTGGAAGCATCTTTATTTTTGGCGGCTTGGGCCTAATCAGCTCTTATGTGATAGAGAAGAAGTGGCTTGATCAGCAGGGGTAAACCTAAAAAACCTATAAGGTTTTAAAACCTCGGGTTAGGTTTAATTTATGGCATTTAAACTTACGAAGTTTCAAAAACTTCGTAAGTTTTCTATGTAGCGCTATTTCTTCTTCCGTTTTACGGCCTTCAAAAACTGAATCAAAACCGCTTCGTCGTTTTTTAACGCTTTCTTTTCGTCTTTTTCTGTAATGGCGATTTTTTTCAAATAACGCTGTAAATTGCCCACTTCAAAAGCTTCCAATAGGATAGGGTACACGTAAGCACTCTTGCAAACCGCACGGGTATTACCCAATTTAGCAGCTACGCAATCTAAGGCGGCAACCACCAGTTTTTTCGAAGACATCTCTGGGTTTTCGTTGGTACAAACGGCCAGCTGACGCATCGCTTCTAAAGTTCCGCCCCAAGTGCGAAAGTCTTTTGCAGTGAAATCATCTTCAGTTATTTCTCTAATGTATTGGTTAATCATTCCGGAGTCTACCGCTTTGCGTTCATTATCGCTAGTGTAAAACTGGAATAAATCTTGTCCCGGCATGTCTTTGCATTTTTTTACCATTTTGGCCAAACTTTTATTGGTCAATTGTATCTCTTGCTTAACACCTTTTTTGCCTACAAAGCACAGCGTCGCCGTATGGCCTTTTTCTTTAAAGTGTTTGTCTTTCAAAGTACTTAAGCCATAACTGTTATAGCTTTTTTCGTAAATAGAACTGCCAATTCTAATGAGTGTTTCTTGCAAAACTTTCACACAAATGGCCAAAACCTTACGTTCGTCGAAGTTTCTGCGCTTCAAATCTTTTTCTACTTGCTTACGGGCTTTTGGCAGTGCCTTTCCAAATTCTAACAAACGGAAATATTTATGGTCCGAGCGCCTATTTACCCATTCGGGATGGTAGCGATATTGTTTTCTGCCAGCTACGTCTGTCCCGATGGCCTGCAGGTAGCCATTCTTTTTGGGAGCAATCCACACGTTGGTCCAAGCTGGAGGCAACACCAACTTTTTGATGCGTTCTAGTGCTGCTTCATCGGTAATTTTGGTGCCTTTGTGATCTTCGTACTTGAACTTTCCGGGTTCTCCTTTTCGGTAAATACCACCCTTTTCCGGGCTTACAAAAACTAAAGAACTGTTGTTGATGATATCAGCTGTGCTTACCATGATTTTATATTTATGGCAACAACAACGATAATGCAGAAATGGTTTGATTTGAGGTTTAAGAAGAAAGATTGCTTCTCCGAATTGTCGGAGCAGGCTGTTGTTCCTCTTCGATAAATCGGAGTAAACTATCGCAATGACGGAAAAATGGTTAAACTCCTAAATTTGCGGCTTCGGCAGAATAGCTACAGTTAACCTACTTACACAGTTCATCTTACCTTTATCGGTATATAGTTTAATTTCCCAAAGATGTGTTTTACCGCCAATGTGTAGCGGTTTGCAAATTCCTTTTACAAATCCAGAACTTACTGGCCGGATGTGATTAGCGTTTACTTCTAGACCTACGGCAATGTACTTATCAGGATTGATGCACATATAGGAAGCGATACTTCCTAAAGTTTCTGCAAGCACCACCGAAGCACCGCCATGCAAAATTCCCGCAGGCTGATGCGTACGTTCATCTACTGGCATGGTTGCCACCAAGTAATCATCGCCAACTTCGGTAAATTCTATTCCCAATAAAGCACCAATGTGGTTTTTAGGGCGACTGTTGAGCATTTCGGGAGTAAATTCTTTAAACCAAATCATAAATTAAGTCGTAAAAACCACGGACACACAGATTTATTTCTAAATATCTGTACATCTGTGGCTAGTTTAAATATCGTTCAATAATCACATTTTTGTGGTGCATCACATGGCCGGCCAAGATAAAAACCAATGCCCTAACTGAAATTGGATTGCCATTGGCGATGCCAGATCTATCTAATTCTTCGTCGTTAAGCGAGCTGAGCAGGTACATATTCGATTTTCTCAGCAATACAAATTCTTCGCACAGGCTTACTAAGCTTCTATCCTTAAAATGTGCATTAGTAACATAATCGTCTTCGTTAAAACCAGGCAAAGCCGATTTTTCTGCTCTTGCAAAACTAGTTAAACGAAAAACCATGATACGTTCTGTATCGATGATATGCCCAAACATCTCTTTGATGGTCCATTTTCCTGGAGCGTAGGCATAATCTGCTTTATCAACATGTTGCTGTACAAAAGCAGCGAAATTTTCGGCTTGCGTTTCCAAAATCTGCAACACATCACCGTCAACTAGGTCGATATAGCCTTTATACCACTGAGGGTAATCCTGTATTTGTGGTGGGTTCATAAGTAATGCTACTTTTTAAAATAATCCTGAAGGTAGTGCCTTTTCCCAATTCCGAATCTTTAACAAAGATTTGGCCCCGATGATAGTTTTCTACAATCCTTTTAGTTAAAGTTAAACCTAAGCCCCAACCTCTTTTTCTAGTGGTGTATCCAGGTTGAAAAACAGTATCAAATTTAGAGCGTGGAATGCCTTTTCCGGTATCGGTTACATCAATCAAAACCTCTTCTTTAGCTAAATTTTCAATAATATTGATGGTGATAGTACCATCGTTATCTATGGCGTTTACTGCGTTTTTCAGTAAGTTTTCAATCACCCAATCAAAAAGTGGTGCCGAAAGCATTGCCCTTACTTGCATATCTCCAGTAATTACAAAGTTGATTTTGTCTGATGCACGAACTTTGAAATACTGCACAAAATTATTGATGATCACATGAACCACATGGTCTTCCAATATTGGCATCGAACCAATTTTAGAGAAGCGATCTGCAATAATCTCCAATCGTTGAATATCGTTTTCCATTTCGGCAACCAGCGGATCATTTTCCGCATCAAATCGAGACTTAATGAGTTCTACCCAAGCCATTAGCGAAGATATTGGTGTACCCAACTGATGGGCAGTTTCTTTGGCCATACCCACAAATTCCTGATCTCGTTCGGCTCTTCTTGCCGCACTAAAACCAACGTAAGCGGTAATTAAGAAAAGAGCAATTACACCTAGCTGAATGTAAGGGAAAAATCTCAACTGTGTTAAAATGCTAGAATCTTTGTAATAGGCAATGAGTTCTTCGTCGTTAATGCCTTTCATTTTTGCTGGCTGATGCTGTTCTTTCATCTTGCTCAGCTGTCTTGCGAAATAAACCGAATCGTATTGCTTAGTTTTATTATCGGGATAGAGCGTTTTATTAGTGTCTAAACCATCCCATAAATAAATGGAGCCATCCATCTTGGTAATGATAACATCCATTTTGTTGTTCTTTTTGATAGTTTCGAAAACTTCAGATAGTTGTTCGTTATCATACATTTTCATCCGCTGTTCGGCAACTTTAATCCAAAGTAAGAATTGCGTTGCTTCTTCGCGTTCCATCTTCTTCACGAAAAAATCAGAATAAAAAACTGACGCTGCGCCAATAAGTGCGGCAAACATCAATAAAAACAATTTCCAACGCTTTTTTTTCTGATACGGATTCATGCTTTGCCAAATTACAATATCAGAACGTAAAAACCACAAATTATGATGTATTTTCAAAAACCTTAATCAAGATGAAAAGCATATCTTTGCAGCGTCTGCGTTTTGCGCATAGCGATAAGCGAACCTAACGCTTTACGCCAAACGCGTCACGCCAAACGATTAAACACAAACATGAGTAAAGAAGTTAGAGTTAGATTTGCGCCAAGCCCAACAGGTGGTTTGCATTTAGGAGGAGTTAGAACAGCCCTTTTCAATTATCTTTTTGCTAAAAAACATAACGGTACTTTCATTCTAAGAGTAGAAGATACCGATCAAACCCGCTTTGTTGAAGGAGCAGAACAATACATTGTAGATTGTTTAGAATGGTGTGGTATAGCACCCGATGAAAGTCCGCAAAAGCCAGGTGCTTTTGGCCCTTACCGCCAAAGTGAACGCAAACCTAGCTACCGCCAATACGCAGAGCAGCTTGTGGCCAGCGGTTACGCTTACTATGCTTTTGATACTTCCGAAGAATTAACAGCCAAGAGAGCAGAAGAACCTAACTTCCTGTACGGGCAAAAAAGTCGGATGCAAATGCGCAATTCACTTACACTTACGCAAAGCGAAGTAAGCGAATTATTAGCGCAAAACGCACCTCATGTAATTCGTATTAAAATGCCTACAGATGAGCAGGTTACTTTTACCGATATGATTAGGGGCGTAGTAAGTTTTGATGCCAATTTAGTAGACGATAAAGTTTTGCTAAAAGCTGATGGTATGCCAACTTATCACTTAGCAGTGGTTGTGGATGACAAGGCAATGGAAATATCGCACATTTTTAGGGGCGAAGAATGGTTACCATCTGCACCAATCCACTTGTTGCTTTGGAAATATTTAGGCTGGGCCGATGAAATGCCTGCTTGGGCGCATTTGCCTTTAATTTTAAAGCCAGATGGCAACGGTAAGCTGAGCAAACGCGATGGTGATAGATTAGGCTTCCCGGTTTATGCTATGGATTGGACTGATCCTAAAACTGGCGATTTAACCAAAGGATTTAAAGAGTTGGGCTTTATGCCAGAAGCTTTTGTAAATCTTTTAGGCGTGTTGGGATGGAATGATGGAACTGACAAAGAGATTTTCTCGTTAGAAGAACTGAAGGCTAGTTTTTCTGTAGAAAGAATTAGCAAAGCTGGGGCAAAATTCGATTTTGAAAAAGCAAAGTGGTTTAATCATGAGTGGATTAAGTCGGCCAGCGTTGAGTGTTTAGCGTTAAGCGTTAGAAAGGAACTAGATAAAGAAGGTGTTGAAGTTCGTGACGAACAAAAACTAGCAGAAGTAATAGAGATGGTAAAAGATAGGTGTACTTTATTGCCAGATTTTGTAACACAAACCGCCTACTTTTTTGTTACTCCACCTGCTTATGATTCTGCTGCGGTAAAACCAAAGTGGAACGCAGAAAAAGCAGATTTTTTCAATGAATTTGCTAACACATTAAATATCGAACTGAGTGCTGTAGACTTGGAGGCAAGTTTTAAGGCATTGGCCGAAGCTAAAGGTTTAAAACCAGGAGAAGTGATGTTACCGCTACGAATTATGTTGGTTGGTGGTAAATTTGGCCCTGGTGTTTTCGATATTGTGAAGTTATTGGGAAAAGAGGAAACTCAAAACAGAATAGCTAAAGGGATTGCAGAATTTAATTCCTAAATTGAAATAAAATTTAAACATCTACACTATGCAATGGTTCGGTAAGGGCAGTAACAATATGGAAGACGGTCGCGGTGGCGGCGGTGGAAAAGTTGCGCTTGGTGGTGGTATCGGTATCATCATCGTTATTATTGGTTTGTTTTTAGGCAAAGACCTAACAGGCTTGGTAAATCAGTTACCGATAACTTCCGAGCAAACCGAAGTGAAACAAGGCGTACCAGCTGGCGATGAGCAAGGTCAATTCGTTTCTGGTGTATTAGAATCAACAGAGATTGTTTGGGAACAGCAATTCAGCCAACTCGGCTTGCAATATCAACAACCAAAATTAAGGTTATTTGAAGACGGCGTACAAACCGCTTGTGGTGGCGCTTCTTCTGCTGTTGGTCCATTTTACTGCCCTGCAGATAGCAAGGTTTATATTGATCTTTCTTTTTTCGAAGAACTGAAAAACCGCTTTGGTGCTGCTGGCGATTTTGCGCAAGCTTATGTAATTGCTCACGAAGTTGGCCACCACGTACAAAACTTGTTGGGCACTTCTGAGAAAGTGCAAAGTGCCCGCCGCAGATTGAGCGAAACGGAATACAATAAGCTATCAGTAAGTTTAGAATTACAAGCAGATTTCTATGCAGGTTTATGGGCTTATCATGCACAAAAACTTGACAACTTCAGACTTGATCCCGGAGATTTAGAAGAAGCCTTAACTGCAGCAAATGCCATAGGCGATGATAAGTTACAAAAGCAAGCTACTGGCGAAGTTGTTCCAGATTCGTTTACGCACGGTACTTCGGCACAACGCATGTACTGGTTCAAAAAAGGATTCGAAAGCGGCGATTTTAACCAAGGAGATACTTTTAACAACCGCCGATAGTCATACGGCTGGCAAAACCATAAGTTGTAAATAAAATTCATATCCAATCATTTTTATTTACATTTGAGAATGATCTTACTTGTTGACGATACTCCAGAGAACCTCATTTCTTTGAAAAACGTTCTCGAAAAACATGGTTTTGAAGTAGATACCGCCAACTCGGGTGAAGAAGCACTAAAGAAAGTGCTTAAAAACTCTTATGTACTCATCATTTTGGATGTACAGATGCCCGAGATGGACGGTTTTGAGGTGGCCGAAGTAATTTCTGGCTACAGCAAAGCAAAAGAAACAGCAATTATTTTTCTATCTGCGGCAAATACAGAGTTTCGATTTATTGCCAAAGGTTACTCTTCAGGCGGTTTAGATTACATCACGAAACCTGTAGACATCAACATCCTTCTATTAAAAATTAAAACTTTTTATCGTATTTACGAACAAAGCCGTAAGCTTAACGAAGTGCAAAAAGCACTTTTGGAAGAGATCGAATTTAGGAAAGAGGCGGAAAGAAAGAAAGACGATTTCATTAGCATTGCCAGTCACGAGCTAAAAACCCCGTTAACCAGCGTAAAGGGATATATTCAACTGTTAGAAAGGGGACTAAACAAAGGTGATATCGATTTGGTTAAAAGCCATTTATCTAAGGCGCAAGTTCAGTTAGAAAAGTTGAACGGTTTAATTGCCGATTTATTGGATATTTCTAAGATCGAAAGTGGCAAACTTAAGTTCAATAAGCAGTATTTCGATATCGATCCCTTGTTGGATAGTATCATTGAGGTGATCCATCAGTCTAACCCAGATTTCAAAATCATTAAAGAAGGCAAAGTAAATGCAAAAATTTTTGGCGATGAAATGAGGATAGAACAAGTGGTGGTTAATTTTCTAACCAATGCCATTAAGTATTCGCCAGGAACAACAGAAGCACACATGAAAGTCCGTTTGGAAAACAGCGAACTTTATTTGGGCGTAAAAGATTCTGGAATAGGAATGCAGCCCGAGCAAATAAAACGAGTTTTCGAAAAATTTTATCGTGTTGAAGAAACTTCTCACCGTTTTCAGGGTTTAGGTATTGGTCTTTACATCTCTTCTGAAATTATCAAAAGACATGGAGGCCAAATTAACGTTAAATCCGTTTATGGCGAAGGCTCCGAATTTTATTTTACTATACCGGTAGATCAATTAAACACCGAAGTTTAACAGCATATTATTTATAGATGAAACTATCCTTAAAAACTAACCTGCGCATTGGTTTAGGAATTTCCTTGCTACTTTTAATCATCACCTCCGTAGCTTCTTTTGTTAGTATAAAGAATCTCATTAAAAGTGCCGATATGGTGGTAGAAAGTAATGCCATCATCAACGATGTTGACAATATCGTATCCATGTTAAAAGATGCTGAGACAGGACAGCGAGGCTTTTTATTAACAGGTAATACAGTTTTTTTAGATCCGTACGAAAGAGGTATCAAAAGAACCGACTCGCTTTTTGCTATCGTAATGGAAGCGACAAAGGACAACGCCTTTCATCAACAAAAGTTAAATGAACTTAAAACCATTATTGGCAAAAGAATGGAAGTTTTGGTTAGTACCATTGAAACCAAACGCCAGCGAGGAACGGTTTTAGAAAAAACACTTTTAGAAGGTAAAGTTTACATGGACGATGCCCGCAGGGTTATTAGAGAAATTAGATTAGAAGAAAAGCGATCTTTAGGTGAAAAAACAGCCGAGATGAACACTTTAGCTGGTTTTTCTCCAATTCTAATTGTAATTGCAGCGGTTTTATCTGTGCTTAGCACGGTATTTTTCTACCAAAAAGTAAGTTCAGAGTTTAATGAGCGTGTTTCATTATTTCAGCAATTGCAGCATCTTAACGAAGATACCGCTAAAAGAATTGATACCATAAAGAGCATTGCGCATCAAATTTCTTCTGGAAATTATAAGGTTAGGCTGCACGAAACATCTAAAGATGGGCTAGGTAGTCTATCGGGTTCATTAAACAGCATGGCCGAATCTTTACAGCATTCGTTTACGCTTTTGGAAGATAAAGAATGGATGCAAACAGGTGTAGCTACACTTAACGATAAAATGGTTGGGGATAAGGATGTGGAGAGTTTGGCTAAAGACGTGCTGATTGCTGTAGTAGAACACACTAAAAGTATGGTAGGTGCCTTCTACATTTTAGAGGACGACCAACATTTGCATTTACTTACCGGATATGCGCTAGATTTTAACGAAAGTAGAAAAAGGATTGCTATTGGCGAAGGTTTGGTGGGGCAGGCTTTCCAATCGGAGAAGTTGATTTTGCTAGAAAAAGTACCAAACAACGAAGTAACCATCAGCTATGCTACAGGACAAACTAAGCCTACAAACGTAGTAGCATTTCCAATTGTACGAAATGGTTTGGTGCTTGGTGTTATTGAATTGGCTACGGTAAACGCCTATCCGCAGCGTAAGATAGAGTTTATGACCAATGTTTCTACCAACATTGGTATTGCGGTAAATGCGGCCCAGAACCGTAAAAAATTGCAAGACTTCTTGGAAGAAACGCAATCTCAGGCAGAAGAATTGCAAGCACAGCACAGTGAGTTGGAAGCACTAAATGCCGAACTGGAAGCACAAACGCAAAAAATACAAGCTTCGGAAGAAGAACTACGAGTGCAACAAGAGGAGCTGCTACAAAGTAATCAGGAACTGGAGGAAAGAAGCAGTTTATTGGAAGAAAGAAACCAGTTAATTTCTGAACGTAACCAAGAAATTAAGCTAAAAGCAGAGCAGCTGGAACAAAGCACGAGGTATAAATCGGAGTTTTTGGCAAACATGTCGCACGAGTTGCGTACACCACTAAACTCAATTTTATTGCTTTCTAAGCTGATGTCTGAAAGTGAGGAACTGCAAAAAGAATACACAGAATACGCATCGGTAATTCAAAGTTCTGGTCAAGGCTTATTAAGCTTAATTGACGAAATTCTCGATCTTTCGAAGATTGAAGCAGGTAAAATGGAATTGGAGATTGGCAATGTTAGAATTGATGAAGTTACAGCAGATATTAGGTCGTTATTTATGCCTATTGCAAAAGATAAACACCTGGATCTAGTAATCGGCGTTTCTGGTGATGCTCCAGCAAGTTTTACAACCGATAAAATGCGTTTGTCGCAAATTTTGAAGAACCTTTTATCTAATGCTTTTAAATTTACGTCACAAGGCAAGGTGAGCTTATCTATAGGTTATAACGAGAAAGATGATATCTTAAGTTTTGCCGTTGCTGACACTGGAATAGGCATTCCTAGAGAAAAACAGGGCTTAGTGTTCGAAGCTTTTCAACAGGCAGATGGTTCTACACGACGTAAATTTGGAGGTACGGGTTTAGGTTTGTCAATTAGCAAGCAGCTCGCAAAACTTTTAGGAGGAAACATCAAGTTAGAAAGCAAGGAAGGCGAAGGCAGTACTTTCACACTTACCATACCAGCAAATTACGAGGATAGGAAAGAAGTATTTTTTGCTGAAACTACCACTGAAGTGGTAGAAGAGCAACCGCAAGTGATCAAAGAAGATGAACGTTTTGTTGTTTCTAAAATTCCGGCAGATGTAGAAGACGACCGAAATAACATCACCTCAGAAGATAAAGCTATCCTCATTATTGAAGATGATACTTATTTTGCTAAAACGCTACTAGATTTCACCAGAAAACGTAGCTATAAAGGCTTGGTGGCTGTTCGAGGCGATGTGGGTATAGAAATGGCTCAGAAATACAATCCATTGGCAATATTGTTAGATATTCAGTTGCCAGTTAAAGATGGATGGCAAGTTATGGACGAGCTAAAATCTAATGCGTTAACCAGACATATTCCGGTACACATCATGTCGTCGCTTTCTGCAAAAAGGGAGAGCTTGCAAAAAGGTGCAGTAGATTTCATTAACAAACCTTTTGCATTAGAACACATGAAACTGATTTTTGAAAAGCTGGAATATGCTCTGAGTAAAAATCCGAAGAAGGTTTTAATTGTAGAGGAAAACAAACAGCACGCACAAGCTTTAAGCCACTATTTAGGCACAGCAAATCTGCAGACCATTGTAGCTTCTAACATCAATGAAAGTATAGAAGCTTTGCAACGTAAAGAAGTAGATTGTGTAATTCTAGATATGGGCATTCCTGATAAAAATGCCTACGAAACTTTAGAAACCATCAAGAAAAGTGAAGGCTTGGAAAACCTGCCAATCATCATCTTTACAGGTAAAAACCTTTCTAAAGGCGAAGAAACAAGGATTAAGCAATATGCAGATTCTATTGTAGTGAAAACTGCTCATTCTTATCAACGCATTTTAGATGAAGCTGCGGTTTTCTTACACTTAGTAGAAGAAAAGGGAAATAAGGGTAAGCAACCAAGCAAATTGGAAACTTTACCAAATGTAGCCGATGTGCTTAAAGATAAAGTTGTGCTCATTGCCGATGATGATGTGAGAAACATTTTCTCGCTAACCAAAGCTTTAGAGCCCCATAAAATGAAGGTTTTGCCAGCAACTGATGGTAAGGAAGCTTTAGCAGCTATTAAGGCAAATCCAAACGTTGATGTAGTTTTAATGGATATGATGATGCCTGAGTTAGATGGCTACGAAACTACCAAACAAATTAGGGCAATGGCTCCTTACAAAAACTTGCCAATATTGGCTGTAACCGCAAAAGCGATGATGGGAGATAGAGAAAAATGTATTGCCGCGGGCGCATCTGACTATATCTCGAAACCAGTAGATATAGATCAATTGATCTCATTGTTAAGGGTTTGGCTTTACGATAAACTTTAATTGTGTAATAAAATATGCAAACACAACAGAAAAAAGTTTTAATAATTGATGATGATAGCAGAAACATTTTTGCGTTAAAAGCTGTTTTAACTGCTAAAAAGTATGCTTGTTTAGCTGCCAATGGAGCAGAAGAGGGTTTCGAAATTATCAGAAAAAGTAATGATGTTGGCGTAGTGCTGCTTGATATGATGATGCCAGATTTAGATGGCTATCAGGCAATGTCAAAAATGCAGCAAGACGAACAGTTGAAAGATGTTCCGGTAATTGCCGTTACTGCGCAAGCCATGCTTGGAGATAAAGAGCGCTGCCTAGAAGCTGGTGCAGTTGGCTATGTCTCGAAACCTGTAAATGTAGACGAACTTATTAAACTGCTAAATAAATATCTATAGTGTCTAGCCCTGGAGTAATAAGCGACGAACAAGTTGAAATTTTAATCAACGATGTGCTCGAACAGCATGGCTACGATTTCACGGGCTACTCTAGGGCATCATTAAAAAGACGCTTATCCAGATTATATAGTTTAGACAAGCATGTAAGCTTTGCCGAATTCAGATATAGAACTTTGAATGACGAAGTTTATTTCAAGCATTTTGTGGAAGGCGTTACGGTAAATGTGACCGAAATGTTTCGCGATCCGAGTTTTTATCGCTTGTTAAGAGAAAAGATCTTGCCCAGTTTAAATACTTATCCGTTTATTAGAATTTGGTTGGCGGGTTGCTCTACTGGAGAGGAAGCTTATTCAGTAGCCATTATACTAAAAGAGCTAAATTTGCTCCATAAGTCGCTAATTTATGCTACAGATATTAATCCTACAGTATTGGAAAAAGCGGGTAATGGTATGTTCCCACTTAGCCAAATGAAAAATTATTCTGAAAATTATATTGCCTCTGGCGGAACAAAAGACTTTTCTTCTTATTATGCGGCTAGTTATTCTTTAGCTAAATTTGATACAGAACTTAAAGCAAAAATGATTTTTTCTACGCATAACTTGGTTTCCGATAGGTCTTTCAACGAGTTCCAGTTAATTCTGTGCAGAAATGTATTGATCTATTTTGACAGACCGCTGCAATTTCGTGTATTGCAACTGTTTGACCAAAGCTTAGAAAACCTAGGTTATTTAGCACTAGGAACTAAAGAAACCATCGATTTTTCACCTGTTTCCAAATCTTACAAAAGAGTGGAAACTGATAAAGTTTGGAGGAAAATTGGCTGATGAAAAAACAAAAAGCATTGATAATTGGAGGCTCTGCTGGCAGTTTAGATGTGCTCTTAAAAGTACTGCCAGACATTAAACCAGATTTCGATTTTTCTATTATTATCGTCATTCATCGCAAGCAAGGTGCAGATTCATTACTAACAGATCTACTCTCGCACCGCACCAAACTTAAAGTAAAAGAGGCCGATGAAAAGGAGAAAATATTGGCAGGAAATGTGTATGTAGCTCCTTCAGATTATCATCTGTTAATTGAAAAAGATTTTACATTTTCGCTCGATTATTCAGAAAAAATAAATTACTCTCGCCCATCTATTGACGTAACCTTTCAGTCTGCCGCTGATGCCTATGGGCAAAATTTGGCATGTTTGCTTTTATCTGGCTCCAATGCCGATGGCGTTAACGGTTTAATTGCTGCAAAAAAAAATGGAGGTACTACTTTGGTACAAAATCCAGAAACTGCACAAGTAACGTATATGCCCGAGCAAGCCATTTTAAGAGCAAATGTATCAGCTATTTTAACTATAGACGAAATGGCTGATTATATCAATTCATTATCGCTAAACAATTAAAAAAGATGAGTAAAAAGGTTTTTATTTTTGATGATAACAAAGATATTTTGGATCTCTGCACTTTGATATTGGAAGGTGCGGGTTACGAAACCAAAACCTCATCTACCTCTAATGATATTATTGCTCAGGTATCTGTTTACGAACCGGATATTATTTTAATGGATAATTGGTTGCCAGATGTAGGTGGTATTGAAGCTACACAAGAGCTTAAAAGACATCCGGTATATAAAGAAATCCCCGTTATTTATTTCTCGGCAAATAACGACATTAAAACCTTGGCCGCAACAGCAGGAGCAGAGCGCTACTTGCCTAAACCATTTGATATTGATGAATTGGAAGGAATGGTAGTTTCGTTGATTGGGAGGTAGATGTATAAAAAGTAGACTTACGAAGTTTTGAAAACTTCGTAAGTCTAGAAAAAATTAATTCTTCATCCTTCCCTGCTCAGCTTCGGTACCTGTAGATCTTCTACGAGCGGGCTTAATCTCATTTTTACCAAATCTGTAAGTGAAATTTAAACGGAACAGCTGCGTTTCATTTTTTTGATAAAGGTTATAGTTTAAACCGGTAAACGCACTTCTCAATCTAGTTCTATTCGTGTCAAAAACATCAGATACCGCAAACCTCAAAGTTCCTTTTTTCTTCATAATCGACTTGCTGATACCGAAATCAACAAAAGCTCTTTCTTCCAGATCAAGTGTACCGTAGGTTAACGGCGATTCATAGTTGGCGTTAACTTCTGCCGTTAAACCATCCATGATAATGAAACTGTTTTGCATACGGAACTGATACGAAGTTTGTCCGGTTTTTAGCGCTTGCCCTTGTAAGTTTGGCGTTTCAAAAGCCATGTGGAATACATTCAAATTGTTATTTATGGTCCACCATTTTTTAATTTTTACTGGCACGGTTAAGTTAGCCGATAAAACAGTTTGCGTTTGTAGGTTCTCATTAGTTTGAAACAAAGCCTTTTGTTCTGTATCTGGTAAAATTACTTCGGTAATGGCATCGTCAGTTACGCTGTATCCTATATTTAAGAAATACTTCTGCATCAAGGTATAATTTACCTCATAATTGTTGGTGTACTGCGGGTTTAAGAATGGATTTCCCTTGTTGTAGGTATACTGGTCCAAATAGTAAATAAATGGATTTAAAGCATCGTAGCTAGGTCTGTCTATTCTGCGGCCATACGATGCGCCAATTTGGTGGTTTTTCGACAAGGTTTGCTGTACGTAAACTGTTGGGAAGAAATCCCAGTAGCTGCGTTCAACCACATTGTTTGTGGTAACTAAATGACCTTTAGAATTGGTTTGTTCCATCCTTAAGCCCAATTGTACACTCGTATTTTTAAATTGCTTGCTAAAGTTAGAATACACTGCGTTTACATTTTCATCGTACACAAAACGGTTACTTCTGCGTACATCGTTTTGCCAAGCATTGCTTCTCCACTCTTCTGCACGTAAATCGTTATCTGTTTCTACCCAGCTACTTTTCACTCCGGCTTCAAACTTGGTTGTTTTGTTGATGGGTAAAACGTAATCTACCTTTACCGCCTTAATGTCAATTGTACTTGGGCTATTGTTTCTTAAGCGCCCTTGCGGTTTAACCGGAGAACCATCGGGGAAAAAGTACTGATTAACCAGCTCGGCATTATCCCTGCCATTATATCTAGAATAATCCGCATCTGCAGTAATCTCCTGGCCCGTGGTATCTAAAACCGATTTGTAATTTAGGTTATAGGCAAAATTTCTGTAGCTAGATTTTTGAGTATTGTTAGAGTGTAGCGTAGAATCTAGTTGTGTAAACGATTTACCAATGCGGGTTCTGTTGAATGCATTTTCCAAGCCGCTGTTTAAATATCCCGTTGCTAATACACCGATAGTGTTGTTTTTATTCAAGAAGAAATCGGCACCAACTTTAAAGTTATTGTTTTCGAAATCACGGTCGTCACCTCCTTTTTGAGAGAAATAGGTGTCAGGCTCTGTAGCGTTGCCAGCAGAAATACGATCGATATCTATGATGTTACTTCTTGTTCCTTTATTGAAGTTATAGCTTCCAAAAACGTTAACACCTTTATTTCTATAATTTAAGTTGAGCCCAGTGTTTCCTCTTAAGTTTTTGCCATAAGCTGCTCCTGCAACAAAGCTTCCGTTTGCACCGCCATTTTTTGATCTTTTTGTTTTGATGTTGATGATGCCCGAATTACCAGAAGCATCGTATTTTGATGATGGATTAGTAATCAGCTCGATAGTTTCTATTTCTGAGCTTTGCATGTTCCTCAACAAATTAGCAACATCTGCTTGGCTCATGTAGGTTTGTTTGCCATCTAGCATAATTAATACACCCTGTTTGCCTTGCATCGAAATTCTATCGTTTTGATCTACCGTAACACCAGGAGCTCTTTGAAGTACTTCTAATGCCGATGAACCCACCGCAACCGCACTATTTTCTACGTTCATCACCATTTTATCCGCTTTGCGCTCTAATAGTGGTTTGGTAGCCACAATGCTTACTGTATTTAAGGTTTTGCTGTTGGCAATGAGTAATATTTCTGGCAAGTTCATTGCAGTAGTTGCTACTACAAAGCTTTTGCCTTTATAGATTTGGTAGCCCATCATGTTAATTTTGATGTAATAGGTGCCTGCTACAATGTTTGGAAAGCTGAATTTGCCTTCAGGAGTAGTCATCGAAGTCTTTACCAATGAAGAATCTGACGATTTAAATAAACCAACAGTGGCATAATCTATAGGCTTGCGCTGTTCATCTAATACAGTTCCGTTAATATCAACTTGTTTGGTATGATTAGCTGTCGCAAATAGTGAGGTAGAGGTAAAAAAAGCAATTAATAAAAAGTATATCTTCTTCATTTGTCGTGTTTTAATATTATTTTTTGGGCATAAAAATTCCCATACGCATTTAGTGCATTTTTTAGCGTTTAAAAATATTTAGCTTAGTTTTTTAAGGGGCCGAAGCCTTTCTTATAGTTTGTATCGAGTAGACGAAAAAGAAGTATGAAAGGTTACAAGAAATTTTCAAATTTTTCTGATGCAGTAGCAATAAACATAAAAAAAGCGGCTTGATGATGTGTCAAGCCGCTTTTTTTAAAATGTTAAAATTTTTATTTCATGCCTAAAACGTCTACCCCTTGTTCAAAAATTACATCGACAGGAATTCCTTTTTGAGCTAATTTGTCTAAATCTCTTTGTAATTCAGGTTTGATAATTCCCCTTTCTTTTTGTACTTTTTCTACGGCACTTTTATCACCGTTCCCTTGTAAAGCAAGTACAACGGCACTTAATTCGTTCATTGCTGTAGCAAACTTATCGTAATTAACTTTGTATGTTCCTTGCGCACTACGCTCAAAAGCACCTTTTTCTTGAAAGAAATTAAAGCACTGCATGTTCGCTTTTCCATGTGCGCTAGAGGCGCCAAAACGCACCGAACGCAAAATTCCAGCCATGTAAGTGGTATAGAAGTCTTTGATGTCTCCTTCTAGTTCGCCTTTTTTCAATAAGCCTGTTACCATGTACAAGCCCAAAACATCGGCTTTGCCTTCTTCTAACCAAGAATATTGTTCTTGCAAAGCTGTACGAACCATGCCTTTTCCGGTTACGGTATTTTTAATTCCCAAACCATGCGCCACTTCGTGGAACATTACGTTGGCAAAAAAAGCATCAAATTTGATATGCTTCTGTTGTTCTTTGTCAATCAGCACATTCGATATTGGCACTAAGATTTTATCAAACTTGGCTTTCATTGCGTTTTTCAACTGCGAGCGGCGAGTTCCTTTTTCCTGCTGTATTTTTTCATCGTTAGGTAGGTTTACTGCGATAGTTTTTGATCCAGCATTGCAATCGCCAGCGTAATAGACCACGTCATAAGCGTTCAATTCCGAATCGGTACCGGGCACTTCCTTTTTGTATTTAGCATCTACAGGTAAGCCTTTCTGCAGCTCGGGAAGCATTGAAACGTATTTAGCTAAACGTTTGCTCCACTCTTTATCTTTGATCAGCACATAGCTTTCAAAAGATGCCCTGGCGTTAAACAATTTATCTTCATAGTTCTCAATTGGACCGATTATGATATCCAATCCGTTAGATTTCATATCTAACCAAGCATAATCGCTTGCGGTATAATTATCGGTTACCAAAGCATCAGCTCTAAGGTTGAGGTATTTTTTAAGACCTGCATCATCAGCTATTAAAGCCGCCTGTTTTAATAAACTACTGGCCTTTTGAAGCTCTGTAGCAAAATAGATATGATAAGGGATAGAGGTCAGTTTCCCTTCCTCTCTTCTAATTACAGAATAAAGCCCTTGTTTATCTTTTACATCAGACCTTTCTAGCTCCTCTTTCGTCATATCCAAAGGGTAGAAAGTTACACCCAGCGGCTTTTCGCCAATGCCAGCAACAAAGGGCTTGTCGCCATTTAATCTATCCCAAGGACCATAATTTATTTTAAGAAATTCCCGAGTTTTTTCATCCTTAATAGTTGCTAATAAACTATCGCGTTGCGGATAGGCCTGCTTCCAAAAAAGCTCGTCCATAATTTGCGCAGCCTCAATTAGAAGTGGTAATATCTTGCGTTCGTTCGGTGTAAGGAGGTTTAAATCTGTAGTTAGCCTTACCTTTTCGTAAATTGGTAATCGTTGGGCTACGTATTCTATTAGGGAATCTGCTTCTTTTTTCGCCGACTTATCTTCTGTAGTATTTTTGCTTGTACAGGCAGTAAGGGCGGTTGCCAATGCAGTTCCTAGCAGAAGTCCTTTAGCAATTTTGATATTTATTTTGCGCATATGCGATTGTTTTTTCGGGGTTTTGCGTGAATGTACTAAATTAGTAAAAAATTATGCCGCTAATTTAGTATTAAAACTAAACACACCTTAAAATGAAGCCACAAAAAATTTCACATACCTTTTGGTTCATCGCTTGCGCCATCTTAATTGCCGCTTGTAGTACTTACAAATACAAGGCAACCGATAAGATTTACAAAAATAACGCAAAGACTTTTTCCAAAATTATTGCTGCCACACCACCAGAAAATCAGCAGATAGATTCGCTTTTTAACGAGCAGTATTTTGTGGGTACTACAAATATGAGCATACGTAAGCCAAATTTTGTGATGATCCACCATACAGCGCAAGATTCGTTGGGGCAAACGCTACGAACCTTCACTATTCCACGTACGGGTACAAGTTCGCATTACGTGGTAAGCAGAGACGGCAAAGTAGTGCAAATGGTGAACGACTATTTAAGGGCACAACACGCTGGCGCTGGTAAATGGGGCTCGGTTACAGATATGAACTCTTGCTCTATCGGTATAGAAATGGATAACAACGGCACTACAGATGTTTGGACAGATGCACAAATCACCAGCTTGTGCGCTCTGTTAAAGACCTTGAAGAAAAAGTACAGCATTCCAACAGCTAACTTTATTGGTCACGCAGATTTTGCGCCGGGCAGAAAAAATGACCCTAAGAACTTCCCTTGGAAAACACTAGCGCAACAAGGTTATGGCTTATGGTATGATGATGTTTTGGATAGTGTTCCAGAAAACTTTGACCCGATGATTGGATTAAAGGTGATTGGTTATAACATAGCCCGTCCTAATTATGCAATTGAGGCTTTTAAAATCCACTATGTGCAAACAGATATTGCCCATACACTCACTGAGTTTGATAAGCAGGTTATTTATAATTTGTATAGGAAAAATCTTTAAGAAAAAGCCCCAATTCAAAAATTGGGGCTTTTTGGTTCTATTGTTTAACTACCTTTTCTGTAAACGTTCCTTTGTCATCTTTACTTTGAACTAAATAAGTTCCTTTTGGAAGCCTGCTTACACTAAACTCGAGCTGTGTTCCCGAAGTATTTTTAGATTCTATTACTCTACCGGTTAAATCCATCAGAGTTGCAGTCAATCCTTTAGTAGCATCGCTAGATTTAACAAATACACTTGCAACGGTTGGGTTAGGGTAAACAACTATCTTTTCGGTATTACCAAAAGCTTTCAGATATTTCACTAAATCATCGTAAACTTTTTTGTTTCCGTTATGGTCTACTTGAGTTAAACGGTAATACGCCGATTGGGTAAAATTCGCATCTGTAAATTGATAGCTAGATTTATCCTGAGTAGTGCCTTTGCCAGGAACAGTGTTGATGGATTGGAAATTAATTCCATCGATACTTTTTTCTACAATAAAATGTGAGCTGTTTGTTTCTGTTACTGTTTGCCACTCTAGCAAGGCACCATAAACTTTAGCCGTTGCATTGAATGATTTTAGCTCTACGGGCAGTGTGCCATCTGAGAACACCGTTTGCGCATATATGCTATAAACTTGTTCGTTATTTACATTATCATAAAAGTAGTCTTCCCAAACTAAAACTGCTTTATTACCGATAACTAATAATTCACCATATTTGCTTGAGGCTCTTCCGGCAGCAAAAACTCCTCCAGCAGGATAGAGTACAGTTCCGGTCGAAGACAATTTCTGAACATACAAATGTCGATTATTGGTGCCAGCATCCTTAGACACCATAAACACAAAATTTCCGTCTGAATCTACTTGTAAATGACTGCCATAAAAGTCGCCCAATACCAAACTAGAAAAAACAGTTACATCTGCTCCGCCGTTCCAAAGCTTTGTTCCTGCGCTGTTAAAACTCTGCGCATAGAGCCCATCATTTCCAGACCTTGTATCCGTCCAACTAACTACTGCTCCACCAGCTCCGTTACTCGCAATGGCTACGCCATAATTTACGTAATTGCCGCCTGCGTTGTACTTTCCTATAGAAGCATCTACTTCTAGACCCCAGCCAGAAAATGTTTTTGTGCCGTTACTAAGAATGTGTTGTAAATAGAGTTTTGCCACCGTAGAAGTATATTCTGTTAATGCCACATAAAAACCTCCGTTTCCATCGGAGGCCAAGCCTTCTAATGAGTGATCTGTTGAGCCTGTTGCAGGAGGAAAGTCATAGAGCATTAAATTTGATCCGTTTTTTGTGCCATCAGCATTTAATTTTTGCCAATAAATACTTTCGCCCCATTCTCCCGCTATTTGATATTCCGACATCCATAAAAAAATATAGCCCGATCCGTCTGGATAAATTAAACCTTCTTCTACCTCACCTAAATTAGCTCCTTCATTTAATAAAATTGGTGCGCCCCATTGGTGTACCCCGCTTGAATTAACTTTGCGAGCATATATTTTGTTGTCCGCGTAGTCTGAGTAAGCAAAAACATAATTGCCTCCCGTGTCTCTTACAATATTTTCTGCTAAACCATACTCACTAATGTCTGTTACAACATCAATTCCATTAAGGCCCAACATCCTGTTTCCATTGGCATCAATGCGCTGCATACAAATTTTCTCCGATTCATAGTTCCCTGCAATAGTTCTTTCATTCCAAAATAGTACCACTCCTCCATTGCCGTCGCTAACAGTTCCTGGCCAGCCAATTTCATTTTCAGAATCGGTAATGCCAACGCCCTTAGTACCCCATTGCTTTACACCAGTAGGAGAAATAAGCTGAACGTAGATTTTATAACTCGTTGTTAAAGTTGTGGGGTTGTAAATTTCTTCTCTATATACGGTTATTAGTCCGCCCGTACCATCCGGAGTATTTGATATTAAAGTTACTCTGCTGCCAGCTGATCCTGCAGCTATGTTAGTATTTGCATTTGGGTTATTGCTCCACTGCGCAAAGCCTATAGTGGTGAGCAATACGATAAAAATTGTTAGTAAAATTTTTTTCATAACGGGTTCTTTTTAATCAAATTTCTTCAATATCAGCCCGTTAGGCAATACCTAAAAGTTGGTATTTTTCTCTAAATTGATACTTACTTGTAGGTATTATGCCAATTGCTTGCTATTAATTAAAAGGAAGTAAAACAAAAAGCCTCGCAGTTTAAAACTGCGAGGCCATACTTTATATTTTGAGATTGCTATCTATCGATAGAACCCATCACTTTTTGAGAAAACGCATTTAAAGCTTCTCTTGGCTCTAAACCACTTTGAACACTTGTATGAACTTCTAAAGCGCCACAGATATTAGTAATCATTTCTCCGGCTACGTCAACTTCAGCTTCATTCACACCTCTAAACTCACAAAACGCTTCCAATACTTCAAGTGTTGCATTTAATTGCTCAGGCGTTGAGTTTTCAAAAAACTGTCTTATTACTGGAACCTTCATAATTACTTTATTTTAGCAAATAAATCAGTTAAAACTTCTGCTTTATTGGTTTGAACTTGCTCTACCAATGCGCCGTTTTCAAAAGCTGCAAATGTAGGTAGGTTATCCACTCTAGCAAATTTTCTTGATTCTGGGAACTTCTCAGCATCCACAATTAAGAAAGCTACATCTTCATTTTCTGCTGCTAATTTTTTAAACTTTGGTTTCATGATACGGCAGTTGCCACACCACGAAGCTGCATATTGTACCATCACTTTCTTATTGTCCGAAAGGTGTTGGCTTAAACTATCTTCTGTTAACTCTAAAAACATGATTTTATATTTAATAGCTATGCAATCACATTACTTTCAGTCCTGTGTCAGTTTTAAGAAATCGCATAGTTTAATGATTTTGAAAAAGAATGTTATATGGTTTGTCAGGCTGAGCTTGTCGAAGCCTCAGTAAAGAAACATTTCGACAAGCTCAATGTGACATGCAGCTGTAATAAACAGCCATTTTTAAGCTTTTGCTTAGTTAGCGCTTAAGTACTCAGCAACGCCTGTTCTTGTAGCGTTCATTGCCGACTTACCTTCTTCCCAGTTAGCAGGGCAAACTTCGCCATGCTTTTGTACGTGAGCGTAAGCATCAATTAAACGAATATATTCTTTAACGTTTCTACCCAAAGGCATATCGTTTACACTTTCGTGGAATACTTTACCAGTCTCATCAATTAAGTAAGTAGCACGGTAAGATACGTTTGAACCAGAGAAGATTTCTTCGCCTTCTTCAGTATATTCAACCTCTTGATCTAAGATACCTAAAGTACCTGCTAATTGTCTGTGTGTATCAGCAATTAATGGATAAGTTACACCTTCGATACCACCATTGTCTTTAGCTGTATTTAACCAAGCAAAGTGAACTTCGTTAGTATCGCAAGATGCGCCAATAATTACCGTATTTCTTTGTTTGAAATCTTCTACTGCTGCTTGGAAAGCGTGCAATTCTGTTGGGCAAACAAAAGTGAAATCTTTTGGATACCAGAACAACAATACTTTAGAGTTATTTTTTACTGCTTCTTCAAAAACGTTGATTTTTAAATCGTCACCCATTTCAGACATGGCATCAACTGTAATACTTGGGAATTTTTTTCCTACGAAACTCATAATTATTTTTGTTTTTAATTTTTTCTTGCCGCAAAGATAAGGTAAAAACTATGCTGCGACAATGGCGCCGCTATACTAAATCTTGATAGCGTTATAGATAGAAGCTATAATTATCAAGTTATGATTAGATTTTGATTATAATAAAAAATCCCGGCCATTTGGCCGGGATTAAATTAACCCATATATTAACTAACAACCTATTGCTTAACTAATTTGACTGTCTTTTGAACATCGCCATTTTTAGATATTTTTAAGAAGTATATTGATGCAGGCAATTTACTTAAAGAAATATCCTGCTGCTCGGCTGTAGCCTTTTCGCTTAATACTTTTTTACCGCTTGCATCAAAAACCTCGTATTTAATATCTTTAAAATCTGCACTACCTGCGCTAACGGTCACATAAGTTGTTGCAGGGTTAGGAAACACTACCACATCTGAACCATTTAAGCTCACGTTTACACTTTTAACATCTTTAAAAAGCTCATTATCACCATTAAGATCTATTTGTTTTAATTGATAATAATTTACACCTGCTTTAGCGGTACGGTCTACATAACTGTAACTTAAAGCTGTAGAAGAGTTGCCGTTCTGCCCCTTAGAATCTACAAAACCAATTTTTGTGAAATCTTTACCATCTGTAGAACGCAATACCTCGAAACCTTTGTTGTTAGTTTCTGATGCTGTTTCCCAAGCTAAGGTGCTTTGGCCGTTTACTAAAGCTGCGTTAAATGAGGTTAAGGATACTGGAAGGGTTACTGTTGTAGTGTACGAAGCGAGGCCATGAGCAAATACTAGATGAAAAAAGGTATGTGTACCATTAGCATGTCTTTTTATAGCTACATCAGCATATCCATTTGGATTAGAGCCGCCTGTTACAGCTGTAGGAGTTTCTGGGAAAAGCTCGGCGTAAGAGAGATAGACAGGAGAAGCCAAGGTTGTGATATCAAACAATTTAAATTTAACTCCTGCATTGTTTGTAGGGGTTCCTCCTATTACTGAACCCGATAGGGCCACATATTTTTTTGTTCCGTTCACAAAATATTCCGCATTTGAAAAAATATTTTCAGTTGATAAAAAGGTTGTAGTTTGGCTATTATCTATATCAGTCCCTGCCACATTTAGTGTTACTTTCCTTATACCTACAGACGAAGGTCCATTTATTACAAACTCATTGGCTGAAATTGGCGAAATACTTCCTCTAGCGTGATTGTTAGTAGTTGTGCTCATCTCGTAAAGTTGACTTACTGTTCCACCAGCGTCTACTCCAAAAACGGTTATCACCGCATTCCCTGACCCTCCTACATATAATTTTGTATTACTTCCTGTTCCTGTAACAGCGAAAGAATCTCCTTTACGAATAGTTACAGCCCACTCAACCCTTGTAGGGTTAGCATCTGTTTCGCTAGCCCATCTATAAATGCAAAATTTTCTATTGTTTGCGTCAGTGTTTATAGCTAAGTTAATCGCATAAATCGCTCCATCATCTGCCACTCTTAATTTGTTAAACTTGTAGGACTCTGGCCAAGTTGCAGCTAAATTGGTCGGAACAGGCAATTCTGAGGGAGAAGCCAATGCTCCAGTAGCAGGATTCAATATTTGGATTTTATTGTTTCTATCTACTAAATAAAGTTTATCTGTAGACTTATTATAGGCTATGCTAGACCTTTCTTGAGTGGTTCCAAATACAACCTCGGCATCTCTTCTCAATTTATACCAATCGGTGTTAAGGAGTAAAGTCTGCGCAGAAGCAGCAACTCCAATAGCCAAAAAAGCAAAAGATAGTAAAAGTTTTTTCATACGTTTTTAATTAATTAGTGGTTAAAGTTTTTCGTTTGGTTAGAACCTAGCGCAAATCAACCAATCCACTAAAAACGTATACAATTAAGTGCTTTTGGTGCCGTTGGGATAAGGAGCTAAGTTTCAATAGGATAATATTACGAAAACCAATTTGAAAACGCAAGAAAACGCAAGAAAAAAATTAAAGCCGCATGTTTAGCGGCTTTAATTGCAGAAATAAGCGGAAAATTATTTTATTCTTGAAACTTTGTACGGTTTTTTGGTCGCTTTGCGTGCTGCCTTTTGAGCAATCAATGCATCAGCGCCACTAACTTTCTCAGGTTTATAAAGATTGCCAACTACATTTTTTTTGAAAATGGCTTCGTACCAAGTGCAGCTTGCGGTATAACGACCTACATTCAAATCCAAATGGTAGCCATCTCTGGTTAGCACATCACCTAGTTTAGTACGAGCATTTTGAATTGCCGTACCTGCGGGCACTACAATATCTATAGGCACTAAAGTTTTTACTTTACTCGATGCATCTGCAATGGCATTGTACATTCGCATCTGATCTTTGTTATAGCTTGCAAAACCATTGTGGGTTGAGTTCTGTGCATAAGCCCAAGTTTGGTGCCACACATATTTCACTTTCGGGTTCTTTGCACGCTCCTTTACATAATTGAATAATATTGGCAGTGGTTCTACGTAGGTTTCAAACAATCCAGATTTGGGGCTTGCCTGCTGAAAACTGATGTAATTCCAGTTTTCATCTGCTAATGCTTTTGAAATACTCGTCTTGGGAAACTTTTGCTTCGAACCATCAAGATTTACCTTTCTATATTCGTAAACATCTTTGTCATCTTGTGCATTTTTTACATGTAGATCTAATGGTGCGCCGCCAATATAAAGATTGCCGATAATCACTTTGTAACCTCCAGCTTTAGCCAAACCATATAGGTAATGCTCTATGGCATCTTCAGAGAAACTATTGCCAATAGCCAAAATTTTGATAACACTATCTTTAATAGGTTTTTCGAACCTAATTTGATTAAAAGTTAGGGAGCTTGCGCTACTAACGTTAGCTGAAAGGAAAGAAAAGAAGACGACTACATAAATCAATCGCTTTTTAAAAATGCTAAACATCATTGTCTTATTAATATTTTTAAACATATATAGAATATCCCTTGCTAACAAGAATTATTTTTTCAATGTATTTTCGAACAGTTTAAAAATTCGTTTATATTCGTCAGTCCAGCTGCTTGGTTCTACAAAACCGTGATCTTCTACAGGATAAACAGCTAATTCCCAATTATCTTTCCCTAGTTCTATAAAACGTTGTGATAAACGAACGATGTCTTGGAAATGTACATTCACGTCAACCATACCATGCAGCATCACTAAATCACCTTTTAGCTTGTCTGCAAAATAAATCGGCGAACTTTTTTTGTACGAATTCGGATCGTTCACTGGCTCGTTCAAAATATTTGAAGTGTAGCCATGGTTGTAATGAGCCCAATCCGTTACCGACCTTAACGCTGCGCCTGCTCTAAAAACATCCGATTCGTTAAATAATGCCATTAGTGTAATGAAACCGCCGTAAGAACCGCCATATAAACCTACATTTTTAGGATTAACGCCGTATTTCTCTACCAACATCTTTACACCATCAACTTGGTCAGTCAAATCTTTTCCACCCATGTGGCGATAAATTCCGGTGCGGTGATTACGACCGTAGCCAGAGCTAGCAGTATAGTCGATATCAATGACCGTGTAACCATTATCCGCCAGTAAGTTGTTGAACATATATTCGCGGAAATATTGACTCCACCAGTAATGCACATTTTGCAAATAGCCTGCACCATGTACAAAAACTACTGCTGGCTTATTAGGGTGTGGTTTTTTTGAAGGATAAACTCTTGCGTATACATCATCGCCGTGACGGTTTTTGAACGATACTAAATCTGGTTGGCGCCATTGGTAGCTGTCAAACTCTGGCGAAGTGGATTTGGTAATTTTAACCGCTTTTGCACCCGGTTTGTTCTCCTGAATGTACAATTCCCAAGGCTTGTCCATATAAGAATAATTGATAGCCAGCCATTTTTCGTCCGGCGAAAGTGTCACCTCATTTCCGCCTTTCATAGAAGTAATTTGTGCCAATTCACCTCCATTAACATTTAATTTATAGAAGTGAGTTATGCCCGGATGCTCTTTGTTCGCCTTGATGAAAAATGTTTTATTATCCTTCGAAAGCTGTACTTGCTGTACTTCCCATTTGCCAGAAGTAAGTTGCTTTTTTTCGCCTGTAGTTACATTGTAGGTATATAGATGCGAATAGCCAGTTGCCTCACTTTGGAAATAAAATGTTTGATTGTCTATCCATCTTACATCACGAGCAATTCCAGGTCCGCCAACCCAAGCTTCATCCCTTTGTCGATCAATCAAATCTAACTTTCCAGTTGATGGATCTAGCTTTAAAATCCAGAAGTCTTTATTGTCTTGTGCTCTGCCTGTTATTACTGCAAATGAACCTGTTTCGTTCCAATTAACTGCGTAGAGGTTTACTTTTCTATCTTCGTTCTTTTTCGTACGCTCTTCTAATTGTTTTGGGTAATCTTTTGCATAATCTGGTAAATCTTTAATGCCGGGTATTTGCGAAACATTTACTGCATACACAGAATCTTTCTCAATATTAAACACGTAAGTTGTATAGGTTGATAGTGCTTCTCCAACTTTTGCCCTAGAGTTGATATCTTCTGTATAGCCAGAGCCGGTTACATAATTTGGAACAATAGTATTTTTATTTCCAGAAGCTTGTTTAATTAACCTGTAGCTTATGTACTTCCCATCTGGACTAACAGTTAAGCCCCCCATAAAATCATCGCCTAAATGTATTGGCTTAATTACCCTAGGCTTTACATCATCATTTCCAAAGCCGAAACCCCTTCCTCTTCCCGTTGTTCTGTTTCCACTCTCCGTATTTTTCTTTTTAATGATATCGAACAATGCTGTTTGGTCGTTTCTTAACCAAAGATCTTGTTGTGAAGTTCCAGTGGGATTAGGTCTTCCCGTTGGTCGTGTAGATGGAGGTAGAACTTCTAATTTTCCCTTTACAAAATTGGTGAGCTGTTTTAATTCGCCTGTGGCCAAATTCAACTGATAAATGTTATCTGCTCTTTGGTAAACTACATCGTTATTATACAGAAACTTGGCACTGCTTTCTCTTTCCAACGTACTGGTTAATCTAGTTTCTTTTTTTGATTTGATATTCGTTAAGTAGATATCTCCACCTTTTTCTAGCAACCCTAAAGATTTATCTTTATTGTAAACGTAGTTGATGACAGCATTTTTTTCCGCATCATCTTTTTCTGCCTTATCTACTTTTCGATTAGCTATAGTTAACTTATAAGGTTGTACTTTATCATTGTTTTCGGGGTTCCAATCAAAATAAACAGACTTACTATCTGCCGACCAGCGGTAATTTTCTGGCGAGGTACCCATCCATTTAGGATCCCGCATTATTTTCGAAACAGTTAAGGGCGCCAAATCTTGCGCATTTGCGACAGATGCAAATAAGAAAAATAGAAAGGATAGCTTTTTCATGCTTAGTTTATGCTTGTGCTTGCAAGTTATGCAAAAAAGCAGTTCTCAAAAACACGCAAAACAAATGTTACAGACTTAATGAACCACAAAGACACGAAGAACACAAAATTATTGGGCGTCTAGATTAAAAGTCTCCCCTTTGGGGAGATTTAGAGGGGCTTTATCTCAAAATTTTCCCAGTCTTATCAATCGTAACATTAAACGGAGGTGCATAATCTTGCAGCAATACCGCAAATTCTCGTCTCGAAATCTGCCTGCCTGCATTAAAATCTGATACAAAAGCATACGTAGTTTTCCATTTCTTTTCTACTTCTTTACGCATGCTTTCTGGCGCTTTATTGCCAACATATCGAATGAGATCTAAGGCAGCATCAATGGTAATGATAGCACTTTTATGATCATCAAACCAAATTTGGGCTTTGTAAAAATGGTCTTTCATGGTTTGGCTGATATCAGCTGTGCTAACCAATTTTTCTGCATTGAAAAGCAATTTACCATTTACCACTTCTGCTTTTAACATTCCGGTTAAGCCTACCATTTGCATAGCTTTCCAATTGGCGTCTTTTACTCCTATGTCTGTAAAAGGGACCAGGTTAGTATTAAAGGCAATTAGCTCCCCCTGTATACGTTTTAAGTTTGATTCGGAGGTTTTTAGGTTGAAAAATCCGGCATAGGCAGCAATAGCACCTGCCGATTGCCCCATTAACATACTCGAAGCATCGTTTACATAAACCAAATTTTCTTGGGTCGGCATTAAAAATTGATACAAAGAATAAATGGTATTAGTACTACCGCCAATGTGTTTTCCAGCAGCTACACTGGTTTTATAGATGGTGCTATCATAGTCGAATTTGTGCCAAGCGTTTGCTGTAGAAGCATCGATTTTTAGTGCTGTATTTAGTTTTTGGTCGGCAACATTCACGAAAACTTTGGGACGTATCGTTCTCCCGTCCGATAGTTTGAATACCCAGCCTTTTCCAGATCTATCTGCTTTTACCCATTGCACATTTTTAAGTACGGTTAAATTCTTAATGCTATCGGTCCATTGTGTGAGTACCTGGTTTGCAGTCTGCTTGTCAAACTTTACATCAGCTATGCTATCAATAACGCTCTCAATAACGCTCTCATTTTGTTTTTTAAAGGATTTGATTTTTTGGAGAAAGGTAGCCTGTACACCAGAATGCAAGTCTTTGCCAATAGGCTCAATATCGAAACCACCAGCCTGCAACAAAAGGATAGTTTTCACATTAGATTGTGCCGACTGAATTGCTGCTGCCACTGCCGCATTACTATTTCCAACCACAAAAACATCTGGTTTTAAAGTCTGCGCCTTGAGTTGAAAGGAAAAGAATAAAGCAGAAAAAATAAACAGATAATTCTTCATGATCGTATACGGGGTCTTGTTTAGGCACAAAATGCTAATTTGCTTGTAATTATAAAAAAGTTTTGAAGGAATTTATCTAAGTTTAACAATTATTCTTGCTATTTGTTAGGTATTTATGAACAGAATTGGCTGCGTATTTAAAAATCAGCAGGCACATCAATATGTGCTAAGACAAAGTAATGCCCTGCAACGAATAGACACACTTCGAAAGCTGAAAAATGCCATTCGGGAAAATGAAGATGACATTTATTTTGCTTTGCATAAAGACCTTCGTAAAAGTCGTTTCGAGGCATCGGTAACTGAACTTTTTTTTATTTATGGTGAGATTGATTTCGCCATTAGTAACCTGCGAAGCTGGATGTCGCCGAAGCGCATTGGCAAAACGATGAGCAACCCATTTGCAAAAAACAGAATTTACTACGAGCCCAAAGGAGTTTGTTTAATTATTGCTCCTTGGAATTATCCTTTCCAATTGGTGATATCGCCTTTAATTTCTGCCATTTCTGCGGGTAACTGCGTTATGGTAAAACCATCCGAATTAAGTCCGGCAACTAGTAAAGTTATCGCAAAGATTATTTTGGACACTTTTGAGGAAGAACACATCGCTTGTATTGAAGGTAATGCAGATGTTTCTAAACAGTTGTTGGAACTGCCTTTCGATCATATCTTTTTTACGGGAAGCACCGAAATTGGCAAAATTGTGATGAGTGCAGCGGCTAAAAACCTTACTTCGGTTACATTAGAGTTAGGAGGAAAATCGCCAACCATTGTAGATGCAGCTGTTGATTTAGAAAAGGCTGCCCAAAAAATTGCTTGGGGTAAATTGGTAAATGCCGGACAAACCTGTATAGCTCCAGATTATGTGCTCATTCATCAAGACCGCTTGGATGAATTTGTTGGTCTATACAAGAAGTTCACTACCGAGATGTACTTCAAAGCAAAGGAAGAAGTAAACCCAGAAGTTTATGGGAAAATTATTAGCAAGAAGCATTTTGAAAGGTTAAGCGGTTTAATTACCGAGGCGGTTGATAAAGGTGCTAGAATTAACTGGGGCGGTAAAACTGATGAGAAAAGTCAGACAATATATCCTGCGGTTTTAACGCAAGTTCCAGCCGAAGCGAAGTTGATGGAAGAGGAGATTTTCGGGCCTATTTTGCCCATTGTTCCTTTCTTAGATATAGATGAAGCTATTGCTTTTGTTAACGGAAAATCTAAACCATTGGCACTTTATATTTTTAGCAACAACAATAAAAGCATCAAAAAGATCATTAAATCTACCAGCGCAGGCGGCACCTGTATTAATGATGTTTTGGTTCATATTGCTAACCCAAAACTACCATTTGGCGGGGCAAATCATAGTGGTATGGGCAGTAGTCATGGTTTTTTTGGATTTAAGAACTTTTCTCACGAACGCACCGTGGTTAAACAGCGCAGTATCGATTTTAATAGCCTGGTTTATCCGCCGTACCATGCCAAGCAGTGGGTATTGAAGTTGTTGAAGAAAATTATGTAAGTAACTAACTCGTCATTGCGAGGCACGAAGCAATCTTAAAGCGTTTAATTAGATTTGTAAGATTGCTTCGTGCCTCGCAATGACGAAAAGAATAACAGGAATTATGAAAAAAATCTACTTAATCTTTGTGTTGGTATGCACAATATGTTATGCTTCCGCTAAAAAAACAACCCTTAAGTCTTTCGATTTTTTAATCGGGAAATGGGAAATGAAAACCAAAACAGGAAAAATTATGGAGCGCTGGCAAAAACATCGCGATAGCTTAACCGGCAGCTCGCATCGTTTCAACGAGAAAGGCGATAGTGTGCTCACTGAAACAATCGTGTTGAAAAAGGTAAAAGGTACTTGGTGTTTTTGTGTAACCGGTTACGAGAAGGGCAATGAAGGAAGAACTGATTTTAAATTGGCATCTTCAGTAAACAATACTTTCATCTTTGAGAACAAACAGCATGACTTTCCTCAACAAATCATTTATCAGAATAAAGGAAAAGATGAGCTTTTAGCTTGGATAGAAGGAGACATTGGCGGAAAGAAAAGAAAAATGGAGTTTCCTTATCAAAGAGTTAAGTAATTCTCAAATTAGAGCATCAATTTTTTATCATTTGTTAAAGGAATTACGCCCCAAACACCTCATTTTTGCAGCAGAAATTAAAAACATGAATTGGATTATATTAATTATTGCCGGACTTTTTGAAGTTGCATTTGCCTCTTGTTTAGGAAAAGTAAAAGAAACCACCGGAACTGAAGCGGCTTGGTGGTTTGTAGGCTTTTTGGTGTCGCTAACTATCAGTATGCTGCTATTAATTAAGGCAACTCAAACATTGCCAATCGGCACAGCTTATGCAGTTTGGACAGGCATTGGCGCTGTAGGTACGGTGTTGATGGGCATTTTCATATTCAAAGACCCTGCTAGCTTCTGGCGCATTTTTTTTATCTTCACTTTAATCGGCTCAATTATTGGCTTAAAAGCAGTATCGCACTAAGTTCGGTTAATCGGTTGAAATGTGATTGGGTTAACTGTTTGAACAGGTTAATTGGTTAATCGAATTTGCAATGTCGTCCAAGACTGTTAACCGATTTCAACAATTAACCGATTAACCAAATAAATCGAATGCATAGTAGCGTTAGGTCAGTTAACCAGTTAATCGATTTCAACAGTTAACCAAATCATCTATAAAATTTGTAATTTGCTGTAACCTCCTTCCAACACCTCGCGTCATAAGGTTAAATATGCAGCAAGTAGAGACAGATCTAGACCTTATCAATTCCATTTTAGCTGGAAATACGGCTAATTATGCGATGTTGGTGAAGCGTCATCAACGGTTTGTTTTTACTTTGGCGCTGCGGTTTGCGAAAAATAGGGAAGATGCGGAAGAGATTGCGCAAGATTGTTTTATCAAAGCCTACAAAGCTTTGGGAACTTTTAAGCAAACATCTAAGTTTTCTACTTGGCTATACACCATCACTTATACAACAGCGATGACTTATCTAAGAAAGAAAAAGCTTAATTCTACATCAATTGATGATGAGGAGCAGGTGTTGCAGGTTGCAAACAACGATAGCTCTTTTGATGCCAATACAGTAGAAAAAAAATCGACCTATAAATACTTAAACCAAGCCATAAATATGCTGTTACCAGATGATGCGGCAATTATCACGCTGTTTTACAAAGGAGAGCAAAGTTTAGAGGAGATTGGGGAGGCTTTAGTAATGGAGCCTAACACTATTAAAGTGAAATTGCATAGGGCACGACACAGATTAAAAGAAAAATTACAACTTTTGTTAAAAGAAGAAGTAAAGGAGTTGATATGATGAATCAAGAGGAACAACTTTGGAGCTACATTGATGGTTTCTGCAACGATGCAGAAAAAGCCGAAATAGAAGCTAAATTGGAAACTAACGACAATTTTAAGCAGCTATATCATCAATTATTGGAAGTAAATGAGCAATTGCAAATGCATCTTGAAATTGACGAGCCATCAATGTCTTTCACCCGAAATGTGATGGACAAGGTGCAGCAAGAAATTGCACCGGTGAAGTTGAAGACAAAGGTCGATTCTCGTATCATTTACGCCATCGGCGGATTTTTTTCTGTCACTTTATTCGGTATTTTGGTTTATGCAATTGCTACCGCAACGCCAGATTTTAAGGTTACTATGCCAAGCATCAATTTAGAATCTAAGTTAGACGGGCTAATGAATACAACAACTTTAAGCGTATTTGTATTCCTAAACGCAGTATTGTTATTGATCTATTTAGATTTCTTCCTACAAAAAGGGATGAAGAAGGCAGGTAAAAAGTAAGTCTCTTTAGCAGCGTGCTTCTTAACACATTTTATTAGGTTACAACATTCGCTTTTGGATTGATTTGCTCGGATTAATGGCGTTGGACTGTAGATGAAATATAGCCAACTGACCCTGAAATAAATTCAGGGTGACGTATCCCTTCCCGTCATGCTGAATTTATTTCAGCATCAGTTTTAAAAGAATGCGAATAGATAAGCGTACTTGATTAGTTTTTGATAGTTAAAACATTAGAGTTAAGGCACTTTTACTTAACGGACGCTTTCCGAGAACAATCGGGACAAGCCGCACCTCGCAATGACGGCTGACTTATTACACTATTTTACAGCACAAAAAAAGGGAGAATAACCATCCTCCCTTTTCTCAAATATCAATTTCTTATTTCTTAAACGCGATTGGTAAGAAAACTTGTGTGTTATCCCAGGCAGCTACCAAATTTGCACCCTCAGGGGCATCAATGAAAGTAATAGAGAACGCTTCTATCATTTTTTCGATCTTATTCACCACAACGTCAGTTCTTAAAACATCGTTTTGTTGATCATAAGTAAATGCACCCCATTTATCATTCTGTTTGTTGATGATGATCGTCCATTTATCCTTGCTCGGAATAGCAAAAATACTATATCTGCCAGCTTTTATTTTTTTGCCGGCAATAGTTACGGTTTTAAAGAATTGTATTTCGGTGTTTTCATTCGCCCCAAAGCGCCAAACTTTATCGAATTGTTCAAGTACGCCAAAAATCTCTCTTCCTTTTTTCTGCGGACGAGAATATAAAACACGCATCACTGGTGCTATTGCATCTTTAGACTTGGTAGTGTTTAAAGGGTAGTAAACCACATCTAAAGGACTAGTGTCTACCTTAGGAAAGTTTACAGCCGTAGTTACGTTTTGTGCTTTTACAGCAAAAGTTCCTAATAAAAGGAACATTAGAAAGCTAAATTTTTTCATCAAAATATTTTTGTTGGTTGTGTATCTTGATTTACAGCTTTACAGAAATAGATGTATGGAAGGCTAGTGCTCTTGTCTTCCTCTTACAATCACATTTAAGAAAACCCCACCGAAAATTAAACCGATGATAGCTGCAAGGAATAGATAACCAATATGTAAAGTAACTGCAGAAAAAGCAAGCACAAACGCTAGCATACCGATTACATACCAAACCCAATCAAAATTGTTGTTATTTTCTGAATTGCTCATGTTTTAAAACTTTTGCGCCAAAGTTAAATTTTTTAATTTAAAAAGCGGAATTAATTGGTTGTATTGCTCAATAAATTGTTAACTGTAACCGCTTTGTAGCCGTTTTGTTTCAAATATTTAAGCAGCTCGGGCAGCTTATCATAAAACTTGTCTTTTCTTCTGGGGTCGGTACCAACGTGGAGCAATAGAATAAAGCCATTTAAGCCCTGCTGTTTCTCATGCTCAATAATAGACTGGTAAATTTCATCACTACTTCTGTAAGACTTGCCCATTTCTGGATACGTATAATCTGCAGTAGAACGAGTTCCTGGCGTAAAATTGATGAGCTTCAATCCAAAATCCTCTGTCCAGTTGCTAATGGTTTGGTTGTACCACTCAAAAGGAGGGAGGAAGTAAGGAGCAGATTTTTTGGTAATGCCGAATTGTTCCATCGCCTTATAATTGGCTGCCAAATCATCCTCAAATTGTTGCTTAGTCACTAAAAGTGAATCTCGTTTTTTCCAATCGGCATAAAGTAGATGCTTATCTGAGTGTGCGCCTAAGTAATGCCCCTTTGTTTTTGCAGTTTTAATGAATGATGAAAAAGCAGGGTTTCTGTAAAAATTACCCGTAAAAAAGAACGATGCTTTGATTTTCTCCTTATCTAACGCGGCAATGATTTGCTTGTTACCATCTGCATATTCATCGCCAGTAAATACAATGGCGAGTTGCTTTTCTTTAGTATCGCCCCTAATAATTGCGCCTTGTTCCTTTTTGTAACTCGAAAACTCTTTGTCTGTTCTACTATCGTAAGCCGCTAGCAAATATACCAAAGAAGCTGTGCCATCCATGGTGGGCTCGTTAGTGCTGTAATCGCCATAATCATCATGATAAACAGCCAAATCACTTTGAAATTCGGCGTAATCATCAGGCTTAGTCAGTTGTATACCAATCAAATTCTTGTAAATGCTGGTATAAACTGGCCCATCTACCAAACCTCCATCAATTGGGTATTTCCCGATATGCGTAAAAGCAGAATGCGGATCTGTAGGTGTATCGCCCCAGCTCGGCAAACCGTAAACCATACTTGTTCCCCAAGGGTTGCAACCAAACAACCAATCGAAGTTAGCTTGCTCTAGCTCCGAAAAAGTGCCGTCGCCACTTAATTGCTTATACCACATGCACTGCATCGCAAAAGCAACCGTTAAATTATTGCTGCACCAAATAAAAGGCACACCTCTGTAAAATGCATTGTTTTTGGCTCTGTTCCACACATGAGTGATGCCTTGTTTGTAGTAATCAATCAGTTCTCGTTTTCTATCGCCATCCGATTGTTTGGCCAACTCGTAGTGCCCTAAATTGATGAACGGATACCATTGATAATGTTTGGCGGTATCGGCAATTAGCCAAGGTGTGATAGGTTCTTGTTTAGCATAAAAGAAAGCAGAATCGAGTTCAGAAATACCTGCTTTGCTAGTTGGATTTGTTAGGTCGGATACTTTTGGAGGGAATTGTATGTGTGACAATGCCAGTTCCATATCATCCACCCAATTGTCTTCTGCGTAGATGTAAGGAGATTTTACAGATGCAGTTTGCGTTACACCTTTTTTCTTAAGTGCATATTCGTAGGCGGTTTTAGAGAGCATAACCAAATCTTCTGAATAGTTATGGTTAAATTGACCAACTACTTCACTTCCTAAGGCAAATGCACTTGCAAATTTAGCTGCGGTAGAACTTGTGCCTTTGGTATCATTCATAAATTTGCCTCGTTGCTGCGGCTTGCCATCAATAAAATACAGCGGGCGTTCAAAGCCTTTTCCATATTGGCTATCTTCTTTCGGAATACGCATAGTGATATGGTCCCTGTCATCCGCCAGTTGATTAAACATGATATTGGGCTGTGGATGCATCTTCATCAGCCAATCTAAACCCCATTTGGCTTCATCTACCACATCTGGAACACCATTTTTGCCATCCAGTCCAGTTGCTAACTTAGTGTCGGTAAAAGCTTTTGGAAAATCCCGATAGGCCATTAACAAATGATAGGTTGCGTTGGCCGTAGTGGTAGAGTACTGGAGGTAGTCGCTAGCATCGTGCCAACCACCAACAGCATCGAAATGTGTGCTGTCTTTAATGCCACCTTCTTTACCATACACCACAAAACCGTCGTGCGTATGGCAGCTATCTTTTAAAAACGGATTGTAACCGCAACGTTGTTGGCGCATGTATCGCAGGGCGAAATCAGCCGTGTTTTTATAAGCATCTTCATTGATGATGACTTCGGGAGAATTCACGCCATCTGCCTTGATGTAGTAGTTCCCTGCTTTTTTGAAATCAGAGAAGTTTAACCTTGCCGATGTTTTGAAAGGACCATAGGCGCCAAACGCTTTAATGTTTTTAGAGGTGTAAACCGTTTTTCCGGTTTTTTGATCTACCAATTCAAAACTAGTTGGTATTTCGGTTCCCTTGCTTGCCCAAACGGCAACTTTAATAGATTTAGGCTGGTAACCCAAAAGGTTAATCCTTATCCAGCTTTGCTGATTTTTAGGTTTAAAAGCGATGAAGAGTAAAAATGCAATGCTGAAAACAAAGGCTAAGGCAGAAAAGGATATCTTTCTCATGGCAAGCGGCTAAATTTGGTTGGTCTGGTTTAAAGAACTTACCACATTAATGAGGTCATCAAAAATCTATGCGTCTATGTGGTATTTCTAACCTAAATTATAAATAATTTTCAGAAACCTTTCGCTTGCCTGCGAGAACATTATTGGAATTTTCGCATTTGCTTTGGATCTGTGATATAGCCTTGTTGATTTGCAGCACCATCAACCAGTTCTTTTACCAGGTTTTTGTTTGCTTCCTTGTCTGCGTTGTAAAGCTCTTCGTAATCTTTCGTGTAGTGTGGATCTGGCACCACGTTAATCTCGAAAAAGAATGTTTGCGAACCTTCTTTGGTATTGGTTTTAATGGTGGTGTAAATGCCAACATAGCCCAAGTTTTTGTTGCTGTTATATTCCATTTCTATGGTGCCATATTCGCCCACTGGAATTAATTTTGTTGGATATTTAGCAACCGTGCAGCCGCAAGATGGATATACCTCGTAGATTTTCAAGGGATGGTCACCTGTATTGAAAACCTTTACATTGATGTTTTGTCGTTGCCCTTGTAAAATAGGGAAGTACTTGCGTTCAGGATCTTCTATTTTTACAGTGGTTAAATTCTGTTTAGTGTCGGCAGAGCATCCCGATAACGTCATGAATGCAAAAATAGCCATGCTTAAATAGATGGATATGCTGAGCTTTTTGCGCTGCCAAGTGGTATGTCCGTTTATCTTCATCCTATTTTATTATAATTTCGTCGCAGGCAAACGATCTTTTTTGCTTTTGACTTTGTTTAGTGATCTCTATTTTAATCGAAGTATCGTTTGCGTTAATTTTAACAGGAATTATTGCCCTAATTATTTTTCTACCCGCTTCTGGCTCTGTTTTTTGTCCTAGTACGGTTTCAAATTTACGATCTCCGATGTAAACGCTTACTTTTTCTGGCGGATAAATTTTATGTTTCTTATCGTACAAAAAGTCGATTTGTACCGTACTAGCTTTTTGCAACCCTTCAGTATTTGCACTGATAGCTAACTTGGCTGAACTATTGAGTAGCCAATTGTTGTAATAGTCTTCAAAACCTAGGGCGCCATCGTTCAACATAGTTACGTCGCTGTATTCTTCGTCTAAGTCTGTATTAACTTTTAATTGCCTGCCATAAAGAAGGTTTTGATATGACGCATTCACTATTCTCGAATTCCAGGCGTTAATGTAATCCCCAATTTTTAGACCTATTTCATTGTATCGACTAATTCCAGTTGTTATACTCAGTTGCTTCAAAAGAGATAAATCAGCTTGAATTTCTGGGTTTAACTTTCTTTGTTGGTTTTGATAGGTTGCGTAACCATTTTCCTTAAAACCATTTATCCTTAATAGTTCTAGTTTTTGAAACACAAAAGACATCAATAAAAGGTTATATTCCTTATTAGGAACTTTCGGTTTTTTGGCTAAAATTATTTTAAATATTTTGTCTAATTCATCGTATTTAAGGTATTTATTTACAGCTAATTTAGTGCCTCCATATATATCAAATGTTTTATTGCTTTTTAAGGCTTGTTCTTCTATGCTGATATAGTAGGTCGCCAGCTCTTTTCCGACGGTGGGATAGGTGTTTTCTAAGAACAAATTGATGTGCTTTTTAAGGTCTGCATCTGGGTTGCTTAACATTTGTGCATAGAGGTAGCTTTTCAGGTTGCCGAAAGCCGCAAACGAACCCTCATCGCTTCCATGCATAAATATGCCGTTTACACCGTTTTTGATATAAAACTGAAGGTTTCTTTGTGCAGTGCTTGCCGTGGGGTAGAACTCAAAGTAATTATCGAAATTAATGGCGTAATCCCACAAATAGATGTTTTTGGTAATATTTTGCCAGCTCTTAAAGTATTGACTGATCTGTTGTGCCTTATTTGAGCGCTCTATTACAATTCCTTTTGGAAAAGACATCGTGCTAATCATCACCCCAACATTTTCCCTTGCAGGCTTTTGAGGTGCCTTTTCGGTGCTTACATAAGCAGTACTATAAAAACTTGCCTTTGGAAATTTAGCGGCTAATCTGTCAATCAGTGCAAATACTGCCGGACTAGCATTGGTTCTGCTGTTTCCTTCTTTTAAACACAATTCACAGTTACACACCAAATCGTTATCATAAGGCATGATCATGAACTTATTGATGCTAGGTTCGTTCTGTAGCTTCTCCTCAATTGCCCTTTCTAGGGCTTTTTGTAGGTCTACGCTAGAAAAGTTCAGCTGTTCTTCATTTGGCTCACCATCAACTATAGCGTACATTTTAGGCGTTACCTTAATCAGCTTTCCAATGTTGTGTCCCCAAAGCGCCCAACTTTCTTCTAGGGTGTTGGTGTTGTTCCAAAGCCTAAACTGCTGGTCAAAGTTTTCCGCGAAATATGGCTCTTTATACGAAAATGGACTGTCTGAGGTATAATCTAAACCCAATGGAACAGCAATTGCTTCTTGATTTAAATTTGCCGTGTTAGCTATGAATTGATTAAGGTTGGTGTAGTTGCCGAAAAAGTGGTAGATGGCTTGTTTCAGTGCCTTTTCTGTGCCAGCACTAATCAATAATCCGTTTTGTGTTTGTTGAAGCTTAAAACCGTCTATTTTTGCATCAATTTTTAGACTGATGTATGGCTTTTCTATTCTTGGCGACTGATTGCTCAAACTCAAATCCTCCCCAAGCTTTCTAAACAAGCTTACAAATTCATCTGCTACAGTCTTAGCACCATTCGGATAATAAACAACAGGCTTTATTTCGCCCCTTTTGTAAATCACAAAATCGTTCGATTTGGCACATGAGCTCATCAACAAAAGCACAATAACAACTAATAAACTTGCTCTAGTTTGCATTTCGACGATTTAAAACTTAGTTCTAAGCGTTAAAAAGAGATTGTATTGGTTTACATAAGCATTTTCGGCAACTTTAAAGTTGTACCAATTACCTTGTAGGCCAAAAGAGGTTTTTGCGTTAATAAAATGGTAATATCCTGCACCCACCATTGTATTCATGTAATTGGTAAAGGTATTCGTTTGAAAAAGTAATCTTTGGTCTTCGGGTACTGTACCAATAGATGCCATTGTAGCCACATAATTTCGCTCGTTTTTCATGAAAAACCTAGATTGGGCAAAAACGGTATTAAACAAGTTCTGTCCATCTGTCATAATTAAAGCCTTAGCATTAAACCACACATTATTAAAGGTGCGCTCTATACCAATTGCTCCTGTTGTAAAGCTAGTGTTATCGAGCATACGGGCGTAACGTGCGCCAATTTCTGCCTGCCATACCTTTGCAAAAGGCTGAAAATACGAGAAAGCGACCTTTTGTTTTGGAAAAAAGGCATTGGCCACGCCCACATTGGCAAGAAAACTTGCTTTGTTATTAAAGGTGTGGTACCAATCTACTTCTGCCTGTCCTGATGCCCCGGTTTTTCGACCGGCGTAATTACCTCTAATCACCAGCTTGTTATTCTTGTTTAAGTCCCTCAAATACTCTAAACTCGCAATCGAAGTATTTAAAATCGTCGAGTCGGATGTGGTGTTCAAGTAACTTACATTCACTTGGTTTTTCAACTCTTTGCTTTCCAGATAATCTAGTCGGTCTTTATGTTCCTGTGGTTTTTCCAAAGGCTTCATAAATTTGTGATGATACTCCCTTGCCAATTTAAAATCGCCCATTTTCTCAAATATCAAACCTTTTTGATATAGTAAATCTGGATAATCTTTGTTGTAAAGCAAGGTAGAATCAACAATCTGCATCGATCTAGCTAAATCACCTTGTTCAATTAAAATATTGGTTAGCTTAATTGCAGCAGTGGTATTTTTAGGATCTACGGTTCTAATTTCGCCATAAATTTCCTTGCTCTTAGCGAAATTGCTGCTGTCGTCCAATGTTTTTGCATACACCAACATTTCTTCTACCAAAGTATTTTTAATGCTGTCGTTAAAAGGATATTCTTGGTGCAGTTCCTTTAACAAAGCAGTTGCATTTTCGTGCTTTCCAGCTTCGGCATAAACACCCGCTAACTTTAGCTTAAATTCTTTCGGTTGTGCAATCTGAAAGGTTTTTGATTGGATAAACGCAATAGCTTCATCGTATTGTTTCATCGCTACTCTAGCACCAATTCCGTAATTATAGGCTTCTACTTGCTGCGGGTCGCTCAATAACAGTTCGTTGGCAATGGTTTTCACCTTTTCGAAATCCTCTTTTTTATTCAAATCACGGATATAGCCCAGCGAAGCCGTTGCATACATGTGTGCAAATTCTGGTTTATCAATATTTTTACTTTGCTGTTCCTTGGCCAAGTTATAAGCACTTTCAAAGTCGTTCATCGCCATCAATAAATCAATTTTATTAAGGATGTATTGATTTTCTTGCGGATAATCAGCAACTAAAGTATTGATGGTTTTTAAAGCATCAGCGTACGCTTTTTGGTTATTGTGGATGGCGAAAATATACTGTGCAGCATACTTTTTGTATTCTGGCGTTTGCGAAACTTTTAGGAAACCCCATAAAGCCTCTTTGTAGTTCTGATCGTTATAATCTAGTTTTGCCTTCTGGTAGGTCCAATTGCGATATTTTTCTTTTACATCCGCATCGTTTGGATAAAGCGTATTCAATCGCTCAATGCTATTTCCAGCACGCTCCCAATCTTTCTGCGCTTCGTACACATAAAGTTGTTTAGCCAACAGATCTTTAGAGTTGGGGTTAGACTTTAATGATTTGTTAATCAGTTCTTCAGCTTGTGTAAAGTAACCTCTTGATATAGATGTGCTTAAAAGGTAATCGAATGCTTCGCTGTCTTTAGGGTTTTGGTCGTAAATACGAGAGTAAAGCACATAAGGATCTGAGTTTTTGTAAAACCTAGCGGCTTTCGATACCATGTAGTTTAGCACCTGCTTATAGTGCGCACTTTCTCCTTTTCTCATGCGCTCTTCAATTACTGCAATTGCTTTTTGATACTCGTGAGTTTCATCCAAAAGCCCAATTTTCTTATCTAAAATACCTTGATGAAACGGGATCGCTTGTAAACCTCTATCGGCAATAGAAAGTGCTGCAGAGTAATTTCCCATCTTGGTATAAGCGTTAATCAGATTTAAATATCCCTCTGGGTCTGTTGGCGCAATCTCAATAATTTTCTCAAACTGATCTACGCTTGAAGGCAGGTCTTTACTTTTGTTTAAGCGAGTAACTTCTTCTCTTAAAATGTTGTTGTATAGTGATTTAATTTCATTGTCCTCAGGGAAAATTTGATATAATCTTTTGGCAGATCTGTTTGCTTCTACATAATTCTGCATTAAGCTATAAAGCTGTATTTTTCTCAACCAAAGCCCTTTGCTATACGGGGTAATTTCTAATAATTCATTAGCGTAGCAAACGGCACTGTAGTATCTTTTGGTTTGGGTTTCAATGTTAATCAGGTAGTGTCTAGCGTCAACACGTCTAGGACTTTCTTTCAGTACCTCCAATAAGGTAAAGCGAGCTTTATCAAGCTGTCCAAGCTCCATGTAGCACTTACCCAGATACTCTTTGATATCCATGTCTAACGGTGACTTTTTAAGTCCCTTTTCGGCATAAGTAGCTGCTTTTGCAAAATTACCCTTGGAACCTGCAACTCTGGCCATAGTGAAGTACTCGTCAGATGAATCTTGAGCCGATAGATTGCTAATGAGCAAAAGGAAAATTGTGCTCATCACAAAATATTTAAACGTACGGTGTAAATTGATCTTCATTAACTTGCCTTTTTCACTGTTTTAACCCCTTGTCTTGTCATAGTGCCCCATTTTACTTCGCGAGATGTGAAGTAGTTGAAATATCCCTTTGCAGAGAAAAAAGCCAATAATGGGTGGTAGATGAAGGATTCAACGAATATGAGGATCCACAACTTGAAAGTTTCGTAGAGCGTTTTATATTGACGTTGAATAAAATTATCGTATAAAATTACTAATGTTCCTATCGTAATTGCAAATGAATATGAATAAAGGAAGATATACATGGCCGCATTCCAATTCACATCACCCTTTAAGATGAGTAAAATGAACCATGCTAAACCAAATATCTCAATAATTGGTGCTAAAAATTCGTAAAGGAACATGAAAGGAAAAACAACCATGCCTAAACGCCCATAGCGTGGATTAAATAAAATTTTACGATGTACAACAAAGATTTGGGCCAGACCAGTTGCCCATCTTACACGCTGTCTTGATAAGATTTGAATATTGGGTGGTCCTTCTGTCCAGCAGCAAGAAATAGGAATGTAGTCGATGTGGTACTTGCGCTTATTATTGATCATGAAGGCCGCCATTTTTGTGGTTAGGTCCATGTCTTCAGCGTGCGACTCGCCGCTATAACCGCCCGAGTTAATGGCAATTTCTGTATTGAAAAGCCCCAATCCTCCAGAAATGTTGGGTACACAGTTGACCAATCCCCAACCCATTTTTCCAAATAGATAGGCCCTAAGGTATTCCAGTTCCTGGAAGCGTGGAATTAATGCTCTTGGCGGTCTAACTCGGGTAATTGTACCATCTTCCACATCACAACTGTTCGACATCCTAAGCGTAGCGCCTACAGCAATCGTATCTACTTTTGAGTTAAGGATGGGTTTAATCATCCTAAGCATGGTATTTCGGTGTAAGATACAATCTACATCAGTGCATAAAAAGTAAGGATATTGCGAAGCATTGATGCCCGCATTTGAAGCATCAGCCTTGGTTCCACCGTTAACTTTGTCTACGATAGTTAAAATACTGTATTTTGGGTTGGTAGATTTGAAAATACGCTTGAAAGGTTTGGTTTTAATTCTTTCTACGTAAGCGTAAGGCGTTTCTACCAATTCAAACTCTTCAATTAGCAGCTCTAGGGTTTTGTCTTTACTACCATCGTTAACAATAATTACTTCAAATAATGGATAATTTAACGTCAAGAGCGATTTTACGTTAACGATGATTGTTTTCTCTTCGTTATATGCTGGCGCAACAATAGAAATACCAGGTGTAAGTGGTGAATTGAGCAAAAATTTATCGTCTAATTTTGAGCTATACGTTTTGTACCGGATGATATTGATAAAAGAAAGTACGCCTAATACCGAGTAAGATAGGAACAGCGAAGACGCATAGAAAAAGACGAAATATTCAAATAAACTAAAGGCGGTGGAGTCCATGTTACGGGTGGTGACGACTAGCTAAACTATATTGAAAAATTTAAATTGTTGTGATTGTATTGTTCTTCAATTTGGGTAGTTGGTCTTCTCAAATTTTTTCTTGCAGATTTTAGCCTAGAAGGAATTAGAGGGTTTTTGATATGCTCAATAATTAATCGGTTGAAACCTGTTTCATTGGTGTATAAATTTTCGATGTATATCTTGCCATCGGTACTGTATTTGTAAATTACTTCTGCAATCAATTTTTTGGTGTCCAGATTGTTCGCTCCAGTGTAAATAGACTTTAAAAAGTCCAAAGAATTGCCAGAGTTGATAGATAGAATAGCTTCGATGATGGCATTTTGGCAAATTACTGGTTGGTGATAATAAATTGTTTTTAGCTTGTCTTCTACCTCGAATACTCGCATTTCACCTAGTGCAATAATCGCTTCCTTTCTAATTTCGTGATCTTCGGTATCGATAAGGTTGATCAATGAAGGCACAGAAATACTTTGGTTGAAATAGGCTACCGCTTTGATAATAAATGATAGTTGCGAATTGTTTTTTGAGTAGAGAATCCACTTGCTAAAATTAGGTAAGTTATGTTTATGGTGAGCTTCTAGCTGCTCTAACAAGTTAATTTGATCCCAAAAATTAAGATTGTTGTCTTGCTGATCAAAGAATTTAAAAGGATCGTGGTTACTGATAGCTAGATAAGAGCTTCTAGACTCCTTTCTAAGGAATGGGTTTTTACTGTAGGTATGGGGTAAAATAGAAGAATCAGGTACTGTCAAATCCAATATCGATAAAGATTGAAAAGTTCTCAAGCGTTCTCTAGTATTAGAAAAATCTAGCTTTTTAATCAAATATTCCTCGATTTTAAGTCCTTTAATGATGTTGCGATAATTCTTATTTTCGATGATACCTGCGTCAGTTTTAATGAGATCTTCGACAGCGGTAATCAACGGGGCGTATGTCTTATTGTTGAGCTTTCCTATTTCCTCTGTGTAATCGTTTAGGATGTTTTCGCTAATCAAAATTTCTTCGTTTGCCAGCCTTTCTGTCACAAATTTTCTCTGCAATGGATACAGCTCTTCTTCAATTTTTTCTTCTTTGTCTTTTCTTCCGCGAATTAAATAGATAGATGCCACAAAAGTAATAGCAGTAATGCTGTTAAAAAAGATAAAATACAACGCCACCTGGAGTACAAAGGGATACGATGAAATTAGCTCTAAATATTGTTGGATAGCATTGATCAACGACATCTGATTCAGTTAAAATTTCTTTCTATTTGGCAAAGACAGAGCCAAAAGGAGTAATTGTACCTTTAATCGGGGGTTTTTACCTGCTTAATAGCTAGTTTTAGTTGAAAACTGAACTTTTTTGGCATCTAATGGGGCTAAATGAGCTTTTTGCGAGTGAACATGAATGCCCTATGTGGGGAAAAGCATTCCCAAAAGTGCTAAATCTGTAGGTTGTGAAAAGTTTGGCGTGAGTTTAAAATAAAACGTCCCGACGTTTAAGTCGGGACGTTTTTCCCAAAAAATTAACAATTTTTACAAAACTTAAAATAAGATCTGTAATGCTTTTAAAAGATTTAATATGTTTAACCTTTCATAGGTACAAGGTAGCGATTATTTATTAAAGAATCAAATCGATTATGTAATTTGAGAAACTGTTTAAATTTCGATGAAAATAAATACTTAGACGGGTGGGGACACCCCTCCATGGCGACCCGCTAGAGTTTGGTGTCCTTGAACTTGTTCCGATTTATCGAAAAACTCAACCGGTCAAATATTTATTCCATTTTTAAACAGTTTCTGAAGTTTAAGTCTACTAAAATACTCGTTAAAATCCATTTTTATTTTTGTAACAAGAAAATATAACTTATTTTTCGGGATGCAATTAAATCAACCCAGCCAACGCGAATACTATTTCAATAACGAGGTTATTTCTCGTTTCGAATTGTACAACAGTTTGTTTCTAACGCTTCCGTTTTATAAAATTAAAGATACAGGTACACTTTTGCCTCTTTTTTTTAAGAGCTGTGAAGAAGGTATTAAGAACCACGAGAAGCCGAGCGAACTAATTGAAAAGTTTTTCGAAAAATATGTTCACGATAAGGACGAAAACAGTGTGGTGGACCTTTTGTTCAGATTTATTCAATATATCGAACGTCAGGTGGTATTATTTGACGCTGTCGAGGACGCCTCGTTTACCAAATTGAACACGAGTGATGAGCAAAGTTCTTTAAGGGCGTTATTCCTTAAAGCAAATGATGATGCTAATTTGCATGAAAAAATCGACAAGCTAATAGAGGAATTCTCTTTGAGATTAGTGCTAACAGCGCATCCAACGCAGTTTTACCCAGGTCCGGTTTTGGGTATAATTAACGATTTAACTGCGGCAATTAAAACCAACGATTTCACTACGATTAACCAATTATTGCAGCAATTGGGTAAAACACCTTTCTTCAATAAAAAATCACCGACACCTGTAGATGAGGCTTTAAGCTTAGCTTGGTACTTAGAAAATGTATTCTATTTTGCTGCCGCTAATATCCAAACCGGATTGAACCAGTTATTAAGTGAGTACCACATAGACCCTAAGAAAGTAATCGAACTAGGTTTTTGGCCAGGTGGCGATAGGGATGGAAATCCTAACGTGAAAGCGCAAACCACTTTGGAAGTTTCTAAGATGTTGCGCCAAATTTTGTTCAGATGTTACTATCGTGATTTTAGAAATATCAAAAGACGTATCACTTTTAGAGGGGTGGAAGATAGCATCAATTTGCTACAAGAAGTATTTTATGAAAATGCATTTAACAAGTCTGTAGAAGAGAAAGATATCGCAGATTATATCATCAAAAACTTAAATGATATTGTTGATACTTTGAATAAAGACCATGATGGTTTATTTGTTAGCATTGTACAAGATCTTTTAAGGAAAGTAGAACTTTATCGTTGTCATTTCGCTTCATTAGATATCAGACAAGATAGCCGAGTTTTAAGAAGTGTGCATCAATATTGTAGGAGCCAAAAACCAATTAATTCATTGTATAGTGAAAACTATGATGAATTGTCGGAAGGGGAAAAACTTAAAGCAATTTCATTTAGAACGGCAAAAATCATTTATACTGACGAGCAAGATAATTTGATTAAAGATGCTTTGCAGACGATATCTGAGATTAAGGATATCCAACAAAAAAATGGAGAAGAGGCTTGTCACCGTTTTATTATCAGTAACTGCCAGCAAGCAAGTGATATTTTGCAATTAATGGAGCTTTTCCTTTGGAATGGTTGGGAAGCGGAAGATTTAACCATCGATTTTGTGCCTTTATTCGAGACCGTTAATGATTTAACTGGTGCTGGCGAAATTATGGAGAAGTTGTACACGCATCCGTTCTACAAAAAGCATTTAGCTTTAAGGGGCGGAAAACAGCATATCATGTTAGGTTTTTCTGACAGTACTAAAGATGGTGGTTATTTAATGGCCAATTGGTCGATATTTACCGCAAAAGTGGCATTAACCAAAGTTGCGGAAGAACACAACATTCAGTTGGCATTTTTTGATGGCAGGGGTGGTCCACCTGCTCGTGGAGGCGGTAAAACACATCGTTTCTATGCTTCAATGGGTAAGGAAATTGCCAATAAAAATATTCAGTTAACGGTTCAGGGGCAAACCATCAGTTCTCAATATGGTTCTGTGGATAGTGCTGCGTTTAACATTGAACAGTTAATTAACGCAGGTATTTCTTCCGGTGTTAAAGGCAGACATAATGTTTTATTGGATAAGGAGAATTTCGATATCCTTAACAAAATGGCGAAGGATAGTTATGATGCTTATATCGATTTGCGTAACGACCCATTGTTCTTAGAATATTTAGAAAAATTATCGCCGTTAAGTTTGCTTTCTAAAATTACAATTAGCAGTAGACCAGTTAAAAGAAATGCTGGAACTAAATTAAAGCTTGATGATTTGCGAGCCATTGGTTTTGTAACTTCGTGGAGCCAATTGAAGCAGAATGTACCTGGTTTTTACGGAGTTGGTACAGCTTTGAAAACGCAAGAAGATTTGGGCAATTGGGAGCAAGTACAAAAGACCTATCATCAATCGGGTTATTTTAAAACGATTGTAGATAACTGTATCATGTCTATGAGTAAGTCTGATTTCGAGATTACTGCTTACTTAGCTAACGATAAACAGTTCGGTTCGTTTTGGAAACAATTACATGATGAGTTCGAACTTTCTAAATCAATGTTGTTAAAGTTGACTGGTCACGAAACTTTGATGGAAAACTATCCAGTAGAGAAGAAATCTATCGCTGTGCGTGAGAAAATCATTTTGCCTTTAGTATTAATTCAACATTTTGCTTTAGATAAGTTGCAAAGTGAGTTAACTAAGGAGAAACAACAAGCTTACGAGAAATTAGCCATTAGAACAGTTTACGGTATTGTAAACGCTGGTAGAAACTTGGCTTAACCACTACGTCATTTCGACGAAGTATGAGGAGAAATCTGTTAGTTAACTCATTCATGCTGTCGATTTTCTCGCAGATTTAATAGATTTGTACGCAGATTTTCGCAGATATAGTTTCAGCGAAAATCTGTGTTTTTTTATCCGCGGCATCAGCGGGTATTTAATCATTTCGTGAATTACTCATTTACTAATTCAAATTATGTCAACGCCAATATTAACCTGGACTTACAAATCATTTGCAGAACTTTCAAAAGAGGAACTTTATACCATTTTGAAATTAAGAAGTGAGGTTTTCGTAGTAGAGCAACATTGTAACTATCAAGACGTAGATGGCAAAGATTTAAAATGCCACCATTTAATGGCTTGGGATGGCGATAATTTAGCTGCCTACACAAGAATAGTTCCGCCGGGAGTTTCATTCGTAGAAGCGAGCATTGGCCGTGTTTTGAGCAATTCTAGGTATAGAGGCATTGGCGCAGGTATTACCTTAATGGAAAAGAGTATCGAAAAAGTTTACGAAACCCATGGCAAGCGCCCAATCCGGATTGGAGCGCAGTTGTATTTAAAGAAATTTTATGAAGGCTTTGGCTTTGTAAAAGATAGCGAGGAGTATCTGGAAGATGATATTCCACATATTGAAATGATACTCGCGTAAGGTTTTCAAACAATTAAGAAATGAAGCTTAGTTAAGAAATTGACTAGGCTTTTTTGTTGTAGTTCCGTGTTGATGTTCGTCATTGCGAACTGAAGCGTAAGGATTTTGAGAGGGGGTGAAGCAATCTTTATCGTCGGTGCCAAATGCATGAAAGATTGCTTCGTGCCTCGCAACGACGAGCCTAACTTAATCCTTCCTAACTCCTTAATGTTTATAAAACAAAGCCCCGACGTAAATCGAGGCTCCTGTTTTTATGCTTTGTTGAGCTGTTAACTGAAAACTGCTAATTGCTAACCAACCGCACTAATCTTCAATTCCTTCAACTGCTTATCATCAATGGTGCTAGGGCTATCAATCATTACATCTCTGCCCGAGTTATTTTTAGGGAAAGCAATCACGTCTCTAATCGTATCTAAGCCAGCAAATAATGATACCAACCTATCAAAACCGAAGGCCAAACCACCATGCGGCGGAGCGCCATATTCAAAGGCATCTAATAAGAAACCGAATTGTTTTTGAGCCTCTTCATCGCTGAAGCCTAAATGCTTAAACATTAAAGCTTGTGTTTCTTTATCGTGGATACGGATAGAACCACCACCAATTTCAGTGCCGTTCAATACCATATCGTAAGCATTTGCTCTCACTTCTCCAGGTTTGGTATCTAGCAATGCAATATCCTCTGGTTTCGGCGAAGTAAACGGATGGTGCATGGCATGATAACGCTCACTTTCCTCATCCCATTCTAAAAGCGGGAAATCTAATACCCAAAGTGCCGAGAACTTATTTTTATCGCGTAATCCTAAACGAGAACCCATTTCTAAACGCAACTCGTTCATTTGCTTTTGCACTTTCTCTTTTACTGCACCCGCTAAAACTAATACTAAATCGCCTGGCTCAGTTTGCAACGCTGCCGACCATTTTTTCAATTCATCCTCGTTATAAAACTTATCTACCGATGATTTTAGCGAACCATCTTCGTTGTGACGTAGGTAAATTAAACCAGTAGCTCCAATTTGCGGACGCTTCACGAAATCAGTCAGTTCATCTAACTGCTTACGAGTATAATGCGCACAACCCTTAGCGTTAATACCCACCACTAATTCTGCGTTATCAAAAACTGCAAAATCCTTACCTTTTACAATATCGTTTAGCTCTACAAAAAGCATTTCGAAACGAGTATCTGGCTTATCAGAACCATATAAACGCATCGCATCGCTGTATTGCATACGAGGTACTTCTGGTAAATCAATACCCTTAATTTCTTTGAACAAAGTTCTAATTAGGCCCTCAAAAGTGTTCAAGATATCCTCTTGCTCCACAAACGACATCTCGCAGTCAATTTGCGTAAACTCAGGCTGTCTATCTGCACGTAAATCCTCGTCTCTAAAGCACTTCACAATTTGGAAATACCTGTCGAAACCAGAAACCATCAATAACTGCTTAAAGGTTTGTGGTGATTGCGGCAAAGCATAAAACTCGCCAGCATTCATACGACTAGGCACCACAAAATCGCGGGCACCTTCTGGCGTAGATTTAATCAACACAGGCGTTTCTACCTCAATAAAATCCAATCCATCTAAATACCTACGTACCGATTGTGCCATTCTGTGACGCAAAACCATGTTATTACGCACCGGGTTACGGCGCAAATCCAAGTAACGATATTTCATGCGCAAATCGTCGCCACCATCGGTTTCATCCGCAATTAGAAAAGGAGGTAATTTAGCAGCATTCAAAATTTCTAAGGTAGTAACCTTAATTTCGATATCTCCAGTCGGGATGTCTTTATTTTTATTGGTGCGCTCAACCACTAAACCGCTCACTTTAATCACAAATTCGCGACCAAGTTCACGGGCTTGCTGGCACAAATCGGCATTATCGTTCATGTTAAATACCAATTGGGTAATACCATAACGATCGCGGATATCGATAAAAGTCATTCCGCCCAAATCCCTAGAGTTCTGCATCCAGCCGCACAAAGTGACATTTTCGCCTAAATTTTCAAGGCTCAAAGCACCGCAAGTAGTTGTTCTTAACATTTTTGTAATCGAATTTTGAGCCGCAAAGATAACAAATAGTCCCGATAGTTATCGGCATACGATTTTCCTTTTGGGTTTAACCTACAACTAGTTCGAATAGTTGATTTTTAGAAGAGCAATACCTGTTTTTCAATTAATGTCCGTCCTGCTGTACGCTACAACTCCTCGGATGCGCTGCACTTGCCTGCGGGGTTTCCGCTGCCATCAGGTCTAGTTAAAGAAAGTTCTGCATAGCAACATCGCTTATTTGGCGGTCTGCTTACTGTGTTCGTTTTAATTTAGTTTGTGCCTTGGCTATAAAACCGCTCCGCAATATTGTTGATGTACTTTTAATTTACGTTACAATTCTTTTCTAAGCATTTCCATGTAGTGCCGTTATAGAGCTTTACACAGCCTGCCGAGTTGTCGTAAATTAGCATTCCTTCTATTGGCGAAGCAATTGTGGCAGTATTCACTACCCTAGTAATTACAAAGCCTTTGTCTTTAGATTCTATAGCTATAAAACCGTTAGGTACATTTTTAGGCCACCCGTTGCCAAAGCCCGCCAAATCCGAAATCCCTATCTGGGTATAGTTGTCTGGTGTTCCCGTAGCTGGTGGATTGGTACAACCCCCAATAACGGTTATAGTTACGGTTGCATTATCACAGCTCGAAGTACTGGCAGTGCTACAAATACTGTAAACCAATGTATATGTTCCTGCAGGTACGCTCGCAGCAACAGAAACAATACCCGAAGCATTAACCGAAACTCCCGAATTGGTACTAGAAACTTGATTTAGCGTAACATTGGAAGTGGTAGCAGCCGCACCGTTAAAAACAGCAAAATCATTACTTAGAACACTTGTTGCTGCGCTGCTGCCTGCGGTTATGCTATAGGTGTCGTCGTTTGCTTGTGGCGGCAATGTGCCGTCGACATTAGCACAAAGCCCAATATTAGTTACCTGCGGTGCAGCACAGCTTGTACAGGCAAAACTAACATTTGCCAATGCCGCACTTGCCACGGTACTGCCTGCTGCATTTACAAATACTGGTGCCGAATTAAATATCTGCGACTGGCCTTGGGAACCGGAACTGGCTGCAACATCTGGATTATAACTTGTGTATCTCGTAAAGTCGAGGTTGGGCCCCACTTTTGCACCATTAGGGTTAATTGAGTTTTTGATGTAAATATACCCAAGCTTAGTGTTTGAGGTTGGGCCTTTTATGACTGCGCCGTTAGGCTGAAGGTTGTTCAACTTGGCTAGCCCTTCGTTATAAAACGTAGAAGTGCCTGTACCGTTGATTGTGCCTTCGCTGTAAAGTGTTCCGTAATTCTCCAGCTTTCCGTTATTACCTATATCTATTTGCCCAGAGGTAACGTTAAAGGTACCGGTGTTGATTACCGTACCGCCATTTAAGTTATAGCCGTTGTTAGAATTAAATGTACCACAATTGATATATTTGGTGGCAGAACTACTATTAAAACTAGAGCCAACGTTTATTAGGCTCCAGTTTCTAAAGGTGGTGTTTCCAGCAACATTGATATTTGAATTTATCGTTAGTGTGCCATGGTTGTCTATAATATTAGTGGCGTTCGAGTTTTGAAATCCTAATACCCCAACCTGTATTGTACCTTGATTATTTAAAGTGTTGGTTTGCCCATTGAACTCAAAATTATTTCCTCCGCTTCCAGCTCTTAAAACACCACCGCTTTGGATATTTGCCAATAAATTAGCATGAATGGAAATGGACTGATTGAATATGAGCGTTCCACCAATCTCAAAGGTAATGTTTTGTCCGCTTGAAGTATTAACGTTGTTTTGTATGGTTAAGGTTACACCCGGTGCAACGCATATCTTACTATTGTTTTGAAAAGCAACATCTCCTAGAGTAGCATTACTAGAGAAGCAAACGGTTTCATTGCTGGTAAAAGTAAAATTGCCACTTGTTGGGCCCGTTATAGAGCAACCTGTGCATTGTGCTAATGCATCGTTACAAAAAAAAGAGAAAAATACAAGTAGGGTGAGGAGGTTAATATAAATGTTTTTCATTTTTGGTAGGTAAATTCTATTTCTCGGACGGTATCTTCATATTCTCGGCGCAAAAATATGCAAAATCGCCACTTTAACTACAAAAACTCAGAAATATTAGATTAATATGGAGAAAATTTGCTCCATATTTTCTAAATAACACCTAAAATGGTTGAAATATGATAGATTTATTGAAAGCTTATTGAATTACGCCAAGTGATTGCATATAGATTGGTAAATCTGAGACAATAAGAAATGACCTGTCTGTGTTTTGTGCTAATTCAATAAGTGTAAAACTTTACCAATTAATTATGAAGAAATTTTAAGCAGACAATTAATCATGTTTTACTATTGACGTAGTTTCTTAACCACACAGTAAGATTATCATCCGAAGGAAGTTCCATCTTTTTCCTCAAATTATAACGTATAGTTTCTACTGTTTTTGGAGACCTAAAGGTATAAGTTGAAATTTCCTTTGTGGTAAAGCCTAAATAAATATGAGCTGCTATGGTAAGTTCGGCAGTGGTGAGCTTAGCACTAAGAATTAACATTTTCCCTAAAAAACTTGGATAGACTTCTTGAAAACGAGGCCAAAACTTAGGTGAGTTTTCTTTTGCTAATTTTACTACCTCGTCAAAAGATTCGTTAACTTTTTGAGTAAGTTCCTGCACCACTTCTTCTTTTTCTTCAAGTGATGTCTTAAATTTTTCAGTTTTATTTTGGTTTTTTATATAGAGAAAAGCAAGCACAGTAAGTATAATTCCGGCAAATATTAAAGAAAGGATTAATTTTTTTTGCTTTGACCAATGTTCTTCTTCTTTATCTTTCATCAATATTTTGATTGCCGAATCTGTCGCGTTTTTTTGTTTTTCGGTTATTTTTTTATCAAAATCTGCTTGCTTTTTAAGGTGTATATTTGCCTTTTCTTCATTTCCGAGTGCAGTATATGTATCTGAAATCAACTTGTCTATATCTGAAAAGCTTTGCTCCTGAATGGAATTCTCTTCCATAATCCGCACTGTTTCTAAGTAATATTTTAAGGCTTCTTTATATTTTTTTTGTTGGGCATAATATTTTGCGTAACCCATATACACCATGTGCTTTACGGGATTTTTGTATTTATCTAATAAACTTTCCGCACTTTTCATTTCTGCATATGCTTTTTTACTTTCTCCAGCTTCCAATAGGTGTTTTGATCTATAATAACTGAAATAGGAAAGCTGTATCGACATTTGATCTTCGGGCAGTAAGATTAAAATTTCGTCTGCCAGTTTTATAAACTTTGCACCAATTTTAGCGCTTTTCCCGGTATAATGATCTGCTATATTATAATAGGCTGAAGCGAGATTTAACGAATCTGATCTGTTTTTTGGAGATAGAGAAGCGATAAGTTTTGCACACTCGTGGTACATTTTTAGCGATTCGGAACGCATACCAAGCTTATCATAAGTAGATGCGTACACTTCAAGGATGATAGCCTTTAATTGCACATCGTCATCGGGGCAATTTTGTTTTGCTTCCTCTGCGTATTGCAATGCCTGTTCAGACAAACCTAAGTAAGATGCTGAAGCAGCCATTTTGTAAGCACTTTCTGCAATCAGAAGTTTATTATTATCTTTCTTTGAAAGATCATAGGCTAGTTTGGAAAACTCCAACGCCTTCAAGTAATTATATTCTATGTTATAATTTCTTGACTTTTTAAGATATTCTTTTATCTGTTTTTCATTGGTGCTTTGAGCATTTAGTGCTAGGCCAAAGAACATCAAAAAAATAAGACCACTGTGTTTTAGCATATTAGGATGATTCTATTACAAAGATAGAAATAAATTAAATGCTAATGATCTATTGAAAATATAGGTAAAGCAGTGTTTTTCTGTGCTAGAGAAAGTATATAATCTATTTCTTATTTACGCCAATGCACTTTTAAAGAGATTATTGGACAAGAAGCAACACTTGCTGCAATGCCTGTTTTCAACCACCATCATACATGGTCGGCAAAAGAATGACAAATGAAACACACAAAAGCAACATATGAATCACACATGAAAGAATACGCAAAAAGCGACTATTAGCGAACGTTTCCGCTTATCATTCATCATTCTCTCCTCCAATCATTGCCAAATCTCGCATCAATTTCTTATTTTGCACCAATGCAGTTTAAAGAGATTATTGGACAAGACAGCGTAAAGCAACACTTATTACAAACCGTTGCAGAGAATAGGGTGAGCCATGCGCAACTCTTTCTTTCACCTGCCGGAAGTGGCGCTGTGCCGCTCGCTATTGCCTATGCTCAATACATCAACTGCGAACAAAAAACACCCGAGGATAGCTGCGGCGAGTGTTCGTCTTGTCGTAAATACGAGCGTTTAATCCACCCAGATTTACATTTTTCCTATCCTTTTTTTGCATCGAAAGATGTGAAAATAGCCACTGATGTGTTGGAAGAATGGCGTAACATGGTGCTAGAAAATCCTTACTTCGATTTGGATATTTGGCGTTCTAAACTAAGTGCGGATAACAAACAGGCCAACATTAACATTGCCGAAGCACATGATATCATCAAGAAATTAAGCTACAAAGCATTCGAGGCCGAGACTAAGGTTTTAATTATGTGGTTGCCCGAATATTTAGATCGAGAAGGCAATGCTTTGCTTAAAATTATCGAGGAACCACCTGCAAACACCTTGTTCATTCTCATAGCCCAAAATCAGGAACAAATTTTAACCACTATTTTGTCGCGTACGCAAATAGTTAAAATTCCTAAACTGGCAGATGAGGTAGTGAAACAATATTTGATGGACAAAGCGAATTTGTCGGCACATCAGGCAGAAGAATACAGTTTTTTGGCCGATGGAAATTTGATTGAAGCCAATGCTTTACTAGCAGATCAAGTAAATAACAACGCAGGCTATTTTTCGGAGTGGCTGCGTATGGCCTACAGTAATAAAGTGCCAGATATGATGGCTTTTACCGAAACTGCAGCAAGCTGGGGCAGGGAAAATCAGAAGAATTACATCAAATACGGTATCAATTTTTTACGCGAATGTGGTTTAATTCTCAGTGGTGCCCAAGCCTTGGTAAAACTGCCTCCTCAGCACTTAGAAGTGGCAAAAAAATTATCAGCTGTGCTAAATATGGCTATGGTAGAGGCGCTTATTAACGAGTTGGAAAAGGCACATTACCATATCGAACGTAATGCGAATCCGAAAATTCTGTTTTTAGATGTATCTTTACAACTGGTAAAAATTATAAAATTTAAAACGCTCCCGAAAGGGACTCAATATATATACACGTAATATGGGATGTGGAAGTTGCTCGACGGGAGGTGGTTGCGCCCCCGCTGGCTGCAAAAGTAACGGCTCTTGCCTTACTGGAGGCTGCCAAAAAATGGAAGTACACGACTGGTTGTCTAATTTAGATATGCCATCAAATTATAGATCTTTTCCAATTATCGAAGTTAAATTTAAAGGCTCTAGAAAGGAGTTTTTTGTAAATAACGATGATATCTATTTGGAAATAGGTGAGCTAATTGCTGTTGAAGGTGCTACTGGTGGCTACGATATTGGTCACGTATCGTTAACTGGCGAATTGGTGCGTACGCAATTGAAACGCAGAAAAACACCGATAGATCAGGTTACCCGCAAGGTTTACAGAAAAGCTACAGAGGCTGATGTAGAAAAATGGAAAATAGCAAAAGGGCTGGAGTGGGAAACCATGCACAAAGCACGTACGCTAGCTTTAGATTTGAAGCTTTCCATGAAAATTAGCGATGTAGATTACCAAGGTGATAGAACGAAAGCGACTTTCTTTTATACTGCAGAAGGTAGGGTAGATTTTAGGGAGCTGATCAAAAAAATGGCAGAATCTTTCCGTATTCGTATCGAAATGCGCCAAATCGGGATGCGCCAGGAGGCGGGTCGTTTGGGTGGTATTGGTTCTTGTGGTCGCGAATTGTGCTGCTCTACGTGGCTAACTAACTTCAAAACGGTTTCTACTGCTGCGGCTCGTTACCAAAATTTATCATTAAACACCCTAAAACTTGCCGGCCAGTGCGGTAAGCTAAAGTGCTGCTTAAACTACGAGCTAGACACTTATTTAGATGCTTTGAAGGATATTCCCGATCGTATCGAATCACTACAAACTGAGGTTGGTGTTGCCCGTCATCAGAAAACAGATATCTTCAAAAAACTGATGTGGTTCAGCTATGCTAATCAAGAAGATTGGATTCCCCTAAAAGTTGACCGTGTGAAAGAAATCATGGCAATGAATAAACGTGGCGAAAAACCAAGTAACTTGAAAGATGAAGCCGTAGAATTGAAAACTACTACCGTGGTTGAGAAAGTTCATGATTACGAGAATGTGGTTGGTCAGGACAGTTTAACACGTTTAGACGATAAGAACCGAAACAGAAACAACCGTAACCGTAATAACAACAACAGAAATGATAGAGATCGCGGAGAGCGTGGAGAACGTGATAGAAATAGATCTCAGCCTAATCCAGGGGGTGATAAAGAGAACAGTGGCAACAGAAACGGACAAGCTAGTTTTAAAAATAGAGACAAACAGCAAAACCAAAATAGGCCACAACAACAGAAAGCTCAAGATAGACCTCAGCAAGATCAAAACCAGAGAAATCAGCCTAGACAGGAAAATAACAAACCGCAACAAAACCAGCGACCACAACAAAAACCTGTAGAGGCTAAAGCTAACGACAATGCGCCTAAAGGTCCGCAAACACCGCAGGCAGAGGGTGGAAATACAGAGCAAAAACGTAACAACAGAAATAGGAATAAAAACCGCAATAAGAATAGGGAACAAGGAGAACGGAATAAAGACCAAGGACCAAAACCAAATGGAGAATAAGGTTGTGTTTAATGAATTCCAAGTGTTTGAGGAAGCAAAGCGCAAGGATCTTCCTTTCTACGTCATTGCGAGGAGGAACAACAGCCTGCTCCGACAATTCGGAGAAGCAATCTTTTATGCTAGAAAGTCGCTAAAACTCTTCGCCTTCTTCTGTCTTTTGTTTACTTTCTCTTCCTGCAATTTCGATACTGTAGTTGATACCAATCAAAGTATGGAGAATAACCGCTGGCTATATGCCAATTCGGCAAAAGCAGAGTTTGATATTGAAGATGCGACCAAGTCTTATCAGGTGAATTTTAAGCTGCGTATCAATACCGAATACAGATTTTCGAATTTGTACGTTTTGGCAACAATGAAAGATGCCAAAAGCCGTAAAAGAATACGCTATCAGTTTAAAGTAGCTAAAGAAGATGGCGTTTGGTTAGGAAAAGGCTCTGGAGATTTGTACACCTACACCTTTCCTTTGCTTAAAAATCATCGCTTTGCGGATACCGGGAAGTACAGCATAGAAATAGAGCAAAATATGCGAGATAATCCGTTGGTAGGCGTAAGCGATGTGGGGATTGAAGTGAAGTAATTTAGGTTAATTGGTTAATCGTTTAACTGGTTAATTGGGATATTCCTCGCAATGACGCAATAGGCTTAATTGTCTCGCTAATCAAGAAAAACTTTGTGCTCTTGGTGCCTTTGTGGTTAAAATTGTAAATTGTTCGGTGGTTAACTGCAAACCGCTAACTGGAAAACTGATTGATTATATGAAAAAGATATTATTTGCCTTGTGTTTGTTAACGATAGCCTTTGGTGCCAAAGCAGCCGAAATCAAGTTTTTAGAAAACCCAACCTGGACATCGGTGTTGGAGAAAGCGAAAAAGGAGAATAAGATCATCTTTTTGGATGCCTATGCAACTTGGTGTGGTCCGTGTAAACAGATGGATGCAGAAACCTATACCAATCAGGCGGTGGCCGATTTTTATAACGCCAATTTCATCAACGTTAAGTACGATATGGAAAAGGGCGAAGGCGCAATGCTGGCAGATCGCTACTACGTTTCAGCTTATCCAAACCTAGTTTTTATTAATCCAGATGGGGTAATGCTGCATAAAGCGGTAGGTTTTGTGGCGGCAAACGAATTTCTAACCTTGGCTAAAACCGCAAAAAATCCAGAGACACAGTACTACACACTTAAAAAGAGTGTAGCAAAGCTGACGAATGCACAGTTTTTGAAATTTGCAAAACAAGCAGTAGAACTTCAAGACGAGGATTTTGGTTACATCAGTAAGGATTTTATAGCGGCAAAGCCAGATATTTTAGGCGATGCTGATTTGATAGATCTTTTGATGAACTATGCTTTCGTTTTACCAAAAGAAAAAGATTTAGCTTACTTTAAAAATAACAAAAGTAAAGTGTTAAGAGTAGGCAAGTATACCGATGATGACTTTGAAGAACGCTTGGTAAGCTTGGCGATCCAATTTGCACTTTCAGAAGAAGTTCAGGTAACTGATGAAATTGATTTCGAAGCTATCAAAAGTATCCTAGATAAATATGTTCCAGAGCGATCGTTCTTTGTCTTCAATTATTTTAAAACGCAGTATTTCTTAGAGAATAAAGAAATAGAGCCAGCTTTGGCGGCGTTTAGTGAAATAATAGATAATCCAACAAAAGTTGGTTATCAGCATGTGTGCAATGCCATGATGGGTTTTGGCCCAACCTTGTTCGAAGAAGGGAAGTTAGATTCCTATTTGGAAAAGTTCAATGCCATTCCTGTACCTGCAAAAGAAGCTGATTTGGCTTACCTTAAAGATTTCGTAAAAGCGATTATCTACATTAAAACTAAGCAAACCGATAAATTTAAAGAGACTGCGAATGCGATGTTGGCCAGCGCCAATACGCCAGAAGATATCAAGAAGGATTTGAGACAGGCCTTGCAGAATATGGGAAATTGATTTGTTTTTGGTTAATCGGTTAATTGTTGAAACTGGTTAATCGTATCTCTGTATTATCGCTAATAGTCCTTTTCTCTCCCTTTTAGGGAGAACCGAAGTGAAACGCAGCTCATTGATGCCAAAATACAAATGTATAAAATCATCAATAGATGCCGAAGGCAGAGAGGGGCTATAAAAGCGGAAGCAACTGCTCTAGCGCCATTCCTCTACTACCTTTCAAAAGAATAAGCGAATCTTTCCAGTCTTGTGTTTGGATGAATGCCGAAGCTTCGCTTGGTGTAGCGAAAAAGTGGGCATCAACATCGCCTTTGGCATTATAGAAATGATGACCGACGAAAATTAAGGTGCCAATTTCATTTTTAACAGCAAACTCGATAATGCGCTGGTGCTGGACAGCAGATTCATCGCCTAACTCGAACATATCACCCAAAATGGCAATCTTATTTGCAGCACTTAAGCTACTCAAATTGGTGATTGCTGCAGCCATACTGCTAGGGTTGGCATTATAGAAATCGCAAATCACAGTGTTTTTTTCTGTTTTAGTAAGTTGCGAACGGTTATTGGTAGGGAAGTAATCTGCCAAACCTTTGTTAATTTCATCAGCACTTAAGCCGAAGAAACAACCAATGCTGATGGCCGCCAATATATTTTCGAAGTTATAAGTGCCGGTTAAATTTGCCTTTGCTTCATGCGTTTCTCCATTGTAGCTCCATTCAAATTCTATTAAAGGATCGCTGTTTTTCAGTACTCCTTGTACCACACCTTCTTCGGCCACATTATAGCGAACAACGTTTGTAACGCTGGCTTTCATAACCATTTCAGTTAAATCTTTGTTGGCCGCATTTAAGAAGGCATAACCGTTGCTTTCGCTCAAATAGGCATAGAGTTCTGCTTTGCCTTTCTTTACACCTTCAAAACCACCAAAACCCTCTAAATGTGCCATTCCCACGTTGCTAATCAGTCCGTGGGTAGGTTTTGAAATGCTGCTCAACAGCTCAATCTCTTTTTGATGGTTGGCGCCCATTTCTATCACGGCAATTTCTACAGTATCAGCTATGCTTAAAATAGACAAAGGCACACCAATGTGGTTGTTGAGGTTGCCTTTGGTGGCAAATACGCTAAAATGCTCGGCTAGCACGGCCCTAATCAGCTCTTTGGTCGTGGTTTTGCCATTACTACCCGTTAGGCCAATTACAGGGATGTTTAGTTGCTTTCTATGATGTTTCGCTAGTTCTTGTAAGGTTTCAAGCACATCATCTACCAGCATAAACTTATCGCCCTTGGCAAAATCTGGATTATCGATAATCGCAAACGCAGCGCCAGCTTCCACCGCTTTTTCCGCAAATTGGTTGGCATCGAACTTATCGCCCTTTAAGGCAAAAAACAAGCAACCCTCAGTGATAGATCGGGTATCTGTGCAAATAAGAGGGTGTTTGAGGTAATGCTGATAAAGCTGTTCGATGTTGGTCATTGCTTTGGTTTAAAAATATGCTTTGTAAAATTACGAATGCTTAGGTGAAATCAAATATTCTTTTAGTATTATTGATGTAGCCACAGATACACAAATATTTTTTGTCGCAGAGTTATCTTGCTCTTTTTTATTGAAATCAAATCTGTGTATCTGTGGCTTTTAACAGCGATGTATGAAAAGAACGTTACTAATATTGTGGTTGGGAGTTTTTGCCTGGCCTTTATTCGCACAAGTTCCAAGTCCGGATGAGTTTTTGGGTTATGAGCTGGGTACACATTTTTCATCGCATCAAAAGGTAGTCGACTATTTTAAGGATGTATCCAGCAAGGCGAAAAACGTTAAATTGCAATCTTACGGTACAACTTATGAGGGCAGGGAGTTACTTTTTGCTGTAGTTTCTGATGCTTCGAATATGGAAAGTTTGGAGCAGATTAGAAACAACAATATCGCCATCTCTAACAATGATAAAACAATAAAAGCCGCTAAACAGCCAGCAATTGTGTGGTTGAGCTACAATGTTCATGGTAACGAGGCTAACTCTACCGAAACGGCAATGAAAGTACTTTATACGTTGGTAGAAGCGAAGGATGAAAAGATTAAGCAATGGCTAAAGAATACTGTGGTGATCATTGATCCTTGCTTAAATCCAGATGGGAGAGAACGTTATGTGAACTTTTATAATAGTGTGGCAGGAACGATGCCAAATCCAGATCCTACAAGTAGAGAGCATTACGAGCCTTGGCCAGGAGGCAGAACAAACCATTACTATTTTGATTTGAACCGCGATTGGGCTTGGCAAACGCAAATAGAAAGCGAACAAAGGTTAAAACAATATCACCAATGGTTGCCACAGATTCATGTCGATTTTCACGAGCAAGGTTATAATGAACCTTATTATTTTGCACCTGCGGCAGAGCCGATACATCAAGCGGTGACGCCTTGGCAGCGGGAGTTTCAGGTGGTAGTGGGCAGAAACAATGCGAAGTACTTTGATGAGAACGGCTGGCAGTATTTTACAAAAGAACGCTTCGATTTGCTCTATCCATCTTATGGTGATACCTATCCGCTATATAACGGTGCCATTGGTATGACCTACGAGCAAGCTGGGAGCGGCAGGGCTGGATTGGCAGTGGTGACTGCAAGCGGCGATACGTTGACGTTGAAAGATCGTATTTCGCACCATTTTACCACCTCGATGTCTACCATAGAAGTGGCGTCGGCTCATGCAGAGAAACTGGTGCTAGAGTTTAGAAAGTTTTTTGAGCAGAGCCTAACGCCTGCAACCACCTATAAAAGTTATGTGGTTAAAGCGCAAAATATTTCAAGATTAAGAAAGTTAGCAGAGCTGCTCACAAAGAATAAAATCGGCTTTGCCTTTGGTGCTGAAAAGGTAGAACGCACACTAAACGGCTACAATTACGAAAGCCAAAAAGTAGAACAATTTAAGTTAGAGCGTAACGATATGGTGATCAGCGTTGCGCAGAAACACGGTGTGCTGGCCAATATCCTCTTTGAACCGCAAACATTCGTTGCCGATTCTAATACTTACGATATCACCGCTTGGGCATTGCCTTATGCTTATGGATTAAATGCCTATGCCGTAAAGGAAATTTTGTTGGGTACGCATTCCTTTATAGAAGAGCCGAAAAGAAATGCGTTTCATACAGCCAAACCTTACGCATGGATATTGTCATGGAATGGGATGGAAGATGCCAAAGTGCTAATGGCTTTGCAACAGCAAGAAGTTAAGGTAAGATTGGCAGAACAGGCCTTTACAATTGGCGGCATTACTTACAAAGCGGGCACTTTATTGATATACAGAGCAGAAAATGAAAAACGAAAGCCTAATTTCCAAGCTCAATTAGAAAAACTGCTTGCTAACCTAAATGCAGATTTTAAAACGCTGAACTCTGGCTACGTAGAAAAAGGGAAAGATTTTGGCTCTTCCGTATACAGATTATTGGGCAGACCTAAAGTAGCCGTATTAAGTGGCTCGGAAGTGTCGTCGCAGTCGTTAGGAGAAATTTGGCATTTCTTCGAGCAGGAATTAAAATATCCTATATCGATGATCAACGTGAGCTCTGTAGCTAATCTAGACATCAATAAGGTAAATACCTTGCTCGTGCCCGATGGCTATTACAATGATAAACTGGCAGATCAATTGACGCCATGGGTTACTGCAGGAGGCAAATTGATATTATTAGAAGATGCCATTGCTGCCTTTGTTGGTAAGAAGCCGTATCAAATCAAACGAAAAGAAGAACCTAAAGCTACCGAGGCAAAAAATGCGCAGCAATACACTTCCAGAGATCATGATGATTTCAGCAATACCATTCCAGGCGCCATTTACAAAGTGTATCTAGATCAAACACATCCTTTAAGTTTTGGCATTGGCAAATATTACTTCACCTTAAAAACGGATGCCAACATCTATGAGCCCTTAGAAAACGGCTACAACTTAGGCTCACTTAAAGCAGATAGTTATGTTGCGGGCGTTGCAGGCGCAAAGGTGAAAAGCAAAATTTCTTCGGGTATGCTGTATGGCGCACAAGAAATCGGCAAGGGACAGGTTTTGTATTTCGCTACGGGCTTAATTTTTAGGAATTTTTGGGAGAGTGGAAAGCAGATGTTGTTGAATAGTGTGTTTTTGAATTGATTTGCTATCTTTTCTGTTATCTTTTAACCTATAGCCGATAGCTAGTTTTTATGGCTAGGTAGGTAGCTATATTAAAGCCAATAATAGTTATGTTGATTTTTCCGGCTTTTTGGACTTTATGGCTATTATAGAAGGATTAGGAGGTTTCCTACTGTTGCTGGGTTTATTCTTCCGTCCGGTAAATATGTTATTAGTTTTTACAATGATGATAGCCACCCTTGTTCAGTTCACTTTGGCAAAGGCGAAGGTATTATGGGCGCTTCTCATGCCATGGAGGTTGGCATTGTGTTCGTCAGCTTGATTTTTATCGGGCCGGGAAAATATAGTTTGGATAAGAAGTAACCCTATAGCGTATTCACGTAAGTTACCAACTTAATTAAACTCTCTTCTTTTTTAACCGAAACTTTGTTGGTTTTTATAAAATTAAGAGCTTTTTCATTGTTGGAAAATGTTTCCAATAAGTGTTTATTATCGGATAATTCTATGAACTTATCATCTATAGACAGAGCGTAGTTTACTCTGCTCTGAATAAATTTTTCTGTCGTAGCAGAACTATACTGTTTTCGCTCTGCAATACTTTTCACATTTCGTTTTAACAGAGTGTTTTTTCCATTTAGTAAAACCTGGTAATAGGCCTTGTCTTTTCCTGCTTTGATGAAAGATAAGTTCTTATTATCTAGATTAAAGTCAAAAGCGATAACTTCTTCTACAAAAGAATAATCTCTACCATCAGCACCTTTATAAATTACTTGATTATTTACCTCATCAAGTTTCAATTCGTAATTGTCAAACGATTTACCACTTGCTAGTTTTACCTTTCCTTTGTTGAAGGAAGTAGTATAGTATGGATTCCCCACGTAAACCTCTACCGAATTCTTAATAAAGGGTTTGCCGTTAGCATCTGCCACATCATTTTGCGAAAATGAAGTCATAGACGCGAAAACAAAAACAATTGACAACAAATATTTCATAATGTAATTAAATAAAAATGGGTGGTTGTTTAACCACCCATTACATATAAATATAGGATTATCCTTTATTAATTACAACCCCAATTCTAAAATAATTTGGATTAGGATTAATGCTGCCTGGACTCAATTCAAGTACAATCAACTTTTCTTTTGCCAAAGCTACTCCTGGATTTACAATATTAATTGTTAAAAGTCCAAAGCTAGAATTAGCTGGAATTGTTAAAGTACCTGAAGTAGTATAGTCCGTACCTTGTACAGCAGCCTCCGCATCAGCCGCGGTAGCCAAACCAGCTATAGAACCAGCGTACGTTTCACCAGGTACTACGCGATATTTTACCTCTGTAGCTGTTGAAACATGAGGACCAACCAAGTTAACCCTGAAAGTAATTGTTCCAGAAGCTCTGGTAATGTTAGGATCAGCAGGTAAACCACCAATTGATGTTGCTGTAAAAACTTGTCTACCATATCCAGGAACACGGTTTAGAACTGGATAGTTCTTGTTTAAGGCTTTTGCATTGTATGAAGCCGCGTCAAATTCTAATACCGAATTTGTTACAACTATATCCTCATTTTTTATGCAAGAAGTTAATACTGTAGCAAGAGCTATAAGTACTATATATATTTTCTTCATTTCTTTACTTTTTTAATACCCAAAATTTTGTTTTAAACGATCTGGATTACCATCTACCTCTCTAGCAGGAATATTTGGTAATATCCTATAGTCAGTAAAAAGTAGATCTGTATAATGAGGAGTTTTTGTAATATTCTTACCTAATCGCTTCAAGTCAAAAAATCTATGTCCCTCAAATGCGAACTCGATACGGCGTTGCTTAAGAATCTCATTTTGCAACGAAGTACCTGTCAAAGCAGCATCTGTAATGGCTTGTGCACTAGTCGCATAATCAGTATACCTATTCTGCTTTATTCTAATTAGATCTGTCCTAGCTGCTGCCTCATCAAAAACAGGCGAGCCAGTAGTTGACTGAGCTTCTGCTCTTACTAGGAACATTTCCGCAACTCTTAAAACTACAGCATTATCCAAATTGATAAATCCGTTTTTACCCAAATACTTCGTACATTCTACGAAAGGAGCACCACGACCAGCTGTACCCAACTCAAATAACAAATTACGCACGTCTGAATTTCTAGCAGTAATTGCAGCAGCAGCACCGCCATTTGCAGAAACGGTAATGCCTAAATCAGCTAGTAAAGTATTAGTTGGAACTAAATCACCAAAACCACCTGTTTGCGCTCTATTGCCAGCAACTACTAAAGTAGTGAAAGAAGTTTGCAACGATTCATTAACGCCAATATTTTCAGCATTAATAGTAAACGTAACTTCAAATAAAGACTCTGGATTAACCTTATTTCTCCAACCATTTACATATTGGCTAGGAGTAAGTAATTTAGAGCCTTGGCTTGCAATAACTAAATCTGCATATGTTTTTGCAGTAGCGTAATCTTTATTGTAAAGAGCAGCTCTAGCTAACAAACCTTGTGCTGCTTGCTTTGTTGCAAGCGCAGGAGATAGACCAATATTTCCCAATTTTGCTTCTGCATCTTTTAAGTCTTTATAAATCAAAGCATAAACATCGGCTATTGGTGCTCTAGTAGGAAGTGTTAAAACTGCATCTTGTAAAGTTTTAACTCCCTTAGTTATAATAGGAACACCTCCTCTATCTTGCGATGGCACAACTGCTCCTGGGTCATAAGCATATTGTCTTACCAGTTCAAAATAAAATAAAGCCCTTAAAAATTGAACTTGACCTTCCCATGCATTTCTTTCTGCGGTAGTAACTGCTGGAGTAACATTCAATGAAGGTATTGCATCTAAAATTAGATTAGCCTCATTAATTCCGTAATATAAGTTTTGCCAATCTGCAAAATGAGCCAAAGGAATATTCCTAGCCTCATTAGCAAATCTACCTGACCTATTGGTGAACCTACCATTATCCGCTAGCGCTTCTGGAAAAGCGATTAAATCTCTACCATAAACTCTGGCAGACTTAAGTTTAGCATAAACAGAAATAATAGCTGCATTGACATTCTCTTTAGAATTCAATGCAGTCTCAATATCAATAGACTGTCTTGCAGTAGTTTCTATCGCTTCTTTACATCCTGTGAAAGACATAGCACCAAGAACAGCTATAGAAAAATATATTTTTAACTTATTCATATTCATTTTTCTTTTAAAATCCTACCTGTAAACCAAATGTATAGTTCTTAGCTTGAGGGATGATACCTGTAGAAGCACTAAACCACTCAGGATCGTAACCCATGTAATCGTCATAGGTAAATAAGTTTGTTCCTTGAGCATAAACTCTAACATTATTCAATTTCAATTTATTTGCTAAAGTTTTTGGAAGGTTATAAGCAAATGTAATGCTTCTTAATCTAATGTAATCAGTTTTAAAGAACAGTCTGCTTGAACCACTTGCATGATTTATCCCTCCTGGCTCTACACCATTATTATAAGGTCTTGGATAAGTAGTAATTTGACCTGGAGTAGTCCACCTATTGTCAAAAGCTTCTTGAAGCGTATTGAATGCTCTGTTTCCATTTTCTAATAAAAAGCTTAATTGACCATCACTCTGAATTCTTCCATATTCATATTGGAACATAAAGTCTAATTCAAATCCCTTATATTGAAATAAGTTATTAAAACCACCTGTATATTCTGGTTGAGTATCACCAATTATTCTTCTATCTGCTAATACCGGCGAATATGTGATATTGTCGTTAATATCGTAAAACATTGGACGCCCAGTTGCTGGATTTACCCCGGCATATTTTTGTGTAAAAATAGTTCCGATAGAATGTCCAACACGAATAGATTGGTCAGAAGGAAGAACTTGTAAACCGCTATACAACTTTTTAACCTTATTTCTATTATATGCAAAAATAAAGGTAGATGTCCAGTTAAAACCATCTGGCTCACTAGATCTAAAGTTATCAGACTTCAATTCTACCTCAATACCTCTATTTTGCAATTGACCAATATTAGAAGTAAAAGCTCCGTAACCAGAAGTCCATTGTACTGGTTGATCTAACAATAGGTTATTACTTAGTCTATTGTAAACCTCTACCGAACCTGAAATTCTATTTTTCCAGAAGCCAAAATCTAAACCAACGTTGATAGTTTCGTTCTTTTCCCATTTTAAATCTGGATTTGGAAGTTGCGTAGGTGTAATGCCTGATGATCCATTATAAACTGCACCAGACCCATAAAGACCTCTAGAAGCGAAATTTGCAATTTGGTCATTACCTGTCGTTCCGTAGCCTGCCTTTAATTTTAAAAGAGAGATCAAATTAGAGCTTTTCAAGAAGTCTTCTTCAGAAATACTCCATCCAACTTGAACTGACGGGAAAAAACCAAATTGATTATTAGATCCAAATCTAGAAGAACCGTCCATACGAGCAATTACACTTGCGTAGTATTTATTGTCATAGTTATAAGAAGCTCTAGCAAAAGTCGAAATTCTTCTAAATTCTGATTGGAATTCACCAGTAGATAATGGATTCGCCGCTGAATTTAGGAAGGTAAATTGAGGAGATGGAAAACCATCTGCAGCAGCGTTTAAGCCTTCTTGGATTTCAGATTTATATTCAAATCCTAACAAAGCATTTATGTTATGTTTGTTAAGTGATTTATCGTAATTTAAGGTTTGAGTAGTAAGAAAGTTAGTATTCCAAATACTTTCTACCTGCCCTAAACCTTTTCTTGCATAGCCATCATTTGTTCTTGGATCTCTGTAGCTCTTACCTTGTACTGCTCTGTAATCTAAACCGTAATAAGAAACAAATCTTAACCCATCAGTAATTAAATAGGACGCGTTAACATTTCCGACTACAAAATTACTTTTTTGCTGACCAGAATTGTAATCATTAACAGCAACAATATTTTGATTTAAGATACCTGGAAATACTTGTCCAGAACCTAGTAAACCAAAATATGAACCATCGTCATTTCTAATTTGATTAGAAGGGATCATTAAAGATGCCGAAAAAGCTGGATTTCCTAAGAATGATCCATCTGTTGAAAATGGAATAGCTTGCGCAAATGAAGATAAGTTGATAGATGCACCAATATTCAATCTCTCTGTAGCCTTATGATTTAAATCTAATTTTAAAGATCCACGCTTAAAGTCTACTTTTTTAACAGCAGCCTCACTTGCGTTGTAAGAACCCGAGATATAGAATGTAGTTTTATCGTTACCCCCACTTGCAGACAACTCATAGTTTTGGATAACTCCATTTTGGAAAACTTCATCTTGCCAGTTATAAGTGCGTAGTTCCGCTATCTGTGCAGGCGTTAAAGTAGCTCCATTTGGTATCCTCATTTCTGTACCAAGAACGTATTGCTTGTTAGCTTCATAACCATCTAAATACTGATTGTTCCACGCCTCAGCACGCAAAGTCACATAATCTTGCGTATTAAGCACATCTAATTTTTTTAACGGAGATGCTGCACCACCGTAGGCGTTGAAGTTAAATTTAGTTTTTCCAGCCTTACCTTTTTTAGTAGTGATAATTACCACACCATTTGCTGCTTGCGCACCGTAAATTGCAGCAGAAGCAGCATCTTTTAAAATGTCGATAGATTCGATATCGTTGGTGTTTAAAAACGCCAACGGATTCGATTGCGTAAACGAAGCATCATTTCTTGTGTTTAATTGAACCCCATCAACTACATACAAAGGCTGAGTTCCTGCTTGAATCGAACCTGTACCTCTAATCCTCACATTAATAGCACCACCCGGTATACCATTGTTTGCTTGAACAACAACACCTGCAGCCCTACCCTGCATTGCTTTATCCAAAGATGCAATGGGCCTGTTTTCGATATCTCTAGCAGCGATACTTGACGTAGCGCCTAGAACATCTTTTTTCTTTTGAACACCATAGCCTGTGATTACAACATCAGAAAGTGTAGTCGCATCTGCATCTAATGATGCATTTACAACATTTGAAGATCCGATAGTGATTGATTGTGGTCTAAAACCCAAAGAGCTGAACTCAAGAGCCGTTGCACCAGATGGAACTGATAAAGAGAATCTACCATTTGCACCTGTAGAAACCCCAACATTAGTCCCCCTTACTTTTACACTCACTCCTGGCAATGGTAATCCATCCTCCTTAGAGGTAACCGTACCAGTAATTGTCCTGTTTTGCGCCATAGCCGTAGTGGCCACGAATAGCAAAATGAACAAACTCTGTAGAAGTTTTTTCATAAATTAATAAAATT